>JBFWUB010000009.1:0-190964 GCA_050247515.1 Ramlibacter sp. | reverse complement strand
CGCTGCCCAGGACGGCGCCCGCGTCGCCTGTCTGCAGCGCGGCTGCGAAGTTCAGCACGCTCAGCACGTTCGGTGGGATCGCCGGCATGGCTGCGCCGGTCCAGCTCGTGGCCACGTTGTACGCGCCGGCGAGCGCGACCAGTTGCTGCGCGCTACTCAGGTCGTTGAAGTTCCCCAGGCTTTGCAGCGTTTGCAGTATGGCCAGGCTGTGGCCCACGATGCTTCCTGCTCTGGTGTCTGTCACATGCTCGACGTCGGCCGTTCCGTCGTCAGTGTCGCCGCCCCCGTCGCCCAGCAGTTGGGCTGCGTATTCCTGCGCGGAGTAGCCGTTGCCCCGTCCGTCCGTGTACGTGACTTCCCCGTAGATGTCGCGTATCTGTGTGTACCCGTTGCCCAGCGTGGTCGCCTCGCTGAGGATGTCGCCGTCTGCGTTCAGCGTGAAGACGGTGTTGTGGTTGACCCGCAGCGTGGTGATGACGGGGGCAGGCGTATCGCCGGTGTCGCCGCCCAGGTTCGTTTCTGCTTCGCCTGCGCCACCGTCTGGGGTGTCGGCGTCAGGCGGAGGAGGAGGTTGTGGCGGCGGCGGGGGCGGCGTGCTGCTGGCGGCGGGCTGGGGGATGTATTCACCGGTTTGTTTGCCTGCGCTGTCCGTTACGGTGATGCGGCCGGTCTGTGGGTCGCGGTTGATCAGGTCACCTGGCTGCCCCGCCAGCATAACCTCGCCCTGGGCATTCAGTATGGTGACCTGGCTGACGCCGTTGCCACCGACAATTTCGCGCACCGTCAGTTGTTCACCGTCAGGACGCGCAGGGTCGGCGGGCACCCGGTAATCGAATGCCTCGCCCGCATTGCCGTTGTTGGCCGACGGAACGAACGGCACCCCGTCTCGGATGACCTGCGTGAACGAGGGGTCCGTCCGGCTCGATCCCTCATAGTACCGGTCATTCAGGGTCGGCCATATCTGGTTGCCGTAGTTGTCCAGCGACGAGTCGTGCATCCACATCTGGTCCCAGTCGGGCTGCAGGTGGTCGGGGATGGGGGCAATCGGTACGCCCGCAGCTTCCAGGGCGTTGCGCGCTACAGACAGCCCAATCGCCCCCACGCCCCGCTGGTTGAAGCTGCCCGCCCCACCCGAGTGGGGGCCAGGCATACCGACAAGGTTGGCCTCCGGCCCTTGAGGCATGGGCGGCATGATGGTGCGCCGCTCGTCCATGGACGGCAGCACGGTTGCGCCTTGCACGACGTTGCCCGGTACGTCCGAGCGCAGTTGCCCGTTTGTCATGTTCACCGGGTCGAACCGGATCGCGTGGTCCACGCTCGCCTGACCAGGCTCGAACAGGCCGGGGATGCCGCGCTCGTTGATTTGATGGGTGAATTCGTTCGCCTGCGCATTGCCACGGCTGTGGCCCGTGGTCACGATGCGGATGTCGGCGTCGGGGTTGACGGCGCGGATGGCGTTGACGCGGCGCTCCAGGTCTTCGACCGCCTGTTGCACGATACCGCTTCCAATCGCTCCCGCCCGAAACGGCGTGGAATCCCAGTTGCTTGCGCTGGAGCCGGGTGCCGGGCGCCCGTTGGCGTCCAGCGTGCCACTGGGCAGCGTTTGGGCACCTATGCCGGAGTAGTAGAAGGTGTTGTCCCGTCCATTCGCCACCCGCATCAAGTTTGCCAGTTCCACTACGTTCGTAACGGATTCACCAGACGGTGGATACAAGCCATTCTGCGTGCCATCGAAATGGAAGCTCAGCACGATCGCGCCATCGGGTATCCGGTGGGACACCACAGGGTTGTGCCCGTCTTCGTAGATTTGCCGAAGTGTGTCGAGCTGTTCAGGGGTGGGCGCCCGGTAGGGCGTCGTTCCCGTAACGCCAATAAAGCCTTCGTCGCGCAGCGATGGGGCCAGGTAGGGGGGAGCGGTTTGCGGCATGGCGAAGTCTTATTTAGAGAAATTGCGGGTTTCCCACCGCTTGCTGAAATCGATGCCGCTGGTGGGGTTGCCTTTGAGGGTGATGACAGGGATTTCTTCGTCAACCAACTGCAGCTTTGTGTTGACGCCCTGAGGTCCCAAACGAATCGCCATTGGCGTTTTGTTGATCGTCAACAACCACTTGATGACCAGACTGTCGTCGCGGATCTCATGAACTAGCGATGGGTTGTAGTCCCCGTGAATACGCTCACGCCCTTCCCTCTGGTGCTGCAACAAGATCGTGTTCGTCTTGAAGTAGTCCCGCATGATGGCCGCGATGTCGATGTCTTCGAGGATGAACTGGCGGCCATCCTTCAGCTGCCAGCGAACACTCAACGGGTAGTACAGGCGCAATCCGCCCAGCATGGCTGGCGCCCGAACCGGGCCGATGTCTTCCCATGAACGGACTGCGGGAAACAGCCCGAAATAGTCTTGGGCATGCTCGATGTTGCTCAGGTAGTAATCGCGGTCCTGAACGCTGCCCGCGCTGTACATCTGCGCATCGCCCGGCAACGGCCCAGTACCAAATCGCAGATGCGCCGGTGTGCTGTCACCGGCGCTTGCGCAGCCCGTCAACGTGGTGAGCAGCACGTATGCCCATGCTGCGATCCAGCGCGTCCATGCGGATTTGACAGGGTGAATCATTTGCGCTCCTTGTTCCAAGATTGCCGCTTTCAGACGTCTGCGGCGCGTTTCAGCGTCATCAAGGGCGCTGGAACGATGACTGGTCTGGAGAAGTTGCGGGTTTCCCACCGCTTGCTGAAATCGATGCCGCTGGTGGGGTTGCCTTTGAGGGTGATGACAGGGATTTCTTCGTCAACCAACTGCAGCTTTGTGTTGACGCCCTGAGGTCCCAAACGAATCGCCATTGGCGTTTTGTTGATCGTCAACAACCACTTGATGACCAGACTGTCGTCGCGGATCTCATGAACTAGCGATGGGTTGTAGTCCCCGTGAATACGCTCACGCCCTTCCCTCTGGTGCTGCAACAAGATCGTGTTCGTCTTGAAGTAGTCCCGCATGATGGCCGCGATGTCGATGTCTTCGAGGATGAACTGGCGGCCATCCTTCAGCTGCCAGCGAACACTCAACGGGTAGTACAGACGCAGACCACCCATCGTGGCCGGGGCGCTGCCTGCGCGCGTGATGGACCAAATTCGATCTTTCGGGACCGTCCCGTAGTACCGCTGCGCATGTTCTATGTGGGACTCAAAGTACGCTGGGTCCTGTACAACGCCAAAGCTGTACATCTGCGCATCGCCCGGCAACGGGCCCGCACCGAACCGCAGATGCGCCGGTGTGTTGTCACTGGCACTAGCGCAGCCCGCCAACGTGGTCAGCAGCACATACGCACACGCTGCGATCCAGCGCATCCATTTCAAATTGAGAGGGTGAGTCATCGGATTTCCTGTGTAGCGACGTAGCGCAGCTGAAGTTGCAGTAGTACGTCACCCCGCCTGAAACGCCACATACACGCGCTTGAGTATCTGCTCACCAATCTTCCAGTTGTCCTCCCATGTGGCTTCGGGCCCTTCATAGATGATCTGGTAGACCAGACCGGTCCTGGGGTCACCAATGAACATGGTGTGAACAATGATCGGTGGAATGCCGCTGGGCGCATTGCGATAGCGGATGACCATGACCCGCTTGCCGCTTTTTTCTTCCAGCGTGCCGGTCAGCACCTTGTTGTCCGGGCTTTTCTGGATTTGCGCCGCCAGGCCGCGCAGCATGATTTCTGTGGCCTGAGCTTCGCTGCCTGCGGGCAGCTGCGGCAGCCACAGCAGGGTCACTGTCAGGCCGCGCTCGAAAAGCCCGTTTCTGTCCAGCGGCTGGTCGCTGAAGGCAAAGGTCCGGAACGACGGGCCGTCCTTGCGATGCTGCTTCCAGCCATCGGGGACCGGCACCGCCACGTCGATTTCCTCGATGCGCCACCAGGCCATGCCCGCCGGGGCGGCGGGCAGCTCAATCGCCTTGACAGCCCCCGAGATGGACACCGGCGCCCGGCCGGCACCGGTTTGCTGCGCTGCCGCCGGCGCCAGCGCATTCGCCACCACCAGCAGCACCAGCGCTGAAAACGTTTTGATGTTCGTGACCACCCTGTACCTCTTTCTGCATTTCGCCGCTTCGTCATTCGCAAAGAGGCGGTGGCGCGATTGTGCCAAAAGAAGTCTTTGGTTTTATAGGGATTTTTCAGTGATTTATGACCTGCACGCATTCGCGCACGCGTTGGCCACGGGTCTTGCGGTCATGCCGCGCGCATCGGGCGTGCGGCGCCTAGCGTCCCGCGCGCGTGAACACGAAAATCCCGGCGATCACCAGCGCCGAGCCCGCCGCTACCCATGCCGTGAACGGCTCGCCCAGGATCAGCACGCCCATGAGGATGGTGGACATCGGCCCGACCATGCCGGTCTGCGCAGCCAGCGACGAGCCGATGCGCTCGATGGCCATCATCACCAGCAGCACCGGCACGGCCGTGCACAGCGTGGCATTCAGCACCGACAGCCACAGCACCTGCGGCGCCACCGACAGCGCCACGTCCAGCGGGCGCAACAGCGCAAACTGGGCCAGGCAGCACAGGCAGGCGACCGACGTGGCCAGCCCCACCAGGCGCAGTGAGCCCAGCCGCTTGACCAGCTCGCCGCTGTACACCAGGTAGATCGCGTAGGTGACGGCGCTGGTAAAAATCAGCGCGGCACCCCAAGCCGCCTGGCCGCCTTGCAGTTCGACCTCGTGGCCAAACACCAGCACCACGCCCAGGTAGCTGATGGCCATGCCCGCCACCTGGACGCGGGTGAAGCGCCGCTTGTACAGCACCCAGCCCAGCAACATGACCAGCGTGGGGTTGAGGTACAGGATCAGCCGCTCAAAGGATGCGCTGACGTATTGCAGCCCCAGAAAATCCAGAAAGCTGGACAGGTAGTAACCCGTCACTCCCAGGCCCACCACGCCCAGCCAGTCTTTGCGTGTCAGCGGCTCGCGGCCCCGGCTGGCCCACCAGGCCATGACTGCAAAGATGGGCAGCGCAAACAGCATGCGGAACATGATGAGCGTGACGGCATCCACGCCATGGCGGTAAGCCAGCTTGACGATGATGGCCTTGCCGCTGAACGCGATGGCGCCGGCGGCGGCCAGCACCAGGCCGGTGGCCAGGCCCTTGCCCGGCGTGGCCGTCGGTTGCGGCTGGCTCAATCGCGGAACACCCGGCTGTGCAGGCGCCGCAACGACCACCACACGCCCAGCACCACCACCGGGATGGCGCATGCCGCCGTGGACTCGGCGCTGAACGGCCAGCCCAGCGCCTGGGCCCCCTTGGCCAGGTAGCTCACCAGCCCGGCGATGTAATAGGTGATGGCCGCGACCGACAGGCCTTCCACCGTGGACTGCAGCTTGAGCTGCAGGCCCTGGCGGCGGTTCATGGCGCCCAGCAGGGCCTGGCTGCTTTGCTGCTGCTCGATCTCCACCCGCGTGCGCAGCAGGTTGCTGATGCGCGACACGCGCTGGGACAGCGCGTCCTGGCGGCGGGTGGCCCACTGGCAGGTGCTGCGCGCGGGCGACAGGCGCCGGTCCATGAATTCGCCAATGGTCTGCAGGCCTGCCAGGCGCGACTCGGCAATGTCGGCAATACGCCTGTCCACCAGCTCAAAGTAAGCGGCGCTGGCCGAAAAGCGCGAATGGGTGGAGGCGTACTGGCTTTCAACCTGCCCGGCCAGCTTGGTCAACCGGTCCAGCAGCTGGGGTTCGTCGTCACGCGTGGCGGTGCGAATGGCGTCGGCCAGGGCGGCCAGCTCTCGCTCGGCATAAGCGAGCACGGCGGTGGCCTCGCGTGCCGCGGGCAGGCCCAGCAGCGCCGCCATGCGGTAGGTGTCGATCTCCAGCAGCTGCTGCACCAGCCGGCCCAGGCGGCGGGGCGTCATGCTGCCAGCCAGCAGCACCATGCGCGAATAGCCGTCGGCATGTACGGCGAAGTCGGTGTAGACCTCGCCATGGCCGTCGGCCACGGTGGACGCCACCAGCGTGTCCTCGTGCAGCACGTGCTTGACCAGCGAGACCGTGTCCAGGCTTTGCGTGGGCAGCACCCACAGGTGCAGGCGTGCCAGGCATTGGCCGGGCAGCCCCCCGGCCCAGGCCTGGGGCAGCACGTCCGCCGCCGTTGCCGGCTCCCGCTCGCCAAAGCCCTCGGCGTCCATGGCGCGGGTGAACGTCCAGGTGACAAATTCGGTGTGCAGTTCCCAACGCAGACGGAACGGGCCGAGGTCCATGCGCACATGGGTGGAGGTGGCGTCGGGCAGCGGCAGGTGGTGCTCGCGCAGCAATGCCGCCACGTGGGCGCGGCTGGCATCACGCTCGGCGGCGTCGCACACCATCACGGTGTGAGAGATCGCCAGCGGCGCGCTCAGGGCTTCTGGCGGCCGTGCATGGATCTCGTTGTGCAGCGCCATCCGCTCCGGATGGGTTCGAAAGGCGGTATTTGTCATGCGTTCCTCTGGCCGGCCATTGTGCCAGCCGCCGGAAATGACAACGGCGCCCGAAGGCGCCGTCTTCAACGCGAATGCGGCGTCAGTCTTCTTCGTGGAAGACGTCCTCGCGCTTGTTCTTCACGGCCGGCAGCAGCACGATCACCAGCAGCAGCACCGCCGCACCCAGCAGGCCCGCCGACAGCGGACGGGTGACGAACACGCTCCAGTCACCGCGTGACAGCAGCAGCGCGCGGCGCAGGTTTTCTTCCATCATGGGCCCCAGGATGAATCCCAGCAACAAGGGCGCCGGTTCCATGCCCAGCTTGATGAAGCCGTAACCAATGATGCCGAAGATCGCCACCATCCAGATGTCCCAGGTGTTGTTGTTCGTGGAGTACACGCCAATCGCGCAGAACAGCACGATGGCCGGGAACAGCCAGCGGTAGGGAATGGTCAGGAACTTGATCCAGATGCCGATCAGCGGCAGGTTCAGCACGATCAGCATCAGGTTGCCAATCCACATGGACGCAATCAGGCCCCAGAACAGCGTGGGGTTGCTGGTCATGACCTGCGGACCCGGCTGGATGTTGTGAATGGTCATCGCACCCACCATCAGCGCCATCACGGCGTTGGGCGGGATGCCCAGCGTCAGCAGCGGGATGAACGAGGTCTGGGCACCGGCGTTGTTGGCGGCCTCGGGGGCGGCCACACCGCGGATGTTGCCTTTGCCGAACGGTACTTCACCGGGCTTGAGCTTGGTCTTCTTTTCGATCGTGTAGGCCGCGAAAGCCGACAGCAGCGCACCGCCGCCCGGCAGGATGCCCAGCGACGAGCCCAGGGCCGTGCCGCGCAGCACGGCGGGAATGATGTTCTTGAAGTCAGCGGCAGTGGGGAACGGGCCCTCGACCTTGGCGGCGAACACCTCGCGCTCTTCCGCCGGCTTGGACAGGTTCATGATGATTTCGCCATAGCCGAACACGCCCATGGCAATCACGATGAAGCCGATGCCGTCGGTCAGCTCGGGGATGTCAAAGCTGTAACGCGCCACGCCGGAGTTCACGTCGGTGCCGATCAGGCCCAGCAGCAGGCCCAGCACGATCATGCCCACGGCCTTGAGCAGCGAGCCCGAGGCCAGCACCACGGCACCGATCAGGCCCAGCACCATCAGCGAGAAATACTCGGCCGGGCCGAACTTGAAGGCCAGCTCGGTCAGCGGCGGCGCAAACGCTGCCAGGATCAGCGTGCCCACGCAGCCCGCAAAGAACGAACCCAGGCCGGCAGCGGCCAGCGCCGGGCCGGCGCGCCCCTGGCGCGCCATCTGGTAGCCGTCGATCACGGTCACCACCGACGACGATTCACCCGGAAGGTTGACCAGGATGGCCGTGGTGGAGCCACCGTACTGCGAGCCGTAGTAAATGCCGGCCAGCATGATCAGCGCGGCCACCGGGGGCAGCGCGTAGGTGGCGGGGAGCAGCATGGCGATGGTGGCCACCGGGCCGATGCCGGGCAGCACGCCCACCAGGGTGCCCAACAGGCAGCCCAGGAAGCAGTAAAGCAGGTTCTGCAGCGTGAACGCCGCGCCAAAACCAATGGAAAGGTGATTGATCAGGTCCATGATGCGCGCCTCAGCCGGTAATGAAGGAAGGCCACACCGGGAACTGCAGCTTGAGCAGCCAGACGAACGCCACGTAACTGAAAACCGCCAGCACGGTCGCCAGGATGGCGACTTCCTTGGGACGGAACTGGTCGCCAGCCATGCTGGCGATGAACACGAGCGCATAGATGCCGGCAATCAGGCCCATGGCCGGGATACCGAACCTGGGCAGCCCGCCCAGCAGCAGGCCAAAGGCCAGGTTGGCGCCGATGATGAAGCCCAGCGGCTTCCAGGCGATCTTGCCGATCTTCTCGCCGTCCTCGGTTTCCACAACAAGGGACCCAAAGATCACTGCCGCGCCGATGATGGCCAGCAGGACGCCCAGCATCAGGGGAAAGTAGCCCGGCCCCATGCGGGCGCCTTCGCCTATGGTGTAGTTGGTGGCGCCTATGGCAAAGGCCCCGCCCACCGCGCAGTAAACGACTCCTGAGAAGAAGTCCTTTTGGCTTTTGATTTTCACGTGTTTGTCTCCGCAAAGGTACTTGACCGGGCATTGTCTGGTCAGCCAGCCGCCCGTTGGATGTGGATTTCACTTACAGCAGCCCGGCGTGGTTGCGGATTTTGGTCAGTCCAGCGGCGGCGTTGCAGTGAGCACTTCCTCCATGGTCGTGATGCCTTCGGCCACCCTGAGGGCGCCGGCCAGGCGCAACGGCCGCATGCCGTCGGCCACCGCCTGGCGGCGCAGGGCGTCGGTGGCGGCGTCGCGGCCCACGATGTCCTTGAAACCCTCGGTCACCGTCAGCAGCTCGTACAGTCCCATGCGGCCCATGAAGCCGGTCATGCGGCAGTCCACGCAGCCCACCGGCTTGTAGGGACGGTAGCCGCCGTTGATCTTCCAGGGCTTGATCAGGACTTCAAGGTCCTGGCGCTGCGCGGCTTCGTCCAGGGTGCGGCACTGCCTGCACAGCGTGCGCACCAGCCGCTGGGCCAGCACGCCCAGCAGCGTGGCATTGATCAGGTAGGCCGGCACGCCCAGCTCCATCAGGCGGGTGACGGCCGACGGGGCGTCGTTGGTGTGCAGCGTGGAAAACACAAGGTGCCCCGTCAGGGCAGCCTGCACGGCCATCTCGGCGGTTTCCAGGTCGCGGATTTCGCCGACCATGATGATGTCCGGGTCCTGGCGCATCAGGGCGCGCAGGCCTTCGGCGAAGTTGAAATCCAGCTGCGACTGCACCTGCGTCTGGTTGAACGACGGTTCGATCATCTCGATCGGGTCCTCCACCGTGCTGACGTTGACCTCTTCGGTGGCCACGCGCTTGAGCGTGGAGTACAGCGTGGTGGTCTTGCCCGAGCCCGTGGGGCCGGTGACCAGGATGATGCCGTGGGGCCGCTTCACCAGGGCCTCCCAGCGCCGGGCGTCGTGCTGCGAAAAACCCAGCGCATCCAGGTCCTTGACCGCGGTGTCGGGATCAAAGATGCGCATGACCATCTTTTCGCCGAACGCCGTGGGCAGCGTGGACAGGCGCATTTCGACTTCGTCGCTGCGCGGATTGCGCGTCTTGATGCGCCCGTCCTGCGGACGGCGCTTTTCCACCACGTCCATGCGGCCCAGCAGCTTGATGCGCGCGATCATGGCGTTCATCACGCCCATGGGCATCTGGTACACGGGATGCAGCACGCCGTCGATGCGAAAGCGGATGACGCCCTGTTCGCGCCGGGGCTCCAGGTGGATGTCGCTGGCGCGCTGGTCAAACGCGTATTGCCAAAGCCAGTCCACCACCTGCACCACGCCCTGGTCGTTGGCGTCCAGCTGCTTGTTGGTCTTGCCCAGCTCCACCAGCTGCTCGAAGCTGGCCGCGCCGGCGTTGCCGCCGCTTTTCTGCGCCGCGCGCACTGACTTGGCCAGCGCGAAGAACTCGGCCGTGTAGCGGTGGATGTCCTGCGGGTTGGCCAGCACGCGGCGCACGCCGCGGCGCGACTGGCGCTCCACCTCGTCCACCCAGTCCACCAGGAAAGGCTCGGCCGTGGCCACCACCACCTCCTTGCCAGTGACCTGCACCGGCAGAACGCGGTGGCGCTCGGCGTAAGCGGCGCTCATGGTGTCGGCCACCTTGCCCACGTCCACCTTCAGTGGATCAATGCGCAGGTAGTCCAGCCCCGAGCGGCCGGCCAGCCATTGCGTGAGCATCTCTATGTCCAGCGGCTTGCCGTCGCTCTGGCGCTGCATGGCCACGCTGGCCAGGCGCACCAGCGGGTGCTGGGCGCTGGCCACCTGCGCGCACCGGGCGATGGTGCGTTGCGCTTCCTCGGGCGAGATCACGCTGTCGGCGTTGAGCCATTCCACCAGGTGCTGCAGGTTCAGCGGGCCGCGCGGCGCGGTCCTGGCAAGGGAAGGTGTCTTGGTCGCTGCGTTCATGAAATTGGCTTGAAGACCCGCAGCCATTTGGGCGCGGGCAGACCCCAGCGAGTTTGGATGGTTTCGGCCTGTTGCACAAGCCAGGGGCGTTTCGGCAAGGAAGGCGTGCGCTGCGCCAGCACCACGGTGTTGCCCTCGCGCGTCGGCTTGAAGGCCCACACGGCGCCTTCGCCAAAGGCAGCGGCTATTTTCTTCAGGCTTTTTTCATAGCTGGACGAGCGGCCAAAAAGGTTGACCGTCATGCAGCCGTCGTCTGTCAGCAAGCGCCGGCAGTCCGCATAAAAAGCCTCGCTGTCCAGCACCGGCGCCGCCGCCTCATGGTCGTACAGGTCCACCTGCAGTGCGTCTATCTCGCCTCGCCAATATTCGTGCGCCGCTACTTCGGCGGCATCGCCCAGCACCACCGACAGCCGGGCGTCGTCGGCCGGCAGCTTGAACCACAGCCGGCAGGCCGCAACGACCTGCGGGTTCAGCTCGATGGCGGTGGTTTTCATGCGAAGCTTCCTGTGGCAGAACTTGGTCAGCGACGCCGCGCCCAGGCCCAGCTGCATGGCGTGGCGCCTGGTGACTGAAGTTGCGTCCACAAAGAGCAGCCAGGCCATCATGCGCTGCACGTATTCAAGGTCGATATCGTAGGGCGCGTCCAGCTTCATGGATCCTTGCACCCAAGGCGTTCCCAGGTGCAGGTAGCGGGTGTCGCCGTAGTCGGAGAAATTGACTTCGGGCAGCGTTGCTGTGGCGGGCTTTTTGGCCATCACACCAGCCCGTACTGCGCAAACACATCACGCCAGGCCGCCAGCTTGCGTTCAAAGTGCCAGGACGCATTCGCGGGGCTGCTGCTGGGCAGCTTGTGGGCCGGCAGGCCCAGGGCGCTCACATGGCGCGCATGGCGGAAGCTTTCTCCGCCGTTGTGGGCCACCGCAGCCAGCCGGGGCAGGCGCCGCGCCAGCGCGGCAAAGTCATTGACCTGCGCGTTGCGGATGCTGGTGTCCAGGCTGCCCTGGCGCTCACACGACGCATACACGTCCCACAGGCCCAGGCCGCGCGCCAGCAGCCAGGCCAGACGGTCCGGGTAGCCGCCGCCCGGCAGCGGCTCGGCGGGCCAGAGCGCCTGCAGGATGCGCCAGAAATGGTTCTGCGGGTGGGCGTAGTACTGGCCGGCCGCCAGCGAGCGCGCCCCGGGAAAGCTGCCCAGCACCAGCAGCACCGTGGCGGGCGACACCACGGGCGCCAGGCCCTGCAGCCGCGCAGGGCGTGGCTGCTCGATGGGCGGTGAAATGCGGGGGGTGGCGATCATTCAGGAGCCAGATTGTGGCCGTAAACCTGCGGCACCGGCGGCACCAGCGCCGCCAGGCGGGGCAGCGCCACGCAGGCGTTGCGCGTGGTGGCTTGTGCCAGCTCATCCAGTGCCATGCCCCGCAGCCGCGCGATCGCCTGTGCCACGCGGGGCAGCTCGCCCGGCTCGTTGCGCCCCTGCGGCTGCCCCGCTGCGCGCTGCTGCGCGGTGCGGTACAGCCAGTGCGGCGGGATGTCGGGCGAATCGGTTTCCATGACCAGCGCATCCAGCGGCAGTTCAGCCGCCAGCTTGCGGATCTGGAGCGCCCGGTCAAACGTCGCCGCACCGCCAAAGCCCAGCTTGAACCCCATGGCCACAAAGGCCTGCGCCTGCTGCAGGCTGCCGTTGAACGCATGGGCAATGCCGGTGGCCGGCAGCTCGCGCAGGTGCTTGAGCAACTGGTCGGCTGAGCGGCGCACATGCACGATCACCGGCAGACCATGCCGGCGCGCCAGGCGCAACTGCTCGCGGTAGAAGTGCTGCTGGCGTGCATCGTCCAGCCCCGGCGCAAAATAATCCAGCCCGATCTCGCCCACGGCCACCAGGCGCGGGTCGTCTGCATGCCGCGCCAGCGCAGCGTCCAGCAGGGCCAGGTCGCCGTCGTGCGCCTGCGGCGTGCACAGCGGGTGGATGCCCAGGGCGTAGCTGTCACCGAATTGGTGCGCCATCAGGCGAACGTTCTCAAAATTGCCCGGCTGCACCGCCGGCAGCACACAATGCGCCACGCCCGCCGCCGCCGCCCGCTGGCGCACGGCCGCCACGTCGGCGGCCAGTTCGGGGGCGTCCAGGTGGCAGTGGGTGTCGATCCAGACCGTCATGCGCCGATGATGCCCCAAGGCAGTACGGGCGTATGGCTGTGCAACCCGTGCATGGCGCCACAAAGCGTGATACCGTGTGTTTTCGCTTCCCCGTTTCTTTGCTGCCGTGTCACAGGTGAACCGATGCGAAGGCCCGCCCTTTACAGCCGATCCGCGCGCCCCGAACAGGCGCCCACCCCCGCCGGGCCGGCAGTGGCAACGCCCGCGCCGCGTGCACGCTGGCGCGCTTCGGCCAGCAGCCCGCGCGCGCTGTGGGCCGCGATTGCCGTGCTGGCATTGCTGCTGGTGCTGAGCATTTCTCTGGCCCTGCGCCCTGGCCAGCGCCGCATCACCCAGGAAGACATCAACGCCGCCGTCCTCAAGACCCTCACCACCACCAACCTCCCCTCGGCCGCCGCGCGCGCGGCTGAAAACATCCGCCCATCGGTGGTGCGGGTGGTCAGCTATGTCAAGAAAAGCAGCCTGAAGGAATCGGCGAAGGCCAGGCCAGCCGCCAAGATGCCGGGTGCGCCCGCACTGAAAGACGCCAAGCCCGAAGACGATGAGATCGAGCACGGCGTGGGCACGGGCGTGGTGATCGTGGACAAGGGCATCATCCTGACCAACCTGCATGTCGTCAGCGGCGCCGACCGCATCAAGGTCACCTTCTCCGACGGCCTGGAGGCCGAGGCCCGCATCACCGGCGTGCAGGCCGAGAACGACCTGGCCGTGCTGCAGGCCAGCAAGATACCGGACGACCTGACCGCCGCCACCATGCGCTCCACCGCCGACCTTCAGCCTGGCGACCACGTGGTGGCCGTGGGCTTTCCGTTCGGCATCGGCCCGTCCACCTCGGCGGGCGTGGTGTCGGGCCTCAAACGCGCCTTCCGCTCGCCCGAGGGCAAGCAGGAATTGAGCAACCTGATCCAGTTTGACGCGGCGGCCAACCCCGGCAATTCGGGTGGCCCGCTGGTCACCATGGACGGTGAGGTCGTGGGCATCGTGACCGCTATCCTCAACCCCACGTCGGCGCGCACCTTCATCGGCATTGGTTTTGCCGTGCCGATTGAAAACGCCGCGAGCGCGGCCGGCCTGCCGCCCTTCTGACATCCCACCCCCGAGCCTGAAAGACAACGACGCATGGACACGCCAACCACCCAGGACAACGCCACCGCCCAGCTGATGGAACAGATCCTCTACGAGGTCAAGCGCGTGGTGGTCGGGCAGGACCGCTTCCTGGAGCGCGTGATGGTCGCGATGCTGGCCCAGGGTCACCTGCTGGTCGAAGGCGTGCCGGGCCTGGCCAAGACGCTCACGGTCAAGACGCTGGCCAACACGGTGCGCGGGCAGTTCAAGCGCATCCAGTTCACGCCCGACCTGGTGCCCGCCGACCTGGTGGGCACGCGCATCTACAACCAGAAGACGGGCGACTTCAGCACCGCGCTGGGCCCGGTGTTCACCAACCTGCTGCTGGCCGATGAAATCAACCGCGCCCCGGCCAAGGTGCAAAGCGCGCTGCTGGAAGTGATGCAGGAGCGCCAGGTGACGATTGCCGGCGAAACCCACAAGGTGCCCAACCCGTTCCTGGTCATGGCCACGCAGAACCCGATCGAGACCGAAGGCACCTACCCCCTGCCCGAGGCCCAGGTGGACCGCTTCATGATGAAGGTGCTGGTGGACTACCCGACGGACGAAGAAGAATTCGTCATCGTCAGCCGCGTGACCGGCCCGGCGGTGGACGTGACGGCCGTGGCCACCACCGAGCAGCTGGCCGCGCTGCAGGCCGGCTGCCGCCAGGTGTATGTGGACCCGTCGCTGGTGCAGTACGCGGTGAAACTGGTGTCGGCCACGCGCAATCCCGACAGGCACGGCATCAAGGACATGAACCGTTTCATCACCTTCGGCGCCAGCCCCCGGGCCACCATCAACCTGACCGAAGGCGCACGGGCGCTGGCCATGCTGCGCGGGCGCACCTACGCCCTGCCCGAGGACATGACCGACCTGGTGCCCGACGTGCTGCGCCACCGCGTGGTGCTGTCGTATGAGGCGCTGTCCGAGGGCCTCACGCCCGATTCGCTGATCAGCAGGATCATGGCGAAGATCCCCGTGCCGGCCAAGCCGCTGGAGCACGAGAAGCTGGCCCTGGAGCCGCAAAAGATCTACGCCTGAAACGCCGCCTTTCGCCCAACCGAGCCATGTTCTTCCGCAAGCCCCCTCGTGCCGCTCCCGCGCCCGCCCCGGCGGCGGCGCCGCCAGCGGGCGGCACCGCCGAGCACGTGCTGCGCCGGCTGGAATGGACCGTGATACGCCGCCTGGACGGCCTGCTGCAGGGTGACTACCGCACGCTGATGCGCGGCGCCGGCCTGGACCTGGCGGACCTGCGCGAATACCAGCTGCATGACGACGTGCGCCACATCGACTGGAACGTGACGGCGCGCATGCAGTCGCCCCATGTGCGCGTCTTCACCGAAGACCGCGAAATGGCCGCCTGGTTCCTGCTGGACCTGAGCCCGTCCATTGACTTCGGCTCGGGCGACCAGCGCAAGCAGCAGGTGTCGGCCGAATTCGTGGCCACGCTGGCGCGGCTGCTCACCGGCCACGGCAACCGCGTGGGCGCCATGCTGTACGGCACGGGGGTGGACACCGTCATTCCCGCGCGCAGCGGGCGCCGCCATGTGCTGCATTTGCTGCACCGCATGCAGGAGCGGCCCGACTATTCCGCCGCCACCAGCACCCGGCTGCATGAGCTGCTGCAGTCGGCGGCCAACACCATCAAGCGCCGCAGCACGGTGTTTGTGGTGTCGGACTTCATCAGCGAGCCCGGCTGGGAAAAGCCGTTGGGCCAGCTGGCCCAGCGCCACGAAGTGGTGGCCGTGCGCCTGCTCGACCCCCTGGAGCTGGACATGCCCGACCTGGGCCTGATCACGCTGCGCGACGCCGAGTCGGGCGAGCAGGTGCTGGTGGACACGCACGACGCGGGCTTTCGCCGGCGCTTCTCACGCATTGCAGCGCAACGCGAGGCCGACCTGCGCCAGGCCCTGGTGATGGCCGGCGTTGACGCGCTGGAGCTGTCCACCGACGGCGACCTGGTGGACGCCGTCATGCGCTTCACAGAGCTGCGCAAGCGCCGCAGCCAACTCTCTGGCGGTGGGCTGCCTGCCCACATCAGCAGTACGAGAAAGGCCGCCTGACCATGCATTTCCTGTGGCCCCAATTCCTGTGGCTGCTGCTGGCGGTGCCGCTGCTGGTGGCGCTGTATGTGTGGCTGATGCACCGCAAGAAGAAAAACACGCTGCGCTACGCATCCCTGTCCATCGTGAAGGAAGCCATGGGCGCGGGGCAGTCGGTGCGCCGCCACATCCCGCCCGTGCTGTTCCTGCTGGCCATCGCGGCGATGCTGGTGGCGGCCGCACGGCCGGTGGCCGTGATCACGCTGCCGTCCAGCCAGCAGACCATCATCCTGGCCATGGATGTGTCGGGCAGCATGCGCGCCACCGACGTGCAGCCCAACCGCCTGGTGGCCGCGCAGGAGGCCGCCAAGAAATTCCTGGCCGACCTGCCGCGCACGGTCAAGGTCGGCATCGTGGCATTCGCCGGCTCGGCGCAGGTGGCGCAACTGCCCACGGTCAACCGCGACGACCTGGTCACCGCCATTGACCGCTTCCAGCTGCAGCGCGCCACGGCCACGGGCAACGCCATCGTCATCTCGCTGGCCACGCTGTTCCCGGACGCCGGCATCGAACTGCAGCAGATGGGCCAGCAGCGCTTTGGCCCACAGGGGCGCTCGCTGAACGAAGCGCCCAAGGAAAAAAAGGAGTTCACCCCGGTGGCGCCGGGCTCCTACACATCGGCGGCCATCATCATGCTGACCGACGGCCAGCGCACCACCGGCGTGGACCCGCTGGAAGCGGCCAAGATGGCGGCCGACCGTGGCGTGCGCGTGTACACCGTGGGCATCGGCACGGTGGACGGAGAAACCATCGGCTTTGAAGGCTGGTCCATGCGCGTGCGCCTGGACGAGGAGACCCTCAAGGCCATCGCCAACAAGACCCAGGCCGAGTACTACTACGCCGGCACCGCGGCCGACCTCAACAAGGTGTACCAGACCCTGAGCTCGCGCCTGACGGTGGAAAAGAAGGAAACCGAAATCGCGGGGCTGCTGGCCCTGCTGGCCGCAGCGCTGGCGCTGGTGTCGGCCGGCCTGTCGGTGCTGTGGTTCAACCGCATCCTGTAGTGCCCGGCCCGCAGCCGGCGCCGGATGCCGCGCAGCAGCTGGGGCGCCAGGCCGCCGCGCTTCTGGGCAGCGGCTCGTTCGCCGAGCTCGAAGCGCTGGCGCGCCGGATCGTCGCGGCCCATCCGCAATGGCCCACGGGCTGGAAGGCACTGGGCGCCGCCCTGTCAGGCCAGAACCTCCATGAGCAGGCCTTGCAGGCCAAAACCCGGGCTACCGAGCTGGCACCGGGTGACGCGGAAGCCCACGCCAACCTGGCCAACACCCAGTGGAGGCTGGGCCTGGTGGCACAGGCCATCGAAAGCCATGCGCGTGCCGCCGCCACCGACCCGCACAACCCGCAAAGGCACGCCCTGCTGGGCGGTCTGCTGCGCGGGCAGCAGCGCATGCATGCCGCGGCCGCGGCCTACCGCCGCGCGCTGCAATTGCAGCCCGGCCCGGCCGAGCTCTGGAACGATCTGGCCAACACGCTGCACGACCTGGGCCACCTGGCGGACGCCGACGCGGCCTACCGCCAGGCCATCGAACGCTCGCCGCTGCATGCGCAGATCCACAGCAACCACGGCAATGTGCTGCGCGACATGGGGCGGCTGGACGAGGCCATTGCCTGCTACCAGCGCGCGCTGCGGCTGGACCCGGCGTACCTGGGCGCGCACAACAACCTGCTGCTGGCGCTGAACTTCAGCGGCCGGTCCAGCCACGCGGCGCGCTTTGACGCGGCGCTGGCATTTGGCCAGGCCGCCGCGCGGCTGGCGGGTACGGACGCAGCCGCACCGCGCCGCGCGCCTGGCACACCCCTGCGCGTCGGGCTGGTCAGCGGCGACCTGCGCAACCACCCGGTGGGGTACTTCCTGCAAGCCTGGCTGAAGCTGCTGGACCCGGCCCGCGTGCAGCTGCATGCCTTTGCCACGCACACCGAAGCCGACACGCTGACGCAGGCGCTGCGCCCGGCCTTTGCCACCTGGACATCCATCGCCACCCTGGACGATGCGCAGGCCGAGCAATGCATTCGCGGCCAGCACATCGACGTGCTGATGGACCTGTCTGGCCACACGGCGCACAACCGGCTGGCGCTGTTTGCCCGGCGGGCCGCGCCGGTGCAGGTGTCGTGGCTGGGTTACTTTGCCACCACCGGCCTGCCGGCCATGGACTACCTGCTGTCCGACTGGAGCTGCAGCCCCGCCAACAGAGCCGAACGCTTTACGGAGACACTGTGGCGCCTGCGCCGCACGCGGCTGTGCTTTGCACCGCCGGCCGAAGCGCCGCCTGTCGCGCCCCTTGCGGCCATGCAGCGCGGGTTCGTCACGTTTGGCTGTTTCCAGACCACCAGCAAACTCAACGACGCGGTGCTGGCCGCCTGGGCCGCCATCCTGCAGGCCTTGCCCTCGGCGCGGCTGCGCATCCAGAGCACGCGGCTGGGCAATGCCACCGAAAAAGCCGCGCTGGCGGCGCGGCTGGTGGCGCTGGGCATTGCGGCGCACCGCATCGACCTGCATGGCCGTGCCTCACGGCCTGCGTATCTGGCGGCCCATGCCGAGGTGGACATGATCCTGGACACCTTCCCCTACCCCGGCGGCACCACCACCTGCGAGGCGCTGTGGATGGGCGTGCCCACGCTCACGCTGGCGGGCGACCGGCTCATAGCACGCCAGGGCGCAGGCCTGCTGGCCGCGGCCGGCCTGGGCGACTGGGTGGTGGACGATGTGCCCACCTACGTGCAGCAGGCCGTGCAGCGCGCACGCGACCTGCCCGGCCTGGCCGCGCTGCGCGCGACGCTGCGCGAGCGCGTGGCAGCTTCAGCGCTGTGCGACGCGCAGGGGTTCGCCCACGACATCACACAGGCACTGGAGGCCATGGCGCGACGCCTGCCAGCACCTGGTGCGACCTGATCAACCGATCAGCTGGATCAGCCGCGCGCAACGCTGCGCCAGCGTGGCGTCGTGCGTGACCATCACAAACGCTGTGCCGTGTTCGCGCGCCAGCTTGAGCATCAGGTCAAACACGCCATCGGCTGTGCTTCGGTCCAGGTTGCCCGTAGGCTCATCGGCCAGCACGCAGGCCGGGCGCGTGACCAGCGCGCGCGCAATCGCCACGCGCTGGCGCTCGCCGCCGGACAGCTCGGCCGGGCGGTGGTGCACGCGGCCGGCCAGGCCCACCTCGGCCAGGATGCGCTGCGCCTCCTGCGCCGCCTGCTCGCGCGGCATGCGCCGTATCCACAGCGGCATGGCCACGTTGTCCAGCGCGCTGAATTCAGGCAGCAGGTGATGGAACTGGTACACAAAGCCCAGGTGCTGGTTGCGCAGCTGGCCCTGCGCCGCGGCGTCCAGCTGCGCCAGCGGCTGGCCCATGAGCTGTACCGTGCCGCTGGTGGGCGCGTCCAGCCCGCCCAGCAGGTGCAGCAGCGTGCTCTTGCCCGAGCCTGATGCGCCGACGATGGCCAGCGTTTCGCCGGCACGCACGTCCAGGTCCACGCCTTTCAGCACGGTCACATCAATCAGGCCTTCGTGAAAGCGCTTGGTGAGACCGCGTGCACTCAGCACCGTTTGTTGATTGAGGTCACTCATAACGCAGCGCCTCCGCCGGATTCACGCGGCTGGCGCGCCAGCTGGGGTAGATGGTGGCCACGAAGGCCAGCGCCAGAGAGATCACCGCCACCGGCACGATGTCGGTGCTTTGCGGATCGCTGGGCATGTTGCTGATGAGGTAGATGTCCTTGGGCAAAAAGCTCGCCTGGAACAGCCGCTCCAGCGCCGGCACGATCACGTCGATGTTGAACGCCACGCCCAGGCCCAGCAGCAGCCCGGCACAGGTGCCGATCACGCCCACCATGGCCCCCTGCACCATGAACACGCCCATGATGCTGGCGGGGCTCGCGCCCAGCGTGCGCAGGATGGCAATGTCGGCGCGCTTGTCGGTCACCGTCATCACCAGCGTGCTGACCAGGTTGAACGCGGCCACGGCCACGATCAGCGTGAGGATGATGAACATCATGCGCTTTTCCAGCTGCACGGCGGCAAACCAGGTGCGGTTCTGGCGCGTCCAGTCGCGCAGCAGCACGCGCCCGGTGATCATGGGGCTCAGCTCGTCCACCACCGTGCGCGCCTGGTGCAGATCTTTGAGCTTGAGCCGGATGCCGGTGGGCCCCTCCAGCCGGAAAATCAGCGCCGCGTCGTCCACGTGCAGCATGGCCAGCGCGGAGTCGTATTCATAGTGGCCGGAGTCGAACGTGCCCACCACGGTCATCTGCTTCAGGCGCGGCACCACACCCGCCGGCGTGACCTGGCCGCTGGGCGCGATCAGCGTGACCACGTCGCCCTCGCGCACGCCCAGCGATCGCGCCAGCTCGCCGCCCAGCACGATGCCGAAACCGCCGGGTTGCAGGCGGGACAGCACCGTGTCCTTGAGCACGCCCGCCAGGTCGGTCACTTCGGGCTCGCGCGCGGGGTCGATGCCGCGCACCAGCACGCCCTTCATGTCCTCGCCGCGCGCCAGCAGCGCCTGGGCCGACACGAACGGCGCCACGCCCGTCACCTGCGGGTGGCGCCGCACCTCGCTCATGATGCGGTTCACATCGGGCAGCGCGCCGTTGCCGGGCTCGAAAATCTCGATGTGCGACACCACGCTGAGCATGCGGTCGCGCACCTCTTTCTGGAAGCCGTTCATCACCGACAGCACGATGATCAGCGCCGCCACGCCCAGGGCGATGCCCAGCATGGACACGCCCGAGATGAATGAGATGAAGCCGTTGCGGCGGGTGGCGCGGCCAGCGCGCGTGTAGCGCCAGCCCAGGGCCAGTTCGTAAGGGATCTGCATGGGATCGTTGTTGTCAGGTGGGCGGATTGTTACATCCCGGACAATAGCCCCATGTCGGACAGCACCCACTTGTTGATTCCCTTTGCCGCCGGCAGTGCCGACGGCTGCCGCGAGGCGCTGCGCGCGCTGGCCCTGCCCCACCTGGAAAAGCTGCTCGTGCGCCTGACGCCCACCCAGGCCGACACAGGCACCGACGACGCGCTGAGCCCGCCCCACGAGCGCGCCCTCGCGCGCGCCTATGGCCTGGCCGCGCACGATGGCGCCCTGCCCTGGGCCGCCTGGCAGGCCCGTGAATCCGGCCGCGAAAGTGCGAATGGCGTTCACGGCACGGCGCCGGGCCAGGCCTGGGCCTGGATCACCCCCTGCCACTGGCGCATGGGGCGCGACCACATCCTCATGCTGCACCCGCTGGCGCTGCAGCTGGACGCGCAGGATGCCCGCGCGCTGCTGGACGCGATGCAGCCGTACTTTGCCCAGGACGGCATCACGCTGGAATACGACGCACCCACCCTGTGGCTGGCGCGCGGCGAGGCGTTGCGCGACCTGGCCACGGCCTCGCTGGATCGGGTGATCGGCCGCGACGTGAACGCCTGGATGGCACGCGGCGGCGCGGCGCGCACGCTGCGCCGCCTGCAGTCTGAAATGCAGATGCTGCTGTACACCCACCCGGTGAACGAGGCGCGCGAACGCGGCGGCCTGCTGCCGGTCAATTCGTTCTGGGTCAGCGGCACGGGCGCCCTGCCGCAAGGCACGGGCGCATTGCCCGCGGGCCTGCGCGTGCCGCATTACCTGCGCGACGCCGCCCTGCGCGCCGACTGGCCCGCCTGGGCCGACGCCTGGCGGCTGCTGGACAACGGCGAATGCGCCCGGCTGCTGGGTGAGCTGGACGCGGGCCGCCAGGTCACACTGACGCTGTGCGGCGAGCGCAGCGCCCAGACGTTTGAATCGCTGCCCAAAAGCCTGTTTCGCCAGCTGTCCAGCCGGCTGGCGCGTACCCCCCTTTCCACCTGGCTGGACCCGCTATGAAAATTTTTGCCCGCGACGTTCCGCCCCGCGCGGCCTGGGCGCTGGAGCAGGCCGGCGTGCACCCCCTGCTGGCGCGCCTGTATGCCGCGCGCGGCGTGGCCACCCGCGACGAACTGGACGATGGCCTGGCCCGTCTGCTGCCGCCTACCGCGCTGATGGGCGCGCAGGCCGCCGCCGTGCTGCTGGCCGACGCCATTCGCGACAGCAAACGCCTGTGCGTGGTGGCTGATTACGACTGCGACGGTGCCACCGCCTGCGCCGTGGCCGTGCGCGGCCTGCGCCTGCTGGGTGCCCAGCAGGTGGGCTACCTGGTGCCCGACCGGGTGGTGGACGGCTACGGCCTCACATCGCCGATTGCCCGGCGCGTGAAAGACAGCGGCGCCGACCTGCTGATCACGGTGGACAACGGCATTGCCAGCGTGGACGGCGTGGCCACGGCCAATGCCCTGGGCCTGCAGGTGCTGGTGACAGACCACCACCTGCCCGGCGCCCAGCTGCCCGCGGCCAGCGTCATCGTCAACCCCAACCAGCCGGGCTGCACCTTCGAGAGCAAGGCCATGGCCGGCGTGGGCGTGATGTTCTACGTGCTGCTGGCGCTGCGCTCCGAGCTGCGTTCGCGCGGCATCTTCGATCAGGCCACGCAACCCAAGCTGGATGCGCTATTGCCCCTGGTGGCCTTGGGCACCGTCGCCGACGTCGTCAAGCTGGACGCCAACAACCGCCGCCTGGTGGCGCAGGGGCTGCGGCGCATCCGCGCCGGGGCCATGCCAGTGGGCGTGGCGGCGCTGTTCAAGGCAGCGGCGCGCGATGCACGCGTGGCGACCACATTTGACTTCGGCTTTGCGCTGGGCCCGCGCATCAATGCCGCCGGCCGGCTGGACGACATGACGCTGGGCATTGAATGCCTGCTGACGGACGACCCGGTGCGCGCGGCCGAGCTGGCGCAGCGGCTGGACGGCATCAACCGCGAGCGCCGCGAAATCGAAGGCGGGATGCGCGAGCAGGCCATGCTGATTGCCGAGTCGCTGTTTGACGCAGACGCCGACGGCGAACAGCAACCGCCACCGGCCATCGTGGTGTTCGACCCTGATTTTCACGAAGGCGTGGTGGGCATCGTGGCCGGGCGCATCAAGGACAAGCTGCACCGGCCCACGTTTGTGTTTGCCGCCAGCCAGGCGCCGGGCAAGGAGCACGAGCTCAAAGGCTCGGGCCGCTCCATCCCCGGCTTTCATCTGCGCGACGCGCTGGACCTGGTGGCCAAGCGCCACCCCGGCGTGCTGTCACGCTTTGGCGGCCACGCCATGGCGGCCGGCTGCACGCTGGACGAAGAGCACCTGGCGACGTTTGAAGAAGCCTTCATGCAGGTGGCCCAGGAATGGCTGGACGCCGCCACGCTGATGCGCCGCATCGACACCGACGGGCCGCTGGCGCCCGAATACCGGCGCGCCGACCTGGTGGACACGCTGCATGCCGAAGTCTGGGGCCAGGGCTTTGCGCCGCCGATGTTCAGTGAAGAGGTGGAGGTGATCTCGCAGCGGCTGGTCGGCGAAAAGCACCTGGCGCTCAAGCTGCGCCATCAGGGCCAGCCGGTGGACGGCATCTGGTTCGGCCATACCGAGCCGCTGCCCGCGCGGGTGAAGCTGGCCTTCCGCCTGGACGCCGATGAATGGCAGGGCGTCAAGCGCGTGCGCTTCCTGGTGGAAGCCGCTGAACTCTGAACCGTCGGCGCTCAGGCGTGGTACACGCTGGCGCGGGCCCAGTGGTTCGCGTCATCAAAATAGGCAAACAGCTGCACCGCCACCGCGCGCAGGCGCTCGTCGTCCAGCGTGTGGGCACGCGCCAGCTGCCACAGCGCGTATTCGCGGTCACCCAGCATCATGGCCGAGCTGACGCAGCGGCCATGGCCTGCCATCAGCAGCGTGAAGGTGGCCAGCAGTTCCGTGGGCCAGTAGCGGGGCTCGTGCTGTTCGCCCTGTTCGGGGGCGTCGTCCGCCAAGGCGGGCGACCGCAGCGATACCGGGGAAACTTCCATGGAGGCGGTGGAGATGGCCATGAGGGGCTCCTTGGGATTGTTCGCGCATGCCGGTCAGCGGCTGTAATAGGCCACCGGCATCATGACGGAGACCTGCTTGTTGAACCCGCGGGAGGGAGACGACGCGCGCATGGGAGCTGCGCCGTCCGCGACGCGCAGCACCTGCGCCCCGGGCTGTGGCTGGAACGTCAGCGCCACGTGGCTGGCGCAGGCGGCGTAGCTGGCGCGCGGATCGCTGTCCAGACAGTCCAGCACGGCCATGCGTTGCGTCCTGGCAGCCGCATGGCGCGCTTCGGCCGACTGCACCTGGCCTGAACAAACGATGTACATGGACGACAGCAGCGCCCCGATCACCACGGCCACACCGGCCAGGAACAGGCTCTCGCGGGGCGCATCGACGATCTTGTTGAGCAGGTCGGACAGCATGGGGATACTCCGGTGATGTTGGAGTGAATGCTAGAAAACGCCGGTTTCCTTTCGATACGGTGCTTTGCCTGTCGCGATGTAGGACAGAATCGCAACAGCCATGACCACCCGATCCGCCGCGCTGGACAGCCAGCAGACCGCCGACGCCCTGCCCTGGGACGCGCTGGCCGCAGAGGTCCGCAGCCTGCTGACGGACCCCACCGTGCAGGTTCCCGCCCGGCTGGTGCAGCCACTGCCCGGCGGCGGCAGCCTGTTTGTGATGCCCGCGCTGGACGCGCGCGTGGCCATCACCAAGCTGATCACCTTCACGCCCGCCAATGCCGGCACCGGCCGCGCCACCATCCAGGGCGACGTGGTGGTGTTTGACGTGGCCACGGGCGAGCGCCGCGTGATCCTGCACGGCCCCACCGTCACGGCGCGGCGCACGGCCGCCGTGTCCTTGCTGGCCGCCCAACGGCTGGCGCCCAATCCGCACGGGCCGCTGCTGGTGGTGGGCGCGGGCGTGCAGGGCCTGGCCCACCTGGAGGCGTTTGCCGACGGCCTGGGTGTGCGCGAGGTGCGGGTGGCGTCGCGCAGCGCCTCCAGCGCCGCCGCGCTGGTGCGCCATGCGCAGGCGCTGGGCCTGCACGCGCGGGTGGTGGCCGACGCCAATGCCGCGCTGGCCGAATGCCCGCTGGTGGTCACCTGCACCCCGGCGGCCGAAGTGGTATTGCGCGGCATGCCGCGAGAAGATGCGTTTGTGGCGGCCGTGGGCGCATTCACGCCCAGGATGGTGGAGCTGGCACCGCGCCTGTGCCGCCACTTTGCCGAGCTGGGCACGGTGGTGGTGGACACCACCGACGCCCAACACGAGGCCGGCGACCTGCTGCAGGCCGGGCTGGACGTGTCGGCGTTCGCCTCACTGGCAGACGTGGTGCGAGGCAGCGCGCCGGCGGTACAGGGCCCGGTGCTGTTCAAGAGCTGCGGCTGGGCAGGCTGGGACCTGGCGGCTGCGCGGCTGGTGCTGCTGCCCCGCGACGGTCAATCCTGATAGCCCGCTTCGCGCTGGTGCCGCACCGCCAGAACGGATACCACGTCCGCCTCTTTGTCATAGGCGTACAGCGCAAGGTAACCCGTGGTGCCACGCGAGATCACCAGTTCCCGCATCCCTTGGCCTGACAGCCGCCCCACAAGCGGGTGCGCCTTCAGAATGTCGAGGCCCTGCGCGATCAGTTGAGCAGTGCGCGCTGCCTCATGCGCAAGGTGATCTGCCAGGAAATCACACAGGCGATCAATGTCGTCCAGCGCCTGGACGGTCACCAGCAGCCGGGTCATTGGCCGGACTTCAGGATCGTCTTGATGGATTTCAGCCGGGGCCGGGATGCGCGTTCGCCACGCGCCCGGGTATTGAGGTAGGCAATCACGTCGTCACCATCAAATGCCTTGCCGCTGGCGACCATCTGGTCCCGGGACTTCAGGGCCTCCGCGACAAAAGCGTCGTGTTTTTCCTCGTTCTGCAGCCGGGCTTCAATAGCCTCCACCATGAACGCGTGCGGTGAAGTGCCCCTGCCGGCGGCAAGGGCCTCTATACGGATCCGGGTCGTGTCTGGAAGCTTGACAGATACAGTGCGCATGGCCGCTCCTTTGGCGGTATTACCATAGTAACACCATCAATACTCCAGCCGGCAGTCATGCGCAGGGGCGGTGCTAGCATTGCCACGCCGAACCGGCAACTGATGCCCACCGAGGAACCACAATGAGTCACGAGGATGTTGCCAAGCCAAGCGCCCTGATTGGCTGGCATTCGATGTTCATGGGCGTGGCGCTACTGGCGTCGGCGCGCTCCAAGGACCATCGCACGCGCAACGGCGCCTGCATCGTGTCACCCGACAACCGGATCATCGGCGTGGGCTACAACGGCCTGCCGCGCGGCTGCGACGACCACGACCCGATCTACTGGTCCGACGACGACAGCGATCCCTTCCATTCGCGCCACAGCTATGTGGTGCATGCCGAGATCAACGCCATGCTCAACTGCGTGGTGCTGCCGCTGACCAACGCGACCATCTACACCACCCAGTTCCCCTGCCCGCGCTGCGCGCAGGCGGTCATCCAGGCGGGCATACGGCGCGTGGTCTTCCTGCGCGAAAAACCGCACCATGCGGGTGCGAACGCCGCCGCGGTCAAGATGTTCACCGCCGCCGGCGTGGCGTGCGAGCCCCTGGAGGCGGTGGACGCCGGGGCCTCCGACTGGTCGCACCGCCTGGGCCACTTCATGACGACCGACAAACCGAGCGAAGACGACGTCTGAACATACGCCGCGGCGGATGACCGGCATACGCGCGGCGTCATGCCGCTGCCACGGGAACGCTTCATGCTTGGGGGCTGGGACTACCGGAGCTCGCCCATGCCCAAGCTACCCCGTTCATCGATCTGGCTGCTCGCCCTGCTGGGCCTGTGTGCCCAGGCCCAGACCCCCGTGGACCCCAGCCGCCAGGCCCAGGACCCGTGCCGCGCCGAGGTGTCGAAGTTCGAGCAGGCCATCGGCTTCATCCGCCAGAACCAGGGCGCGCAGGCCGCGGCCGAGCTGAAGGAAAAACTGCTGCCCGCCAGGCTGGAAAACGACATCCTGTTCAAGGACGGCTACTGCGGGCTGGCGCGCTACATCCGCGACAAAAAGCTCAACCGCTGAGCGCCGGCCCGCCCTCAGCTGGCAATGTGCGTGCGGGCAATCGCCCGGTCGTCGCCCAGCACGATCAGTGCAAACAGCAGCTCATCCAGGCTGGCCGCCTGCGCGGTCTTGCGCGCCAGGAGCGGCGTGGCCTGCGGGTTGAGCAGCACAAAGTCGGCCTCGCAGCCCGGCTGCAGGTTGCCGATAGTGCCGTCAAGCCCCAGGGCCTGCGCGGCCCCGGCCGTATGCTGCCACCACAAGGCCTGCGGCGACAGACTCAGGCCCGGTTTGGTCTGGCCCTCGCGGCCCACGTAATACGCCGCCAGCATGGTGTGAAACGGGCTGAAGCTGGTACCCCCGCCCACGTCGCTGGCCAGGCCGTACTGGAAGCCGATGCGGTCCGCCCCTTCGTAGTCAAAAAAGCCGCTGCCCAGGAACAGGTTGCTGGTGGGGCTGACGGCCGCCGCCGCGCCGGTGGCGCGCATCAAGGCGCGGTCCTCGTCGTCAAAGTGGATGCAGTGCGCGTAGATGGCGCGCTCGCGCATCAGGCCAAAGTCGTCGTAAATGGACAGGTAGCTGCGCGATTGCGCAAACAGCTCGCGCGCCCATTTGATTTCATCCTTGTTCTCGGCCACGTGCGACTGGATCCACACGTCCGGGTATCTGGCTGCCAGCTCACCCGCACCGCGCAATTGCGCCTCTGTGCAGCTGGGTGCAAAGCGCGGCGTGATGGCATAGCCCAGGCGGTCCTGGCCGTGCCACTTCCGGATGAGCGATTCGGTATCGGCCAGCGACCGCTCGGTCTCGTCGCGCACGCCGTCGGGCGAATGGCGGTCCTGCAGCACCTTGCCCGCGATCATGCGCAGGCCGCGCTGGCGGGCTGCCCCCATCAGCGCATCAACCGACGAAGGGTGCGAGGTGCAGAAGGTCAGCGCGGTGGTCACACCGTTGCGCTGCAGTTCGTCCAGGAACACCGTGGCCACGTCCTGCGCATGGGATGCGTCCACAAAACGCGACTCATGCGGAAAGGTGTAGTTCTCCAGCCAGGGCAGCAGGCCCTCGGCCGGCGAGCCGATCACGTCGGTCTGGGGAAAGTGGATGTGCAGGTCCACGAAGCCGGGGGCGATGATGTGGCCGCGCAAATCCTCAACCGCCACGCCGGGATAGTTAGCGGCCAGCGCGCTGTACGCACCCACGGCGCGCACCACCTGGCGGCCGGTGGCGTCGGGGCCCGTGACCAGCAGGCCGTCTGGTTCGTATAGGGCCGAGCGGTCGTCGGCAAAACGCAGGATGGCGGATCGATAGGCTTTCATGCCGCCTATTTTGCGGCCTTGCCCTGCACGCCAGATACAAGAAAGTTCATAGACAGTATCTGTGCATCTGTCATGACCGCACCGGCCGCAAGCACAGCCTTGCCCTCGTTGTCGGTGATGGGGCCGGTGAACGGGTGCAGCTTGCCCGCGGCAATGTCCTTTTGCCGTGCCAGCACCTCGTCCTGCACCGCCTTGGGCACCTGGGTGCCGAAGTCGCCGACGCGGATCATGCCGTCCTTCACACCCCCCCAGACGTTGCCGCTTTTCCAGCTGCCGTCCAGCACCGCCTGGGCGCGCTGGGTGTAGTAGGCGCCCCACTGGTGCGTCACGGCCACGATCTGGGCGTCCGGCCCGGCGCGGCGCATGTCCGAGTGGTAGGCCACCGCCATCTTGCCGCGCTCCTGCGCGGCGGCCATCACGGCGGTGGAGCCGGTGTGAAAGGCGATCACGTCCACGTCCTGGTTGAACAGGCTCATGGCCGCGTCGCGCTCGCGCGGCGGGTCAAACCAGGCGTTGAGCCACACCACCTTCACCTGGGCCTTCGGGTTCACCGAGCGCAGCCCCAAGGTGAAGGCATTGATGCCCTGCAGCACCTCGGGGATGGGAAAGCCCGCCACATAGCCCGCCACGTTCGTCTTGGTCATGCGCCCGGCGGCAATGCCCGCCAGGTAGCGGCCCTCGTAATAGCGGGCGTTGGACGTGGCCACGTTGGGCGCCGTCTTGTAGCCGGTGACGGATTCAAACCTGACGTGGGGGAAGTCTTTGGCCACCTTGAGCGTGGGCTCCATGTAGCCAAAGCTGGGCGTAAAGATCAGCGTGTGGCCCGTTGCGGCCAGGTCGCGGATCACGCGTTCGGCGTCGGCGCCTTCGGCAACGTTTTCCACGAAGCTGGTCTGGACCTTGGCGCCCAGGGCGGCTTGCACGGCCTTGCGGCCTTCTTCATGCTGGCGTACCCAGCCCGCTTCGGTGATGGGCGCGACATAGACAAAGCCGGCCTTGAGCGGGCCGGTGGAGGTTTGGGAAAAAACAGGGGAAAAACAACAGGCGGCCGCCAGCGCGGCTACGAGGTTTTTATACATGGTGGTCCTCTACATGGCCCCGGAACAGACAAACAAAAAGGCCGCCGGGGCGCGACCTTGATGGCGGGATTTTAGTCTGCCGGCAAAGCCCCTGCCCGCGGCAACGCGGTAGAATAATTTCGTGCCGCACGAATTTACATGCGCACCAGCAATGAGGGTGGTCTCATGAGTGCAATTCACGAAGTCAAAACCAGCGTCAAGATCGTCGGGGCCAACGGCCAGATTTCCCTGGGCAAGGGCTATGCCGGCAGGCAGGTACTGGTCGAAGAGCAGGAACCCGGCGTCTGGCTTGTGAGGACCGCGCTGGTCATCCCGGAAAATGAACGCTGGCTCCATGACCCCAAGGGTCGCGCCAGCCTGCAATCGGCCCTGGAGTGGGCAGCACGGGACAAACCACGGTCCACCGACCTGGGCACGCTTTTCGAGGGAGTGACGGATGGCAAACAGCCCGCAAGGCAAAGCCGTAAAGCTGGATCTCAACAACCCCGAGTTCCAAAGAAACCTGCTTGACCTGGACAAGGCGGAGCGCAGCCGCGTGCTGGACACGCTGAAAAAGCTGCTCAGGCTGTCGTGGGATCAGGTCTACCGGGACCCTGGCCTGAAGTGGGAAAAGATCACCAGCGTGCGACCGCCGCCGGGCATTGAAGCCCTCTACTCCTTGCGCATCACGCAGTCCAGACGGGCCACCGCCATTCGCCAGGGGGAGTTCATGCGCTTTCTGACGGTCCAACCGGACCATGACGCCACCTATGGCAAAAAGTAGTGTTCACGAGGCGGCAAACGCCTCGTCCAGCTGGTCAATGAAGCCCTTCTTCACCGCCGCATCCACAAAGCCTGCCTCAAAGCTGTTGCGCGCCAGCGTGTAGGCGTGCTGCGCCGTCAGGCCGGTGGCGGCAAAGGTCTGGGTGAAGTTCTCGTTCACGTAGCCACCGAAATACGCGGGGTCGTCGGAATTGACCGTGGCCATGAGCCCGACGTCCAGCAGCGCGCCGAGGTTGTGCTGGGCCAGCGTGGGGAACACGCACAGCTTCAGGTTGGACAGCGGGCACACCGTGAGCGGAATGCGGTCCTGGGCCAACCGTTTCATCAGCGCCGGGTCCCTGGACGACTGCACGCCGTGGTCGATGCGCTCGACCTTCAGCACATCCAGCGCGGTCCACACGTATTCAGGCGGGCCCTCTTCGCCCGCATGGGCCACCAGGTGGAAGCCCAGTTCGCGACAACGCGCAAACACCTTCGCAAATTTTTCCGGCGGATGGCCGACCTCGCTGGAATCCAGGCCCACGCCAATGAACTTGTCACGCAACGGCAGCGCCTGCTCCAGCGTGGCAAAGGCGTCTTCTTCGCTCAGATGCCGCAGGAAGCACAGGATCAGCAGCGCGCTCACGCCCAGCTTTTCCTTTGCGTCCATGCAGGCGCGGTGCAGGCCGTTGACCACCGTTTCCATCGCCACGCCGCGCGCGGTGTGCGTCTGCGGGTCAAAGAACATTTCGGTGTGCAGCACGTTGTCGGCCTGTGCGCGCAGCAGGTAGGCCCAGGCCATGTCGTAGAAGTCCTGCTCCTTGAGCAGCACGCTGGCGCCGGCGTAATAGATGTCCAGAAAACTCTGCAGGTTGGTGAAGGCATAGGCGCGACGCAGGTCCTCCACGCTGGCATAGGGGATGGCCACGTTGTTGCGCTGCGCCAGCGCAAAGATCAGCTCGGGTTCCAGCGAGCCCTCGATGTGCATGTGCAGCTCGGCTTTGGGCATGCTGCGCAGCAGGGCAGGAAGGCGGTCGGCGGAAACGGGGGGGATGGTGTTCATCAGCAGACTCCAAAGGTGATGCCCTGTTGCTTCAGATAGCGGCGGTAGGCGGACGAGGCCTTGTCGGCGGCGGTGTGCAGCTCGGCGCGCAGGTCCAGCGGCAACCGCGCGGGGCGTTGCGATTCCAGCACCGGCTTGTCCTGCATGAAGATGCCGTGCTGGAAGGCGCGCAGGGTTTCGTCGGTGGATTCAAAGTCTGCCACGGCCAGGCGAAACCACACGCGGCTGGTCTCGGGCGTGAGCGGGCAGATGTACAGCGCGATGGATTCGCGGTAGCCGGCGATGGCCACCGCCGCGGCGTCGGGCACCTTGGTCAGCACCGCCGCATAGGGCGCGGTCACTTCGTAGGTGTATTCCACCTGCGCGGGCGCGGTGGAATGCAGGTTGGACTGCGGCTGCCAGGCCTTGCACTGCGTGGCCCGCAGGCCGGTGGGGGTGGGTTGCACGGTGTAGTCGTCAATGCCGGTGGCGCTGCGCATGCCCAGCGAGCCTTCATGCACAAAGCCGAAGTGCGCCATGTCCAGAAAATTCTCGACGATGCGCGGCGCGCTGGCGGCCACATCGTAGGGGCCGCAGTTCAGCTTGCGCAGGCGGGCGTCGGCCTCCGCCGTGAACACGGGCAACGCGGTGTCGCCATCCGCCAGCCGCACCCACACCAGCCCATGAGCCTCCTGCGCCGCATACACCTGCGCCCAATGCGTAGCCGGCGGTGCGAATGACGGCAGCGCGGGCACCCGCACACACTGCCCCGACGCCGCAAATTGCCAGCCGTGGTACGGGCATTCCAGCCGATCACCCTGCACCCGCCCCAGCGACAGCCGCGCCCCGCGATGCGGGCACTGGTCGCGCCACGCGTGCACGGCACCCGCCGCGTCGCGCCACAGCACCAGGTCATGGCCCAGCAGTTGAGCGGCTGCGGGCGCGCCAGCCACATCGGCCGACTGCGATACGGGATGCCAGAGTGCTTCTTCAATCATGCGCAGAAATAAAAAAAGGACCACCTGCGGCGGCCCTTTCGGGAATGCGTGGATCCGGCTGTGCCGGTCCACTGCATTGCCCCCCAGTGGGGGGAGGCGCCGAAGGCGCTTCGGGGGGCGTCCTACTTCTTGTCGCCAGGGACCTTGCCCTCCACACCCTTGATGTAGAAATTCACGCCGCCCAGGAATTTGTCGTCGGCGACAGCGTCCTTAGGCAAAATTTCCTTGCCGTCCTGGCCGACGATCGGGCCCTTCCAGATCGTGAAGGTGCCGTCGCTCAGGCCCTTCTTGATCTCGGCGATTTTGGTCTTGGTTTCCTCGGGCACGTCAGCGGCGATGGACACCATGTCGATCGCGCCTTCCTTCACGCCCCACCACACGCCGGTGTTGCCGGTCCACTTGCCTTCCAGCGCATCGCGCGTGGCCTTGATGTAGTACGGGCCCCAGTTGATGATGGCCGAGCCCAGGTGGGCCTTGGGACCGTAGGCGGTCATGTCGCTGTCCCAGCCGAAGGCGCGCTTGTTCATCTTCTCGGCGGTCTGCAGCACGGCCGACGAATCGGTGTTCTGGAACAGCACGTCCGCGCCGCCGTTGATCAGCGAGGTGGCGGCTTCGGTTTCCTTCGGGGGGTTGAACCATTCGTTCACCCACACGACCTTGGTCTTGATCTTGGGGTTGACCGACTGCGCGCCCAGTGTGAAGCTGTTGATGTTGCGGACCACCTCGGGGATCGGGATCGAAGCCACCACGCCCAGCGTATTGGACTTGGTCATCTTGCCGGCGATCACGCCGGCCATGTAGGCGCCTTCATACGTGCGGCTGTCGTAGGTGCGCATGTTCTCGGCCTGCTTGTAGCCGGTGGCATGCTCGAACTTCACGTCCTTGTGGTCGGCGGCGACCTTCAGCATGGGCTCCATGTAGCCGAAAGTCGTACCGAAGATCAGCTTGTTGCCCTGGGCGGCCATGTCGCGGATCACGCGCTCGGCATCGGCGGACTCGGGCACCTTCTCCACAAAACTGGTGACGACCTTGTCGCCAAACTCTTTTTCGATCGCCTTGCGGCCGTTGTCGTGCGCAAAGGTCCAGCCACCGTCACCCACCGGGCCGACGTAGGCGAACGCGATCTTCAGCGGCTCGGGCTTGGGCGCCGGGGCGGCCACGGGCGCGGGGGCCGGCGCGGGCGCGGGCTCTTCCTTCTTGCCGCAGGCTACCAGGGCGGCTGCCGCGGCGGCGGACAGGGCCGCAACTTTGAGCAGGGAACGTTTCTTCAGGTCGGTCATGTCAGGTCCTTCTTGAGGGGGTTGCGACAGGTTGGGAGAAAAAGCGCGAAAACACAAATTATGAACCGGGGTAGAACGGCTTTCCAAGCGATGCGGGCATGTTGATGCGAATCCACGCAGGATTGCGCGAAATCAGGGCCAGCACCACGATGGTGGCCATGTAGGGCAGCATGGTCAGGAACTGGCTGGGCACGTTCACGCCGATACCCTGAAGGTGAAACTGCAGCATGGTCACGCCGCCAAACAGGTAGGCACCAAGCAACACGCGTGCCGGGCGCCAGGTGGCAAAGGTGGTCAGCGCCAGCGCAATCCAGCCCTTGCCGGCCACCATGCCCTCAACCCACAGCGGCGTGTAGATCACGGCAATGTAGGCACCCGCCAGCCCGCACAGCGCGCCGCCGGCCACCACGGCCGCCAGGCGGATGCGTCGCACCGGGTAGCCCAGGGCGTGGGCTGATTCAGGCGATTCACCCACCGAGCGCAGCACCAACCCGCTGCGCGTGCGGTACAAAAACCAGATCAGCCCCACCACCATGAACATGGCCAGGTACACCATCGGGTGCTGGCGGAACAGCGCCGGCCCCAGCAGCGGGATGTCGCCCAGCAGCGGGATGTGGAACTGCGGGCGCTCGGGCAGCTTTTCCTGCACGTACCTGATGCCGGCAAAGGCCGAAAAGCCCGCGCCAAACAGGCTGAGCGCCAGCCCCGTGGCGTACTGGTTGGTGTTCAGCCAGATCACCAGCACGCCGAAGATGGCCGCCAGCAGCGCCCCCGCGCCCATGCCGGCGGCAAACCCGGCCAGATCGCTGCCGGTGTGCACCACCGCGGCAAAACCGGCAATGGCCGCGCACAGCATCATGCCCTCGGCCCCCAGGTTGACGACGCCGGCCTTTTCATTGATGAGCAGTCCCAGCGCCGCAATGGCCAGCACGGTGCCTGCGTTCAGCGTGGCGGCCAGAAGGAGTGCGTAGCTTTCCATCAGTGCGCTCCCTTCGTGGCAGGTTGCATCGCAGTCAAGCGCAGCCGATACGCAATGAGCGTGTCGCAAGCCAACAAAGTGAACAGCAGCAGGCCCTGGAACACGCCGGTGATGGATTTGGGCAGGCCCAGGCGCGACTGCGCCAGTTCGCCGCCGATGTAGAACATGCTCATGAGGACCGCCGAGAAAACCATGCCCACCGGGTGAAGCCGCCCGACAAAGGCCACGATGATGGCCGCAAAGCCGTAGCCTGCGGGAACGTACGGTGTGAGCTGGCCAATCGGCCCCGCCACCTCCAGCGCGCCGGCCAGGCCTGCCGCGCCGCCGGAGGTCAGCAACGCAATCCACAGCGCCTTGCGCGACGAAAAGCCCGCATAGCGCGCCGCCGCCGGTGCCAGCCCACCCACCTGCTGGGCAAACCCGGCCCGCGTGCGGAACAGGAAGATCCACAGCGCAATCGCACCCCCCAGCGCGATCAGCAGGCCGATGCTCACGCGTGAGCCCGCCATCAGGCGCGGAATCTGCGTGACCGATTCAAACGTCTTGGTCTGCGGGAAGTTGTAGCCCGCCGGGTCCTTCCAGGGGCCGTAGACCAGGTAGCTCAGCACCATGTCGGCCACGTACACCAGCATCAGGCTGACCAGGATTTCGCTGGCATTGAAGCGGTCACGCAGCAGCGCGGTGATGCCGGCCCACACCATGCCGCCGGCCATGCCGGCCAGCATGATGGCAATGACGATCCAGCCGCCGGTGGTCTTGTCGGCCATCAGCGCCACGCCGCCGGCAAACACCGCGCCAATGACGAATTGACCTTCGGCGCCGATGTTCCAGACGTTGGAGCGAAAGCACACGGCCAGCCCGAGCGCAATGACCAGCAGCGGCGTTGCCTTGACCATCAGCTCGCCCAGGGCGTACGGCGTCTTGATGGGCTCCCAGAAGAACACCTGCAGGCCGCGCACCGGGTCCTTGCCCAGGGCGGCAAACAGCGCGATGCCGATGAGGACGGTGATGACCAGCGCCAGCAGCGGCGAGGCCAGGGCCCAGAACTGCGAAGGCTGGGGGCGGGGTTCAAGCTTGAGCATGGGCAGCCTCCTTACCGGCAGATTCCCACAAGCCGCTCATCCATTCCCCAATCTGCGGCACGGTGGCCTTGGCCCGGTCCACCGACGGCGACAGCCGCCCCTTGGCGATCACGTGCAGCCGGTCGCTGATTTCAAACAGCTCGTCCAGCTCTTCACTGACCACCAGCACGGCGCAGCCCGCGTCGCGCAGCGCCAGGATTTCGCCACGGATCTGCGCGGCCGCGCCCACGTCCACGCCCCAGGTGGGCTGCGAGACGATCAGCAGCTTGGGGTTGGCGTCGATCTCGCGGCCGACGATGAATTTCTGCAGGTTGCCGCCCGACAGCGACTTGGCCGCGGCATTCGGCCCGCCCGCCTTGACGTTGAAGCGCTGGATGATGCCGGCCGCCTGGGCCTGCAGCGCCTTCACGTTGATCCAGCCCGCCGCGCCGATGGCATCGGTGCGCGTGAGCATGAGGTTGTGCGCCAGCCCCAGCGTGGGCACCGCGCCGCGGCCCAGCCGCTCTTCCGGCACAAAATGCACGCCCAGCGCACGCCGCCCGCCCGGGCCCATGCGCGCGGCGTCCTGACCAAACACCTGGATCATGGCGGGCTGCGCGCGCGTGTCTTCGCCCGACAGCGCGTACAGCAGCTCCTGCTGGCCGTTGCCCGACACACCGGCAATGCCCACCACCTCGCCCGCGCGCACCTGCAGCGAAATGCCGTCCAGGTCCACGCCGAACTGGTCTTCACGCGGCAGGCTCAGGGCCTGCACGCGCAGCACCACATCGCCCGCGCTGCGCGCATGGTGGGCCAGCGCCGGCGGCTCGGCACCGATCATCAGGCGCGACAGCGATGCGTTGGATTCGACCTGCGGATTGCACACGCCTGTGACCTTGCCGCCGCGCAGCACGGTGCAGGCGCTGCACAGCTCGCGGATTTCATGCAGCTTGTGGCTGATGTACAGGATGCTGCAGCCCTCGGACGCCAGCTTTTTCAGCACCACAAACAGCTTTTCAACCGCCTGCGGCGTCAGCACCGAGGTGGGCTCGTCCAGGATCAGCAGCTTGGGGCTGGTCAGCAGCGCGCGGATGATTTCCACGCGCTGCATCTCGCCCACGCTCAGCGTGTGCACGGGGCGCGAGGGGTCAATGTCCAGGCCATATTCAGCCGCCTTGGTGGTGATGCTGTGCGTCACCTCATTGAGCGTCAGGCTTTTGTCCAGCCCCAGCCAGACGTTCTCGGCCACGGTCAGCGTGTCAAACAGGCTGAAGTGCTGGAACACCATGCTGATGCCCAGGGCGCGCGCCTCCTGCGGATTGCGGATGTGCACGGGCTGGCCGTTGAACATCACGCTGCCCTCGTCGGGCTTGACGCTGCCGTAGATGATTTTCATCAGCGTCGATTTGCCGGCGCCGTTTTCGCCCAGCACGGCGTGGGTCTCGCCGGGCTGGACGGTCAGCGATACATCACTGTTGGCTACCACGGCGGGGTAGCGCTTGGTGATGTGCGCCAGTTGAAGTCTTGGGATGCTCACGCGTTGTCTCTCTCTTTATGGTTGTGTCTCAGTGGCCCTTGCGCAGCGCTGCTGCGACGTTCTTTATTCTTTCGCGCAGCCACTTGGCCGACGCTGACGCATGCGTTCGTTCGTGCCAGAGCTGGTAATACATGAGTTGCGGGAAATCGATCGGGCATTCAAGGACCTTGACGGGCAGCTGGGCGGCAAAGCGCTCGCAATACTGCCGGCCCGTGGTCAGCACCAGCAAGCTCGATGCCACCATGCCCGGGATCAGCCCGAAATGCGGGCAGCGCGCCGTGATGTTGCGCACGTGCCCCAGGCTTTCCAGGTGTTCGTCGATCACGCCGCGCGCACCCGGGTGCGTGGGCGTGGGGGCAATGTGCTCGGCCGCCAGCCAGTCTTGCACCGACCAGCCGCGGCGCACGGCCGGGTGCTGGGCCGACACCATGCACACCACCTCGTCGGCAAACAGGCGGCCCAGGTGCAGATCCTCGGGCGGCTTGAGCCAGTTGCCCACCACCACGTCCACATCGCCCTGCGCCAGCTGCGTGTGGTAGTCCGACGCGGCGGACAGCGGGTGGATCTCGATATGCGTCAGCGGCGCCTGCTCCTTGATCTGCGCCACCAGCTGGGGCAGAAACAATGGGTCCAGGTAATCACTGGCGGCCACGCGGAAGGTGCCGGTGGAGGTCTGCGGGTCAAAGCCGCGCACGTCGGTGAACAGGACTTCTGCGGCACGCAGAATGCTTGCGCTGGGTTCAATCATGCGCAACGCTGCATCGGTGGGCACCATGCCGGAGCCTGAACGCACCAAAAGCGGGTCTCCCGCCAGGTCGCGCAGGCGCTTGAGCGCGGCGGACACGGCGGGCTGGTGCATGCCAAGGCGGATGGCGGCACGCGAGACGCTGCGTTCGGTTAACACGGTGTGCAAGACCCTGATTAAGTGGAGGTCTATCTTGTCGAAAAGCGCTTGATCTCTCATACCGGGGCCTGCATTCTTGTCATACGGCAATGCTTATGTCGTACCCGCGGGGTCGTTCTACCCTCACGAGCAGTCATACACCATACTGATTCACATGGACACCAAGACGATTCGATTCATCCGGCGCGGCGAGCAAGTCTGCCTGGGCAATGTACCACCCGACCGCACGCTGCTGGAAGTGCTGCGCGAGGATCTGGGCTGCACCGGCACCAAGGAAGGTTGCGGCGAAGGCGACTGCGGCGCCTGCACCGTTGTACTCGGGCAAGCACACGACGGCAAGGTGGAATACAAGGCCATCAACAGCTGCATCCGCCTGGCGCATTCGGTGGACGGCATGGCCGTGTGGACGGTGGAAGACATCGCCGCCGACGACGGCACGCTGCACCCCGCGCAAGAGGCCATGGTGCAGTGCCACGGCAGCCAGTGCGGCTTTTGCACGCCGGGTTTTGTGATGAGCCTGTTCGGCATGTACCAGAACCATGTGTGCCACGGCGAGCCCATCACCCGCGCGCTGGCGCAGGAGGAACTGTCGGGCAACCTGTGCCGCTGCACGGGCTACCGGCCCATCCTGGACGCAGCGCAGCAGATGCAGCAATTGCCGCCGGTGAAGGTGGATGAGAAAGCGCTGCTGACGCAGCTGGCCGCCATCCAGCCTCCGGGCGACTCAACCGGCTACATGGCACCGCGCGACCTGAAGAGCCTCTTGTCTCAACGCGCCGCCCACCCCGGCGCGCAGATCGTGGCCGGCTGCACCGACGTGGGCCTGTGGGTGACCAAGATGCACATGCAATTCCCGCAGGTGCTGGACGTGACGCAGGTGAAAGAGCTGCGCCGCGTGGAGCGCTACCCGCACCACATTGCCATCGGCGCCGCCGTCACACTGACCGACGCCTTTGCCGCCCTGGTGGCCGACCGCCCGCAGCTCAAGACCTTTGCCAACCGCTTTGCCGGGCTGCCGGTGCGCAACTCCGGCACGCTGGGCGGCAACGTGGCCAACGGCTCACCGATTGGCGACAGCATGCCGCTGCTGATTGCGCTGGGCGCCAACGTGGTGTTGATGTCTGCACGCGGCCACCGCGAGCTGCCGCTGGAGCAGCTGTACACCGGCTACCGCAAGAACGTGATGGCCGCGGATGAGGTGCTGGCGTGGATCAAGGTGCCCTTGCCTGTGCCCGGCGAAATGCTCAAGGCCTACAAGATATCCAAACGCTATGACGACGACATCTCTGCCGTGTGCCTGGTGGTGAACATGACCGTGCCGGGCGGCAAAGTGGCCACCGTTTCCATTGGCGCAGGCGGCGTGGCCGCCACGCCGGTGCGCGCCACCCAGGCCGAAGCCGCCCTGCGTGGCAAAGCGTGGTCGCAGGATGCGGCCCAGGCCGCCGCCGCAGCGCTGCGTGCCCAGTTCCAGCCCATCAGCGACATGCGGGCATCCGCCGCCTACCGCAGCGCAGTGCTGGGCAACCTGATGCAGCGCTTCTGGCTGGAAAGCCAGGGCGTGCAGCAGATCAACCTGGAAAGTTTTTCGCTCAAGGAGGCGGCATGAACGCACCTGAGAAATTCCTGGCACAGGCCGCACCCGCCCACACACCCGCCAGCGGCGTGTCGCGCCAGCACGAAAGCGCCCGCGCCCAGGTGGCCGGCGCCGCGCCTTATGTGGACGACATCCCGGAGGTAAAGGGCACGCTGCATGCCGCGCCCATCATGAGCAACGTGGCCCACGGCCGCCTGCGTGGCGTGGACGCGGCGGCGGCACTGGCCATGCCCGGCGTGCGTGGCATCGTGCTGGCGGGCGACATCCCTGGTGACCCCATCCTGGCCGCCTTCGGCCATGACGAGCCCATCTTTGCGCAGGACACGGTGCAGCACATCGGCCAGGTGGTGGGCGTGATCGTGGCCGACACGGTCATGCAGGCGCGGCGCGCCGCGCGCAAGGTCAAGCTCAACATTGAGCCCCTGCCCGCGCTGCTGACCCCGCGCGAAGCCCATGCGGCACAAAGCTATGTGCTGCCGCCTGTGACCGTGCGCCGCGGTGAGCCCGAAACCGCGATGAAGAAGTCAAAACACACCCTGAGCGGCCAGCTGGAAGTGGGCGGCCAGGAGCACTTTTACCTGGAAGGCCAGGTGGCCTACGCCCTGCCGCTGGAGCAGGGCCAGTGGTGGATCTACAGCAGCACGCAGCACCCCGGCGAGATCCAGCACTGGGTGGCGCATGCGCTGCACATCGAGAACAACGCCGTGACGGTGGAATGCCGCCGCATGGGCGGCGGCTTTGGTGGCAAGGAAACACAGGCCGGCCACCTGGCCGTGTGGGCCGCGCTGGCGGCCCACAAGCTCAAGCGCCCCGTGAAGCTGCGGCTGGACCGCGACGACGACTTCATGATCACCGGCAAGCGCCACCCGTTTGCGTACGACTACACGGTGGGCTTTGACGACACGGGCCTGGTCACCGCACTGCAGCTGACCATGCTGGCCAACTGCGGCTTCTCGGCCGACCTGTCGGGCCCCGTGGCCGACCGCGCGATCTTCCATGCCGACAACGCGTACTACCTGAGCGATGTGGAGATCACCTCATACCGCTGCAAGACGAACGTGCAAAGCCACACGGCCTTCCGCGGCTTCGGCGGGCCGCAGGGCGTGATCATCATCGAGGCCATCATGGGCGATATCGCCCGCACACTGGGCCTGGACCCGCTGGACGTGCGGCTGCGCAACCTGTATGGCGTGAATGAAAGAAACGTCACGCACTACCAGATGAAGGTGGAAGACAACATCCTTCAGCCGCTGATCACGCAGCTGGCCGGCACATCAGGCTACCGCGCGCGGCGCGATGCCATCGCACAGTGGAACGCCACCAGCCCCGTCATCAAACGCGGCATTGCCATCACGCCGGTGAAATTCGGCATCAGCTTTACCGCCACGCTGTTCAACCAGGCCGGCGCGCTGGTGCATGTGTACACCGACGGCAGCGTGCAGGTGAACCATGGCGGCACCGAGATGGGCCAGGGCCTGAACACCAAGGTGGCGCAGATCGTGGCCGACGAGCTGGGCGTGCCGTTTGAGCGCGTGCGCTGCACGGCCGCCGACACCAGCAAGGTGCCCAATGCATCAGCCACCGCCGCCAGCAGCGGCACCGACCTGAACGGCCGCGCCGCGCAATTTGCCGCGCGCACCGTGCGCGACAATCTGGCGGCGTTTGTGAGCGGGCTGGACAGCTGCGGCGCAGGCGCGGTCAGCTTCAGGGGCGGCCAGATCATCACGCCCAAAGCCACGCGCAGCTTTGACCAGGTGGTGGGCATGGCGTATGCCAACCGCATCCAGCTGTGGAGCGACGGCTTTTACCGCACGCCCAAGATCCACTACGACAAGACCACGCTGACCGGCCGGCCGTTCTATTACTTTGCCTACGGCGCCGCCTGCACCGAGGTGGCCATCGACACGCTGACGGGCGAAAGCCGCGTGCTGAAGGTGGACATATTGCACGACGTGGGCACCAGCCTGAACCCGGCCATCGACATCGGCCAGATCGAAGGCGGCTTTGTGCAGGGCATGGGCTGGCTGACGACCGAGCAGCTGGTGTGGAACGACAAAGGCTATCTGGCCACCCACGCCCCCAGCACCTACAAGATCCCCGCCACGGGCGACATCCCCGAGCACTTCAAGGTCAACCTGTGGCACGAGGCGAACCGCGAAGACAACGTGGGCGGCAGCAAGGCCGTGGGCGAGCCGCCGTTCATGCTGGCGGTGAGTGTGTGGGAGGCGTTAAGGGATGCGGTGGGCACAGATTGCTCGAAAGGAACACCCGTGGCGATAAATGCGCCGGGAACGGCGGAAGAAGTGCTGAAGGCGCTGCGGGTGCGCCATACGGACTGACTGAGGCATTGGTGCAAGCCGGCACAGCTTTGCTTTGCGCCCGGCGTTCAGGTCGGCCGTCAGCGAGGCAGCCGCGCCGAGCGCATGCGCAACCACTGCGCCAGCCAGCTGCCTGCCGTGCAAACCCCCAGGTAGGTTACGGCGACAAACAGGTACACCGGCACCAGGGTACCGTCGCGCTGCGCGATCTTGGACGCAGCCCCGAGAAAGTCGCTCAGGCTGATCACATACACCAGCGACGTGTCCATCAGCAGGCCTATTGTTTGCGTCACCAGCGCAGGCGCCATGTGGCGCAGGGCCTGCGGCATCACCACGCCTGCCAGCGCCTGGCGCTGCGTCATGCCCAGCGCCAGTGCCGCCTGGCGCTGGCCGCTGGGGACGGCCAGGATGCCCCCGCGGATGATCTCGCCGTAGTACGCTGCTTCGGCCATCACAAAGGCAGTGAGTGCCGCATACACCGGACCCACCTGCGCATACGGGTCGCCCGTGATGGCGCGCAGCGCCCAGGGCAGCATGAAGAAGGCCCAGAACAGCGTCAGGATCAGCGGGATCGACCGGAAAAAGTCCACGTACCAGGTCGCCAGGCGCCGCACCCAGGGCGCGCCGTACAGCTTCATGGCCGCCAGGACGCAGCCCAGCGCGATGCCCAGCACCGCGCCCGTCACGGTCAGCCCCAGCGTGACGGCCGCGCCCTGGGCAAGCAGCGGCCAGGCCCGCACGAGCCCGTCAAGCTGCAGCGCGCTGAGCAGGTCCGTCACGTGCCGAACCCCGGCAAGGCCAGACGCCGCTCCAGCCTGCGCATGCCCACCATCACACAGACGGTGATGGCCATGTAGGCCAGCGTGGCGGCCAGAAAGGTCTCAAACGGGTGGGCGCTGAATTCGCCCATCTGGCGGCTGCGTCCCGTCAGCTCCAGCAGGCCAATCGTCAGGGCCACGGCCGAGTTCTTGAAGACGTTCAGAAAGTCCGAGGTGAGCGGCGGCAGGATGATGCGGTACGCCTGCGGCAGCAGCACATGCCAGTACGTCTGCGCGAGGTTGAAGCCCAGCGACCGCGCCGCCGCCACCTGCCCTGGCGGTACCGCCTGGATGCCCGTGCGCAGCAGCTCCGCTGCCTTGGCCGCGGTGTACAGGCTCAGCGCCACGACTAGGGTGGCGAACTGGTTGAGCACGGGGTCCATCCCCTTGAGCGCCATGCCCCAGGCCTGCGGGATGACTTCGGGGAAGACGTAGTACCACAGGAAGACCTGCACCAGCAGCGGGATGTTGCGAAAGACGTGGATGTAGGCGGCCGCGGCCCCGCTCAGCCAGCGCCAGGGCAGCGTGCGCGCCACACCCACCCCCAACGCCAGCAGCAGCCCCAGGCCCCAGCACACCAGCGACAACAGGATCGTCCATCCCAGCCCGCGTACCAGCGTCTGCCAGTAGGCGCCCTCGCCTGTCAGCGAAGGCTTGAGGAAGATCAGGAAATCCCAGGTGTATTGCATGGCGTGCGGTCGCGCCCTGAAACGCTCAGAGCGCCTTGTCAGACGGATTCTTGATCAGGTTGTCGATCAGCGGCTGCATGGGCATGTTCAGGTTCAGGCCGCCGCGCAGCTTGAGCGGTGCATTGAAGTACTTGTCGTACAGCTTGCGCATCTCGCCGCTTTTCATCATGCCCACGATGGTGTCGTCCACCAGCGCCTTGAAGCGCGTGTCACCCTTGCGCAGCATGCAGCCATAGGCTTCGGGCTCCAGCGCATCGCCCACCACCTTCCACTGGTCGGGGTTGCGCAGGCGTGCGCCCACCGCGTACAGGCCCACGGCATCCTGCATCAGCGCGCCGGCGCGGCCTGATTCGAGCATGAGGAAGCCTTCGTTGATGTCCGGCGCCAGCAGGACGTTGGCACCCAGTTGCTGCTGCTCGTTCATCTGGCGCAGCAGCCGCTCGGTGGTGGTGCCGGCGCCCACGGCCACGTTCACGCCCTTGAGGTCCTTCCAGTTCTGCACCGGCGAGCCGGCGCGTACCAGCAGCCGCGCGCCGGTGGCAAAGTAGCTGACCGAAAAGCCCACCTGGTTTTCGCGCTCCAGGTTGTGCGTGGTGGAGCTGCATTCCAGGTCGACCGTCTGGTTAGCCACCAGCGGTATGCGCGTCTGCGGCGTGACCTCCACGGTGCGGATCTTCAGGTCCGCACGGCCGGTCACCTGGCGCACGCGCTCGGTCACGCGCTGCGCGATCTCCCAGGCATAGCCGGCCTGGCGGTTGTCGTCGTCCAGGTAGTTGAAGGGCACCGACGCCGTGCGGGTGGCCAGCGTGATGGTGCCGGTGTCCTGGATTTTCTTCAACGTGCCGTCCAGGGGTTGGGCCTGCGCGAACGCGCCGGCGGACAAGGCGAGCGCCAGGACGGCGCGGCGAATACGGGAGGGATGGTGCATGGCGTAACTCCTGTGGGGTTGGGACAGTTGAGAGAGGTGTGCGGGGTCAGCCGGCGGCCTGCATGCGCTGCAGCGCGTCCAGTACGTCAGCCTTCAATGCGGCGGGGTCTTCCAGGCCCACCGACAGCCGGATGAGCGGGCCCTGAACCGGGCTGAAGGGCCGCCCGGCCAGCAACGCGGCCGGGTAAAACGCCGCCAGGCTGTGCACGCTGCCCCAGCTGGCGCCGATGACGAACTGCGACAGGCCGCTGAAAAAGGCGCGGCAGGCGCTGTCGCCCTGCAGCCGTGGCACGAACGAAAACACGGCGCCGCTGCCGCTGAACTGCTGCTGCCACAGCGCATGGTCGCGCGAGGACGGCAGCGCCGGGTGCAACACCTCCTGCACCAGCGGGTGGCCGGCCAGGGCGTCGGCCAGTGCCAGCGCATGGCTGGACTGCGCCTGCATGCGCACGGCCAGCGTGTCCAGGCCGCGCTCCACCAGGAAGCAGTCCTCGGCGCTGGCGGCCTGGCCCATATAGGCCTGCAGATTGCGCAGCCCGGCGTACAGCGCCTCGTCATTGGTGGTGATGGAGCCCATCAACAGGTCTGAATGGCCGCCCATGTATTTGGTGCACGCATGAATGCACAACGTAACGCCCTGGGCCAATGGGGTGGCATACAAGGGGCTGCTCCAGGTGTTGTCGATGGCGGTGGGCACGCCCGCGCGCCGGGCGACCGCGGCAATGGCCTGCACATCCTGCACTTCCATCGTCAGGCTGCCGGGCGATTCCAGCCAGACCAGCCGGGTGTCGGGCTGCAGCAAGCTGGCGATTCCCGCGCCCACCCGCGGGTCATAGACCTGCACCTGCACACCCAGGCGGCGCAGGTGCTGTTCGGCGAAGGTCACGGCAGGGCCGTAAGCCGACGCGCTGATCAGCAGGTGGTCACCGGCCGACAGCAAATGCAGCAGGGTCAATGCGATGGCGGCCTGGCCGGAGGGCACCACCAGCCCGTGGCGCGCACCATCCAGCGCGGCAATGCGCGCCTCCAGGTGGCGATGGGTGGGTGTGCCGGTGGTGCCGTAGCTGTAACCGTCGGGCAGGCGCTCCCCGCGCGTGAGGAACTCATCCAGCGAGTCGAACCGCACGGTGGAGGCACGCAGCACCGGCGGCACAAGGCTGTCAAAACGATGGCCGTTGAAGGCGGTGGCGGCGGATGGCATGTCGGGCAACTTCATGTAATCATTGTCTATGGACTACCTTTGAAATGATCACCCCCAAGCTGATCAACCCATAACCTGAACTTATAGACTTCAGCCACCGCCATGCTGCGTGAGATCGAGATATTCAGGGCCGTCATGACGGCCGGCAGCGCCAGCAAGGCAAGCCAGGTGCTGGGCATCAGCCAGCCCGCAGTCAGCCAGGCCATTGCCCGGCTGGAGGCCCAGGCTGCCCTGCCGCTGTTTGCGCGCGTGCGCGGCCGGCTGCACCCCACGCATGAAGCCCTGGCCCTGCTGGCCGAGGTCAATCGCTGCTTCGTCGGGCTGGACGCCATCCACCACCGCCTGCGCAGCCTGCGCCAGTTTGGCGCGGGCACCGTTCGCATCGCAGCCCTGCCCGGCCTGGGCCTGAGCTTCTTGCCACGTGTGCTCAGCGAGATGAACCTGGACGAACGCGGTGTGGTCGTGTCGCTTCAGATCATGGGCTCACGCGACGTGCGCGAGCGCCTGCTTGCCCAGGAGTGCGACCTGGGGCTGATGGCCGACGAGGTCTCGGCAGCGGGCCTGGTGCACTCCATCTTCGCGCGCTACCACGGCGTGGTGGCGCTGCCCACAGGCCACCCCCTGGCGGCCAGGCGGGTCATTCGCCCGGGCGACCTGGCGGCCTACCCGCTGGTGGCGCTCAACCCCGAAGACGGCGCCAGCATCCGGCTGGACGGCATCTTTGCGGCGCATGGCGTCACGCCACGCATCATCATGAACACGCCCTACACGGTGAGCCAGTGCGAACTGGTGCGCCACGGCATCGGCATTGCCGTGGTCAACCCGGTGACGGCCATCGACTACGCCGACCGCGATATCGTGCTGCGCCGCTTCTCGGAAAAGCTCGAATACATCTGCGTGCTGGCCATGCCGGCCGGCGTGGTGCTGACCGAGTTCGCACGGCAACTGCTGGCGGTGGCCCGCACGCGGCTGGACGAGCAGTTGCTGAGACTGCAGACGTTGATGGGTTGACGGCGCGCGCCAGCGCCCTCAGAACCAGGTCCGCACAGCATCCACGACGACGCCTTCGTCGTCGATCACATACACCACCTGCCACTTGTCGAACGTGGTGCAGGGGTGGGAGACGCCCAGGCTCACCAGGTCGCCGACCTCCACGCCGTGGCCGGGCTCCAGCGTGAGGTTGGTGTGCTGGTCGCTCACCATTCTGATGCGTGCCTGCGGGGGCAGGCGGCCCCATTGAGCCGTGCGGGTACGGTGCCAGCGCACGGGCACGGGATTGCCCGCGTCCTGCCCGTAGTCACGCCGGCCGGCGCACAGGATCACGGTGTGGGCGTCGGGGGCCGAGATGACCTGGCCCCAGACTTCCAGCGCGGGTTGCAGCATGCGGCCCAGCCGCACGCCACCTGCGTCGGCGTCCGTGTCCGGCACTTCCAGCCCGAGCCGTTGTTCGGCCTCGCCCTGCAGCGAGCGGTACAGCAGGTTGTCGTGCGTCAGGTAGCACCCGCTGCGCACGACGATGCGCGCAGGCATGGACAGCCGGATGGCCGCGAATTCTTCCAGCACCAGGTCGTAAAACGCCGATCCACCGGCACTCAGGATCACCTGCCCTCCGTCGAAAAACCGGCCTTGATCGACTTCGCGCACGACGGCAGCCATGTGGCGCAGGAACGCACGCGCGTTGGCCTCGCGATCGGCCGGGCCACCGTACTGGTTCAGGCCTTCGAAACCCGAGACACCCACCAGCCGCAGCGCGCCCTGCGACTGGCGGACCTCGGCGCAGACCCGCAACGCGTCGTCCAGGTCGCGCACGCCGCAGCGGCCGTTGGCGTAGCCGACTTCCAGCAACACCTGCAGCGGCCGCTGCGCGCCATGCTGCTGCACCGCCTCGCGCAGCCGCTTGACGCCCTCTACCGAGTCGACATACAGATAAAAATCGAAAGACGGATCGGCGTTGAGTTGCGCCACGTAGTAGGCCAGCTCCTGCCTGCCCACGGCCTCGTTGGCCAGCAGGATGCGCCGCCACCCCGCGGCCCGCGCCACGCGGACCTGGTGAAACGTCGCCAGCGTCAATGCCCAGCAGCCCCCGGCCGCCTGCAGCGCGAACAGCTCGGGGCTCATGCTGGTCTTGCCATGCGGCGCCAGGTAGCCGCCGCGATCGCGCATCAGCTGGTGGAACCAGGCGCTGTTGCCTTGCAGCGCGCTGCTGCGCAGCGTGGCCACGGGGAACGGCAGGTCCTGCGCCGGCACCGATGCGGCCTGTGCCGCCACGTCTTCGCGCCGCAGCCCGTCAAAAGTCTGCGGCACGCCCTTCATCAGGGTGGAGAAGGTCCAGGAAAGCCCCGCCGCGCCAGGGTCCAGCGGCGGGTCGTCGAACGTCAGGGGTTGGCTCATTCCAGCACGATACCCGCCTTCTTGACCACATCATCCCAACGGGCCTCTTCGGCAGCAATGATCGATCCGACCTGCGCTGATGTGGCAGGCTTGGCCACCTCCACGCCGCCAATCGACTTGACCTTGGGATAGAAGTTGCTGCCGCTCAGGACCTTGTTGGCTGCTGCGTTCAGCCTGGCCACCACATCGGCCGGTGTCTGCTTCGGCGCCACCAGCACAAAACTGGCACGCGCATTGAAGCCCGGCAGGCCGGCCTCGGTGAAGGTCGGCAGTTCGGGGAAGTCGCCGTCGCGCCTGTCAGCGGCCACGGCAAAGCTTTTCACCTTGCCGCTGCGCGCGAACTCCATCCCCCCGGTTGGCAAAAACGCGTAGCTGATGCGGTCGGACATCAGCTCCGGCAGCACCTGGTTGGCGCCCTTGTACGGAACGTGCAAGGTCTTGACACCGATCTGGATGTTGAACATCTCGCCGATCACATGGGGCGGCGAGGCAACGCCACCTGAGGCAAAGGTGTATTTGGCGGGGTTGGCCTTCAACAGCGCGATGAACTCCTGCAGGTTGCGCGCGGGCACATTGGGTGAGGTGAACAGCACAAAGCCAAAGCTCAGGACATTGGCCACCGGCGCGAAGTCGCGGATGCCCGTGTAGGGCAGCTTTGACTGGATGGACGGCGGCACGATCGCGGGCAGGTTGGCGAAGAACAGCGTATGGCCGTCGGCCGGCGCGCGCGCCACCATGGCGCCGGCGATCGACTGGGCCGCACCCGGTCGGTTGTCCACGATCACCGGGGTTTTGAGCTCCACCGACAAGTCGTCCGCAAATGCGCGCGCCGCCTGGTCCGTGACGCTGCCGGGCGCAAAGGGCACGACGATGGTCACCGCCTTGCCGGGAAACGACTGCGCCAGGGCGCCACCGGCGCCCGCCAGCGCCAGGAGCGCCACGGCACAGGCGGTGCGGCGTGAGAGGGTATTGGGAACGGCCGGACGTTGAATGCAGGAGTTCGGTGTCATGAGGCTTCCTTGTGAAGGGGAGGTGGAGGGAATCAGTGCGGGTTGGCCAGGCGCCGGGCAGCCCGCGCGACGGCCGGGTCGGCCGACTCACGCATCAGCGTTTCCAGTGGGGCGCGGGCGCGCGCCACGCGCTCGGGGCCGGCCTTGTCGGGCGAGCCGCTGTCCAGTGGCGGCTGCGGGTCGTATTCCAGGCCCAGCTGGATCATGCGGGCGGCCTCGTCGCCAGCCAGCTCCGCCGCCAGCGTGAAAGCAAAGTCAATGCCCGATGTGACGCCGCCGCCCGACAGGCGGTTGCGGTCGCGCACCACGCGCGCGGCCACGGGCTCGGCGCCAAACTGCGGCAGGTAGTGGCGCCACATCCAGTGGCAGGTTGATTTGTAACCCTGGAGCAGCCCGGCCGCGCCCAGCAGCAGGGAGCCGTTGCACACCGAGGTGACATAGCGCGCGCCCTGGCCCTGCGCGCGCAGGAAGTCCAGCGTCTGCGCGTCCTCGAGCTGTTCAATGACGCCAAAGCCGCCGGGTGCGCACAGCACGTCGAATTGCGGGCAGTCCGCAAAGGTGACGGTGGGGTTCAGCGAAAAGCCCACGTCCGTCACCAGGGGCTCGAGCGTCTTCCAGGCCAGGTGCACCTTGGCACCGGGCACGCGGCTGAGAACCTGCGCGGGGCCGGTGAGGTCCAGCTGCGTCACTTTGGGAAAGACCAGGAATCCGATGTGAATGGGGTTTGTCATGGGCGTGAAAAGTTCTGTGTGATGGTGCATTGTTCGCGCCGCAGCGCTTGGCGTAAATGACAAATGATGGCTAATATCCGCCAATGCACAAGCCCCTCAACGTCGCCATCCTGACCTTCAATCGCTGCCAGGTGCTGGACGTGACCGGCCCGGCCATGGTGTTCGAGGCGGGTAACGACGCCCTGGGCGCCCCCCACTACAGAATCCACATCCTGTCCGCCGGCGGTGGCGCTGTACAGACCAGCAGCGCGATCACGCTGCTGACCAGGGCATTGCGTGATCTGCCGGCGAAGTCCGTGGATACCTTGCTGATCGCCGGCGGTGATGAAGCCGGCCTGCTGGCCATGGCGGCGGACGATGCAGTGCGCAAATGGGTCGTGAAGGCCACCGCGAGCGCGCGGCGCTATGGCTCCATCTGCACGGGCGCGTTCGCGCTGGCCCACTTCGGCCTGCTGCAGGGCAAGCGCGTCGCCACGCACTGGTCGGCCTGCGGGGAACTCGCCAGCCGCTGGCCTGAGGTGTCGGTGGACACCAGCGCCCTCTTTGTCAACGATGGCACGTTGTGGACCTCCGCCGGCGTCACCACGGGCATCGACATGAGCCTGGAGATGGTGGCAGCCGACCTGGGCACGGCCGTGGCCCATACGATTGCCAAGCGACTGGTGCTGTATGCGCGCCGGCCCGGCTACCAGTCGCAGTTCAGTCCGATGCTGGACGCGCAGTCGCATGCGGATGCGCCGTTCTCGGCGCTGATTCACTGGATGCGTGAGAACCTGGCCCGGCGGCTGGATGTGCCTGTACTGGCCGAAAAGGCCGCCATGTCGGAGCGCACGTTCCTGCGCAAATTCACAGCCAGCACCGGCGAGACGCCTGCGCATTTTGTGGAGACCCTGCGGCTGGACCAGGCGCGCCACCTGCTTGCCACGCCCATGTCGCTCAAGGAGATCGCCGCAAGGACGGGCTATTCAACCGGCGCACAGCTTTCAAAGGCTTTCGACCGGCGCTTTGGCATGGCGCCGCTGCTGTTTCGCGAACTGCACTGCCAGCCGCACCCGGCCTAGTTGCGCTGGTCAGGCTGGCGGCGTTCCGCGGCGGGTGATGACCTGCCCGCTGCGCGCGCCGGTATGGACGCCGCGCTGCCAGGTCAACGCACCGTTGACGAAAACAGCGCTGATACCCTGGGCCGCCGTGGCCGGCGCGGCGTAAGTGGCCGCGTCGCGCACGGTGGCCCCGTCAAACACCACCAGGTCGGCATGCTGGCCGGCCTGCAGCGTGCCGCGGCCTTGCAGGCCGAAGTTGCGCGCGGTCAGGCCGGTCATCTTCCAGACGGCGGTCTCCAGCGGAAAGAGGCCCAGGTCGCGGCTGTAGTGGCCCAGCACGCGGGGAAACGTGCCCCACAAGCGGGGGTGCGGCCTGTCGCCCAGCGGAATGCCGTCAGAGCCGATCATCGTCTCGTCAAACGCCAGCACGCGCTGCACGTCGTCCTCGTCCATCATGAAATAGATGGCGCTGCCGGGCTGCAGCCGCCGCGCGGCGTCCTCCCTGGACACCCCCCATTGCGTTGCGATGTCGCTCAGGTCGCGCCCGGCACATTCGGGGTGCGGCACGCTGCTGGCGATCAGCACGCGGTTGCCGAGCATGCCGCCGTCGGTGCGGATCATGGTCGAGCCGGCGTCATAGGGGTAACAGTCCAGCGCCACGCACTGGTGCCGCATGGTCTGTTGGATCATGGGCAGCGTCACCTTCGTCCTGCCGAAGTTGGGCTTGTGCATGGCCTTGTGGTGGGACAGCACCACCTGCACCCCCAGTGCGCGGCCAATGGCAAAGGACTCTTCCAGCGCCTCGATGATCCCGTCTGATTCGTCGCGGATGTGCGTGGCGTACACCGCGCCGCAGGCGCTCAGCGGCCGGGCGACTTCGATGATCTCCTGCGTCGTGGCCTTGGCGGCCGTGGGATAGAAGGTGCCGGTGGACAGGCCGATGGCACCGGCTGCCATCGCTTCTTCCACATGGGCGCGCATGGCGGCCGTCTGCGCGGGTGTGGCTGGACGGTCCAGGTTGTCCATGACGCCGTAGCGCAGCGTGGAGTGCCCGACCATGGCCGCCACATTCACGCATGCCGGCGTGTCGCGCAGCGCGTCCAGGTAGGCGGCAAAAGTTGCAAACCGCCCCTGCGCCGGCGCGTCGATTAGGTTCAGCGGCATGGGCAGCTCCATGCCATCGCGAAGCGGTGCCGCGCTGATGCCGCAGTTGCCGGTGACGACGGTGGTGACGCCTTGCGAAATCTTGAACGGCATCGCCGGTTGCGAAAGAACGGCCTGGTCGTCATGCGTGTGCGCGTCGATGAAGCCTGGTGCAACGATCTGCCCGCTGGCATCCAGATCAAGGTCGGCTGTCGCGCCCGACAGGTCGCCGACGGCGCAGATGCGTCCCTGCAGGACGCCGACGTCCGCTTCAAAACGGGGGCGGCGGGTGCCGTCGATCACCGTGCCGCGGCGCAGCAGCACATCGAAATGGGAAAGGGTCATGGCGTACACAGGCAGGATTGATCACTGCGATTGTGTGAGGTGGGTGCGATGGCGTAAATGACAGATACATACCAATTCACGCCAACCACCACGCCCCTGCGGTTCGTGCAGTCGTTGGTTACTGCCCGGCCTGCGGCTCTGTAATGAAACCAATTTTGCGCAGCCCCGCCTGCTGGGCGGCCGCCATGGCCTGCGCGACCTTTTCGTAGCGCACGGCCTTGTCGCCGCGGATGTGCAGCTCCGGCTGCGGGTTTTTGGCGGCTTCTGTCTTGAGCAGGCTCGCCAGGTCCTGGTCGGCCACCTTGTTCTCGTTCCAGTAGTAGCTGCCCGTGGCGTCAACGCTCAGGCGGATCGTCTCGGGCTTGGTGTCCTGCGGCTGGTTGGTCGCGCGCGGCAGGTCGATGTTGACCGCGTGCTTCATCACCGGCACGGTGATGATGAAGATGATGAGCAGCACCAGCATGACGTCCACCAGCGGCGTCATGTTGATCTCGTTCATCACGTCATCGGTGTCGTCCTGGGTTCCGAAAGCCATGGTGCTTACGCCTTCTTCATGGGGACGACGCGCCCGGGGCCGTTGGCCGACACACGCGCGCCGGTCACAAAGTACGCATGCAGGTCATGGGCAAAGCGGTTGAGTTTGGCCAGCACGCTCTTGTTGCCGCGCACCAGCGCGTTGTAGCCCAGCACGGCAGGGATCGCCACCGCCAGGCCCAGCGCCGTCATGATCAGCGCCTCGCCAATGGGGCCTGCCACCTTGTCAATGGTGGCCTGGCCTGCGACGCCGATGGCCATCAGCGCGTGGTAGATGCCCCAGACGGTGCCGAACAGGCCCACGAACGGGGCGGTGGAGCCTACCGAGGCCAGCACGGCCAGGCCGGACTGCAGCTTGGCCGTGGATTCGTCAATGCTGTTTCTCAGGCTGCGGGTGATCCAGTCGCTCGCGTCCAGGCTGTCGTGCAGCTGCGGTTTGGCGCTGCCGTCCTTGTGCAGGATGTGGGCCGCGGCGTCGCGGCCTTGCACGGCCAGCAGGTGAAACGGGTTGGCCGGGTCCGTGCCCAGTTTGTGCATGCCCTCGGCAATGTCGGCGGAGTGCCAGAAGCTTTCGGTGGCCCTGGACTGGGCGCTGAATTTGCGCAGGTCCAGCGCCTTGGTGAGGATCACGATCCACGAGGCCAGCGACATGCCCAGCAGCAGGATGAACACGCCCTTGGTGACCAGGTCGCCCTGGTTCCAGACGTTGAGAAGGCCGAATTGCGATTCCATGACTTGATTTACTCCAGAACAAAATTGATGGGTACGTTGAACCACATGGCCTCGGCCACGCCGCCGCGTTTGCCGGGCACGTAGCGCCAGCGCTGCACGGTGGTCAGCGCCGCCTGGTCCAGCCGGTCGTAGCCGCTGGACTGGCGGATTTCGGCGCGCTGCGCCGTGCCGTCCACGCCGATCAGCACGCGCACGATGACCTTGCCTTGTTCGCCCAGGCGTTTGCTGATGGCGGGGTAGGCCGGCTTGGGGTTTTGCAGGTAGTCGGCGTCGCTGGACGGCAGTTCGACCTTGGGCGGGGGCGGCGGGGCCACGGGGGCGGCGGCCACCGGGGCGGCAATGGGCGGGGCCGGCGGCTGTGGCGCGCTCACGCCGGTGGGGGCGTTGGGGGCCGGTGTGGGGTCCGCGATGGCCACCGGCATGGGGGGCGGGGGCAGGACCTCGGCCTTCTTGATGACGGGTTGCTTGACCGGTACCGGCGGCTTGGGCACGGGCGGCGGCGGCTCGACCTTGGGTTGGGGTGGTTCGATGAATTCGGCGATGACTTGCGCCGGTACGATGATTTCCACCGCGCGGCGCAGCAGGCCGCTTTGCAGCGCCCACAGGGCAGCCACGTGGAACAGCACCACGCTGGCGGCGATGAGGCTGGTCTTGCGGTCCATCAATGGCCCCTTTGCATCGCCCAGGCGGCGCTGCCGATCTTGTGCCGCAGCCGGCGCCAGCCGATCACGATGCCTGTAACGCTCAGCGCCATGCCACCCACGCTCAACACAATGAGCACGATGTCCCACAGGGGCCGGCGGGTCAGCAGTGGCAGCCAGTCCCAGCTGTGCAGCATGGCAAACAGCCACCGGCTGGCACGCCGGCCTGTGTCCAGCCGGCCCAGCACCGCGGCCGTGGCCGGGTCCACATGGACCCAGGTGTGTGCCTCGTCGGCGAACACCACGCGCAGGATGGGCAGCGGCTTGTCGCCGCCGCCGGTCATGGTGTGGGCGTCCCGGCTGTAGTAGTACAGGTCGTAGCTGGTCAAGGTCTCCACCCGGGCAACGGGTGCGTCCAGCAGGCGCGGCAGCGCCGAGATGACCGCTTCGCGCGCGGGCGGCGCAGGTTGGGCAGTGCGCGCGTCCAGCACCGCGGTAGCCCCCGTGCCTGTGCGGGCCAAAACCGCAGGCTGGCCGAGCACGCGCGTCCAGCGCAGTTCACGGGTATCACCCCCGGCTGCGGCCAGCAGGGCCCGCGGGTGCGCCAGATCGGCGCCGGGGCGCCAGACGCCGCCTTGCAGCACGTCGGCCCGCACCGCCTGTGCCTTGACGTCAAACACCCGCCACGGGTTCATGGACATCAGTCCGCTGAAGATCCAGGTGAGTGTGATGGCCGCGAACAGCAGGCCGCTCACATGGTGCCAGCGCATCATGCTGCCCGCGTAAGGCGACCGCGACCCGTTGCGGTACCGGTTGGCAAAGCGCCAGCGCATCACGCCCACCACCGTGCCAGTGATGGCCACGGCAATGCACACAATGGACAGCCAGTTGACGATGTCGGTCCAGTACGGGTCGAAGGCATTGCCACGAAACGGGTACAGCCAGTGAATCCACGCACCGGCATAGTTCCACAGCCGTTCGGTGCGCGTCGCTTCGCGCACCACTTCACCGGTGCGCCCCGACACATACAGCACGGTGCCATCCGCATCGCCCAGTTGCACCTTGTGCAGGGGGCGGTGGCCGTCCAGCGCGCGCGAATGGGTAAAGGCATCTTCGGTCACCGTGCCTTCGTAGCGCGGCGCCGCGGTGCCCGCACTCATTCCCATGCCCGCATACGCGCCGGCGCTGCGCAGCGCCAGCGCCGCGTCCACCGCGCCCAGCCGCTGTCCGCTTTGCGCGTCGATCACGATGGCGTCCCGCCCGCGCGGCGGCGCGCGCCGACCCGCAGGTGCATTCGTCTCAGGCTCGGCGATATAGACCGCCCGGGCGCCGCTGGCGACCGACAGGCGCAGGTCCTTCAGCGGCTGGTCCACGCCCGCCGCAGCCAGCGCCTGGCCGGGCGCCAGCAGCGCATCCGCGCCCTGCAGGGCCGGCAGGTGCGCCAGCCGTTCGGCTTCGGTGAGCTTGGGGTAGCCCACGTACATCATCACCACACCCGACACGAACCACATGGCCATGAAGGCGCACACGGCGATGCCCAGCCAGCGGTGAATCAGGAACAGCCAGCGCTTGAAGCGAACGCGCATGCAGCCCTCCCTCAGAACGCCACGCGCAAGGCTACGTCAGCGGTGCGCGGTGCGCCCAGGTAGGCCATGGTGCCGATGTTCGCGGCATAGACCTTGTCGGTGGCGTTGCGCAGGCGCGCGGTGACCGACACCCCCGGCTTGACCTGGTAGGTCAGGCCCAGGTCCAGCAGGGTGTAGGCGGCCCATTGCTGGGTGTTGGCAGCGTCGGCGTACACCTTGCCCACATGGCGGATGCCGGCGCTGGCCTGCAGTTGCGGCGTGAACGCATAGGACGTCCAAAGGTTCGCCACCGTCGATGGCGTGTTGGTGGGCTTCTTGCCCGCCAGCGAAACGCCGCCCTGGCGGAACACGTCGTACTGCGCGTCAACCAGCGCCAGGTTGCCCTGCACAGACCATTGACGGGTCGGCTGCAGGCCCATGGCGAACTCCACGCCCTTGGCCGACTGCTCACCCACCAGCACGGTCAGTGCCGCGTTGTTGGGGTCCTGCGTGGCGATGTTCTTGCGGGTGATGTGGTAAGCCGCCACCGACAGGTTGCCCTTTCTGTCCCAGAAGTCCATCTTGGCACCCACTTCGAACTGGCGGCCCGAGGTCAGCTCGCTGTTGTCGCGCACATTGGCAAACGATGCGGTCGACAGGATGCCGGCCGGCGGGTCGGCGGCCGTGGCGTACTGGGCGTACAGGTTGGCGCCGGGCGCCACGTCCCACACCACGCCGATGCGGCCGGTCGTGGGGTTGTAGCTGCGCTCGAAACTGGCCGGGTTGGCCGCCGTGACCGCGCGGCGGTTGGTCAGCTCCAGCTCGATGCGCTCGTGCCGCAGGGCGGTCAGCAGGCTGAGCGCCGGTGACAGCTGCGTCCTGTTTTCGGCGTAGATCGCCGTGGTGGTCACGCGGTTGTCGCGGTCGGGGTTGAAGCCCGGCGTCATGCCCGGAATGGAGAAGAAGTTCTCGGTGGTGAAGTTGTACGGGTTGACCGTGCTGACCACGCCGGCCAGGCTGTTGGGAAAGCGCGTCTGCTTGTTGACGCTGAAGTCCAGCCCGAATGCCCAGTCGCTGCGCAGGCCGGCGATGCTGCCCTGGTGCGAGGCCTCCAGGCGGTCGCCCACCACCTTGTGGTCGTGCCGCTGCAGCAGGGTGTCCGAACGCGTCACGGCCGTGTTGGCCGCGTTGAAGCGGTAGACCTCGACGTTGCGGTAGTCGCGCAGCGCATCGTAGGCATAGAACGTGTTCTTCAGGCGGGTGGCGTCATTCAGCCGCACATCGGTGATGGAACGAAGCCATTGCACGCGCTGGGCATACAGGCCGTCCGCGCTGTTGTAGTTCTTGAAACGCGTGCCCTCGTCGATGCGCAGTGTGCCCGTGGTGGGGCTCAGCAGCGGCGTGCCCCAGTAAGGGCTGTTCACCTTTTCGTCCTGGAACTCATAGGCCAGCGTGTGCGAGATGCCCCGGCCCAGGTCCGACAGCAGCGACGCGGCCAGCTGGGTGGACTTCGGGCGCGTCCTGTCGACCCAGCTGCCGCCGTCGCGGTGGTTCAGGTCGATGCGCACATAGTGGTCGCCTGCCCCGCTGCCCGTGCCGGCAATGCGCCGGTTCAGGCCGAACGAGGCCTCCTTCAGCCCGTCAGTGCCCAGGCGCAGCTGCGCCTCTGAGATGGCGTTGCGCTCGGCCAGCTTGGTGATGTAGTTGATCGTGCCGCCGACGCCACCGGCGCCGTACAGGAAGCTGGAGGCGCCGCCGACGGCTTCCACGCGGTCGTAGATCCAGGTGTCCACGGGCCGGGCCGCAATGGTGTACTGGACGTTGATCCCGTTGAACAGCTGCGTGAGCGAGGCACCGGTGAAGCCGCGGTAGAACACGCCGATGCTGCCCGGTGCGTCATGCGCCGTGACACCGGGGATGGCCTGCAGCACTTCTTGCGTGTTCTGCGCGCCGCGCGCCTCGATGGTGGCGCGGTCCACGATGGTGACGGTAGCCGGCGTCTGGCGCGGGCTCAGACCGAGGTGGCTGGCCGTCTGGGCCGGCGCATCCAGGTTCAGGCGGCCGGTACCCGAGGGTGCATCGGCCTTGACCTCGACAGCGGACAGGGTGGCCGAGGTGTCGGCCTGCGCAAAGGCGGCGGGCGCGGCCCCCAGGGCGACAAAGACGCCCAGCGTCAGGGCGGAGCGGCGAAAGGGAGGAACGGACGATTTCATGGGATGGACTCTGAAAAAAAAATGCGGGCACGTCGCAAGGCCATGCCCGCGGTGTGCAGCGAATGGCAACACGAAGTGAAGTGGCCGCCTGGCGCGGCGGGCAGGTTCAGACGCCGGTAAGCGCCGGTGAGCGCCGGCGAAGGCTCTGAGGCTGGCGGGCGGGCCGCGTGGCGGCAGGGGGGCGCCCACCATCGCCGCGATGCGTGCGACCGGCAGCGGCACAGCGGCGTGAACCAGCGGCTGCGGCTGGACAACCCTGGGGACCGGCGGCACGGCCGGCACGACGGCCGACAGGCACATCGGGCAGTCCAGCGTGTGGTGACCCAGGGTCGTGGCGTCACCACTGCCGTCCACCAGCACCGCCTGGACACCCCCGTTGGCGCACACCAGTTGCAGGGCCTTGGGGCTTACCATCGGCGACGCCACGGCCACACCGAGCGTCAGCACGAACCACGCCAGGATCAGGCGGGCGAACGTAATGGACCGGCGCAAGGTGTGCATGGACAGGGGCTCAACGTCTTTCATGGTGTTGTGCAGCAAGCAGCCCGGTGCTAGCGCCCCGCAGGCACGTCAAACACCAGCGTGCTGAACTGACTGTCCCAGACACCGTCCGCCGCATTGACGGGCCGCAAGTCGGTCGCGCTGAGCATCCAGCGGCCCGCCGCAGGCGCGGGAAAGCGCACGAGGCCGGCCGCGTCGCTGCGCACGCGCCGCGGTGCGCCGCCGGACTCGCCCGACAGCGCCACCGACAGGCCCGCCAGCGGCTTGCCGTCGCGCAGCACCAGCGCCGCCAGTTCCGGCGGGGAACCTGCTGCTGCGGTTTGCAGCACGAACTCGAGCTTCAGGCCCACCGGGACCTGTCCCGCGGCATCGCGCGCAGCGCCGGGGACCATGGCCTTGGCATTCTTGGTGTACGTCTCATGCCAGCGCCGCGCGCCGGACTGCCAGGCCTGGCGCACGCTCGGCGGTGCGTCAATCTCGTCCAGGTACTCCGCCACCTTGCCCGGCGACATGTCGAGCGTGCGGGGCTTGAGCAGCACCCAGCAGGTTGCGGCGGCGGGGCCCGGGTTGGGCAGCGACAGGCGCAGCGCAGCCTTGCCCCGTTCGCCGGTTTGCAGCGCGGTGGTCGCGCCGGCCTGGCGGCAGGCGGCCTGATCGATGCGTTCGGGCGCGATCGACGTGCCCGGCCTGGGAAAGTGTTCAGCCGACGTGATGTCAAAGAACAACGCAGCCCCCGGCTGGACAGCCCGTGTGGTGGCGGCCAGCCAGGTGTCGTGTGCCATCGCATGCGATGCAGCGCCGGCCAGTGCAAGTGAAATGCCAATGTGTTTCATGGACGTCAAAGACCCCAGCGTTCATGCCACTGCGCAGGCACCAGCGCATCGACCAGCAGCGCGACCAGCATGGACGCGCCCAGCAGCGGATAGAACAGGCCCAAGGCCGCGGCCACCGCGATGGCGCCCATGGCCGCGCGGTCGCCCGCGCGCCGGGGTGGCGCCGCCAGGCGGCCACGGGGGCGCCGCTTCCACCACATCACGGCAGACGAGACCGCCAGGGTGATGATGGACAGGCAGGCGGCCAGCATGACGAGCTGGTTGACCCAGCCAAACTGCAGGCCGGTATGGATGTTGATCCCCCACTCGATGGCGCGGCCCGCGACACCATAGTCGCGGTAGCCCACATCGGAAAGCACGGCGCCGGCGTAGCGGTCCAGGTGCACCACGCGCTGCTCGCGCACGTCGTCCGGGAAGCGCATGGCGGCGTAGGTGCCGCGCGGTCCGCTGGGCAGGCTGACCGGCGTGCCGGCGGGTACGCCCAGGCTTTCAAAGATCTGCAGCGCCCGGTTGATGCCTATCGAGGGCGCCGCTGGCGCCGCCAAGGGGACGGCCGCGTCGGCCTGACCGTGGCCGCCGTGCCCCGCATGGCTGTCGTGCGGTGCGGCCGATTGCGGCACCGGCGCCTGGGCAATCAACCACGGAACGCTGGTCCCCGCGCCTGCAAGGGGCGCGGCCGATGCCGGGCCGGGGCCGAACAGGTACTTCGGCAGGCCAATGCCCCATTCACTGGTGATGCGGCCAAACTGCTGGCCCCAGTACGCCGACCACGGCATGCCCGTGACCGCCAGGAACAGGATGGCCGCGGCGGCCACCGCGCCCACCACGGCATGCAGGTCGCGCCACCAGGTGCGCTGTGCCGGGCGCCCGCGCATGCTGTACACCCCGGCCTTGCGGCCGCGCGGCCACCACAGGAACACGCCGGAGACCACCAGCACGATGGCCCAGCCGGCAACGATCTCGACCCAGTAGTTCGCCGCCTTGCCCACGATCAGCAGCGTGTGCAGCCGCTTGACCACGTCCATCAGCCGCTCGTCGTCGGGCAGCTCGCCCAGCACGCGGCCGCTGGCCGGGTCCAGGTACACACCCACGGTGCCTGCGGGCGTGCGGATGCCGACCTCGGCGCTGCGGCCGGCTTCGGCTGGTGCGTTGTAGCGCACCGGCTGTCCTGGCCGCGCCTGCAAGGCCCGGTCGATCAGCGCCTGCGCATCCAGCGCCGCGGCGCCGGGCGCGCCGGGTGCATGGCGCAGGCCTGAATAGACCCATGACTCGACCGGATCCTTGAACAGGTACAACGCGCCCGTGGCCGCCAGCAGCGCCAGAAAGGGCAGGCAGATCAGGCCGGCATAGAAATGCCAGCGCCAGACCCGGCGGTACAGCGCTGACTCCGCGGACGAAGGGCTGGTGGCGGACTGCATGGCGGCGTCAGAACTTCAGCCGCGCGCCGACATAGAGCGAACGGGGTTCGCCCGATGTCAGGATCGGCGCATTGGCCGCGGCGACGTCACGCACGCTGAAGAACGACACGTATTTGCGGTCGCCTGCATTGCGCAGCTCGCCATACACCTCCCACTGCTTTGCGGTGTAGCCGGCGCGCAGGCCCCACAGCGTGTAGCTGTCCACGGTGTACGTGTTCGAGAAGTCCGCGAACCGCTTGCCGACCAGGTCGAATGTCGGCCCGAAGAACACGCCATTCGCATGGCGGTACAGCAGCTCGCCCTTGAGCGCATAACGCGGCGCGGCGGGCAACTGGTTGTTGCCATAGATCGAATCGCCCTTGAACCTGAAATGGTTCAGGGTGATGTTGACCAGCGGCTCCAGCCGGTGGGCGCCCGCCGCGTCCATCGCAAAGCTCGCGCCCAGCAGCGCCTCCACGCCGGCGTGAATCGTCTTGCCCACATTGGTGGACAGGCTGGTGCCCGGCGCGCGGGGATCGTCGCGCGACAGAATCTCGCCGTTCAGGCGGCCGTAGTAAACCGCCGCATCCCAGTGGAACCGGTGGCGGTCGAACGCATGCGAGCCGCGCGTGCCGACCTCAAGCACGACACCGCGCATGGCGTCCAGGGTGGCGTTGTTGCCGCGCACGTCGTCGTCCAGCTCGTACAGCGTGGGCGCCTCGTACAGGCGGCTCAGGTTGGCGAACAGCTGCGTCGTGGGCGTCAGATCCCGGATCAGGCCCACGCGCGGGTTCACGCTGTCGTAGTCGGCCTTGGGGTTGCGCACCGCGCCCGATGGGACGGCGGTGTTGCGCACCTCACGGCTGCCGGACACCAGCTGCGCGCCGTAGACGGCGGTCCACTGCGGGGCAAACTTCCAGCGGTCCACCAAGAACAGTTCGGTGTTGTCGGCCGCGTTGTCCACGGCGGTGTTGAGTGTCTGCGCGCCGCCGGGCACGTAGCTGTTGTTGCCGCCGCGCACACGGGTGCGCCCGTAGTTCATGCCGGCCAGCAGGTCATGGTCGCCGGCGCGGCGCTGGTAGCGCACAGTGGTGCCCAGGTTGCGCTGCGTGGTGTCGATCAGCAGCGAAAAGAAGGGCGGCGCGTAAACGATGGGGTGGTAGAGCTTCTGCTCCTCGAACGAGATACCGGCCGTGAGGCTGCTGCTGGCATCGATGTCCCACACCGTGCGGTTGGCCAAGCGCGAGGTCTGCACGTTCAGGCGGTAGTTGCCGGCGACCGCAGCGGCTTCGGCCTGGCGGGCGTCGGCATTGAACTGCGCACGCGTCAGCGCGCCGGGCAGCTGCTGCTCGTTGTCGATGCTGGTGATGTAGAACCGGGTGCTCAGCGCATCGCCCAGTTGCAGGCCGGCGTTGGCATACAGGCCCTGGCGCTCCTGGCGCTGATGCACCCGAAACCCGTCGCTGCGCTTGGCCTCGGCGCTCACCAGCGCGTCGAAGTTGCCGACCACGGCGCCGACAGTAAAGCGGGCCTGGCGCTGGCCGTGGCTGCCGGCGTTGACGATGGCCTCCCAGGGCGCGCCATCGCGCGCGGTCGGCGAAATGAAGTTGATCGCGCCGCCCAGGGTGCTGGCACCGTAGGTGAGCGCGTTGGCACCGCGGGCCACAATGGCGCGCCGCATCGACAGCGGGTCCACGTCGCGGTTATGGTTGTTGCCGTCGGCCGCGGTGACCGGCAGGCCATCCACCAGCAGCTTGACGCCGTTGCCGTCGTAGTTGGTCGCGTCCAGGTTGGAGCCGCGGATCGACAGGAAGGTGGAGTCCCCGGTGGACCCGCTGGCGGCCCAGACGCCCGGCGTGTAGCGCAGCATGTCGGTGAGGCTGGTGACATTGCGCTGGCGCAGGCCGTCGCCTTCGATCACCGTCACGCCGCCGGGGGTGACGGCGCGTTCGGCCTGCGCCTGCTTGCCGGATTGGTCACCCTCACGCTCGGCCGAAATCTGCACGGCGGGCAGCGTGCCTGTTGCAGTGGATTGGGCTTGCACGAAGCCCCAGGGAAAAGCGGCAAGCGTAGCCGCCATGACGTGCGAAAACTTGAACATGGAAATCTCCGGAATGATGGGCTGTGCGTGGCGGCCCGCGATGGCGGCTCAACCGCGCGCGGGCAGCGCTGCAGGTGCCCGAACGGGCACCCCAGGGGAACGTCAGCCTTGCGCCGGAGGCGCGTGTGCAGGCGGTGTGGGAGATTGCGCGCGGGCGACCGGGCCGCCCACGGGCGCCGGTGCCGGCTCCAGGCCCGCAGCCCGCAGCGCCTCAACCGTTGCCGCCGCCGGGACCGACAAGCCGGGCACCGTGCCGGCGGCGCACAGAAGTGCGCAGTGGGCCAGGTGTTCGCCGTTAACACCGGCATCATCCAGGGCCTCACGCACCTCGGGCGGCAAAAGCGCCAGCGCTTCCTGGGCCGACGAAGGGTCGCCGCACCAGGCCTGGCCTGCCGGCATGGGCGCCGACATGCTCACCGCATGCGCCACCGGCAGCAAGGCTTGCGCCAGCCATACGAAGATGACAAGGGCAAGGCGCAGGCGGGTGCGGGTGGCGTACATGGGAGCGGCGATTGTAGACGGGCACGATGGACCCGCGAACTCACTGCGTTTTTGCCTGGCCCGCTCAAGCCATTGGATGACACGTTACAGGAACGACGGATGCTATGTTGCGTTGCAGCATGTCTCGAAAGCGCCCCTCCTTCTTCCCCACCCTCAGCAAGCTACTGAAAAGCCGCAGGCTGATCAAGACCACGCTGGCCTTGCAGTCGGCCTGGCTGGGCGGACTGGCGCGCAAGCCGGCTGCCGCCAGGAAAAGGGCCACTGCCGCCGCAACCCGTGCGAGCAAGGTGCCTACGGTCGCGAAGGACACTGTGACCTTTCGAGCAGGGCAGTTCCAGTTCGGCCCTGACCGTTACCGCTACCGCCTGTTCGTCCCCCCACCCGTCAACACAGAACTTCGCCCCGTCATCGTCATGTTGCACGGCTGCGGGCAGGACGCTGCCGACTTTGCGCTGGGCACCGGCATGAACGCCATTGCGCGGCGCCGGGGTGCGATCGTGGTGTACCCCGAGCAGCTGCGCAAGACCAACCGCATGGGCTGCTGGAACTGGTATGCCCCGCGCAACCAGCAGCGCGGCGTGGGTGAGGCGGCCATGATCGCCGCGCTGGCGCTGCAGGTGGCGGCGCGCCACAACGGCGACCGCGCGCGCATCTACGTGGCGGGCTTGTCAGCCGGCGGCGCCATGGCGGCGCTGGCCGGTGCGCTATACCCGGATGTGTTTGCGGCGGTGGGCGCGCACTCGGGCCTGGCGGCGCACGCGGCCAGCGACGTGGCATCGGCGGTGCGTGTCATGCGGCGCGGCACCGTTGCGCTGCTCACGCAGGTGGCCATTCCCACCATCGTTTTTCACGGCAGCGCCGACCGGACCGTGCGCCCCGAAAACGCCGACGTGATCGCCCAGGCGCAGGTGGCTGCATGGGCCGCCGCCGGCACCCCGTTGCAACCGGCAGCCTGGGTGAACGCCACCGGCCTGCCGCGCGGCATCTGCACCACCTGGGTGGATGCCACCGGCGTGCCGCGGCTGGAACACTGGCAGGTGAAGTACGGCAAGCATGCCTGGTCGGGCGGCAAGGCGTCCGGTTCGTTTACCGAGCCGGACGGCCCCAATGCGTCGCTGGCGATGATGCGGTTCTTTGCGCGGCAACGAGCGCGCGCCGCCCGGGCAATGACCCCGGTGTAGGTAGCATCGGCAAATGCCCGTTCCTGCGCCCCTGCTCTACACCTACCGACGCTGCCCGTTTGCGATGCGGGCGCGCATGGCTTTGCTGGTGGCTGGCATTGAGTTCGACGCGTTAGAGATCAGTCTGAGGGACAAGCCGGCTGCCATGCTGGCGGCGTCACCCAAGGGCACTGTGCCCGTGCTGGTGCATCCCGGTGGCCGGGTCATCGACGAAAGCCTGGACATCATGCGTTGGGCATGGGAGGGGCGGGATGCGGATGGCTGGTGGCAGCGCATGCAGACGCCGGACAATCTGGCCCTGGTAGCCCTGAATGACGGGGCCTTCAAGCAGCAGCTGGACCGCTACAAGTACCCGCAGCGGCATGGCGAAGCTGACGCTACCGTGCCGCGCGACCAGGCCCTGCGCGGGCTGCTGCACGGGCTGGAACAGCGGTTGGCCGCGCAGCCCTGGCTCGGCGGTGGCCAGCCCTGCGCCGCCGATCTGGCGGTCTTTCCGTTTGTGCGGCAGTTCCGGGCGGTGGACGCTGCGTGGTTTGATGCGCAGCCGTTGCCGGCCACACGGCAGTGGCTGCAGGGCTGGCTGGACAGCCCGCTTTTCGAGGCGTGCATGAAGAAGCTGCCTGCGGGCGTGCAGGTCAGGTTTTAGCGGGCCTGTTAACCCGGGCGTTGCCCTTGAGCGCAAACCCCGCCAGCACCTTCAGCACATTGGCGACCGCCTTGTTGCCCGCGGGCGCGGCCCGGTGCGCCACCACCATGGGCCGCATCAGCGTGGGGCTCAGGTGGCGCACCAGCACATCGGGTGACTGCTGCTGGTCCTCCACCTCCTCCAGCGGCAAAAAGGCCGCGCTCTGGCTGGCTGCGGCCAGGCTCTTCAATGCGCCGGGGTAGCTCATGGTCAGGAACGGCCGCGGGTTGTGGCCAGCCTGGCCAAACCAGCCGGTGATCAGGCCGTGCATCTGCGTGGCCGGCGCAAAAGAGGCCCAGCGCCGCCCGGCCAGCCAGTCGGGCGTGACCAGCCGGGGCGGCTTCCACGCGGCGGGCAGCAGCACCACGATGGGGTCGTTGCGCCAGGGCGTGAGCTGGATGCCGTCCACCGCGCCCTGCGGCTGCGCCACGATGGCAATGTCCAGCGTGGCCGCCTTCAGCCGCAGCATGGCGGAGGCCGTGCCCTCGGCCTCCAGCTTCACTTCAATACCCGGGTGTTTGCGCGTGAGCGACTCCAGGATCAGCGGCAAAAGCCGCGTGCTGACGCCGGCCGACACACCGATGCGCACGATGCCCTCGTGCCCCGAAGCGCGCCGGCGCACCAGCTCGATCAGCTCGTCGCTGGCGCCCAGCAGCTTGCGCCCCTCCTGCACCAGGATGCTGCCTGCGTGCGTCAGCTCGGCGCGGCGGCGCCCGCGCACCAGCAGCACCTCGTTCATGCGCGACTCCAGCTCCTTGATGTGCAGGCTGATCGCAGGCGGCGACAGGTGCAGGGCCTGCGCGGCGGCGGCAAAGGTGCCCAGGTCGGCAATGGCGATGAGCGTCTGCAGCTGGTCGAGGTTGAGGTTACGCATCAGATTTCCTGACTTGATCGTTTAGTTAATTCAACTTTACAGATGGTAGCGCAGCCCGCAGCATGACTGCCTGATGACACAACGACTTGTTGAACGACTGAGGGCATGGATGGAATCGGCGTCGGCCGCACTGAAACGCGCCGAGCAGCACATCATGGAGAACTTCCGCATGCCCCCAGGCGGCGGATGATGCGGCGGATCGGGGCGGCGAAATGAGCCGGCCGGTGGCGAGGCCTCAGGCCGCCCGCAACGCCGCGCCCGGAAACACCAGCGTGAACGCCGCCCCCTGGCCTGGCGACGACACGGCCTCGACCGTACCGCCATGGCGCACCATGATGCGCCGCACATTGGCCAGGCCCATGCCGGTGCCTTCGAATGCGGCGGCCGAGTGCAGGCGCTCAAACGGCCTGAACAGGCGCGAGGCCTGCGCCATCTCAAAGCCGATGCCGTTGTCGCGCACGCAGATGCGCCAGCCGCCAGCCGCATCGCCGTGGCCATCCACCTGTATTTCGGGGTCCTCGCGCGCCGCGCTGTACTTGACCGCGTTGGACAGCAGGTTCACCAGCGCCAGCAGCAGCAGCGATGCATCGCCATGGACGACGGGCAGGGGCCCCACCTGCCAGCGCACTCGCGCGGCATCGGCCGAAAGGCTGGCGCGGGCCTCCTGCACCAGCGGGCCCAGGTCCACCGGCTTTGCCTCGATCTTGCGCTCCCCCAGCCGCGCGAAATCCAGCAGGCTGCGGATCATGCGGTGTGCCATCTGCGTGGCGTTGATGATGTATTGCAGGTGGGACGCATCGCTCCTGGCAACCAGGTGGCCGCTTTGCCGCTGGATGACCTGGGCAAACGCGCCGATGCTGATGATGGGCTGCTGCAGGTCGTGCGCCAGGCCCCCGGCAAAGGCGTCCAGGTCGCGGTTGGCCGCCTCCAGCTCGGTGCTCAGCCGGTGCAGCTCCGCGGCGCGGCGGCGCTGGGCCTCGTTGGCTTCAACCAGGCGGGCATAGAGCATGCTGTTTTCCAGCAGCAGCACAGCCAGCACGAAGCTGCTGGCCATCAGGCCGTACAGCCGTCCCGCGTACCAGCCCACGTCGTAGCGCGCGCTGTTGAACACCGCAGCCAGCGCCGTGTCGGCTGCCCACACGCACAGCACCACCATCAGCCACAGGTCGATCACCGAATGCGGGCGGCGCCACCACAGCATCACCAGCGCGCCCGCGCCGACCAGCCAGGTGATCGCTGCCACCGCGGACTTGGCCTGCGCGTCGGCATTGCCGCGCATCAGCGGCAGCACGGGCGAGATCGCCTGCGCCAGCATGACCAGCGCCACGGCGGCCGCCACAGTCAGCGTGATGGCCGCGCCCACGCGCACGCGGGTGCGCGCGCTGTGCCCGCCCTGCGCCCCTTTGGTCCCTGCATAGGCCAGCACAAACAGCGGAAATCCCGCGTGCCACAGGAAGTAGAGCCAGGCCGTGGTTTGCCCGCCACCCAGCAGCCCGCTGGCGGTGAACAGGCCGGGAAAGCTCAAGGCATGGCTCACGGCCATCAGCGCACTGAACAGGTAGGCGCAGGCCAGGATGAGCAGGCTGCGCGACTTGAGGATGGCGTACTGGCCCAGCAGCAGCACCATGGTGATCAGGTCCACCACAATCAGCGCCGCCTGGTAGATGGGCAAAAAGGCCGGCACCTGCGCCAGCGGCAGCCTGGCAAACGGCACCGCCGCCACGAACAGCGCCAGCGACAGCAGCACCACCCCCCAGGCGGCGCGCCACTGGCTGCGCCCGGGTGCAAGGGTCGAGAGGAAAGGGGAACGGCTGGTGGCCACGTAGCCCGCGTGGGGCCGGTGGGCATCGAATGAATGGACAAAGCCGTCCTGCACGAGCCGTTCAGGCTGTGGCAAGCGGCGTTCCTCGGCTCTGCCAGCGTTCATATCACCTCCCCGCAAAGCACGGCTGATGCCCCCTTGCGTAGGAGAATTCTAGAACGAGCCGGGCCGTGTGCGCAGTCCGCTTTTTTTGCTGCCTGATCCTGCCCGCGTCGCTGATGATGGTCAGCTCCACAAGGCGTGAGCCGCTGCGCGTGATGCGCCGGTGAGGCTCACGTACTTGCGCGTGTTCAGCCCGCCCTCGAATCCACCGGGCCCACGATCGAGCAGACTGTTGACAGCCTTGCGCTGCCGGGGTGTCAGGTCGATGGCGCCGTGAACGGACCAGAAGCGGGCCTTTTCCAGTGAGGCGTCAACGACACCCGCCGCACGCTCCCACGCCAGGCGCACCTGTTCGATGAACCAGGTAAGCTCGATTCCCCTGCTTCGCGGGCCAGGCACAGCTCCACGATGTTGCGGCCCACCCGGCCGTTGCCGTCGTCGAACGGGTGAATGGTTTCAAACCACAAATGCGCCAGCGCGGCCTTCAGCAGCGGGTCCTCTCCCCGCTCGGCGTTGAACCAGGCCAGGAAGTTGGCCATCTCGCCCGGCACCGCGTCGGCTTGGGGGGCTTGGTAATGCACGGTCTCGTGACCGTCGGGGCCGCTCACGATCTGCATGGGGTTGGTTCGGTACCGGCCGACCAGGATGGAGCGCATGCCGGAGTAGCCGACAACTTGCCCTCAACGATGCCCTGGGCACGCTTGGCACGCGCAAGTGCTTCGCCGATCATGGCAGCGTCGCAATGCATGCCGGGCCAGCTCGGGTACTGTCAAAGGAGGTAAGGCGATGGCATGGAGTATTCGACTCAAGGCGGAAGTTGCGCAGCTACAATCCGCCCACCTTGACTGCGACCGCAAGTTGCCGGCAAGGCCATCCGCTGGGGGTGTTGGCGCAGACGCAAGGCGCGCGCTGACTGAGAGAGTCCCTTTGAACCTGATTGAGGTAATCCTCGCGCAGGGAAGCACGTTCCGCAGGCCCGCCAGCGCCCTCTTCTCGCGCTGGCATGGCGGCCCGGAACGCCCGCTGATCCTGCATCTTTGCTGAAGGAAAGATGCACATGGCCCATCCATCGTTTTCTCTGTCGCGCCGCCTGCGGCCCCTGCTGCTGTTGCTGCCGCTGCTGGCCTGCGGCGCGGCCGGGGCGCAACCGGCGCCGGCCAACCACATGATTGCCGAGATCCAGGTCATCCCCCGGCCCGCAGGCACGGCAGACAACCGCTACAAGCATGTGGACGCCGCCATCGCCGTCATCCAGAAGTCGGGCCTGCGTTATGAAGTACACGGCATGGGCACGGTCATTGAAGGCCCGGCGGACAAGGTCTGGCCGCTGCTGCAGGCCGTGCACCAGGCCACGCTGGAGTCGGGCTCCGAGCGCACGCTGAGCATCATCAAGGTGTCGGGCTCGCTGCAGGCAGGTGGGCCGACTGTGCAGGAGCTGGTGCGCAAGTTCCGCCCGTAGAAACGGCGTGTGCCCGCCAGCCCTCACCCCGGAATATCCGGCTCCACCAGCTGCGCCAGCGCCACCAGCGACTCCTGCCAGCCCAGGTAGCACATCTCCGGCGGGATCACCTCGGGGATGCCCTCCTGCGTGATGGCCACATCGGTGCCGCACACCACGGGGGTCAGCACCACGGTGGTCTTCATGGTGCCGGGCAGGTTGGGGTCGTCAAAGGTGGCGTCATAGGCAATGCGCTGGCCGGGCACCAGCTCCAGGTATTTGCCGCCGAATGAATGGCCGTTGCCCGTGCCGAAATTGGTGAACGACATGCGCCACGCGCCGCCGACCTGGGCGTCCATGCTGTGGACCTTGCCGGTGTAGCCAAACGGTGGCAGCCAGCGCTCGAACGCGGCGGGCTCGGTGAAGGCGCGAAAGACCTTGGCGGGCGTGGTGCGCAGCACGCGGTGCAGGCGGATGGTGTGGGTAGCCATGGTGATGTTCTCCTGAAGAAGGTTGTGCAACAGAGGATGCCCTGTGCTGGTACGACGAACGGGGCGGCGGCAAATCGACAGGCCGCCGTGCATGCCTGGGCAATTTAGCATTGGGGCTTTCCATGACGCCACCACTGCCCTGCTCCGCCGCCGACGCCCGCGCCCTGTTCGCGCGCCTGCAAGCCCAGGCCCGCGCGCAGGGCGTCACGCTGCGCCCGCCACCACCCGAGCCCACCACCTGCTGCGGGCGCGGCTGCAATGGCTGCGTGTGGGAGGGCTGGTACGCCGCTGTGGATTACTGGCGCGAGGACGCCTTGCAGGCGCTGGGCACCCCCGGCGGGCAGGGTTGAACCAGATTTTCTTTTCCGGAAATCCAGACGTTCCAAAACATCGTTAGCCAAGCCGGTTTGGAACTTCTAGACTGCGGCGGATTGAAGGAGACAAACCCATGCACCCGATGACCCGCCGCGCGAGCCTGGCCACCCTGGCCGCCGCATCCACCGCCCTGCTGGCGCCCGCCGCTTTTTCGCAGGCCCCCACCAAGCCCCTGCGCGTCATCTTGCCCGTCGCCGCTGGCAGCGGCGTGGATGCAGCCATCCGCGCCATGAGCAACGGCGTGGGCAAGGCCTTGGGCCAGTCGCTGGTGATTGAAAACCTGCCGGGCGCGGGTGGCATCACCGGCACCACGCAGATCGTCAAGGCACCGAAAGACGGCAGCGCCATCGGCGTGGTGTCCAACAACCACGTGGTCAACCCCAGCGTGTACAAGAACGTGCCCTTTCACGCGGTGGACGATGTGACGCCCATCATGGTGGTGGGCGCTATCCCGTTCGTGCTGGTGGTGCACCCCAGCGTCCCCGCCAAAAACCTGACCGAGCTGGTGGCGCTGGCCAAGGCAAAGCCGGGCACGTTGAACTACGGCTCGTCGGGCAACGGCACCATCCTGCACCTGGCCGGCGCCATGCTGGTCAACGAGACCCAGGCCGACATCCGCCACATCCCATACCGCGGCATGGGCCAGCTGACCAACGACGTGCTGGGCGGGCAGATCCAGATGGCGTTCATCTCAGCCAGCGTGGCCGCCACGCATGTGAAGGCGGGCACGCTGCGTGCGTTTGGCGTCACCACGCCCAAGCGCACGCCGGTGCTGCCCGATGTACCCACGATTGCAGAGCAGGGCTACCCCAATTACGCCCTGGACGGCTGGTTTGGCCCCATCGGCCCGGCCGGCATGCCCAAGGCCGAGGTCGCGCGCATCCACAAGGGATTCAAGGACGCCCTGGCCACGCCCGAGGTGCGCGACGCGCTGCTGGCGCAGGGCTACACCCTGTGGGGCTCCACACCTGAAGAGGCGCAGGCCTACTTCCGCTCCGAGGTCGTTCGCATGGCGCGCCTGGTGCAGGCGGCGGGCGTCAGGATCGACTGACGCCGACGCCTCACAGTCTTATTTGCCTGCCACCCCATGCAGGTAATCCACCAGCAGCGCGGCCGCGCGCGGCAGGGTCTGCCGGTCGCGAAAGCAGATGGCAAAGCGGCGCGCGGCCCAGGCATCGGTCAGCGGCACCACCTTGAGCCCGAAGGTGGCCGCGTAGGGCTCGGCGATCTCGCGCGGGATGATGGACAGGCCCAGGTTGGCACGCACCACGCGCAGCGACGCCTCGAAGTTGGACACCAGCGCGCGGTACACCATGCGCTTGCCCGCCAGCGCCGCGGCGCGCGCCAGCATCACATTCACCGCGCTGGCCGACTGCAAACCCACATGCTCGTATTCCAGCGTGGCCTCAAAACCGCAGCGTCGCCGGGCAGCCAGCGGGTGCGATGCATGCATCACCACGGCCAGGTGGTCGGCGCGCCAGCGGCACGACTGCAGGCCGTCCAGGTCGGCGGCGTCCCACAGGATGCCCACGGCCGCGCTGCCCTCGCGCACGCGGCGTGCGATGTCGCGGCTCAGCGCCTCTTCCATATCGACCTGGATCTCGCGGTGCTCGGGCTTGCGCATGAACTGCGCCACGTCGTCGGGCAGTTGCCCGGCAATGGACGACACGGTGGCCAGCAGGTGAACCTGGCCGCGCACGCCCGCGCCGTAGCTGGCCATGTCCTGCGCAATGCGCCGCGCGCTGCCCAGGATCTGGCGCGAATGCTCCAGCAGTGTTTCGCCCGCCGGCGTGGGCACCACGCCGTGGCGGCGGCGCTCCAGCAGCGGCACGCCCAGGTCGCCCTCCAGCTGGGCCAGCCGCTTGCTGATGGCCGACGCCACGATGTGCTCCTGCTCGGCGGCACGGGTGATGTTGGAGGTTTCGCACACGGCCACAAAGTAACGCAGGCTGGTCAGATCCAGGTCTTTCATGAGGCTTTCCAATCGGGAATCACATGCATTCTGAAATACCGCTTTTCCCATTGATTGGGAAAACCTAAAGTCTAAGTCATGACATCACCCAATACGCACATCACCATCCGCGAGGTAGGCCTTCGCGACGGCCTGCAGAGCATTGCCACCGTCTTGCCCACTGCGCTCAAACTGCAATGGATTCGCGAAGCCTGCGAAGCGGGCCAGCGCGAGATCGAAGTCGGCTCCTATGTGCCCGCGCGGCTGCTGCCCCAACTGGCCGATACCGCCGAGCTGGTGGCCGAAGCAAAAAAGCTCCCCGGCCTGCAGGTGTCGGTGCTGGTGCCCAACCTGCGCGGCGCTGAACGCGCGCTGGAAACAGGCGCTGACCTGATGGTCGTGCCGCTGTCGGCCAGCCATGCGCACAGCCTGGCCAACCTGCGCAAGACGCCCGACGAGGTGGTGGCCGAACTTGCCCGCATCCGCGCGGCGCGCGATGCCAGCGGCGCGCAGACGCTGCTGGAAGGCGGCGTGGGCACGGCCTTTGGCTGCACGCTGCAGGGCGAAGTGCCCGTGGCCGAAGTGCTGCGCCTGATGCAGGCCCTGCTGGACGCAGGCGCAGACCGCGTGAGCCTGGCCGACACCGTGGGCTATGCCGACCCAGCCGGTGTACACCGGCTGTTCGAGCAGGCGCGGCGCATTGCCGGCGACCGGCTGTGGAGCGGGCATTTCCATGACACGCGCGGCCTGGGCCTGGCCAATGTGTACGCCGCGATGCAGACCGGAGTGACGCGTTTCGACGCGTCGCTGGCCGGCATAGGCGGCTGCCCGCATGCGCCGGGTGCCAGCGGCAACGTCACGACTGAAGACCTGGCCTTCATGCTGGAACGCATGGGTTGCCCCACCGGCATTCACATCCCGCGCCTGCTGGCGCTGCGCGAGCGCGTGGCCGGCTGGCTGCAGGGCGAAACACTGCACGGCACGCTGTGGCGCGCCGGCCTGCCCAGACATCTTGAACCCGCCACGGAAGCCACCGCATGAACGCCACCAGCCCAACCCCTCCCACAGGCCTGCCCCTGGACGGCCTGCGCGTGATCGAATTCACCCACATGGTCATGGGCCCCACCTGCGGCATGATCCTGGCCGACCTGGGGGCCGAGGTCATCAAGGTCGAACCGCCCGGCGGCGACAAGACGCGCAACCTGCCGGGCCTGGGTATCGGCTTTTTCCGCAGCTTCAACCGCAACAAGAAGAGCATCGTGCTCGACATCTCTACCGAAGCGGGCCAGGACACCGCCCGCGCGCTGATCGGCGAATGCGACGTGGTGCTGGAGAACTTCCGCCCCGGCCTGATGGCGTCCTTCGGCCTGGACCATGAAAGCCTGCGCGCGCTGTACCCCGGCCTGATCTATGTGTCGCACAAGGGCTTTTTGCCCGGCCCGTACGAGAACCGGCTGGCGCTGGACGAAGTGGTGCAGATGATGGGCGGCCTGTCGTACATGACGGGGCCGCAGGGCCGGCCGCTGCGCGCGGGCACCTCGGTCAACGACATCATGGGCGGCATGTTTGGCGCCATCGGCGTGCTGGCCGCGCTGCGCGAGCGTGAACGCACCGGCCTGGGCCAGGAGGTGCAAAGCGCGCTGTTTGAAAACTGCGTGTTCCTGAGCGCGCAGCACATGCAGCAGTATTTGATGACGGGCGAGGCCCCGCCGCCCATGCCCTCGCGTGTGTCGGCCTGGAGCGTGTACGACGTGTTCACGCTGGCCGATGGCGAGCAGCTTTTTATTGGCGCGGTGAACGACAAGCATTACCAGGTGCTGTGCCGCGTGCTCGATTGCCCGGAGCTGGCCACTGACCCTGCCCTGCAGACCAATGCCCAGCGCGTGGCCGTGCGCCCAGCGCTTTTGGCGCGGCTGGGCGAGGTGCTGCAGCACCACCGCATTGACGAACTGTCGGCCCGGCTGGAAGCCGCAGGCCTGCCCTACGCACCCATCATGCGGCCCGACCAGCTGGTGAACGACCCGCACCTCAAAGCCAGCGGCGGCCTGGTGCCCATGGACACCGGCGACGGCACCACCACCGACGTGGTGCTGCTGCCGCTGACCCTGGGCGGGCGCCGCCCGCCCGTGCGCACCGCGCTGCCGCGGGTGGGTGAACATACTGACGAAATCCTCAACCTTCTGACTGCCAAAGCATGAACAGCCCCGTGATCGACATCCACACCCACATGCTCACCACGCGCTGGCTGGACATGCTGCGCGAACACGGCGGCGACTACCTGCAGGTCAAGCCCAACCCGGCCAACGGCAAGCCCTGTGTGTACAAGGACGGCGCGCCGTTCATGACCATCAACCCCGCCATGTCCGACTACGACCTGCGCGTGCAGCGCATGAACGAGGCGGGTGTGGACATGGCCGTGGTGTCACTGACCTGCCCCAACGCGTACTTCGGCGGCGCGCAGGTGAGCCTGGCCGCCGCGCAGGACGTGAACGACGACATGGCCGGCGCCCAGACGCAGTACCCGGACCGCATCCGCTGGTTTGCGTCGCTGCCCTGGCAGTACCCCGACCTGGCCGTGCAGGAGCTGCACCGCGCCCTGGCCAGGGGCGCCGTGGGCGTGGTGGTGCTGGGCAACATCGGCGGCAAGCCATTGACCGACCCGCTGTTTGCGCCGGTGTGGAAGGCCATTGACGACAAGGCGCTGCCCGTCTTCATCCACCCCACCACACCGCCCGGCATTGGCGAGATGGGCATGAATGAATTTGCACTCACGCCGCCGCTGGGCTTTACCTTTGACACATCGCTGTGCGTGGCACGGCTGATCCTGGACGGATTCATCGACCGTCACCCCAACCTGAAAGTCATCGCCGGCCATGGCGCGGGCACCATCCCCTACCTGATCGGCCGCATGGACTGGTGCTGGGAGCAACTGCCCGCCGCCCGCGAAAAAATCCAGCGCAAACCGTCTGAGTATTTGCGCCAGATGTACTGCGACTCGGTGCTGTTCCGCCAGGACGCGCTGGACCTGGCCGTGGGTGTGTTTGGCGAAGACAACGTGATGTACGGCAGCGACTACCCGCACCACATCGGCGACATGACGGGCTGCCTGGCGCGTGTAAACAGTTTGGCTGACTCCGCAAGGCAAAAGGTGCGCGGACGCAACGTGCAAAAAATATTCAGGCTTTGAGACACAGCACTCGCGTTACGGCCTCTTACACTGCTTTGGCCCCGCCTCGTCGGGCGCCAAACACATCAATCCATAAAGGCTGTTCCATGAAACGCTATCTCTCCATCGCCCTGATCATGCTGCTGGGCAGCAGCGCTGCGCTTGCGCAGGAATACAACCGCGTACCCGCCAGCGACCAGGCGCAGTACCGCCAGTGCATCACCTACGCCAACAAGACCTATGAAGGCGGCAACGACGCCAGCCCCATCAAGGGTCAGACCAAGGCGCAAGCCTGGTGCACCTGCATGTGGAACGAGACCGCCGAAGACTTCACCGGCAACCTGGCCACCTTTGCCGAAACGGCCAAGGGCAAGCGCATCAACAAGATCTGCGAAAAGTACTCCAACTGGAGCGAGTAAGCCTTCAGAGCGCGTGCATCCACGCGCTCATCTCGTCGGCCACCTGCTCCACCAGCGCAGGCTGGCCCGCCAGGTAATGGTTACCCCCCGCGATGTCCACATTGCGGATGCGTTCCCCGCCCGCAGCCAGCCACGCGCTGCGCGTGCTGGGAAAGGTGCTTTGATCCCCCGTGTAGGTACACAGCAACACCGGCACGCTGGTTTGCGCCAGGTTGGCCGGGCCGTCGGCGCGGCTTTGCGATGACCATTGCGACAAAAACGCCGTCAGTGAGGTGATGCGCCCCATCTGGCTGGCCGCATAGTTCACGGCGCGCGCGCCCTCCACCCCGTTGCCCCACACGCTGCCCAACTGGCGGTCGTTGGCGTCGATCGTCCGGTCCACGCAGCGCGGATCGGCGTGGGTGCGGTGGATCACAAACACCTGGTCGCGCGGACTGCCCGGCGCCGTCTGACTGCGCAGCAGGGCCAGGCGTCGTGCCACCCAATCCTCAATACGCTGCAGCCGTTCGCGCTGCGCGGTCTTGAAGCGCGCCAGGAACTCCGCGGTAAACGGCTGGTTGCGCGGGTCATACATGTCCAGCGCCGGGTCCACCGACAGCGGGTCGTGCTCGTCAATCACCGACGGGTCGATCCAGTTGCGCATCAGCGTGCTGCGGCCCTCGTGCGCGGCGCACAGGGCCAGGCCGTCCACGGGAGGCAGGTCGGCGCCCGACAGGCCGGCCGGGTCGCCGTCCAGCAGGTGGGTGATGGTCAGGTGCTCCGCCTGCGCCTGGTAGAACGCCGACAGCGAAGCCCCGCCCGAATTGCCGATCAGCACCACCTTGTCATAGCCCTGCGCCCGCAGGTACTGCACGCCCGCGCCCAGGTCCTGGATCACCCGCTCCATCAGCAGCAGCGTGTCGTTGCCCGCGTAGCGCGAATTCAGCCCCATGCAGGCGATGCCGCGCACGGCCAGCGGCGCGATCAGGTAGTGCCCCATGAAGTTGCTGGTGGGGTGCATGACGATGGCGGCCACCTTCTTCGGCCCCGGGGGCTGCATCCAGGCGCCATAGATGCGCGGGCGCAGCAGCTGCAGGCCCGACTGGCTTTCCATGGCGGCGCCGGGTTTCACGTCGATGACGGCGAGTTGGAGTTCTGGCATGGGGTGCGGTTGGTTTGATGCGATTATCGGGGGCATGACTGAAGCAAACCCCTCTTCCGGCAACGCCCGCACCGTGGTGTACACCCAGCGCGTGGAGTTCGGCGACTGCGACCCGGCACGCATTGTGTGGTTCCCCAATTTCTTCCGCTGGATCGACGCCGCGTCGCGCCATTTCTTCGTGGAATGCGGCGTGCCCTCATGGCACGAGACCGAAGCGCAGCGCGGCATCATCGGCACCCCGCTGGTGGACACGCATGCGAAGTTCATCAAGACCGCCAGCTACGGCGACACGCTGCAGATCCATGTGCATGTGGCCGAATGGCGCACCAAGAGCTTTGTGCAGCGCTACCGCATCACGCGCGGCGACGACGTGATCATGGAATGCGACGAGGTGCGTATCTTCGCGGCGCGGCGCGAGGACGGAAGCATCCGGGCACTGGCGGTGCCGGATGACATCCGCGAAACCTGCAGCTGATCAGAGCACCAGAATCGCGCGGAAGTCGTTGACGTTGGTGTGCGTGGGCCCCGTCACCACCAGGCCGCCCAGCGGCTCGAAATAGCCATAGGCATCATTGCGGTCCAGGTAGGCGTCCACCTTCATACCGGCTGCCTGCGCACGCGCCAGCGTGTCGGGCGCCACATACGCGCCGGCGTTGTCTTCCACACCGTCAATGCCGTCGGTGTCTGCCGCCAGGGCCCACACGCCCGGCTGGCCCTGCAGTGCCTGCGCCAGGCCCAGGCAAAACTCGCCGGCGCGCCCGCCGCGGCCACGCGGTGTGCCTTCGGGCTGCTTGCGTATGGTCACCGTGGTTTCGCCGCCGCTCAGGATCACGCAGGGCTTCTTCCACGCGCCGTTGCCGCGCGCCACCGCGCGCGCCAGGGCGGCGTGCACCTTACCGACCTCGCGTGACTCGCCTTCGATCTCGTCGCTGAGGATGTACGCATCCAGCCCGGCCGCGCGCGCCACCTCGGCTGCGGCCTCCAGCGACTGCTGCGGCGTGGCAATCATGTGGACCTCATGGCCGCTGAAGGCAGCGTCGCCGGGCTTGGGCGTCTCCAGCGCGCCAGCTTCCAGCGCCTGCTGCACGGCAGGCGGCACGGCAATGCCGTAGCGGCGCAGGATGGCCAGTGCGTCGGCGCAGGTGGTGGCGTCAGGCACCGTGGGCCCGCTGGCAATGACCGACGGGTCGTCGCCAGGCACATCGCTGATGGTCAGGGTGATCACGCGCGCGGGGGCGCAGGCGGCAGCCAGGCGACCGCCCTTGATGCGCGACAGATGCTTGCGCACGCAGTTCATCTCGCCGATGTGGGCGCCGCTGTGGAGCAGGTCCTTGTTGATGCGTTGCTTGTCCGCGAGCGTCAGGCCGTCAGCCGGCAGCGTGAGCAGGGCCGAGCCGCCGCCCGAGATCAGGCACAGCACCAGGTCATCAGCCGTCAGCCCTTGGGTCAATGCCAGGATGCGCTGCGCGGCCTGCTCGCCCGCGGCGTCGGGCACGGGATGCGATGCCTCCACCAGCTCGATGCGCTGCGGCACGCCGGGCGGGCGCGGCGGGATGTGGTGGTAGCGCGTGACGACCAGGCCCGACAGCGGCGCGTCGGCAGGCCACAGCGCCTCCACCGCCTGCACCATCGATCCGCCGGCCTTGCCCGCGCCCAGCACGACGGTGCGGCCTTTGGGTGGCGGCGGCAGGTGCGCGCCCAGCGTGTGCAGCGGCAGCGCACGGCGCACAGCCGCCTGGTACAGATGTTCGAGGAATTCGCGCGGGGCGCGCATCGGGTCGGGTGCGGTCATTAGAAAAGTCTCCGCCTGCGATTGTGCAGTGCCGTAACCGCGTGGTAACTCAGCGTGCCGGTGGCTGCAGGTACATCGCATGCAGTTGCTGCCGCTCGGCCTCGCCCAGGCCGATACCCTCACGCAGGTAGTTGTCCAGGTGGCCGAAGTCCTCCTGCACCGCCTCGAACGCGGCATGCAGAAAGTCTTCCTGCACGCCCCACAACACCTTGCCCACCACTGGCGGGAACAGGCCGGGGTGCAGGCGCCCGGCCAGCCGTTCGTTGGTGAGCAGGTAGTCGCGCATGATCAGCTCGTCGCTCACGCCCAGGGCGTGCAGCAGCAGCGCGGCGGCAAAGCCCGTGCGGTCCTTGCCGGCGGTGCAATGGAAGACCACGGGCGCGTCATGCGCTTGCAGCAGGTGGCCAAACAGCCGCGCGAACTGCGGCGTGTTGCTGCGCACAAAGCCGCGGTAGGTGTCGTGCATCAGCGCCTCCACATCGGGCGCGGTCAGGTCAGCGCCCGCTTCCAGCAGGTCCTGCAGCTTCTGCACGATGGTGGGCTCGATCGCCAGTGAATGCACCATGGCGTTGGGAATGGCGCAGGCCGCGTGTTCGCGCTCGGCCACGCCGCGCAGGTCCAGCACGCGCACCTGCTGGCCCACCCGCTCGGCGATGTGCTGCAGGTCGGCGGGCTCCAGGTGGCCCAGATGGTCGGAGCGGAAGACGCGGCCGGTTTTGACGGTGCGGCCATCGGTGGTGCTGTAGCCGCCGAGGTCACGGAAGTTGGGGGCGCCGGTGAGTTTCATCACCGGTGATTTTGCCCCGTTCTGTGCGATGTTTACTTTTTGCCGAGGTTCAGCCGCGACGCACCCTCGGTGTACAGCTTGACCTTGTCGCGCATGAAGGCGTCCATCTGGTCCACACCCACGTTCACCAGCTCGAACCCGCTCCTGGCGGCCAGCTCTTTCATCTCGGGGTCGTTGTTCAGCGCCATCCACATGTCCGAGATCTTCTTGCGGTCGGCAGCGGAGGTGCCCTTGGGCACGCCAATGCCGCGGTAGGCGCCGTCCACCCAGTCCACCCCCAGCTCGCGGAAGGTGGGCACGTCGGGCATCAGCGGGTGGCGCTTTTCCATGGCCACGGCCAGCGGGCGCACGCGCGTCTTGTTGTTGATGGCAAAGGCCGTGTAGGTCATGGCACCGTCCACCTGGGCGCCCATCACGGCCGTGGCCATGTCGCCCGTGCCCTTGAACGGCACGTAGATGGTCTTGACGCCAAAGGCCGCGTTCATGCGCTCATGCGCCGCATGGTTGGCGGAGTTTTGCCCCGAGCCGCCCAGGCTGATCTTGCCGGGGTCGGCCTTGGCGGCCTTGATGAAGTCGGCAAAGGTCTTGATGGGGCTTTGCTCGGGCACCACCAGGATGTCGGGCGTGTAGTGGAACCAGAACACCGGCGTGATGTCGGCCGTCTTGTACTGCACCTGGCCCTCCATGGGCTGGAACACGATGTGCGGCAGGTTCACGCCCACCACATTCAGGCCGTCGGCGGGCAGCTGGTTCATCTGCGACCACATCAGCGCGCCACCCGCACCGGCCTTGTACTGGATGATGGTGTCCACCGCCGGGCATTTTTTCTTGAGTACCACCTGCTGGTGGCGCGCCGACAGGTCGGATTCGCCGCCGGGCGGAAAGGCCTGCCAGTACAACAGGTTCTTGTCGGGGCAGGCTTGGGCCAGCGCCAAGGGCGCGAGCAGGGCCAGGCCCAGTGCAGCAATCATCTTTTTCATCACGCTTGTCTCCTTCTTGGGTTATTGATCGTCAGGCGGCTACACGCTCACTCACGGCTTCGCACACCGCCTGCGTGACCTGGTCTGTTGTGGCCGTGCCGCCCAGGTCGCGCGTGTGCAGCGTCTTGTCTGCCGTGACTTCCTCAATCGCCGCCATCAGCACCGCAGCGGCCTCAGGCTCACCAATGTGCTCCAGCAGCATCACGCAGCTCCAGAAGGTACCGACCGGGTTGGCCAGGCCCTTGCCCATGATGTCGAAGGCCGAGCCATGGATGGGCTCGAACATGCTGGGGTAGCGGCGCTCGGGGTCGATGTTGCCGGTGGGGGCAATGCCCAGGCTGCCGGCCAGCGCGGCGGCCAGGTCGCTCAGGATGTCGGCATGCAGGTTGGTCGCGACGATGGTGTCCAGGCTGGCCGGGCGGTTGACCATGCGCGCGGTGCAGGCGTCCACCAGTTCCTTGTCCCACTTCACGTCGGGAAACTCTTTGGCCACCTGCGCGGCGATCTCGTCCCACATCACCATGGCGTGGCGTTGCGCGTTGGATTTGGTCACCACCGTCAGCAGCTTGCGCGGGCGCGACTGGGCCAGCCGGAAGGCGTAGCGCATGATGCGCTCCACCCCGGCGCGGGTCATCATGCTCACGTCGGTGGCCACCTCGATCGGGTGGCCCTGGTGGGCGCGGCCGCCCACGCCGGCGTATTCGCCTTCGGAGTTTTCGCGCACGATGACCCAGTCCAGGTCCTGCGTGCGGCAGCGCTTGAGCGGGGCATCTATGCCGGGCAGGATGCGCGTGGGCCGCACGTTGGCGTACTGGTCAAAGCCCTGGCAGATCTTCAGGCGCAGTCCCCACAGCGTGATGTGGTCCGGGATGTGCGGGTCGCCCGCCGAGCCGAACAGGATGGCATCCATGCCGCGCAGCGCGTCCAGCCCGTCGGCCGGCATCATTTCGCCGTGGGCGCGGTACCAGTCGCCGCCCCAGCCGAAGCTGGTGAAGTCAAAGCTGAAACGGCCCTGCGCCGCGGCCAGCGCCTGCAGCACCTGCTGGCCCGCCGGTACCACTTCCTTGCCGATGCCGTCGCCGGGGATGCAGGCGATGCGGTAGTTCTTCATCAATGCCGTCCTTGAAGTCATGGTTGTTGCACACCGGACTGTACGGATTGCCTGAATTAACGCCGCTGGCTAAAGTTATTCCATTGTTAACCTTGATTCAACAATGTCCACGCCTGCTTCCGCCCCGTCCGAGATGGCCTTTTTCAGCCTGCTGGCCCGTTCAGGCAGCTTTTCGGCCGCCGCCCGCGAGCTGGACGTGACCACCCCCGCCGTCAGCAAACGGCTGGCCCAGATGGAATCGCGCCTGGGCGTACAGCTCATGAACCGAACCACGCGGCGCATCGGCCTGACGGCGGAAGGCGAGCTGTACCTCACCCATGCGCGGCGCATCCTGGCCGAGATCGACGACATGGAACAGCTCGTCACGCGGGCCGTGGCCGCGCCCAAGGGGCTGCTGCGCGTGAACGCCACGCTGGGCTTCGGGCGCAGCCATGTGGCGCCGGTGATCTCGCGTTTCGCGCGGGCCCACCCGCAGGTGGAAGTCCAGCTGCAGCTGTCAGTCAACCCGCCCCCGCTGACCGACGATGCCTTTGACGTGTGCATCCGGTTTGGCGAGCCGCCCGATGCGCGGGTGATTGCTCGCTACCTGGCGCCCAACCGGCGGCTGCTGGTGGCCGCGCCCGCCTACCTGGCGCGACACGGCACACCCGCCACGCCGCACGAGCTGTCACGCCACAACTGCCTGGGCATCCGCCAGGGCGACGAGGCCTATGGCGTATGGAAGCTGCGCCGGGGCGACGCGGCCGTGGCGCACCCGGTGCGAACGCGCGGCAGCCTGACCACCAATGACGGCGAGATTGCCGTGGCCTGGGCGCTGGACGGCCACGGCATCGTCATGCGCTCGGAATGGGACGTCGCGCGCTACCTGCGCAGCGGCCGCCTGGTGGAAGTGCTGCCCCAATGGCGAACGCCCGAGGCCGACATTCGCGCGGTCTACCCGCAACGGCTCCAGACTTCGGCGCGGGTACGCGCTTTTGTGGACTACATTGCCGCGGCGTTCGCGTCACTGAACCAGGCGCGCGAGGTGCGGGCCGCCGCGCGCGCACGGCGCTAGCCGCTGGGGCAAGGATCTGGCAACTACGCCGCCGGATCGCTGCCCAGCGCATCCAGCAGATCCGGTATCAAGCCGGCCAGCTCGCCGGTCAGGATGGCCGCGTCCGCGTCAAATCCATCGTCGTCCTTGCCGGGCTTGTCCACACCTTCCATCACCACGTCCAGCAGCTTGATGCGGCGCACCTGGCCCATGTCGCTCAGCACGAACGACACACGGTCGTTCCAGGTCATGGCCAGCTGGGTCGGCACCTTGCCGGCCGCGATGTGCTGGGCGATCTCGTCAATGTCCAGCGTGTGGCGCGCGTAGCGCACGCTGGACTTCTGGTCGTCGGGCGTCTTCAGCTCGCAGTCGCGGTCAATCGTGAAGTTGTAGGGCGCCTCGCGCGTGCTGAGCCATTGCGCCATGGCAACCGACGGCGACAGTTCGGTGTGGATGGGCTGCAGGTCCAGCGCGGCGCCGACACCAGGAATCTCCAGCAGCGACTCCAGCAGGGCCGACACGATGCGGTCGGCGCCGGCCAGCGTGCCGGCGTCCACCACCAGCAGCTTCTGTTCGGGTGCAAGCCACAGCAGCGTGTGGCTGCGCTTGGTGAAGGCGCGCGGCAGCAGGTCCAGCAGCACCTCTTCCTTGAATTCTTTTTTGGCGCGCGAGCCCACGCGCTCCTGGCCCGTCTCTTTCCTGTAGCGCTCGATCTTTTCTTCTACGGCGGCCTTGATCGCCGACGAGGGCACGGCGCGTTTTTCGGTGCACAGCTTCAGGATCAGCTGGCCACCGACAATCTCGGCAAGTTGGGTGTGCTTGCCGCCGCGCGGCGCCACCCAGCCGCTGCTCTCGGCCTGGGTGGGCCCGCAGGGCAGGAAGCGGGTTTTTTGCAGCACTTTCTCAAGCGCGGCAACCGGGGGCAGCTCGAAGCCGTCGCCGATGCGGAAATAACAGGCGTTTTTGAACATGAGGGGCGCATTCTAGGGCCGGATACGCGCAGCATCCGTCACCACAACGCACCGCGCCGGCTACTGGCGGATCTTGCCTGCGCCCGTCACGATGGACAGCTCCACAAACCTGGAGCCCGAGCGCATGCCCGGCTTGAAGCCCACGCGGTAGCCGCCCATGTCGGTTTCCACCGTGTCCAGCGCCGCGACGAAAGCCTCACGGCTGGCCTTGGCACCCATGCGACGCGCCGCCTCAATGATGGTCTTGCCGGCGATGTAGCCTTCCATCATGGCGTAGCTGGGCGGCACCTCCAGGTTGGGCGTCTTGGCCACGGTATCGGCGAACTCCTTGGCCAGGCGGCCGGAAATCTTGTACGGGCTGGGCGTCACCTGCGCGATGGCAATGCCCTGCATGGTTTCCTCGCCCAGGCGCTGGGCGAGTTGCTCGATGTCGGCGCCCGACTGCGCAAACAGCTGCGCGGCGCCGCCGCCCAGGCGGTACTGCTCGATGAACCCGGCCGCGGCCGAGCCGGTGGCCAGCATGATGATGGCTTGCGGCGGCGTCTTCAGGAAGATGTCGATGGCCGGCGACACGCGGGCCGTACCCGCCGGGTAGGTGGCGCGCGCAGTGATGGTGCTGCCGGTTTTTTTGGTGATTTCGTCCACGGCGGCCGTCAGCGCTGCCGCACCCGGGCCGTCTTCATGGAACAGGCCCAGCCGCGTGATGCCCACGGTCGCCAGGTGCTCCGCGATCTTGGTGATCTCGTCGCGCAGGCCGGCGCGCACGCTGTACACGTAGGGCACGTCGGGGCGGATTTCAGTGGTGCGGTAGCCCACCAGCGCGATCTTTTCCTTTTCCAGAATGCCCGACTTCACCAGCTCGGCGATGCTGCGGTTGCCGAAGTAGCCGGCCAGCGCAATCGGCTTGCTTTCGGCCAGCACCTGGGTCGTGGCGGCAATGGTGTCGTCCGGTCGGCCACCGTCATCCTTGCGCACCAGGCTGAAGGTGTGGCCACCCGCGCCGCCCGCCTTGTTGGCGTTGTTGAAGGCCAGTTGCAGCCCCGCGGAATACGCACGGCCCTGGATCGCCTCCAGGCCCGACAGCGGCGCCACCTGGGCGATGACGAGCTGGGCGGCGCCGGCAACCTGCACGGCCAACGAGGCGGCCACGGCCACCGCGCCGTGAATGAACGGCATGTACTTTTTCATGTTGTCTCCTCGAGTCGGCAGATGTTGCCATGGGCCGAACTTTAGGCGATGGGCAACAAAACCCACCTGTGGACAACACTTACGTTTGGCTGACGGACGCGATGAAGCTGTAACAGTCAGTTCACTTTGGCGCCCGCCTGGAACCACTGCCCGATCAGCGCCCGTTCGGCGTCAGTGATGCCGGTGCTGTTGTTCATGGGCATCACCTTGGTGACCACGGCCTGCTGATAGACGGCCTGGGCATGCTGTTTCAGCGCATCGGGCGTGTCCAGGCGCACGTTCTTCATCTGCACCTGCGCGCCATGGCACATGTAACAGCGCTGCTCCAGCACCTTTTTTACATCGGCATGGGTTGCGGGCGCGGCCGCCACCGGCTGGGCTGCAGCCGCAGCCTGCGGCGCGGGCTTGAGCCACACGATCACGCCCACGATCACCGCCACGCCCACCAGCGCATAGGGCAGCGGGTGCGGGTTGCGGCCCAGCTTCCAGCCGTGGCGCATGACGAAGAACTGGCGGATGGCCGCGCCCGCGAACATCATGAGGATCAGCACCAGCCAGTTGTGCGGGTGGCTGTAGGTGAAGCTGTAATGGTTGGACAGCATGGCAAACAGCACCGGCAGCGTGAAATAGGTGTTGTGCACGCTGCGCTGTTTGCCGCGCATGCCATGAATGGGGTCCACGGGCTGACCGGCCTTGATGGACGCGATGACTTTCTTTTGCCCGGGGATGATCCAGAAGAACACGTTGGCGCTCATGGCGGTGGCGATCATGGCCCCCACAAGAAGAAACGCCGCGCGCCCCGCGAACCAGTGGCAGGCCAGCCACGACGCCACGCACACCAGACCCAGCACCAGCGCGCCCACGATGGCGTCGCCATTCTTCTTTTGGCCGAAGTACTGGCAGATCAGGTCGTACAGCATCCAGAACACGACCAGGAACGACACCGCCACGCCGATGGCCGCGCCGGGCGACCAGTCCATCAGGCTTTTGTCGATCAGGTAGGTGCTGGCGCTCCACAGGTACGACACCGTGAACAGCGCAAAACCGCTGAGCCAGGTGCTGTAGCTTTCCCAGTAGAACCAGTGCAGGTGCGACGGCAGCTTGGGCGGCGATACATTGAACTTGACCGGGTGGTAAAAGCCGCCGCCGTGCACGGCCCAGAGTTCGCCGCTGACGCCCTGCTTCTTCAGGTCTTCATCGACAGGCGGCGTGAGGCTGCTGTCCAGAAAGACGAAGTAGAACGACGAACCGACCCAGGCAATGGCGGTGATGACGTGGACCCAGCGCAGCAGCAGATTGGCCCAGTCGAGGAGGTAGCTTTCCATGTCTCAACCTTCAAGCCTGCTCACCACTGCGGGCGCTCTGAGCAGATGTGGGGCCGCGAACATCACCTGTGGGGTTGCTCCGCTGCGGCTTGTGGACCGAAGTGTATACAGTTTTGGTTTGGAACACCATGGCGGATTCCTAGGGTTTTCCCGCCGGCAGGGCTTGCAACAACTGTGCCGCCACGCTCACGGCAATCACTTCGGGCTGCTTGCCGGTGATGCCGGGCAGGCCGATGGGGCTGGTTATGCGGGCCAGCTCGGCGGCGGAGAAGCCGCGCTCCTCCAGCCGGTGGCGGAACGCAGCCCACTTGCTCTTGCTGCCGATCAGGCCGATGCAGGGCAGGTCGTTGCGCTCGCGCAGGCGGCGCAGGCAGGCCGCCACGACATCCAGGTCTTCGGCGTGGCTGAAGCTCATGATGAGCACGTGGGCGCCCGACGGCAGGTCCGCGACGGCGGCCTGCACCGGATCGGAGTGTTCACAGGTCACGTTGAACGGCACGTCGGCCGGAAAGATCTGGTCACGGCTGTCCACCCAGGTCACGCTGAGCGGCAGCGTGCCCAGCACCTGCACCAATGCCTTGCCCACATGGCCGCCGCCAAACAGCGCCACGGGCGTGAAGCGGGCCTGCAGCCGCTGCGCCAGTGCCGGGGCGTCAGCGGGTGCCACGGGCTCAAACCGCAGCTGCACCACCCCGCCGCAACACTGGCCCAGGCTCGGGCCCAGCGGGTACCTGCGCGTGACGGTGCCTGCACCGCCCAGCATCTGGCGCGCCTCGTCAATCGCCTGAAACTCCAGGTTGCCGCCGCCAATGGTGTTGATGACCTCTGCGGCCAGCACCGCCATCCAGGCGCCCACCTCACGCGGACCGGACCCCTGCACGTCATGCACGCTCACCAGCACCGCCGGCCCCTGTTGCAGGGCCAGCATCAGCTGGTGCACGTGCAGGTTGCTCATGAACCGCCTTACGAGCCGCGGTAGGTGCTGTATGTCCAGGGCGTGCAGACCAAAGGCACGTGGTAGTGCTGGTCGGTGTGCGCCACGCCAAAGTCAATGCTCACCTGGTCCAGGAACGGCGGGTCGGGCAGCTGCACGCCCTTGGCACGGAAGTAGCCGGCCACGTCAAACACCAGGCGGTAGGTGCCCTTTTGCAGGCCGGCGTTGTCATACAGCGGGCCATCGGGGTTGCGGCCGTCGCTGTTGAGGTTGAACTGCTTGACTTGTGTGGCGGTTCCATTCGCCGTGGTGTACAGCGTGACCGTCATGCCGGCGGCGGGGCAGCCGTGGGCAGTGTCCAGGACGTGTGTGCTCAGGCCCATGTGGGTTCCTCTTGGTTTGGTAATGATTGGCTTTTTTGTTCGTTGCACCTCGCGGCAAAGCCGTTGTTGGCACGCCATCGGTGGAGAGCCCGCACCCGGCTTCGCGGCAGGCGGTGCCCGGCGGGGGCGATCTCTGTGGCGGCGAGGAGCGCAGATTCGGGGTTGGCGCGCGAAGCGCGCTTCGTGTCTGACTCGCCGCGGCTGTTAGAGCGAAGCGCGCAGCGCGCAGCGAGTTCTGCGGCGCAACCCCGAATCGAGCACCGCAGCGGAGTCTGCGCAACGCGCAGACCGCCACAGTGTGAGCCCCCGCCGGGCACCGCCTGACGCGAAGCAGCGAGTAAAGAAGCAGTGGAGATGAAAGAGTTCAGCATTTCAGTCGACAGAAGTGTATACACTTTTCGGATTTGCAGCTATCATCCGCCGCATGGAGACATCCACCACCAGCCACATCGTCGAGTCGCTCACCCGAGCCATCGTCGACCACAAGCTGCAGCCCGGCACCAAACTGGCCGAGCAAAAGCTGGCCGACCATTTTGGCGTGTCGCGCACGCTGGTGCGCCAGGCGCTGTTCCAGCTGTCGCAAAACCGGCTCATCAAACTGGAGCCCGCGCGCGGCGCCTTTGTGGCGGCGCCCTCGGCCGACGAGGCGCGCCAGGTTTTTGCGGTGCGCCGCATGCTGGAGGCCGAAATGACCCGTGCCTTTGTGCGTGAGGTCACCCCCGCCAAAATCCGCGCGCTGAAAGACCACGTGGCCCAGGAAAAGGCCGCCGTGCAGAAGAACGACGCCGCCAGCCGCACCGAACTGCTGGGCGACTTCCACGTGCGCATGGCCGAGCTGATGGGCAACGAGGTGCTGGCGCAGATGCTGGGCGAGCTGATCTCGCGCTGCGCGCTCATCACGCTGATGTACCAGAGCCGCAGCGAGGCCGAACACTCCAACGACGAGCACGCCGAAATCGTCAAGGCACTGGCCGCGAAAGACGAGGAACGCGCGGTGCGCCTGATGAACGAACACCTGCTGCACGTCGAAGAAAGCCTGGCCTTTGACCGCACCGTGCCCACCAACGACATTGCCGCCGCGCTCGCATGACCTACGACACCACCCTGCCCTACCCGCGCGACCTGGTCGGCTACGGCCGCAACCCGCCGCATGCGCAATGGCCCGGCAACGCCCGCATTGCGGTGCAGTTCGTGCTGAACTACGAAGAAGGCGGCGAGAACGCCACGCTGCACGGCGACGCCGGGTCGGAGCAGTTCCTGTCCGAAATGTTCAACCCCGCCGCGTTCCCCGACCGGCACATGAGCATGGAAGGCATCTACGAATACGGCTCGCGCGTGGGTGTGTGGCGCATCCTGCGCGAGTTTGAAAGGCGCGGCCTGCCGCTCACGGTGTTCGGCGTCGGCATGGCGCTGGAACGCCACCCCGAGCTGACCCGCGCCTTTGTCGAGCTGGGCCACGAGATCGCCTGCCACGGCTGGCGCTGGATCCACTACCAGAACATCGACGAAGCCACCGAGCGCGAGCACATGCGTATCGGCATGGAAATCATCACCAAGCTGACCGGCCAGACGAGAGACCAACCGAACGCCGTGCACGGCGTGGGTTGGTACACCGGCCGCGACAGCCCCCGCACGCGCCGCCTGGTGGCCGACTACGGCGGCTTTGAATACGACAGCGACTACTACGGCGACGACCTGCCGTTCTGGATGAAGGTTCAAAAGACCGATGGCACCACGGTGCCGCACCTGGTGGTGCCCTACACGCTGGACACCAACGACATGCGCTTTTCGCTGCCACAGGGCTTTGCGCAGGCCGAGGACTTCTTCATCTACCTGCGCGACAGCTTTGATGCGCTTTACGCCGAGGGCGCCGATTCGCCCAGGATGATGAGCGTGGGCATGCACTGCCGGCTGCTGGGGCGGCCAGGGCGCATCGTGGCGCTGCAGAAGTTTCTGGACCACATCGCAAAGCATGACCGCGTCTGGGTGTGCCGCCGCATCGACATTGCGCGCCACTGGAAGCAAACGCATCCTTATCAGGGTTGAACATGGCACTCACACTTGAACAGATCAACACGGCTGCGGCCGACGAGGCCGCCGCGCTGCTGGACGGCCTGTACGAACATTCCCCCTGGGTGGCGCAGGCCGCGCTGGCGCACCGCCCGTTCCGCTCGATCGCGCACCTGAAGCATGTGATGGCCAACGTCGTGCGCGACGCGGGCACCGACAGACAGCTCACACTGATCCGCGCCCACCCGGAGCTCGCCGGCAAGGCCATGGTCAGCAAGACGCTGACGGCCGAGTCCACCCATGAGCAAGGCAAGGCCGGCCTGACCGACTGCACGCCTGAAGAATTTGCGCGCATCCAGCAGCTCAACGCCGACTACAACGCCAAGTTCGGCTTTCCGTTCATCCTGGCGGTGCGCGGGCCGCGCGGCACGGGGCTGAGCCGCCACGAAATCATCGACACCTTTGCCCGCCGGGTGGACAACCACCCCGACTTTGAACTGAGCGAGGCGCTGCGCAACATCCACCGCATTGTGGAGATCCGCCTGAACGACAAGTTTGGCGTGGAACCCACGCTGGGCAACCAGGTTTGGGACTGGCAGGAAAAGCTCTCGCAGCACAGCGACCCGGGCTTTGCCGAAAAAGGCCAGCTCACCGTCACCTACCTGACCGACGCACACCGCGCGTGCGCCCAGCGCATCAGCACCAACATGCGCGAAGCCGGCTTTGACGAAGTGCACATCGACGCCGTGGGCAATGTGGTGGGGCGCTACAAGGCGGACAAGCCGGGCGCGAAGACGCTGATGACCGGCAGCCACTACGACACCGTGCGCAACGGCGGCAAGTACGACGGGCGCCTGGGCATCTTCGCGCCCATGGCCTGCGTGGCCGAGCTGTCGCGCCGGGGCCAGCGCCTGCCGTTTGACTTTGAGGTGATCGCCTTTGCAGAAGAAGAAGGCCAGCGCTACAAGGCGACCTTCCTGGGCTCGGGCGCGCTCATCGGCCAGTTCAACAACGCCTGGCTCGACCAGAAGGACGCCGACGGCATCACGATGCGCGAGGCCATGCAGCACGCCGGCCTGTGCATAGCCGACATTCCCAAGCTGCAGCGCAACCCGGCCGATTACCTGGGCTTCGTGGAAGTGCACATCGAGCAGGGCCCGGTGCTGACCGAGATGGATTTGCCGCTGGGCATCGTGACCTCCATCAACGGCGGCGTGCGCTACCTGTGCGAAGTAATCGGCATGGCCAGCCACGCCGGCACCACGCCCATGAACCGCCGGCGCGACGCCCTGTCGGCGGTGGCCGAGCTGGCGCTGTACATCGAGCAGCGTGCGGCCCGCGACGGTGATTCGGTGGGCACCATCGGCATCTGCACCGTGCCGGGCGGCTCCACCAATGTGGTGCCGGGCCGCTGCCAGTTCACCCTGGACCTGCGCGCGCCCACCGATGCGCAGCGCGACGCGATGGTGACGGATGTGCTGGCCGAGCTGGTGCGCATCTGCGAACAGCGCGGCCTGCGCCACACGACCGAATTGACTATGAAAGCCGCCGCCGCCCCCAGCGCCGCCGAATGGCAGCAACGCTGGGAACGCGCCGTGGACAGCCTGGGCGTGCCGCTGTACCGCATGCCCAGCGGGGCAGGCCACGACGCCATGAAGCTGCACGAGGTGATGCCCCAGGCCATGCTGTTCGTGCGCGGGCAGAACGCGGGCATCAGCCATAACCCGCTGGAGTCGACGACCAGTGACGACATGCAGTTGGCTGTGGATGCCTTCATGTCTTTGCTTGAGAACCTGGCTGCGGAGTCGGCGTGAACCTCGTCTTCACTCGCGGGGTTCGCGGCAGGCGCAGTGCGGCGGGGCTCATGCTGCGGTGGTTTTTGCTTCGCAAAAACTCCGCTGCGATGCTCGGGGGTCGGTTGCGCCGCGGAACTCGCTGCATTGCGCTGCGCTCCATTCCGCTCAGACAGCCGCGGCTAGCATGTGCACGATGCGCGCTGCGCGCGCCAACACTCCCCCCTGTGCTTCTCGCCACCGCAGAAATCGCCCCGCCGCACTGCGCCTGCCGCGAACCCCGGACCCCGACACGCCACTGGTGGCGCGCCAACAGCATCACTGCAAAGCTGCGCCTGCGGGCACACCGCCCTGGGGGCGCCTCTGGGGCGCCGAGCAGCACAGGGGTGAGTGTCGGCGCGCGCCAGCGCGCTTCGTGCTCTGACTCACCGCACCTGTTTGAGCGCAGCGCGCAGCGCGTAGCGAGTTGTGCGGTGCGACCGATCCCCGAGCAGCACAGGGAAGTCGCCACAGGCGACCGCCACAGTGAAGCCCCCAGGGCGGTGTGCCCGCAGGCGCAGCTTTGCCGCGAAGCAGCGGCCTGAAGAACAACGCTACCAAGAACCAACTAACGACGCAGAAGCCAAGCGACATGACCGACTACACCGCCCTCGACACCTGGATCGACAACCACTTCGACGAACAGGTGAGATTCCTGCAGGAACTGATCCGCGTCCCCACCGACACGCCGCCCGGCAACAACGCGCCGCATGCAGACCGCACCGCCGACCTGCTGAAGGCCATGGGGCTTCAGGCCGAGAAACACGTGGTGCCGGCCAACGAGGTCAAGGCTGCCGGCCTTGAGACCATCACCAACCTGATCGTGCGCCGCAATTTTGGCGACGCGGGCAAGACCATTGCACTGAACGCGCATGGCGACGTGGTGCCCCCCGGCGACGGCTGGACGCACGACCCCTATGGCGGCGAGATTGCCGACGGCAAAATCTATGGCCGCGCGGCGGCGGTGAGCAAATGCGACTTCTCCACCTTCACCTTTGCCGTGCGCGCGCTGGAGGCCGTGGCCAAGCCCGCCAAGGGCAATGTGGAACTGCACTTCACCTACGACGAAGAATTCGGCGGCGAGGTCGGCCCCGGCTGGCTGCTGAAGAAGGGCCTGACCAAGCCGGACCTGATGATTGCGGCCGGCTTCAGCTACCAGGTGGTGGTGGCGCACAACGGCTGCCTGCAGATGGAAGTGACGGTGCACGGCGAGATGAGCCACGCCGCCATACCCGACAGCGGCACCGACGCGCTGCAGGCCGCCACCCACATCCTGAACGCGCTGTATGCGCTGAACGCAGACTACAAGAAGATCACGTCCAACGTCGCGGGCATCACCCACCCCTACCTGAACGTGGGGCTGATCGCAGGCGGCACCAACACCAACGTCATCCCCGGCAAGGTGGTGCTCAAGCTGGACCGTCGCATGATCCCCGAGGAAGACCCGGCGCAGGTCGAGGCATCCATCCGCGCCACGATTGAAGCAGCGGCGAAATCATTCAACCCGCCGCGCGGCGGCAAAGTCGTGCGCGTGGACATCAAGCGCATGCTGCTGGCGCGCGCCATGGTGCCGCTGCCCGGCAACCAGCCGCTCGTCGCCGCCATCCAGCAGCACGGCGAACAGGTGTTCGGCGAACCCATCCCGGCCGTGGGCACGCCGCTGTACACCGACGTGCGGCTGTATGTGGAACAGGGCATCCCCGGCGTGATCTACGGCGCGGGCCCGCGTACCGTGATCGAATCCAACGCCAAGCGCGCCGATGAAAACCTGGCGCTGGACGACTTGAAGCGCGCCACCAAGGTTATCGCCCGCGCGCTGGCCGACCTGCTGGCCTGATGACCGCCCGGATTACACATACGGCAGGCAAAACTGGTTCACCCGCCATGCGGGTCTGAAACCGGGTTTGCCGCTATACGCGGTTCGGACTAATGTGTATACAGTTCAGTCGACACTCAAGTGCACAAACAGGAGACAACACCATGACTGCACAAGTCCACCCCGTCGATGAAAAGCTGCCCACACCGCGCCTGGCCGCGCTGGGCCTGCAGCACGTGCTGGTGATGTACGCGGGCGCCATTGCGGTGCCGCTGATCGTCGGGCGCGCGCTCAACCTCACGCCGCAGCAGGTGGCGTTGCTGATATCCGCCGACCTGTTCTGCTGCGGCATCGTCACGCTGATCCAGAGCCTGGGCGTGACGCAGTGGTTCGGCATCCGCCTGCCGGTGATGATGGGCGTGACCTTTGCCGCCGTCGGCCCCATGGTGGCCATGGCGCAGGCTGTGCCGGGCATGGAGGGCGCGCGCATGATCTTTGGCTCCATCATCGCGGCGGGCGTCATCGGCATCTTCATCGCGCCGCTGGCCAGCCGCATGCTGCGGTTCTTTCCGCCGGTGGTCACGGGCACCATCATTGCCGTGATCGGCATCACGCTGATGCGCGTAGGCATCGGCTGGGCGCTGGGCGGCCCGCCGCACCTGGCCAAGGTGGTCGACCCCACATTTGCACAGGCTGTGGCCGCGGCCAAGGCCACGGGCGCTGCGCTGCCCGCAGGCCCCGCGCCCATGATTGCCAACCCCGCCTATGGCGCGCTGGACAACCTGGCCATCGCCCTGTTCGTGCTGTTCACCATCCTGGCCATTGCCAAGTACACACGCGGCTTCATCTCCAACATCTCGGTGCTGCTGGGCATCATTGCCGGCGCGGTGGTGGCCACGGCCCTGGGCAAGATGAGCTTTGGCAAGGTGGCCAACGCCGCCTGGTTTGACGTGGTGATGCCTTTCAGCTTTGGCATGCCGATTTTTGACCCGGTGCTGATCGCCACCATGGTGCTGGTGATGATCGTGACCTTCATCGAATCGACGGGCATGTTTCTGGCGCTGGGCGATCTGACAGGCCGCAAGCTGACGCCGCAGAGCCTGACGGCCGGCCTGCGCACCGACGGGCTGGGCACGCTGATCGGCGGCATCTTCAACACCTTCCCCTACACCAGCTTTTCGCAGAACGTGGGGCTGGTGGGCGTGACGGGCGTGCGCAGCCGCTTCGTCTGCGTGGCCGGCGGCATCATCCTGATCGTGCTGGGGCTGATCCCCAAGATGGCGGCGCTGGTCGAATCGCTGCCGCTGTTTGTGCTGGGTGGCGCGGGGCTGGTGATGTTTGGCATGGTGGCCGCCACGGGCATCCGCATCCTGTCGGGTGTGGACTTCAAGACCAACCGCAACAACCTGTACATCGTGGCCGTGTCCATCAGCGTGGGCATGATCCCGCTGGTGGCGCCCGCCTGGTCGCAGCACATGGCCCACGGCTTGCATCCGCTGCTGGAATCGGGAATCCTCCTGACCACGATTTCTGCGGTGCTGCTCAACATGTTCTTCAATGGTGCGCGTGGGTCCGAAGCTGAGGCGATGCAAGCCGCGATGGCCGCTGAGGGTGGGCATTGAGGTTCCGATTACTCACTCGCGGGCTTGTCAGCGGGCGGAGTGCGGCGGGGCTCATACTGCGGTGGTCTGTGCTGCGCACAGACTCCGCTGCGATGCTCGGGGGTCGGTCGCGCTGCGGAACTCGCTTCGCGCTGCGCGCTACGCTCAAACAGCCGCAGCGAGCATGTTCACGTTGCGCGCTGGCGCGCGCCGACACTCCCCCCTGCGCTTCTCGCCACCGCAGAAATCGCCCCGCCGCACTCCGCCCGCTGACAAGCCCGGACCCGGGTACACCACCGGTGGCGCGCCAACAGCGCGTCCGCAAATCTGCGCCTGCGGGCCGGTGTGCCCGCAGGCGCAGATTTGCCGCGACGTAGAAGAGAGAAACACATGACACGAACGCTACTCATCAAGAACGCCGACGTCGTGGTCACCATGGACGCGCAGCGCCGTGAAATCAGGGGCGGCGCGGTATTCGTCCGCGGCAATGTGGTCGAAGCGGTGGGTACGACAGAAGAACTACCCAAAGACGCCGACGACGTCATCGACGCCACGGGCCAGGTGGTGATGCCCGGCCTGGTCAATACGCACCACCACATGTACCAGTCGCTCACCCGCGCGGTGGGCGCCGCGCAGGACAGCGAGCTGTTTGGCTGGCTGCAGACGCTCTACCCCATCTGGGCCAACCTCACGCCCGAGATGATCCGCGTGTCCACCCAGACGGCCATGGCGGAGCTGATGCTGTCGGGCTGCACCACCAGCAGCGACCATCTGTACATCTACCCCAACGGCATCCGGCTGGATGACAGCATCGAGGCGGCGGACGCGATCGGCATGCGCTTTCACGCGGCGCGCGGCGCCATGAGCGTGGGGCAAAGCCAGGGCGGGCTGCCGCCCGACAGCGTGGTGGAGCGCGAAGACGCGATTCTGAAAGAAACCCAGCGCCTGATCCGCCGCTGGCACGACCCGGCCCGCCACGCCATGCGGCGCATCGTGGTGGCGCCGTGCTCGCCGTTTTCCGTCAGCCGCGAGCTGATGCGCGACGCCGCGCTGCTGGCGCGCGAGTACGGCGTGTCGCTGCACACCCACCTGGCTGAAAACGACAACGACATTGCCTACACCCGAGAAAAGTTCAACTGCACCCCGGCCGAATACGCGCAGGACCTGGGCTGGACCGGCCCCGACGCCTGGCACGCCCACTGCGTGAAGCTGGACGACGAAGGCATCTACCTGTTTGCGCGCACCGGCACCGGCGTGGCGCACTGCCCCTGCTCCAACATGCGGCTCGCCTCCGGCATTGCGCCCCTCCGCAAGATGATCGACGCAGGCGTGCCCGTGGGCATCGGCGTGGACGGCAGCGCGTCCAACGACGGCGCCCACATGCTGGGCGAGGCGCGCATGGCCATGCTGCTGCAGCGCGTGACGCATGGGCCGGTGCATGGCCCGTCAGCCATGCGCGCCCGCGAAGCACTGGAACTGGCCACCCTGGGCGGCGCCCGCGTGCTGAACCGCGACGACATTGGCGCGATCGTGCCGGGCATGTCTGCCGACATCGTGTGCTGGCCAACCGATGGTGTGGGCATGGCGGGTGGCCTGCACGACCCGGTGGCGGCACTGGTGTTCTGCAATGTGCCGCGGGTGAAGCACAGCGTCATCAACGGGCGCGTGGTGGTGCGCGATGGGGAGCTGACGACGCTGGAACTGCCTGTGCTGGTGGAGCGGCATAACCGGTTGGCGTCTCAGTTGGCGGAGGCGGCGCACGGGACACGGTAATAGATAAACTCGGCGCCGATCGATTCACCTCGAATAGATATGACCGCGACCGAATTCATCGTTCTTGTTCTGTGGCTCTTTGCGCCTGCGATGTGCATGGGCGCGTTGGCCTTGGGACTATGGGCTCGGCGTCGAGCTTTACCCAGGCGGCGCGCCTGGTTGGGCGGCGCAATTTCGATGCCGTTCGCAATCGCTTTCGGCATCGCATTGCTCGCGATTGGTCCAGATTGGCTTCCACGTTGGATGGGTGTTCAGGACATCTCCATCTTCGATTGGCACACGATATGGTCACCTATGCCCTTTTTGGCTGTAGCACTCGTGTTGCCCGCTGCAATGGGCATAGTTGTTTGCATGGAAAAGAAAAAAATTGGGGCTTTACCCACGCGTCATGCACCACCACGCTGGCAGTAGATCCCGATACCGCGCCTGCGTATACCGGTCATCCATCAACAGCACCGTCCCCGTATCGGTATCCGTGCGAATCACCCGCCCCGCCGCCTGCACCACCTTCTGCAGGCCAGGGTACAGATAGGTGTAGTCGTGCCCGCGCCCAAAGCGCTCCTGCATGCGCTCGCAGATCGCCTGGTTCACTTCGTCAAACTGCGGCAGGCCCAGCGTGGCGATGAAGGCGCCGATCAGGCGCTTGCCGGGCAGGTCCACACCCTCGCCAAACACGCCACCCAGCACCGCAAAGCCTATGCCCTGCCCCGCTGCGTCAAAGCGCTGTAGCCAGGCGTGGCGGCTGGCTTCGTCCATCTGTCTTGCCTGTGACCACACGGGCACGTCGGGCCAGTGCTGCTGCACGGCGCGTTGCGCCATCTCCATGTAGTCAAAGCTGCTGAAGAAGGCGATGTAGTTGCCGGGCACCTGGGTGAACTGCCGGCCCATCGCCTGCGCCAGCGGCTGCAGTGATGCGTGGCGGTCGTCGCGCCGGGTAGACAGCGGCACCACGCGCACCGCCAGTTGCTCGGGGCTGAAGGGGGTGGGCACGTCCAGCATCTGCGTGGTGTCGGGCAGGCCCAGCAGGTCCCTGTAATAGTCCGGTGGGTTCAGCGTGGCAGAGAACAGCACCATGGAATCTGCAGCCTTGATGCGCGGTGCGATGAAAGGCGCGGGGACGATGTTGCGCAGGGTCAGGGTGCCTGCGCACAGGGCAGCGTCGTCGAAAACGGCTGCGTCCAGCCCCAGCTGCGCCGCGTCGCCCGCCACCACAGGCGTCACAGCCGGCACCGTCACGTCCACCTCACACATGGAATGGTCGCCGGCCTCCTGCGCCAGCGCCGCGAACGCCAGCGTGCCGAAGTAGAACGGCAGCAGCGCGCCGTGGGATTCGGTGGGGTGGTCGTTCAGGTATTCGCCCACCGTGGCGTTGAGCTTTTGCAGGGTGCGGGCCCAGGCCTCGGGCAGCTCGTCCAGCACATGCCAGGGTTTGCCGGGTGCGGTGCGCTGCAGGCCGTCCAGCAGCAGCTGCCACTGGTTCAGCAGCTCGTCCACACGTGCCCGGATGATGGCGGGCACCTGGGGGCGCACGGCCACGGCCTCGGCCTGCGTCATCTGCGCGCTGTACATGGCGCAGGCGCGGCTGTACAGGTTGTGCGCCTCGTCCACCAGCACGCTCACGCGCCAGGCCGACTCCACCGTCAGCGCATACAGCATGGCCGTGCGGTCAAAGTAATAGTTGTAATCCCCCACCACCGCGTCGGCCCAGCGCACCATGTCGTGGCCCAGGTAATAGGGGCAGACCTGGTGGTCGCGCGCGATGGCGCGCAGCGCGGCCTGGTCCAGCCATTGCGCCTGCGCGGCGGCCTCGCGTGCGGCGGGCAGCCTGTCGTAAAAGCCGCTGGCCAGTGGACACGACTGGCCGTGGCAGGCCTTGTCTTTGTGCTCACACGCCTTGTCTTTGGCCACCAGCTCCAGCACGCGCAACGGAAAGGCCGTTTGCGCGGCCCGCACCTTGCCCAGCGCGTCCAGCGCGATCTGGCGGCCCGGGGTCTTGGCCGTCAGGAAGAACAGCTTGTCGGTGCCGCGCAGCGGCATGGCCTTGAGCGCGGGGAACACCGTGCCCAGCGTTTTGCCAATGCCCGTGGGCGCCTGCACCAGCAGCGGGCGCGACTGCACACAGGCACGGTACACCCCCGCAGCCATGTCGCGCTGGCCGGGGCGAAACGGCATTTGCGGGAAGGCCAGCGCATCCAGCGCGGCGTCGCGCTGCGCGCGGTGCTGCGCCTCCTGCTGGGCCCAGCCCAGGTAGCGCTGGCACAGCTGTTCAAAGAATGCCTGCAGCTGCGGCGCCTCATGCTCCTGCGTGAGCGGGTGCTCGGTCTGCGTCACCACGTCCAGGTACACCAGGCTCAGGGTGATGCGGGGCAGCCCGCGCGTTTCGCACATCAGCCAGCCGTACACCTTCAGTTGCGCCCAGTGCAGGGCCTGGTGGTTCCAGGCGATGGCGTCAACCCGGCCGCGAAAGGTCTTGATCTCTTCCAGCTCGTTGCGCTGCGCGTCGTAGCCGTCGGCGCGGCCGCGCACCTGCAGGCCACGGTAGCTGCCCGACAGGCTCACCTCCGCCTCGTGGCCCGGCCCGCGGCGCGACGCCACCAGCGCATGCCCCTCGCGGCCCTGCTGGGCCGTGGGCGCGGGGGTGAAGCGCAGGTCCAGATCGCCCGCCTTGGCCGCAAATTCACACAGGGCGCGCACGGCCGCCGTCAGCGCGGCTGGTGGGGTGGCAATGGGGGCGGCGGCTTCGGACATGGGCGCTTCAAGTTTGCCCCATTTGCCGGGCGGCCCGCCCGCTGGTGTAGCCTGCCGCCATGGATTCGCTCATCACCGCATCGGCACGCGCGCTGGCCGCTGGCGACGCGCTGGGCGCGCTCAAGCGCGTGGCCCTGCGCGACGACCCGCCCGCGCTGGCGCTGCGCGGCATTGCCATGGCCCAGCTGGGCGAGCATGTGCGTGCGCGCGAGCTGCTGCGCCGCGCGGCCCGTGGCTTTGGCGCGCACGAGGCCCGGGCCCGCGCGCGCTGCGTGGTGGCCGAGGCCGAGGTGGCGCTGGCCATGCGCGACCTGGGCGGCTCGCCGCGCACCCTGATGGCGGCTGCCGACACGCTGCATGCCCATGGCGACCCCGCCAATGCCTTGCAGGCGCGGCTGGTTGCCGCGCGCCAGTTGCTGTTGCTGGGCCGGCTGGCCGATGCCGCCACCGCGCTGGCCGCGCTGGACATCACAGGCCTGCCGCCTGCACTGCTGGCCGTGGCCGAGCTCAGCGCGGCCGAGCTGGCCATGCGCTCCCTGCACACCGACGCGGCCCACAGCGCCCTGGCCCGCGCGCACAGCGCCGCCACCCGCGCCCGCGTGCCCGCGCTGCTGGCCGAGGTGGCCGAAGCGCAAGCGGCACTCAGCCGCCCGGCCGCGCGCCGCCTGGGGCCAGGGGGTGAACAGGCGCTGCGGCTGGACGAGGTGTCGGCGCTGCTGGCGTCAGACGCGCTGGTGCTGGACGCCTGCCGCCGCGGCATCGGCAGCGGTGCCCTCTGGCAACCGCTGGCACGCCGCCCCATCCTGTTTGCGCTGGCCCATGCGCTGGCGCTGGCCTGGCCGGGTGATGCGCAGCGCGAGGCGCTGATCGCCCAGGCCTTCCGCACCCGCCACCCCGATGAGACCCACCGCGCGCGCCTGCGGGTAGAGATGGGCCGCCTGCGCGCGCTCATCAAACCATTGGCGCGCGTCGAGGCCACGCCCGCCGGCTTTGCGCTGCGGCCGGTGGGGGATAGCCCCGTGGCCGTGCTGGCGCCGCCGATTGAGGGCGAGCAGGCGTCGCTGCTGGCGCTGCTGGCTGACGGCGCGGCCTGGTCCACATCGGCCCTCGCGCTGGCCCTGGGGGACAGCCAGCGCACCGTGCAGCGCGCCCTGGCCGATCTGCAGGATGCCGGCCGCGTGCGCTCCATCGGCCGCGCGCGGGCGCAACGCTGGCTGGCGCCGCCACTGGCCGGATTCACGACGATCTTGTTACTCCCTGCTGCGCTGCCGTCTGATTAAAGTTCCTTCACCGCGCCACTGAACGGCGCCGCGAAAGGAACCCATGACAGTGAAAGCAGCCCCCGCCGAAATCGTGCGCGAGTTCGGCCCGTTTGACGGCGTGAGCGCCATCCATGGCGTCACGCACGACGGCCACCACGTGTGGGCCGCCACCGGCCCCGCGCTGATGACCATAGACCCGGCCACCGGCCAGACGGCGCGCACGCTGGCCTGCACGGGCGACGCCGGCACCGCGTTTGACGGCAAGCACATCTACCAGATCGCCGAATCGCGTATCGACAAGATCGACCCGGCCACCGGCCAGGTGGTGGCGACCATCCCCGCGCCGGGCAAGGGCAATGATTCGGGCCTGACCTGGGCCGAGGGCAGCCTGTGGGTGGGCCAGTACCGCGACCGCAAGATCCACCAGATCGACCCTGCCACCGGCGCCATCCAGCGCACGATCGAATCCAACCGCTTTGTGACCGGCGTGACCTGGGTCGACGGCGAGATGTGGCACGGCACCTGGGAGGGCGACGAAAGCGAGATCCGCCAGATTGATCCGGAAGACGGCACCGTGCTGCAGCGCCTGCAGATGCCCCAGGGCATGGGCGTGAGCGGTATGGAATCTGACGGCGCAGACCTGTTTTATTGCGGCGGTGGCGGCAGCGGCAAGGTCCGCGCGGTGCGCCGCCCGCGCGCGGCATGAGCCACCCCCACACAAGGAAAACACCATGAACCATTCCATCGCCACCCGTGACCAATGGCTTGCACAGCGCAAGGCCCTGCTGGCGCAGGAAAAGGAACTGACGCAGCTGCGCGACAAGCTCGCGCAAGACCGCCGCGCCCTGCCCTGGGTGCGCGTGGACAAAGCGTATGTGTTTGACACCCCCGACGGCCCGCGCGCGCTGGCCGACCTGTTTGAAGGCCGCCGCCAGCTGCTGGTGCAGCACTTCATGCTGGGCCCGGGCTGGGCGCAGGGCTGCCCCAGCTGCTCGTACATGGCCGACCACATCAGCGGCATGCAGCCGCACCTGAACGCACGCGACACCACGGTGCTGGTGGTGTCGCGCGCGCCGCTGGCCGAGATCGAGCGCTTTCGCCGGCGCATGGGCTGGCAGTTCAACTGGGTGTCGTCGCACGCCAGTGACTTCAACCACGACTACGCGGTGAGCTTCACGCCCGAAGCGGTGGCAAAGGGCGAGGTTTACTACAACTACGGCATGCGCGCCTTCCCGGCGCAAGAGGCGCCGGGCATCAGCACGTTTTACAAGGACGATGCCGGCGACGTGTTCCACACCTATTCCACCTACGGGCGGGGGGTGGAGGTGATGATGGGCACCTACAACCTGCTGGACCTGACCGCGCTGGGCCGCAATGAGCGCGATGTGCCCAACAAGATGGAATGGGTGCGCCACCATGACAGCTACGAGCCCGCTGCCGCCCGGGCCGGCACCGGCAGTTGCTGCCACGCCAACGCCTGAGCACAAAGCTTGCCCCACTATGACGGACCTGTGGCCCTGGCTGACCGCGGCGGGCGCAGGCGCGCTGCACGGGCTGCACCCGGTGGGCGGCTGGGCGCTGGGCGCCGTGTGGGGTCTGCGGCGCGGCGCGGGGCGCAAGGCACACCCGCTGCTGATGGCCTTCGGTCTGGCGCTGTGCGTGGCGTTTGTGCTGCAGGATGCGGGGCATTCAATGGCGCCGCTGCTGCGGGGGTTGTGCATCGGGGGGCCGGGCGCCGGGTCATGGGCGCTGGCGGCCTCGCTCATCGCCGTGCATGCGGCAGCGTGGCTGGCTGTCTCGGCCGTGCTGGTCGCGGTGACCCGCCGCGCGGCAGGCGCATGGCGCGTGCGCTGCGCTGCTTCGCCATCAGCCCCGGGTTCGCGCGTACCCCAGCCCGGTTTCCCACGCTGGCGCCATCTGGTCCAGAAGCGCGCGCGGGATTCTTGAGTCACCTCTGGCTTGCGCCAATGTCATTCGCATGGCCTCGGCAATGCGCGCGAGCGCGGCAGCCGGTGGCGCCACGCCGCAAATCCTGCGGCCAAAATCCTCCAGCTCGTCCGGGGTGGGATACGACTTGGTCTGGTGCCTGCCGGCAAACAGCTTGAGCGGTCGTTGAACACCCTGGGTGTGCAGAGGGTGGCCAGCAGCGACGAGCTGGCAAATCTGCCGTTACCAATGCATAGACAACGGCAATTCTTCGATTTTTCATCAATTTCGTTCTATTAGATTCATAAAAATTGTCTTAATATGACACTTAAGCGTTGAAAAATATTCTCTATGGCAACACAACTGCAAATTCCCCCGCACGAAGTCCAACGGCGGCTGGCGACTGACAACCCTTGGTGGCGGGCTGGCCATGGCATCGACCCCGAGGAGCATGCCTGGCCCCGGCGGGCCTATTTCCGTCAGTTTTCGCGGCTGGTGCGCGCGACGGATGTCCGCCGTGCGGTCGTGCTGATCGGACCCCGCCGTGTAGGCAAGACCGTCATGCTCAAGCATTTGACGGCGCAGCTCCTGTCCGACGGCGTGGCCGGTACCGACATCGTCTTCCTGTCGCTGGACACGCCGTTGTACTCAGGCCGGTCCCTGGAAAGCCTGCTCCAGATATTCCTGGATCTGCACCAGCACAGGCCGGGCAAACCCGTGTGGGTGTTGTTCGACGAGGTTCAGTACCTGAAGGACTGGGAAGTGCACTTGAAGTCCCTGGTCGACACGTACCCGCACATGCGCTTTGTGGCCAGCGGCTCCGCCGCCGCGGCGTTGCGCATGAAAAGCCGTGAATCCGGTGCAGGCCGCTTCACCGAATTCATTCTGCCGCCGCTCACGTTCGCCGAATATCTGATGTTTGCCGGGGCCGAGGACGCCCTCATCCGCGAGGAACCGGGCGAGGGCCGTCTGCCGCTGTACCTGGCCAACGACATCCACTCGCTCAATGGCGAATTCATCAACTACCTGAACTACGGCGGCTTTCCGGAAGCCGTGATGAACCCGGCCGTACGCGCCAACCCCGCCCGGTTTCTGCGACAGGACATCGTCGACAAGGTTCTGCTGAAAGACCTGCCAAGCCTGTACGGCATCGGGGACACGCAGGAACTGAACCGCTTCTTCAATGTGCTGGCTTTCAACACCGGCAACGAAGTGGGGCTGGAGGACCTGAGCAAGCATTCCGGCATTACCAAGCCCAAGCTGCAGGATTACCTGGAATACCTGGAGGCGGCGTTCCTGATCCGTCGTGTACACCGCATCGATGACAACGCGTTGCGCCTGCAGCGCGCTCGCACCTTCAAGGTGTACCTGACCAACCCCTCCATCCGCGCAGCCCTGTTCGGCATGGTGTCGGCTGAAGACGATGCGATGGGCAGTCTGGCGGAAACTGCCGTCTGGAGCCAGTGGCTGCACAGCGCAGAGCAGAGCCGGTCGCTGCACTACGCGCGCTGGAAATCGGGCCGCCAGGATCTGGAGGTGGATATCGTTTCTGTCGATGCGCGAACCCAAAAGCCTGTCTTTGCCGTGGAGATCAAGTGGTCGGACCGCGCCCCTGCCGACGCATCGGAAATACGGGGTCTGCGCGAGCTGGCACAAAGGCACAAACTCGCGCGAACCCCCATGGTCACGACCCGCACGCACAGCGGGTTCGGCGACGTGGGCTCTGTCACGGTGGAGTTCGCTCCGGTGGCCTTGCACTGCTACACCATTGCCCGCAACCTGCTGCGGACCTGAGCCGACAGGAAACCCCGTTCAGCGGGCTATCGTCTGCTCCCACCACCGCCCCCCAAACCGCCCCTGCAAGAACGCCACAAATGCCTGCACCTTCCCCGGCACCAGCTTGGGTGACGGGAACACGGCGTGAATCTCCTGCTCGGGCAGGGCGTGGTCCTTCAGCACCTCGACCACATGGCCGGCCGCCAATGAGTCGTGTGCCACATAGCGCGGCAGCGCCGCCACGCCCAGCCCTGCGCGCGCGGCGGCCAGCACGGCCGACAGGTTGTTGCTGCGCAGCTTGCCGGTCACGGGCACGGTCACCGGCGCGCCCTGGGGCGTGGCCAGGCGCCACACGTCGTCGCCCTGCACGCTGCTGTAGATCAGGGCGTTGTGGCCGCTCAGGTCTTGCGGCCGCTTGGGCGTGCCGTGTTTGCGCAGATATTTGGGCGCGGCCACCAGCACCCACGGGTTCATGCCCAGAAAGCGCGCACCCAGGGTGGAGTCCGACAGCTTGCCCATGCGCACCGCCACGTCAATGCCCTGCGCGATCAGGTCCACGTAGCGGTCTTCAAAGCTCAGGTCCACCTGCACCTGCGGGTGCTTGGCCATGAAGTCCAGCGCCAGCGGCACCACCACGCGCCGGCCAAACGCCACCGAGGTGCCGATGCGAAGCAGGCCCTGCGCCTGCGTCTGGCGCAGGTGCACGATGCTGTCGGCCTCCTGCGCCTGGTGCACGATCTGCTTGCAGCGCTCGTAGTACAGCGCGCCGCTCTCGGTCAGGCTCACGCCGCGCGTGTTGCGGTTGAGCAGCCGCACCTTCAGCCGCGCCTCGGTTGCCGCCACCTGCTTGGTGACCGTGGGCTGGGTGGTAGCGAACTCTTTGGCGGCCTTGCTGAAGCTGCCTGTTTCCACCACGCGCACAAACATCTCCATTGCCAGCAGCCTGTCCATCACCCGTGCCCCTATTCCAGATTGGAATGAATGTTATGGCCCGGGGCCGTCTTCTTCAATGGCGCTGCAGTTCCTACAGTCGTGACATCAACTTGTGGAGTGCGTCATGGCAAAGATGAAGGCAATAGAAGCAGCCGTGTGGGTGCTGGAAAAAGAAGGCGTCACGCAGGCCTTTGGCGTGCCGGGCGCGGCGATCAACCCGCTGTATGCGGCGCTGCGCAGGCAGGGCAGCATCGGCCACATTCTGGCGCGCCATGTGGAAGGTGCCTCGCACATGGCCGAGGGCTACACGCGCGCTGTGGCCGGCAACATCGGCGTGTGCATCGGCACCAGCGGCCCGGCGGGCACCGACATGATTACGGGCCTGTATTCGGCGCAGGCCGACAGCATCCCCATCCTGTGCATCACCGGCCAGGCGCCGCGTGCACGGCTGCACAAGGAAGACTTCCAGGCAGTGGACATCGAAAGCATTGCCAAGCCCGTGACCAAGTGGGCGGTGACGGTGCGCGAGCCAGCCCAGGTGCCGGGCACCTTCCAGCAGGCGTTTCACCTCATGCGCTCGGGCCGGCCGGGGCCGGTGCTGATCGACCTGCCGTTCGACGTGCAGATGGCCGAGATTGAATTCGACCCCGACACCTATGCCCCGCTGCCCGCCTACAAGCCCGCCGCCACCCGTGCCCAGATCGACAAGGCACTGGACATGCTGGCCGCGGCCGAGCGCCCGCTGATCGTGGCCGGTGGCGGCATCATCAACGCCGATGCATCAGACCTGCTGGTGGAGTTCGCCGAGCTGACCGGTGTGCCCGTGATTCCCACGCTGATGGGCTGGGGCGCCATCCCCGACAACCACCCGCTGATGGCCGGCATGTGCGGCCTGCAGACCAGCCACCGCTATGGCAACGCCACGATGCTGGCCAGCGATTTTGTGCTGGGCATCGGCAACCGCTGGGCCAACCGGCATACCGGCTCGGTGCAGGTGTACACCGAGGGCCGCACCTTTGTGCATGTGGATATCGAGCCCACGCAGATCGGCCGCGTATTTGCGCCGGACTTCGGCATCGTGTCCGATGCCAAAGCCGCGCTGGAACTCCTTGTACAGGCCGCGCGCGAGCGCAGGACGCGTGGCGACCTGAAAGACCGCAGCCGCTGGGCCGCCCAGTGCCGCGAACGCAAGGCCACGCTGCTGCGCAAGACCCACTTTGACAGCGTGCCCATGAAGCCGCAGCGCGTGTACCAGTGCATGAACCGCGCGTTCGATGAAGACACCTGCTACGTCAGCACCATCGGCCTGAGCCAGATCGCTGCGGCGCAGTTCCTGCACGTGTACAAGCCGCGCCACTGGATCAACTGCGGCCAGGCCGGCCCGCTGGGCTGGACCATCCCCGCGGCCCTTGGCGTGCGCGCGGCGGACCCGTCGCGGCCCATCGTAGCGCTGTCGGGCGACTACGACTTCCAGTTCATGATCGAGGAGCTGGCCGTGGGCGCGCAGTTCAAGCTGCCCTACATCCACATCGTGGTGAACAACAGCTACCTGGGCCTGATCCGCCAGGCCCAGCGCGGGTTCGACATGGACTACTGTGTGCAGCTGGGCTTTGACAACATCAACACGCCCGAGGAAGACGTGGCCGTGAAAGGCTACGGCGTGGACCACCTGAAAGTGGTGGAGGGCCTGGGCTGCAAGGCGCTGCGCGTGCACCGCCAGGAGGAGCTGGCCCCTGCCATCGCCCAGGCCAGGACCTGGATGAAAGAGCACCAGGTGCCGGTGGTGATCGAGGTGATCCTGGAGCGGGTGACCAACATCGCCATGGGCACCGAGATCAACGCCATCAACGAGTTCGAGCCGCTGGCCGAATCGCCCGCCGACGCACCGACGGCCGTGGCCGTGCTCGACTGACCCGAGGAACACACCATGCCGCGATTTGCCGCCAACCTCAGCATGCTCTTTACCGAGCTGCCGTTCATGGACCGTTTTGCCGCCGCGCGTGACGCCGGCTTTTACGCGGTCGAATACCTGTTCCCCTACCCGTACGACCAACACGCACTTGCCGCGCAACTGAAGCGCCACAGCCTGCGCCAGGTGCTGCACAACCTGCCCGCCGGCAACTGGGACGCGGGTGAACGCGGCATCGCCTGCATCCCCGGACGCGAAGAAGAGTTCCGCGCGGGTGTAGCGCAGGCCATCGCCTATGCGACCGCCTTGCATTGCCCGCAGGTCAACTGCCTGGCCGGCAAGCTGCCCGAGGGTGTCACGCCCGGGCAGGCGCACGACACGCTGGTCGCCAACCTGCGCTATGCCGCGGCCGCGCTGAAGGACGCGGGCATCCGCCTGCTGCTGGAGCCCGTCAACCCCTTCGACATTCCCGGCTTCTACGTCACGCGCACCGATCAGGCGCTGGCCATCATGGACGCCGCGGGCAGCGACAACCTCTACCTGCAGTACGACATCTACCACGCGCAACGCACCGAGGGCGAGCTGGCCGCCACGATCGAGCGCCACCTGCCGCGCATCGCCCACATCCAGCTGGCCGACAACCCCGGGCGCCACGAGCCCGGCACGGGCGAGATCAACTGGCCCTGGCTGCTGGCGCGCATCGACGCGCTGGGCTGGCGCGGCCACATCGGCTGCGAATACAAGCCGCGCACCTCGACCACCGACGGCCTCGGCTGGCTCAACGCATTCACCACACACAAGGAAACCGCATGACCAAATCGGGACTCAAGATCGGCTTTATCGGCCTGGGGCTCATGGGCGCGCCCATGGCCGGCCACCTGCTCAACGCCGGCCACGTGCTGTACGTGCACACCCACGGCAAGCTGCCGCAGGCGCTGGCTGACGGCGGCGCCACGGTGTGCACCACGTCGCAGGGCGTGGCGCAGCGGGCCGACATCATTTTCATCATGGTGCCCGACACACCCGACGTGCAGGCCGTGCTGTTTGGCGAGCAGGGCGTGGCCGCGGGCCTGCAGCCCGGCAAGCTGGTGGTGGACTGCAGCTCCATCGACCCCATCGCCACCCGCGGCTTTGCCGAGCGCATCCGCGCGCTGGGCTGCGGCTATGTGGACGCCCCTGTGTCCGGCGGCGAGGTCGGCGCCAGGGCCGCGAGCCTGTCCATCATGTGCGGCGGCGACGAGGCCGACTTTCAACGTGCCCTGCCCCTGCTGCAATGCATGGGCAAGAACATCACACGCGTGGGCAATGTGGGCGACGGCCAGGTGTGCAAGGTCGCCAACCAGATCATCGTGGCGCTGAACATCGCGGCCGTGGCCGAGGCACTGGTCTACGCCAGCAAGGCCGGTGCCGACCCGGCCCGCGTGCGCGAGGCGCTGATGGGCGGCTTTGCATCCAGCCGCATCCTGGAGGTGCATGGCGAGCGCATGGTCAGGCGCACGTTCGCGCCGGGCTTTCGCATCAGCCTGCACCAGAAGGACCTGTCGCTCGCGCTGCAGGGCGCCCGCGCCTTGGGTCTGGCACTGCCGCAGACCGCGGGTGCCGCGCAGCTGATGCAGGTGTGCGCGGCGCTGGGCCACGGCCAGGCCGACCATTCGGCCCTGGTGCTGGCGCTGGAGGCGATGGCGCAGCACCCGGTGGCGCAGGCGCTGCCGCAGGCCGAGCCCGCCTGAACCCACAGGGAATTCCGGGTTTTGGCCGGCAGGCCGCACGGGGGGGCGCCACTATCATCGGCGGCATGAAAGCCAACCCAGCCCTGCCCTTGTCTTCCATTCTTGCGCCCGTGGCGGGTCTCATCATCCTGGGTGGCTCGCTGGCGGGCCTGTCCGGCTGGTACGCCGTCCTGCTCGCGGCGGGCCTTTTTGCCAGCGTGCTGGCCGCCGTGCACCACGCGGAGGTCGTCGCCCACCGCGTGGGCGAGCCCTACGGCACGCTGGTGCTGGCCGTGGCCGTCACGGTGATCGAGGTCGCGCTGATCGTGTCGCTGATGTTGAGCGGCGGTCCGGCCACGGCGGCGCTGGCGCGCGACACCGTGTTCGCGGCGGTGATGATCATCCTCAACGGCATGGTGGGGCTGTGCCTGCTGGTGGGCGGCCACCACCACCGGGAACAGACCTTCACCCAGTCGGGCGTGAGCGCCGCGCTGGCGGCGCTCGCGGCCATCGTCACGCTCACGCTGGTGCTGCCCAACTACACCACGTCCACGACCGGGCCGTCATACACCGCCAGCCAGCTGGCGTTCATTGCCATCGTGTCGCTGGTTCTGTATGGCACCTTCGTGCTGGTGCAGGCCGTGCGCCACCGCGACTACTTCTTGCCGGCGGACGCCGACATCCGTGAAGAGACGCATGCCGCGCCGCCGTCCAACCGGGTTGCCTATGCCGCCCTGGGCCTGCTGATGGCCTCGCTGGTGGCCGTGGTGCTGCTGGGCAAGGCGCTGGCCCCCACGATTGAAAAGGCCGTGGTTGCCCTGGGCGCGCCGCAGGCCCTGGTGGGCATCATCATCGCGGCCGTGGTGCTGATGCCCGAGGGCATGGCCGCCGTGCGCGCCGCGCGCGCCAACCGCCTGCAGACCAGCCTGAACCTGGCCCTGGGCTCGGCGCTGGCCAGCATCGGGCTGACCATACCCGCGGTGGCCATCGTGTCGCTGGCCACCGGCTGGACGCTGACGCTGGGCATTGACGTCAAGTCCACCGTGCTGCTGGTGCTGTCGCTGATGGTCGCCACGCTGTCACTGGGCACGGGCCGCACCACGGTGCTGCAGGGGGTGGTGCATCTGGTGATTTTCGCGGTTTACCTGTTCACGACCATCGTGCCGTGACGCGGTGCGCCACCACACCGGCGCGGGCTTGTCGACCTTGCCCCCATGGTGGATGGCAACAGGGTCGGCAAGGCCGAAGGTCTGACCCTGGACACAGCGCCTCAGCCGCGCAGGAAACTGTCCTGCCAGCTGCCTGCGGCCGTGTCGCCGGCACCGGCCGTCAGTTCGCCGCCGCCCAGCAGCTTGCGCCAATGGGCAGCGGCCCCCGCGAACTCCTCCAGCACCTTTGCCAGGTGCTCCGCGTCGTCGGCATCCAGGCCGTAGGGTCTGCACAGCAGTACTTCGTCCTGCACGGGATCAATACTCAGCGCCGCGCCGCCCGTCTGTGAACCGAACAGGTTGCCTTCGAGCAGGCGGCGGTAGAGCTGTTCACGCGGCCCGGCGGGTACCGGACCCAGCACGCTGTAGATCTGGATCCGGTCGCCGCCCGGGTCCACTTCCAGGTCGATGGCAACGGCGTCTTCGAACAGCAGGCGCGCGCAGCCGTCGGCCGAGAACTTCAGGCCGGGCACGCCGGCATGCTGGCTGTAAGCCGCCAGCAGGCTGTGGGCAGATTCCAGGGTGACCATGGTTCAAACCTTTCCTGAGATGGATGGAGAACGCCAATCTATTGACACAACCCGCCAGTCAGCAATCAGTCGTCCGTATCGGGTGCCGCTGTCACAGGCATAACCGCGAAGGTTTGGGCAGGCGGGTATTCCCGCATGCAAAGTGCACTGGATCTGGCGGTCCGTTCACAGAAAATAAGCACTCCCTTGGTGCGCAAACACATCACCCGGCACTGAATTTGCTTTGTGTCTGTTTGTACTATTTCCCTGACCTGTCCTGGAGCCCCTCAAATGAAAAAACGCGTCTTCCTCAAAACCACCGCAGCGCTGGCCGCTGCAGCTGCCTTTGGCTCCGCCCAGGCCCAGACCACCCCCATCAAGTTCCAGCTGGACTGGCGCTTTGAAGGCCCGGCCGCGCTGTTCCTGGTGCCGGCCGCCAAGGGGTATTTCAAGGACGCCAAGCTGGACGTGACGATTGACGCGGGCAACGGCTCGGGCGGCACGGTGACGCGCGTGGCCTCGGGCACGTATGACATGGGTTTTGCCGACCTGGCCGCGCTGATGGAATTCCACGCCAACAACCCCGACGCGCCCAACAAGCCGGTGGCCGTGATGATGGTCTACAACAACACGCCGGCGGCCGTGATGGCGCTCAAGAAATCGGGCATCAAGACGCCCGCCGACCTCTCCGGCAAGAAGCTGGGCGCCCCGGTGTTTGACGCCGGCCGCCGCGCGTTCCCGATCTTTGCCAAGGCCAACAGCGTGAGCAACGTGCAATGGACGGCCATGGACCCGCCGCTGCGCGAGACCATGCTGGCCCGCGGCGACGTGGACGCCATCACCGGTTTCTCGTTCACCTCGCTGCTCAACCTGGAAGCGCGCGGCGTCAAGCTGGACGACGTGGTGACCCTGCCCTACGCCGACAACGGCGTGAAGCTGTACGGCAACGTGATCATCGCCAGCCCCAGGATGATCAAGGACAACCCGGCCGCCGTGAAGGCGTTCCTGAGCGCCTTCACCAAGGGCGTGAAGGAAGTGATCGCCAAGCCCGAGGCCGCCATCGACACCGTGAAGGCCCGCGACGGCATCATCAACACGGCGCTGGAAACCCGCCGCCTGAAGATGGCGATTGATTCCGTCGTGGCCAGCCCCGACGCGCGCGCCGAAGGCTTCGGCCAGGTGGTGCCCGGCCGTCTGTCGCTGATGGCGTCGCAGGTGTCGGACGCGTTCAACACCAAGACCCGCGTGAACCCCGATGCCGTGTGGAACGGCTCGATGCTGCCCACCAAGGCTGAACTCAACATCCTGCCGCCCGCCAAGAAGTGATGGCAGAGCATTTCGTCGATTTCCAGGACGTCTGGCTCGCCTACAACGAGGAACTGCTCGCGGCCAACCACTTTGCGGTGGAGGCCATTGACCTGAAGGTCCGCCAGGGCGAATTCATCGCCATCGTGGGCCCGTCAGGTTGCGGCAAGTCCACGTTCATGAAGCTGACCACGGGCCTGAAGATGCCGTCGATGGGCAAGATCCTCATCGACGGCCAACCCGTGACCGGCCCGCTGAAGATCAGCGGCATGGCCTTCCAGGCGCCCAGCCTGCTGCCCTGGCGCACCACGGTGGACAACGTGCTGCTGCCGCTGGAGATCGTGGAGCCCTACCGCAGCAGCTTCAAGCAAAAGCGCAAGGAATACGAGGAGCGCGCCCGCAAGCTGCTGCAGAAAGTGGGCCTGGGCGGGTACGAGGACAAGTTCCCCTGGCAGCTGTCCGGCGGCATGCAGCAGCGCGCCAGCATCTGCCGCGCGCTGATCCACGAGCCCAAGATGCTGCTGCTGGACGAGCCGTTCGGCGCGCTGGACGCGTTCACCCGCGAAGAGCTCTGGTGCATCCTGCGCGACCTGTGGACCGAGCAGAAATTCAACGTCATCCTGGTCACGCACGACCTGCGCGAGTCGGTCTTCCTGGCCGACACGGTGTATGTGATGAGCAAGAGCCCCGGGCGTTTCGTGGTCAAGAAAGAGATCGAGCTGCCGCGTCCGCGCGAGCTGGAAATCACCTACACCAAGGAGTTCACGGACATCGTCCATGAACTGCGCGGGCATATCGGCGCCATGCGCAAGAGCGGCGCGGAAGCCGCGGGAGCGGTGCAATGACCATGACACTCAAGCAAAAGCGCCAGGTCGAGTTCTGGTCCCCATGGATCCTGCTGGTCACCGTGATCGCGTTGTGGCAGATCGCGTGCTCGGCCTTCAACGTGTCCGAGTTCATCTTCCCCAGCCCCATCCGCATCTGGACGCAGTTCTGGGAATTCAAGGAAGTAATCGCGGGCCACGCCTGGCGCACCTTCTGGGTGACGATGGTGGGCTTTGGCATTGCCATCGTGGTGGGCGTGCTGCTGGGCTTCGTCATCGGCAGCTCGCGCATCGCCTATGCCGCCGTGTACCCGCTCATGACCGCGTTCAACGCCCTGCCCAAGGCGGCGTTCGTGCCCATCCTGGTGGTGTGGTTCGGCATCGGCATCGGCCCGGCCATCCTGACGGCGTTCCTCATCAGCTTCTTCCCGATCATGGTGAACATCGCCACCGGCCTGGCCACGCTGGAGCCCGAGCTGGAAGACGTGCTGCGCGTGCTGGGCGCCAAGCGGTGGGACGTGCTGGTGAAGGTCGGCCTGCCGCGGTCCATGCCGTATTTCTATGGCTCGCTCAAGGTGGCGATCACGCTGGCGTTTGTGGGTACCACGGTGTCCGAAATGACGGCCGCGAACGAGGGCATCGGCTACCTGCTGATCAGCGCCGGATCGGCCATGCAGATGGGCCTGGCATTCGCCGGGCTGCTGGTGGTGGGCGTGATGGCCATGGTCATGTATGAGCTGTTCAGCTTCATCGAGAAGCACACGACGGCCTGGGCACACCGCGGCTCACAGAACCACTGAGACATGACGCCCCCACGCTCGTCACTTCGTGTACTTCGCTGCCCCCGAGGGGGCCCAACACGCCTTGGGGCGGCCCGGCGGCATGTTGACGCCTGAACAGGCGCTGCGGCACCTGCGCCGCGCAAACGAGGTAGCGCGCCGGGCCATGGGCCTGGGGCGCCACCCGTTTGGCGCGATCCTGGTGGCGCCCGACGGCGAAACCGTGCTGGCCGAACAGGGCAATGTGGACACCTTGAACCACGCCGAATCGGTGCTGGCCCGCACGGCCGCGCAAAACTACAGCGCCGACTACCTCTGGCAATGCACCCTGGTCACCACGGTGGAGCCCTGCGCCATGTGCGCCGGCACACAGTACTGGGCCAACATCGGCCGGCTGGTGTACGGCATGACCGAGTCACGCCTGCTGGAACTCACCGGCAACCACGACGAGAACCCGACGATGGCCTTGCCGTGTCGGGAGGTGTTTGCGCGCGGGCAGAAGGCGATGACGGTCGTCGGCCCCGTGGCCGAAGCAGAGGACGACATCGCGGCTTTGCACCGCGGCTTCTGGAAGACCCAGGTCTAGCGATGCACCTCGGCCTCGCCATGGCGGGCCAGCAGTTCCATCAGCTTGCGCCGGATCAGGATGCCCGGCCGGTCCGAGTCCATCGAATACTCCACCCCTCGCCGGCGCAGATCGACAACCGCGTCAGGGTCAGTGGACTCCAGGATGTCCTTGTCCTCGCGCGTGATCTCGTCGTCAAAGTCGATCAGCATCTGTGCGGGGCAGTCTTCTTCGGTGTCGTTGCGAAACAGCCATTGGCACAGCTGCATGCGGCCGTCGTCTATCGGCGTGAAGCAGTTGATGATGACGTGGCGCACACCGCTGGGATACTCAATGTCCAGCCGGCGCGAGAACGGCAGGAAATACGCGTTGCGCATGTGCCGCGTGGTCACCGCGTCGCTCACGCCGCTGATGGGCTGGAAGCGGGCCGGATTGGCCGCGGCGATCACCGTCTCGGCATAAAAGCCGGTGTCGTTTTCGATGATCTCGTACTTGCTGGGCTGGGGTGCATCGGGCACGCCAAAGGTGGCGCGGTGCACAAAGCTGAAGTGCGAGTTGTCGAATGAATTTTCCAGCGCGCGCACCGGGCTGGTGTTCCAGGTTTCATAAAACTGGAAGATGGTGCGCCACGCCGGGTTGCTGAACTCGGGGATGTCCGGAATGTCGGCAATGGGTTCTTCCAGCGCCACCCAGGCATAGCCATAGCGCGCGGCGCAGTGGTAAGCGGTTGTCTTGTAGTCCGGCGGCACGGCGCGGCCCTCTTCATATTGCGGTATGCGGATGACCTTGCCGCCCCGGTCATACGTCCAGCCGTGGTAGCCGCACTGGATGTGGCCTTGCGCGCAGGCCTGGCCTTGCGCGTCCACGCACCAGCCCTTGGACAGCTTGGCCGTGCGGTGGCAGCAGCGGTCGCGCAGCGCGGCGGGCTCGCCCTGCGCATCCAGAAACAGCACGATGGATTCGCCGAGCAGCGTGAAGGCTTGGGGTCCGGATGCGAGCCGCGACAGTGGCATGACGGCATGCCAGAACTTGCGGAAGACGGGTTGTTGGGTGACCAGCATGGTGAAGCGCTCCTGAATGGAAATGTTGCCAAGAGCAATTTCCGGCCGCACGGTATGCACGGGTGAACGCTTCTACTCTCACGGCCAATGCTAGCAAAACACACGCCAGCACACACTGGCACACAACCTGCATTGATGTACATCAAAGAGTAGAAGCGTTCAGCGTTTGCGCACCAGCTTGATGCGCGCCGCCCGGAAATTGCTCTTGAATGCCCCGGCATGGCGCATGCGCATGCATGCCGGGTTTTCAAGTGCTTTTGCCCACCGGAGCCCGCCATGAAACGCCGTCTTTTCCTCGCTACCTCATCCGCCCTGGCCGCCCCCGCGGTATGGAGCCAGGCCTTACCCAGGCTCACGCCCCTCAAGTTCACGCTGGACTTTCGCATCACCGGCCAGACCGCGCCCTTTTTCCTGGCGCAAGCCAGGGGCTACTACAAGGACGAAGGCCTGGACGTGACGATTGACACCGGCGCGGGCTCGGTCGCGTCCATCACGCGCATTGCCAGCGGCGTGTACCAGCTGGGCCTGGGCGACATCAGCTCGCTGATTGAATTCAACGCGCAGAACCCCGGCACGCCGGTGGTGCAGGCGGTGTACCAGTATTACAACCGCGCGCCGTTCGCCATCATCGGCCGCAAGGACCGCGGCATCACCACCGACTTCAACAGCCTGCAGAGCAAGAAGATCGCGGCCGCCGCCGTGGAGTCCACCCGCCGCGCCTGGCCCATGGTGGCCAAGAAGCTGCGTGCCCGGCCCGATGTCTTCAGCTGGGTCACCACCGATTTCAGCGCGCGCGACAACGTGGTGGTGCGCGGTGATGTGGACGGCGCCACCTACTTTCATGACTCCGCCGTGTCGCTGTTCGCCCGCATGAAGCTGGATGAGCTTTCTGTCCTGAAATATTCCGACGCGGGCGTGAACCTGTATGGCAACGCCATCCTGGCCAGCAGCGCGCTGGTGGCGCAAAACCCCAAGATCGTGGCCGCCTTCCTGCGTGCGAGCAACCGCGCAATCGTGGACACCTTTGCCGACCCGGCGGCAGCCATTGCCGCCACGCGCCAGCGCGAGCCCATCCTGAACGAGGCGGTGGAGCTGGAGCGCTGGCGCATCACGTCGCAGTACGTGGCCGCGGCCGATGCACGCGGCCACGGCCTGGGCGACATCCGCAAGCTGGTGCTGGAGCAGCAGGTGGACGACGTGGCCGAGGTCTATGGCCTCAAGACCAAGCCCGCGGCCGACGGCATTTTCAACCTGTCCATGCTGCCGCCCCGGGCCGAGCGCATGCTGAAAGCATGAGCGAAGCGGTATTGGACGCAAGGGACGGCACCTACCTGCGCCGCGCCATTGAATGGTCGCGCACCGCGCGCGAGCGCGGCAACCGCCCGTTTGGCGCGGTGGTGGTGTCGGCTGAGGGAACGGTGCTGGCCGAGGCGTACTGCAACACCAGCGAGACGGGCGACTGCACCGGCCACGCCGAGACCAACGCGGTGCGTGATGTGTCGCCGCGCGTCGGCCGCGACGTCTTGTCGAAGGCCACGATCTATTCGTCAGGCGAGCCCTGCGTGATGTGCGCCGGCGCGATCTTCTGGTCGGGCATCCAGCGCGTGGTGTTTGGCATCGACGCGGTAAGCCTGCGGGTGTTTCGCGGTGACGTGGCCACGCAGCGCGATGCGGAACTGTCGTGCCGGGATGTGTTCCATGCGTCGCCCCACCCCATCGAGTGCATCGGCCCCGCGTTGCTGGAAGAAGCCAGCGCACCACACCGCGGCTTCTGGAAATAGCGCGCAAGCCGGGCACGTAAACTCGCCGCATGCCCTGGCACGCCCGACTCTCGCTTGACTACACCCTGGAATCGGGCCGCACCGTGGCCCGATTCGCACATGACGGGCCGCTGCGCATCCTGCAAAGCCTGTACCCCGAAGGCGACGCCGTCTGCCACAACGTGCTGGTGCACCCGCCCAGCGGCCTGGTGGGGGGCGACACGCTGGACCTGCGCATCAGCGCCGGGCCCGGCACGCACGGGCTGGTGACCACGCCGGGTGCCAGCCGCTTTTACCGCAGCGACGGCCCGGTGGCGGTGCAGCGCACCCGGGTCCGCGTGGCCGCGGGCGCGCGCCTGGAATGGCTGCCGCTGGAGGCGCTGTGCTACAGCGGCTGTGTGGCTGAGAACCACCTCGCGCTCGACCTGGCCCCCGGCGCCGAACTGCTGGGCTGGGACATCACCGCTTTAGGCCTGCCGCATGCGCAGCTGCCGTTTGAGCGCGGCAGCTTTTTGCAGCACATCGAGCTGCCCGGCGTCTGGCTGGAGCGCGGGCGCATTGACGCAGCGGATGCACGCCTGCTCAACGGCCCGCTGGGCCTGGCCGGCCAGCGCTGCATGGCCACGCTGTTCCTGGCGGCGGGCGAGCCGCTGTCGCGCGCGCGGCGCGACGATGCCCTGGCCCTGGCCCGGGCCGTGATCGACGCGCATCCGCTGGGGCCTCACGCGGGCGCCACAGCCCCCAGCAGCCAGGTGGTCGTGGTGCGCGCGCTGGCGCCGGTGGTGGAGCCGGCCATGGGCCTGCTGCGCGCGGTGCGCGATGCCTGGCGCACGGGGTTGTGGCGCATGGCTGCCACGGCGCCGCGCGTGTGGTCCACCTGAACGAAGCCGTGCCAGACGCCGGCTTCGCATTGCCGGACGGCTCCTACGCCGCGATGCGCCTTCGGCCCGAGTTGCAGGGCGCGCTGTCGGGCAGGCCCGACGCCGCCCCGTTCCTAGACTTGCTCCATCGAATATCCCTTCAAGGAGCAAGCCATGAACATGCTGAACAAGCGCCTTTCGCTGATCGCCGCTGCCGCCCTGCTGGCAGGTACCGCCGCCACGGCGCAGGTCGCCAGCGGCACCACAGGCATTGATGCCTCGGGCAACACCCAATCCGAGCGCGCCGCCTGCCTGAGCGGCAACACCCAGCAGGACCGCGCCACCTGCCTGAAAGAAGCCAACAACGCCGCCGCCGACAAGCGCGCCGGCAAGCTGGACAGCGGCACCAATTACGCCGCCAATGCCCTGGCCCGCTGCGATGTGCTGACGGGCGAAGACAAGGCGGCCTGCCAGGCCCGCATCGCCGGCTATGGCAACACCAGCGGCAGCGTGGCAGGCGGCGGCGTGATCCGCGAAGTGGAAACCGTGGTGGTTCCCGCCAACGCGACGTCGGTGGTGATCGAGCCCAAGACGTCCGACCCGGTGCTGGTGATCCAGCCCGCGAAGTAAGTACCCGGCGCGTTCAGGCCGCGGGCGGCACCAGCCCGTCGGCCTTGAACATCGCCTTGATGCCGCGCACCGCCTGGCGGATGCGCGGCTCGTTTTCGATCAGCGCGAAGCGCACATGCTCGTCGCCGTGGTCGCCAAAGCCGATGCCGGGCGACACGCATACCCTGGCCTTCTCCAGCAGCTGCCTTGCAAATTCAAGCGAGCCCAGCTTGCGGTACGGCTCGGGGATGCGCGCCCAGATGTACATGCTGGCCTTGGGGCAGTCCACCGCCCAGCCGGCCTCCGTCAAGCCCTTGTAGAGCACATCGCGCCTTCGCTGGTATTGCGCGGCGATCTCCTTCACGCACGCCTGGTCACCCTCCAGCGCGGCGATGGCCGCCACCTGCAGCGGCGTGAAGGTGCCGTAATCGTGGTAGCTCTTGATGCGCGCCAACGCGGCCACCAGGTCGGCATTGCCCACCATGAAGCCGATGCGCCAGCCCGCCATGTTGTAGCTCTTGGACAGCGTAAAGAATTCCACCGCCACGTCTTTCGCGCCGGGCACCTGCATGATGGACGGCGCCTTCCAGCCGTCGTACACGATGTCGGCGTAGGCCAGGTCGTGCACGACCAGAATGTCGTGCTTCCTGGCCAGCGCAATCACGCGTTCAAAGAAATCCAGCTCCACGCACTGCGCCGTCGGGTTGGACGGAAAGCCGAAGATCATCATCTTGGGCTTGGGGTAGCTGCCGCGGATGGTCTTCTCCAGCTCCGCAAAAAAGTCCACGTCGGGCGAGACCGGCACGCTGCGGATGTCCGCGCCCGCGATCACCGCGCCGTAGATGTGGATGGGGTAGCTCGGGTCGGGCACCAGCACGGTGTCGCCCCGGTCCAGCGTGGCCAGCATCAGGTGGGCCAGTCCTTCCTTGGAGCCGATGGTGACGATGGCTTCGCTGTCGGGGTTGATGTCCACGCCGTAGCGCTCGCGGTACCAGTGGCTGATGGCGCGGCGCAGCCGGGGGATGCCCTTGCTGGCCGAATAGCCGTGGGTGTCGGGGCGCTGCGCCACCTCGGTCAGCTTCGCCACGATGTGCGCGGGCGTCGCGCCATCGGGGTTGCCCATGCTCATGTCGATGATGTCCTCGCCCCGGCGGCGCGCAGCGAGCTTGAGCTCGGCCGTGATGTTGAAGACGTAGGGGGGGAGGCGGTCAATGCGCGCAAAGCGGCGCTTCGCGCTGGAAGAAGCGGTCATGTTGAACTCTCACGTAAGCGCCCGGAACCGTCCGAGCGACGTGGCCAGCCATGGGGGCCGACCCGAGCGCATATTAACCCGAAGGCATACACGGGTTAAGAGGCACGCTTTTGCCACGAAAAATCAATACGATGGCGGTATGAAAACGTGCATCGCAACCATCCTGTGCGCAACGGCCCTGCTGTCAGGCTGTGCCAGCGGGCCTGGGCCAGAGACCCTGGAAGGCCATGCGGCATGCACCGCCCCCGCGCTGCCTGCGGCGCCCAGGGCTGGGGCAGCGCCGGCACCACTGCTGGCCCGGGTGTGGCTGTGCTCGGACCGTCGCACCGTCACGCTCTACCCCAAGGCAGAGGGCGCGGACATCCTGGACCGGGGCTGCCAGATGCCGCTGGCGCGCGTGGCCGCGGCGTCAGGCGTTCGCTATGAGAACCAGGCGGTCGTGTTCATCGACAAGGGCGGCGAAGCCCTGCTGCAGCGCAAGCCTGGGCAGCCCCTGGCATGCCGCGAGATCACGCTGATGTCGCAGATTGAGGACGCGCGCATCCGCGGCGTCACCTGGCGCGGCCACGGCGTGGGCGGCGACTGGCACATTGATGTCGGGCCCGGCCCCGGGCTCACGCTGGTGCGCGCCGGTGTCGCCCCCCTGGTGTTTTCCCGGCCCACCTCGGTGTCGGATCCCAACACCAACACCACCGTCTACTCCGCCCGGCAAGGCAACAGCACCCTCCGACTGAAGCTGACGGACCTGCAATGCCGCGACAAGGCTGGTAACACGCTGCCGGGCTCGGTCGACGCGGAGCTGGACGGCGTCACGCTGGAAGGCTGCGGCGTGCCGCTGTCGCGCTGACGGGCTGTTGCTGCAAGCCTCAGGTCTTCATGACGGTGCCCAACCCCATCGCCAACAGCGTCCAGGTGCTGGCCTTCGACATCTTCGGCACGGTGGTGGACTGGCACGGCAGCATCCAGCGGGAGGTCCAGGCGCGCTACCCGGGTGTGGACGGCGACGCCTTGGCCCGTGCCTGGCGCGCGGGCTACCAGCCCGCCATGGCGCGGGTCATGTCGGGCGAACTCGGCTGGACGCTGATCGACGACCTGCACCGCATGATCCTGGACCAGATCCTGCCCGCTTTCGGCCTGGGTCATCTGGATGAACACCAACGGCGCGACCTGAACCGCGTGTGGCACCGGCTGGACGCCTGGCCCGACAGTGTGCAGGGCCTCACGCGCCTGAAGCGCCGGTACACCATCTGCACCCTGTCCAACGGCAACATCGGCCTGCTCACCAATATGGCCAAGCGCGCCGGGCTGCCGTGGGACTGCGTGCTGAGCGCCGAGGTGTTTCGCGCGTACAAGCCCGCGCCTGACACTTATCTGGGGGTGGCCCGCGTGTTTGACCTGGCGCCCGGGCAGGTCATGCTGGTGGCCGCGCACCATGACGACCTGGCCGGCGCGCGCGCCTGCGGCCTGCGCACGGCCTATATCGAGCGCCCCCTGGAATATGGCGCGGGGCAGCCCAAGGATGTGACCCCGCGCCCGGGCAATGACCTGCACTGCGGCAGCATCGACCAGCTGGCCGACATGCTGGGTTGCTAGTGCACGCCCTTAAAACACACCGAACAACATCAGCAGCAGGATGACACTGAGGGGTACGCCGAGCAGCCAGAGAATGATGGGCATCTGGAATCTCCTTGAAGGTTGGTGATTCCAAAGATAAACACCGCGGCGGCGCGGGCCTGCGCGACGGATGCGCGCATGGGGGTAGGTCGATGCCTACTTGCGCGTGTAGACGATCTGCTTGCTGCCCGCTCCGCAGGTGGCCACGACCTTGCCTTCGACCTTGGCGTCCTTGCCCACGATCTCCAGCGAATAGGCCTTGACGCCCTTGCCCTTGAGCTTGGCTTCGATGCGGCCTTTCATCTCGTCGCACGACTCGGCGGCGAAGGCCGCGCCGGGCAACAACATCAGGCCCGTGCAGATGACGAACAGGATTTTCATGGCAGCTCCTCTGACTGTTTTTGAGGGAGCACTGATTGTGCCCGTGGCAAGGGTCAGATGGCCACCAGCTGACGAATACCTTTGGCCTCCATCTCGCTGCCGGGGCCGCGCGCAATGAACTCGCCACGCTCCATCACCAGGTAATCGTCGGCCAGTTCCTGGGCAAAGTCGTAATACTGCTCCACCAGCAGGATGGCCATGTCGCCCCGGTCGGCCAGCATGCGGATGACCCGGCCAATGTCCTTGATGATGCTGGGCTGGATGCCCTCGGTGGGTTCGTCCAGGATCAGCAGCTTGGGTTTGGCCGCCAGCGCGCGCGCAATCGCCAGCTGCTGCTGCTGCCCGCCCGACAGGTCGCCGCCGCGCCGGTTGAGCATCTGCTTGAGCACAGGAAACAATTCGTAAAGTTCAGCGGGAATGGGTGTCGATGCGCTTTTGTACGCCAGGCCCATGCGCAGGTTTTCCTCCACCGTCAGCCGCGCAAAGATCTCGCGGCCCTGCGGCACGAAGCCGATGCCGGCGCGGGCGCGCTCATACGGCGTGGCGTACTGGATGGGTTTGCCGTCGAATTCAATCGTGCCGGTCTTGATGGGCACCAGGCCCATGAGGCTCTTGAGCAGCGTGGTCTTGCCCACGCCGTTGCGGCCCAGCAGCACTGTCACCTTGCCCAAGTGCGCGTCCAGGCTCACGTCGCGCAGGATGTGGGAGCCTCCGTAGTACTGGTTGATGTTCTTTACAGCTAACATGCCCACCCCCGAAGCGCCTGCGGCGCCTCCCCCTCAAGGGGGCGCCCCCAGCGGCCCGGCAAAGCCGGTTCCGCGGCGGCACTGAAATGAGACCGCGCCGAGAAGAAGTTTGGAGCTTTATCTGCCAAGGTACACCTCGATCACCCGCTCATCCGCCTGGACCTGATCCAGCGTGCCCTGCGCCAACACCGATCCATCGCACAACACCGTAACGATCTCCGAAATCGTGCGGATGAAGCTCATGTCGTGCTCCACCACCATCAATGAATGCTTGCCCTTGAGCGTGAGGAACAGCTCGGCCGTGCGCGCCGTTTCTTCGTCGGTCATGCCGGCCACGGGTTCGTCCAGCAGCAGCAGTTTCGGGTCCTGCATCAGCAGCATGCCGATTTCAAGCCACTGCTTCTGGCCGTGGCTCAGGTTGCCGGCCATGCGCGTCACGCTGTCGGCCAGGTGGATGGTGTGCAGGATCTCGGCCAGGCGGTCGCTCTGTGCGCTGTCCAGCCGGAAGAACATGGACGGTGCCACGCGCTTGTCGGTCTTGAGCGCCAGTTCCAGGTTCTCGAATACCGTGAGCTGTTCGAACACGGTGGGCTTCTGGAACTTGCGGCCAATTCCCATCTGCGCAATCTCGGCTTCCTTGTAGCGCAGCAGGTCGATGGTGGAGCCGAAGAACACCGTGCCTTCGTCGGGCCGGGTCTTGCCGGTGATGATGTCCATCATCGTGGTCTTGCCCGCGCCGTTGGGGCCGATGATGCAGCGCAGCTCGCCGGGCGCGATGTCCAGGCTCAGCTTGTTGATGGCCTTGAAGCCGTCAAAGCTCACGCTCACGTCTTCCAGATACAGGATGCGGCCATGCGTGGTGTCCACCACGCCCGGCGCCGCGGCGGGCCGCGAAAAGCCCGCGGCGCGGCCGCCTGACTCGGTCTTGCCCGGCTCGGCCTTGCCCGAATGCGCCTGTATGCGGCGCGCGCCTTCTTCCAGCAGGTCAGGCGTCATTTGTCACCGCCTTTGCGCAGCTTCTTCACGAGGCCCACCACACCATTGGGCAGGAACAGCGTGACCAGAATGAACAGCGCCCCCAGGAAGTACAGCCAGTATTCCGGCGCCGTCACCGTCAGCCAGCTCTTGGCCCCGTTGACGATGAAGGCTCCCACGATAGGGCCGATCAGCGATGCGCGGCCACCCACGGCTGTCCAGATGGCGATCTCGATGCTGTTGGCCGGGCTCATTTCGCTGGGGTTGATGATGCCCACCTGCGGCACATACAGCGCGCCGGCCACGCCGCACATGATGGCCGAGATGACCCAGATGCTGAGCTTGTAGCCGATGGGGTTGTAGCCGCTGAACATCACGCGGCTCTCGGCGTCGCGGATGGCCTGCAGCACCCTGCCGTACTTGCTGGCCACCAGCCAGCGCGCAAACAGGAAGAAGCCCAGAAGCGTCAGGCCGGTGATGACAAACAGCGTCATGCGCATCGACGGCGTGGCCACCGCAATGCCCAGGATGCGCTTGAAATCGGTGAAGCCGTTGTTGCCGCCAAAGCCGGTCTCATTGCGGAAGAACAGCAGCATGGCCGCGAACGTCATGGCCTGCGTGATGATGGAGAAGTAAACACCCTTGATGCGCGAGCGGAAAGCAAAGTAGCCAAACACAAACGCCACCAGGCCCGGCACCGCCACGATGAGGAACAGCGTGGCAATGAAGCTGTCGCTGAAGGCCCAGTGCCAGGGCAGCTCCTTCCAGTCCAGGAACACCATGAAGTCGGGCAGGTCGCTCTTGTAGTTGCCGTCGCGGCCGATCTGGCGCATGAGGTACATGCCCATGGCATAGCCGCCCAGCGCAAAGAACAGGCCGTGGCCCAGCGACAGGATGCCGGTGTAGCCCCAGATCAGGTCCATGGCCAGGGCAGCGATGGCGTAGCACATGATCTTGCCCACAAGCGCCACGGCGTAGTCGCTCATGTGGAACACACTGGTCTCGGGTACCACCAGGTTCAACAGCGGCGCCAGCGCGCACACCACCAGCAGCGCGATGACAAACGCCGTCCAGCCGGTGCGGGTGAGCACCACGGGCTTTGAAGGGAGGGTCAGTGGAGTCGTCATGCTTCAGCCGATCTGCCCTTCATCGCAAAAATGCCTTGCGGACGTTTCTGGATGAAGATGATGATGAACACGAGCACGGCGATCTTGGCCAGCACCGCGCCGGCCCAGCCTTCCAGGAACTTGTTGAGCACGCCCAGGCCCAGCGCCGCATACACGGTGCCAGCCAGCTGACCCACACCGCCCAGCACCACCACCATGAACGAGTCCACGATGTAGCCCTGGCCCAGGTCCGGCCCCACGTTGCCCACCTGGCTCAGGGCACAGCCGGCCAGGCCGGCAATGCCCGAGCCCAGCGCGAACGCATAGGTGTCAATGCGCGCCGTGTTCACGCCCATGCAGGATGCGATTGGCCGGTTTTGCGTCACGCCGCGCACAAACAGGCCCAGGCGCGTCTTGCTGATCAGCCAGGCCATGCCCAGCAGCACCGCAAAGGCAAAGCCGATGATGATGATGCGGTTCCATGGCAGCTGCAGGTTGCCCATGACCACCACGCCGCCGCTCATCCAGCTGGGGTTTTCCACCCCCACGTTCTGCGCGCCAAAGATCGTGCGCACCAGCTGCATCAGCATGAGGCTGATGCCCCAGGTCGCCAGCAGCGTCTCCAGCGGGCGGCCGTACAGAAAGCGGATCACGCTGCGCTCCAGCGCCGCGCCCATCAGCGCCGACGCCATGAAGGCCACGGGCACCGCGGCGACCAGGTACCAGTCGAACGCGCCGGGCAAGTACTTCTGGAACAGGCCCTGCACCACATAGGTGGCATAGGCGCCGATCATCATCAGCTCGCCATGGGCCATGTTGATCACGCCCATCAGGCCGTAGGTAATGGCCAGGCCCAGCGCCACCAGCAGCAGGATGGAGCCCAGACTGATGCCGCTGAACATCGCGCCCAGACGGTCGCCCCAGGCGAGCTTGGCCTCGACAGTGGCCAGGCTGGCCTCCAGCACGGACTTCACCTCACTGTCTGATTCACTGCGGATGCGCTCGAGCAACACGGTCTTGGTGCTGGGGTCGCCGCTGCCGGCCAACAGGCGGGCGGCCTCCATGCGCCTGGCCTTGTCACTGCTGCCCAGCAGGGCTGCGGCGCGCACCAGGCCCAGCTGCGCCTTGAGCTGGGGGTTGGCTTCGGCCGCGTACGCTTTTTCGATCAGCGGCAGGCGGGCCTCATCAGCCTCGCCCTGCAGCGTCTTGATGGCGGCGGCGCGGACCTTGTCGTCTTTGGAGAACAGCTTGAGCGCGGCCAGCGCCGTGTCCAGCTCGCCGCGCATGCGGTTGTTGTTGATGACGTCTTCGGCGCCTTCCGGCAGGGGGGTTTCAGCGCCCGTTACCGGGTCAAAGGCCTTTTCATCGCGCACGATGATCACGCGCTCGCCTGCGACCTTGACTTCGTCGTCGGCCATGGCCTGGATGAATGCCGCCGTCTTGTCGTCTGCCGCCGCCACGGCCTTGGCCAGCGCGCTGATGCGGGTGTCCGTCTCGCCCGTGGCAATCGCCTTGGCTTCATCGGCTGTCAGCGCATGGGCCGCAGCCGCCGCGCACAGCACGGCCAGTAAAACGAATCGCTTGATCATGAAAGGAACCTGTAGGGTGGGCAGCGCGCTACCCACCATGCAAGCACCGTGCCCCCTCGCTAAAGGGGGCAGGGGCAATTACTTCTTCGCCGGCTCGTCGGGTTTTTTGTCGTTGCCTTCGATGTAAGGGGACCACGGCTTGGCCTTCACGGGACCCGGCGTCTTCCACACCACGTTGAACTGGCCGTCGGCCTTGATTTCGCCGATGAACACCGACTTGTGCAGGTGGTGGTTCTTCTCGTCCATCTTGCTCACGATGCCCGACGGTGCCTTGAAGGTCTGGCCGGCCATGGCGGCGATGACCTTGTCGGTGTCGGTGGACTTGGCCTTTTCCACGGCCTGCTTCCACATGTTGATGCCGATGTAGGTGGCTTCCATCGGGTCGTTGGTCAGCGGCTTGTCCTTGTGGCCGGCGATGCCCTTGGCCTTGGCGTAGGCGGACCACTTCTTGATGAACTCGGTGTTGGCCGGGCTCTTGATCGACTGGAAGTAGTTCCAGGCGGCCAGGTGGCCCACCAGCGGCTTGGTGTCCACGCCCCGCAGCTCTTCCTCGCCCACGCTGAATGCCACCACCGGCACGTCCTTGGCCTTCAGGCCGGCGTTGCCCAGTTCCTTGTAGAACGGCACGTTGGAGTCACCGTTGATGGTGGACACCACGGCGGTCTTGCCACCGGCCGAGAACTTCTTGATGTCGGCCACGATGGTCTGGTAGTCAGAGTGGCCGAACGGGGTGTACTTCTCGTCGATGTCGGATTCCTTCACGCCCTTGCTCTTGAGGTAGGCGCGCAGGATCTTGTTGGTGGTGCGGGGGTACACGTAGTCAGTGCCCAGCAGGACCCAGCGCTTGGCGGCGCCGCCGTCCTTGGACATCAGGTAGTCCACCGCGGGGATGGCTTGCTGGTTGGGGGCTGCACCTGTGTAGAACACGTTCTTGGACAGCTCCTCGCCCTCGTACTGCACAGGGTAGAACAGCAGGCCGTTGAGTTCTTCCACGACCGGCAGCACCGACTTGCGCGACACCGACGTCCAGCAGCCGAAGATGACCGCGACCTTGTCCTGCGTCAGCAGCTGCTTGGTCTTTTCAGCGAACAGCGGCCAGTTGGAAGCCGGGTCCACAATGACCGGCTCCAGCTTCTTGCCCATCACGCCGCCCTTGGCGTTGATTTCGTCAATGGCCATCAACACCGTGTCCTTGAGGACGGTTTCCGAGATGGCCATGGTGCCGGACAGGCTGTGCAGCACGCCGACCTTGATGGTGCCGCCCGCCTGGGCGAATGAGGCACCCGCGCCAGCCAGTGCGACGGCGGCGGTGAGCGCCTTGAGCGTAAAACGACGTTGCATGTGAATGCTCCTGAAAATTGAAAGGAAAACCCGAGTCGAAACCTGAAATCGCCCCACCCCCGCCTCTTTCGAAGCGCCTCTGATGCGGATGGTTTGATTCTGGGGATTACCCGCAGTGGCGGGAATACGCCGTGTGGCGTATGCGGGCCGGTTCCAGTCGCCAGGGCAGGGCTTTTCAGTTACGGCATCAGCAGATTTGCAGATATCAGAACCAGCAATCTTCCGTAAGTAGCTTGTAAATCAACAGGTTTTTGTCATAAAGTGCAGATATTATTTTCCACTCTTCAAGAAAACCCGCCTCCATGGTTCAGTTTGTTGACCACCCTTTACGGCTGCTGAACCCGCGGTTTGACTCCCCCCTGCTCGACGTGCTGACCGACCTGGAGCACCTGCGCCGCCTGCAGATGCAGGGCACCACACCGCTGCCCGTGTTCATGCAGCTCAAGGAGGTTTTCCACGTGCTGGAGAGCCTGGCCTCGGCCCGTATCGAGGGCAACCACACCACGCTGGCCGACTATGTAGAGGCCAAGGTGCTGGACGGCCCCCACCGCAGCGAACAGTTGCAGGAAATCGACAACATCGAACGCGCCATGCAGCAGGTCGAAGACAGCGTGGAGCCCGGCGCCCCGCTGACCGAGCATTGGCTGCGCGGCCTGCATGCCACCACGGTGGCGGGCCTGCAGCGCGAAGGCGACGCCAACCCCGGCGCCTACCGGCTGGGCCCGGTCAGGATCGCCCAGGCAGACCAACTGCCGCCCGAGGCACCGCAGGTGCCCGGCTACATGACGCAGCTGATGGCCTTTATCAACGCCGCCGATGCGCCCAAGTACGACCTGATGAAGGTGGCCCTGGCCCACCACCGGTTTGCCTGGGTCCACCCCTTTGGCAATGGCAACGGGCGCGTGGTGCGGCTGCTGACGTATGCCCTGTTGGTCAAATACGGGTTCCGCGTCAACGCGGCGGGCCGCCTGCTGAACCCCGCCGCCGTGTTCTGTGCCGACCGCAATGCCTATTGCACCCACCTGGGCGATGCCGACGCCGGCACAGACGATGCGCTGGAACGCTGGTGCGTGTATGTGTTGACCGGCGTGCGCGACGAGCTGACCAAGGTGGACCGCCTGGCCGACTACGAACACCTGAAAGCCCGGGTGCTGCTGCCCGCCGTACACCACGCGCGCGCGCGTCAGCAAATCACCGCGCTGGAGCAGGCGGTGCTGGTCGCCACCATCAAGGCCGGCACGGTCAAGGCCGGCGACCTGGAGGCCGCCATACCCGCCCTCAATGCCAACCAGCGCACCTACCAGATCCGCAAGCTGGTGGACAGCGGCATGTTGCAGCCCACCAAGCCCGGCGCGCGGCAGTACAGCATTGGCTTCAGCCACAACATGCTGCTGCGCGGCGTGGTGCGCGCGCTGACGGACGAGGGGTTCATTTCGCCGGCGCTGGCGGCGCCACCGGCCCACGGGGAAGCACAGACATGACGATCAACCCGATGGGCAAATCCGAACGCACCACACAGGACCGCACGGTTGCGCTGCTTGCCTGTGCGGCATGAGGACTGGGACTACTGAGCATTACCGCGGTGCAAACAGGTCCGGCTGATTGAAACGTTGGGGTCCGGCTAATTGAAACCCGGCGCCCTGCGCGTCGGAAATACGCCGCACGGTGTTTTCTGACAAAACGTCCGGTGGCCACCCCTACCCGGTAAGTCATGCACCGGCCTGCTGGCGGCCCAGCTGCACCCAAGTCCTTGATATCCCGAGAGAAGCGCAGGTAATAAAAACACCGCACCTCTTTCGAAGCAGCACACCCCTGTCAACCATGACAGGTTGTTACTTGTCGCACTCGTTCACACAATGCGGGTTCTCAGGCAAACAGGGAGGACGGGGCAACAGCCCCGCTGTTGATGCAACACTTTGCGGAAAAGAACCGCCGGCCAACACCGGCAGCCCGGCCCTTTCAGGGTGAACTGTTTCGGGGCGCCTGGCTGCTGGCGCTGGGCCTGGCGCCCATCCATGGCTTGGCCCAGGGCACTGGCACACTGGGGGAAATGCGGGTCAGCGCCTCGGCGCTGCCGCAAACGGCCGCCGCGGCCAGCCAGCACGTGACCGTGCTCAACCGCGCCGACCTGCAGGCCCTGGGGGACCTCAGCGTGGCGCAGGTGCTGGCGCGCCAGGCCGGCCTGGTGGTGGACCGCAACCCGCGCGGCGGCGGCTATGGGTCGCTGTACCTGCGCGGGGCCGACCCCAGCCATGTGGTCGTGCTGCTGGACCATGTGCGGCAAAACGACCCACTGTCTTCGCGCGGCAGCGCGGTGGACCTGAACACCCTGTCCACCGGCGACGTGGAGCGCATCGAGATCGTGCGCGGCAATGTCAGCGTGGTCCATGCCGAAGCACTGGCCGGATTGATCCACATCTTCACGCGGCGCGCCGCCGGCACCGGCCATGCCGGCGTGGCCGCAGGCGGGGGTGGCCTGCGCTCAGCCCAGGCCGGGTTTGCCGGCGGCAACCTGCGCGGCAGCATCAGCCACCGCGAGGACGGCGACGGGATCAACGGCTTGAACCGCACGCAAAGCGTCAATGCCGGCTGGGAAGCAGCCCTGGAACGCAACGGCCTGGTCGCGCTGACCGCCCGCCTGTCCGACAGCCTGAACCGCGCCTTCCCCGACGACAGCGGCGGCCAGCAGCTGGCCGTGCGCCGGGCGCTGGAGTCGCGCAGCGCCACCAGCCACCAGCTTGCCGCGCGCGCGGCCCTGAACACCACCACCTTGGGGCGCGTGGAGCTGCAGGCGACAACCCTGTGGCGCGACGGCGACGAAAGCACACCCGGCGTCGCGCCCGGCCAGCGCGACCCGGCCGGCCTGCCCGCCATGACCACCCACACCGACTACCGCCGCCACGAGTTCCAGGCGCTGTGGCTGCCCCCCACCCCCAATGACCTGCTGCTCACGCTGGGGCTGCACCACCAGCGCGAAACGGGCGACCTGCAAAGCCGCATCAACTTCGGCTTCTTCTCGCTGCCGGCCAATTTCAGCCAGCGCCGCCACGTCACCAGCGCCATGGCTGAAGCCCGCTACCAGTGGGGTGACTGGACGTTCCAGGGCGGGCTGCGCCACGAAAATCCCAGCCAGGGCAGCGCCGCCACCCACCCGATGCTGTCGGTCCGGCACACGCTCAGCCCGGGCCTGGGGCACTGGGGGCTGTCGTTGTCGCGCGCCGACAAGCTGCCCAGCTTTTACGCGCTGGGCCACCCGCTGGTGGGCAACCCCAGCCTGCGCACCGAGCGGGCCACCCAGCGCGAGGTCTACTACGCCAGCCCCGAAACCTCGGCCTGGCCCAGCCGCATCACGCTGTTCAGCGCGCGCTACAAGGACCTGATCGACTTCGAGCCCGGACCACCACCCCAGTTGGTCAACCGGGCCCGCATCCATGCCGACGGGCTCGAATGGCGCACCGGCCACACCCTGGCCAGCGGCTGGCGGCTGCAACTGGACGGGAGCCTGATGCGCGTGCGCGACCCGGCCACCGGCGCGCCCCTGCGCTACCGTCCGCGCAGCCAGTGGAGCGCCGGGCTCACCGTGCCCTGGGGCCACCGGCGCGAGCTGACGCTGCTGGCCCACCACGTGGGCTCGCGCCTGGACTCTTCCATCCCCACGGGCGACCGGCGGCTGGCGGCCACCCGGACCCTGGACCTGTCGGCGCGCCTGCCGCTGGGCGAAGGCATCCACGCACCCATGGCCACGCTGGCCATTGACAACCTGGCCAACAGCCGCCGCGCCGAAACCATCGGCACGCCCACCCCCGCGCGCCGCCTGCGCTTTGCCTTGAACTGGAGCCTGCCATGACACCTTCCCCCGGCTTCCCGTCCCTGCCCGCTCGCGCCACTGCCTGGCTGCGCATGGGCGGCGCCTTGCTGGCGCTGATGCTGTTCATCCTGGTTCCGTTCGCGCTGTGGGGCGACACACTCGCGCAGGCCGCGCCCGCCTGGCTGCAAGCCCCGGATTCGCTGGCCTGGCTGGCGCTGCTGGGCATTGCGCTGCTGGTGGCCGACGTGGTGCTGCCCATCCCCAGCAGCGTGGTGGGCATGGCCCTGTGCTGGACGCTGGGCCCGCTGTGGGGCGGCGCCAGCATGGCGCTGGGGCTGACCCTGTCGTTCGCGCTGGGCTATGCGCTGGGCCGGCTGCTGCCCGAATACCGGCTGCGCCAGTGGGTCGGCGCGCCGCTGTGGGACCGGGTGCGCACCAGTGCGGGCCGGCGCGCCACGTGGTGGATCGTGGCCGCGCGGCCGTTGCCGCTGCTGGCTGAAATGAGCGCGCTGCTGGCCGGCGTGTGGCGCGTGCCGCCGGCGCGCGCGCTGCTGATGGCTGCGCTGTCGTCGTGCGGCGTCGCCGCCCTGTACGCGGCCAGCGCCTGGCTGGGCCGCAACGCGCCCGGCCTGGGCCTCACGCTGGCGGCCACCCTGGCGCTGCCCGCCTTGACCTGGGGCGTGCACCGCCTGGTGGTGCGCCGCATCAGCACCCTGGCGCTGAGCCTGCTGGTCGCCGGCGGGGCGCTGGCCGTGCACCCGCTGCCCGCCATGGCCCAGAACACAGGCAGCCTGGCCGCCGACGAGGGCGCGTCGGCGCTGCACACCTATTACACCGGCGGCGTGCACAACGACAAGGGCTGCAAGCCGCCCAGCCGCTGCATCTACCCGCGCAAACCGGGCGAGCCCACCCAACCGCTGTTTCCGAAGTGGTGGACCAGCGAATGGACCATGTACCGGGTGTTCAACAACTACGACAAATACCCGCCGCCCTATTCGTCCCCACCTGAAGGGCTGACGCCGGCCGACTACCAGGTGTCCTACGGCGCGAGCTACTACGACTCCACCTACGTGCCACCGGACAAGGACGGCTACGGCGCGATGATGGAGCACTACGACAAGTTCTGCCTGCCGATCTTCCCGTCGGCCAACAACTACACCTGCTCGTTCATCTCGCTGGGCAACAAGGCCTACTTCCTGCGCTACGAGGACCGCCCGCAGGGCACGCCGCAGTGCTGCCAGTTCTCGCTGCACAACCACCCGCCGCGGCGCGACTTCATCAAGCACCTGCCCTACAACGCGAAGCAAAGCACCCACCTGGGCGGCAGCATCCAGGCGTATTCGCGCGAGGTGGGCAAGCAAAAGATCCTGTTCGGCTACGCCTTCCACAAGACCGCCACGCCGGACGACCCCGCCAACCCCAAGGCGCCCAAATACCGCCATCCGCAGTCGTTCTTCTTCTCGGGCTACCCGGCCAGCCCGCCCGACGCGCCCATCGTGAGCCAGAACTACACCCACTTCCGCGCCGAACGGCCCGACCCGGGCAAGACCTGGGACCAGGTCGCGCGCATGTGCAAGCCCAACCCCGGCTGGTGCTGCCTGTTCGCCACCGACTGCCCCACCGGCGGCGGCGTGGCGACCCAGGCACCCACACCCGCATCCATGTCCACACCCGCGCCCGCCACCTGGGCCGACATGAACAGCCCCGCCCGCCAATCTGCTGGAGGAAACCGCCCATGAGCTATCTAGACGCGCCCCGCCTGCACTTTCACGGCTGGTTCCAGGCCGATGTGTCCACCATCAACAACGACGTGCGCTTCTTCCAGAACGACTCGTTCGTGCCCGAATACCAGCAGCTCAACGCCAACGGCAGCTGGAACCCCGACGGCACGGGCATCTTCCGGCTGATGGACTGCGTGGTGTCCGGCGGCTACCTGAACGGGCAGCCCATCAGCGCCGAACTGCACGACCCGGTGATCGGCATGACGCTGCAAAACGCCGACCAGCGCGCGCCGGGCAAGCTGGTGGACCTGGACCCGCAGCAGCAGATGGTCTCGCAGATCTGGGGCATGCAGGTGCGCCTGCTGGACGCCGCCAAAAACGCCCTGCTGCAAGGCGAATACAAACCCGCCGCGTTCAGCAACCTGTGGCTGCGCCAGCAAAAGGGCGTGCGCATGGACCAGCAGCTGGCCGCCAACTACCAGTCGGTGCTGCACGACGTGGTCTGGCCCACCGCCAGCGGCTCCGCCTTGCTGCAGGCCCTGCAGGCGGCCACGCAGGACAACATGCTGTCCATCGAATTCAACGTGTACGGCTATGGCCGCGACTCAACCATCCCGCGCTACACGCTGGGCCATATCGTGGGCACCATCGGCCCGTACCTGCGCGGCGAGCCCAGGCATTTTGTGCTGGGCCGCCAGATGATTGCCTACACGCCCACCTCGTTCACGCAGCCCGCGGGCGGCGTCTACAACCTGCAGGGCAAGCTGGCACCAGACGGCCGCACCCTGACGCTGGACTTCGGCAACTCCTTCCCCATAGAGGACGCCAACAGCGGCCTGATGAACATCGGCCAGGTGCTGGTGGCCGTGCTCAACACCAACCCCGGCGCGCGGCTGGCCACGGTGCAAAGCTCGCAGTTCACGCTGATCGGCGAAGTGCCTTACCTGGACGCCCACTGGTACCCGCGCACCGCCGGTGTGCAGACCTTCAACCTGACGAACAACCCCGCAGCGCAGGCCCTGCTGGCCGGCAACCCGCTGGTGCTGCTGACCCCTGTGGCCGCCAGCACCAGCTACAACGTTGTGCTGCAGGAGTCGATTGAAGGGCTGTACGTGCGGGCCGACAGCTTTGTCTACCGCATCGACCCCGGCGAAACCCAGACCATTGACTTCTATGCGTCGCAGTTCGGCCAGCCCCTGGCGGATGCGGCCATCAACGTCAGCCCCACCGAGGGCATGATGGGCGGCTCCGGCGGCGGCGCCACGGTGCAGCCGCCCACCCGCCCGCGCGCGGCCATCCCCGACATCGCCACGCCGGCCGACGCCATCAGCTACCCGGCCAGCGTAACCACCAGCAGCACCGGCCAGGCCACGCTGGCGCTGACGGCATCGCCCCAGGGCCCGGGCACGCCGCGCGGCTACATCAGCGGCCAGCTCTACGGCCTGGCCTACCAGCTGGCCACGCAACCGCCGGGCTACATCCCCAATCCGCTGAACTACGTGAGCATCCTGGCCTACAGCGCCAGGGAAGTGCCCGATCAGCCCACCTGGTACCAGGACATCCAGCCCCTGTTCACCCAGTACGGCAACCTGTACCCGATCATGAGCCGCTACGTGGTGGACCTGAACGACTACGCGTCGGTGGTCACGCGGTTGAAGGTGCTGCGCCTGGCTTTTTCGCTGCCGCAGCACGACCCCAACCACATGCCTGTGACGCGCGACCTGGGCGCGGGCGACCGCGCCACCATCCTCAAATGGCTGGACAACCCGGGGCCCGACGGCCTGCCGCTGCTGGGCAAGCCGCCGGTGGCGCCGCCGCCGGCCTCCCCGCCACCCGTCGCGCTGCCCGTGGCCGGCACGGCCGAAGCCGGCACCCCCCTGGCGCCGCTGCAAGGCGCGGGCAAAACCGCCGTGATCCTGCAGTACGAACAGCGCCTGCGCGACATTGCCCGCGACGGCACCGGAGGCCAGCCATGATCCGCCTGCAACCCCAGATCCTGAGCGGCATCCGCGCCGCCACCAGCGCGCAGGAGCTGCACTATTACCTGCAACGCGCCATCGAGCTGGAACACAGCACCATCCCGCCCTACCTCACGGCCCTGTTCTCGCTGCGCCCGGGCAGCAACCAGCGCATCGCGCAGCTGATCCGCGGCATCGTGGTGCAGGAAATGCTGCACATGACGATCTCGGCCAACATCCTGATCGCCATCGGCGGGCACCCGGCCATCAACCACCGCGGCTTCATCCCCGACTACCCCGGCCCGCTGCCCATGAACGTGGGCGACGGGCTGCAGGTGGGCATCGAGGCGTTCTCGATGAGCCTGGTCAAAAACACCTTCATGGCGATCGAGCAGCCCGAGGATGAAGTGCCGGTGAAGACCCTGGCGTTCAAGGCCGGCGGCGAGGCCGAGCCCGAGTACGCGACCATCGGCGCGTTCTACGACGCCATCAAGGCGCAGATCATGGCGCTGGGCCCGGCGATCTTCGTCAACACCACGGCACCGCCGCAGGTGGTGGCCAGCGAATGGTTCCCACCGGACAAGCTGTTTCCCATCACTGATCCCGAGAGCGCCTGCCGGGCCATTGACATCATCAAGCTCGAAGGCGAAGGCACCTCGGTCACGCCGTACGAGGCGCCGGGCGACCCGTCCCACTTCTACAAATTCGGCGAAATCGCCGCCGGGCGCGAGCTGATCACCACGCCCGACGGCTACGCCTATGCGGGCGCGCCCATCCTGTTCGACCCGTCGGCCGTGTGGCCGCTGCGACCCAACTGCAAGATTGAAGACTTCGTGCAGGGCTCCCATGCGCGCACCCGCATCGAACAGTTCGCCTACAACTACGGCGCGCTGCTCAACGCGCTGCACCAGGCCTTCAATGGCGCGCCGTCCAAACTGGACGCCGCCATCGGCGTGATGTACGACCTGCGCGTGCTGGCCGCCGCGCTGATGCAGACCGACGTGGGCGACGGCAGCGGCCAGACCGTGGGCCCCAGCTTCCAGTACGTGCAGGTCCAGGGCGGCATGCCATGAACCGGCACCCCGGCGTCATGTTCGAAATCATCGCGCGCGACCAAGACGCGATGAAGGCCTTCTATACCCGCGTCTTTGGCTGGCAGTACCGCACGGGCACGGGCGGCTTTGCCTACATCGACTTCCCGCTGGCGGCGCAGCCCCTGCTGGGCGGCATCGGCCAGGCCGACGCCACGGTGCCGGGCTTTGAGCCGGGCCACAGCTTTTACCTGCTGGTGGACGACCTGGAGGCGGCGATCGACCGCGCGGTCGCCGCCGGGGGCAGCCGCCACATGGAACCCGCCAGGGTGGACGGCTACCACTTCGCCATGATCCGCGACCCCGAAGGCAATGCGGTCGGGCTGATCAAACCATTTACAGAGACCCTCCCATGAGCTATCTCAACACCCTGCGCCTTCATTTCGCCGGCCAGTTCCAGGCCAACGTCTCCACGGTCAACAACGACCCTGGTCATTTTGACAACGCGGTCTTCATCCCCGGCTACCAGGAAATGCAGGGGCCCGACATGATCCCGCCCAACGGCTGGTTCAACCCGCAGGGCGACGCGGCCTGGCGCTTGCTGGGCTGCGCGGTCACCGCGGCATGGCTGCCCGCGGGCGCGGTCACCAGTGACCCGGTGCTGCAATGCATCGTGGCCGACTCCGACACCATGGCACCAGCCAAGCTGGTGGACCTGGACAGTGAACAGCAACTGGTCTCGGAAATCTGGGGCCTGCAGGTGCGCATCGCCGACGCCAGCGGCAACACCTTGCTGACCAGCGACTTTTCGCCCGCCGCGTTTTCCGACATCTGGAACCGCGCCACGGGCTCGGGCACCGACGGCGACCAGGTCGCGGGCGCCATGTACCAGTCGGTGCTGACCAACCTGCAGTGGGGCGACATATCGGCCTCGCCCTTCCTGCAGGCGCTGCAGGCCGCCGCAAGTGACGGCCTGCTGTCCATCAAATTCAATGTGGACGGCTTCAACATGGACTACACCTCGCCCGACTTCATGTGCGGGCGCATCAACGGCACCATCGGCCCGGCCACGGCGGCCGAGCCGCTGCACATGGTGCTGGGGCGCCAGTTCATGGCGGCCACGCCCGTGCCGGCGCCGCAGAACGTGTTCTTCGTGCCCGCGGGCGGCATCAACTTCTTCCCGGCGGTGGTGGACACTGAGGCCAGCTGCATCCTGCTGGACCTGGGCAACGCGCTGAGCACGCTGACGCCGGGCGGCCCGCCCAACGACCTGGGCGACCTGAGCCTGAGTGTTGCCGGCACCGTGACCCCACTGGGCACCATTCCCTCGCAAGGCAGCGGCGGCTACGCCAGCGACCCGACCTGGACGGACCGCACGGCCGGCATCGTGTCGCTGCCCCTGACGGCCGCGCAGCTTTCGGCCATTGCCGCGGCGCCGCTGGTGCTCTCGGGCAGCGGCAGCAACACCATCAGCGAATGGACCAGCGGCGCCTTTGTGCGCGCCGACACCTTCGTGTACCGCATGAGCCCGGGCGACGTGGCCAGCGTCACGGTGTATGCCACCCAGTGGGGCCAGCCGCTGCAAGGCGCCGGCGTGGGCTTTGTGGCCGACCCATCGCAGCTGCAGCCCGGCAGCGGCTTCCCGTACATCTGCACCAGCCCGCCCGTGGCCGTGCCCGCCGATGCGCTGACCTTCAATGCCAGCGCCACCACCAACAGCGCCGGCTGCGCCACGCTCACGCTGACCGGCGGCGACCCGGGCACGCCGCGCTACTTCAACAACGGACAGGACTACGGTCTGGACGGCCAGGTGTACGGCGTGCGCCCCGGATTCACCGATACCCAGTACAGCGGCGGCCAGCCGGTCAACCAGTGGAACTTTGTGAGCGTGCTGCTGTGGAGCGGCTTCAAGCCGTCCAACCCGGTCACCTGGAACGACCTGCAGCCGATCTTCCAGCAGTACGCCAACCTGTACCCGGTGATGAACCGCTTTCTGAACCTGGGCGACTACAGCTCGGTGGTGGCGAATGCCTCGCTGCTGCTGCTGGCCTTTGGCCTGGACCCGACCAACCCCAACGCCATGCCAGTCACGCGTGACCTGTCGCCCGCCAAACGCCAGGCCATCCTGGGCTGGCTGAAAAACCCGCTGCCCGGCGCACCGGCCAAGGCCCCCACGGCCCCCACATCCACACCCGCGCCCAAGGCCGCCGCCGCAGCCACCGGGGCCACGGCCGGCTTCGCGGCCAAGGGCGGCAAGGCATCGGCCGTGGCGCGCAGGCTGGCGCTGCAAACCACCGCGGCGCACTGAAAACCACGCACAAGGACACCCCATGATCCGCCTCAAACGCTCGATGATCGCCGGCCTGCAGGCCGCCACGCCCACGGTGCAAGCCGTCTGCGCCTCGCTGCAACAGGCCGTGGAGCTGGAACACGCCACGATTCCGGTGTACCTGTACGCGCTGTACTCGCTGGACGCGTCGCAAAACCCCGAAATCGCCGCCATCATCCAGTCGGTGGTGATCGAGGAAATGCTGCACATGACGCTGGCGTCCAACGTACTCAACGCGCTGGGAGGCACATCCCAGGTGGGCCAGCCGGGCTTCATCCCCACCTACCCGGGGCCGCTGCCCGGTGGCGTGGAAAGCGGTCTGACGGTCAACCTGGCGCCGTTCTCCATGGCGCAGCTGCAGACCTTTCTGGACATCGAGCAACCCGAAGACCCGATCAACTACAAGACCGTGCCGCTGGCCGCGGGCCTGGAAGCCGACTCCATCACCATCGGGCAGTTCTACACCGCGATCTCGGACGCCATCGCGCTGCTGGGCAACAGCGCCTTCGTGAACCCGCCGCGCAACCAGGTGGGGCCCGACCTGATGCCCGAATCCGTGGTGGTAGTGGACGTGGCCAGCGCCCAGCAGGCGATCAACACCATCATCGAGCAGGGCGAGGGCACCAGCACATCGCCCGAAGAAGTGGTGGGCGATGGCTACGCGCACTACTACCGCTTCATGCAGATCCAGAAGGGCAGGTTGCTGGTCAAGGTACCGCTGGCCGAGCCGCCAGCCCTGCAATACGCCTATGCCGGCGCGCCGGTGCCGTTCAACGCGCAGGGCGTGTATGCCCTGCCCACCAACCCCACGGCAGCCGGCTACCCGGCCGGCTCGGCCCAGGCCTTTGCCAACGACAACTTCAACTACACCTACACCAGCCTGCTGTTCGCGCTGAACACCCTGTTCAGCGGCCAGGCCACGCAGGCCCAGATGAACATTGCCATCGGTTTGATGATGTCGCTCAAGGGTCAGGCCAAAGCCATGGTGTCGGGCATCCCCAACCCGGATGTGCTGACGGGGCCCAGTTTTGAGTATCTGGCGGTGAATCCGTAGGGCCTCTTCGCACTGTGCCCCTGCTCAACCCTCAAACTGCGGATTAAGCTGCCGCAGCCTGTTCATCGCCATCGCCGCCGCCGCCGTGCGCGTCTCCACCCCCAGCTTGGCAAACACGCGCTCCAGGTGCTTTTTGACCGTGGCGGGGCTGGAGCCCACGATGTCGGCGATGTCGCGGTTGATCTTGCCCTTGACCACCCAGTACAGCACCTCGGCCTCCTTGGCCGTGAGCTTGAAGGCCAGGCTCATGGATTCGATGATGGCTGCGTCCGACACCTCGCGCATCACGATCAGCCAGTCATCGTCGCCTGTTTGCTGGTGCAGCCGGAACGTCAGGCGCCGCGCGCCCAGCTCCACCATCAGGCGCGGCGGCTCGATCTGTGCCTCGGCCTCTTTCAGGTGGCGGCGCAGCCATTCCACCACCGGCTGGGGCGCCTGGTTGCCCGGCGGCATGGATGCGCCGTAGTACTGCGCCAGCAGATCCCGCGCCAGCGCGGTCTGCCACATCAGGCGGCCGTCGCTGGCGCGCACGGTGATGCTGGCGTAGCCAAACGCATCCAGCGCATTGCGGGCCTGGCGCCGCTCGCGCGCGCCCTGCATGTGCACGTTCATGCGGGCCAGCACTTCCTTGGGGCGGATGGGCTTGGTGACGTAATCCACCCCGCCGGCCTCCAGCGCGGCCACCAGGTACTCGGTCTCGGTCAGGCCGGTCATGAAGATGATGGGGATGTGCGCCGTCTGCGCCATGGCCTTCAGGCGCTTGGCCACCTCAAAGCCGTCCATGCCCGGCATCATCGCGTCCAGCAGCACGATGTCGGGCAGCGCCTGCTGCGCGCGCGCCAGTGCCGCCTCGCCGCCGGTGGCCACCAGCACGGTGTAGCCCGATTCGTCCAGCGCGTCGTGCAGCACCGACAGGTTGTCGGGCACGTCGTCCACGATCAGCACGACCTCGCTGTTGGCGCGGTCCAGCGTGGTGCTGGCGGGCGGGATGTTCATGACTGGCGTCCGATGGCTTCGAACTGGAACCGCCGCGCATGCTCGCGCCACTGCGCCACCAGCGCGGCGGTGGCGGGTTCTTCGGCTTCGATCTGGTCCAGCTGGTTCATGATGCCCCGGTAATAGCCCAATTGCACCACGTCCTGCAGCGCGGCCAGGCGCCCGGGCGTGGGCCAGACGGCGGGTGGCGCCGGCTCACCGGCGGTTGCCAAGGCCTGTGGCGGCGCAGTCTCCAGCCATTGCAGGCCCAGCTGGCGCTCCAGCCAGTCCAGCAGCTCGCTGTGGCGCACGGGCTTCAAGACAAAGTCTTCCGCGCGTATGCCCACGTCGTTGTCCAGCCCCTTGTCGAAGGCGTTGGCAGAAACAATGGCCACGCGGGCATGACCGCCCTCGATGCCGCGCAGGCGGCGTATGGTTTCCCACCCGTCAATGCCGGGCATGGCCAGGTCCATCAGGATGGCGTCGGGCCGCAGGCCGGCGGCCAGCAGGTCCAGGCAATCATGCCCGCTGACGGCGGTGCGCAGCTCAAAGCCCAGCGGCTCCAGCAGGTGCACCAGCAGCTCGCGGTCGGGCTCCTCGTTGTCCACCACCAGCACCTTGCGGCGCGCGCCGGCATAGGCGCGGCGCACGCGCGCGGGCGCCAGCACAGGCCGCGCGGCCACGCCGCGGTGCACCTCGGGCAGGAACAGCTTGACGGTGAACACCGAGCCCTGCCCCGGCGTGCTGGTGGCGCTGAGCTGGCCGCCCATCAGGTCGGTCAGCATCTTGGCGATGGTCAGGCCCAGGCCCGCGCCGGTGGCAGCCTGGGCCGATGCCGTGCCACGCGCAAAGGGCTCAAAAATCTGTTCGATCTCCTGCGCGGTCAGGCCGGGCCCGGTGTCTTCAATCTCGATCGTGGCCATCTCGCGTGCGTAGCGCACACGCAGGGCCACACGGCCCTGCGACGTGAACTTGATGGCATTGCCCAGCAGGTTGATGAGTATCTGGCGCACGCGCTTTTCGTCGGCACGCACCACCTCGGGCAGCGTGCCTTCTGCGTCAAAGCTGAAGGCCAGGCCCTTGGCCAGTGCCTGGGGCTCAAACATGCCGGCCATCTCATGCACGCAGTCGGCAAAGGCCATGGGCTTGACGGTGAGCGTGAGCTTGCCGGCCTCGATGCGCGCAATGTCCAGCGTGCCCTCGATCAGGCTCAGCAGGTGCTCGCCGCCGCGCTTGATGACGTTGACCGCCTGCCTGCGGTGCGCGGGCACGCCGGCGTCCTCGCCCATGAGCTGCGCGTAGCCCAGGATGCTGTTCAGCGGCGTGCGCAGCTCGTGGCTGATGGCGCTGATGTAGCGGCTCTTGGCCTGGTTGGCCTGCTCGGCCGCGTGGCGCGCCTGCTCGGCCTGCAGCCTGGCCTGCTGCAATGCCTCGTCGGTCTGCTTGTGCGATTCGATTTCCAGCATCAGCAGATGCGTCTGGCGGTTGGACTCTTCCTGCGCCACCTGGCGGCTCTTGTGCGCCAGCACCAGCCACCAGGCCACGATGCCGGCAATGACCAGCAGCGCCATGTAGGCCTTCAAAAAGCCCGAGCGCAGCGTGCCGTCGCTCACGCCGCCATTCACGTCCCCCAGCGCAGCGCCCATGGCCTGCAGTTCCTGGTGGTACAGCAGGCCAAACACCGTGGCCAGCAGCGGCACGATGATGAGCATGAGCAGGATGAAATGGCCCAGCCCCGTGTCCAGATAGGGCCAGATGCGTTGGGGCAGTGCCCAGCGCAAGGCGCCTGACCATTGGGCCGACAGGCTCGCGTGCGGCTTGCACAGGTCGCCACAGCGCGCGTCCAGCGTGCAGCACAGCGAGCAGATCGGCCCCTGGTAGGCGGGGCAGTGCGCCATGTCGGGGCCTTCGTAGTCGCGCTCGCAGATCACGCATTTTTTCAGTGCGCTGGCCAGGTAGGCGCCCTCTGCTCCGGTGTCTTGGCCGCCGTCAGCTGCGGCATCGGTATCTGGCCCGCGCGCAATGTAGTAGCGCCCGCGCGTGGCCCAGGCGATCAGCGGCGCGGCAAAGAATGCGGTGGCCATGGCAATGACGGCGGAAAACGCCTGTGCCATGGGCCCGAACAACCCCAGGTGCGCGGTGATGGACAGGGCGGACGCCAGCACCATGGCGCCCACCCCCACGGGGTTGATGTCCCACAGGTAGGCGCGCTTGAATTCAATGCCCCTGGGGCTCAGGCCCAGCGGCTTGTTCACGACCAGGTCGGCCACCACGGCCATCATCCAGGCGATGGCGATGTTGCTGTACAGGCCCAGCACGTCGCCCAGCGCCTGAAACACATTCATCTCCATCAGCATGAAGGCAATGCCGGTGTTGAACACCACCCACACCACCCGCCCCGGGTGGCTGTGCGTCACGCGCGAGAAAAAGTTGCTCCATGCCAGCGAGCCCGCATAGGCGTTGGTCACGTTGATCTTGAGCTGCGAGATCACCACAAACAGCGCCGTGGCCGCCACCGCCCAGCCGTAGTTGGGGAACACGTATTCGTACGCGGCCAGGTACATCTGGTTGGGGTCCACCGCGCGCTCCACCGGCACCATGTGGGTGATGGCCAGGTAGGCCAGCAGCGCACCGCCCAGCATCTTGATCACGCCCAGGATCACCCAGCCCGGCCCGCCGGCCAGCACGCCGAACCACCAGCGCCCCCGAGTGGCTGCGGTACGCGCCGGCATGAAGCGCAGGTAGTCCGCCTGCTCCCCCATTTGGGTGATGAGCGCGATGCCCACGGTCAAGGCGGCACCAAACATGTGCATATTGAAGCCAGGTTCGCGAGACTTATCCCCTATGTAGTGCGTAATGCCGGCAAACGCACCAGGATCGCGCATGAGCACAAATACAAAAGGCACCACCAGCATCACCAGCCACAGCGGCTGCGTCCAGACCTGCAGCCGGCTGATGACCGACACGCCGTGCGTGACCAGCGGTATCACCACCAGCGCACAGATCAGGTAGCCCCAGCTGGGCGGGATGTTCAGCGCCAGCTCCAGTGCGTAGGCCATGACGGCCGCTTCCAGCGCAAAAAAGATGAAGGTGAACGACGCGTAGATCAGCGAGGTGATGGTCGAGCCGATGTAGCCAAAGCCCGCGCCGCGCGTGAGCAGGTCCATGTCCACCCCGTAGCGGGCGGCGTACACGCTGATGGGCAGCCCCGCCAGGAAGATGATGAGCCCGGTGGTCAGGATGGCCCAGAAGGCGTTCATGAAGCCGTACTGCACGAGCAGCGTGGCGCCCACGGCCTCCAGGATCAGGAACGACGCCGCGCCAAACGCCGTGTTGGCCACCCGCCATTCAGACCATTTGCGAAAGCGCTGTGGCGTGTAGCGCAGCGCGTAGTCCTCCATGGTCTCGCTGGCCACCCAGCTGTTGTAGTCGCGCCGCACCTTGACGATGCGCTGCGGCGCCTCGCCCCCGTCCGCCGCCACGGGCTGGATGGGAATGACAGGGCGGGCGGCGGGGTTCACGGTCGACATGGGCACGGCGGCGATTCGCAGGTTCCGTGCCGCGATGTACGCCACACGGCCCATGGCACGGCATGGGGTTTGCAATATGATGATTCGCACCCCCTTTCAGCGTTGCGCCATGGAACTCACCCCCCGCGAAAAAGACAAGCTGCTCATCTTTACGGCCGCGCTGCTGGCCGAGCGCCGCCGCGCGCGCGGCCTGAAGCTGAATTACCCCGAAGCCATGGCGCTGATCAGCGCCGCCGTGATGGAGGGTGCCCGCGACGGCAAGACCGTGGCCCAGCTCATGAGCGAAGGCCGCAGCGTGCTCACACGCGCCGACGTGATGGACGGCGTGGCCGACATGATCCCCGACATCCAGGTCGAAGCGACCTTCCCCGACGGTACCAAGCTGGTCACCGTCCACCAGCCGATCGTCTGAAGGAGCCCCACCTTGCGCAAGATTGCCCGTACCCTGATCACCGCCCCCGCCCTGCTGGCCACGGGCACCTTTGCCCATGACGGCCACGGCCTGGCCGGCCCGCACTGGCACGCCACCGATGTCTGGGGCTTTGTGGCCTTTGCGGCACTGGTCGCGGTGGCCATGTGGCTGTCGCGCAGCAAGTAAGGGGGCTGCCATGATCCCCGGCGAACTGATCACCGACGACGGCGAGCACACGCTCAACCCCGGCCGGCGCACCGCCACGGTGGTGGTGCAAAACACCGCCGACCGGCCCATCCAGGTCGGCTCGCACTACCACTTTGCGGAAACCAACGGCGCGCTCAGCTTTGACCGCGACGCGGCGCGTGGCATGCGGCTGAACATTGCGTCGGGCACGGCCGTGCGGTTTGAGCCCGGACAGCAGCGCACGGTGGAGTTGGTGGACTTCAGCGGCGCACGCGTGGTGTACGGATTCCGCGGACTCGTACAAGGACAACTCTGACATGGCAACGATCGGACGCCGCGCCTACGCGGAAATGTTTGGCCCCACCCAGGGCGACCGGCTGCGCCTGGCCGACACCGGCCTGATGGTGGAGGTGGAAGACGACTACACACTGCGCGCCGGAGGCTATGGCGAAGAGGTGAAGTTCGGTGGCGGCAAGACCATCCGCGACGGCATGGCGCAATCGCAGCGCACGCGCGAGCAAGGAGCCATGGACTGCGTGCTGACCAACGCCCTCATCATCGACCACTGGGGCATCGTCAAGGCCGACATCGGCCTGAAAGGCGGGCGCATCATGGCCATCGGCAAGGCCGGCAACCCCGACACCCAGCCGGGCGCGGACATGATCATCGGCCCGGGCACTGAAATCATCAGCTGCGAGGGCAACATCGTCACCGCGGGTGGCATCGACAGCCACATCCACTTCATCTGCCCGCAGCAGATCGAGGAAGCGCTGGCGTCAGGCGTGACCACCATGCTGGGCGGCGGCACCGGGCCGGCCACCGGCACCTTTGCCACCACCTGCACGCCGGGGCCGTGGAACATCGAACGCATGCTGCAGGCGGCGGACGCCTTCCCGATGAACCTGGGCTTTCTGGGCAAGGGCAACGCCAGCCTGCCCGCTGCCCTGCACGAGCAGATCAACGCCGGCGTGATCGGCCTGAAGCTGCATGAAGACTGGGGCACCACGCCGGCGGCCATCAGCAACTGCCTGGACGTGGCCGAAGAGACTGACACGCAGGTGGCCATCCATTCCGACACGCTCAATGAATCCGGCTTTGTGGAGAACACCATCGCCGCGACCAAGGGCCGCAGCCTGTGCGCCTTCCATACCGAGGGCGCGGGGGGCGGGCATGCGCCCGACATCCTGCGCGTGGTGGGCGAGGCCAATTTTTTGCCCAGTTCGACCAACCCGACCATGCCCTACACGGTGAACACACTGGACGAGCATGTGGACATGCTCATGGTGTGCCACCACCTGGACCCGGCCATTGCCGAAGACCTGGCCTTTGCCGAAAGCCGCATCCGCCGCGAGACGATTGCGGCCGAAGACATCCTGCACGACCTGGGCGCCATCAGCATGATGAGCAGCGACAGCCAGGCCATGGGCCGCGTGGGCGAGGTCATCATGCGCACCTGGCAGACGGCACACAAGATGAAGGCGCAGCGCGGCGCGTTGCCGGGCGATACGGACCGCAACGACAACCACCGCGTCAAGCGCTACATCGCCAAGTACACGATCAACCCCGCCATCGCCCACGGCATCAGCCACGAGGTGGGCAGCATTGAAGTGGGCAAATGGGCCGACCTGGTGGTATGGAAGCCCGCGTTCTTCGGCGTCAAGCCCGCCCTCATTCTGAAAGGTGGCTTCATTGCCATGGCGGCCATGGGCGACCCGAATGCATCCATCCCCACGCCGCAGCCGGTGCACTACCGGCCGATGTTCGGCAGCTATGGCGGTGCGCTCGCCAAAGGCTCGCTCACCTTCGTCTCGCAGGCCGCCATGGGCGCGGGCGTGAAGGAGCGTTTTGGCCTGGCCAAGACGCTCAGCGCCGTGAAAAACATCCGCGGCGTGCGCAAGCAGAGCCTGATCCACAACGGCTACGTGCCCAAAATGGAAATCGACCCGCAGACCTATGCGGTGCGCGCCGACGGCCAGCTGCTGACCTGCGAGCCCGCCACCGTGCTGCCGATGGCGCAGCGCTACTTCCTGTTCTGAGTCTCTTTTCCTGATGCTTCAAGCTTCCAAACTGCTGCCGGGCGGCCACGGTCTGGCACCCGTGCTGCTCAAGCGCGCCGCCACCGTCGAGCTGGACTGGGACGTGCGCCAGAAAAGCCGATTTGACGCCACCGATTCACAGGGCCGGCACATCGGCGTGTTCCTGCCGCGCGGCACCGTGGTGCGCGGCGGCGATGTGCTGGTGGCCGAAGACGGCAGCATGGTGCGCGTGATCGCCGCGCCCCAGCCGGTGCTGGTCATCACCCACTGTACGCAGCATGGCACGCCGTTTGACCTGACGCGCGCGGCCTACCACCTGGGCAACCGCCATGTGCCCATCGAGCTCAAACCCGACCATCTGAAGATCGAGCCCGACCATGTGCTGGCCGCCATGCTGCGGTCCATGCACCTGATCGTGAACGAGGCCAACGCGGCGTTCGAGCCCGAAGGCGGCGCGTATGCGGCGGGGCATGCTGCGCATGCGGGCGGTCACGGGCATGGCCACGATCACGGGCACGACCATGACCACGGCAGCCACGAGCACCACCACCACTGACACAGCGCTGCTGCAGCTCATCTGGCTCGCGTCGCCCGCGCTGCCGGTGGGCGGCTTCTCGTACTCCGAAGGCATGGAGTCGGCCGTGGAGCAGGGCCTGGTGAAAAACGATGCGCAGGCCGCCGACTGGCTGGCCGACCAGCTGCATACCAGCCTGGCGCGCGGCGAGCTGGCGGTGCTGGCGCAGGCTGTTGCCGCCTGGCGGGCCGGCGACACGGGCCGCATCAGCACACTGAACGACTGGGTGCTGCAGACGCGCGAAACCAGCGAGATGACGCAACAGACCACGCAGATGGGCCGATCACTGGTGGAATGGTTGCGCACCGTTCGCCCTGAACTTGTCGAAGGCCTTGTACGGGCCTTGCCCGGCCCCACGCTCACCTACCCCATCGCCTTTGCCCTGGCCGCGTCCGCCACCCCCGCCACCGTGCGCGACACCTTGCTGGCCTTCGCCTTCGGCTGGGCCGAAAACATGATGCAGGCCGCGCTCAAATCCGTACCCTTGGGCCAGAGCGCGGGCCAGCGCATCCTGGTGCGGCTGGCCGCCGAGATACCGGCAGCGGTGGACCATGCGCTGCGGCTGGGCGATGCGGACCGCCAGGCCTTCAGCCCCATGCTCGCCATTTTGTCCGCACGCCACGAAACCCAATACTCACGCCTCTTCAGATCATGAACACCACCGCCTTGCACCACATCAAGAACCGCAACAAGAAGCTGCCGCCCCTGCGCGTGGGCATAGGCGGGCCGGTGGGCTCGGGCAAGACCACCCTGCTGGAGATGCTGTGCAAGGCCATGCGCGAGAAGTACGACCTGGTCGCCATCACCAACGACATCTACACCAAGGAAGACCAGCGCATCCTGACCGTGAGCGGCGCGCTGCCGGCCGAGCGCATCATGGGTGTGGAAACGGGCGGCTGCCCGCACACCGCCATCCGTGAAGACGCGTCCATCAACCTGGAGGCGATCGACCGCATGCTGGAGGACTTTCCCGACGCCGACGTGGTGTTTGTGGAAAGCGGCGGCGACAACCTGGCCGCCACCTTCAGCCCCGAACTCTCCGACCTGACCATCTACGTGATCGACGTGGCGGCGGGCGAGAAGATTCCGCGCAAGGGCGGGCCGGGCATTACCAAGAGCGACCTGTTCGTCATCAACAAGACCGATCTGGCGCCCCATGTGGGCGCTGATCTTGGCGTGATGGAGGCCGATACCCAGCGCATGCGCCGCGACAAACCCTACGTCATGACCAACCTCAAGACCCTGAGTGGCGTGGCGCAGGTGGTGGCTTTCATCGAGCAACGGGGCATGCTGCAGGCCGCCTGAGTCGGCTTGGCGCGTTCAACCAGCCGCCGCTTGACTGAGGTAGCGGCTGCGGTCCAAGGGGGGGATTTCCCCGTTCAGGTAGTGCTTGCCAGCCACGTTGCAACTGTACCAGTGGCCGGTCTGTTGCTGCCGCTCCACGTCCATGCTGACAGAGGCAAAACTATGAGGCGTTGTACGTACCTCTGTAAGCTCCGCTTCACCACCGGCGGGATACAGAACGAGCAGATTTGGCCGTGAATCGTTCACCACCGCAGCAGCCTCCCGCAACGCAGCCGCGATCTGGTCCTTCAGCTTGCCCACGGTGTTGAGTCGATCATTGAGGCGCGTGACGGGCTTGTGAAACGCCAACGCGACCGCAGCCATGCCAGGGGACGAATACGCGTGAATATCGCCACCCTCTTCACGCTCATTCTCATGGTTAAGAATGTAGGCGGTACACACCTCGTGCATGTCGCGTAGCAGCCCACAGTAGCAGATGAGCAAGGTGTTGATAGAACGCTCCGCACTGCGCCCACCTTTTTTGGCATCGTTCTCCATCACTTCGTTTATTCGCGGGGCCTGGCAAAAATGGGCCTTGAACTGGTACATCAGCATGTCCAGGTGCACCAAGGTCTTGCCACGTGATTGCGGCTCACGGTTCAGGTGCGGTTTCGCAAGTTCGGTCACCCTGCGCCGGGTTCCCCGCAGGTACTCAGTCAGGCTCATGATAGGGGTACGAGCCAATGATCTTTCAGGGCGCCTGTCCGCGACACCGGACCTGAAGGCCTGTAGTCGGGCGGTGAGCGCGACGTAGTGTTGGTAGCTCAACTCATCGGCCGGCGACCTCGGGATACGCCGAGCATCCAGTGAGTCGAAACGCGCCTTGTATTGCGCCCATGTTTCCAACTCGTCGCGATCCAGCATGACCACTCCTTCTCACACGCTCGCTGCATGCGCTGACCTGCATATTACAATGCGGGCCCCGTGTCCAAATTGGCAGCGATATTGAATTAGCCGATATTGCGACTCGGAAACGTCCAAACCGGAAGCGTGGCAGAGTGGTCGATTGCACCGGTCTTGAAAACCGGCAACCCGCAAGGGTTCGTGAGTTCGAATCTCACCGCTTCCGCCACTGGCGTGGTCACGACGCCAGAAACAGTGCCTGCAAATCACTCAGGAAATCAAAGCCCCGCTCGGTCGGGCGCACGCGCGCGAAGTCACGCTCGATCAAACCCTTGTGCTCGGCCTCTTGCAGCCCCTGCTGGATCGCTGACAGCGGCAGCCCGGTGCGGTCGGCAAAGTCCTGCAGCGCAAAGCCTTCCTTGAGGCGCAGCGCGTTGAGCATGTATTCAAACGGCAGGTCGGCGCGCGCGACCTCGTCGTCCTGCGCCACGGCCCGGCCGGCCAGGGCGTTGTCCATGTACAGCTTGGGCTCGCGGTAACGCACCTGGCGCACCACACGGTGCGCAAAGCTGAGCTTGCTGTGCGCGCCCGCACCAATACCCAGGTAATCACCAAACGCCCAGTAGTTCAGGTTGTGCCAGCAGCGGTGGCCAGGCTTCGCATAGGCCGATATTTCGTAACGGTCCATGCCTGCTGCGCCGGTGCGTTCGGTGATGCGGTCCAGCATGGCCCAGGCCGTGTCTTCCTCCGGTATCTGGGGCGGGAACTTGGCGAAGTAGGTGTTGGGCTCGATCGTCAGGTGATAGATGGAGATGTGCGGCGGCGAAAGCGCCAGCGCCTGGTCCAGGTCCTGGTCGAGTTGCGCGAGCGTCTGGCCGGGCAGCGCGTACATGATGTCCAGGTTGAAGGTGTCAAAGGCCTGCGCGGCTTCTTCTACCGCAGCAATAGCCTGTGCGCGGTCGTGCACGCGGCCCAGCGCCTTCAGGTGGGCGTCGTTGAAGCTTTGCACGCCCACCGACAGGCGCGTCACGCCGGCCGCGCGAAAGGCGCGAAAGCGGTCTTTCTCGAAGGTGCCGGGGTTGGCCTCGAGCGTGATTTCACAATCGGGCGCCAGCTTGAGCCGCGCGCGGATGTCACCCAGCATGCGGTCAATGGCCTGCGGCGAGAACAGGCTGGGCGTGCCGCCGCCGATGAAGATGCTGTGGATGGGGCGGCCCCAGACGAGTGGCAGCGCGGTGTCCAGGTCGGCGACCAGGGCATCGAGGTAGCGCTGCTCGGGCATTTCATTTGCGCGCATCTCGTGCGAGTTGAAGTCGCAGTAGGGGCATTTGCGGATGCACCAGGGCAGGTGCACGTACAGCGACAGCGGTGGCAGCGCCGGCAGCTGCAACGTGCCGGGGCGCATGTAGTGCTGGATGTCTTTCACAGCCACTGTTCGCGAATCAGCTGCAGCATCTGCTGCGCCGCCCGACCCCGATGACTGTTGGCGTTCTTCACTTCCACCGGCAGCTGTGCAAAGGTCTGGCCGAATTCAGGGATGTACATGACCGGATCAAAGCCAAAGCCGTTGCTGCCCGCGGGCTCGGGTGCAATCAGCCCCGCCACGCGGCCCTGGGCGATCAGCGGCTCCGGGTCATCGGGTGTGCGCACCGCCACCAGTGTGCTGACGAGTGCAGCGCGGCGGTTGCTGTGGCCGGCCAGCTGCTCCAGCAGCGCGCGCACGTTGTTGGCGTCGCCCTTTTCGTAGCCGAACTGCGTGGCGTAGTACGCCGTGTCCACGCCCGGCAGGCCACCGAAGGCGTCCACACACAAGCCCGCGTCGTCGGCCAGCGCGGGCAGCCCGCTGTGCTGCGCCGCGTTTCGCGCCTTGGCCAGCGCGTTTTCCACAAAGGTGCGGTAAGGCTCGTCGGCCTCGGGAATGTTCAGCGCAGCCTGGGCAATCAGCTCCACCTGCAGCGGCGCAAACATGGCCTGCAGCTCGTCCAGCTTGCCCTTGTTGTTGGACGCCAGGACGATCTTCACGGCAGTCATGCGCCGGTCAGCGCCTTTTGCTGCAGCACCACCAGTTCGCCGATGCCTTTTTCGGCCAGGCGCAGCAGTGCGTCCATCTCGGTGCGCGTGAATGCGGCGCCCTCGGCCGTGCCCTGCACTTCCACATAGTGGCCGGCGCCGGTCATCACCACATTCATGTCGGTATCGCAGGCCGAGTCTTCGGTGTATTCCAGGTCCAGCAGCGGCACACCCTGCACGATGCCCACCGAGATGGCGGCTACCGGCCCCAGGATCGGCGTGGCGGCCAGCTTGCCGCCGGCCAGCAGCTTGTTGACCGCGTCCTGCGCGGCCACAAAGGCGCCTGTGATGGCGGCGGTGCGCGTGCCGCCGTCGGCCTGCAGCACGTCGCAGTCCAGGTGGATGGTGCGCTCGCCCAGCTTTTTCAGATCAAACACCGCGCGCATGGAGCGGCCGATCAGGCGCTGGATCTCCTGCGTGCGGCCGCTTTGCTTGCCGCGCGCGGCTTCGCGGTCGCCGCGGGTGTGGGTGGCGCGCGGCAGCATGCCGTATTCAGCGGTGACCCAGCCCTCGCCGCTGCCCTTTTTGTGGCCGGGCACTTTTTCTTCCACCGACGCGGTGCACAGCACGCGCGTGTCGCCAAACTCGATCAGCACCGAGCCTTCGGCATGGATGGTGTAGCCACGGGTGATGCGCACGGGGCGCAGCTGGTCTGCGGCACGGTTGCCGCTGCGTTGGAAGGTCATGATGGTTTGGTCAGCCCTTGCGGGCCGCAGAGCGCCGGATGGCTTCGTTGATTTCAGCGATGGACCGCTCGATGGCGGCATCGTCCAGGTCTTCCACCACGGTATCCAGCACGCCGGCCTGGATGGTGGAGGCAAACACGCCGTCGCTGATGCTGTCGGTGGATATGCCGCGGGTGGACTCGAAGGAATCCGGGGTTTCCCATTCAAGCGCGATCACGGTCACGTTGTCGCAATGCTCGCCGCCGTTGCGCAGCGCCATCTCCACCAGGTCGGGCACGGCGTCAGACACCGATTGGGTGCTGAGCTGGCGCACGATGTCGGCATCCGCCAGCGTGCCCCACAGGCCGTCGGAGCACAGCAGGATCTTGTCGCCCTGCTGCAGCGTGACCGGGCCGGTCACGTCAAACACGGGCTTGGTCGGCGAGCCCAGGCAGGTGAACAGGATGTTGCGGTTGATGCGGTCCATGCGGATCACGCCAGCGCTTTGCTGCTCCAGATACGAATGGTCGCGCGTGCGCGTGAGCAGCTCGCCGTCGCGCACGACGTACAGGCGCGAATCGCCGCAATGCACCCAGGTGGCGCTGCTGCCCTGCACGATGGCCGCCACCAGCGTGGTGCGCGGCGTATCCAGCATGCCTTTTTCGCTGGCGTAGCGGATGATCTGGTGGTGCGCCGCCATCAGCGACGACGACAGGAATTCGGTCACGTCCTTGACGACGGGGCGCGCCTCTTTCTGGTACAGGGCCGAGATGGTCTGCAGCGCCAGCTGGGCCGCGACCTCGCCCTCGGGGTGGCCGCCCATGCCGTCGGCCAGCACAAACAGGCCGGATTCCCGCGTGTAGCAGTAGCCCATGCGGTCTTCGTTCTTTTCGCGCCCGCCCTTGCGGCTGATCTGGAAGACTGAGAATTTCATGGCGCGTCCTATTTCAGCTTGGCGCCAAAGCCCGTTGCGCGCTTGATGTTCTTCTTGCCGTCAGACACCATGTTGTCGAACTGCAGGCGCATTTTTTCGCCCACGGACAGCTTGGTGTAACGGCGCTCGCCCTCACGGCTCAGTTCTTTTTGCAGGGCAAACACCGACTGCGGGCGCGACAGCGGATCCAGCGACATGCACCATTCCACCACTTCGATCAGGTTGTCTGAGTACACCCCGCGCAGACGCGACAGGGCCAGCGCCAGGCGGTCCTTTTCCAGGCGCTGCGGCGCGTCGTTAGGCGGGTAGCCCTGCATGCAGGCGTAGATGCAGGCGCCGATGGCATAGATATCCGTCCACGGGCCCATGGATGAATCGCGCCGGTACATCTCGGGCGCGGCAAAGCCGGGCGTGTACATCGGGCGGATGAAATTGCCTTCCTTGGACAGCACTTCGCGGGCGGCGCCAAAGTCGATCATCACGGCCTTGTTGTCGTCGGTGATGAAGATGTTGGCCGGCTTGATGTCCAGGTGCAGCATCTTGTGCTGGTGCACGATGCGCAAGCCGCGCAGGATCTCGTCGAACAGGCTGCGAATGGTGGATTCGCGGAAGACTTTCTGCTTCTTGAGCTCGCGCGCGGTGATGATGAAGTCCTGCAGGGTCGCGCCCTCCAGGTAGTTCATGACCATATAGACGGTCTCGTTCTCGCGGAAGAAGTTCAGCACGCTGACCACGGACGCGTGCGAGATCTGCGCGAGCGAGCGGCCTTCTTCAAAAAAGCTTTTCAGGCCCAGGCGGTACAGCGAGAGTTTTTCGGGTTGCACCTGCGGCAGCAGTTCGCCGGGCGCGCGCGTGGCCAGGGACGACGGCAGGTATTCCTTGACGGCGACTTGCTGGCCTTCGTTGTCAACGGCCAGGTACACCACGCCAAAGCCACCGGCGGACAGCTTGCGGACCACGCGATAACCCCCAATCACGGTGTCAGGCGGCAACGGCGCGGGTTTGACCTTTGACATAATTTGGTGTGAGGGGGCCTTGTGTTGGCGGGAACCCGGTATTCTCCGCAGCTCCGCACCAAATCTCTATATATCCCGATGCCAGTTTACAGCATGACCGGCTACGCCAGCGCCCAGCGCAGCGCGGCGCCAGCCGGTACCGGCGCCGACGCCAAAGCCCCCGCCGCCAACCGTCTGGGGCTGGAAATCCGCTCGGTCAACAGCCGCTTCCTGGACCTGACATTCCGCCTGCCCGACGAACTGCGGCCGTTCGAGCCCGCACTGCGCGAGCTGCTGACGGCCAAGCTCAAGCGCGGCAAGGTCGAGGTGCGCGCCGCGCTGGAAAGCGCCAATGCCGGCCAGTTGCCCGAGCCGTCCGCCCGCCTGCTGCAGCGCCTTTCCAGCCTGCAGGACAACGTGCGCACCTGGCTGCCCGACGCCCGCGCCCTGAGCGTGGCCGACATCCTGCGCCTGACCACGCCCGACGAGCCCGTCACCACGGACCTGGGCGAAGACCTGGCGGCGCTGGCCAAAACCGCGGTCAAGGAACTGATGGCCTCGCGTGAACGCGAAGGCGCGCGCCTGGCCGGCATGATCCAGGGCCATGTGGCCCAGCTGCGCACGCTGGCCCAGCAGGCCGGCCCGCTGGTGCCGCAACTGGTGGAGCAGCAGCGCGCCCGGTTTCTGGAGCGCTGGAAGGACGCCATGGCCTTGACGGAGGGCACCACCCTCCCCGAAGCCGCGCAGGACCGCGCCCTGAGCGAGGCCACGGCCTTTGCCATCCGTATTGATGTGGCCGAGGAACTCACGCGGCTGGCGTCCCACCTGGATGAAATTGAACGCCTGGTCACCAAAGGCGGCGAAATCGGCAAGCGCCTGGACTTTTTGATCCAGGAGCTTCACCGCGAAGCCAACACCATGGGCTCCAAGTCAGCCGCCCTGGAGCTGACCCGCATTTCGGTGGACATGAAGGTCCTGATCGAGCAGATGCGCGAACAAGTGCAGAACATAGAGTAGCCCCCAGCCCGCCATGGATTACCCCGGAAACCTGTTTGTCGTGGCCGCCCCCAGCGGGGCCGGCAAATCAAGCCTGGTCAAGGCGCTGATGGAACTGGACGGCCGGGTGCTGCCCTCTGTCTCACACACTACGCGCGCACCGCGCGGCCAGGAAAAGCACGGCCGCGAGTACTTCTTCGTGTCGCAGCAGGAATTTGACGCCATGGTGCTGGGCGATGCATTTGTCGAATGGGCGCATGTGCACGGCCACCGCTACGGCACCTCCAAAAAGGCCATCGAGGACCGCATTGCCCAAGGCGCCGACGTCATCCTGGAAATCGACTTCCAGGGCGCCATCCAGATCAAGAAGGTCTTTGCCAACGCGGTGCTGATCTTCATCCTGCCGCCGAGCTGGGAGGAACTGCGCTCGCGGCTGGAGCGCCGCGGCGAGGACGCGCCCGACGTGATCGAACTGCGCCTGAGCAACGCGGCGCTGGAGATGGCCCAGGCTTCGGAATTCGATTTCGTTATAATCAACGAGTTATTTGAACGAGCGCTCTTCGACATGAAAGCCATTGTTCATGCGCAAAGGCTCAAGTACACGGCGCAGCGCCGTGCCAGGGCCGACACCTTCCAGGCCCTCAATATCACCTGATCCACCGGAGTATTTCCCATGGCCCGCATTACCGTTGAAGACTGCCTCGAAAAAATCCCGAACCGCTTCCAGCTGGTGCTGGCGGCCACCTACCGTGCCCGCATGCTCAGCCAGGGCCACGCCGCCAAGATCGAAAGCAAGAACAAGCCGGGCGTGACCGCCCTGCGCGAAATCGCCGAAGGCAAGATCGGCCTGGAAATGCTCAAGAAGGTTCCGGGTTAAGCCCGCTTACAAGCACTTGCCGCCAAAAAGCACCGCCCGCGCGGTGCTTTTTTGTTTTGGAACACTGCTTTGGCGCGCGCAAGTTACCATTTGGACATGAGCGCGGTCCTGCACCCCCCTTCCGGCAAGGGCAAACCTCCGGTTTTGCCCAGCCCTGCGGCTGCCAATGCGGCTGCAGCGAGCTTTGCCGCGCTGACCGCCCGGCTGGATTACCTGGACGCCGCCGATATCGACCAGGTGCGCCGCGCCTACCGCTTTGCCGACGAAGCCCACCTGGGCCAGATCCGCGCCAGCGGCGAGCCCTACATCACCCACCCGATCGCCGTCGCGGCCCAGTGCGCTGAATGGAAGCTGGACGCGCAAGCCCTCATGGCCGCGCTGCTGCACGACGCCATTGAAGACTGCGGCGTCACCAAGCCCGAACTGATCGAGCGCTTTGGCGCCCCCGTGGCCGAGCTGGTGGACGGCCTGACCAAGCTGGACAAGCTGCAGTTCAACACCCGCGAGGAAAACCAGGCGGAGTCATTTCGCAAGATGCTGCTGGCCATGGCGCGCGATGTGCGCGTCATCCTCATCAAGCTGGCCGACCGCACGCACAACATGCGCACGCTGGACGATGTGCCGCGCCAGAAATGGGGCCGCATTTCGTCCGAGACACTGGAGATCTACGCCCCCATCGCCCACCGGCTGGGCCTGAACCAGACCTACCGCGAGCTGCAGGACCTGTCGTTCCGCCACCTGCGGCCCTGGCGGTACCAGGTGCTGTCCAAGGCCGTGACCAAGGCGCGCAACCGGCGGCGCGACCTGATCCAGAAGGTGCAGCGCGAGGTGGAGGCCGCCTTTGAAGCCGTGGGCATGAAGGTGCGCATTGCCGGGCGCGAAAAGACCCTGCATTCCGTGTACCGCAAGATGGACGAAAAGCACCTGAGCTTTGCCCAGGTGACCGACATCTATGGCTTTCGGGTGATCGTGCCGTCGGTGGTGGACTGCTACACCGCCCTGGGCATCCTGCACCAGATGTACAAGCCGGTGCCTGGCAAGTTCAAGGACCACATCGCCATCCCCAAGCTCAACGGCTACCAGTCGCTGCACACCACGCTGGTGGGCCCCTCAGGCGTGAACGTGGAGTTCCAGATGCGCACCGAGGCCATGCATGTGGTGGCCGAATCTGGCGTGGCGGCGCACTGGCTGTACAAGGCGAGCGACCCCGACAGCGCCACGGCCGAGCGGCTGGGCACCAAATGGCTGCAGTCGCTGCTGGACATCCAGCATGAGACGCGCGACGCCGCCGAGTTCTGGGACCACGTCAAGATCGACCTGTTCCCCGACGCGGTGTATGTGTTCACGCCCAAGAGCCAGATCATGGCCATGCCGCGCGGTGCCACCGTGGTGGACTTCGCCTACGCGATCCACAGCGACGTGGGCGACCGCACCGTGGCCGCGCGCATCAACAACGAGCAGGTGCCCCTGCGCACCGAGCTGAAAAATGGCGATGTGGTGGAGGTGGTGACGGCGCCCGTGTCCACCCCCAACCCGGCCTGGCTGGGCTTTGTGCGCACGGGCCGCGCGCGCTCCAAGATCCGCCACCACCTGAAGACGCTGGCCCATGCGGAGTCCCAGGAGCTGGGCCTGAAGCTGCTGGCCCAGGCGCTGCGTGCGGAGGGCATTGAAAACCTGCCGGCGGACAACGCGCAAACCCACGCCATCTGGGAAAAGCTGCTTCGATTCACCGGCAACCGCAGCCGCGCCGAGCTGCTGACCGACCTGGGCCTGGGCAAGCGCATCGCCAGCATCGTGGCCAAGCGTTTGATGACGCTGATGGCCGAGGGCGGCGAGAAACCCAACGCCCTGCTCATGACGCGCGAGCGCTACACCGCGCACGAATCCGTGTCGCAGGGTTCGGTGATGCTGGATGGCAGCGAGAACGCATCCGTGCAATACGCGCCGTGCTGCCGGCCCATCCCTGGCGACAACATCGTCGGCTACCTGGGCCGTGGCGAAGGCCTGGTGGTGCATGTGGCCGAATGCGCCGTGGCCAAGCGGCTTCAGCACAAGGACAGCGAGCGTTTCATCGCGGTGGAGTGGTCTGACGACCCGGTGCGGGCCTTTGAAACCAGCGTGGTCGTGACGGTTACCAACGACAAAGGTGTGTTGGCCCGCGTGGCTGCGGCGCTGGCTGGGGCCGAAGCCGACATCACCCACGTGGACATGGGCAACGAGGCCGCCCATGATGCCAACGACCTGCGGTTTGTAATCGCCGTGCGCGACCAGTCGCACCTGGAGTCCGTGTTGCGCAACGTCAAGCGCACGACGTCGGTGCTGCGCGCACGGCGCGTGCTGCCCGCCAACGGCACGGGCAACTGAGGTCCGTTTGCGCCTCAGGCGCCGTGCGTCCGCGCCGGGTAGCTTACCTTGAGCAATTCAATTTCCTGGGCGCCGGCAGGGGTCACCAACCGGGCGACGTCGCCCTCTCGGGCCTTCAGCAATGCGCGCGCCACGGGCGATATCCAGCTCACCTGCCCCTGCGCGCTGTCGGCCTCGTCGATGCCCATGATGGTGACAGTACGCTCAAGCCCCGATTCGTCGGCGTAGGTCACGGTCGCGCCGAAAAACACCTGGTCGCTCCCGTGGTGAGCGGCCGGATCGGTGACCTCGGCGATCTCCAGCCGTTTGGTCAGGAAGCGGATGCGCCGGTCAATCTCTCGCAGCCGCTTCTTGCCGTAGATGTAATCACCGTTTTCGGAGCGGTCGCCGTTGCGGGCGGCCCAGTGCACCGCCTCCACCACCTTGGGGCGCTCGTTGTCCATCAGGTCCAGCAGTTCGGCACGCAGGCGCGCATAGCCTTGGGGCGTGATGTAGTTGCGGCTGCCCGCAGGCAGGGGCGCGGGTGCGCCGCCATCGTCGTCCTCGTCGCCGCCATCGGCTTCACGTGTAAAGGCCTTGCTCATGGCGCCAAGCATAGCGCCCTCAGGTCCGGCCAGTCGTTGAGCCTCTCCTACAGCAAGGTGCGCTTTTGGCGCGCGGCTGCGCAGCCGCGCGCCAACAATACTCGGCACTGCGGGATGACTGGCAGCGGGTCAAGGGCCGCTCACGGCTCACATGGGCCGAGGCACGCGAGGCAGCCCGTGCCGCCTGGCAGCATGCCGTGCAAGGCAGCCTCCAGGCCGCGCCACGGCAGCCCACGTAACATGGCCCCATGAGCCGAACTGCCCTTACCTATCTTGCTGTTGCAGTGACCCTGTTTGTGCTGGACATGGTCTGGCTGTTGTGGATCGCGCGCGACTGGTACCAGCAAGGCATTGGCCATCTGATGGCAGCGCGCTGCCGTAGGCAAACCCGTCATCAACTGGCCCTGCGCGCAGAGCAGTTCGGGCTTATTGATTGACCGCCTTGTGATGGTCGTCTTCATTTTCGGCGGCTACCTGGCGTCGCAACACCTGGCTGGGCTCCAGCGCCGTGGGGAAGGGCCGCAAGCCTACCAGGGCCTGCAGCGCGGCATGGGCCCGGTCCACATCGGCCCCGATGAGTGCCAGCGCCACCTCATGGTCGGGTTCATGGCGCGCGACCTGGAGGTAGGCTGAGCGCAAACGGTCGTAGTCCTGCTGGGCTACCGCGATGCGCTCATGCGCGGCAAACAGTTTGGCATATTCCTGGCGGGTGTAACGCATCAAGCTATCGTGCCGCCCCACACCCGGTCCGCAAAAGCCCACGGACCCGCATTGACTTGCAGGACAAATGCCGACGCTCATGCAGGACTCGGCCTACGTGATGGCCGGGCACAGCCTAAAAAAATGGACTTGCGCCTTTCGGCGCAAGTCCATTTCTCTTTTGATGGTGCGGCTGGCAGGAATCGAACCCACGACCCCTTGGTTCGTAGCTAGCGGCGTATCCGTAAGTTGTTGATTTTCTTGGAGCAGTGGCTGCAAAGTGGAGCACAAACTCCGGTGTTTTTGGGTGTTTTCGAGCGGCGAGTCCCGCAAAAGTCCCGCACGCTTTCGGCGACAAGGGTAGGGATGTCAGTAGCTCATTGGCGCCTCGCTGATTCGTGTGGCGCGGTCGCGCCGCACGTCGCCCCTTGTACAGCATCGCCGATGTGGATGCTGGGGCGTCCCACTCCACCCGCAATTGAAAAGTAGTGGGACCAGCGGCCGCGAAACAAGCATTGAGCGCCCAGATCGCCTAAAAGCGCACGACACACGGCAGCTCATGACGCTCAAGGAGTTCTGCGTCGCAGTTCGGCCTACCTGCATATCCAGCGCGGAAACTTACAAGTGATCAAGATCGGCCGCGCAATACGCATCTCCGCGGCTGCGGCCGACAAATGGTTGGCCAAGCTTGCGAAGTAGGAGATCGGAGCAGGTGGCAGCAGTATCGGGAGCCTAAGTACCTGATCTGCGGGGCATTTTCATGCCATCGCAAAGTTCAGTCCCCCAAGCGTACCCCCATACTTAATGTCGAGCAAGCACCTATTCCGACACGGTCGGAATCATAATCCACAGGTCCGCGGTTCGAATCCGTGAAGCGCCACCAGAATCTATAATGGCTATCGTGTGAGTAACCGCTAGCTTTTTTCTTGGCCAGAAGTTTATGTAGCCACAATGTAGGCTCCTTCAGCGATGGCGGCTGGTGGATCGGCAGGGCCGGCACTCTGTGGGCGTGGCCCGGCAGTACTGCGGCATGCTGGGCAAACAGGACAACTGCCAGGTGGCGGTAAGCGTCTCGCTGGCGTGCCAGACGGGCAGCCTGCCCGTGGCCTTGAGCTTGTACCTGCCCAAGGATTGGGCCGAAGACATGCCGCGGCGCGAGAAGGCTGGCGTTCCCCAAGGCGTGCAATTAGCGACCAAGCCGGCGATCGCGCTGGCTCAGATTGAGCGATTGATGGCGCAAGGCGCACCCGGGACAATGAGCGCAAGCAGTTGCGCCCCGAGGAGTGGCTGCTCATCGAGTGGCCCGAAGGCCACCGCGAGCCCATGAAGTACTCGCTGTCCACGTTGCCACAGGAGGTGCCGCTGCAGCGCTTGGTCTTTGAAGCCAAGATGATGCGCTGGCGCATCGAGCGCGACTACCAGGATCTCAAGCAGGAACTGGGACTGGGGCACTACGAAGGCAGAGGCTGGCGGGGATTTCACCATTACGCGAGCTTGAGCATCGCTGCCTTCTTGATGGCCCAACAGCTTCGGCGCCCAGAGGGCGCCGATAAAAAAACTCCGCACGCCGCTCGGGACCTGCCCTACCCACGCATTACAAGCCTCGCGGCAGCCCAGCGCACGCAGCGCCACGTCCCATCATCCATGACAACCTCGAGGCTGCGTATCGCCGCAGCCTTGCTCGCGACGTCGCCTCGATGCCGGTGCTGCCTGCGCGTAAACGTAAAGGCTGACACAGTAAGAATAGCCAAGCCATTGAACACTCTCCAAGACTACGGCAACTCGGACTTCCCACTCTCGAGTCAGCCGTGGACGCGCATGCGCCGACAGAACAAGCCTGTGGATGGCCCCTGGCCGGCCACACATCGTGCAAGCGGCGACGTGAGCGAATGCGGGCTCCTGCATGGCAGACGTGACCCCTCGATGCTAAATACTTATCGTGGAGCGATGCCACCCCGGCAGGGCGTCACACCTCATTCAGCGGCTCCATATCATCATCCGCTGCGCGTGCCCAGCGTCTTTGCCAGGATGACCTTCACGCGATTCAGGCCGTGCTCAATGTCGAACTTGGCGATCACCGGCAAGCCGAACTCGACAGCCGCCACCAGCGCGGCCATTTCTTGCTTCGCGGTGTGCAAGTGCTTGACGTTTACGTCATCACCCGACTTGTGACCCAGCACGCTGTAGCGGATGTATTTCTTGAGCCCCTCATCGGCGTAAGGCAACGCCGTCATGGGCACCCTGTCCGTCAAGCGCGTGTCACCCATGAACTCGCAGAACAGCAGTAGGGAGTTGTCTCATGGGCACCCCCTGGTCACCCGTTACCTGATCGAGGCCTTGCGCAACGCGGATGCACAAGGTCGTGTGGATCTGTTGGCTGGCGCAATGACGTTCGACGGCGACATCCAGACGATATACGCATCAGCCTGGCGGGTCATCCAGGATGACGACGATGCCCGGCATGTGCTGGACTTCCTCGCTCGTGCTGAGGGCCCGATGCCGCTGACGCTGTTGGCGCATGCGGTGAATGAGCCAGCCTTCGAGCGTGCGTTGAGATCGACGCGACACCTACTCGATCGGTTGGACGCAGGGGACGTACGTGCACTGTACGGACGGCTGATTCCTATGGTCCACGATGGCGCGCTGCATACTGCCGTGGAAGCGTCCTACCCGCTGGACAGGATCACCGAGGCAGTCCTGCACGCTCAGGCGGAGGGACGCAGCGGCAAGGTGTTGTTGCAAGGCGGCCCAGAGTTTCCATCACGAACCCACTCATTCACACCTGCGCGTGATCGAAAGCTCCGCCTTCATTGCAGCACCGCTCGCGGGGCTGACGCTGGCGCAATACGGCGCGAAGGTGATCCGCGTCGACCTCATCGGCGGTGGTATTGATTACGCTCGCATGCCCAGAATGCCCGGCGGCCGCAGCCTGTACTGGACTGGCCTGAACAAGGGCAAACGCTCGGTTGCCATTGATTTCCGACGGCCCGAAGGCCGCGAATTGCTGCGCGCGATGGTCGTCGCACACCCGGGGAAGCCGGTTGCGTATTGTTGACGAACATCGGCACACCTTGGTTGTCGCACGCCGCGCTCAGTGTCGAGCGGCCCGACCTCATCACCGGCACAATCAGCGGCAATGGCACTACCGCCGTCGACTACCCGTCAACGCGGCGACCGGTTTTCCCGCAATGACCAGTCATGGAAGCATTCAAGCGCCGGTCAACCACACGCTGCCAGCTTGGGACATTGCATGCGCCTACCAAATGGCCTTCGCTGATGGCGGCAGTTGCACAGCGTGCCCGAACGGGTGAAGGCGCCGAGCTGCGGCTGGCCTTATCCGATGTCGTCGCCACTCTCTCGCACCTGGGCTTGATGGTGGAAGCGGAATTGCTGGGGCAAGATCGGCCCTCGTTGGGCAATTACATCTACGGCGCATTTGGGCGAGACTTCGATACTGCCGATGGCCAACGGGTGCAGGTTGCCGGCATTTCCACGACTCAATGGATCGCGTTGTGCAAGGCCTGCGAACTGGACACGACATTCGCGGTCATGGACGAAACCAGCCGATTCAATGCACGGGAGTTGATCGCACACCATATCGAAAAGCTGGTGTTCTCAGCGGGATTTTTCCGAGATTGAGCGTGTCTTCGACCAGCACCGGGTGTGTTGGGACCGGTGTCTGACGGTCCGCGATTTGGTCGAGAACGACCCTCGCGTGTCGCTGGCAAACCCGGTATTCGAACGCATCACCACGCCAGGCATCGGCACGCATCGCGCGGAGGGACCGGTGGTCCGGCTGGACGGCGCGTCGCGCGATGAAGTGCAACCGGCGCCCGCGCTCGGTCAACATACCGAAGAAGTACTTGCGCGATTGCTCGGCTTGAGATCAGCCGAAATCGGCAGGCTTTTTGACGCCGGCATCGTGGCTGGGCCGGAACGTGACCCCAGCTACGGCGCTGCCGTTTGAACAGAGAGCCGTCTCGTTCATAGTTGGCCACCACTCGCCACGAGCACTGCGAGTGCACAGGACGCAACCCTGCTGCTCACCGAATCCGAGCGGCTGGTCAGTACCACAGGCACCCGCAAGCCGAGCACGACGCCGGCGCATTCGGCATTGGCCAGGTACACCAGTTGCTTGTAGAGCATGTTCCCGGCTTCGAGTCCGGGGACCAGTAGCACGTCGGGTGCACCGGCCACCTCCGACGAGATTCCCTTATTGCGCGCCGAGGTGGCGGAGATCGCATTGTCGAACGCCAGTGGTCCATCGAGTAGCGCGCCCTGGATCTGCCCACGGTCAGCCATCTTGCAAAGTGCCGCGGCGTCCAGCGTGCTGGGAATCGCCGGATTGACAGTTTCTACCGCGGACAAGACAGCCACCTTCGGCCTCACGATCCCTAGCGCGTGCGCAAAGTTGATCGCGTTCTGTGCGATATCGCGCTTGGCCAGCAGATCCGGGGCAATGTTGACGACGCAGTCCGTGAACAGTAGCGGGCCGACGTGCCCCGGCACATCGATCACGAACACATGGCTGGCGCGGCGCATATGGCGCAGGCCAGATTCGCGCGCCACTGCAGCGGCGAGAAGATCGTCGGAATGCAGGCTGCCCTTCATGAGCGCCCGCGCCTGCCCTTGGCGCACCAGGGCGACGGCCGCGGCCGCCGCGGCGGCCGGGTCATCCGGCGTGGCGTGGCGCTCCCAATCGCCAACGGGCACGCCCGCGGCGCGCGCCGCCCGCGCGATGCGCTCCGGGGGACCGACCAGCAGCGGCTGGATGAGGCCGGCGGCCGCGGCGAGCGCTACAGCCTCCATCGTCAAGGCGTCGCATGGATACGCCACGGCCACCTGCAGCGGCCCGCGTTTCCGAGCGGCCGCCACCAGACGCTCCAGGTGCGGCCGCGCGGGCGCGGCCTTTGAATTCACCTCGGCGAGCATGGCGACTCAAACGTAGTCGCGGTACTTCTCGAGCAGGCGTACGGGCTTGCGCAAGGCGTCGCGGCGGAAAGGGTCGCCCAGTTCTCGGGTGCACATGATCTCGATGACGCACGTCTTGCGCTCGTTCATTTGGAGGTCAACGGCCCGCTTCAACGCTGGGCCCACGTCTTCGAGTCGGTCGACGACGATGCCCTCGGCGCCCATGCTGCGTGCGATTTCCGCGAAGCTCGTGTTCACCAACTCATCCGCAACGAAGCGGCGGCTATAGAAGTCCACTTGGTTCTTTTTCTCCGCGCCCCATTGGCGGTTGTGGAAAACCACCGCCGTCACCGGGATGTCGTGCCGCACAGCGGTCATGACTTCCACCATACTCATGGACCACGCGCCGTCGCCCGCATACGCCACTGCTGGCCGATCCTGGGCCGCCTGCTTGGCACCGATGATCGTCGGCAGTGAGTAGCCGCAGTTGCCAAAGCTCATGGGCGCGAAGAAGCTGCGCGGCTCCTCGAAGCGCAGGTAGCTGTTGGCCACCGAATTGATGTTGCCGATGTCGGTCGACACCATCACGCGCGGCGGCATCGCCTTCTCGAGCTCGCGCAGCACCTGCCGCGGATTTAAGTACTCGCCGCCGTTGAAGGTGCGCTCCCGCTTTGCCTCCTCGATCATGTCAAGGCTGTACGGATCGCGCTCATGGGTCCAGCCCGAGAGCTCTTCCTCCCACGAACGCTTCTCCAGCTGAACTTGAGACTGGCGGTCGGCGCTCGATGCATCGCAAGCAAGGGTGCGGGACGCCACGCGGCCGAGCAGCGCAACCGCCACCGCTTTTGCATCGCCGTGGATGCCGACGGTAATCTTCTTTACAAGCCCTAGGTTCGTATGGTCCGCCTCTACCTGGATGATCTTCGCCTCTTTGGGCCAGTAGTCAAGGCCGTGCTGTGGCAGCGTGCCGAATGGGCCCATGCGCGAGCCGAGCGCCAGCACCACGTCAGCGCGCGCGATCAGCTTCATCGCCGCCTTGCTCCCTTGATAGCCGAGGGGGCCAGCCCATAGCGGATGGCTCGCAGGAAAAGCGTCGTTGCGCAGGTAACCGGTAACGACCGGCGCCCCGAGACGCTCGGCCAGTGCCTTGCACTCCTCCACAGCATCCCCCATCACCACGCCACCACCGGCCAGAATCACGGGGAAGCGCGCGGTGGCCAGCAGTTCGACAGCTTCGGCCAGGCTTTGCTCGCCGCCGCTGCCGCGCTCGATGCGGACCGGCTGCGGAATCTCGCACTGCACTTCGCCGTAGAAATAGTCACGCGGGATGTTGAGCTGGGTAGGCCCCATGTCCGACAACGCGCGATCAAAGCAGCGGCCGGTGAATTCGGCCATGCGCGCTGGATGCGTCACGTGGCCCTGGTACTTTGTAAATTCCTGGAACATCGGCAGCTGGTTGGCTTCCTGAAAGCCGCCCAGCCCAATGCCGTTGGTGCCGGTTTCGGGCGTGACGATCACCACCGGGCTGTGCGCCCAGTACGCGGCGGCGATGGCCGTTACGCAGTTGCTGATGCCAGGGCCGTTCTGGCCGATCACCACACCGTGGCGGCCGCTGACGCGGGCATAGCCGTCGGCCATATGCGCGGCGCCCTGCTCGTGTACAACGGGAATCAGCTGAATGCCGGCCGGCGCGAAGATGTCCATCGCATCCATGAACGCCGAACCCATGATGCCGAACATGGTGTCGACGCCCTGGGCGACCAACGTTTCGACGAAGGCTTCCGAAGGCGTCATCTTGTGCACGCCGGCCGTCACATTGCGCTGGGCAACTCGTTCTATGGGTTTCATGCGATCTCCTGCTGGTGTAATGAACGTGCCGCTCGGCACAAGTTTTTGCACCTTAAGCGCCGCTCGTCGCAGCAAATGGAGCCAGTCTCCAGCATTCGTAGGCGCCAGCCTCACCCGCGGCAACTGGCCCGATGGGTTGCCCCGCTCTGGCTCCATCCGCGCAGTGCAGTCGCCACTAGCCTCGTATCATGAACGACCTGCGCGAACTTCGGCCGACACGGACGGTAACCGTCCGCGAGCTGTTCTCGATCGACAGCGATCTCGCCGTGCCAGCGTTTGCCGAACGCGACGACCACGTACCCGACGTCGACCCCGCCTACCGCTTCGTGCCGGAGATCACGCTGGCGCTGCTGGCAGGCTTCACGCATAATCGCCGGGTATTGGTGCAGGGGCTGCACGGCACGGGCAAGTCGACCCACATCGAGCAGGTGGCGGCGCGCCTGAACTGGCCTTGCGTGCGGGTCAACCTCGATGGCCACATCAGCCGGCTGGATCTGGTGGGCCGCGATGCCATCGTGGTTCGCGAAGGACAGCAGGTGACCGAATTCCAGGAAGGCATCCTACCGTGGGCACTTCAACGGCCGGTAGCGCTGATCTTCGACGAATACGACGCCGGCCGGCCGGACGTGATGTTCGTGCTGCAGCGCGTGCTGGAGCAGGGCGGCCGCTTCACCCTGCTGGACCAAAACCGCGTGCTCGTCCCGCACCCCGGCTTTCGCCTGTTCGCCACGGCCAACACCCTCGGGCTCGGCAACCAGAGCGGCATGTACCATGGCGTGCAGCGCCTCAACCACGCCCAGCTGGACCGCTGGAATATCGTGGCGACGCTCGACTACCTGTCGGCCGATGAGGAGGAGGCGGTGGTGCTGGCGCGAGTGCCCAACAAGGCCACGGAGCGAGGTCGTGCGCTCGTGCAACGCATGGTCGCCGTGGCGGCGCTCACGCGCCAAGGTTTTGCCGCCGGGGACCTCTCGACGCTCATGTCGCCGCGCACGGTAATCTCGTGGGCAGAGAACTGCGAGATCTTCCATGACCCTGCCATTGCCTTCCGCTTCGCCTACCTGAACAAATGCGAGGAGGCGGAGAGACCGATCGTCGCCGAGTACTTCCAGCGCTGTTTCGATCGCGAGTTGTCCACGTCTGCGGAGACGCAGTGAGGTCTGCCGCCGACGCGTCGCGCCTGCAGCAGCAGATGGACGAGTTGTGCGCGGCCACAGTGCGTGCGCTGACCGGCGAGCCTGGTTTGCACCTGCGGGGCCGGCGGTTGTGGCGCGGCGGGCAGCCGCTACCCAGGTTCGGTCCTCACCTGCAGCCGTCGCTGGAGGCGGGGGATGATTTCCCGTCGTTTCGCGGCGCGGCGGACGGCATGGCGTTGCGCCTGCTGCACTCCGTTCCTGAGCTTCACCTGGCCTTGGTGCCCGGCGAGCCGCGCGAACGCTGGACGTTCGAGCTGCTGGAGCAGCTGCGCGTGGAATCGCTCGTGCCGGGGATGATGCCGGGAATGTCGCGCAACCTGCGCCACCGGTTCGTGCAATGGTCTTTTGCCTTCCACGCGAGCGGCTTGGTGGAGACGCAGCAGGGCCTTCTGCTTTTCACGGTGGCCCAGTTGTGCCGCAGCCGCGTCACGGGCGAGCCGGTGGCGGAAGGCGCGCAGGACGTCATTGAAGCGACGCGTGCCGCGCTGGCTCCGGTGCTTGGACCCGCGTTGGCCGGATTGCGGCGTGAGCGCTTCGACCAGCGCGCGTATGCCGGACATGCACTTGCCGTCGCTCGAATCGTGGCCCGCTCGCTACGGGAAGTGGAAAGTTCCGACACCAAAACGACCCGGGCAGCTCCCCGCTTCAACCTCTGGTTCGACTTCGACCCCGCGCCTGAAGAAGGCCTGACCCTCGCTGGCAGCGGCGACAGCCGCACGCTGGCCGATCGTGGAGGTGGCTATCGCGTTTTCACCACCGCGTACGACACGGAGCGGTCCGCTGCCGGCCTGGTGCGGGCTGCGTTGCTCTCGGAATACCGGGAGCGGCTGGACCGGGCGGGTACAGCCCTCGGCCTGAACATCGGGCGGCTCGCCCGCGAACTGCAAGCCGTGCTGGCGCGACCGGTGCCGGATGGATGGAACGACGGGGCCGAGGAAGGCGTGCTGGATGCCCGGCGGCTGTCGCAGCTCGTGGCATCGCCCGCCGAGCGCCGGGTCTTTCGTCAGGATCGGTGGCTGCAACGATCAAATTGCGCGATCACATTCCTGCTGGATTGCTCGGGCTCCATCCGCAACCAGGCTGAGTCCGTGGCTTTGCTGGTCGACGTTTGCGCCCGCGCATTCGAGGCAGCCGGCGCCTCCTGCGATGTGCTGGGCTTCACGACGGGAGCGTGGAATGGCGGTCGCGCTTTGCGCGACTGGCGCCGTGGTGGACGCCCGGCGTATCCCGGCCGGCTGAACGAACGCTGCCATCTGGTCTTCAAGGATTCCGAAACCCCTTGGTCGCGCGGCCGGCGCGGCATCGCGGCGTTGTTGAAAGCCGATCTGTTCCGCGAGGGCATCGATGGCGAAGCGGTGGACTGGACTTGCGCGCGGCTGCTGGCCCGCGACACCGCACGGCGGTTGCTGTTCGTGGTATCAGACGGCAGTCCCATGGACTCGGCGACCGCGCTCGCCAACGACGAGCATTACCTGGACCAGCACCTGCGGGAGGTCGTGGCGCGGCGGGAGGTCGAGGGAGCGGTGGAAATCATTGGCCTGGGCATTGGACTCGACCTGGCGCCCTATTACCGACGAAGCCTGGCGCTGGATCTGTCGAAGGGGCTGGAGCGCAGCGTGTTCTTCGATCTGGTGCGAGTCCTGTCGCGGCCTGGCTCGACCCTCACCCTGCCCCTTCCTCTCAGAGCTTCTCATCCCGCAGGTAATACCAGCGATACAGGAACCGCTGCCCCAACCGCCGAAACGGCGCAAACGCCCTCGACCGCACCAAGTTGAACGCGTTGGGGTACTCGAGCTGTGTCTTATAGATCGGCAACTCGAACACACGATCGACCTTGCCAGCGATGCGCTGCGCCATCCGACGCCCGGCGTGCGCGGAGAACGACACGCCATTGCCGCCGTACCCCAGCGCATAGAACACCTGCTGCCGCGCATCGGGCTGCATCACCCTAGGCATCATGTCGTGGCTTACATCCACCCAGCCCCACCACGAGTGGTCGATCCGGATGCCGCGCAGCGCCGGAAACTTGCGATGTAGGCCATCGACCAGCGCCTCCATGTGCCGAGGATTCGGCGCATCCGCACCACTGATCGAACTGCGGCTGCCAATCTGCACGCGGTTGTCAGGCAGCTTGCGGTAATAGAACCGCAGCGTCCGCGTATCAGTGATGACCTGCGTCGTCCGGAATGCAGTATCCGCCAGCTCCTGCTCGGTCAGCGGTCGCGTCACCAGCGAGTTCGACAGGATCGGCATGATCTTCGAATCGAGGCTGGGATGCATGCCATTGCTTGTATAGCCGCCGGTGGCGAAGGCAACGCTGCGGGCCCGCACGATGCCGCCCGGCGTGCGCAGGTAATGCACACCGCCACGGGTCTCCATCCCCGTCACCGGGCTGCCCGGATGCACCTTCACACCCAGCTCGCGCGCGCGCCGCAGATAGCCGAAAGCAAGCTTCAGCGGATGCACCCCGATGCCATCGGGCTCGTGCATCGCACCGTGGCACTCGGCGTCACCGACATACTGGCGTCGCACCTCGTCGGCCGGCAGGATGTGCGTGTCGTAGCCGAATACGTCGCGCATCACCTTTGCTTCGGTATGCAGGAACTCCATTTTGCACGGCCGGTGCGCCATGTACAGGTGACCGCCGGGCTGCGGCTCGCATTCGGGAAACTCGTCCACCAGAGACTTGAAGGTGTTGAATCCGTCACGAATCTCCGCATCGAGCCGCAGTGCTGTCTCGCGCCCCCAGCGGGCGATCCACTGCGAACGGTACAGCCGACCGCTCGCGTTCTGGCCCTGGCCGCCATTGCGGCTGGTACACCCCCAGGCCGTGCGGTTCGCCTCCAGCACGACGGCGCGAATACCTTGCTCGCGTGCCAGGAACAGGGCAGTCGACAGGCCGGTAAAGCCCGCCCCCACTATGGCCACATCGACGTCGATATCGCGGCTCACCGGACCGTCGTCGGCCGGCGGTTGGCCGGCCGTGGACACCCAGTACGTGGGCGCATAGTCAGTGGCGCGGCCGGGATGTAACGCCACCAGCGGGTCGTAGCGCGGATCGTAGGGACTGAAAGCGACGGGGGGTGGTGAGCTCAGGTCCATCTTGGTTTTCAAGGGGGTCCCGTAGCGACCCCGCGGTTGTAGGATGGCTCAGAATACTGGCGCGCCGCATGGCTGCCTGGCGCCAGATGGGCGCATTCCATGAGGCCAACACCGAGGTCCACTGGCTCCAGCGATCGTTCGCGTCTGGTCCTAAGGAAGCGCGCGCACGGCGCCTAACCTGCCCATTAGCCTGGCACCCCCGGCCGACCCTTCTGAAAAGGAACCTTCGATGTCCGAACAACGTCCCGTCGTCGACGTCCAGCTGCTGGCCGAGTTCGCCGCGGCCTGGAACCGCCATGACATCGACGCCCTGATGTCCTTCATGGCCGAAGACTGCGTCTTCCACGCGGTCGCCGGCCCCGAGCTAATGGGCCGCAGCTTCGTAGGCCGCGAAGCCGTGCGCGCCGGTTTTGAGATGGCTTGGGCCAGCTTCCCCGATGCAGCCTGGCTCGATGGCGATCACTTTGTCTGCGGCGACCGCGGTGTGTCCGAATCGACCTTCCGCGGCACCCGTACCGACGGCGCCTGCATCGAGGCGCGCATGGTCGATGTGTTCACCTTCCGCGACGGCCGCATCGCCGTGAAGAACGCCTACCGCAAGGACCGTCCGCCGATCAGCTCGGCCTGAGATCTTTCCGAGTGCCGAAGCAGATCTTCTATTGAGCGCCGCGGCGCCGCGGGCGCAGGGCGGCGATAACCCGCCCCAGCTCGCGGATGCCTGGCTCGATGTGCTTCGCCTCAATCGCCTGATAGCCCAGCCGCATGAAACCTCCCGGAGCCGGGACGCTGGCGAAGAACACGTCGCCGGGCTCGATCAGCACCCCATGATCCCGGGCGCGATCCGCCACTTCCATCGCCTCCACCCCCTTGGGCAGCTGCACCCAGCAAGAGCCGCCGCCGCTGACGGGGGTGATCTCGCAATCGGGCGCGTGACGCGTCAACGCATCCAGCAGCACTGCGCTGCGTTCTCGCTGCGCGAGTGCCAGCCGACGCAACTGTGCGTCGTAGTGGCCCAGGGAAAGAAAAAGGGCGAACGAGCGTTGGGTGAAGGCAGAGGGGTGACGCAGCATTAAGCGACGAAGGGCCCGAAGGTGTTCGATCAGGATTGGCGAAGCAACGATGTAGCCGAGACGCAGGCCCGGCGCCAGGCTCTTCGACAGACTGCCCACGTAGATCACCCGGCCGCTGCGGTCCAGGCTCTTGAGCGCGGGGATCGGCTCGCCCTCGAAGCGGTTCTCGCTCTCAAAATCGTCCTCGATGATCACCAGGTTGGATTCGTCCGCCAGCCGCAACAGCGCCTCGCGGCGGTCTAGCGGCATCGTCACCCCGGTGGGGCACTGGTGGCTCGGGGTCGCGTACACGTAGTCGAACTGGCGCAGCCGGTCATCCACCGGCAGCCCCTCGTGATCCACCGGAAGTGGCACGAGCTGTGAGGTGCGCGCCGCAAAGATGTTGCGCGCATCAGGGTAGCCGGGGTCCTCGATGGCGACTCGCGTTCCCTCCCGCACCAGCAGGTCGGCCAGCATGTAGAGCGCGTGCTGCGCGCCCACCGTCACGATCAGTTCATCAGCATTGGCCCACACGCCGCGGCGCGGAAGCACGCGCGTACGGATCTGTTGCACCAGTGAATCGTCATCCCGCGCGATCTTGTCAGGTGACCACTCGCGGATGTCCAACACGCTCAGCGACTTCATGCAGCACTCGCGCCAGTCGGCCGTCGGAAACAGCGAAGCGTCCAACTGGCCGTATAGGAATGGATACGGATAGCGTTGCCAGTCGGCCGGCTTGGCGATGCTGCGCTGTGAAGCCGGGTGCAAGCACAGGCGCCTTTCCCAATCGACGCCTTGCTGACCGGCAGGCAAATCGCGCTGCGGGACGCCTATCGCCTGGGCCCGGGTGCGTGTCATTTCCGGATTGACAAAGTAGCCGCTTCGCTCGCGGGACTGCACGTAGCCTTCTTCGCTGAGCTGCTGATAGGCGAGCACCACGGTGTTTCGCGCCAGTGCGAGCTGTTCCGCCAATTCGCGGCTCGAGGGCAATGCCGTTCCCGGCTGCAGCTGCCCGTCAAGGATGGCGCCGACCATCATCTCGCGGATTTGGGCCTGCAGTGTAAGGTTCGGCCGACTGGAACGCTGCAGGAGCTGTTTCCACATAACCGAATTCAGGCGCTGGCTCATCTTGTCCTCTGGATGAAGCAGTATAAGGTCGGGTCCAAGGGCTTCGAAGGCTCTCGCTGGTTGAGGTGCATTGGCGAGCGAGAAGCGCAGTCAGGCTCTTGGCCCCTGCTCGTGCCATTTTTGCCCTTGCGCCATCAAGAAACCCCCTGGTAGTAGAGGTTTTTTGGGGATAGCGCGCCTGGGCGAAGAAGAACCACCGCTCCACCAGCACACCCGCCAGTTGAACCGGTACTGCGACGAGCCATGCAGCGCTCCATCCACTGATCACCGCGAAAGCAGCTGCAGTAGTTGCAGCCGATGCACTTGTCATAGTCGACTAGGACGATCCCATCCTCGGCCCGCTTGTAGCTGGCGCCGGTTGGGCATACCGGCACGCAGGGCGGTTCCTCGCAATGCAGGCAGCTCTTGGGAAAATGAATCGTCTGCGTATCCGGGAACGTGCCGGCTTCATAGGTCTGGACCCGGTTGAGAAGGTTCCGGAGGGTTCCGCGCCGTACGCATTCAGGTCCGTCAATGGACCCGCGGCGCCGGAGGTGTTCCACACTGCATGACGTGACGCATGCATGGCAGCCGACGCACACGTTGAGGTCGATCACCAGCGCCAGTTGCCCGGCGAGTGTCTCCTGGGTTGCCGCAGTACTATTGATATTCTCTAAACACATGACAACCGTTGTGCTGCTCGTGCGTTATGTCTTCAGGCTTGTTCCTGGAGAATGTCGGCATGGTGCAAAAGCGGATTGCGCGAGGCGGCGAAGAAGCGGTTGCGCGCCGGGCGAATGCTGCAATAAGGCAAAGGCTGTGCCGAGGTGGCGCTGGCCGTGGGCGTGGCGCGCCAGACCGTATACACATGGAAGGCGTTGCTTGACGCGGGTGGCATTGACGCCTTGCGCGCCGTGCCCGAGCGGGGCCGCCCAGCGCAGCTTGACCAAGCACAGTTGGCCAGCGTGCGCGCTGCGCTCTTGCAAGGTCCGAGCGAGCATGGGTTTAGCACCGAGCTGTGGACGATCAAGCGCGTGGGAGCGGTCATCGAACGCATGCACGGCGTGCGCTTCAGCCAGGCACATGTCTGGCGGATTCTGGGGTCTCTGGGCTTCATGCTGGCTTCGAGATCGACTCCCGCCTCATTGCGTAGCGCGCCTATGCCCTGATGCCGTCGTGCAGGAATCAGCATCTCCATCAGGTGCGTGCAGCTGGCCGCGCCCCGCAGGAGTTCCTTCACACGAGATGACCAGCCGCGGGCGATGCGCTCGCCGATCAGTACGGACAGCGTCCCCTCTGCTTCCTTGCAAATACCGAAAGGGGTGGTGTCCGACGACGCCTGGATTTCGCGCACGACACAGTGATCATCCACCGCCAGCCGGATGCGCATGTCGTGCACCGGCTGGTTAGCGGGCCAGCGCTCTGCGCTGCTGAAACGCAAAAAGGCGTAAGGCTTCGTATCGACGAGACGCGCCTCCACATCGTAGAGGCTGTCCTCGCGGACATAGGCTCTCATGTCGATGGTGCGGTGATGGATTTCTCTGCGCAGTTTTGTGGGGTCTATGGGCATGGCACTTGGTATGGTCGCGGCTACTCGGAGGGTGGCTGTCGGCCGGGCGGCCGGAAATGTGCCGGCCACAGCCGCTGCACAAGGGCGCGCTCTCGGCCGTATGCATAGCAGCTGTCAATGCGTACGGGCTCGCCCTTCGAATTGACGGCCGTCGCCTTCCTTTCGGAGGTCAGCACTCGGATGCCCTGCAGCGCAGTGGTGGCCAGCGGGATCAGCATTTCCATCAGGTGCGTGCAGCCGGCGGCGCCGCCCAACCGCTCCTTCACGATGGCCGACCACCCCCGTCCGATGCGCTCGCCTACCAGCACCGAGAGCGTGCCCTCGGCTTCCTTGCAGATCCCGAAGGGCGTGACGTGCGATGCAGCCTCGATGTTCTTCACCACGAAGTCGGCGTCGACGGTCACGCGCAGCCACAGGTCATGCAGCGCCTGCCCTGCGGCCGTCGGGTCCGTCGCGCTGAAGCGGAGGAACTCGAAGGGCTTGCGGTCCACGAGGTGGGACTCCACGTCAAAGAGCCCGTCCCCCCGCGCATAGGCGCGCATGTCGATGACGCGGTGGTGGAGTTCGCGGCGCCCGCCGGGGTCGGACAATGCCATTTCAATGGGTCTTTCGATCTGTCAGGGCCGGGGCCTGCGCTTGTACATCAGAGTGGCCTTCATCTCCTGCACCACGGTGCCGTCCTGCTTGACGCACTTGCGCTGGAAGCCGATCACGCCGCGGTCGGGCTTGCTGGTTTCCTTCTTCTCCACCACCGTTTGCACCAGGCGAATCGTGTCGCCGTGCTTGACCGGCCCCAGCATGCGCCAGTTGTCGATGCCCAGCAGGCCGATCAGCGTGCCGTCATTGACGCCGCTGGCGTATTGCAGGCCGCCCATGATCGCGTAGACCAGCGGGCCGTGCGCGATGGGTTCGCCGAAAGGCGTGGTCTTGCAATACTCGAAGTTGGTGTGCACCTCGTTGAAGTCGCCCGACAGGCAGGCGAAATTCACGATGTCGGTCGATGTGATCGTGCGCGCCGGCGTCACGATCTCCTGGCCCACTTCGAAATCCTCGAAGTAGCGCCCGCGCGGCTTGATGTCGATGGTCATTGGCTTTCCCTAGTTACTTGTCATTGGCAAAAATCATCGTGCAGTGCGACGACAGGATGCCGCCTTCGTTGTGCACGAGCGCCACTTCGGCACCTTGCACCTGCCGCTCGCCCAGTCCACCTCGCAGTTGGCGCACGGCTTCCACAATGCCAAACAGGCCGCCCGCCGCGCCCGCATGCGCGTGCGAAAGCATGCCGCCGTGCGTGTTGACGGGCATCTTCCCGCCGATCTTGGTGTGCCCCTGCGCCCAGAGGGCGCCGCCCTCGCCGGGTTCGCACAGCCCGAGTTCCTCGGCCTCGATGATCGGCACGATGCTGAAGCAGTCGTACAACTCGGCAAAATCCATATCCTTGGGCCCGAGCCCGGCCATCTCGTAGGCGACGCGTCCCGATTCCGTCGCGCCGAACTGCGTGAGGCTGGGCGCGCACATCAGGTGCTCGTGCGTGTGGTATTCGCCAATGCCCTGCAGGTACACGGGCTTGGATTTCAGGTCGCGCGCGCGCTCGGCCGAGGTCACGATGAAGGCCCCGCCCGCATCGGAGATCAGGCAGCAGTCCAGCATGCCCAGCGGGTCGGCGATGGGCTTGGCCTGCAGCACCTCATCTAGTGTGATGGGCTTTTTCATGTGGGCGTTGGGATGCAGCAGCGCGTGCTCCCGCGTCGTCACCGCCACCTGCGCCATCTGCTCGCGCGTCGTTCCGTACTCGTGCATGTGGCGCTGCGCGATCATTGCGTAGAAGCCGGGGATCGATGCGCCATACGGCTGCTCGAAGTACGGGTGGCCCACAGCCATGAGTGCAGCCACGGCAGCGTCGCGACCCAGGCCGGTCGCGCGGTTTTCACCGGCGCATACCAGGACCGTTTCCGCCTGACCCGAGGCAATTGCCTCGGCCGCGTGCTTGAGCATGATGGCCGGGCTCGCGCCCCCGCTCACCACCGAGGCGTTGAAGCGCGGCTTCACGCCGAGGTATTCGCACATCACCGAACCAAGCATGAAGTAAGGCTCGGTGAAAGAGTAAGCCGTGAGCACGCCGTCGATGTCCGAGACCTTGAGGCCCGAATCGTCCAGCGCACGCTTGGCCGCCTGTGCGTTCAGGCCCAGTCCGGACATATGCGGCACGCGCCCGATGTCGGACTCACCCACGCCGACGATGGCGATCTTGTTCTTGAGGGAAGTGGGCTTTTTCATGCTGCCTCCTTGGTGACGCGCGTGAACTGCGGGACCATCGCCCCGCCTTCGCGTTCCTCGAATGTCACCTTCACGCGGTCACCGATCTTCACCTCGAGCGCATCTTCACCCAGTACGTTGGTCACCATGCGCGGGCCTTCATCCAGGTCGATGAGCGCGACCACATAGGGCGCGCGCGAACCGAATGCCGCAAGCGGAGCGCGACGGATGATCGTGAAGCTGTGCACGGTGCCCGTGCCGCTTGCATCCACCCACTCGAGCTGGTCCGACCAGCAAGTGGGACAGAGGTGTCGCGGCATGAAGTGCAGTTCGCTGCAGGCCTTGCACTTGCGGATGACAAGGCGCCGCTCGCGAGCCGCGGCCCAGTATGGCTGTGAGTCGCCATTGGCGACCGGGGAGGGAAGCACGGGTTCCATGAAGGGGTCCTGTTCAGTCAGTGGATTTGAATCGGTGGTGCAACGGTAGGCGAATGTTCGCCGTGCGTCGCGCCCTCTTGTCCAGGTGAAGGCTGGTCGCGAGTCGCGCCAGTTTCAGAGTGTGGTCGGCTTCCACGCAGGCGCCGGTTGCCCCCCTTACCAAGGGCGGGGGCCCCGACACGCCATGCGCGGCGCGGACCATCTCCAGGCATTCGCGCAGCAGGGCCATGGCTAGAGTGCCCCGACAAGTTCAGGCACGGCGGCGAACAGGTCCGCTTCCAGGCCATAGTCGGCCACCGAGAAAATCGGCGCTTCCGCATCCTTGTTGATCGCAACGATCACCTTGGAATCCTTCATGCCGGCAAGGTGCTGGATGGCGCCGCTGATGCCGCACGCGATGTACAGCTGCGGCGCGACGATCTTGCCGGTCTGTCCTACCTGGAGATCGTTGGCCGCGTAGCCCGCATCCACAGCCGCGCGGCTGGCGCCGATGGCAGCACCCAGCTTGTCCGCCAGAGGGGTGAGGAACTCGTCGAACTTTTCGCTCGACCCCATGGCCCGTCCGCCGGCCACAACGATCTTGGCCGCCGTCAGTTCCGGGCGGTCCGACTTCGCGATCTCCTGGCTGACAAATCGGCTCTGGCCGCTGTCCGCAACGGCGGGCACGTCCTGCACCGTCGCAGTTCCGCCTGTCGCTGATGCCGCGTCGAACGCTGTCGCTCGGACCGTCAGCACCTTGACCGGCTCCTCGCACAGCACCGTCGCAACAGCATTGCCCGCATAGATCGGACGCTCGAAAGTGTCCGGCGTGACAATGGCGATTACCTCAGAGACCGGCGCAACGTCGAGTTGGGCCGCCACGCGCGGGGCGACGTTCTTGCCTGAGGCGGTGGCAGCGAAGACGATATGCGTATAGTCCCTCGCCAGCGCGACAACCTGTGCCGCAATGCTCTCCGCGAGGCCGTGTTCGAAGTGCGTGGCTTCAGCCTTCAACACTTTGCCCACCCCGGTGATCCGCGCGGCCGCGTCGGCGGCTTCGGATGCGCCGCTTCCTGCGACGAGCACGTGGACTTCCGCGTTGCACTGCGTTGCCGCGGTGACGGCATGGAGTGTCGCGCCCCTCAGGGTGGCGTTATCGTGTTCGGCAATGACAAGTACGGCCATCAGATCACCTTCGCTTCATTCTTCAGTTTCTGCACAAGAGTCGCGACGTCCGGCACCTTGATGCCGGCACTGCGCTTGGGGGGCTCGACGACCTTCAAGGTCTTCAGGCGCGGCTTGACGTCGACGCCCAGGTCCTCGGGCTTGACGATGTCCATCTGCTTCTTCTTCGCCTTCATGATGTTGGGCAGCGTCACGTAGCGCGGCTCGTTCAGACGCAGGTCGGCGGTGATGACAGCCGGAATCGAGATGGAAATTGTCTCCAGCCCGCCATCGACTTCGCGCGTGATGTTCGCTCTGCCGTCTGCCACTTCGACCTTCGAGGCGAACGTAGCCTGCGGCAGGCCGGCCAGGGCCGCCAGCATCTGGCCGGTCTGGCTGGCGTCGTCATCGATGGCCTGCTTGCCCAGGATCACAAGGCCGGGCTGCTCCTTGTCGACCAGCGCCTTGAGCAGCTTGGCAACAGCGAGCGGCTGCAGCTCTTCGTCCGTGTGCACAAGGATGCCGCGGTCGGCGCCGATGGCGATCGCGGTGCGCAGCGTTTCCTGGCACTGCGTCACGCCGCAAGACACGACGATCACTTCCGTCGCCACGCCCTTCTCCTTCAGCCGCACTGCCTCTTCGACCGCAATTTCGTCGAAGGGGTTCATGCTCATTTTCACGTTGGCGATTTCGACACCCGTATTGTCCGATTTGACCCGGACCTTGACGTTGTAGTCCACCACCCGCTTGACTGCGACGAGAATCTTCATGCCGTGGCCTCCCTTGCCTTCGCAACTTGCGCGCGTCGCGCAGGCGCATACGCTTCCTGGCCCAGCGACCGGTAGAGCGCGAGCGTGACGTCATGGTGTTCCGCAAGACCGGTGCGTTCGAGCAGCGAATTCGGCCCTTCCGGATACCCCAGGCCCAGGCACAGTGTCTTGTCCATGTCTTCCGCACTGGCGAGCTTCTCGTCGAGGCGGCGCAGCGCGGCGTTCAGGTAGGGGCGGATCAGCCGGTCAACGATGCGGCCCGGGAAATCTCCGCACACCGCGACTTTCAGCCCGGCCGCTTCGAAAGCCGCGCGCGCCGCAGCGATCGCGGGGTCGCGCGTGTTCGGCTGGCGCACCAGTTCCACCAGCGGGCTCGGGTCCGCGCTGCCGAGCCGGAAGCGCGCGAAACCGACCACGTTCGATCCTTCGTGTCCTTTCTGCTCTCCGGTATGGACGCCCAGGCACTCTTGGCCCAGTTCAATGGCGACAAAGGGGCATGCCCCGAGCTCGCCGGCCGCGCGAAAGGCTGCTGCGGCGTCCCTGCCGACGAAGACGCGCGATGCGCCGTTGGCATCCGCTTTCTCGCTGAAGGCGTGCGCCGCCGGGAACGAGCGACTGTCGCCGGCTTGAATGATTCGATAAGTGCTCATGGCATCAGGCTCCATACATCTTGCTGTCCGTGTACTTGTGGAAGCCCCGTCCGGTCTTCCTTCCGAGCCAGCCGGCGGCGATCATTCGCTTGACCAGCGGCGGACACGCTGCCCGCGGCTCGTTCGTGATACCGTGCATCGCCTCGCACAGCAGCTTCTGGGTGTCCATGCCGACCAGGTCGAGCAGTTCCATCGGGCCCATGGCATAGCCCATCGCCGTCTTGATCGCCAGGTCGATATCGGCCGGCTCCGCGACCCCCTGCTCCACCAGTCGGATGGCATCGTTGTTGAACGGGACGAGGAAATAGTTCAGCACGAACCCCGGGGTGTCCTGGGTGCGCACCGGCTTCTGGCCGATCGCTTCGCACACGGCCCAGGCGCGGGAGAAGGTGTCTTCGCTCGTGACCAGGCCGGGCGACATCTCGACCAGCTTCATCAGCTGCGCCGGGAGGCAGAAGTGCATGCCCACAAAGCGGTCCGGGCGGCCCGATCCACCAGCAATTTCAGTGATGCTGATCGTGGACGTATTGCTGGCGAAAATGGTCTCCGGCCCGCAGATTCCGTTCAGCTTTCCGAACAGGTCATGCTTGACCGGCAGGCTCTCAAACACCGCTTCGATCACGAGGTCGCAGTCGGCGAAGTCTTCCAGACGCGTCGTGCCGTGCCACTGCCCCATGATCTCGGGCAGCTTTTCGGCGGCTAGTTTGCCGCGCTCCACGCTCTTGCGCAGGAACCCTTCCGTCTGGGAGCGTGCGCTGTCCAGCGCGTCTTGCCGCAAGTCGAACACGCGCGTGCGAAAGCCCGTGCGCGCGCAGACGATGGCGATGCCGGCACCCATGGTGCCTGCGCCCGCCACGCCGATGGTCTTGATCTCTTTCATGTTTCTCCTTCTAGCCTGTTCAGCGCCGCAGGAAGCTGCGCCCGATGAGCTGGCGATGGACCTGATTGGTCCCTTCCCAGATCTGTGTGATCTTCGCGTCGCGCATGAGGCGCTCCACGCGAAAGTCTTTGCAATAGCCATAGCCGCCGAGCAGTTGCACGGCATCCGTCGTGACGCGCATCGCCAAGTCAGTGGCGCGCAACTTCAGCAGTGACGCCTCAATGCCGAAATCCTTGGCGCCGGCGTCAACCCAGCCGGCGACTTGCCACAGCCAGCTCTCCACCAGCGCGAGCTCCGAGGCCAGGTCGGCCACCATGAACTGAATGCCCTGGAATTCCAGGATCTTGCGTCCCGATTGCTTGCGTTCATTGATGTAGGCGACCGAATCCTCGAACGCGCCGCGCGCGATTCCGAGCGCATGAGCCGCGACGCTTGGGCGCGACTTGTTCAGCGACGCGAACAGTATCTTGAGGCCGTCTCCGGGGTTGCCCAGCAGGTTGGCGCGCGGCACGCGGCAGTTGTCGAAGGCGAGCGTCGCGGTGCTCGACGCGCGCGTTCCCATCTTGTCTTCCAGGCGCACCACCGACAGGCCAGGTGTGCCCTTCTCCAGGATCAGGACAGAAATGCTTTCCTTCGCGCCCGCGATGCCTTCCCACTTTCCGAACAGGAGATAGAGGTTGGCCACATCGCCGTTGGTGATGAAGGTCTTGCCCCCGTTGATGACGATCTCGTCGCCCTCCTCGCGGAACGATGTGCGCATGCCTGTCGCATCGGAGCCCGCGCCGGGTTCGGTGATCGCGAGCGCGCCGAGGCCGCCTTCGGCGATGCGCGGCAGCAGGCGCTGCTTCTGCTCCTCGGTGCCCCAGTCGATCAGGGGCTTCATCCCGTGGTAGTTGGTGGCCCAGATGATGCCGGTGGCGGCGCAGGCCTGGCTGATCTCCTTCGCACAGGCGAGATAGGCGGTGTAGGACATCGGCGCGCCGCCGTAGGCTTCCGGCACGAACATCGAGTTGAGGCCCAGCTCATTGATGGCCTTCACGTTCTCCCAGGGGAATTCGGCCGTGCGATCGAAGTGTTCCGCCCGGGGCGCGATCCGTTCGCGCGCCATCTGGCGCACGCTGTCCAGCAGCATGCGTTCCTCGTCGTTGAGGGTGATGCGCGAGTCGAGTGTTTCGAGAATATTCATTGGATGGCCCATCAGTGCGCGATGCCTTGACCGCCGTCGATGTAGATCGTCTCGCCGCTCAAGAAAGCTCCGGCGGGCCCGAAGAGGGAGGCCACCAGTGCGCCCACGTCGGCGGCGGTTCCCGGCTCTTTGCCGGGAATGCGCTTGTCGAGGTAGGCGCGCAAGGGACCGCCCGGCGCCATGGCATCGGCGTTGAGATCAGTCACGATGTAGCCGGGGGCGACGTCGATGACGCGGATGCCCTTGCTCGCCCATTCGACGGCGAGCACGCGCGTGATCGCGCCGACCGCCGCCTTGCTGGCGCAATAGGCAAGGTTGCGCTTGACGCCAAGCTTGTCGAAAAAGGAGCCGATGTTGATGATCAAACCACCGCCCGCCGCCACCAGGTGCGGATAAGCGCTCTGGCATGCCGCAACCACCGACGTGGCGTTGGTGTCCATCACTTCGTGCCACTGTTCGAGCGGAAACTCCGCGGAGGCGCCGTCGATATGCACCCCGGCGTTGTTCACCAGCCCCTTGATGCGCCAGCCGTCGGCCTTCAACGCATCGAAAGCCGCCGCGAGCGCCTTGGGCTGGGTCACGTCCGACTTCAAGGGAAGCCATCGCGTCGCGACGTCTGCAGGGATGCCGGCGCACGCCGGCTTGGCGCCCGAGCGCGACAGGCACGCCACGTGCAGCCCCTGCCGGGCCAGCGCCAGCGCAATGGCAGCGCCGATGCCGCGGCTCGCGCCGGTCACCACGATGCACTCGCGGCCGGCAGGTGTTGTTGGTTCACTCATCGCGGAACTCCGGCTTTCTTTTTTCCACGAAGGCCTGCATGCCTTCCTCCGCGTCGCGGGTGCGGTAGGCAAGCGTCGACAAATCCGCCTCGGCGCGCAGGCCCTCGTGCAGCGGCACATCCAGTGCGCGCTGGACCGCCTCGCGCGCGAGCTGCAGCGCGCGCAGGCCGTAGCCTGTAAACTCGCGCGCATACGCCTTCGCTGCGTCCAGGCCGGGCGCCTGGACGATCCGGTTCACCAACCCCATTGCCAGCGCTTCCTCGGCGCCCACCGTGCGTCCGGTCATAACCATTTCGAGCGCGCGTCCGACGCCGACCAGCCGGGGGAGTCGCTGCGTGCCGCCATATCCGGGGATCAGCCCCAGCTTGACTTCGGGCAACCCGAACTTCGCGTTGGGCAGCGCAAGCCGCAGCGTGCACGCAAGCGCGAGCTCGCAGCCCCCGCCGAACGCGTAGCCATTGGCCAGCGCGATCGAAGGGATGGACAGCCGATCCAGCTTTGCGAAGACGGCCTGCCCGAATTCGGCGCCTTCGCGCTGCGCAACCAGGCTGCGGTTCTGCAATTCCTTGATGTCGGCACCCGCGCAGAATGCCTTCTCGCCCTCTCCCGTGATGATCAATGCGCGAGCGCGCGAGGCGCCGGCAGCGTCGATGTACTTGCCAATCTCGTCTATCAACTCGAAGCTGAGCGCATTGAGGGACGCCGGCCGCCGCAGCGTGAGGACAGCGAATTCGTCTTCGTGGGTCAGTTCGATCATGCAACCCCCTCGTAACGAACGGATTCGGGCTGGAGCCGACCGCTCGAAACCCATTGCATGAGTTCACGCTTGAGGATCTTGCCGCTGGCCGTCATGGGGAATTCGGGAATCACCGCGAAGAACTCGGGCATGTCGAATTTAGACAGGCCCTCGGCGGCCAGGTGCTTCAGTATCTCGTCCGGCTCCGGCGCCTCGCCATGGCAGATGATGGCCAGGCACACTCTTTCACCCAGTCGCTCGTCGGCAACGCCGAACGCGGCCGCCTTCTTGACCGCCGGGTGACGGTGGGCATATTCCTCGATGTGCGCCGGATGGATGTTGTGGCCGCCCCGGATGATGAGATCCTTCTTTCGCCCGACGATCTGCAAGTTGCCTCGCGCGTCGAACCGCCCGAGATCGCCGCTCAGGAACCAGCCGCTGCTGTTGAACGAGTTCTCGGTTGCGGACTGGTTGTTGAAGTAGCCCAGCATCAGCACGCCACCCCGGCCGCCGATCTCGCCGACCTCGCCTGGCGCTGCCGCGAGATCGGGGTTTTCCGGATTCCACAGGCGCACCTCGTAGCCCTTGCAGGCCTTGCCGCAGGTGCTCGTGATGACTTCGACGGGGTCGGACGGCTTGGTGTACTGGTGCGAGCCGTTCTCGGTCATGCCGTAGACGTTCTGCGGCGTGGCACCCATCGACAGAAGCCGGCGGCCGACCTCCGTCGGGATCGGCGCGCCCGCCATATAGAACACTTTCACGGCGCCCAGCTGCTTCAATTGCCGCTTGTCGACATCATGCAAAAGATCGATGGCGTGCGTCGGCACGCCCATGACGTAGGTGGCACCCGTCTCGATGATCCAGTCGAGCGCGGACACCCCGGCGGACGGGTCGTGCATCGCGAGTTCGCAGCCCGCGACCAGCACCTGCTCCAGCGCCACCGTACCGATATGGTGGCTCATGGGGCTAAGGGTCATCAGGACGGTTTTTTCCTTGTGCCCCCAGTCGGCGACCATGGCGCGGCCGTTGGACAGCAGCGTATTGTCGCTGTGCATCACGCCCTTGGGCGTGCCGGTCGTGCCGCTGGTGAACGCTAGATACACGATCTGGTCCGGGTGCGTGCTAACGGGCGGAGCCGCGACACGGGTGTGCGCAACCATCGGCATGGGCTGGCTGTCAGCCGGCAGGTGGGCATCGGCCGCGCGCAACGAGGGCAGTGCATAGACACGCTTCATGTGGCCCAGTTCCGAAGCCCGCGCGAAGATGTCGGCCGTCGCCGCGTCCGCCCCGTAACCGGGTTGCGCGAAAAGGGCCCGGCATTCGATGCGCGAGAGCAACGCGACGATCTCCGCAACCGTGTAGTTCTGGTGCAGGGAAGGATTGCACACATAGCCGTTGCGCGAACACGCGAGCAGGATCACCACGCTCTCGAGGCGGTTGGGCAACCAGATGGAGACGCGGTCGCCCCGGCGCAGCCCGGCTTCGTGCAGATCCGCGGCCACGGCGTCGACCCACCCTACCAGCGCGCTCCAGGTGAGGCGCCTGGACGAGTCGCGTACCGCATGGGCGTTGCCGCGTTCCGTGGCATGCCCGCGCGCGAGCGAGTAAAGCGTGTCCGTCTGCCAGATGCCGGAGAGATAGTTCTCCCGGGCTACCGACAGATCATGCAGTGTCAACAGGTGCGACATGAATGGCCCTTTCAGCGTTTTCTCGATTACTGGCCGAATTTCGTGCTGTCCGGCGCGCGGCGCTCGCCGAATGCCGCGGCCAGTTCGTGGTGCTCGTCGGTCTCGAGGTAGCCGCGCAGCAGCAGGTCATGCGCCATGCGTGACAAACCGCTCACGCCGCCGTGGCGCGCATTGAACGACGCCTTGATGGCAGCGATGGCGAAGGCGCCGCGATCAGCGATCTCCAGCGCGATCTTGCGCGTGAAGTCCTTCAGCTCGGCATCCGGCACGACGTGGTTAATGAGGCCCCACTCCAGCGCCTCGCGGGCCGTGAGCTTGGGGTTGCGATACCACATCTCCTTCGCGCGCTTCTTGCCGATCAGGTCTTCCAGGTACCACGTGCCATAGCCCCCGTCAAAGCTGCCCATCATCGGGCCGACCTGCCGGAAAATGGCGCTCTCCTTGGCGATAGTGATGTCGCACACGACCTGAAGCACATTGCCGCCGCCCACCGCGAACCCGTTGACCATCGCAATCACGGGTTTTTGCAGCTTGTCGATGGCCTCATACATCTCCAGCGTCGGCAGCACGCCCGCATACATCAGCGTGTCTTCCATCCCTTCCTTGCGCCCACCGATACAGAAGAACTTGTCGCCGGCCCCGGTGATGATCGTGACACGCGTGCGGGTTTCGCGCCGGATCTCATTGATGCAATCGCGGATCTCATGGCACATCTTCGGCGTGAACATGTTGCCATCGTGCGGGCGATTGAGGGTAATGGTGCCAATGGGGCCGTCTTCGCTGTAGGTAATTTCTTCGAAAGCCATGATGTTCCTCTTCTTCAGATGATGCGTTGTGCGCGCAGTTGCTCGAGCTCGGCCGCGTCGCACGCCAGCCATTCGCCCAAGATGTGATCGGTATGTTCGCCCAATGCCGGCGGCGGCGTGCCTGTGCCTTCCGTGTGGCCATCGAAGCGGATCCCCAGGCCCACCTGCGGCACCGTGCCGCCAACGCCATCGCAGCGGTAAAGGAAGCCCGACTCGTAAAGGGCCAGGTCGCGCGCGAGTTCGTCCACCCGCTGGATCGGCCCTGCCGGCACTCGTGCCCGAGACAGCAGAGCCAGCCAGTGCGCGCGCGGTTTCGTCTTCAGGATCGCGGCGATGCGCTCCACGATCTCGGCGCGGCTCGCCCGGCGGTGGGCATTTGTGGCATACGCCGGTTCGGCAGCCACGGAGGGTTCGCCTATGGCCTCCCAGAACCGCTTCCAGATGGCGTCGTTGCCCAACCCAAGCGTCATAGGCTCGTCGCCCGTCTCGAACACCTGGTAGATCGCGATCACGCTGTCGCTCCCACCGGAGCGTCGCATGAGGTCACCCGAGCCGAGGTAAGGCATCAGCCTTGGTGACATGAAACGCGACATGCTCTCGACCATTGACACGTCGATGTCGCAGCCCTTGCCGTCGCGCTCGCGGCGCAGCAGGGCCGCCACCATGGCCATGGCGGCATCGCTGCCGGCCAGCATGTCGGCCGCGGGCGTGCCCACCTTTTGTGGGGGCGCGTCGGCTTCGCCGGTCAGGTCCATCACGCCAGAATAGCCTTCGGCGATCAGGTCGTAGCACGGCAGGTCGGCACGGCCGCCCCGCAGGCCGAAGCCCGTGATCGACAGATGGATCAGCCTCGGGTTGATCGCACGCAATGTCTGCGAGTCCAGTCCCAATTTCTTCTGGGCGCGCGCGACCAGGTTCAGCAGGATCACATCGCATTGCGCAACGAGCTTGTACAGCAGTTCCCGGCCCGCCGGCGTGGCAATGTCGAGTGTGAGGCTTTGCTTTCCGCGGTTCACACTCATGAACCAAAGCGACTCGCCGTGCAGAAAGGGCGGACCCCAGGCGCGAGCGTCGTCGCCGGTACGGGGCTTCTCGACCTTGACCACGGTGGCACCCATGTCGGCCAGCAGCTGGCCCGCATACGGCCCGGCGATGGAGGTGGTGAGATCTAGGATTTTAACGCTGGCCAGCAGGTCGAGCGCGGGGGCGGACCTTTCAGGCAGGGCGTGCAGGGGCAGTTGTTCGGGCGTGGACATTCCGAGCTGTTGTGCAATCCGCGTGCCACCGTGTCCGGGCGCTCCGGTATCACAAATTAGTACTCACCCTGCTTTTTTCGAGGGGGCGCCGCCGATCGGCCGCCCGACCAGTGTCCTTGTCGAAGACAGTAGTCTGCCGCGCGCGGAAGTATCATGGCTGCAATGGAGACACAAGAGCAGAAGCTTTTCGCCGGGATCCGCCACTCCCTCCGGGGCGTGCTGGTGCTGGGCACCGACGGGAAGGCCTTGGTCGCTACCGGCATCGCCGAACAGCCCGAACTGGCGACCAAGCTGGTGAGCGCATGGCAAGTGGCGCGCAGCCGACAGCGCCGCCTTTTCGCGCTCGAAGGGCCCGACGGGGCGACGATTGTCGTCGTTGCATTACCCGCTTCCGATGCGACAGTTCTGGTCGCCATGGAAAGAGAGGGTCGCGATGCGCTGTTCGAGTTCGTCGGCTCCGTCGATTTCGCGGCCGACATCTTCAGTCACTTTCTGACCAATCCGTTCGAGGCTCTTGGCGTCGTAGACGCGGAGGGCATCCTGCGTTACATGAGCCCCGTGCATGAGCGCTTCTTCGGTCTCAAGCCCGGCGGCGGCGTGGGTAGCCACGTCACCGAGGTGCTCGAGAACACGCGCCTGCACCATGTGGTGGAGACGGGCAAGGCCGAGATCGGCCTTTTGCAGGAGATGCGGGGCGTAACACGGGTGGTGACACGCCACCCGATCCGCAATGCCGCAGGGGAGATAGTAGGGGCGATCGGACAGCTCATGTTCAAGGGCCCGGAGCAACTGCAGGCACTTTCGAGTGAGGTGCTAAAGCTCAAGTCCGAAGTCGCGTATTACCGCCGGGAACTAAGCGACCTGCGCAACCGCAGTTACGGCCTGGACCAGATGGTCGGCGCAAGCCCGGCCATGCAGCGGCTGAAGCAGCAGATCGTGAAGGTCGCGCCGCTGGACGTCCCGGTGCTGCTGACCGGCGAGAGCGGCACGGGCAAGGAGCTGGCTGCGCACGCCATCCACAAGCTGAGCCAGCGTCGCGACGCGACGATGGTGATGGTGAATGCGGCCGCCCTGCCGGTCACCCTGGTGGAAAGCGAACTCTTCGGCTATGAGGCTGGCTCATTCACCGGCGCGGAGCGCAAGGGCCGCAAGGGCAAGATCGAGCAAGCCCACGGCGGCTCGCTGTTCTTCGACGAAATCGGCGACATGCCGGCCGATGTGCAGGTCAAGTTGCTTCGCGTGCTGCAGGACGGGTCTTTCCAGCGCGTCGGCGGCACGGAACAGCGGCACTCCGACTTCCGGCTCATCAGCGCGAGCAACCGCAACTTCGAAGCGATGATCGCGGACGGCTCATTCCGTCTCGACCTCTTCTATCGCATCGGCGGCGTGACCATTCGCCTGCCATCCCTGCGCGAGCGCATCGAGGACATTCCGCTCTTGGCCAACCTGGCGCTGGACCAGTTCGCGCAGCGGCAACGCCAGCGGCCCAGAAGGTTGTCGCCGGCGGCACTCGATTTTCTGATGGCCCAGCGCTGGCCCGGCAACGTACGTCAGCTCATGCATACGGTGGAGCGTTCGGCGATCTTCTGCGAATCGGACCTGATAGAGCCCACGGACTTCGGCGTCATGGATTCGGAGCCCCTGGGACTGCGGGAGCCGCCGGGTTCCGACCCGGTCGATGGCGCCGGGTCGCCTGCAGCCGAGGCCGGGCCCGGCGAGTCGCTGCGCGTGAGCAATGCCGTGGACCAAGTGGAGGAACAGATGATTCGCCAGGCCATGGCACGGCACAACGGCAACAAGAAGCGTGTGGCGGCGGAGCTGGGAATCTCCCGCTCGTACCTCTACAAGCGCCTCGGGAAGATGGGGCTGTTCAGCCAATGAGCAGCGAAGCATTTCCTTCGCCCAGCAATGGCGCGGTGCCCGTCGCGGCGCGCCGAAACTCAGGCGATATGGGCAGCGGCAATGAAGGAATCTGCACACTGCCATCGGCGCTGGAGACCCTCCCCTCGAACACGCGGCGTGCCCGAAAGTGCGGCGACTGCGCCGCGTCCTCCAGCGACTTGACCACCGTGACGCACGCGTCCACGCCTTCAAACCGCTGCGCCCACGCATCGGCCGTGCGCGCGGCGATGATTCGCGCAACCGCATCCCGCGTCGCCCGCGGGTCGGTTGCGTCGTCAAGCAGCTGGGGCGCATCGATCACCCGCAGGAAGTTCTCCCAGAACTTCTGCTCGAGCGGCGCAACGGCGAGATATCGGCCATCTGAAGTGCGATACACCTGGTAGCGCGGCGAGCCGCCGGTGACCAGATCGCCGCCGGGCTGCGGCCATTGCCCTGACCCGAAACCATTGCCCAGACCCCAGTACACGAACGTGAAGAGGTTGTCCGCCATGACGATGTCGAGGAACCGGCCTTGGCCATCCTGGTCGCGAGTGCGCAGCGCGAGAAGAATGTTCATCATCGCCGGGTAGGCGCCGCCCGCGATGTCGGCCAGCAGCGCGTTGGGCAGTGCGGGGGAACCGTCCGAGCCCGCTGTCAGCGCGAGCATGCCGGCCTCCGCCTGGTAGTTGAGATCGTGCGCGGCCACGTTGGCCAGCGGTCCGCCTTGTCCCCACCCCGTGATCGCGCAATAGATGAGCCGCGGGTTCACTGCGCGCATCGCTTCCCATCCGAGTCCGAGCCGGTCCATGACGCCGGGGCGAAACTGCTCTATCAGCACATCGGCGCTGCGCACGAGTGCGATGGCCTGGTCCCTGGCGGACGGGTCCTTCAGGTCCAGCGCGACAGATCGTTTGCCCTGGTTGAGCAGTGCGAAGTTCACGCTGTCCGGTCCCAATTTGGGCTGATAGGATCGCATCTCGTCGCCGCGACCCGGACGCTCGATCTTGATGACCTCCGCGCCGCCCTGGGCGAGCAGGTGCCCGCACAATGGCCCGGGCAGCAGCGTGCTGAAGTCGATGACACGAACACCGGCAAGCGGAAGCGTGTTGGCTGAAGGATTCGTCATGGCTGCCCTGCATGCAAGCACCATGCCTGGGTGCGGTAGACAGCCGGGCCGAAGCCCCTGCCGGCGCACTCAAACTTTCATGATGCCGTTGATCTCGGCTTCACTGAGCCCCGCCTCCGTGAGCACCGTTCGCGTATCGGCGCCCAGGCTCGGCGCCAAGCTGCCACCAAGACCCACCGGCGGGCTTGTGCAGCTCCAGCACAGCGCGGCCACCGGCGCTGTGCTGGCCGGGCACACCGCGGGGTGTATGGCGTCGACTTTCAAAATCGATAAAAGTGTTCAGAGGTGACCGCGCAGTTGGCGCTAATCTTCGCGCTAGTCTCAAATAGACACGGAAAATGGCGGATGCCGCGCTCTTTTTTCGGGAGTCGTCTCACACGACGGCTTGTCGGGTCCGGCGCCCTTTTTAGCCCCACCTTAGGCGGCAAGATTTACCTGTAACCTAAATAAAGAGAGCCATGACATCTAGCGCACACAACACGAATACAGACCGCCTCTCAGACCAGCGGGAGATCATCGACTGCATTTATCGCTATTGCCGGGGCATAGATCGTCGCGACTACGATCTTGCTCGCAGTACCATGCACCCCGACTGCCAGGACAACCACGGCGACTATGAGGGCGGGGTCGACGGTTTGATCGAATGGACGGCGCGCAGGCACTTGAATTTGGCGCAGTGCATGCACTGCATCATGAATTGCCTGGTGGAGTTCGTCGGCCCCGACACAGCCGTGGTGGAGAGTTACTTCGTGCGGATGCGGGTCGACCAGGGGGCTGAAGGCGCGGGGGGGGTCGTCTCGCAGGCTTGGGCGCGTTATGTGGACGTGTTCGAGCGCCGGTCAGGTGAATGGAAGATATCCCAGCGCAAAGTCGTCTGGGAAGCATTGGTCGACCAGCCGGCGCAACTTCTCGCCCGTCCGGGGTTATGGCAAAAGCGTGACAAAGGCGACCCTCTCTATGCCGCGCAACAGTTCGCGCGCGAAAGAGCCGGCCTGGCTTCAAAGGAGCTCTAGGGAATGTCTGAACAAGTCCACCGGCTGACGCCTTGAGGCGTTGATGTGTGCGAAGGAGATCCGACGATGAACCAGATCAGCTTTGCAGAGGCGGAACATGCGAGCAAGAAGAAGCTCACGCGCCGGGAGATCTTTCTGAATGACATGGAACAGGTCATCCCCTGGCAGGCGTTTGTGAAGCTGATCAGGCCACACTACCCGGTAGCCGGACGCGGTCGCAGGCCGTATGAACTGGAGTCGATGCTGCGGGTACACCTGATGCAGAACTTCTTCACCCTGAGCGATCCGGCGATGGAAGACGCCCTGTACGACACACCCTGCATGAGAAGCTTTGCGCGGCTGAGCCTGAGTGAGGCCATCCCCGACGAGACGACGATCCTGAACTTCCGTCACCTGCTGGAAGAAAACGATCTGGCCGAGGAGATCCTCAAGCAGGTCAACGCACTGCTTGCCAGGAAGGGATTGATGCTCAAGCAAGGCTCCATCGTGGACGCCACCATCATTGCCGCGCCCAGTTCGACGAAGAACAGCACCGGCGAGCGGGACCCCGAGATGCGCCAGACCAGCAAGGGCAAGCAGTGGTACTTCGGGATGAAGGCGCACATCGCGGTGGACGCCGCGTCGGGCCTGGTGTGTTGATTTCCATGCAAAGCTGACCCACCATTTCCATCGAATCTTGACCCACCCTGATTCGTGAACTTCACGCTCACGTTGTGGATAAGTTCTTGGTCGCCTTCTCCTTCTTGGTGGTCTGTGG
>JBFWUB010000008.1:0-191120 GCA_050247515.1 Ramlibacter sp. | reverse complement strand
GAACCCATCGGGTACATCCCGCCCGTAGAAGCTGAGGCAAACTACTACCGGCAACTCGCCAGTCAAACCCCCACGGTGGAGGTCTGACTTAAACCAACTGGCCTCCATGAAAGCCGGGGCGGTTCAAGATCATTGCAGAAAATCTGCATAAAGAAACTCTTGACCGTTCATCAGCCTTACTTTCTCAGATAGATTCAAAGCTGCGGGCATACCCAAGATAAATTCTTCAAAACAGATTCGCTTTTGCGAATCTGTTTTGAATCATGGCATTGCTGCCAGCTACACCATGGGGCATCGCCCGAATGGAAATGCCTCACGCGTCCGGGAGATTGAACTATGCGGGCCGCCTCATCCGGATCTGGTTATTCGTGTTAGTAATTCCATCTGCCCGCACCACAGGCACCTCCCTGAAATCTAGGTAAGGCAGCTTACGCACCAGATCGCTAAGCTTCTTGTAGCCGTAGTTGCGCGCATCGAACGACGGATCCATCTTGTTCAACAAGCTGCCAACGGCGCTTAGTGATGCCCAACCATCATCACGCGCGCTAGCATCGATGGCTGCGCTCAGCAATGGTTCCAAATTAGCCGCATCAGCAACGGCGGCTTGTGGAACTTCGCTTCTTGAAGACGCTGTCTCGGACCTAAGAATTTCTGTGTAGATGAACTTGTCGCAAGCCGAGACGAATGCCTCCGGCGTTTTGCGCTCGCCAAACCCATAGACGATCAGACCTGCTTCACGAAGGCGTGTGGCCAGACGTGTGAAGTCGCTGTCGGACGACACCAGGCAGAAACCATCGACCGTGCCCATGTGCAGCACGTCCATCGCATCGATGATCAGCGATGAGTCCGTCGAGTTCTTGCCGCTGGTGTAGCTGAACTGCTGAATGGGCTGGATCGCCAGCTTGTGCAGTACCTCTTTCCATCCCTTGAGATTTGTCGTCGTCCAGTCGCCATAGGCACGCTTGATGGTGGCTGTGCCGTAGCGAGACACTTCCGCCAGCAACTCCTGGATCACCGCCGCCTGGGCGTTGTCGGCGTCGATCAGAACGGCCAGTTTTGCATTGTCTTTCGTCACCATGGTGGCTCCTTAATCTGCGGCCCGGGTGCCGTTGCACCTTGGATAAATGGAACATCCCCAAAACGTTTTTCCCGCATCCGTGCCTTTCCTGGCTGTCCGCTGAATCATTGCTGACTGGCATTTGGGGCACACCGGATTCGCTTCGGTTGCGGCCATCGGCATTGTGGGTGCTGATTTGGCCTGCTGGATCATCCGCTGCAATCGCTCACCATTGATCAGCGCAATGTTGCGCCCGGCGGCAAATGCCTCTGCCTCCTGCGTGAACCGGCCCGAAGTCACCACAAAGCCGCCTGCGGCGCCCTGCGCGGCCATCACGCCGTAGTGTTCGCGCACGATGCTCACGCCCACCTTGAACGCACGCCATTGCTTGCATTGCACCAGGTAGCGCTCCGTCCCCTTGCGCAGCACCAAGTCCACGCCGCCGTCGGGGCCGGCCGCGCCCGTTTCCGTCACCGTGTAGCCCTGCTGGCGGAATGCCTCGCCTACCAGCATCTCAAACTCGCGCCAGCTCATGCCGTGGATGGCGCTGGCGCCGCTGGGGCCTTGCGCGCCTTGCAGCAGGGTCTGGCGTTTGCGCTTGCCGATGAACGACAGCAGCGCACCCAGCAGGCACAGGAAGCAGAAGATGTACTTGAAGATCGGGGCCAGCTGGGCCACCAGCGACTGGGCGGCAAACCCCGGTATCTGCCCGGGCTTCAGGCCGGCCGCAGCAGGCGGCGCCGGCGTGAACAGCTCAAACAGCACCCACACCACCACCGCCAGCAGCACACCGCCCCACCAGGGCAGCCAGGACACGATTTCAATGATGTCGTCTGCGGTGCTGGTTTTTCTTCGTCGGCCCATTTGCGCGCTCTCCCTTTCCGTAAAAGCGCTGACGCTACCGCCAAATTTGAGGCATGCAAACCCTCAATCTGGGGAGGTGCCGGGCGTCGCCAACTCCAGGTGGTACGGCGGCACACGGCCTGCAATACATAAGACCTACCCTGACCATCGGCAAGCCAGACGGTCAGCGCAGATGAGGCGTCACCCGCTTTTGCAGCAAGTCCACCAACTCTGGCTGCATGTAGGCGTAGTCGTCCGGTATGTCCAGGCACACCACGCGTTTGCCGTGCAGCGCTTTGCGAAAGCGCTGGTTCAACCGGCTGCGGTGCTGCTTCTCCATCACAAAGATCACATCCGCCCATTGCACCTGTTCGGCGTCCAACACGGTTTCTGCGTGGGGTGCCAGGCCCGCTGAATCAACTTCCACGCCAGGGTAGCTTCCAAACACCTGCTCCGCCTTCGGGCTGCGAAGGCGGTTGCGGCTGCAGACGAACAGCACTTTGAGCATGCGGGGATTGTCCGGCAGAGTGCTGGCAAGTTGGGGGCGCGGCCAGTCCCGGCCTTTCACAGCGCGTCCACCCAAGGCAGAATAGCCGGATGCGCCCCTCCGAAGCCCTCTCTACCCACCGCGCCCGCGTGCGGCAAATTGCGCTGTCTCATCGCGTCAGCAACGTCCAGGTGTTCGGCTCCGCTGCGCGTGGGGACGACGCGGAGGGCAGCGACCTCGATTTGCTGGTGGAGCCCACCAGCGAGACAACGCTGTTTGACATCGGAGCCATCCGCTTCGAGGTCAAACAGCTGTTGGGCGTTGAAGTCGATGTGCTGACGCCAGACGCCCTGCCCGACAAGTTCCGCGCCCAGGTGCTGCGCGACGCCCGCCCCTTATGAGCCGCAGCGATCCCCTGCGCGTCCCCGACTACCTGGATCACATCGCCCAGGCCATTGATCGCATTTCGGTGTACACGGCCGGCATGGACCTCCAGGCTTACGCGGCAGACACCAAGACACAAGATGCCGTTATCCGCAATTTCGAGGTGATAGGCGAAGCCTGCAACAACGTGACCAAGCACCACGCGGCTTTTGCCGCAAGCCATCCCGACGTGCCCTGGAGCTTTGCCTATGAAATGCGCAACGCTCTGTCGCATGGCTATTTCAAAGTCGACCACGGTATTGTCTGGCGCACCATTCAAGCTGATCTACCGCGCTTGGGGCGTGCAGTGCGCGCCTTGCTCAACGCCCCCTCCACCGATTGAACCCATGGTCCTCCTCGAATTCGCCATGAACCCGCCCGACCGCGGCGACGGCCTCAGCGCCTATGTCGCGCGCATCCTCGACGTCATCGACCGCAGCGGCGTGGCCTACCAGCTCACACCCATGGGCACCATCCTGGAGGGCAGCTTTGACGAGGTGATGGCCGTGGTGGCCGCCTGCTTTCGCGCGCTGGAGCCCGATTGCCCGCGCATCGGCATGAACCTCAAGATGGACTACAAGCCCGGCACCGAGTCGCGCCTTAAAAGCAAGGTGGACGCCGTGGAGCGCCACGTGGGCCGCAAGCTGCGCACCGCATGAAAACCATCCGCGACCTGAACACGCCGCCGCACATTGCCGGCCGGGTTGAAGCCATCGTCGTGCGCGGTGCGCCGCGCGACCCGGCCCGCACCCTCAGCGCCACGCAGGCCTTGGCCGGCATCGGCCTGGCGGATGACCGCCTGGGCAAAAAGGGCGAGTCCGAGTTGTCCACCCGGCAGGTCACGCTGGTGCAGGCCGAGCACCTGCCGGCGATTGCGCAGCTGGCGCATCTGCACGGTGTGGCCGCGGTGGACCCGGTGCGCCTGCGCCGCAACCTGGTGGTCTCGGGCATCAACCTGCTGGCGCTGCGCAACGCGCGCGTGCAGGTGGGCGACGCCGTGCTGGAGATCGTGGGCCCCTGCGCGCCCTGCTCGCGCATGGAAACCGAGGTGGGCCCCGGCGCCTATGCCGCCATGCGCGGGCATGGGGGCATGACGGCGCGGGTGGTTACCTCTGGCGCGATCCGCGTGGGGGACGTAGTACGCGTGGTGAGCTAAGAGCGCACCCCCGCGCTCTTGCGCGTGCGTTCCCGCATGTCCGCCGGCTTGTTGCGCACCCATTGCACGTAGCGGGCCACGCCCGGGTGGCGCAGCAGCGCTTCTATGCTGGCGTATTCGCGCGCCAGCTCGCGCTCGGGGATCAGGGCATGGATCTGCCGGTGGCACATGCGGTGCAGCTGCACCGTGGCCGTGCCGCCTTCGGACTTGGGCACCAGGTGGTGGGCGTCGCCGTGGCCGTCGGGGATGGGGCGGCCGCACAGCGGGCAGGCGGGCTGCGCCGGCGCCGGTGCGTCGGGTATGCGCTGCGCCAGCGCGCGGCGGCGGATGCGGCCCAGCATCTGGCGGCCCGTCAGGCGTGTTTGCCCGCGCTCCAGCCGCGTTCGCCCGCGGCGTCGGCGGCCACCTGGTGGGGCACGGCCTCCAGCGGCGTGGCCATGGTGTCGTTCCAGCGGTTCAAGAAGCCAAACATCGCCACCACGCCCAGCAGCTCCACCACCTCGCCTTCGCTCCAGTGCTCGCGCAGCCGGGCAAACAGCGCGTCGGTCACTTCGTTGGGCTGGGCGGCCGCCGCCAGCGCAAAGTCCAGCGCCACGCGTTCGCGCGGGGTGTAGTGCGGGCTGGTGGCATACACCCACACATCGGCCAGCTTGGCTTCGCTCACGCCAAAGTTTTTGGCGCCCAGCAGCGTGTGGGCCTGGCAATACAGGCAGCCGGCCGCCTTGCTGGCCACGTGGCCCACCAGCCGGCGAAAGCCCAGGTCCACCTCGCCGGCCGGGTCCATCACCGCGCCGTTCAGCTGGGCAAATGCCTGCACCAGCCGCGGCTTGCGCTGCATGGTCAGCACGCTGTTGGGCGTAAAGCCCAGCGTGGACAGAAAGAAGTCAAAGTGCGGCTTGAGCTCAGGCGTGGTCTCGGGCGGCAGGGGTTGCAGGCGGGGCATGGCAGGTATGCGCTCCATGGGCGTGGGTTGGTTGGGCAGCCCCTCAGCTTACTCAGAACTTCGTGTACCCGCCATCCATCAGGAATTGCTGCACCGCGACGCCACGCGCACCTTGCGGCATCCGGCCTACCGCACCTGAATCCGGTAAGTCACGCGCCGGTCGAAATTCATGGCATTGAAGCGGCCGCCAAAGGTCACCACGTGCTCGCCACGGGGCAGCGGCCGCAGCGGCACCCACAGCCCGAGCCATACGGCCTGGTGTGATATCACCTTGCCGGCCACCTGCATGGGCTCGCACCGCGCGTCATGCACGGAATAGTCCTGAAGCCGGTCCATTCGTATGCCGTTGATCTCCATGAATGTGTTTTGCAACGAGAAGGGCGACAGCGCGGCAATCCGGGCGTTGCGCGCGCAGTCCTGCGGGTTGTCAAAGGGCAGCAACACAGCCATCACCGGCACCACCAGCGGCATACCGAAAGGTACCGCGCAGCGGCGCTCCACCCTGTCTGGCGCCGCCGCACCGGCCAGGTACCAGTAGCCGTCGCCCTGCTTCAGTGCGCAGGCAGCGCCAGTGCGGTCAGCGGCCGGGTTCTGGGCAGGGTCGCGGTCCAGCAGCCATTGCCAGTACTGCGCGGCCAGCGCAGGCCGCTGCTGGCCTGCTGTCAGCTCCCACGGGGGCGTGAGCCAGCCGGAGGGGTCATCCGCGCTGGAAGGCACGTACCAGGGCCGGTAGCCAGCGGGCATTGCGTGGGCAAAGGCGCCCTGCCCATGGTTGATCCGGATGTGGCCCACCGTCAGCAGCTCGGCAATATTGATATTGCCCCGCAGTTTCAGCGTATAGGGTTTGCCGCTGAAGGCCAGGGGTTGCGGCCCACCCTGCAAGCTGCCATCGCGCCATGACAGCTCGCGCCGGTCCAGGTCGATGGCAAGGGCATAAACGTCAAAGCCGTCATCCGTACCGGGCTGCGGCTGGCGCGCTGCCGCCCAGTCGGCAATGGCATAGAAGCCGTCCACGTTGTCTACGCCGAGCTGCAAGCTGCGCCCGCCGGGCAAGTTCATCAGGCTGCGGTGAATTGCAATTTCGGCATACCACTTGCCCGCGGTGCGCCCCAGTGGGAAGGTGTATTCCCCCATCGACACCCGGTTGTCGCTTTCCGCAAAACCGCGCGGCAATTGGGCTGGTGTCTGTGCCTGCGCCTGCGCCTGCGCCGCGCGCTGGGCGGCCCATGCGGCGGCAGCTGCCGGATCCGTCGTATGCGGCTGTGCCCACAGCGGCAGCGCCTGTACCACGCACAGGCAAGCCAGTACCGCGGCACACCAGGAATTTTTCATTGACAGCCTCCTTGTTGCGCCCAATCGTACTGTGTGCTGCGCGCTCAGAACTTCGTATAGCCCCCATCAATCAGGAATTGCTCGCCCGTGGCATAGCCCGACGCATCGCTGGCCAGGTACACCGCGATGCCGCCAAAGTCGTCCATCGTTCCCCAGCGCCGCGCGGGGATGCGCGGCAGCACGGCGTCGGCAAATTTGGGGTTGTTCACGGATTGCTGCGTCATGTCGGTTTCTATCCAGCCGGGCAGGATGCTGTTCACGCGGATCTTGTGCCGCGCCAGCTCCATGGCCAGCGCGCGCACCATGCTCGTGACCGCGCCCTTGGACGCACCGTAATGGCTGTTGCGCGCCGCGCCCTCCACCGCCGCCGTGCTGGCCGTGGCCACCAGCGATCCGCCCTGCCCCTGTGCAATCATCTGCCGCGCCGCTGCGCGGAACGTGAGGAACACGCCCTCCACATTCACCCGCTGCACGCGGCGCCATTCCTCCAGGCTCATGTCTTCAATGCGCGTGCCCTTGCTGGACACGCCCGCGTTGGCAAAGCAGGCGTCCGCCCGCCCGCCCAGCGCCGCCAGGCTCTGGGCAAAGGCGGCTTCTACCTGGGCCTCGTCGCCCACGTCGCAGGTGAATGCGTGCACGCGGGTGACGTCACCGCCTGTGGCGGCCAGCTGCGCGGCCAGGCGCTCGCGGGCGTCCTGCGTCTTGCCGGGGTTGGAGCCCCAGATGGCCACGGCCGCGCCCGAGGCCAGCAGCGCGCTGGCCATGCCGTAGCCAATGCCGCCGTTGCCGCCGGTCACGATGGCCGTGCGGCCGGTGAGGTCAAAAGGGGTGTACATGCGTGCGTCTCCGTGTCGGGCTGTGGTGCAATGCGCGCCAGTATCGCCAGCGCCGCCGCGCCGCGCTGTCGCTGGGCCGACACGCCGCCCGCCGTCGCGGGGAACCTTGGGCCCGCTGCATCGCTCCACCTTTCATGCTCAACACACTTTCAGACCTGTTTGGCCGGCTCACGGCGGCCCCTGGCGCCCAGCGCGCCGCCGACCATGCCCACACCCTGCAGCTGGCCGCCGCCGTGCTGCTGGCCGAGGTAATGCGGGCCCAGCCTGAGATCAGCCCGGCCGAGCGCGCCGCCGCCCTGGCCGCGCTGCAGCGCCGGTTTGCGCTGGACGCGGACGAGCTGGCCCGGCTGCTGGGCCAGGCCGAGGCCCAGGCCGCGCAGGCCAATGATTTCTACCGCTTCACCAGCCGGCTCAACGACCATTGCAGCCAGCCCGACAAGGTGGCGCTGGTCGAGGCCATGTGGCAGGTGGCCTATGCCGACGGCGCGCTGGACGCGCATGAAAATCACGTCATCAGCAAGGTGGCCGGCCTGCTGCATGTCACGCATGGCGACTACATCGCCGCGAAGCTGCGGGCCAGGGAGCAGGCGTAGCACCTGCCCAGGGCGGCACGGCTCGGCACCGCGTTTGAAACGCAGGAGCAGATGCTGGAGCGCTACCGCCAGACGCTGTAGCTGCCGTCCCCCATTTATGGGATGCGCCGGGCCGGCCGCGCGGGTATGTTCAGGGCCACCAAGGAGGCCCCCCATGCTGATCTTCACCCACCGCCGGCTTGACGCTGCAGCCAGCAATGAATCCGCGCTGACGCGCGAATACACGCCGTTTGCCGACACGCTCAACAGCGTGGACGCCACCGCCGACCCGCAGGGCCGCTGGAATGTCACGGCGCAGCGCAGCGCGCTGTCGGACGCCGCCGCCGTGCAGCTGATTGACGCCGTGCTCAAGGGCAACAAGCCGGTGCTGCTTTACCTGCATGGCAACAACACCGAGCCGAAAAAATGCTTTGCCCGCTGCGATGCGCTGGAGCGCCAGCACGGTGTGGCCGTGATCGGCTTTTCCTGGACGTCCGAGGGCTACATGCCCGACGGCTCGGACCTGGCCGGCCTGGACAAGTCCAGACCCGCGACCGACGACGATGACGAGGCGCTGTCCGCCGTGAAGTCGCGCGAGTCGCTGCGCGAGGGCTGGATCGCGCGCAAGGCCCGCCGCTATGCGCAGGCCAAGGTCAATGCCCAGCACAGCACCGACGCGCTGGCCCGCCTGCTGCGCCTGGTGGCGTCGCGCCGGCTGCACCTGCAGCAGCAGAAGGTGTCGCTGGCCGTGCACAGCCTGGGCTGCCATTTCCTGCACTACACGGTGGACCAGCAGGACGCCGAGGCATCGCTGTCGGCCATGCACAACGTGGCGCTGATGGCCGGCTGCACCGGGGCGGACAAGCACGCGGCCTGGGTCGGGCGCATCCACCCGCTGCAGCGCGTGTACATCACCTACACCCGCGCCGACACGGTGCTGTTTGGCGCCGGCGTGGTGGATGGCGACGTGAAGCTGGGCACCGCGCCGGGCGCCGACATGCTGGCCGCGCCCCGGTTCCGCTACATCGATTTTGAAAACGCCAGAAAGATGCCCCTGGGCGCGCACAGCTATTTCGTGGCCCGCCCAGGCAAGAAGCTGTCCAGCCACGCCAGCCTGCTGTTTGGCCGCATCTTCCGCTCCGAGCCCGACTTTGAAGGCGGCATGGACGCCGCCAGAAAGGTCTATCCGCAGGGCTGCCGCGCCGACGGCACGGTGTGCTGGATGGGCGCGGCCTCGCCGGGCGACATCGCATAGCGCTGCGCGCCTGCGCCGGCTGCTCCGGCTGCTCCGGCTGCTCCGGCTGCTCCGGCAGACGATGGTCTGAGGTCTGCCTAGACAATTGGTCAGTTTCCACGCCCGCGCCAGCGGTGCTTCAATGACCCTGACAGCTCCAGGAGGTCTTGATGGAAATGGTCAGAAGCCTGTTCGGCGCACTCTCAGGCAGCGCCACCACGGCGCCCGCGCCGCTGCAGCGGCACTCATCCCCCGCGCCGCTGGTCAGCGCGGCCCGTGTGTCCCTGGGGCGTGGCCCGTGCTACGACCCGGTGCTCATCCCGTCGCTGGTCAGTGACCATGTGGCGCTGCTGACGCTGGTGCGGCGCGCGGCCACCGCTGCTGCGCTGGGTGACGCGCCGTCGGCGCGGCAGGCGCTGCGCAAGTTCCATTCGCTGCTCACGGACCACCTGCTGATCGAGAACACGCGCCTGTACCTGTACATCCGTTCGGCGCCGCATGCCAAGGCATCGGGCCAGGCGCAGCTGTCGCGCGCCTACCAGGTCGAGATGAACCAGATCGCCAGAACAGCCGCGCTGTTTGTGGAGCAATACACCGCCAATGACCGTGCCGTGCTCGGGCCAGCCTTCATGGTGGACCAGGACTCCATCCGCCAGACGCTGGCGGCGCGCTTTGCGCGCGAGGAAGGCGCGCTGTACCCGCTGTACGTGCCGCAGCGGTAAGGTTTTCTTCACCGGGGCCGACTACGTGCCCAGTGGATGCCGGAGGCCCTTGCGGGGTGGCCGGCCCGCTGCGTGCTGTCCTTCACAAAACCGGAGCCCCATTCCATGAAAACGCTGGTCTTTTCCGCCGTGGCCGCCGCCACGACCTTCCTCACGCTGAACGCCTTTGCGCAGTCGCCCGCCGGCGGCGCGCCGGTGGACCCCAATGCCTTCCTGAACCAGTTCGAGGCCACCTTCGGCAAGTTCGAGGGCTACCGCCGCTCGGGCGCCAAGGGCATCTGCGCCGTGGGTGAATTTGTGGGCAGCGCCGACGCGCGCGCCCTGTCCACCGCCAGCGCCTTCAGCGGCCAGCCGGTGCCGGTGGTGGTGCGCTTTTCCGTCGGCGGTGCCAACCCCAAGGCCCCCGACAACACCAAGGGCCAGCGCAACATGGCGCTGCAGTTCAACCTGCCGGGCGGCGAGCTGTGGCAGATGGGCAATATCTCGGCGCCGGTGTTTGGCGCATCGTCGCCCCAGCAGTTCCTGGGCCGCCTGGCGTCGTTGCAGCTCGACCCGGCCACCAGGATGCCCGACGCGGCCAAGGTCAAGGCCTTTGCCGATGCCAACCCCGAGGTGCTGCTGCAGGGGCGCTATTTCGCATCGCAGCCGGTGCCGGCCAGCTTTGGCGCGGTCAACTACTGGGGCGTGCATGCGTTCGGCTTCGTCAACGCAGCGGGCGCAAAGCAGTTTGGCAAATGGGTGTTCGAGCCCGTGGCCGGCGTGCAGGGCCTGAGCGACGACGAGGCCAAGGCCAAGGGCCCGGCCTTCCTGTTTGACGACCTGCGCCAGCGCGTGAAGGACGGCAAGGTGGCCTTCAATTTCAACCTGGAGCTGGCACAAGCCGGTGACCGGCTGGACAGCGCCACCGTGCCGCTGCCCGAGGGCCGCCGCAAGGTGAACCTGGGTCAGCTGAAGATCACCTCGGTGGCCGAGGACGCGGGTGGCCCCTGCCTGACGATCACCTACAACCCGATGGTGCTGCCCAAGGGCGTGGAGCCGTCGGCCGACCCGATGATCGCCGCGCGCGCCGCGCCCTATGCCGTGGGCCTGGGGCGTCGCCTGGGTGAAGGGCCCAAGCAGCAGTGATCACCCCAGCACAAAGCTGATCGCCGCGCGCACCGCCGCCACCTGGGCGGCGTTGCATTGCGCGGGCGTGGCGCGCGGGCTGTCGGGGCACACCTCGGTGGTGGTGGTGCAGCGCGCGCCGCTCACGCTGGCGCACAGGCCCCATTCGCTGAAGCGGTAGCGGATCACGCCAGGGTCCACCACCGGCGTGCCGATGATTTCGCCCTGCTCGTCGGCGGGCGCGATGTGCGTCACCTGCCGCACGGCTTCAATGATCGCGCGCTGGAAGGCGGGTTGCGGGTTCTCCGTGTCGTCCACCAGATAGAAGCCGTCGGGGATGGTGCCGGGCTCAAACGGCTTGCCGTCGCGCGCGGCCAGCGCCGGGCGGTATTCCGATTCATCCGTGTCGGTGGTTTCATGCAGGTCAATGTGCGCGGCAAACTGCCCGCGCCACGGCGCCACCAGCTGCATCAACGCGGCCGATTCCTGCGCCGGGCTGGGGGTGCGGAAGGAACGGTTGGGGTCGATGGCGTCATGGTTCCAGCGGTGGATGCGCTCCCAGGCCCAGGGGCTCACGCAGGGCGCCACCAGCAGGTTCACGCGGCCCGCATACGCCTGCGCGTGCTGCGCCAGGAACTGCAGCGCGCCCAGCACGCCGCTGGTCTCGTACCCGTGCACCCCACCGGTAACCAGCACGCCCGGCAGGCCGGGCTGCCACGCGCCGGTACGCACCGCCATCAGCGGGTAGCGTTCGCCGCCATACACCACCTCGCCATACTGAAACACCTCCAGCGGCGCGCCGAGCCGGCCCAGCGGCGCCAGCACGTCGTCCGCATAGCTGCGCCGGCGCTTCTGCAGCGCGCGCCATTGCGCAATTTCGGCGGGGCCCCACGGTTGGCCGGGGGTGCCGATGGGGTAGCGGGCGACAGGAGTCATGGCAGGGAGTTGGGCTGGCGCCGCAGTACGTGGGGCTGGTGATTATCGGGTGCGGCCACCTCCGTCCCTGGTTTTGGGCATGCGTCAGCGAACCGATACCCCCATCAAGGCGGGCGCCAGCTTCGGACAGGCTGGCAACCACCCTTTACGCTTCACAAATGAAGCGTAAATCGGCGTTTTGCGCTTCAAACGGCCTTTTCAGGCCTGGTCTGGCTTGCCCTTGCGTGCCCGCGCCGCCTTCTTTTCGGCGCGCGCGGCCTCCAGCACCTGGGCATCGGCAAGCCACTGCGCGTATTCCTGCGGCGTCTCCAGCGTGATGCGCCCCAGGACCTCGGTGCGGAATTCGGTGATGACGATTTCCGCTGCCTTTTGCGTGTTGACCCGCCCCTTGCCCAGCAGCGCGCCGCGCTGGCGGCCAATGGCCTCCAGCACTTCTTCGTCTTTCATCTGTTCCGCGCCCGCGATCTTGTAGCGCGCCTGCAGCAGCGGTGCGTAGTGGCGGCGCAGGTAGTCCAGCAGTTCCAGTGCCACTTCTTCTTCGTCATAGGCATTGCGGCCGATGGCGCCGCTGGCCGCCAGGTTGAAGCCGCTTTGGGGGACCACAATGCGCGGCCACAGCATGCCCGGCGTGTCGTACAGGTAAAAGTCATCCGCCAGCGTGATGCGCTGCTCCAGCTTGGTGATGCCGGCTTCGTCGCCCGTCTTCGCGTGGCGCTTGCCCGTCAGCGAATTGATGAGCGTGGACTTGCCCACGTTGGGCACGCCGCAGGTCAGCACCCGCATGGGCTTGGCCAAACCGCCACGCCCCGGCGCCAGCGCATGGCAGGCAGGGGCCAGCACCTGCGTGGCACCGGCGTCGCTGGCCTTGAGCGCCAGCGCGCGCGTGCCGGGAATGGCGTTGTAGTGGTCCAGCCAGGCCTGGGTGCGCGCGGGGTCGGCCATGTCCTGCTTGTTCAGGATCTTCACCGTGGGCTTGTGGCCGGTCATCTCGGCCAGCAGCGGGTTGGCGCTGGACGCGGGCAACCGCGCGTCCAGCACCTCGATCACTACGTCGATGTCCTTGATGCGCTCGGCAATGGCCTTGCGCGTGAGGTTCATGTGCCCCGGAAACCACTGGATCGCCATGTGCTCGTGCCCCTCAGCTCTTCAGCCGGTAGCCGGTCTTGAAGATCCAGGCCACGCCGCCCAGGCACAGCAGCATGAACAGCAGCGTCATGCCCAGGCTCAGGCCCACGCCCACGTCAGACACGCCGTAAAAGCTCCAGCGAAATCCGCTCACCAGGTACACCACCGGGTTGAACAGGCTGACGCTTTGCCAGAAGGGCGGCAGCATGTCGATGGCATAGAAGGTGCCGCCCAGGAAGGTCAGCGGCGTGATGATCAGCGTGGGGATGAACTGCAGCTTCTCGAAGCCGTCCGCCCAGATGCCGATGATGAAGCCCAGCAGGCTGAACGTGACCGACGTGAGCACGAGGAACAGCAGCATGAAGCCCGGGTGCAGGATCTTCAGCGGCACAAACAGCGCCGCCGTGGCCAGGATGATCAGCCCCAGCATGATGGACTTGGTGGCGGCGGCCCCCACATAGGCCAGCACCACCTCCAGCGTGGACACGGGCGCGGACAGCAGCTCGTAGATGGTGCCGGTGAACTTCGGGAAGTAAATGCCGAACGACGCGTTGCTGATGCTTTGCGTGAGCAGCGACAGCATGACCAGCCCCGGCACGATGAACGCGCCGTAGCTCACGCCGCCCACCTCGGGGATGCGCGAGCCGATGGCCGAGCCGAACACCACGAAGTACAGCGACGTGCTGACCACCGGCGACACAATGCTTTGCACCAGCGTGCGGAAGGTGCGGGCCATCTCGAACCGGTAAATGGCGCGGACTGCGTAAAGGTTCATGCGGTCTCCCTGTCGCGCACCAGGTTCACAAAAATATCCTCCAGCGAGCTCTGGTCCGTCTGCAGGTCCCTGAAGGCCACGCCGGTTGCGTCCAGCGCCTGCAGCAGCTGGGCAATGCCGGAATGGTCGCGCTGCGCGTCATAGGTGTAGGTCAGCTCGGTGCCCGTGGCCGACAGCGCCAGCGCATAGCCCGACAGCGCCGGCGGCACGGCGGCCAGCGGCTGGGCCAGCTGCAGGGTGAGCTGCTTTTTGCCCAGCTTGCGCATCAGCTCGGCCTTGTCTTCCACGAGGATGATTTCACCCCGGTTGATGACGCCGATGCGGTCGGCCATTTCCTCGGCCTCGTCGATGTAGTGGGTGGTGAGGATGATGGTCACGCCGGTGTCGCGCAGCGCGCGCACCAGCTGCCACATCTCCTGCCTGAGCGTCACGTCCACGCCGGCCGTGGGCTCGTCCAGAAACAGCAGGCGCGGCTCGTGCGACAGCGCCTTGGCGATCAGCAGGCGGCGCTTCATGCCGCCCGACAGCGTGCGGATGGCGTTGTCTTTCTTGTCCCACAGCGACAGGTCGCGCAACACCTTTTCAAGGTAGGCGGGGTTGGCCGGCTTGCCAAACAGGCCGCGGCTGAAGCTGACGGTGGCCCACACCGTCTCAAAGGCCTCGGTGGTCAGCTCCTGCGGCACCAGACCGATCAGCGAGCGCGCGGCCCGGTAGTCGGCCTGGATGTCGTGGCCGTCCACCCGCACGGTGCCGGTGCTGGCATTGACGATGCCGCAGACGATGCTGATCAGCGTGGTCTTGCCCGCGCCGTTGGGGCCCAGCAGCGCAAAGATCTCGCCGCGGCGGATCTGCAGGTCCACCTGCCTGAGCGCGCTGAAGCCCGAGGCATAGGTCTTGGACAGCCCGGCAATGGAAAGAATGGTGTCTGGTGTGTGGGGCATGTAGGGCGCAGACCTTACCGCAATTCGGCGCGCCGCGCGCGGCCGTGCCGGCTGGCGATGCCGCCCCTGCCCGATGACGTGCCACGCTGCTGACGGAAATGCGTATAACCGGGCGCATGTCGTCCACCGCGCTGGCCGCCTCGGCCTGGATCCCCATCGTGCTGGCCGCCGCGCTCGCGCAGACCGCGCGCAACGCGGCGCAGCGCTCGCTGGTGGCGCAGGCCGGCACGCTGGGCGCCACGCTGGCGCGCTTCCTGTACGGGCTGCCGTTTGCCGCGGCCTGGGTGGCGGCGCTGCATGCCCTGCCCGCCACGGCCGCCTCCCTGCCGCCGTTTCACGCCGGCTACCTGGCCTGGCTGGCGCTGGGCGCCATGGGGCAGCTGGCTGCCACCGCCTTTCTGCTGGCGGCCATGAAGCAGCGCAACTTCGTCATTGGGGTGGCGTATTCCAAGACCGACGCGCTGCAGGTGGCCGTGTTTGCCACGCTGTTCCTGCACGAGTTGCCCGGCTGGGTGACGCTGCTGGCCATGGGGCTGGCCACCGCGGGCGTGGTGCTGCTGTCATGGCCGCGCGCGGCCACGCCGGCGGCGCCGGGCGCGCGCTCCTGGGCGGGGCTGGCGGCCGTGTATGGCCTGGCCTGCGGCGCGGGGTTTGCGCTGTCGGCGGTGGGCTACCGCGGCGCGGCCCTGCAGCTGCCGGGCGTTGCGCCCTGGCTGGTGGGCGCCTGGGGCGTGCTGTGGGCCCAGCTGCTGCAGACGCTGGTGCTGGGCGGCTGGCTGGCACTGCGCGAGCCGGCCGCGCTGCGCGCCACGGCCGCCGCCTGGCGCGTGTCGGTGCTGGCCGGCGGCATGGGGGCGCTGGCGTCCGCCGGCTGGTTCACCGCCTTCGCCATGACCTCGGCCGCCAACGTGCGCACGCTGGGCATGGTGGAGGTGGTGTTCAGCTACCTGGTGTCGCACCGCCTGCTGCGTGAAAAGCTCACGCTGGCCGAGCGGGCCGGCTTGCTGCTGGTGCTGGTCGGGGTAGCGGCACTGCTGCTGGCCTGAGGCCGCCGCTTGCGGGCTGGTCCGGCAGCGGCATGCGCTGGCGGCTGACACGAGGGCGGCGCCGCACGCGCTTCAATGGAAGGCATTCCCAAGGAGTACACCATGACACAGCAAGCCACCATCCGCGGCAACGTCTGCTTTCGGGCCGGTGACGGCGTGATGATGCCCATCCCCAACGGCCCGGTGGAGATCGACCTGGGTGAGGACGAAAGCGTCACGCTGGGCTGGACGGCCAGCAACGGCGCGGCCGGCTCCACCGCCATCACGCGCGACGAATACGACCGCTACGTGAAAGAAGGCAGGATCCGCCCCGCCCATTGATGCCCCGGCCCGCACAATACGGGCCATGGCATTCACTGTTTCCCCCTCCAGCCGGCGCGCGGTCATGGTCGTGCTGCTGGCGCTGGCGGTGCTGGGTGGCGTGGTGCGCTACGCCGCGCCCAACCCGTCCACCCTGCGCGACGTTGGCACGCTGCTGCTGGTGCTGTGGGTGCCGGCCATCGGCCAGCTTGTCGGCTATCTGGCGCGCAGGATTCCCTACAGCGCGCCGCCGCCCAACGAATTTGCACCGGGCAGCCCGTTCACGCCCCACCTGCAGGCCGACGTGACCCCACTGCCCCTGCCGGGCGGGCTGCCGCCGTTGGCGTCGGGCGAACAGCGCTGCACCGTGATCGTGGGCCGCCGCGGCTTTACCGCGCGCCTGGCACAGCCCGTGGCCTCATGGTGGGAGGCGGGCGGCACGCAGCGCGCGGGCCTGGAGCTGCTGCGCCCCGAGGTGGCGCTGCCGCACCTGGGCGCCGGCACCACCTTTCACGTCCTGGCCGGCACCACGGCGATCGCGCGCGGCGAAGTCGCCGCCTGAAGCATCCGCCAGAAGCCGGCGCAACGTGTGCGCCGCATTCTGGGGCGCGGTCTGGCGGCGCCGCCTCAAAGTGAGGCGCGGCGGGCCGCCGGCCGCCCCAGCATCGTCCAAAAGGCCTCATTTCCGCCGCCGCGCCACTGTCTGCCGCGTGACATCTTCCCTGCCGCATGGCACGCCTTATGCGTCCCTGCGGGCTCCAGCAACAGGCGGTCACGGCAATGCAAGGAGCTCGCATGGTCCAGGCACATGTCATCCCCATGAAAGACGCAACAGGTATCGGCGACGGCGTTGCCGCAGCATGGCGGCGCATGTGGCGCCGCCGCGATGCCGCCAGCAGCACCGGCGGCGCGGCCGAAGGATCGTTCTGGACGTCCGGCGTCACCTACCGCGGCTACCTGGGCGCCCACAACGGCGTGTCCACCTCATGGATGAGCGAACAGCAGATCAAGGAAACCCAGGCCCTGCTGCGCATGGCCGCGGCGGCCGGCCGGCTGGGCGCCTGGTCGGTGGACCTGACGGCCATGAAGTGGGTCTGGTCCGACGAGGTCAAGACCATCCACGAGGTGCCGCCCGACTATGAACCCAGCAGCCAGGATGCGCTGTCGTTCTACACGCCCGATTCGCAGGAGCTGCTGATGGAAGCCTTCGACGCCTGCGCGCGCCAGGGCGAGCCGTTTGACCTGGAGCTTCAGCTGGTGACGGCTCGCGGCCGCGATGTATGGATCCGCGCGCTGGGCGAAGCCGAGCGCGACGCGCAGGGCTCGATCACCCATGTGCGCGGCGCGATCCAGGACGTGAGCCGGTTTCGCGCCGTGGCCGACGAGGCCCGGCTGACGGCCGAGCGGTTCACCCGCACGCTGGAGGGCCTGACCGACGGCTTCATCCTGCTGGACCGCGAATGGTGCTTCGTCTATGCCAACCCCGAAGCCGCGCGCATCCTGCGGCGCGACCGCGATGAGCTCAAGGGCCGCTGCCTGCTGACCGAATTTCCTGAAACCGCCTCCGGCAAGTTTCTGGAGAAATGCCAGGACGCCATCGAACGCGGCACCTCGGTGGAGTTTGAAAAGTACTACCCGCCGCTGGGCATCTGGGTGTACATGAAGGTGTCGCCGTCGGACCTGGGCCTGACGGTGTGCATCCGCGACGACACCGAGCGCATCAACGCGCGTCGCACCATCATGCGGCTGAAGGCCGAGCTGGACGCCCGCAAAGCCGAGCTGCAGGCCTTGCGCCGCTGAGCCCCGCGCGCATCCGCGCACACCCGCAAGATGCCACCCCAACGCAAGTCTGGGCAGCATGTTGCACACAGCAACCCATGGAGTTAATACAATGATTCTAATTTTCTTCATGGCTTCAACATGCTGTCCTTCATCCGCCGCATCATTCCCAGCCGCTGGCTGGGTGGGCAGAACGAGCCCTCTTCCCCCGTAACCGCCCGGCTGCCCGCGCTGCCCGACATGGCGCCCTTCACGACGGAGCCCGTGCCGCTGGAGCCGCCCGTGCCCGTCACTTGGCCCGGCCCGCTGCTGCGCGACGACCCCGCCGCACCGCTGTGGCGCACCGGCCGCTGGAGCCCTGAAGTGCTGGCCAACCTGCGCGCGCGCCAGTTCCTGGCCTTGTGCAAGGCGCTGTTCGCGCCCACGGGGGCCAAGGTGCTCGCCCTGCCGCGCGAGCCGGAAGGCGTGCTGGACCTGCGGCTTTATTCGCAGCGTGAACACACGCCCGTCACCATGGTGCGGTGCATGCACCACCCCGGTTCGCCGGTGGACGTGCCCGAGCTGCGCGACTTTCTGATGGAGATCGCCGCGCAGCGGCTGCACCACGGCACCTTTGCCACCAGTTCCAGCTTCACGCCCGAGGCGCTGGACTTTGCCAGCGACAGCGGCTTCAGCGCGCTCGACGGCGGCAGCCTGCTGGCCATGATCGGGCGGCGCACACCCCAGCAGCAGCGCGCCCTGCTGGCCACCGTCTGCGCCGCTGACGACTGAGCGCAAGCCCTTAACATCGGGGCAACGGGCGCACATCGCGGCCGCACCCAGGAGGGCCCGATGGCCAAAGGTGACCAGCGCAGCAACAAGATGGTGAAAAAGCCCAAGAAAGACACTTCCCCGCCCAGGCCGGGCACGTCAGACCGGCCCACCCCGCCCGTGACGACCGTGCTGCCGCGCGGCAAGCTCAAGAACCGCGAGTGACAGCGGCGCCTGAGCCGCGCGCGGCTCAGGCCTGGCCCGGCGCGGCGGACAGCACCTGGTTCAGCCAGCGCGCCAGGTCGGCAATCTCTTCCATGCACACCGAATGCGGCATGGGGTAGTCGTGCCACTGCACGTCGTAGCCCAACGAACGCAGCAGATCACGTGACTCGGTCGCGCGGCTCATGACCACCATCTCGTCATGCTGGCCATGGGCCATGAAGATCGGGGTGTGCTGGTTGGCCGGGTGACGCTCGGCCGCCGTGGTGGCGGCAATCGGCAGGTAGCCTGACAGCCCCACGATGCCGGCCAGCGGCTGGGCATGCCGCAACCCCGTCATGAGTGCCATGGCGCACCCCTGAGAAAAACCCGCGATCACGATCCGCCCGGCCGGGATGCCGCGCGCCTTTTCCCGGGCCAGCAGGGCTTCCAGGGCCGCCTGCGACCGGCGCAGGCCGGCTTCGTCTTCACGGCGCGGCTGGCCAGGCTGAGGGGGATGGATGTCGTACCAGGCGGGCATGGGGTAGCCGCCATTGAGCGACACCGGCATGACCGGGGCATTGGGGAACACAAAACGGACAGGGCCAACCGCGGACAGATCCATTTCATGCGCGACCGGCACGAAGTCGTTGCCTTCGGCCCCCAGGCCGTGCATCAGCATGATGCTGGCGCGGGGACTGGGGCCGGTTTCAATTTCTATGGGATCGGGCATCTTGAAGCGCCAGGTGAAGGAAAACGGCATTGTGCAAGGGCACGCCGAAGCCCGCGGTTACACATTTTGTTACGATTCACCGCCATGAGCCTCATGGATCGAATATTCGGCCGGCCTGCCCCGGTTTCGAAGCCTGCCGTTTCCGCCGTACCGCCGCAGGACCCGGCCGCCACCCGGCGCGAACTGTTGCGTGTGGTGTTTCGCGACACGCTGAGGCTGCATGGTCTGCCCGCCGCGTGGATCACGGCGGAACTGCTGGGCTGCGCTTCCCGCGACGGAAAACAGGGCATCCACATGCGGCTGCAGCTCAGGCACTGGGAGCCCCGGCTGCTGGCCCACGCACCGGCACTGCAGGACAGCCTGACCGCCAGGGTGAAGCTGTTCGACCCTCTGGCAATCCACTGGTTCATGGGGATCTCGTGGCAGTTTTCACTGGCGGATACCTCGGGCTGTCCGCCCATGCCCGCCACGTCGTTCTGGACTGCGCCCGTGGCGCCCGCGCCCGCTGTCCAGGAGGTGGAGGACATGCTGGCGGAACCGTCGCCCTTGCTGCAAAGCTCCCAGCCGGCGGCAGCGCGGCGGCGGGCAGAGCTTGAATTGCTGCTTGCTGAGGGGGATCGTCGGCGCGGCTCGCAGCACCGTGACGGGCAACCCGGCTTTGAAGCCACGCAGCCGGCGTTCCAGGCGACTGAACCGGCCGGACTGTAGGCCCGGCCGACTGGTATCAGCGGCCCACGGGGCCGGGACGGCCGGCAATGTGGCGGAACATGATGCGGCCCTTGGTCAGGTCGTAGGGCGACAGTTCGAGCGAAACGTTGTCACCGGCGATGATGCGGATGTGGTGCTTGCGCATCTTGCCGCCGGTGTAGGCAATCAGCTCGTGACCGTTTTCCAGGGTGACGCGAAAACGGGAATCCGGCAACACTTCGGATACTTTGCCGCGCATTTCAATGAGTTCTTCTTTGGCCATGTGGTCTGCTGGGCGCGGCCAACAAATATCGCCGCGCGGGGTAGGGGTCAAACAAGGGTCCGGCAGCCAGGCCGCCGGTGCTTGCAAACCCGGCGGCATCAACCTCGCGCAGAGGGCCTGGTTTGCGTCTTGCGCCCTGGCAGCTGCGTGAGTCCGCAGGCGCCGGGCCGCTGGCCTTTGTGCGGCCAGCCCGCCATTGTACGCCGTTGCGGCGGCGCCCGCTTGCCATAAAGCCGTGCGAACGGGGCGCATTTCAGGCGACCGCACACGGTTTCATTTGCGCCAGATCAAGCGCCCGCGCCGCATGGGCTGAGACGCTTGGGTCATGCGCCCGACCGCCACCCTCCCCCACGCCGTGCCGCTGACCCTGGCCGCCCGGCTCAAGCTGGCGGCCCAGGCAAACGCGCTGCCCGCCGTCGCCAGCCTGGCCTACCTGGCATTGGGTTGGCTGTGGATCACGATGTCCGACCAGATCGGCGAACTGCTGTTCAGCTCCGCCGAGCAGCTGACGCGCTACCAGACCTACAAGGGCGCGGGATTTGTCGTGGCATCCGCCGCGCTGATCTACTGGCTCATGGGCAGCGCCCGCGGCCGGCGGCCCGCGCGCCAGCCCGCCGGGCCGGCCAGCGGGCGATGGCCCTTGCGGGTCATGCTGTCGCTGCTGGCGATGGCCACGGCTTTGCCGCTGGTGGGGCTCATGGGGCTGGCCATGTACCGGGAGTCGCAGCATGAAGTCAGCAAGGCCAACCGCCTGGTAAGTGACGTGGCGGACGTCTCGGCCGGCGCCACGCTGTCTTTCCTGAAAGAACACGAACGGATTGCCAGCATGCTGGCCTACCGCAACCAGGTACGCGCGCTGGACCCGGCGAACTGCGACCCGGTGCTGCTGGACGTGCTGTCCGTGCGGCCTGCGCTGGCCGATATCCAGACCACCGACCGCGATGGCCGGCTGGTGTGTTCGGCGCGCCGGGCAGCGGGCCGCGTGCCGCTGGCGCAGCTGGCGGCGACACCCGAACCAGACAGCGACGGCCTGATGATCGGCACGCCGCAGGCCGAGCCTGGCACGGGTCGCTGGGTCGTGGCGCTGTCGCACCCCCTGAACAGCCGCCAAGGCGCCGGCGGGTCGGTCCAGCTGTTTGTGTACCTGACGGCGCTGCAGGCCATGGTGGGCGGCGCGTTGCCCGGTGGCGGCGTTGTCGGCATCTACGACTACGCCGGCCATGCGATGGCGCGTTCGGTCGCGCCGGCGACGCATGTCGGGCGCAAGGTCAGCGACATGAGCCTGGTGGAACACGTGCGCCGCGTGCGCAGCGGCGAAGGCGTGGCCGCGGGGCCGGACAAGGTGGAGCGCCTGTACGCCTTCCGGCCCGTGGAGGGCACGTCCTGGTTCGTCGTCAGCGGCGTGCCCACCCAGTCCATCTATGCGCCGGCCCGGGCCATGGCGCTGCACTACGGGCTGGCGGCGCTGGGCGTGCTGGGCGTCTCCGCCTGGCTGGTGCGGCGCATCAGCCGGGGCATCAGCGAACCCATGGCCGCGTTGACACGCACCGCGCAGCGCGTGGGTGCGGGCCAGTTCGATGACCGCGCACCGGAGACCGGCCCGCTGGAGGTGGCGCAGGTGGCGCAGGGCTTCAACCACATGCTGGACCGGCTGCCGGTGATCGAGCAGGGTTTGCAGGAGAGCGAGGAGCGCCTGCGCAGCCTGGTGGAGCTGGCGCCCGACGGCATCGTCGTACAGCACGACGGCTTCGTGACGTATGCGAACGCGGGCTTTCGCCGCATGATGGGCCTGGACGCCGATGCCCCGCTGGACGGCCTGTCACTGACGGACATGGCGCCGCCCGAACTGCGCGACTGCATGCGCGAGCGCATGGCACGCCTGCAGGCAGGCCCCGGCGTGGCAAGCGCGATGGACTTGGTGCTCCAGCGCCCCGACGGTACACGCGTGGAGGTGGAACAGGCGTGCTGCTCGGTGTGCATGGACGGCGGCATCGTCGTGCAGACCCATCTGCGCGACGTGACCGCGCGCAACGAGGCGCGCCGCGCGCTGGAGCAGGCCAACCAGACGCTGGAGCAGCGCATCGCCGAACGCACGGCCGAGCTGCGCGCGGCCAACCAGGCGATGAGCGCATTCACCTACACCGTGGCCCATGACCTGCGCGCGCCAGCCGGGCGCATCAGTGGCTTTGCCGGCGCGCTGGCCGAGGCACTGGCAAAGCCGGACATGGAGCGCGCGGCGCATTACGCGTCGCGCATCGGCCACAACGCGACCGTCATGGACGGCATCATCGACGGCCTGCTGCGGCTGTCGCAGGTGGGCGACGGCGATCTGGGCTGGCGCCAGGTGGACATGCAGCAGCTGGTGGCCCAGCTGGTGTCGGACCTGGAATGCCCGCCGGGCCTGGTATCCGTGGGCGCGCTGCCGGTGGCCCCGGCGGACCCGGCCACGATCCGCCAGGTGTGGGCCAACCTGATTTCCAACGCCGTGAAGTACAGCGCGCGCCAACCCGACGCGCATGTGCACATTGCCTGCAGCGCGGGCGCGCGCGAATTTGTCTTCAGCGTGCGCGACAACGGCCTGGGCTTTGACGCGGCCGACGCGGCGCGGCTGTTTGGCGTGTTCCAGCGCCTGCCGGGCGCCGAGGACTACGACGGTGCGGGCGTGGGCCTGGCCATCGTGCGGCGCATCGTGGAGCGCCATGGCGGCCAGGTCTGGGCCGAGGCGCGGCCCGGTGAAGGTGCGACGTTCTATTTTTCGCTGCCGCGCAGCCGCACGGCGCCTGGCTGATGGGCCGGCTCAGGCCGCGCCCATGATGCGCACGATCTCCTGCTTGAGCCACTGGACGCCCGCGTCACTGTCCGAGCGCGCGTCCCAGCACAGCAACGACTGGTAAGTGGGCAGCTCAAACGGCAGTGCACGGATGTGCAGCACGTCCGCGTGGGCCTGCGCCACGCGCCGGCCCAGCACGGCGGCATGGTCGCTGTGCATCAGCTGGTGCACGATCTGCCCGAAACTGGTGACCGCCATCTGCGCCAGCCGCTGGCGTCCGGCGCGCGCAAGGTACTCGTCGATGGTGTCGTCCAGAATCGACGAGCCGTAGCCCAGGAAGATCTGCGGCACCGCGCAGAACATGTCCAGCGTGACCGCCTGGTCCGCCAGCGGGTGGCCGGCGCGCACGGCGTACACATAGCTGTCTTCGTACAACACCCGCGTTTCCATGTCGCGCGGCATGCGCAGGCGGGCGATCACGGCCAGGTCCAGGTCGCCGTGGTGCAGCCGCTCGGGCAGCGACCAGGTACCCGGCGGCTCCCACACCAGCCGGATCGCCGAGCCGCACTGCGCCAGCGTGCGCCCCAGCGCGGGCAGGATGTTGCGGCTGGCAAAGTCGGAGCCGGCGATGCGAAAGATGCGCTCCGACGCCCCGGGCTCGAACGCGCGGCCGCCGTCCAGCAGCGCGCCGATGTCGGCCAGCACCTTTTGCACCTGCGCCGCCAGGGCCTGCGCGCGCGGCGTGGGTGTGACGCCGTGCGCAGTGCGGGTGAACAGCGGGTCGTCAAAGGCCTCGCGCAGCCGGTTCAGTGACGCGCTGACGGCCGGCTGGCTCAAAAACAGCCGCGCCGCCGCGCGCGACACGCTGCGCTCGCGCATCAGCGCGTCAAAGGTGCGCAGCATGCCGATGTCCAGGCTGCGGATATCACGCGGGTTCATATCTCATATCCAAACAATCGAATTGCCCGGCGGGCGGTGCGCCCCCATGATGCCGGCTTGCCTGCCACAACCAACGGAGACAGCCCCATGACCCACAGCCGCCGCCATTTCGTCGCCACCCTGGGCGCCCTGGCCACCACGACCGCCTGGGCCCAGACGCCACCAGCGTTCCCCAGCAAGGTCATCCGCATTGTGCCCTTCGGCACCGGCGGCGGGCCCATCGACACGCTGGCCCGCGTGTACGCCGACAAGCTCAACGCCCGCTGGGGCCAGCCGGTGATCGTGGACGCCAAGCCCGGTGCCAGCGGCATCATTGCCACTGACTTTGTGGCCAAGGCACCGGCCGACGGCTACACCGTGATGATGACGCTGCCGCTCACCCATGTGAACGTGCCCATCCTGCAAAAAACGCCCTACGACCCGGCAAAGGACTTCACGCCGCTGTCCATGGTGGCCACCGGCGGACCCATGATCGTGGCGCGGGCCAATGCGCCGTTCAGCAACCTCAAGGAGTTTGTTGAATTTGCGAAGAAGTCGCCCAAGCCGCTGAACTACGGCACCTGGGGCAGTGGCTCGTCGGCCCACCTGTTTGGCGAACTGCTGCAGCGCCAAAGCGGCGCCAAACTGACCCACGTGCCCTACAAGGCCGAAGCCGCGGTGCACAGCGACCTGTTTGGCGAGCTGCTGGACTTTGCCTGGGCCAACCCGTCCACCGCGCGCGCCCACGTACAGGGCGGCAAGATGAAGGTGCTGGGCATTGCCGGCACGCGCCGCGTGTCCACCATGCCCAATGTGCCCACCTTTGCCGAGCAAGGCTTCCAGGGGTTTGACGTGGACAGCTGGATCGGCTTTTACGCACCGGCCCGGCTGCCCGCCGACATCCAGGCCGCGTGGGTGGCTGCCCTGCGCGAGATCACCGCCATGCCCGACGTGCAGGCCCGCCTGAGCGGCTACGGCTTCGAGCCGCTGGGCAACACGCCAGCGCAGTTCATGCAGGTCTTCACCGCCGACTATCCGCGCGTGGCCGAGCTGATCAAGTCCGCCGGCGTCATGCCCCAGCAGTAAGCCAGCCTGAGCAGGACCCCCCATGGACAACAACACGGTTTCCGAAGCCACGCCCAAAGCCCCGGCGCGCGTGATTCCCATTGCGGTGGACACCGGCACAGCCTATGGCAAGCCGCCACCCACGTCAAAGCTTGAACTGGCGCAGGTGGGCCCGGGCACGCCCATGGGCGAACTGCTGCGCCGCTACTGGCACCCGGTCGGCCTGGCCAGTGACGCCACCGACATACCGCGCAAGGTGCGCGTGCTGGGCGAAGACCTGATTTTGTTTCGCGACGGCACCGGCCGCCCCGGCCTGGTGTACCCGCACTGCGCGCACCGCGGCTCGTCGCTGTATTACGGCAAGGTGGAAGAACGCGGCATCCGCTGCTGCTACCACGGCTGGCTGTTTGACGTGCAGGGCCACTGCGTGGAGCAGCCCTGCGAACCCGAGGGCGGCCGCGCGCGAGGCAAGGTGCGCCAGCCCTGGTACCCGGTGCAGGAGCTGTACGGCCTGGTGTGGGCCTACATGGGCCCGCCGGAGAAAAAGCCCGTGCTGCCGCGCTACGAATGCCTGGAAACGCTGGAAGAAGGCGAATTCCTGGAGGCCGACGACAACAGCATCGGCGGCGGCGGGCCGCAGATCATCCCCTGCAACTGGCTGCAGCACTACGAGAACCTGGTGGACCCGTTCCACGTGGTGGTGCTGCATTCCAGCTTCAGCGGCACGCAGTTTGTGCCGCAGATGGCGGTGATGCCCGAAGTCACCTGGGACACCACGGCCATCAGCGTGCGCACGCTGTCGCTGCGCAAGCTGCCCGATGGCACCACGCTGCGGCGCATCAGCGAGGCCGGCCTGCCCACGCTGCGCGTGATCCCCAGCCCGCGCATCGGGCGCTACGGCATGGTCGAATCCCTGGGCTGGGTGCTGCCGATCGACGACCACAGCTTTCGCATCTATGTGGTGGGCCGCGTGAAGGAGCAAGGCGAGCTGCACCGCATGCGCTCGCGCCTGGGCGGCAAGCTGTGGGAAGAGCTGACCGAGGAAGAGCACCAGAAGTACCCCGGCGACCATGAAGCCATGGTGAGCCAGGGCAGCATCGCCAAACATTCCGAGGAGCACCTGGCCACCACCGACCGCGGCATCGTCATGCTGCGCCGCCTGCTGCAAAAGCAGCTGGACGCCGTGGCCGCGGGCGCGGACCCGGCGGGCGTGTCGTTTGACGAAAACGCCGCGCCCGTCAGGTTCACCGCCGGCAACTTCCTGGAGCGCTGATGGCTGTGGAGTTTGAAGTGAAGCTGGCCCGCTCGGGCCGCACCATACCCGTGGACGCTGGCCAGAGCGTGCTGGAGGCCCTGCAGGCGCATGGCGTGGCGGTGGCAACGTCCTGCCAGCAGGGCGTGTGCGGCACCTGCCAGACCCGCGTGCTCGAAGGCGAGCCCGACCACTGGGACATGTACCTCACCCCGGAAGAGCAGGCCGCCAACGACTGCTTCATGCCCTGCATTTCGCGCAGCAGGAGCGCGGTTTTAGTGCTGGACCTCTAGGGAAACCGCGCCCGTTTAGGGCCCGTGCCCTAGCGCCGCTGCCGACAATGGCTTCATTCCACTTCGAAGGACATTGCCATGAACGCCACCCAATTCTCCAAGACCGCCACCGGCGTGATCGCCACCGCCGGCTCCACCGCCCACAAGGCCATTGACGCCTACCGCACCGGCGGCAACCGCCTGAACGACGCCATGGCCCAGCGCTGGGCCAAGGCCCTGAAGCAGACCGCGCCCAAGCTCACGCCCGAGACCCGCAAGAACGCCGCCAACGCGCAAAAGGTGTTCAGCGGCTACTACGCCAAGGGCATCGCCCTGACGGCCGACGGCGCTGCCGTGGTGGTGGACACGCTGGTCGGCGCCGCGCTGGCCACGACCGAAAAGGCCACGGCCTTCGCACAAGCCCGGAAGTAAGCAGGCCCCCACGCTCCCCCACTTCGTGTGGGTCGCTGCCCCCCGAGGGGGCCGCTGTCGCCTTGGGGCGGCCCGGCGGCGACAGGGCCGCGCCCGGATGGCAGAATGAGCCGTCGGGTTTTTTTACGCATAACAAGGAGACACCATGGCGATCAGCGTTGACATTGATCTGGGCTACGAATTCACCGTCAAGGCCAAGGCGGCCGATGTGTTTGCCGTCCTGGCGGACGTGCCCACCTCGGTCAGCCATTTCCCCAAGGTGGACAAGCTCACCGACATGGGTGACGGCGTGTACAAGTGGGAAATGGAAAAGGTCGGCACCGCGCAGGTGAACATCCAGACCGTGTACGCCAGCAAGTACGTCAGCGACGCCGCCAAGGGCACAGTCAAATGGACGCCCGTCAAGGGCATCGGCAACGCCCAGGTGGGCGGCAGCTGGAAGATCACCGACAACAAAGGCAAGTCCACCGCGATTGAGCTCAAGATCAAGGGCACCGTGGATGTGCCGCTGCCTGGCCTGATGAAGATGGTGGTGGGCCCGGTGGTCGAGGGCGAGTTCGAGAAGCTCGTTGACAAGTACATCGCCAACCTCATCAAGAGGTTCGGCGGCGAAGTCGAATGAACATCTTGCCCCCACGCTCCCCCACTGCGTGTGGGTCGCTGCCCCCCGGGGGGGCCGCAGTCGCCTTGGGGCGGCCCGGCGGCGACTGATCCCTCGCTCAGCCCAGCGGGCGCGTCAGGTACACCGCCTCACGCCCCACAATCGCCCGCCGCGCGGGCATGAAGATCGTGCAGTCGTCGCACGGCGCGCGGATGTCTTGGGCGCCGTCGGTGGCGATCAGCTCCCCTTTGGCAAACACCTCAAAGCCCTGAACCGGCCGCGTGAAGCGGAATTCCGGCGTCTGGATCATGCAGGTGCGCAGCAGTTCAAAGCGCCGCTGCGCGGCAGGCGCCGGCCCGGCGTCGCGCGCCATCAACCCGAAATGTGCGATGAAATCACGCGCCACCGCCACGGCCAGATCGCTGGCCGAGCGGCTGAAATGCTGGCCGCATTCGGCCACCAGCGCCACGCCGGAACCCGACGCCCGGGCGAACCGGCCGTACTCGATCAGCGGCGTGCCCGAGCCCAGGCCGCCCGGCATCACCAAATGAACAGACGGCCGGCCGATGGCCAGTGCCGCTGCCGCGTTGTGTTCAAACGCCGGGTACACCCAGAACGGCACCACGTCCGCGTTGGTCGAATGCAGGTCCAGCACATGGTCGGCGGCGTCCACCACCGGCCGCAGTTCACGGGCGCGGCGCAACTCGGGGCTGTCTTCGGACCCGTCCAGCCATTCGGGTGACCAGACGCGGTTGAGGTTGTGCACCAGCTGGCGGCTGTCAAACGGCCGGGCCGGGTCAAAGGATTCATACGCAGCCACATTGGCAAAGCTGATAGTCAGCACGCCCGCCACCGGCCGTACGCCGGTGTCCAGCAGGTGGGTGGCGGCCGTCATGCCGCAGAACTCGTTGCCATGGGTCAGTGCATTGACCAGCACATGCGGGCCCGGACGGCCGGAATCGAAGCGGTGCACATAGTCCACCCCCGTATTGCCCCGGCGGTAGGCGGACAGGTCGCGCGGCAGGACTTCAAGCGCCGGCAGAGGCTCGTTCATGGGGTTCCTTGACAACAGGGCGGCACCGATCTTAAGGCGGAAATTTCCTACGCCCCGCCCTCGCGGATGGGTGCACACTGTGAGCAACACCCTGAAAGGAGCTGACATGCAGGTACAGGTCAACACAAGCAACGGCATTGCCAACAAGGAGTCGCTGGAGCGCTGGGCGTCGGATCATCTGGCGTCGGCGCTGCAGCGCCACAGCCAGGACATCACCCGGGTGGAGGTTCAGCTGAGCGACGAGAACAGCGGCGCCAAGGGCGCAGCCGACAAGCGCTGCACGCTGGAAGCCCGCCTGGCCGCCCACCAGCCCGTGGCCGCCACCCACCACGCCGAAAACCAGGACCTGGCGTTTCGCGGCGCCACCGACAAGCTGCTGCACCTGCTGGAGCACACGCTGGGCAAGCTGGCCCACAAACGCGACCGCGACACCATCCGCAGGATGGACGCCACGCAGCAGCCTTGAACTTTCGCTACCATCGCCGCCAGTACGGACCAACTGACGGAGTTCTGGCATGGCGATGGATGTGATTGACTACGAGATCCGCGGCGCGGAAATGCAGTTCGTGGAGGTGGAGCTGGACCCGGGCGAGGCCGCGATCGGCGAAGCCGGCAGCATGATGTTCATGGACGCCGGCATCGGCATGGACACGGTGTTTGGCGACGGCAGCGCGCAGCAGGGCGGCTTTTTCGGCAAGCTCATGGGCGCGGGCAAGCGGCTGGTCACGGGCGAATCGCTGTTCACCACCGTGTACAGCAACAACGCATCCACCAAGCAGCGCGTGGCCTTTGCCGCGCCCTACCCCGGCAAGATCCTGCCCATGGATTTGCGCCAGCTGGGCGGCACGCTGATCTGCCAGAAAGACGCCTTTTTGTGCGCCGCGCGCGGTGTGTCGCTTGGTATTGCGCTGCAACAAAAGCTGTCCACCGGCTTCTTCGGCGGTGAAGGCTTCATCATGCAAAAGCTCGACGGCGACGGCCTGGCCTTCGTGCATGCGGGCGGCACGGTGGTCAAGCGCGAGCTGGCCGCCGGCCAGACCCTGCTGGTGGACACCGGTTGCGTGGTGGCCTACACGCCCAGCGTCAACTTTGAGATCCAGTTCGTGGGCAAGATCAAGACGGCGCTGTTTGGCGGCGAAGGCCTGTTCTTTGCCAGACTGACCGGCCCCGGCACCGTCTGGCTGCAAAGCCTGCCGTTCTCGCGCCTGGCCTCGCGCGTGTTTGCGGCTGCGCCCCAGCGCGGCGGCTCACGCGAAGAGGGCTCGGTGCTCGGCGGCTTTGCCGGTGGTGGGCTGCTGGGCGGCGCGCTGGGCGGCGACGACGAATAAGGCCGGGCGGCTCAGGCTGGCGGCTTGCCGGCAGGGCTCGCAAATTCACGCTCGCGCAGCCATTTGGTGGCGATCCATTTTTCGCCCTCCTGCACGGGCGAGCCGCCATGCAGCGTCCTGCTGTCGGGGTGGGGGATGTCGTAGCTGAAGAACACTGCGTTGCCGCGGCGCGGCCCCACCTCCAGCCCCACGTCGGGGAACACGGTGCCGCCGCCGCGTGCGGGCTCGCTCAGGTACATGACGATGGTGGCAACGCGATGCCCCCCACGCTGCAGGATGGTGGGGGTGCCGGGCTCGCGCGGGTCGAAATAGTCATAGTGCGGGCGGTACTCGGCCCCGGGGCCATACTGCAGCACCTGGATGCCCTCGCCGTTTTCCACCGGCCAGCCGCACAGGCGGGCCAGCCGTGCCTCCACCCGCGCCACCACCGCGTTTTGCCCGCGCTGGAAAAACATGCCGTTGCTGGTGCGCACGTCGGTCACCTGGCTGGCGCCGGTGGCCATGTCCAGCACGGCGGAGCGCTTCATCGCGGGCCGCGCGGCTTCAATCAGCGCCTCGCATTCCTCGTCGCTCAACAGTCCGCCCAGGATGGTGATGGCGGGGTTGGCCAGGTTGCCCAGCACGGCCACCTGCCGGTCGCCGCCGTCCAGGAACAGCGGCGCGCCGTCCAGCGCCAGGCGCGGCACCTTCAGCCGCGGCGGCCTGTCACTGGCGGCGCCCGCCGCCGCCGGCGCGGCGGCACGGGCCTGTGCCGGTGGCCGGGCCGTGGACGCGCGCAGCGCACGGCTGGCCACGGCGGCGTCCCAGCCGTTGAGGATCATGGACTGCAGCAGTTCGGGCCGCGAATGGCCGGCGCTGATCTGGTCGTCCACCCAGTGCTGCAGTTCGGGCGTCAGGGTTTGCGTCATATCAGGAAATCACGATGGCGTGTCAGTCTAACCAACAACGCCCCCCGGGCCGGCAGGCCTATGGCGGGTGACAGCACGCCGGGCGCGGGCGTGTTAACTTCCGGCCCAATACATTCATCCAACAGGGGAAGACATGACCGGTTCACAGCAACGGCTGGACGACCTCTCGCCCGCGCGGCTGATGGGCATACGCCGCGGGATCGAGAAGGAAAGCCTGCGCGCGCTGGCCGACGGCGGGCTGGCCCTGACGCCGCACCCGGCGGCCCTGGGCTCTGCACTGACGCACCCGCACGTGACCACCGACTACAGCGAATCACAGCTGGAGCTGATCACCGGCGTGCATGCGGGGGTGGAGGAATGCCTGGCCGAGCTCACGCAGATCCACCAGTTCACTTACCGCGCGCTGCGCGACGCGGGCGACGAAATGCTGTGGGTGTCCAGCATGCCCTGCGGCCTGCCGCCAGACGAGACCATCCCGATCGGACGCTACGGCACGTCCAACGTGGGCCGCGCCAAGAGCGTGTACCGCATGGGTCTGGCGCACCGCTATGGCCGGCGCATGCAGACCATCTCGGGCATCCACTACAACTGGTCACTGCCCGGGGTGACCAGCAGCCAGTATTTTGCGCTGATCCGCAACTTCCGCCGCCACGCGTTCTTGCTGCTGTACCTGCTGGGCGCATCGCCCGCGGTGTGCCCGACCTTCGTGGCCGGGCGCCAGCACGAGCTGCAGCCGCTGGGCGAGCATGCGCTGTACATGCCGCACGGCACGTCGCTGCGCATGGGCCGCCTGGGCTACCAGAGCGATGCGCAGGCCTCGCTGGCGGTGAGCTACAACGGGCTGGAGGGCTACGCCGCGTCGCTGCACGAGGCACTGGTCAAGTCCTACCCGGCCTACGAGGCCGTGGGCATACGCAACCCTGGCGGCGACTACAACCAGCTGGCCACGACGCTGCTGCAGATTGAAAACGAGTTCTACGGCACCATCCGCCCCAAGCGCGTGATCTTCCCTGGCGAGCGCCCACTGCATGCGCTGCGCGAACGCGGCGTGGAATACGTGGAAGTGCGCCTGCTGGACCTGGACCCTTTCGAGCCCATCGGCATCACCGCGCAGAGCCTGCGCCTGCTGGATGTGTTTTTGCTGCACTGCCTGCTGGCCGACAGCCCGAACGACACGCCCGCTGAAATTGAAGAGCTCAAGAACAACCAGCATCTGACCGCCGCGCGCGGGCGCGAGAGCGGCCTGTCGCTGCTGCGCCATGGCCGCGAGGTCAAGCTGGTGGACTGGGGCGCGGAGCTGATCGACGCCTTCGGCCCCATCGCCAGACGGCTGGACGCCGTGCACGGCACGCAGGACTACACCGCCGCCGTGCAGGCCGCGCGCGCCGCCCTCGGCGCGCCGGACAGCCTGGCGTCGGCCCGGGTGCTGGCCCGCATGGCGGACAAGCACGGCAATTCATTCATCAGCTTCACGCGCGCGCAATCGCTGCAGGCGCGCGACGTGCTGTGCGCGCTGCCGTTTGCGCCGGCGCTGCAGGCGAAGTTTGAAGCCATGGCCGCGCAGTCGGTGCGCGACCAGCAGGTGATCGAGGCCAACGACAGCCTGCCGTTCGAGCTGTACCGCCAGCAATACGTGTCGCCCGAGCGGCTGGTGCCGCGCCGCGAAGCGGCGGTAGCCTGATGGCACGCCCGGCCCCCGACATGGCGCTGCTGGCCGAAGCGGCCGCCTTTGCCCAGGCGCACGAGGTGCCCTGGCCGCGCGACCCGCATGCGCAGCCCGGCCCCGGCCAGGTGCCGTTTGGCGTGCACCATGAAGACCCGCCGCCCTGGAACCGCCTGCGCGGCCCGGTGCATGCACGCGGGCCGGTGTCGGGCGTGGTGTGGCAAGGCGGCCAGGAACTGATCGCCTGGGGCGAGCCCGACCGCGCCGACCTGACCTTCAGCGTGGCCAAGACCTGCCTGGCCCTGCTGGCCGGTGTGGCCCATGCGCGCGGGCTGCTGCCGGACGCGAACGAACCCGTGGCGCAGCGCGTGCCCGGCATCGGCTTTGACGATGCGCACAACCGGCAGGTCACCTGGGCTCACCTGCTGGAGCAGACGAGCGAATGGAGCGGCACCTGCTTTGGCATGCCCGACCAGGTGGAACACCACCGCCATGTGTCGCACGACCCCAAGCCGCCCACAGGCCGCAAGGGCGAGGCACGCACGCTGCACACACCGGGCACGTATTGGGAATACAACGACGTGCGCATCAACCAGCTGTCGCTGGCGTTGCTGCACCTGTTTAGCCGCCCGTTGCCCGAAGTGCTGCGCGAGGCCGTCATGCAGCCCATTGGCGCCAGCGACGGCTGGCAATGGGCCGGCTATGACGATGCGTGGGTGGAGCTGGACGGCCGGCGCGTGCAGTCCGTGCCCGGCGGCACGCACTGGGGCGCGGGCCTGTCCATCAGCGCGCGCGACCAGGCGCGGCTGGCGCAGCTGGTGCTGCGGGGCGGTGGGTGCAACGGCGTGCAGGTCGTGCCCCAGGCCTGGATCGCACGCATGCACCAGCCCTGCGCGCTGGCACCGTTTTACGGCTGGCTGACCTGGCTCAACCAGGACGGCACCACCTTCCCCGGTGCGTCCACCCAGGGCGTGTTCATGGTGGGAGCCGGCGGCCACTACATCTGGACGCTGCCCGAGCACGACGCGGTGGCCGTGGTGCGCTGGCTGAACCCGCCGCGCGCCAGTGCGTTCATGGCGCGCGTTTCACGGGCCCTGCAAGGCTAGACAGCAGCGGTACGCGCCAGCGCCTTGCCCACCTCGTTGGCGCCCTGGGCGCTGCCGCTTTGGGGCACCATCTCGCCCGCGCGGTCGGTCACCTCGGCCAGGCGCGCGGCCAGCTCGCCGGGCACCTGCGGGCCGGTGCCGATGTGCACGCCCTGCGTGAGCGTGATGTGGGCCGCCTCGAACGTGCCGGCGCCCGCGCACAGCACGGTGCGTGTGGGTGCATCCTGGCTGGCCATGACCAGCATGGCGGGCACCACGGCGGCCGGGTCCAGCGCGCGCAGCACGTCCTCGGGCATCAGGCCTTCGGTCATGCGGGTGGCGGCGGTGGGGGCCAGGCAGTTGACGCGGATGTCGTTCTTCGCGCCCTCGATCGACAGCGTCTGCATCAGGCCCACCAGCGCCATCTTGGCCGCGCCGTAGTTGGCCTGGCCAAAATTGCCGTACAGGCCACTGGACGACGTGGTCATGACGATGCGGCCGTACTTTTGCGCCACCATCACCGGCCACACGGCCTTGGTGCAATGCACCGCGCCCATCACGTGCACGTCCATCACCAGGCGGAAGTCGGCGATGTCCATCTTGGCAAAGCTCTTGTCGCGCAGGATGCCGGCGTTGTTGACCAGAATGTCCACCCGGCCCCAGGCGTCCACGGCCTGCTGCACCATGGCCTGCACCGCGGCATAGTCGGTGACCGATGCGCCGTTGGCCAGGGCCTCGCCGCCCGCGGCGCGGATCTCGTCCACCACGGCCTGCGCGGCGCTGACCGAGCCGCCCGAGCCGTCCACCGCGCCGCCCAGGTCATTGACCAGCACCCTGGCGCCGCTGCGCGCCAGCGCCAGTGCATGCTGCTTGCCCAGGCCGCCGCCTGCGCCCGTGACGATGGCCACGCGGCCCTTGAAATCAATGCTCATCTGTCTCGTCCTGTTGTGTCGTGTTGGTGATGGGGCCGCCGCGCGCAAGCTGGTACGCTGGCGGCAGCCCGCGCAACTGTACTGGACGGCGCCGTCCCATGCTGAAGCGAAGGTGACTCCTGCACCCCATGCCCACCGATCCCTCCCCTCCCCCCATCTCACCGCGTGCCGCCGCCACCGTGGTGCTGCTGCGCGATACCCCTGCCGGCCTGCAGGTGCTGCTGCTGCGCCGCCACGGTAAAGCCGCCGTGCTGGGTGGCGCGCACGTGTTCCCTGGCGGCAAGGTGGACGCAGCCGACGCCGCCCTGGACGCCGCGCAGCACCTGGACCAGCCGCCCGCCGCGATGCACGCCAGCCTGGGCGAGCCTGAACTGGCCGTATCAGCCGCCTGTGCCTTGTACGTGGCCGCCGTACGCGAAGCGTTTGAAGAATGCGGGGTGCTGATGGTGCAAGGCACCCCGCAGCTGCAGCCCGGCGACCATGCCCTGCCCTTCAACCACATGCTGGCCCAACACCAGCTGCGCCTGGCCACGCGGGACATGGCCCCCTGGTCACGCTGGATCACGCCGGTGGTGCCGTCGATGAACAACATGGCGAACAGCCGCTTTGACACCCGCTTCTTCGTGGCGGTGCTGCCCGCCGGCCAGACGGCTATGCACGACGGCCACGAGAACACCGAAAGCGTGTGGCTGGCCCCGCGCGAGGCGCTGCAGCGCTACTGGGACGGCACCATCACCCTGGCCCCGCCGCAGATCATGAGCCTGGCCCACCTGAGCCGCCATGCGGACACGGCGAGCGTGCTGCATGCGGCACGCAGCACACACCCGCCGGTGATCCAGCCCGAGCCCATCCAGATCGACGGCCTGCGCGCGGTGTGCTACCCCGGGGACGAGAGCCACCCGGTGCGGGAACGCGCATTGCCGGGGCCGACGCGGCTGGTGTGGCGCAATGAGCGCTTTGAGCCGCTGCAGGGGTTGGCGGCGCTGCTGGGTTGACGGGCGGCCACAGGGTCGGTCAGCCCCGCGCTCCACGAATCTGTCATTGCGGGCTTGAGCCGCAATGACAAAGACAGGCGAGGCGTACCCTCACCCCGGCCCTCTCACAGGGAGAGGGAGGAACACCAATCACCTCCGCAGGCGTGCCGGGCGTCTATGCCCGGGCGGAGCGAAGGATTCGCGCTGCGTACATGAGTTTCGCGTGCAAACCACGGGGGCAGCGCCAGCCATCAGGGCGCGCTACATGAATATCTGCGCGAGCTCGTAGCGCAGAACGGGCATGGTCGCCCGGTGCGCTGGCCAACCGTGTTGCGCGTGGCGCCAGCATCGGGCGTGGCATGGATTGCGGGTCGAGGCCGCAATGACAGCAAGGGATCAATGCGCGGCCAGCAGGCCGTCGATCGCACCACTTTCAGGCAGCACATACACCACCGCATGCCGCCGCCCGATCAGCGGGTCCACCACGTTTTCATAAAAGGCCACGGGCACCACCACGCAGCCCAGGGTGATGCGGTTGTCGTCGGGGGTGGCGGAGGCCAGGCGCTCTTCGCGGCGCTCGCGCTCGGGCGCCGGGCGCATGCGGTGGATGGCGAAGGCCGATGCGTAGTCCACCCACACCACGCGCTCGCCCTTGAGGTTGCGCCCAGGTTCGGAGATGAACCGGCCTGCGGGTGTGGTGCGGTCCTGCAGCGTCAGGCCGGTCTGCACGCGTTGGGCCACGCCGGGCAGCGTGCCGTCGCCGGGCGTCAGGCCCAGCAGCGCGGGGCTCGCGCCCAGCAACTTTCCATTGCCGTCAAACACGCTCAGCGTGGCGCCGCGCTTGTCCACAATGGCAAAGGGCGCGCCGCCGTGGTCACCCGCGTCTGTCACCCAGCGCGCCAGCTGGCGCACCACCACGTCCTGTGCCACGGCACAGCCACCCACCAGCGCCAGGCCCGCAAGCATGGCGCGTACCCATTGCAAGGAACGCATGTGTCCGAATCCCCCGATGTCCTGCGGGGCATGCTAGGGGTGGTGCCTGCGTTTGGCAACGATTGATACATCCTGGCCACGCGGCGGTGTGCGGGCGTGACTTATTTCCTGTAACTGCGGACGAAAAAAAGCCGGGCAGGGCCCGGCTCCGTTGTGGGGCATTCACCGCTTAGTTGCGGTCGGCCTGGGCGTCACGCTCCACGGGGGTGTTGTTCAGCGTGTCGCTGGAACCCATGGAACCCGTCGAGCCCGTGGGCATCTGCGTGTTGCTCATGGTGGCGTCGCCAGCCGGCGTGCCGGTCGTGCCCATGGGCGTGGCTTGCGTGCTCTGCTGGCCGGCTGCGGTGGCCGGGTCCGCGCCCGTGGTGGGCGGGCTGCTCTGGGCAATGGCCAAGCCGCCGCCGGCAAAGGCCACAGCAATGGCACCGGCGATCAGGCCCTGGGTCAGTTTGGTCTTGGCAGTCATGTGTCAATCTCCTGTGTTGATGGCGTTTCGCCATCGGGGTTGAGGAAGTGACCGGCGTTGTTTCCGGCTGGGTTCAGGTTAATGGTCTGGCAAAAGCGCGAGGTCGGTTTGCAGCGACAGCTGCTGTCAGCCCCCGGCCTACAGCGCAAACACATCACTCAGGGGCCTGGTCTCGGGCAGCACATAAACAATGCCGTAGCGCTTGTCGAATGCGGGCTTGATCACGCCCTCATAGAACGCCACCGGCACATTGACGCAGCCGTAGGAGATGCGGTTGTCCTCGATCGTGGGCGTGGCCAGGCGCTCCAGGCGGCGCTCTTTCGGGTCGGTCACGCGCACGCGGTGCATGGAGACCGCCGCGTCATAGTCCACCCACACCACGTCCTCGCCCAGCGTGTTGCGGCCCGGCTCCGCCACAAAGCGGCCCGCCGGCGTGGTGCGTTCGTGCGGCAACACCTGGTCGATGGGGCGCTGGCCGATGCCCGGCACGGTGTCGTCGCCCGGCGCATGACCCAGCAGCACGGGCGATGCGCCGCGCAGCCGGGCGTCGGGGCCAAAGACAAACACCCTGGCGTTCTTTTTGTCCAGGATGACAAAGTGCAGACGCTGGTGGTCGCCGGTGCGGGCGACCCACTGCGCCACGCGGCGCGCATCGTCTGACGCCTCTTCGCCAGCAAAGTCGGCGGCCAGCGGCTGCCAGGGCGCGGGCTGGGTCACGGCGGGCCGGCTGGGCCACAGGCTTTTGCCCGTGACGGCCAGCAGTGCCGCCAGGGCGGCCGTGCCGATCAGCACACCGGCCAGCACGGCCATCAGGACGGATTTGGTTTGGGGCGTGACAAGGGTCATCTCCCAAGCGTAGGCAACGCGCCGCGGCCTGCCGGTGGGAACGTCGCGCCAGCCGCTGTAGGACGGCGGCGCACGCCGCGGCCCCTACACCCCCGCCGCGCCCGCTGCAAGGTGTGCGTTACCAATGGCGCCCTGGCGCACAGGTTGATAAGCTTGCTTATTAATAAGAATGTCTTGCGAAGGGTTGACCATGACTGCACCCCACGAACCCGGCACCGGCGGCGCGCCGGTGCGCCGGTTCAAGGACCCGGCGTACCAGCCCCAGGCCGCCACGCTGGGCGAGCTGCGCGAGCGCATTGACGCGCTGGACGCGCAGATCGTCGACCTGATGGCCCAGCGCGCGCTGTGCGTGCGCGACGCCACGCGCTTCAAGCTGGATGAATTCCAGGTGGCCGCGCCGGCACGCCAGGCCCAGGTGTTTGCGCGGGTGCGCGCGCTGGCGGCCGGCCATGAAGGCAGTTTCCCCGGGCTGAGCGACATTGTCGAATCAGCCTATCGCGCGCTGGTCGCCGGCTTCATTGCCGGCGAGGGGCGTTTCTTTCACGACACCGAAAGGCTCACACCATGACCCGCATAGCTTCATCCACTTCGCGCCGCCTGTTCAGCAGTGCCGCTGCCGCGCTGGCCCTCACCGCTGCCGGCGCCGCCTGCACCGGCGCCTGGGCCCAAGGTGCCTGGCCCAACAAGCCCATCCGCGTGGTGGTGCCCTATGGCGCGGGCTCGTCGCCCGACGTGATCATGCGCATCGTGGCCGAGCGGCTGGCGCCGCGCCTGGGCCAGCCCGTGGTGGTGGAGAACCGCGCCGGTGGCGGCGGCAACAACGGCACCGGCGCCGTGGCCAAGATGCCGGGCGACGGCTACAGCTACGTCATCAGCACCAATGGCCCGCTGGTCTACAACACCCAGATTTACAGCAAGCTGGGTTACGACCCGTTCACCGAGCTGCGCCCGGTGGTGCTGGCCGGCGCGCAGGCCAATGTGTGCGCGGTGCGCACCGATTCAGGCATCAACAACCTGCGCGAGCTGGTGGACAGCATGAAGAAGAACCCCGGCAAGTTCAACTTCTCGTCCACCGGCGTGGGCAGCCTGTCGCAGCTGGGCGTGGAGCTGCTCAAGGTAAAAACCGATACCTTTGCGGTGCACATTCCCTATGCGTCGTCACCGCTGGCCATCCTGGCCATCCTGCAGGGCGACGTGCAGTTTGCCTGCGTGCCCGCCGTGGCCGTGATCCCGCAGGTCAAGGCCGGCAAGCTGCGCCCGCTGGCGGTGTCCACCGCCAGACGCAGCGAGCTCACGCCCGACATCCCCACCATGAAGGAAGCCGGCCTGCCCGAGATTGAAAACATGGCCTGGATGGCCGTGATGGCGCCGGCCAGCACGCCCACCGAGATCGTGCAGCGCATGAACCAGGAGATCAACGCCGTGCTGGCCATGCCCGAGGTCAAGCAGAAGCTGCATGCGCAGTACATGGAGCCGCAAGGCGGTTCGGCGCAGGACCTGCAGAACTTCATGCAGCAGGAGCTGCGCGTGATGACGCCCATCATCAAACGCACGGGCCTGCGCATCGACTGAGTTTCTTGAAGATCACCCTCACCCACCGGCGCCGCCCCGCCAGCGCCGCCGAGGTGGACGCGGCGCTGGCGCGCCTGGACGCAGCACCGGGCATGTACCTGGGCGTGGACGCCGGCATTGCCGGGCTGCACCCGCTGCAGGCCGTGCTGGTGGACCAGCCCGCGCTGGTGCTGACGGTGCATGCCGATGGCGTGCGGGCGGCGGCGCACACCGCGCTGGGTACAGCACTGCTGGCGCACCCGGCGCTGGCGGGCTGGGTTGCATCGGCCCAGCCGGGCCGGGGTGCGCCGCTGGCGTCGCTGCGCGCGCTGCTGCAGGCGTTTGAGCCCTCACCCGACGTCCTGCTGCAAGGCGCCTTGCGCTTTGACGCGCATGTTCTGGGCGGCTCCACCCAGGCCGTGCCTGCGGGCGCGCTGGGCGTGCTGTTTCTGGCGCAAAGCCTGTGGCAGCGAGATGCAGCCGGCCAATGGACGCACGTGGCGCTGTCACTGGACGGTGCGGCGGTGGCGCAGGACGAGGCGCACGCCCACCCGGTGGCCCCGCCCGGCGCCACGGTGCCCGACCCGCAGGACGACTACCTGCCCGGCGGTCATGCCCAGATGGTGGCGCGCGCGCTGGTGCACCTGCGCGAGCAGCCCCTGGTGTCGCTCACGCTGAGCCAGAGCTTTCGCCGCCGCTGCACGGCGCAGCCGTCCGCGGCCTTTGCCCGGCTGCGCCGCGTGAACCCGGCGCCGGCCATGTTTTTCTTGAACGACGGCACGGGCGACCGGCTGTTTGGCGCGTCGCCCGACCTGCAGCTGGTGGTGCAGGGCCGTACGGTGCAGGCGCTGCCGGTGTGCGGCACCGTGGCGCGCGGCACGGGCCCGGTGGGCGAGGCGGAATCCTTTCGCGTGCTGGTCAATGAAGACACCGACGCGGCGTCGCTGGCCGTGTGCAGCGACGCATTGCGCAATGACCTGGCGCCGCTGTGCGAGCCCGGCACGCTGCACCTGCGCGAGCGCCGCCGCCAGATGTCGCTGGCCACCGTGGTGCACACCGTGGACCGGCTGCAGGGCACGCTGCGCGAAGGCGTGGACGCCTGGGACGCGATCGCCGCCACCACCGCGCCGGCCATGGTCACCGGCACGCCGCGCGGCCCCGCACTGGCCGCCATTGCCCAGCTGGAGGCCGCGCCGCGCGGCTGGTACGGCGGCCTGGCGGTGCAGGTGCGTGCCGACGGCAGCGCGCTGGCCGGCACCATCCTGCGCGCGGCCGTGCTGCGCGCCGGCGTGGCCGAGGTGCGCACAGGCGGCGACCTGCTGGCCGATTCGGTGCCCGCGCGGGAAGAGCAGGAGTCGCGCCTGAAGGCCATTTCGCTGTGGCGTGCGCTGGGGCTGGAGGACGCGCCCGCGGCAGCCGTTACCGCCGCCGCCGTCACCCCAACCCCACCCACGCTGCCCGCGGCCGTGGGCCTGGAAGATTCTCTGGACCCGTTTGGCGCGGCCCTGCGCGACACGCTGCTGGGCCTGGGCCTGCGGGTGGAGCCGGGCGCGCTGCCCACGGTGCGCGCCGGCCATGCAGCCCATGGCGCACAAGACCGGCAGGTGCTGGCCGTGGGCGATTCAGCCCTGCGCCTGCTGGCGTGCCACGGCGCCACGGTGGTGCCCATCACGCCCGAGCACGGCCGCCTGGTGCACTGCACGCCAGCCGCGCCGCACGCCTGGCCGGGCGCCGCGCCGTTCACCGCCGCGCGCTATGCCACGCTGGCCCTGGCGAGCGGCGCTGCCCTGCCCGACGGCTGGCAGGCGTGGGCGCACGACGCCACCGGCGCGCCGGTGCTGCTGGTGCATGCGCCAAGGCGGCTGGCCTGCCTGCTGGTGCGGCCCGATTCATTGCTGGCCGGCGACGGCGCGCGCGCCGCGCTGGCCGCGGCGCTGGCGTTTTGTGCGGGGGCGGCGGATGCGCCATGATGTCGCCATGCCGCTGACCCGCCGCCTGCTTGCCGCCCTGCTCGCCTCAGCCGCCCTGGCGGCCGCGCCGGGGCTGCGCGCCGCGCCGCTGTCTGACGCTGACGCCGCCGGCGTGCGCGCCACGGTGCAGGGCCAGCTTGATGCGTTTGCCGCCGACGATGCGGCCCGGGCGTTTTCATTTGCCGCGGCCAATGTGCGCCAGCGCATGGGCACGGCGGAGCGGTTCATGGCCATGGTGCGGGCGGGCTACCCGGTGGTGTACCGGCCCGCGAGCGTGGCCTTTCTGGTGCCGCAGCGGCTGGCCGACGGGACGGTGGTGCAGCGAACCCAGATGACCGATGCGCGTGGCGAGGGCTGGCTGGCCGTCTACACCCTGGTGCGGCAAAAGGACAGGTCGTGGCGGATATCGGGCTGCGAGGTGCAGCCGGCCAAGGGCCGGGTCACCTGAGCAGAGGCCTGGTCAGTACAGCCAGACCAGCAGGCCGGCAGCCACCGCCGCCAGCGCCACACCACTGGCCATGCCCCAGCGCGGCCATGCGGCGCGGCGGCGCTGGCGTGCGTCGTCCATGGCCAGCCAGTCGCTGATGACGCGTTCGCTGTGCACGCTCATGCAGCCCGACAGCAGGGCGATCTCTACCTCGCGCCGGCCGCGGCGGCGGGCGTAATGCTCCACGTCGGCCAGGCTGGTGAAGATGTCGCGGGTGTCGGAGAAATCGGCTACGGTGTCCATGGCTGCGCATTGGACCTGAAACCCGCCGGGCCGGGTGTATCCGAGTGTGAAACGGGCCGCGCCGTCAGACCACCGTCAGCCGCCACAGCGACGTGACTTCCGCCGTGCGTGCCGCATGCAGCGCGTCGCTGGCGTCGGCGGCCTTGGCGTGGCGCGGGCGCACATCGGTACGGCCCGATACCTTGAGCCCCGCCTCCGCGATCCAGCCCAACAGTTGGTCACGTGTGCGCAGTCCCAGGTGCTCGGCCAGGTCCGACAGGATCAGCCAGCCCTCACCACCGGGCGCCAGATGCGCGGCCAGCCCGCCCAGAAAGCCGCGCAGCATGCGGCTGCCTTCGTCGTACACCGCATGCTCGATGGGCGAGGCGGGCCGCGCGGGCACCCAGGGCGGGTTGCACACCACCAGCGGCGCCTGCCCCGGCGGGAACAGGTCGGCCTGCAGCACGTCCACCACGCCGCCCAGCTGCAGCCGCGCCAGGTTGGCGCGGGCGCAGGCCAGCGCGCGCGGGTCGCAGTCGGTGGCCACCACGCGCTGCACGCCGCGGCGCGCCAGCAGCGCGGCCAGCACGCCGGTGCCGGTGCCGATGTCAAAGGCCAACGCCGTGGACGGCAGCGGCGCCTGGGCCACCAGATCCAGGTATTCGCCGCGCACCGGCGAGAACACGCCGTAATGCGGGTGGATGCTCGCACCCAGCGCCGCAACGGGTACGCCTTTCTTGCGCCATTCGTGCGCGCCCACCAGGCCCTGCAGTTCGCGCAGCGACACCACGCTGTCGCCGTTCGCGGGCTCGGGCGGGCCCCATGCCTCGGTGCAGGCCTGGCGCACGTCGGGCGCGCGGCGCAGCGGGATGGCGTAGCCCCCCTCCAGCGGGATCAGCACCGCGGCCAGCACGCGGGCGCGCTGCGCCTGGGCCTGGCGGTGCAGGTGAAAGGCCTGCGCCAGCGGCGTATCAGCCGGCGCTGGCCTGGCCTTGCGCGGTTTGCGGTCCACCCGGCGGGCCAGCGCGGCCAGCAGCTGGCGCGCATTGTGGAAGTCGCCGCGCCACAACAGCGCCGTGCCTTCGCAGGCCAGGCGGTAGGCGGCGTCTGCTGAGAGCGTGTCGTCGGCCACCTGCACGCGCTTGGGTGGCGGCAGGCCGGCCTCGCTGCGCCAGCGGGCGGTGTGGGGCGTGTCGCCCTCAGCCCAGGCCAGCAAGGGGTACGTCACGCGGCAGCCCGTTGGCCCAGCAGACGCTTGACCGCCAGCACCACGGCCAGCACCAGCGCGCCGGCCACGATGCCGGTCAGGCCGTCCAGCAGCATGGGGGTGATCGCGCCCAGCAGGCCGCCCACGCCGGGCGTGGCGGCCAGCGCCTGCGCGGCGGCTTCAATCGCATGGTGCAGCGCGGGGATGCCGTGCGTGAGGATGCCGCCGCCCACCAGGAACATCGCCGCCGTACCCGCGATCGACAGCGCCTTCATCAGCCAGGGCGCCGCCGCCAGGATGGCACGGCCTACCGATTGCCTGGCGGCGCTGGCCTGGCGGCTCAAATACAGGCCGAAGTCGTCCAGCTTGACGATGCCGGCCACCAGGCCATAGACGCCCACGGTCATCAGCACGGCAATGCCCACCAGCACGCCCACCTGCGTCACGAACGGGCTGGCCGCCACCGTGCCCAGCGTGATGGCAATGATCTCGGCCGACAGGATGAAGTCGGTGCGCACCGCGCCCTTGATCTTGTCTTTTTCCAGCTGCACCAGGTCCACCGCGGGGTTGACCACGGCTTCGGTGAGTTTGGCGTGGTGGGCGTCGTCCTCGGCCTGGCTGTGCATGAACTTGTGCGCCAGCTTTTCAAAACCCTCAAAACACAGGAAGGCGCCGCCCACCATCAGCAGCGGCGTGACCGCCCAGGGGATGAACGCGCCGATGGCCAGCGCCGCCGGTACCAGAATGGCCTTGTTGATCAGCGAGCCGCGCGCCACGGCCCACACCACGGGCAGCTCGCGGTCGGTGCTGACGCCGGTGACCTGCTGCGCATTGAGCGCCAGGTCGTCGCCCAGCACGCCGGCGGATTTCTTGGCCGCCACCTTGGTCAGCACGGACACGTCGTCCAGGATGGTGGCAATGTCGTCAAGCAGGGCAAGCAGGCTGGAGGCCATGGACGTGATCCTTAGTCGAGTTTGCGTTTGAGGCGGATTTCTTCCACCTTGGCGCCGCCCACCGTGGTGGTGCGCGCGGTGTTCAGCTCGCGCTTGAAGCCGGCCAGCTCGTAAAAGCGCAGCGCGCGTTCATTGCGCAGCATGACCCACAGCGTGACGTCGGTGCAGCCTTCGTCGATCAGGCCTTCGCGCGCGGCGTCCCACAGCGCCAGGCCGGCGCCCTGGCCCCAGTGCTCGGGCGCCACGTACAGCGCCCAGATCTCGCCGGTCGTGGGCTTGGTCTTGGGGTCGCGCGAGCGGTCAAAGCCCACAAAGCCTGCGGCCTTGCCGTTGTCGGCCACGGCCAGCAGCACCTGGGGCTCGCCGTACTCAATGGCGTCGCGCCACAGCGGCAGGCGCATGGCGGGCGTCAGGCCGTCCAGAAAGTTGTCGGGCAACAGGCCCTGGTAGGCGGCTTTCCAGGTGGCGACATGGAGTTCGGCCACGGTGGAGGCGTCGGCACGGGCGGCGGGGCGTACGGAATAGGAAGGCATGGCGCTTGGGGGACAGCAAAAGAAGTGGCAGATTGTCGCCGGGGCCGTGATTATGCGGGCCGGCACCCCAGCCATGGTTTCTCCACAATTGGAAACCTAAAATGCACATCGGAACGACGAGGGGTATCTCATGAACATTCGCGCACGCATCCTGCTGCCGGGCCTGGTCGCGCTCTTGAGTGCCTGTGGCGGGGGCTCCGGCGGTGGATCGGCCTTGCCCGCACCCCAGGCCGCGGCAGTGAACGCCGCCCTGTGCGCCGACGCATCGGCGGTACCGGGCAGCTTTCAGCAAATAGACGGCCAGTGCCTGCGCAGCACCACCGCGCTGGCCGCAGCCAGCCCGCAATCGGCCGCGCAGCCTCCCCAGGCCGCCGTGGCGCCCGATGCCACCACGCTGATGGATTGGGCCGAGCTGACCTACCCGCAGTTTTTCCCCAGCCGGCGCAGCAATCTGTTTTCCAGCCCCTACACCTACCGCTACTACCCCGAATCGCAGAACCACCTGGGCATTGCCGGCGACAGCATCTATGTGCTGGGCCCCATGAGCGGCAACCAGATCGCCTATGTGGGCAGCCTGAGCGGATTTGCCTGCGCGGTGCTGCCGGCCAACTGCGCCGTGCCCGGCGCACCCGTGATCGGCACGGCCACGCCCGGCAGCACCAGCGCCACCATCGCCTTCACCGCGCCTGCGTCCGCCGGGGGCTCGGCCATCACGAGCTACACGGCGGCATGCACGGCGCAGGGCAGCACGCGCTCGGCTACCGGCGCGGCGTCGCCCATCACCGTGCTCAGCCTGAGCGGCGGCGTGGCGTACAGCTGCACGGTCAGCGCCACCAACGTGTATGGCACGGGCTCGCCGTCGGCGGCGCTCACGGTCACGCCCACCGGCAGCACCAGCACCGGCTCGGCCACGACCACCACGGGCTCGGGCACCACCACCGCATCGACCAGCACCAGCGGCGTCATGTGCTCGTTCAGCCAGAGCGTGATGAACAGCTTTTTGAACCTGGTGAGCACGGCCGCCATCAGCTGCAGCGGCACCCAGCGCACCATCACCGGCAACGGCGTGCCCGACCACACGCCGGGCACCTTCCCCAATTCGGGCAATCCGCATGCGATTGCCGCGCAGAATGTGCGCTTCACCAACACCACCAGCCCGGCCGTGGTCAGCAGCACCGGCACGGCGGTGTCGCACATCCTGGGCTATGCCAACAACAGCATCAAGTTCGACCCGTCCACCGCCGAGAGCTACCAGAACGCCGGGGTGTGGAAGATCGAGGCGCTGAACCAGACCTATTTCGCACTGGGCCTGGACAGCAGCAACGCCCACGTGCAGCCCGGCGGCGCCTACCACTACCACGGCATGCCCGAGGGCTACATCACCCGCCTGAACAAGGGCACGGCGATGACGCTGGTGGGTTTTGCCGTGGACGGCTTCCCGATGTATGCGCGCTACGGCTACAACACAGCCACCAACGCCGCCAGCGGCACCAGGGTGATCGTCTCCAGCTACCGCATGAAGACCACGCCCAGCAGCGGCCGGCCGTCCACTACCGCCGTGCCCATGGGCACCTTCACGCAGGACTACGAATACGTGGCGGGCCTGGGTGACCTGGACGAATGCAATGGCCGCTTTGGCGTGACGCCTGAATTCCCGTCGGGCATCTACCACTACTACATCACCGACAGCTACCCGTACATCCAGCGCTGCGTCAAGGGTACGGCCGCCTCCACCACCGGGCCCTGATGCCGCACGCGCCAGTTTCATGGCTGCTGCGCGCGGCCGCGCTGTGGGCGGCGTTGCTGGCCGCGCCCGCGGCCTTCGCGCACCTGATGCCCGCCGGCCAGGGCAGCCTGCGCATCGCGGGTGACAGCGTTTTTGTGGTGATCTCAGTGCCGGTGCAGGTGCTGTCGGGGTTCGACGCGGACGGCGACCGGCTGCTGAGCCTGGCCGAGCTGAACCAGCACCGCGATGCGCTGAACCAGCAGGTGTCGCAGCTGCTGGACCTGCGCGACGCCGGCCAGGGCGGGCAGTTGCTGTTTGCCGACCTGATCATTCCGCACCTGCACGACCCCAACGCCAGACCCGCCACCGACCAGATCGTGGTGATGCGCACCTACCAGTGGCCCGCGCCCGTGCAGTCGCTCACGCTGGCGGCCCGGGTGTTCAGCGCGGACGCGCCCGCGCTGATGCTGCGCGCCGTGCAGGGCGAGCGCAGCGAGGTGGTGGCCCTGTCGGCGGCGCGCGATGGGCACCGGTTTTTCGCCGGGCCGCTGGCGATGTTCCAGCGCTTTGTGCTGCTGGGCGCCGAGCACATCCTGGCGGGCTTTGACCACCTGCTGTTCCTGCTGACGGTGCTGGCCGCGGGTGCGGGCTGGCGCTACTGGCTCGCGGTCGTGACCAGCTTTACCGTGGCGCACAGCCTGACGCTCACCCTGTCGGTGCTGGGCTGGGTGGCGGTGCCGCCCGCGGTGGCCGAGCCGCTGATCGCGGCCAGCATCGTGCTGATGGCGCTGGACAACCTGCGACAGCGCGCGGGCGGCACGGCGCGGCGCGCGGCGCTGGTTTTTGCCTGTGGCCTGGTGCACGGCGCGGGCTTTGCCACAGCGCTGATGGAGCTGGGCGGCACGGCCACCCCGTGGCTGAACCTGCTGGGCTTCAACCTGGGGGTGGAGCTGGGGCAACTGCTGTTTGTGGCGGCCTGCTTCGCACTGCTGGCCGCATTGCACCGCGTGCGGGCGCTGGGCGATGTGCCACGCCTGGTGCGGGTGGCATCGATGGGCGCCGCCTGCATCGGCGCAGGCATCCTGGTGCAGCGCCTTGCGGAATTGGCATGATGGCCGGATGGATCCCACACCCCCGGCCTTCCGCGCACGGCTGACCCCCGGCGGCGAGCGCTTTGACGCGCCCGCCGACGCGCCGCTGCTGCTGTCGGCCGAGGCCGCCGGCCTGGCGCTGGCCAGCTCGTGCCGCAACGGCACCTGCCGCACCTGCATCTGCCGGCTGCACAGCGGGCAGGTGGCCTACCGCATTGAATGGCCGGGCCTGAGCGCCGAGGAGAAGGCCGAGGGCTTCATCCTGCCCTGCGTGGCCTACCCGCTGGGCGATGTGGTGCTGCAGGCCGAGCCGGTGCGCTGGCTGTAATCACTGGCGGGCGCCGTCAGGCTGGCTTCAGGCTGGCGGCCTAGGATGCGTGCGATGCACGCCGACCAGCCCGCCACCGAGCCGCCCAGCCACAACGCCAAAACCTGGCTGCTGGCCGTGGGCTCTGTCGCGCTGTGGCAGATTGACCCGGCGCTGGTGGAGCTGGGCGAGCTGGCCGGCAGCGTGGCGCTGTCGTCCTCCCAGGGCATGGCACGTGAATCTGCCGCGCAGCTGCGCGACAGAGCTGCCGCGCTGCAAAAGCGCCTGGCGCCCATGGGCGCGCGCGCCCTGGACCGCGTGGTACGCCGCGCCGAGCGGGCCAGCGGCGGCGTGCTGGACAAGCGCGCGCGGCTCAAGGAACTGCAAGACAGCTGGAACGACCTGCTGACCTGCCTGCGCCTGACTCGGCGCTGAAAGCCGCATCAGGCATCATCGGCGCTGTGAAACTGATTGCCCTTGCCCTGTCGGCCGCCGCCGCGCTGGCGGCCCTGCCCGCGCAGGCCGCCCCGCCCGCCTTTGAAAACACCATGGCCCAGCGCACGCAGGCCTGCACCGTGTGCCACGGCAAGGAAGGCCGCGCCGGCCCCGACGGCTACTACCCGCGTATTGCCGGCAAGCCGGCCGGCTATCTGTACAACCAGCTGGTGAACTTTCGCGACGGGCGGCGCCACTACGGGCTGATGGCGCGCCTGCTGGAGCCGCTGTCGGACGCCTACCTGCTGGAGATGGCGCAGTACTTTGCCGCGCTGGACGTGCCCTACCCGCCGCCGGCCGCGCAACAGCCGCCGCCCGGCGCCGACACGCTGCGCCGCGGCCGCCAGCTGGCGCTGCAGGGCGACCCCGCCCGCCAGCTGCCGGCCTGCGCGTCGTGCCACGGCGCGGCGCTGACCGGCGTGCAGCCGGCCACGCCCGGCCTGCTGGGCCTGCCGCGCGACTACCTGAACGCCCAGCTGGGCGCCTGGCGCACCGGCCAGCGCCGCGCCCATGCGCCCGACTGCATGGCCGAGCTGGCGCGGCGCATGGACCTGGCCGACGTGAACGCGGTGGCCGCGTGGCTGGCCACGCAGCCGGTGCCGGCCAACAGCAAGCCGGCTGCTTCACTGCCCGCACCGCCCGGGCTGCGCTGCGGCACGGCGCCGCCGGCCACCGCCACGGCGGCTGCCCCGCCCGCACCCTCGCCCGCCAACGACCTGGTCCTGCGCGGCGCCTACCTGGCGCGCGCGGGCAACTGCCTGGCCTGCCACACCACGCAAGGCGGCGCCCCGGGCGCGGGCGGGCGCGGCATCCTGACCCCGTTTGGCACCGTGTACGCGGGCAACATCACGCCCGACCTGAAGACCGGCATAGGCAGCTGGACGAGCGATGATTTCTGGCAGGCGCTGCACCATGGCAAGTCCAAAGACGGGCGCAGGCTGTACCCGGCCTTTCCGTACACCAGCTACACCCAGGTCACGCGCGCCGACGCGGACGCGCTGTACGCCTGGCTGATGAGCCGCCCGCCGGTGGCGCAGGCCAACACGCCGCATGCACTGCGCTGGCCGTACAGCACGCAGGCCGCGCTGGCGGTGTGGCGCGCACTGTATTTCAGCCCCGGCGCCTTCAATGCCGACGCACGGCACAGCGCCGAATGGAACCGCGGCGCCTACCTGGTGCGCGGGCTGGGCCACTGCGCGGCCTGCCACACCGCGCGCAATGCGCTGGGCGCCACCGACGACAAGCTGGACCTGGCCGGCGGGCTGATCCCGTCGCAGAACTGGTACGCGCCGTCATTGGCATCCCCCGCCGAAGCCGGCGTGGCCGACTGGCCGCTGGCCGACATCACGCAGCTGCTCAAGACCGGCACGTCACCCCGCGCGTCGGTGCTGGGCCCCATGGCCGAGGTGGTGCAGCACAGCACGCAGCACCTGAGCGATGCCGACCTGCTGGCCATGGCCACCTACCTGAAGGCGCTGCCACCGGCCACGGTGGCAGCCAGGGCAGCGCCACCGGTGGAAGCCGCCGTGGCCAGCCGCGGCGCCAAGCTGTACGAACAGCAATGCGCGCAGTGCCACGGCGAACGCGGCGAAGGCGTGGCCGGCGCCTACCCGGCGCTGGCAGGCAACCGCGCGGTGACGTTGCCGCATACCGCCAACCTGGTGCAGATCGTGCTGAACGGCGGCTTTGCACCGGCCACCGCGGGCAACCCGCGGCCCTTTGGCATGCCGCCCTACGTGCTGGAGTTCAGCGACGCGGACACGGCCGCCGTGCTCAGCCACATCCGCAACAGCTGGGGCAACCGTGCGGCGCCCGTGACCGAGCTGGACGTGAGCCGCCAGCGCAACCTCAGGTAGCAAACGGGTTGGCAAAGACAAACATCATTGCCACGCCCACGCCGATCAGGAAGTTGGCGTCGATCAGCCCGGCCAGCAAAAACATCTTGGTCTGCAGCGGCTCCATCATCTCGGGCTGGCGCACCGCGCCGTCAATGAAGCGCCCGCCCATCAGCCCGATGCCCATGCAGGCGCCAATGGCACCCAGCCCGATGATGAGACCGCACGCAATGGCAATCAGTCCTGTGTCGCTCATAAAAACCTCCAGTCGTTGATGAATCGTCGCTGGAAGCATGTTCCGCCAACGGCGTCATGCGGGCAATGACGTGGGAGGTAATGGCGGGTTAAAGCGCGCGGGTCATGAAGACGCTGTTGGGGTCTTCGGTGTAGCCCTCAAACGGCCCGCATTCCACAAAACCAAAGCGCGCATAGAGCTGGCGCGCGGGCTCAAAAGCGTCCTGCGAGCCGGTCTCCAGGCTCAGGCGGGTGTAGCCGCGGTACCGTGCCTCTTCAATGATGTGCGCCAGCATGGCGCGCGCCACGCCAGCGCGCCGGTGCGCCTGCGCGGTGCGCATGGACTTGATCTCGCCATGCGCGGCGTCAAGTTGCTTGAGCGCGCCGCAGCCCGCCAGGCTGGCGCCCGACCAAGCCGTCCAGAACGTGATGGCGGGCTGGCGCAGCTTGTCCAGGTCCAGCGCGTGCACGCTCTCGGGCGGCGACACGGCACGCATGTGCTGCAGATGTTCTTCCAGCAGGGCATGGATCTCGGGGCCGCGCAGGTCGTCGCGGCGGATGCGCAGGCTGACCGTGCCCGGCGTTTCGCTGCCGGGCACCCAGGCGCTGGCGCGCACGGGCTCCACCGGCCGCACCTCGTATTGCAGGCCGCAGGCCATGCAGGGGTTCTGCGCGGCCAGGGCGCAGGCTTCGTCCAGGCTGTGCGCGATGAAAAACCAGTAACCGCCCACGACCTCCTTGGCCTCGGTGAACGGGCCGTCCAGCACGCCGGCGCGCGAGACCAGCCGCGCATCGCGCGCCAGCCGCTGGCCGGTCTTCATGCGGCCCTGGGCCACCAGCTCGTCGTGCCAGACGTAAAACGCGTCGATGGCCTGCTGGATTTCTTCGGGGGATTTGTCGGCGTCCCACTGGCCGCGGGACAGGACAAGGTATTCGGTGGGCGTGGAGGTGTTCATGGTCAAGTCAGTTCGTGCGGGTATGCAGCATATAGACCGCCGGGCCGTCGGGCGTGGCGATCTGCCTGATCTGGCGAAAGCCGGCCTTTTCATAACAGCGGATGGCACGCGCATTGTGCGGCGCCGGGTCGGTCTGCACGGCGGTCACGGCCGGGTCGCTGAACAGCCGCGCCACCAGCGCGCGCACCAGTTGCGTGCCCAGGCCCTGGCCGAGCTGGTCCGCGTTGGCCAGGGACTGGTCGATGCCGCGCACGCCGGGGTCGGCGATCTCTTCCCACCAGCCGTCGCCGCTGCCCATGGCCACATACGACTGCGCATAGCCGATGGGCTCGTCGCCCAGCATGACGATATAGGGCGTGACCCCGTGCGCGGCCAGGGCGTCGGGGTGGTAGCCGGCCAGCACCTCGTCCAGCGTGGGGCGCATGGCATCGCCACCCCACCATTCAACGATGTGCGGGCGATTCAGCCAGCCATGCAGCATGGGCAGGTCTTGCGCTGTCAGGGGGCGCAGGGTGACGTGGGACACAGGGGAGTTCATCTCCCGGTTGTATCACTGGCTGGCAGCGCCCTCGCCCACCACGACCAGCAGCGTCTGGCCCGTGGCCACCAGCGTCTCGTTGCCGTCGGCCACGGCGAACAGGTCGCACGCGGTGAACACCTGCGTCTTGCCGGGTTTGACCACGCGGGCACGGGCAATGAAACGCTCCCCCACCGCAGGGCGCAGGCAATTGACGGAATAGTGCGACGCCAGCACGCGCCCCACCACCGTGGCGGCGGCAAAGCCGCAGGCCGTGTCGATCAAGGCCCCGACCAGGCCCGCGTGCAGAAAGCCCGCGTACTGCCCCGCCTCGGCCCGCCAGGGCATGGCGATCTCGGCCTGGCCCGGCTGGGCCGACAGCACCTCGATGCCGCACCACTGGTTGAACGCGGCGGACTGGTTGATGGCGCGAAGCTGCGCAAGCGATGCATTGGGTGCGGTCACGGTGGCGGCCTGTGGAGTGGGGACAGGCCCACTGTAGGCAGGGCGCACCCGGGGCCGCTGTCAAGGGTGTGACATGGCGCCCAACGCAGCGTCACTTGCGGGACTGGCTGCGCAGCAGGATCAGACCTGGCGGCGCTGCGGCTCGCTGATGTGCAGGAACTTGGTGTACAGGTCGCGTGGCGGCGCAACAGAGATGGACTTGAGCACCTGGCCCACATTGCCCCGGTGGTACGCGCCGTGGGTGATGACGTGGGCCAGCATTTCTTCACGCGACATCGTGCCCGCGTCGCCGTCGGTGAAGCGGAACACGATGCGCTCGCCCAACTGCGCTGGAGTAACGGTCGCGGTATAGCGCTCAAACCAGGCGTCCACCTCGGCAACGGCGAAATGCAGCTCTCCCAGATCCGGCGTGGCGTCGGTGTTGGTGGCGGTGTAGCCATGCGGCTGGCCCTGCAGGTGCGCCTGGAAGATTCTGTCGACCACGTAGATATGGTTGAGCGTTCGGATGGCGGTGTGGATCGCGCCCGCATGTTCCTGGGCGTTGACGGCGGCCAGCGCGTTGAACAGTTCGCTGTTGGCCCAGGCTTTTTGCGCGAAGAGGGAGTGGAGTGTGTTCATGGGGTCGTGACGAGCTATTCAGGCGGGGTGGGCCGTGAACTTGACTCCCAGCGCACGAGCCACTTTCATGACTGTTTCAAAGCGCGGTTTCGCGCCGGGGGCAAGCGCCTTGTAAAGGCTCTCGCGCCCCAGGCCTGCATCTTTGGCTACCTGTGCCATGCCCTTGGCGCGCGCTACATCGCTCAGGGCAAGGAGCAACAAGTCTGGATCGTTGGCATCAAGTACAGCGGTCATGTACTCTGCGATGGCTTCGTCGTCGTCAAGGTAGCGCGCGGCATCGAAAGCCACCAGCTTCAGGGATGTCCTGGCCTTGCTCATAGATCGTCTCCAAGTTCAGAAGCCAGCTTCAGTGCATGGCGGATGTCGCGCTTCTGGGTTGCCTTGTCGCCTGCGTTGAGCATGACGACTATCACTCGCCCCCGACGTACGAAATACAACCGGTAGCCCGGCCCGTAGTGAACCCTCATTTCAGAGACTTCACCTTCTATCGGCTGCCAGTCTCCCAGACTTCCCGCTTCAGCTTGCCGCAGTCGGGCCGCGATGCGGATCTGCGCGCGCTTGTCCTTCAGGGCATCAAGCCACGCGACGAACTGTTCGGTCTGGAGGACGGTGAACACGTCGCAATTGTAGCCATATGGATACATGCCATCAAGCCGGAAATGCTGCAGGCAAGCGAATTTCAGCGCGAACGGCCTGCCAAGACAGAGGTCCGACCGAAGTCGCCGCACTCGTCACCACTACAGGCGTCTGATCCCCTGCTCCGCTACCTTCTCCAGCTCCTGCTCCATCACCAACCCCGGCGCAATCTCCGCCAGCGGCACCAGCACAAAGGCCCGCTCGTGCATGCGGGGGTGGGGGATGGTCAGTGCGGGGCTGCTGATACTGCCCCCGCCGAATAGCAACACATCGAGGTCCAGCGTGCGCGGGGCGTTGCGGTACGGCCGCTCACGGCCTGCGGCCTGTTCTATCGCTTGCAGCGCCGCCAGCAGTTCAGGCGCAGGCAGGGCAGTGACAATCTCCACCACGGCGTTGATGTAGTCCGGCCCGCTCGAATCCACCGGCGCGGTACGGTACAGCGATGACTGTTTTTCAACCGTGGTGCCAGGCAACTGGCCGATGGCGGTGACGGCGTCACGCACCGTCTGCGGCGCATCTCCCAGGTTGGCGCCCAGCGCCACCCAGGCGGGCACCGGCTCGCGTGTCATGACGGGTCGCTGCGGCCTTCAGGCTGCGACGATCCGCCGCCTTCGCCCCCGCCCGGCTTGCGCCTGCGGCGGCGGCGCTTGCGCGGCGCGCCTTCACCGGCATCACCACCCGCGCCTTCGCCCGGCGGGCCGTCCGTCACCGGGCGGTCCTGCTGCGGCGCGGCCACAATGCCGGCCCCCGGCTCGGCCACCGGCGGGCGCGGCGCGCGCACGCGGCGCGCGCCCTTGCCCTGGGTTTCCTCGCGCACCTGGGCCACCAGGTCTTCGCGCACGGCGTCGCTGGCCATGCTGAATTCCTGCCACCAGTCGGCCAGCACCACGTCCACCTCGCCCGCGTCGGCACGCAGGCGCATGAAGTCAAAGCCCGCGCGAAAGCGCGGCTGCTCCACCAGGCCAAACGGCGTGCTGCCGGTGCGCTTTTCAAAGCGGGGCTGCATCATCCAGATTTCGCGCATGTCGGCGGCCAGCTTGCCGCGGCCTGATACGTCGCCGATGCGGGCGTTGAACACGTCGTCAATCGCGTCCTGCAGCGCCGGGAACGGCGGCTGGCGGTTGGCCTGGCGCTGGGCCCAGCCGTCGCGCACGTCGGCCCACAGCACGCAGGCCAGCAAAAAGCTGGGCGCCACGGGCTTGCCCTCGTTCACGCGGCGGTCGGTGTCCTGCAGCGCGGCTTTCACAAACATCTGGTCGGCGCGCTCCACCACCACGTCCAGCAGCGGGTAGATGCCGCGCGACAGGCCCAGCGCCTTCAGCTGCGCAATGGTGGCCAGCGAATGGCCGGTCTGCAGCAGCTTGAGCATTTCGTCAAACAGCCGGCTTTGCGGTACGTCGGCCAAAAGCGGCTGCGCGGGCAGCAGGGCCTGGGCCGTCTTGCCGTCCAGCTTGAAGCCCAGCGGGTGCAGCTTGGCGGCAAAGCGCACGGCGCGGATGATGCGCACCGGGTCTTCGCGGTAGCGCGCGGCCGGGTCGCCGATCATGCGCAGCAGGCGCTTTTTGGCGTCCTTGATGCCGCCGTGGTAGTCCACCACGATCTGCGTTTCCGGGTCGTAGTACATCGCGTTGATGGTGAAGTCGCGCCGGGTCGCGTCTTCGTCCTGCGGGCCCCAGACGTTGTCGCGCAGCACGCGGCCGGTGGAGTCCACCGCGTGCTTCATGCCGGCCAGCTCGTTGCGGCTGGTCTTTTCGTTGCCGGCCACCTGCTCGGCGGCGGCGTTGTCCATCTGCGCGCGGAAGGTGGACACCTCGATCACTTCATGCTCGCGCCCGCGGCCGTACACCACGTGCACGATGCGAAAGCGCCGCCCGATGATGAACGCGCGGCGGAACAGGCCCTTGACCTGCTCGGGCGTGGCGTTGGTGGCCACGTCAAAGTCTTTCGGCCGCAGGCCCACCAGCAGGTCGCGTACCGCGCCGCCCACGATGTAGGCTTCATAGCCGGCCTGCTTGAGCGTCTGCACCACGTTCACGGCGCGTTCGTCCACCAGCGTCGGGTCGATGCCGTGCACGTCGTGGCCCACTTCCTCGCGCTTGCCGAATCGGGGCGTCTTGCTGCCGCCTTTGCCCAGCAGCTTGTCGATGAATTTCTTGATCATTTATTTCTTGTCAAACAGGTCCAGTATGCGCCAGCCGCGCCCGGCCGCAAGGGCGCGCAGGCGGTCGTCGGGGTTGGTGGCCACGGGTTCGTTCACCCGCTCCAGCAGGCTCAGGTCGTTGATGGAATCCGAATAGAACGTGGTGTGCACCGTGCCCCAGGCCAGGCCACGCGCAGCCAGCCATTGTTCCACCCGCGTGACCTTGCCTTCGCGGGCCGACGGCACGCCGTCGATTTCGCCGGTGATCCAGCCGTCGGCGCCGCGCGCCAGCGCCACGGCGATCAGCTCGCTCACGCCAAAGGCCTGGGCGATCGGGCGGGTGACGAATTCATTGGTGGCGGTGACGATCACCACCTGGTCGCCCGCGGCCTGGTGGCTGCGCACCAGGGCCAGGGCTTCCTGGCGCAGCTCGGGCAGCACCACCTGCTGCATGAAGCCCGCATGCGCCTGTGCGGCGGCCTCGGGCCCTTTCAGCCGCACGGCGTCGGTGGCAAAGCGCACATAGTCATGGATATCCAGCGTGCCGGCCTTGTAATGGGCGTAAAACTCGTCGTTGCGGCGGTTGAATTCCACCGGGTCCGTCCAGCCGATGGTGCTGGTATACACGCCCCAGGAATGGTCCGAGTCGATCGGCAACAGGGTGTGGTCCAGGTCAAAAAGCGCGATCCTTGGGGGGTTACTGCTCACTCGTCCTCCAGCATCGATTTGATCAGCGGGATGGTGATGGCCCGCTTGGTCTGCAGGGCATAGCCGTCCAGCTGCTCCAGCAGTTGCATCAGGCTGCCCAGGTCGCGCGAAAAGCGCGTGAGCATGAAGTCCATCACCTCGTCGCCCAGAAACACGCCGCGCGCGTCCGCCGCCTGGCGCAGCACGGCGCGGCGCTCGGGCTCGGTCAGCACCTGCAGCTGGAACACATGACCCCAGCCCAGGCGGGTGCGCAGGTCTTCGCGCAGCTTCAGGCCCGCGGGCGGCAGGTCGCCGGCGGCCAGCACGCCGCGCTGGTGCGTCTGTGCGTTCACAAACCAGTTGAAGGCCGCTTGCTGCTGCACGGCGGTGTACAGGTGCACGTCATCCAGCAGCACCACGGCCCAGCCGTCGTTGAATTCCGGGGGCTCGGCCACGGCAGGGTCCAGCCAGCCGGCGCTGGCGCCCTGCTCACGCAGGGCTTCGCGCACGGCCTTGAGCAGATGGGTTTTGCCGCTGCCGCTGGCGCCCCACAGGTAGGTGGGCACGGGCGACCGGGTGGGGCTGCCGGCCCACAGCTGCAGGTGGCGCAGCGCGGCTTCATTGGGGCCGGCGCAAAAGCTGGCCAGCGTGGGGCCGGTGGCCAGGCCGATGTCCAGCGCGATCTGTTTCATGCCTGGCATGGCGGGTGGACGGGGGCGGTAAGGGGCATGCGGGAGGCAGTGGAAGAAGGCGGGCGGTAAACCCCGGAAACCAGCGCAAATTCTAGTCTTTGCCTCATGATGTCCTGAAATGATCGAAACCTGGCGCTTGCCGGCTGGCCTGCACGGCCTGTCGCCGGAAAAATAAGGGCTTCAGCACACTTTCCCTACAGGCCCCGCCATGAAACCTTGTCTGCTTTTGATCGATATCCAGGAATCACCTGGCCCGCGCCCCTGTGACGCGCCGGGGGCCGCATGACGCTGCGCGTGCACATCCTGGTGTTTGACCAGGCCGAGGCGCTGGACTTTGCCGGCCCCTACGAGGTGTTCACCACCGCCAGCCGCGTGCAGGGCCGCACGGCGCCAGGCGCACCGCCGCTGTTTGAGGTGGCCTGCGTGGCGCGCACCAGCCAGCCCGTGCAGGCGCGCGCCGGCCTGCGCGTGCTGCCCGAATGGTCGTTTGACGACGCCCCGGCGGCCGACCTGCTGGTGGTGCCGGGCGGCGTGGTGGATGCGGCGCAGGCCTGCCCGCAGACCCTGGCCTGGATTGCGCGGCAGGCGGCGGGCGCGCAGATCACGGCATCCGTTTGCACCGGTGCGTTCCTGCTGGCGGCAGCAGGCGTGGTGCGCGACGAACAGGTCACCACCCACTGGGAAGATGTGGCCGACCTGCGCGCGCAGTTCCCGGCGCTGACGGTGCTGGACGGTCCGCGCTGGGTTGACCAGGGCGCGGTGGTCACATCGGCCGGTATCAGCGCGGGCATGGACATGAGCCTGCACCTGGTGGCGCGGCTGGGCGGCCAGGCCCTGGCCACGCGCACCGCCCGCCAGATGGATTACCGATGGAATGCCGATGACCCTGCCTGAGCCCGAAGGCCCGCCCATTCATGTGCTGTTTGTGCTGCTGCCCGGCAGCCTGATCCTGGACTGGGCGGGCCCGGCCGAGGCGTTGCGCCTTGCCAACCAGGCCCGCGCGGCCCAGGGCCTTTCACCGCGGTTTGCGCTGCATTTTGTGAGCCCCCGCAGCGAAGCCGTCAGCTCGGTCGGTGTGCGGCTGGCCGGGCTTGAACCGCTGCCCGCCGTGTTGCCCACGCCCGCCTGGGTGGTGCTGGTGGGCCAGCCGGGCCAGCGCATCGCGGTGGACGGCGCCGAGGCGCGCCAGGCGTTGCACTGGCTGCGCGGCCTGCGGCTGGCACCCGGCGTGCTGGAGCTGGTCACGGTGTGCGCCGGCTCGGTGCTGGCCGCGCATGCGGGGCTGCTGGCGGGGCGCAGCGTCACCACGCACCATCACCACCTGGACGAGCTGGGCGCGGTGGAGCCTGCCTGCCAGGTCGTGTCCAACCGCGTGTTTGTGGAGGATGCCCCGGTGTTCAGCAGCGCGGGCGTCACCACCGGCGTTGACCTGATGCTGCACCGCATTGGCGCCACCTGCGGGCCGGCCCTGGCAGCCCAGGTGGCGCAGACCATGGTGGTGGCCATGCGACGCGGCCCGGGCGACCCGGAGCTGTCGCCGTTTCTGGCGTACCGCAGCCACCTGCACCCCGCCCTGCACCGTGTGCAGGACGCCGTGAGCCTGCACCCGCGGGAGGGCTGGACGGTGGCGCGCATGGCGCAGGTGGCGCACACATCGCCGCGCCACCTGACGCGGCTGTTTCTGGAGCACACCGGCATTGCGCCGCTGCAGTACCTGCGCCGCATACGGCTGGCTGCAGCGCAGGCGGCGCTGGACGCGGGCATGAACGTGACGCAGGCCGCCGCGCTGGCCGGGTTCAGCTCGGACACGCAGTTGCGGCGCACCTGGCACAGGTTCGGTCCCGAGGGCACGCCGTCGTCCCGCACGGCCCCACGCCACGGCCCATCGCAGCGGCTGCAGGCCTGAAGGCCAGCGGTGCCCGCTGCTCAGAGAGCGGAGGGTGTTTCCATGGTTTCGATCAGCGCCACCTGCAGCCGGGTGTGCAGCCGCACAAACCAGTTCCACAGCAGCGCCGTCACGACGGCCGCGCAAGCCAGGATGCCCGCCAGCCAGGGCCAGGGCGGCAGGATGCTTTCGCTGAGCAGGCTGATCAGCACCAGGATGGCAACCACCGCCAGGACCGGGATCACCTCGGTCACCACCCGGCGCAGCGCAGCGCCCCCATGGCCCTGGTCCGACGGCACCACCAGCATTTCGGCCAGCAGCATGCTCAGCGCCTTGAGCTTGCGGTAGGTGGCGATCAGGAACGGCAGCGAAATCAGCAGCGCAATCCCCCATGTCATGGCGTCGGGCAGTTCGGGCGGCGCCTTGGCGGGAAAGGTCAGCAGGCTCCCCGCCTCGGTCACGATGAAGGCGCCGGCCACAAACACCGCGGCCACCAGCGCGCAATTGACCAGCACCTGCAGCAGGATGCGGATGATGATCCCGCGCAGCACGGCTTCGTCGCTGCGCTTTTTCAGGGCATGCAGCTTGGCGGGGTAGCGCGCAAACCAGACAGCCATGCGCCGCGGCATGGCCGCGCCCGCGCGCAGCGACAGCGGGTCCGACAGGCGGATCAGGTAGGGCGTGAACAGCGTGGTGAGCGCCGATACGGCCACAGCGATGGGGTAGAGGAAGTCGCTGGTGACCTTGAGCGTCAGGCCCAGCGACGCGATGATGAAGGAGAACTCGCCGATCTGCGCCAGCCCCATGCCCACCTTGAGCGAGGTGCGCCCGTCATTGCCCGACAGGAACGCCCCCGCGCTGCAGGCAATGACCTTGCCCAGCACCACGGCCGCGGTGATGAGCGCAATCGGGCCGGCGTACTTGAACAGCACCGACAGGTCCAGCAGCAGGCCGATGGACACGAAAAAGATCGCGCTGAACATGTCCTTGAGCGGCTCTGTCAGCCGCTCGATGCGCTTGAGCTGGCGCGATTCGGCCATGACCGCGCCGATGATGAACGCGCCCAGCGCAATGCTGTAGTCCAGCTTGACCACCAGCAGGCAAAAGCCAAAGCACAGGCCCAGCACGGTGATCAGCAGCATCTCGGTGCTTTCAAAGCTGTCCACATAGGCCAGCAGGCGCGGCACGATCAGGATGCCCAGCACCAGCGCCACCACCATGAAAAGCGACAGCTTTCCCAGCGTGCTGAACACGGCCGGCGCATCCACCTGGCCCGTGGTGGCAATGGCCGACAGCAGCGCGATCATGGCAATGGCCAGGATGTCTTCCACGATCAGGATGCCGAAGATCAGCTGCGAAAATCGCTCGCCTTTCAGCTTCAGCTCGTCCAGCGCCTTGACGATGATGGTGGTGGACGAAATCGACAGGATGGCGCCCAGGAAGATCGAGTCCATCTGGCCCCAGCCAAAGTACTGCCCGATCCAGTAGCCGATGAACAGCATGGCTGCGATTTCCACCACCGCCGCCACTACCGCCGTCAGGCCCACGCTGGCCAGCTTGCGCAGGCTGAATTCCAGCCCCAGCGCAAACAGCAGGAACACCACGCCCAGCTCGGACAGCGTGCGGATGGTGTGTTCGTCCTGGATCAGCGCAAACGGCGGGGTGTAGGGGCCGATGATCACGCCCGCCAGGATGTAGCCCAGCACCACGGGCTGCTTGAGGCGGTGGAACACCAGCGTCACCAGACCCGCGATCAGCATGATCACGGCCAGGTCCTGGATGAAGTCCGCATGCGCCATGGCCCGAGCTTACCAAGGGCCGCCAGAAACGTTGCTTTGCTACAAATTTCCTAGCGTCAGGTGCCGGTGCGGTATGGACTTTGGCCTTAACTTGTACCAAACTGTATCTCCCGTCGCAATTCTGGAGCGTCCTGATGCCGGTTATCGCAGTGGTCAACCGCAAGGGTGGCAGTGGCAAAAGCACACTGGCCGCCCACATTGCGGTGTGGTGCGCGCGCCAGGGGCATTCGGTCATGCTGGGCGATGTGGACCGCCAGCAGTCCAGCCGCACCTGGCTCAAGCGCCGCGACCCGGCCCTGCCCACGGTCGCGCCGTGGGCCATGGACCAGAAGAACGTGTTGCGCGTACCCACCGGCATCACCCATGTGGTGCTGGACACGCCGGGCGGGCTGCACGGCTTTGAGCTGGCGCGCGTGGTGATGTTTGCCGACGCCATCATCATGCCGGTGTGCCATTCGGTGTTTGACCGCGAATCCGCCGCCGCCTGCCATGCCGAGCTGATGGCCCTGCCCCGCGTGGCCAGCGGGCGCTGCCGCCTGGCCACGGTGGGCATGCGCATTGACGGGCGCACCTCCGCCGGCCAGGTGCTGCGCGACTGGTCCGCCGGGCTCAAGCTGCCGTTCCTGGGTGTGCTGCGCGAAACCCAGGTGTATGTGCGCTGCCTGGAGCGTGGCCTGACGATTTTTGACCTCACGCCCAGCCAGGCCGCGACCGATCTGGCGCAGTGGGAGCCCATCCTGGACTGGATGACGCCGTTGCTCAACCCGGTGCAGGCGGCCAATGACCCGTCGCCCGCCGCGCGCGCCGTGCCGGTCACGCGGCCCGTGCCGGCGGCGCGCCCGGCCACCCGGCCGGCAGCTCAGGTGGCGGCGGCACCGTCGCGGCTGGGCAATTCACGCCCGGCCAGCCTGATGCCGGCCCAGGAGTCACTGGTGCATGGCGGGCGCCTGTCGGCCTTCGCCGCGTCCACCCGACCGGCCGCGGTGCCGGCCCAGCCGGTCAACCGGCCGTCGCTGCCGCGCGCGGCCAGCCCGGCGGAATCACAGCAGATTCCGCAGTTCCTCAAGCGCGGCGCATAGGGACTGTCAGCCCCGGGGCATCTTCGGCTCAGCCCCGGTTCATCTCGCGCCGCAGCGCCGCCACGCGGTCGGCCATGGCGTCGATGTCCAGCGCGTCCTGGGCGTGTACCAGGTAAGTCTCCAGGTCCGCCACGGCCAGTGCGGTGTGGCCCTGTTCGGCGTGGGCCAGGCCACGGTCGCGGTATTCGGCCCAGGCTTCGGGCAGCAGCACCACCAGGCGGTCCTGCACGGCGATCAGGCGCTGCCAGTCTTCCTGGGTGCGATGGATTTCCTTGAGGTTGCGCAGCATGCGCGCGATGATGTCGCGCGCCGGCGCGGCCTGCAGGTACAGGCCCAGCGGCACCTCGAATTCATCCACCAGGCCGCTGCGCCGCTTGAAGGGCTCCAGCCGCTCGGACAGGTCCTCGCGGCTCAATGACTGGCCGGTGAACGGGTCAATCACCACCTGGCCCTTGGGCAGGTTGACCTTGACCATGAAGTGCCCCGGAAAACCCACGCCTCGCGCATGCAGGCCCAGGCCCTGGGCCAGCTCGATCCACAGCACGGCCAGCGAGATCGGGATGCCCCGGCGCGTGCGCAGCACGGCGTTCAGGTAGCTGTTGTCGGGGTCGTAGTAGTCGTTGACGTTGCCGCCAAAGCTCAGGTCGCGAAAGAAAAACTGGTTGAGCGTGCGCAGCCGGTGCAGCGGCGCCGCATCCGCCGGCAGGCGGCGCTTCAGGCGGGCCAGCAGCTGGTCCACATCGCCCAGCACCTGCTGCACGTCCAGGTCGGGGTATTCGTCCTGGGCCAGGCTGACGGCGGCCTCCAGCAGCGGAAAGTGGTCGTCGCTTTGCACCAGCGAGGCGAAATACTCAAGCGGTGTGGGCGTGCTGAGGCTGAAGCTCATGGGTCTTTGTAGTGGACTGTGCTGCGGGCGTCAACCCGGGGCTGCGCATCACCGCCGCACCAGCTGGCGCAGCTTCAGGCCGGCGGCCATCAGCGCGGCAAAGTACAGCGCCACGCCGCCCGCAATCATCAGCGCCAGCAGCCCCGCACGCTTGAAGCCCTGCGCGCGCAGCTCCACCCACGGCACGGCCTGCGCGCCCCACATCAAAAAAACGGCCAGCAGCGCGCTGGCGGCAATGACCTGCAGACCAAACACCCACCAGCCCGGCGCCGGCCGGTAGCTGCCCCGGCGCAGCAGCCCCACCAGCAGCCACAGCGCGTTGATCATGGCGCCCAGGCCGATGGACAGCGCCAGCCCTGCATGCTTGAGCAGCGGCACCAGCGCGATGTTCAGCAGCTGCGTGATCACCAGCACTGCAATGGCAATGCGCACCGGCGTGCGGATGTCCTGGCTGGCGTAAAAGCCCGGCGCCAGCACCTTGATGGCCACCAGACCCAGCAGCCCCGCACCGTAGCCGGCCAGCGCCAGCGACACCTGGGCCACGTCGCTGTCCTTGAAGGCGCCGTAGTGGTAAAGCGTGGCCACCAGCGGCGTGGAAAAGGTCAGCAGCGCCACCGAGGTGGGCACGGCCAGCAGCACCACCAGGCGCAGGCCCCAGTCCAGCAGGTCTGAATAGCGTTGCCCGTCATCGGCTGCGCGGGCGGAGGCCAGCTGCGGCATCAGCACCACGCCCAGCGCCACGCCCAGCAGCGCGGTGGGGAACTCCATCAACCGGTCGGCATAGCCCAGCCAGCTCACGCTGCCCGTGGCCAGCCAGGACGCAATCTGCGTGTTGATCATCAGCGACACCTGCGCCACGCCCACGCCCAGCAGCGCCGGCAGCATCAGCCGCGTGATGTTGCGCACGCCCTCGTCGCGCCAGGCGTCACGCAGGGTGGCCCAGCCCAGGCCAATGCGGGGCAGCAGCCCCAGCCGGTGCAGCGCCGGGATCTGCACGCCCAGCTGCAGCAGGCCGCCCACCATGACGCCGGCGGCCATGGCGTAAATCGGCTGAATACCCTGCGCCGCGAACCAGGGCGCGCCCCACCAGGCGGCGGCGATCATGGACACGTTCAGCAGCACCGGCGTGGCGGCGGGCACGGCAAAGCGCTTCCAGGTGTTGAGCACGCCCGCCGCCAGCGCCACCAGCGACATGCAGGCGATGTAGGGAAACATCCAGCGCGTCATGAGCACCGCGGCTTCAAAGCCCTGGGGGTCCTGCTTCAGGCCGCTGGCCAGCGCCCAGACCAGCACGGGCGCGGCCGCCACGCCCACCACGCAGGTCAGCAGCAGCGCCCAGGCCAGCACCGTGGCCACGGCGCTGATCAGGCGGTGGGTGGCTTCATCGCCGCTTTTCTGGCGCGAGGCAGCCAGCACGGGCACAAAGGCCTGGCTGAAAGCGCCCTCGCCAAACAGGCGGCGCAGCAGGTTGGGGATGCGAAAGGCGACGTTGAAGGCGTCCGTCAGGGCGCTGGCGCCAAAGGCCGAGGCCATGAGCAGTTCACGCGCCAGCCCCGTGACGCGCGAGGCCAGGGTCAGCAGGGAGACGGTGGAGGCGGCTTTGAACAGGCTCACCGGTGCAGTGTAGCTGGTCTATAATGGAGGGCTTTGCTGGCATCATCCTCAGACACCAAGGAACCCAATCATGGCATCAGCCAAACCCAAAAAGAAGAACCCGCGCCTGGCGTCGGGCCGTAAACGCGCCCGCCAGGACGTGAAACTCAACGCCGCGAACACCTCGCTGCGTTCCAAATACCGCACCGCCGTCAAGAACGTCGAAAAGGCCGTTGCCGCCGGCGACAAGACCAAGGCGACCGAGGCATTTGCCAAAGCCCAATCCATTGTGGACACCGTGGCCGACAAGGGCATCTTTCACAAGAACAAGGCCGCCCGCGACAAGAGCCGCCTGTCCGCCAAGGTGAAAGCCCTGGCCACCGCCGCCTGACGCTTCAGGCCAACAGCCCGGGTTGATCTTCAACCCGCCGTTTGAAACGGGTGCGCTGCCAGCAAAAGTGAGAAACCGCCTTCGGGCGGTTTTTTCATGCTTGATTTCTTTTGCGGTGGAAAAATATACCCGAAACGGGCATACTTCTGCGCAGGGAGGAATCGGCATGCAGGTGTTCAAGCGCAAGGACTTTGCCCGATGGCAGTCCGGGGAAAAGCTGCAAGAAGCGGCTCTTTGCCAGGCAGCCCAGGAAATGGAGGCTGGCTTGATTGACGCCGATTTGGGTGGCTTTCTGTACAAGAAACGGGTTGCGCGTCAAGGCAGCGGAAAAAGTGGCGGCTATCGCACGCTGGTGTCAGCCAGGATGGGCAGCCGCTACGTCTTCCTGCATGGCTTTCGAAAGAGCGACCAGGCAAACATCACGCAGGAGGAAAGGAAGGCGCTTCAGTTTGCGGGCAAGGTATTCCTGGCTCTGCCGGTGGACGGATTGCGCAAGGCCACTGAAGCCGGGGTTTTGCTGGAGGTATGTTGTGACGACCAAACTGATTGAATCACTGCGGGGCGATTTGGCCGCGCTGCACGAGGCTGGTGCGATCAGCAAGGTGACCATGCGCGAGTTCGACGCCATCTGTCCCCCGCCAGTTCGCGCTTTCAGCGCGGCGGACATCAAGCGCCTGCGCGAAGCGCTCAGGTTTAGTCAACCGGTGTTCGCCCATCATCTGCACACCACCGCATCTACCGTGCGCAAGTGGGAACAGGGCGCAACGCATCCCGCCGGGCCCGCATTGAAGTTGCTCAATGTCATCGCCGACAAAGGACTCCAGGCGATTCTTTGACCGGCTGGGCACCCCGTGCAGCCGGTACTTCAGCGCTTGTTGTCTTCTTGTGGCACCAGGCAAGCCTCCGCCACCTGCAAATCGTTGTCGCGGGCGAAATTCAGGCAGAAGTCCCAGGCCATGGGCTCGTGCTCGCGAAGTTCGCGGTTGACCACCACGCATTTCACGCCATTGATCACGGTCGGCACGCACCAGGGCGAATAACCCAGGTGGCTGCCCGGCTGGGCGCCGCCAGGGCGGAATGAGCTCATCACGCCCGCCAGCCGCTCGGCCCAGTCGCTGGGGCGAAAGGTCTTGCCGTCCCGGGTCAGGCCCTGGATGAAGACTTCTTTGGCGGAGCTGGAAACCATCGGGTAGAGGCGGTCTGGAAGGAGGCGACGGCATCAGGATCACTGATGCTGCGGCGCACAAGTATTCTATCTTATATAAGAGTTGGGAACTGTCAGTCCGCTGTCACGGCGCAGCCCCCGCGGGCATTGCTTTGATGCGGAATTGTCAAGGAAGCAAGCAAGTCGTGCGCCTAAAATCGCGTCTCAACGGCCCATCTCGTTGGGCCGCTTTGCTTTTTTGGAGGACCCATGACCGCCCTGATTGAAGCTTCTTCGCCGCACACCATGAACACCTACGGCCGCGTGCCCATTGCGCTGTCGCATGGCCAGGGCGCCCGCGTGTGGGACGTGAACGGCAAGCAGTACCTGGACGGTCTGGGCGGCATCGCGGTCAATACCCTGGGCCACAACCACCCCAAGCTGGTGCCTGCCTTGCAGGACCAGATTGCCAAGATCATCCACAGCTCCAACTACTACCACGTGCCCAACCAGGAAAAGCTGGCCGCCAAGCTGGTGGAGCTGTCGGGCCTGACCAACGTGTTTTTCTGCTGCACGGGCCTGGAGGCCAACGAGGCGGCGCTGAAGCTGGCGCGCAAGTTCGGCCACGACAAGGGCATCGAGCGCCCCGAGATCGTGGTGTACGAGAAAGCCTTTCATGGCCGCAGCATTGCCACCCTGTCGGCCACCGGCAACGAGAAAGTGCAAAAAGGCTTCGGCCCGCTGGTGGAGGGTTTCATCCGCGTGCCGCTGAACGACATTGAAGCGCTCAAGAAGTCCACAGAGGGCAACCCGAACGTCGTGGCCGTATTCTTTGAAACCATCCAGGGCGAAGGCGGCGTGAACCCGATGCGCATTGAGTACCTGAAGCAGGTGCGCGAGCTGTGCGACCAGAAGGACTGGCTGCTGATGATCGACGAAGTGCAATGCGGCATGGGCCGCACCGGCAAATGGTTTGCCCACCAGTGGGCCGGCATCAAGCCTGATGTGATGCCGCTGGCCAAGGGCCTGGGCTCGGGCGTGCCCATCGGCGCCGTGGTGGCCGGCCCCAAGGCCGCCAACATCTTCCAGCCGGGCAACCACGGAACCACCTTCGGCGGCAACCCGCTGGCCATGCGCGCGGGGGTCGAGACCATCCGCATCATGGAAGAAGACGGCCTGCTGGACAACGCCGCCACCGTCGGCGCCCACCTGAAGGGCGCGCTGGCGCGCGAGCTGGGCGGGCTGAAGGGGGTGAAAGACATCCGCGGCCAGGGTCTGATGATCGGCGTGGAGCTGGACAGGCCCTGCGGCGTGCTGACCATGCGCGCGGCCGAGGCGGGCCTCTTGATCAGCGTCACCGCCGACAGCGTGATCCGGCTGGTGCCTCCGCTGATCCTGACGGTGGCCGAAGCCGACGAGATCGTGGCCATCCTGGCGCCGCTGGTCAAACAATTCCTGGCGGAATGACCATGACGGCCCCCATCCGGCACTACCTGCAGTTCAGCGACTTCACGGCGGACGAGTACGCCTGGCTGTTCGAGCGCGCCGCCGTCATCAAGAAGAAATTCAAGGCCTACGAGAAGTACCACCCACTGGCCGACCGCACGCTGGCGATGATCTTCGAGAAAGCCTCCACGCGTACGCGCGTGAGCTTTGAGGCCGGCATGTACCAGCTGGGTGGCAGTGTGGTGCACCTGACCACCGATGGAAGCCAGCTGGGCCGCGCCGAGCCGATTGAAGACAGCGCCAAGGTCATCAGCCGCATGGTGGACCTGGTGATGATCCGCACCTTCGGCCAGGACAAGATCGAGCGTTTTGCCGAGCATTCGCGCGTGCCGGTCATCAACGGGCTGACCAACGAATTCCACCCCTGCCAGATCCTGGCCGATGTGTTCACCTACATCGAACACCGCGGCTCGATCAAGGGCAAGGTGGTAGCCTGGGTGGGCGACGGCAACAACATGGCCAACACCTGGCTGCAGGCCGCCGAGCTGCTGGGCTTTACCGTGCATGTGAGCACGCCCAGCGGGTACGAGGTGGACCAGGACGTGGCCGGCATCCGCAGCTCGGAGAGCTACAAGGTCTTCAAGGACCCCATGGACGCCTGCCGCGGCGCCGACCTGGTGACCACCGACGTGTGGACCAGCATGGGCTACGAGGCGGAGAACGAGGCGCGCAAAAAGGCTTTTGCCGACTGGTGCGTGGACACCGAGATGATGAAGGTGGCCAAGCCCGACGCCCTGTTCATGCACTGCCTGCCCGCGCACCGCGGTGAAGAGGTCGAAGCCGATGTGATCGACGGCCCGCAATCGGTCGTGTGGGACGAGGCCGAGAACCGCATGCACGCGCAAAAGGCGTTGATGGAGTTTTTGCTGCTGGGCCGCGTTATCTGAACCACACCTGCTGCGCGGGCGTGACCTGCGCGGCGAAATCGGCATAGCCGGGGATGCGGGTGCGGAATTCACTGTAGCGGTTGCCGTGGGGTTCGCGCACCACGTCGGTGAACGGCAGCACGCGCTCGGCAAAGGCCCCGTCAAGCTGCCCCCAACCGCCCTCGCCCAGGCGCTGCAGAGCGTCAAACTGGTCCCGGCAGATCACCTGGATGGCGGACTCGGCAAAGCCCCAGCGCGGGCACCACATGGCCGTCCAGCCTGCCGTGCGGCCCGCCAGAAAGCCCTGCATGCGCCGGCTCAGCACAAAGGCGTCGGACTCGATGTGCACGATGCGGCGGCAGCCATAGTGCCGGGCCAGCGCCACAGAATGCACAAAGCTGCGCCACCAGCCCGGAAAGCGCCGGCCGGGGTGCAGGCCCAGGTGATCGTCAAAACGCGCCATCAGTGGCAGGCCCGGCGCCACCGGCAACGGCGCCGAAGCCGCCACGGCCAGCACTTCGCTGTGGGGCGGCTGCCAGGGCGATGCATCGTCTACCAGGCAGAACAGCGTTGCGTCCCAGGGCATCGCCCGGTGGTGGTCCAGCCAGCGGCGGTAGCGCGCGGCCCAACCGGCGGGGCCGGCCACATGGCTCGTGCAGAACACCAGGGTTTCAAAGGAAGTCATGGCTCGACAATCGGCGGAACGCCAATATAGTCCGCCCATGGTCACCACCCCTTCTGCCTGCCTGAGCTGCGGCGCCTGTTGCGCGGGCTTTCGCGTGGACTTTTCCGTGCATGAATCCGAAGAGCATGGCGGCTGCGTGCCCGCGGGGCTGTCGGTACCGGTCACCGACGGCATCCTGCGCATGCGCGGCACTGACCATGCCCGCCCGCGCTGCGCGGCCCTTACCGGCCAGGTCGGCCAGCAGGCGGCCTGTGGCATCTACGAATGGCGCCCCTCGCCCTGCCGCGAGTTTGAAGAAGGCAGCGACGCCTGCGCCCGGGCCCGCGCGCGGCACGGCTTGCCGCCTCTGTAGCGCCCAGATGCTTTAGGCCTGAAGTATTTTTGCGGGCTGTTGGAAATAACCGACACCAAGGATTTTGGGCCAGGTGCAAACTTTCGCCCATGACCCGCCCATCGCCTCAGCTCTGGGACATTTCCCCGCCGGTGCAACCCGGCTCTCCGGTGTTTCCGGGCGACACGCCGTACCAGCAGCAGTGGGCGGCCAGCATCGGCCCGGGCTGCCCGGTGAATGTGAGCAGCATGACGCTGTCGCCCCATGTGGGCGCGCACGCGGATGCGCCGCTGCACTACGACCCGCAGGGCCAGGCCGTCGGCGCGCTGGACCTGTCGCCTTACCTCGGGCCCTGCCGCGTGATTCACGCCATAGCCTGCGGCCCGCTGGTGCAATGGCGCCATCTGGCGCACGCGCTGCACGACCTGCCGCCGCGCGTGCTGGTGCGCACGTACGAGCGCATGCCGGTGGACCGGTGGGACGGCTCCTTGAGCGCCTTCGCGCCCGACACGGTCGAGCGCCTGGCCGGGCTGGGTGTGACGCTGGTCGGCATCGACACCGCCAGCATCGACCCGGCCGACAGCAAGACGCTGGACAGCCACCAGGTGATCCGCCAGCGCAACATGCGCGTGCTGGAGAACCTGGTGCTGGACGCGGTGCCCGAGGGCGACTATGAACTCATTGCCCTGCCCCTGAAACTGATGACGGCCGACGCTTCCCCGGTCAGAGCCGTTCTGAGAAGCCTATGACCACCCTGCAAGACTGCCGCGCACTCGATGCGCAAGACCCGTTGCGCACGCTGCGCGACCTGTTCACCATCCCGCCCGGCGTGATCTACCTGGACGGCAATTCGCTGGGGGTCATGCCCAAGGCAGCGCCCGCGCGCGTGGCCGCCGCCGTGACGCAGGAATGGGGCACCGGCCTGATCCGCAGCTGGAACACCGCGGGCTGGTTCCAGCTGCCGCAGATGCTGGGCGACAAGATCGCGCAACTTGTCGGCGCGCGCCCCGGTGAAGTGGTGGCCACCGACAGCACCTCCATCAACCTGTACAAGGTGCTCAGCGCCGCCCTGAATATCGCCGCGCAGGACGCGCCGCAGCGCAAGCTGATCGTGAGCGAGCGCAGCAACTTCCCCACCGACCTGTACATCGCCGAAGCCCTGTGCAAGGAACGCGGCCTGCGCCTGCAACTGGTCGAGCCCGAAGGGATCGCCGCCGCGCTGACGCCGGACGTCGCCGTGCTGGTGCTCACCCACGTGAACTACCGCACCGGCGCCATGCACGACATGGCCACAGTCACCGCCGCCGCGCACGCAGCCGGTGCGCTGACGGTGTGGGACCTGGCGCACAGCGCCGGTGCGGTGCCGGTGGACCTGAACGGCGCCAATGCCGATTTTTCCATCGGCTGCGGCTACAAGTACCTCAACGGCGGCCCCGGCGCCCCCGCCTTCGTCTGGGTCAACCCCCGGCATGCCGAACGCTTCTGGCAGCCGCTGGCCGGCTGGTGGGGCCATGCCGCGCCGTTTGAGTTCACGCCCGATTACCGGCCCGCGCCGGGCATCACCCGCTACCTGTGCGGCACGCAGCCCATCCTGAGCATGACCGCGCTGGACTGCGGGCTGGACACCGTGCTGGCCGCACAGCCGCTGGGCGGCATGGCGGCCCTGCGCGCCAAATCGCTGGCGTTGACCGACCTGTTCATGGCGCTGGTGGAAGAACGCTGCGCGGGCCATGGCCTGCGCATGGTCACGCCGCGCCCGCACGGGCAACGCGGCTCGCAGGTCTGCCTTGCAAGGGACGAAGGTGCCTACGCGATGGTGCAGGCCCTGATCGCGCGCGGCGTCATTGGCGACTACCGCGCGCCGGACATCCTGCGCTTTGGCGTCACACCGCTGTACATCGGGTTCGAGGATGTATGGAACGCCGTGGAGCAGCTCAGGCAGGTGCTGGACAGCGGCGAATGGCAACGCCCCGAGTTCAACCAGAAACATGCGGTGACGTGATGAACGACAAACCGGAACACATCGTGCATGAGGAAAGGGCCAAGCTCGACTTCAGCCGGGACATGAGCTATGGCGACTACCTGCAGCTGGACGCGATCCTGAACGCACAGAAGCCGCTGTCGCCCGACCACAACGAGATGCTGTTCATCATCCAGCACCAGACCAGCGAGCTGTGGATGAAGCTGATGCTGCACGAGCTGCACGCTGCCGTGGCCTGCGTGGCGCGTGACGAGCTGGGCACGGCCTTCAAGATGCTGGCGCGCGTGAGCAGGATCATGGAGCAGCTGGTCCACGCCTGGGACGTATTGGCCACCATGACGCCCCCCGAATACAGCGCTATCCGGCCGTACCTGGCCAGTTCCAGCGGCTTCCAGAGCGCGCAGTACCGCTGCATTGAATTTGCGCTGGGCAACAAGAACGCCGCCATGCTCAAGCCCCACGCCCACCGCCCTGACCTGCTGGCCCAGGTACAGGCCGCGTATGGAGCACCGTCGCTGTACGACGAGGCGCTGCGCCTGCTGGCCCGCCGTGGCCTGCCGGTGCCCGCCAGCCACACCCGGCGCGACTGGACCCAGCCCTACGCCGAAAGCGACGCGGTGGAACAGGCCTGGCTGGTGGTGTACCGCGACCCCAGGCAATACTGGGACCTGTACCAGCTGGGCGAGGAACTGACCGACCTGGAAGACGCATTCCGCCTGTGGCGCTTTCGCCATGTGACCACGGTGGAACGTGTGATCGGCTTCAAGCGCGGCACCGGCGGTACCGGCGGCGTGAGCTACCTGCGCAAGATGCTGGACGTGGTGCTGTTCCCGGAAATCTGGAAGCTGCGCACGGATCTCTGAGACGCCCCGACCGCGCCGCCCCTCAGCCCGCGTACAGCCACGGCACGTCCAGCACGCGCGGCCCCAGCAGGCGCAGCGACAGGTCGCGCCCGGCCTGCATGACGCCGGTGGCGTGAAAGATCCGCCCATTGCGCAGCGACCGGGCCTGCACCCGCGCCACCCGCTGCCAGCGGTTCAGCGCATAGCGGCTCAATGCCAGCGGTACATCCAGCGCGGCGGCGCTGGTCATGGTCAGCAGGCTGCCGAGTTCGGCCGCGTCTTCAATGGCCATGCCGGCGCCCTGCGCCAGATAGGGCAGCATGGGGTGTGCCGCGTCGCCCAGCAGGGCAACGCGGCCGCGCACCAGCGCCTGCGGGCTGGCAACCGGCGCCCGGGCATTCAGCGTCCACAGCCGCCATTGCGGCATGGCCTGCACCAGGTCACGCACCGCCGCGCAGGTTTGGCCCATGGCCGCCTGCAGTTCGGCCACCACGGCGGCCTGGTCCCAGTCCTGCGCCTCACCGCGCGGCGGGCCCTGCACGATGGCCACGAGGTTCAGCAGCTCACCGCGGCGCACCGGGTAGGCCACCACGTGCAGCCGCGGGCCCAGCCAGACCGTGACCTGCTGGCTGCGCAGCGCCACCGGCAGCGCCTGCTGCGAGGCCAGCGCGCGGTAGGCCACGTGCCCCGTTGGGATGGCAGCGCCATCCGCCAGCAGTTGCTGGCGCACCGTGCTCCACAGCCCATCGGCGCCCACCAGCAGGTCGCCTTCCACGTCCAGGCCGGACATCAGCGACAGCGTGACGCTGCCGCTGTCCTGGCGGACGGCGCGTACAGGGCACGCGGTTTTGAGCCGCGCGCTGCCCTCGCGCACAAGGGCCTCAAGCAACACGGCATGCAGGTCGGCCCGGTGCACGGTGCAGTAAGGCGCGCCATAGCGCTGCGCCATGTCCGGGTTCAACGCCAGCGTGGCCAATGGCTGGCCGCTGATGGCGTTGCACACGCGCAGGCGCGCCGGCTGGGCGGCGACTCTAGCCAGCGCCTGGGTCAGCCCCCAGGCCTGCAGCCGCCGCACCGCGTTGGGGCCCAGCTGCACGCCGGCGCCCACTTCGCTGAATGCGCCAGCCTGCTCATAAAGGCGCACGTCACAGCCAGCCCGCGCGCAGGCCAGCGCAGCCGCCAGGCCGCCAATGCCACCACCAGCGATCAGGGCTTGCGGGGTCACGCCGCCAACAGCTGACGCAGCACAAACGGCAGGATGCCGCCGTGGCGGTAATAGTCCACCTCGATCGGCGTGTCGATGCGCAGCGTGACCACCAGCTCGGTACGGGCGCCGTCAGCACGGGTGACCACCAGCTTCGCATCGCTTTGCGGGCGCAGATCGGCCGCCGGGATGATGTCGATCAGTTCCGATCCGTCCAGCTTCAGCGTCTGCCAGGTGTCGCTGCCCTGGAACTGCAGCGGCAGCACACCCATGCCCACCAGGTTGCTGCGGTGGATGCGCTCGAAGCTCCTGGCCACCACGGCCTTGATGCCCAGCAGCTGCGTGCCCTTGGCAGCCCAGTCGCGGCTGGACCCGGTGCCGTATTCCTCGCCGGCAAAGATCACGGTGGGCCGGCCCTCGGCCATGTACTTCATGGCGGCGTCGTAGATGAACATCTTCCGGGCCTGGCCGTCGGCGCCGCGGTACAGCGTGACGCCGCCCTCCTCGCGCGAGCCGTCGGCCGCGGCGGGGATCATCAGGTTCTTGATGCGCACGTTGGCAAAGGTGCCGCGCATCATCACATCATGGTTGCCGCGGCGCGCGCCGTAGCTGTTGAAGTCGGTCTTCTTCACGCCATTGGCCAGCAGCCACTGGCCCGCCGGCGAGCTTTCCTTGATGGAGCCGGCCGGCGAGATATGGTCGGTGGTGATGGAGTCGCCAAACAGCGCCATGATGCGTGCGCCCTGCACGCTCACCGCACCGCCCTGCGCGGCTGCCGGCTCCATCGCGAAGTCCGCAAAGAACGGCGGCTCGGCAATGTAGGTGCTGTGCGGCCAGGTGTAGGCATGGCCCTGCACGCCCTTGATCTTTTCCCAGAGCTTGCCGGGGTCGCTCTTGACCTTGGCGTAGTTCTCGCGAAAGGCCTTGCCGTTCATGGCGAACTTCATGAGCTTGTGGATTTCGTCGCTGGTCGGCCAGATGTCGCCCAGGTACACGTCGCGGCCGCCCTTGCCCTGGCCCACCGGCTCGGTCATCAGGTCCTTCAGCACGGTGCCCGCAATCGCATAGGCCACCACCAGCGGCGGGCTCGCCAGGAAGTTGGCCTTCAGGTTGGGGTGGATGCGCGCCTCGAAGTTGCGGTTGCCCGACAGCACGGCCGCGCAGACCAGGTCGCTCTGGGTGATGGCTTCGTTGATCTCGGGCGTGAGGTCGCCCGCGTTGCCGATGCAGGTGGTGCAGCCATAGCCTGCCAGCGCAAAGCCCAGCTTTTCCAGGTAAGGCATCAGGCCGGTCTGCGTGAGGTATTCGGTGACGATGCGCGAGCCCGGCGCCAGCGATGTCTTGATGTGCGGCTGCACCTTCAGGCCGGCCTCCACCGCCTTTTTGGCCAGCAGGCCGGCGGCGAGCAGCACGCTGGGGTTGGAGGTATTGGTGCAGCTCGTGATGGCGGCGATCAGCACGTCGCCGTTGCCGATGGTGATGCCTTTGGACGTCTTGACCGGCGCGGCTGCTTCGGACTGCGCGGCCGCGAGCTTGGGCTTGTTGCTTTCCATCTCGCCCATGGTGCGCGGTGCGCCTTCGGGCGACGGCGGGTTGTCCGGCACCTTGGGATTGGGTGTGTCACCCGACGGATGCACCAGGTGACGCGTGAGCAGGACTTCGGCAGGCTGGTTGAAACCATTGTCGGCCGCCGGCTTGCTGAACAGCGAGGTGAACTGCTGCGCCACCCGACCCAGCTCGATGCGGTCCTGCGGGCGCTTGGGGCCAGCCAGGCTGGGCGTTACGTCGCCCAGGTCCAGCGTGATGACCTGCGAATAGTCGATGTCGCCTGTCTTGGGCACGCCAAACAGGCCCTGGGCGCGGAAGTAGGCCTCGAAGGCCTCGATCTCTGCCTTGGTGCGGCCGGTGCCGGTGAAGTAGTCGATCGTTTTTTCATCGACCGGGAAGAAACCCATGGTCGCGCCGTATTCCGGCGCCATATTGGCAATGGTGGCGCGGTCGGGCAGCGCCAGCGTGCGCGTGCCTTCACCAAAAAATTCAACGAACTTGCCCACCACCTTGTGCTGTCGCAGGATCTCGGTCACGCTGAGCACGAGGTCGGTGGCGGTGCAGCCTTCGCGCAGGCGGCCGGTCAGCTCGAAGCCCACCACGTCGGGCGTGAGGAAGTACACCGGCTGGCCCAGCATGGCGGCCTCGGCCTCGATACCACCCACGCCCCAGCCCACCACGCCGATGCCGTTGATCATGGTCGTGTGGCTGTCGGTACCGACCAGAGTGTCTGGGTAGTACACGCCCGCCTTGTCCTTGTGCACGCCGCGCGCCAGGTACTCCAGGTTGACCTGGTGCACGATGCCAAAGCCCGGGGGCACCACGCCAAAGGTGCTGAACGCCTGCATGCCCCATTTCATGAACTCGTAGCGCTCACGGTTGCGCTGGAACTCCAGCTTCATGTTCAGGTCCAGCGAATTTCGGGTGCCGTAATGGTCGATCATGATCGAGTGGTCCACCACCAGATCCACAGGCACCAGCGGCTCGATGGCCGCCGCCTTTTTGCCCAGGCGCCGGGCCACGCTGCGCATGGCGGCGAGGTCGGCCAGCAGCGGCACACCGGTGAAGTCCTGCAGCACCACGCGCGACACCACAAAGGGGATTTCGTCGCTGCGGTCGGCGTTGGGGAACCAGTTGGCCAGCTGGCGCACATGCTCGGGCGTGACCTTGGCGCCGTCGCAATTGCGCAGCACCGATTCAAGCACGATACGCAGCGACACCGGCAGGCGGGCGATCTTGGGAAACTGCTTGGCCAGGGCCGGCAGAGAATGGAATTTGCCGGTTTTGCCCGAGGCGGTCTTGAAGGTTTTGAGGGTGCTGGCGAACGCGTGTGTTGTGGCGTGGTTCATGGCGGCTACTCCTGCGGCTTTTTTGAATGCCCCATTGTGCAATGCACGCCATCGCCCTGGGGCCAACGCTGGTTCGCTGGCGTCCATACGGCGTTGTCCGGCATGTGTTACAAGCGTTCAACTCAAGCGGCAAGGGGCTGCAACAGACAGGACCCATGCCGCTTTCGCAATTCATCACCGACAACATGGAAGCCATCGTGGCGGAATGGCAGGCGTTTGCCATGACCATGGAGCCCGCGGCGTCCACCATGAGTGCGCTGGCGCTGCGCGACCATGCCAAGCCCATCCTGCTGGCCATCGCGCGGGACCTGCAGTCCGACCAGACCCCGGCAGAACAGAAAGAGAAATCCAAGGGCCTGTCGGCGCCGCTTTCCGCGCGCGAAACAGCCGCCGCCACCCACGGCGCGCTGCGCCAGGTCAGCGGCTTTGACATGATCCAGCTGGGCGCCGAATACCGGGCACTGCGCGCCAGCGTGATCCGGCTGTGGACGCAAAAGACCCAGATGGCCGCGGACCTGGCGGTCATCGACGACATGATCCGCTTCAACGAGGCGGTAGACCAGGCGATTGCGGAGTCCACCGCGCGCTATGCGGCCGAGCTGGCCCTGTCGCGCGACACCTTCATGGCCATCCTGGCGCACGACCTGCGCAGCCCGCTGGCCGCCATCAACCTGTTGAGCATGCTGCTGGAGAAAAACTCCGCCACCGACACCACCCGCGCGCAGGCCGGCCAGATCCGCCGCAGCGCGCGCGAGATGGGCACCATGGTCAGCGACCTGCTCGAGTACACCCGCACCCACCTGGGCAAGGGCATCCCCGTGGTGCCGCATGAGGCCAATATCTCGTCCATCTGCCGCCAGGCGCTGGAGGAAATCCGCTCGGGCCAGCCCGGGCGTGAATTCCTGCTGAACGTGCCCGAATCGGTGGCGGGCGAGGTGGACGCTGCGCGGCTGCGCCAGGCGCTGTCCAACCTGCTGAACAACGCGGTGCAGCATGGCGACGCGGGCTCGGCCATCACGCTGACGGCGCGGGCCGAGGGCGACCTGATTGCGCTGTCGGTGCGCAACATGGGCACCCCGATCCCGGGCGAATCACTGCAGATCATCTTTGACCCGCTGGTCCAGCTGTCCGAGAAGTCGGCGGTCAAGGCCAGCATGAACGCCACCAACCTGGGTCTGGGGCTGTTCATCGCACGCGAAGTGGCCCGCGGCCATGACGGCACCATCGACGTCACCTCCACACAGGCAGAAGGCACGGTCTTCACCATGCGCCTGCCCATGCACCACGGCACCTGACACGGCGCCGCGGGCGCACCCGGCCGATAACCTGCGAGGTAATGGGCCCTGCTGCGGTTTGGGCCTAACATCCGCGCCATGACTGCCACCGCAAGCCCACACACCCTGCCCCGGTCATTTGGCGAGCACCTGCGCCACTGGCGCCAGCACCGCCGCCTGAGCCAGCTGGACCTGGCCGACGAGGCCGAGATTTCCACGCGCCACCTGAGCTTCATGGAAACCGGCCGCTCGGTGCCCAGCCGCGAGATGGTGCTGCGCCTGACCGAGCGGCTGGACGTGCCGCTGCGCGAGCGCAACGCGCTGCTGGTGGCCGCCGGCTATGCCCCCATGTACCGCGAACGCGCGCTGGACGACCCGGCCCTGGCCGCCGCCCGCCGGGCCGTGGAGCTGATCCTCAAGGGGCACGAGCCCTGGCCGGCGCTGGCGGTGGACCGGCACTGGAACCTGGTCAGCTACAACACGCTGGTACCGCGCCTGCTGACCATGGCGGATGCATCGCTGCTGCAGGCGCCGGTGAACGTTCTGCGCCTGAGCCTGCACCCGAAGGGGCTGGCGCCCCACCTGGCCAACCTGACGCAGTGGCGGACCCACCTGTTCGAACGGCTGCGCCAGCAGATCGCCGCCACCGCGGATCCGGAGCTGTCCGCGCTGCTGGAGGAGCTGCGCGCCTACCCGCTGCCCCCCGACACCGACCTGCATGTGGAAGGCGAACTGCCCGGCGTGGTGATGCCCTTTCGGCTGCGCACGCCGCATGGGGTGTTGAGCTTCATCAGCACCATCACCATCTTCGGCACGCCGGTGGATGTGACGCTGCAGGAACTGGCGCTGGAGACCTTTTTTCCGGCGGATGACTTCACGCGGACAGCGCTGCAGCAGATGCACGACGACGCCAGCTCCCCAAGTTGAGGGATGCGGTGGGCGCTGCCCCTTGCTACGCTGGCGGCGCATCAAGGAGCAATGCATGAACGTCAAACCATTGCGCATCCTGCAAACCGCGTTGGGCTTCAAGGGCGCCGCCGTGGACGGGCGGTATGGCGACAGCACACACCGGCGCGTCCTGCGCGCGCTGGACCAGGCCAGCCTCGCCACCCCCACGGACTGGCGCGCCTGGCCCGCATCGCGCCAGGCCGTGCTGTGCCTGCAGGTGGTGTGCCAGAAGGCGGGTTTTGACCCAGGTGACCTCGATGGCTGGTGGGGGCCGCATACAGCCCATGCGACGGATCAGTTGGGCCATTTGCAGATGCACGGAAATGCGCCCGAGCCCTGGCGGCTGGAACCGGTAGCGGCCAACCCCAACGGCTGGCCGCTGGAGCGGCAAGCTGACCTGGACGCGTTTTATGGCCCGCCAGGTGAAAGCAGACTGGTGTTGACCAACCTGCCCTACCCGCTGCGCCTGTCGTGGGACACGGCCACCATCGTCACCCGCACGCGCTGCAACGCGAAGGTCCGGGACAGTCTGGGCCGGGTGCTGGCGGCCGTGTTGTCCCACTACGGCCCTGATCGCATCCGCGAACTGCGGCTGGACCTGTTTGGCGGCGGCTACAACCTGCGCGACAAGCGGGGAGGCAACAGCACATCCACCCACGCCTGGGGCATCGCGTTTGATTTCGACCCCGACCGCAACCAGCTCAAATGGTCGTCCGCCCGCGCCAGTTTTGCCCGGCCCGAATACGACGCCTGGTGGAAATGCTGGGAAGACGAAGGCTGGGTCAGCCTGGGCCGCACGCGTGACTACGACTGGATGCACGTGCAGGCAGCGCGGGTCTGAGAACCCTTCGGCGGTCGAGGTCACGCATACGCCACAGTCAAAGGCATCCATCCACCTGAGCCCGCGATGTCCGACACCTTCTCCCATGCCGCCGCCCGGTCCACCATCCACCTGATCACAAGCGTGCTGGTGGACCTGGCCGCCCAGACGCAGGAACCGCTGGTGCGCTGGATGGAGGATTCAGGCGTACTCGACATGCGGGCAACAGCAGCTTCTGGGCCGCGCGCAACAATCCCCCCACCGACGGCCCCAGCCTGGGCCTGATGGACCGCCAGCGCCTGAGAATGTGGATCCAGAACGCTTATGAGGGTTTGGCCAAAGCCGGGGCTTAGCCGGACACGCAACATATTGTTGCCAGCGGGCCCAAGCCGGCCCATAATCCGCCGCTCAAGGGGAGGGCAATCATGTTCAACATCGCCGGCAAAGCCTATGCCATGAACGTGATCACGCCGGTACGCTGGTACCTGGCGTGGTTCAACAAACTGATCTTCTGGATCGCGCTGAAAATACCCAGCACGCTCAGCGGCCTGATCACACTGTCACTGATCCACTACGCGCGCTGGGTCATCATCGGTAAAAACCAGTTTCCCCACCTGTCGTCCGAGCAGCCGCGCGAAAAGCTCGGCTACTCGTACATGCTGTTCTTCAGCAACTTCAACGGCAGCTGGGACCAGTACGTGGACTCGTTCACCTTCGCCATCCCCGGCGGGCTGGACATGTTCTGGAAATGGAACATCCGCTACTCCAAGTCCGTGGCGCTGACGCCGTTTCACCGCTATATCCAGTACAACCAGCTTGAAACCCAGCACTACTACAACGCCTACCCGCTGGCGGCGTCCAACGATGTCAAAAGCGCCAAAGCCCTCAAGGCGGCGCTGATCGCATTCGACCAGAAGGCAGGCGAAGGCACCGACGCCGATTTCATGGCCCGCTACACCACGCTGCTGCGCGGCCTGCAGCACGACCTGGGCGACATGTACCCCACGCCCATTGTCAGCATGGCGGCCTACCAGGTCGAGCGGCGGCACCGGCGCCATGAGCGCCAGCTTCTGGCGCAACTGCAGATCAAGGCCCGCGAGGCCCGTGAAGGGAGTCAGTGATGGCCGGCAACATCAGCGGCAGCGCCTACGCGCTGACCATTCTTTCACCGATCCGCGGTGGTGTGGTCCAGGGTGAGGAAATCGCGTTCGCCGACAAGGTGCGCGACACCCTGCAAAACTGGAATCTGCGGGACAACAGCCCCATGACAAAGGTGCCGCAAACCTACCTGTGCCGCTATTTCGTGCTGGATGATGTCTACACCGAGTCGCTGCCCGGCGGCAGCGCGCTGGACACCCTGAACGACTGGCTGCCCGTGGTGCCCGACGCCATCCGGCGCTGGGCCATGCCGCGCCAGGATCACCTCCAGTCGCGCTACCTGGTCTTCTCGTGCAACTTCCACGGCGGCCCCAAGGGCGATCTGGAAGGCTACCTGCACGGCATGTGGAATGCCATCAGCGATGACATCCGGACGGTGTGGGGCCACTGCTACGGCTTTGAGCAGGTCCACGACGCGGCCAGCTTTGCCACGTACATGAAAAAGTGCCAGTTGCCGGCCAGCCTGTATTTTGTGGGGTCCAACGACGACCCCCTGCCCGAACAACTCAAGGCGCTGTACCTCAAGCAGGAGTTTTCGCGCTTCGCGGTGGACAACCAGGGGCTTGACGCAGCCACCGTACGGGCCAATTACCTGGCATTCAGCCAGCGCGTGGCGCCCACCGATCTGGCCGGGCCGACCTGGGAACCCGGCAAGTACCGGCCGTAACGGCGGCAAGGGCCGCCCGCCAGGCGCAAGATCATCAAGGGGAGTGACCGTGACAAAACAACTGGACCTGCTGGACATTCAAGGCAACGTGCTTCGCGCCTATGGGCGCTTTGGGTACCCGGTTGCCCGCTATGTGTTCCTGAACATCCGGGATGCCGCGCAGGCCCGGGCCTTTGTCGGCGCAGTCACCCGCAAAGTGACGACCGCCACCGTCTGGGGCGACGGACCCGGGCAGGTCAGGCAACCGTTGTGGACCGTGAACCTGGCATTCACCTACCAGGGCCTCAAAGACCTGGAGGTACCGCGCGCCTCGCTGATGGACTTTGCTCCAGAATTCGCCGCCGGCATGAAGGACCGCCGCGACATTCTGGGCGACGACGGCCCGAGCGCCCCCGAACACTGGGACCCGATCTGGCGGGACAACCGCGTCACGCGCGAAAAGGACGTGCATATCTTCGTCTCGCTCAATGCTGGCGCGCCCGGCTGGCCGCAAAACGGCCGCGGTCTGCTGGAGACCGCGCAGGAGCAACTGGAAGCCTCCTACAGATGGTTGCTTGGCCTGGTTGCCGAATACCCCAATGGCGTGGTGGTGCTGGGCGGCAACCGCGGCGACAACGGCGAGTTGCTGGACTACCAGGACGTGAAAGTCGTCATGGAAAACGGCATGCCCACCGCCAAGGAACACTTTGGCTACACCGACGGCATTGGCGACCCGGTGTTCGAGGGCGTGCCCTGGGACACCAGCCGCGTGAACGGCCGTGGCAAACAACTGGCCGACGGGCAGTGGGCGCCGCTGGCCGTTGGCGAGTTCCTGCTCGGCCACATAGACGAGGCCCGCGAATACCCCCCAGCGCCCAACCCCGTGCTGCTGTCGCGCAACGGCACCTACATGGTGTACCGCAAGCTGCACGAAAACGTGGCCACTTTTGACGCTTACCTCGAAGAGCACGGCAGCAAATACCCCGGCGGCAAGGAACTGCTGGCGGCCAAATTTGTGGGCCGCTGGCGCGACAACGGCGCACCGCTGGTCAAGGCACCCGACGCCGCCAGCAAGGCGGAATTCGACACCCGGCTGGCGGCCGCCAGCCCGCATGAGCAGGACGAAATGCTGTGCAACTGGACCTTTGATGACGACATGAGCGGCGCCAAATGCCCGTTCAGTGCCCACATCCGCCGCATCAACCCGCGCGCGTCGCTGGAGATGATCAACGAGCCGGGTGACCCGCCGGGCTCGCTGAAGGTCAGCAAGGGCGCCTTTGACACACCGGGCGCGCTGACCAACCGGCGCCGGGTGCTGCGCCGCGGCCTGCCATATGGGGACGTGAAGGACCGCAGCCGCAACGACGGCAACCACGGCATCATCATCATGATGCTCAACGCCGACATCAACCGCCAGTTTGAGTTCGTGCAGCAGCAATGGATCAACTACGGCAACGACTTCAAGGCCGGCAACGACAAGGAAATCCTGCTGGGCAACCACAGCGCGGACGAACGCTTCCCCAGCAAGGCGGTCCTCCAGGTGGACCCGCAGGGCAGCGAGGCACCGTATTTCCTGACCAGAATCCCGCGGCTGGTGGAAACGCGCGGCGGGGACTACTTCTTCGTGCCCAGCCTCACCGCGCTGCGCCTGATCGCCAAGGGGCTCGTGGACCCCACCTGAAGCAGCCCGCGGCGCGCTCAGGCGCCGATATCCCAACCCGTGGGCTCGCGGCGCGGCGCGTGGTTGCATTCGTGGCGGAACATCGAGATCGCCCGGTACACCACCTTGCGCGCCCGGTTGATGCCGCCCAGCGGCCGGTGCTCCGGCAGGCTGTGCCAGGGTGTGTACGACAGGTTCTCGCCAAACGTGCGCTGGGCCTCGCTGTCAAATTCCTGCTGCAGGACCCGGATGGTGGCCACCTTGCGAAACGGCGACACCTCTTCTGGCCATGCCACGCCGGGGTCTTCGATCGGCATGGTGTCGGCATCGGTCTGCAGCTGAACCGCGAAGTCAAACCGGGCCTCGCCCGCCGCCAGCTGGCGGATCATCGCCTCGCGCAGGAAGTTGTCGCCGGGCGGGGATGGAATGGTGTCGGGCACAGCCACCACCGGAATGGCCGAATACTTCACCGCGTACGCGCCCAGCAGGTAGGGCGTGGTGCTGAAATAGCGGATCTGCAAGGGGTTGGCGAACTTCTTCATGGACTGGTACAGGTTCCACACCACGCGCCAGTGGGTCGCAAAAAACAGCAGCTTGGCCAGCAAGCTGCCGGTCAGGGCCTTGATCAGGCCGTCAAACTGCTCGACATCGCGGGTGACGAACACGTTGGTGCTGATAAGGATGAAGTCCTGCGTCGGCGCGTCCTCCTCGCCTTCGGCCAGCTTGCGCCCCGGCACCCCCATGAGCTTGATGGCCATGCCGCGGATGTCGTTGTGAATGTCCGGGTTGATGCTGCCGTCCTGGTTGGAGTATCGGATCCATGCCTGGTAGGTACCCGGCTGGCTGAACACGCCGACAGCCAACTCAGGCGGGAGGCCCGGCTCGACAATGAATTCGGCCTTGACCACGCCGTGCATCTTGGGGTGCGCGTCACGTCGCATGATGCCGCCAGCGTTGTCCTTGATGATTTTGGCCTTGAGCCGCGCGGCCAGGTCGGCGGTGCAAGCCGATTCACCGGGCGGCGGGTATTCGCGCGCCAACTCCTTTTGAGCCATTGCATCTCCTCCCTGAAGAACCAGTGCCTGCATTGTGATGCAGCACGCAGAAACTGAAAAGCGGCCCGAAGGCCGCTTTTCAGTTGAAAGACGCGCTGGCTTACACCGTCACGCCATCCGCCACCTCTTTGTACTCGGCGATCTGGTCGAAGTTCATGTACTTGTAGATCTTGCTGCCGTCGGCGTTGATCACACCCATGTCGGCGTGGTATTCCGCCACCGTGGGGATGCGGCCCAGCTTGGACGCAATCGCGGCCAGCTCGGCGGACGCCAGGTACACATTGGTGTTCTTGCCCAGGCGGTTGGGGAAATTGCGCGTGCTGGTGGACACCACCGTGGCGCCTTCACGCACCTGGGCCTGGTTGCCCATGCACAGGCTGCAGCCGGGCATTTCAGTGCGGGCGCCGGCGGTGCCGAACACGCCGTAGTGGCCTTCCTTGGTCAGCTCGGCCGCATCCATCTTGGTGGGCGGCGCGACCCACAGCTTGACCGGAATGTCGCGCTTGCCTTCCAGCAGCTTGGAAGCCGCGCGGAAGTGCCCAATGTTGGTCATGCACGAGCCAATGAACACCTCGTCAATCTTGGCGCCTGCCACCTCGCTGAGCAGCTTGGCATCGTCCGGATCATTGGGGCAGCACAGCACCGGCTCCTTGAGCTCGTTCAGGTCGATCTCGATCACGGCGGCGTACTCGGCGTTCTTGTCCGCCTCCAGCAGCTCGGGCTTGGCCAGCCAGGCTTCCACGGCCTTGATGCGGCGCTCCAGGCTGCGCTTGTCCTGGTAGCCGTCAGCGATCATGTTCTTCATCAGCACGATGTTGCTGGTGAGGTATTCCTTGATCGGCTCGGGGTTGAGCTTGACGGTGCAGCCGGCGGCGGAGCGCTCGGCCGAGGCGTCAGACAGCTCGAACGCCTGCTCCACCTTCAGGTCGGGCAGACCTTCGATCTCCAGGATGCGGCCGGAGAAGGCGTTGATCTTGCCCTGCTTGGCCACGGTCAGCAGGCCCTGCTTGATCGCGTAGTAGGGAATGGCGTGCACCAGGTCGCGCAGCGTGATGCCGGGCTGCATGGTGCCCTTGAAGCGCACCAGCACCGACTCAGGCATGTCCAGCGGCATGACGCCGGTGGCCGCGCCAAAGGCCACCAGGCCCGAGCCCGCCGGGAAGCTGATGCCGATCGGAAAGCGCGTGTGGCTGTCACCACCCGTGCCCACGGTGTCGGGCAGCAGCAGGCGGTTCAGCCAGCTGTGGATCACGCCGTCGCCCGGTCGCAGGGCCACGCCGCCGCGGTTGCTGATGAAGGCCGGGAGTTCGCGGTGGGTCTTGACGTCCACCGGTTTGGGGTAAGCCGCCGTGTGGCAGAACGACTGCATGACCATGTCGGCGGAAAAGCCCAGGCAGGCCAGGTCTTTCAGCTCGTCGCGGGTCATGGGGCCGGTGGTGTCCTGGCTGCCCACGGTGGTCATTTTGGGTTCGCAGTAGGTGCCGGGGCGGATGCCCTGCTGCACGCCGTCCACCGTCGGAAGGCCGCAGGCGCGGCCGACCATCTTCTGCGCCAGCGTGAAGCCGGCCTGGGTAGCGGTGGGCACCGTGGGCAGGCGGAACACCGTGCTGGGCGCCAGGCCCAGGAATTCACGCGCCTTGGCCGTCAGGCTGCGGCCGATGATGAGGTTGATGCGCCCGCCGGCACGCACCTCGTCAAACAGCACGTCGCTCTTGAGCTGGAAGGTGGCCGCGACCTTGCCGTCTTTTTCGATCTTGCCGTCATAGGGGTAGACGTCGATCACGTCGCCCATGTTGAAGTTGGCCACGTCCACTTCGATGGGCAGCGCGCCGGAGTCTTCCTGCGTGTTGAAGAAGATCGGCGCGATCTTGCCGCCCAGCGTCACGCCGCCAAAGCGCTTGTTGGGCACGAACGGGATGTCTTCGCCAAAGCCCCAGATGATGCTGTTGGTGGCTGATTTGCGGCTGGAGCCCGTGCCCACCACGTCGCCCACATAGGCCACCAGGTGGCCCTTTTTCTTGAGTTCCTCGATGAACTTCATCGGGCCGCGCTTGCCGTCTTCCTCGGGCGTGATGCCGGGGCGGGCGTTCTTGAGCATGGCCAGGTAGTGCAGCGGAATGTCCGGGCGGCTCCAGGCGTCGGGCGCGGGCGACAGGTCGTCGGTGTTGGTTTCGCCCGTCACCTTGAACACGGTCACGGTGATCTTTTTGGCCACTTCGGGGCGGGTGGTGAACCACTCGGCGTCGGCCCAGCTTTGCATCACATCCTTGGCAAAAGAATTGCCAGCCCGGGCCTTCTCAGCCACGTCGTGGAAGAAGTCGAACATCAGCAGTGTCTTCTTGAGCGCGGCGGCGGCCACGGCGGCCACGTCCTTGTCGTCCAGCAGGTCGATCAGCGGCTTGACGTTGTAGCCGCCCACCATGGTGCCCAGCAGCTCGGTCGCCCTGGCCTTGCTGACCAGGCCCACGGATATGTCGCCATGCGCCACGGCGGCCAGGAAACTGGCCTTGACCTTGGCCGCATCGTCCACGCCCGGGGGCACGCGGTAGGTCAGCAGGTCCATGAGGAAAGCGTCTTCGCCGGCCGGCGGGTTCTTGATGAGCTCGATCAGGTCGGCCGTCTGCTGGGCTGACAGCGGCAGCGGCGGGATGCCGAGCGCGGCGCGTTCGGCGGCGTGTTCACGATAGGCTTTCAACATGGGGTTCTCCGTTCAAGTCAAAAATTGCAGGTTCAGTTCGGTCCGGTCTTGGCCGGTGACACCGCCTGGGGGCCGGGCAGGGGCTCAAGCAAGCTCGGTGCCGGGTTCTTCTTCAGGGCCTCGTTCACGGCCTGCTGGGCGGGGTTCATGCACTCGTCGGCCAGGCGCTGGCCCAGCTTCTGGCTCATCAGCATGGATTTGTTGCCCAGCTGCAGCCACATGGCACCGCGCTTGGGGTCCTCCAGCCGGATGGCACCGGTGCGGCTTTCCACCGGGTGCATCAGGAAACGGTGGCCCCGGGTGGTCAGCACGAACAGGCCTTCGCGGCGCGCGGCGCGCAGGTTCACGGTGGCGCCCAGCTCACAGGGCATCTCGCCCACGTGCACCTGTTTGGCCACTTCCAGCTCGGCGGGGCCGACCTTCAGGTCAGGGTCATCGTCAATCGGGGTAACTTCTTCCACGGCTTTCTGCGCCGACGGTGCCAGCTTGGCGGCCGGCTTTTTGGGTGCCGGAGCCTGGGCTGAGGCCACGGTGGCCAGCAAGGCAGCGGACAGTGCGATCAAGAGGGCTTTCATGAGATGTCTCCGGATGGTTGATGTCACGCGGCTGAAAACCAGCCACGCGCTTCGTTGGGCAGCGCTCTTCCGGTCTGGTGTGCCCTCTCCAGCACCTGCCAGAAGTAGCGGTAGCTTGCCCGGTCATGCAGTTGTCCGGCCACGCTGATGGGGGCCCATTCAGCGCGGACGGCAGCCGCTATTATTTTTGTAGCATTCTCGATCTCGTCCATGCCCGGTGCAAAAGCGTCCAGGATGGGCCTGATCTGCGCGGGGTGGATGCTCCACGTGCGGGTGTAGCCCAGCTCGCGCGCGGCACGCCGGGCCGCGGCCTGCATGGCTTGCGCGTCGGCGAACTCGGTCACCACGCAGTGCGACGGCACCTTGCCATGCGCGTGGCAGGCGGCGGCAATTTCCAGCTTGGCCCGCACCACCAGCGGGTGGCTGAACTGCCCGGCCGAGGTCATGGCGTCCGAGCCGATGGCGCCGCCATGGGCCGACACGAAATCCATCAGCCCGAAGCTGAGCGATTGCACACGGGGGTGGGCGGCGATGTCAAACGCATGGTGCACGGCCGCCGGCGACTCGATCAGCGCATGCAGCGGCAGGTGTGCGGCGCCCGCGGTGTCGAGCGCGGCAGCGGCCAGCGCGATGTCGTTCACCGACTCCACCTTGGGAAGCATGATGTGCGTGAGCCGGTGGCCCGCCTGGCCGGCGATGGCGGCCACATCCTGCTCGAAAGCCAGGTGGTCCACCGCATGCACGCGCACGGCCACGCGCGCGCCCTGGCCGGCCTGCAACGCCAGCGCCACCACCAGCGCGGCATGGTCAGCCTCGCCACCCGCAGGCGCGCCGTCTTCGCAGTCCAGCGTCACGTCAAACACGCAGGCGCCGAACTCTTCGATCATCTCGGCCTGCAATTGCAGGCTCTTGCGCATCCGCGCCTCCACGCCGCTGTAATGGTCGCAGACCGGCAAAAAGCCGGTACGCGCCTGGGCGCCAAGGAGCAAGTCGCGCGGATGAGCCACGGAATTACAGCAGGTGGGCTACGCCGGCCTGCTCGTCGGTCAGTTCCTTGAGGGTCTTGTTGATGCGTTCCTGGCTGAACGCGTCGATCTCCAGGCCCTGCACGATTTCGTACTTGCCGTCCTTGGTGGTCACGGGGAAGCCGAACATCACGTCCTTGGGGATGCCATAGTCGCCATTGGACGGGACACCCATGGTGACCCACTTGCCGTTGGAGCCCAGTGCCCAGTCGCGCATGTGGTCGATCGCGGCGTTGGCGGCCGAGGCAGCCGAAGACAGTCCGCGCGCTTCGATGATGGCGGCGCCGCGCTTGCCCACGGTAGGCAGGAAGGTGTCGGCGTTCCACACCTGGTCGTTGATCGCATCCTTGACCGACTTGCCGCCAATGGTGGCAAAACGGTAGTCGGCGTACATCGTGGGCGAATGGTTGCCCCAGACGGTCAGCTTTTCAATCTCGCCGACCTTGCCGCCGGTCTTGGCGGCGATCTGGCTTGCGGCGCGGTTGTGGTCCAGGCGCAGCATGGCGGTGAAGTTTTCGCGCGGCAGGCTGGGAGCGCTCTTCATGGCGATGTAGGCATTGGTATTGGCGGGGTTGCCCACGACCAGTACCTTGACGTTGCGGCTGGCCACCTGGTCCAGCGCCTTGCCCTGGGCCGTGAAGATCTGGGCGTTGGCGGCCAGCAGGTCGGCGCGCTCCATGCCGGGGCCGCGCGGGCGGGCGCCGACCAGCAAGGCGTAGTCGGTGTCCTTGAAGGCGGTCAGGGGGTCGCTGTGGGCTTCCATGCCCGCCAGCAGCGGGAACGCGCAGTCTTCCAGCTCCATCATCACGCCCTTGAGCGCCTTCTGGGCCTTCTCGTCCGGGATTTCCAGCAGTTGCAGGATGACGGGCTGGTCCTTGCCCAGCATCTCGCCGGAGGCAATGCGAAACAGCAGGGCGTAACCGATCTGGCCTGCGGCGCCGGTAACGGCAACGCGGACGGGCTTTTTGCTCATGGGAAATCTCCGAAGGAAGTGATGTGAAACCGGCGTTGGCAACAGAGGCCCCGTACAGGGGCGCAGGCTGTGCAAAACAGCCCGCAAGTGTACCCGCGAAAACCCTGAAGCGTCAATTTGTCTTATGTCTTATATAAGATATGATTCGTCAACATTCAAGCCCATTTCCGCACGTTGATCACGCATGGCCCCCACCTCACCTTCCGCGCTGAGCGACATCGCGTCCGGCGCTGACGCGCCGGTACAGCCCACCCCGGCGTTCAGTCCGCTGTACCAGCAGATCAAGGGGCTGATCCTGCAAAGCATGCAGTCAGGCGAATGGAAGCCCGGTGAAGCCATTCCCAGCGAAATGGATCTGGCCGCTCGCTACCGCGTGAGTCAGGGCACCGTGCGCAAGGCCATCGACGATCTGGCCGCCGAAAACCTGGTGGTACGCCGCCAGGGCAAGGGCACATTCGTGGCCACGCACTCAGAGCAGCATGTGCAGTACCGCTTCCTCAAGCTCATGCCCGACAGTGGCGACCAGGACAGCGAGGGCCCGGCCCAGCGCCGGATCGTGGACTGCAAGCGCCTGCGCGCCAGCGCCGACGTGGCGCGCGCGCTGGCCCTGCGCTCGGGCGACGCGGTGCTGCAGGTGCGGCGCATCCTGTCGTTCGGCGGGGTGCCCACCATCCTGGAAGACCTGTGGCTGCCGGGCACCGCGTTCAAGGGGCTGAGCGCCGAGCAGATGGCCGGCTACCAGGGCCCCACCTACGCCATGTTCGAAGTCGAATTCGGCGTGCGCATGGTGCGCGCCGAGGAAAAAATCCGTGCCATCGCCGCCGACGCGCAACAGGCCCTGCTGCTGCAGGTGCCGCCCGGCACCCCGCTTTTGAGCGTTGAGCGCGTGGCGTACACCTACAACGACATACCGATGGAACTGCGTCGCGGCGTCTACCGCACCGACACCCACCACTATCGCAATGCGCTGAGCTGAAGCGACAGGGCAACGCACGGCGGGCCCCAGACAGTTGACCGGATTGCCCGGCAAAGTTGCAACCCCGGTGTCAGGTTTGTGCGTTGCAATAGAATTTTGGGTTGTCTGCTTCTGACAAATTACAACGCGGTTACATCACATCCACGAAAGTTCACATGACCGAGCTTGCCAAAAAGCGGCCTGAGTTCCGCAATATCAATGCCTTGAGCGATCTGCCGTCGTACCGCCTGCCGGCCGCGGGCTGGGTGTCCATCCTGCACCGCGTCAGCGGCGTGCTGATGTTCCTGCTGATGCCCTTCATCATCTGGATGTTCGACACCTCCGTCTCCTCCGAGTACTCGTTCGCCCGCTTCAAGGCCGCCTTCAACAGCGGCCTTGGTTTTGTGCCGGGCTGGTTCGTCAAACTGGTGGCGCTGGCGCTGATCTGGGCCTACCTGCACCACTTCATCGCCGGTCTGCGCCACCTGTGGATGGACGTGAGCCATGCCGCGGTCAGCAAGGAATTCGGCAAATCCTCGGCCATGGTCACCCTGACCCTGAGCATCCTGCTCACGCTGGTGCTGGGCGCCAAGCTGTTCGGTCTGTATTAACCAGCAAGGAGCAAAACCATGTCAGTCAATTTCGGCTCCAAACGCATCGTCACCGGCGCCCACTACGGCCTGCGCGACTGGCTGAGCCAGCGCGTCACCGCAGGGCTGATGGCCCTGTTCACCCTGATCGTGCTGGCCCAGGTGATCTTCAGCCGCGGCCCGATCGGCTACGACAAATGGGCCGGCATTTTTGCCAATCAGTGGATGAAGGTGCTGACCTTCTCCGTGATCGCCGCGCTGCTGTGGCACGTGTGGGTGGGCATGCGCGATGTCTGGATGGACTACGTCAAGCCTGTGTGGCTGCGCCTTTCGCTGCAGATCTTCACCATCGTCTGGCTGACCGGCTGCGCCGGCTGGGCCATCCAGGTGCTTTGGCGCCTGTGAGCGCAAAACATAACGAGACCCACGAACCATGAGCTACACAAGCAACAACATCACCACGCGCAAGTTCGACGTCGTCATCGTCGGCGCGGGCGGCTCGGGCATGCGCGCCTCGCTGCAGCTGGCGCGCGCCGGGCTGAACGTCGCCGTGCTGTCCAAGGTGTTCCCCACCCGCTCGCACACCGTCGCGGCCCAGGGCGGCATCGGCGCGTCGCTGGGCAACATGTCCGAGGACAACTGGCACTACCACTTCTACGACACCGTCAAGGGGTCAGACTGGCTGGGCGACCAGGACGCCATTGAATTCATGTGCCGCGAAGCCCCCAAGGTCGTGTACGACCTGGAGCACATGGGCATGCCGTTTGACCGCAACCCCGACGGCACCATCTACCAGCGCCCGTTCGGCGGCCACACGGCCAACTACGGCGAAAAACCGGTGCAGCGCGCCTGCGCCGCGGCCGACCGCACCGGCCACGCCATGCTGCACACGCTGTACCAGCAGAACGTCAAGGCCCGCACCAGCTTCTTCGTGGAATGGATGGCCATGGACCTGATCCGCGACGCCGAGGGCGACGTGGTGGGCGTGACCGCGCTGGAAATGGAAACCGGCGACCTGCACGTGCTGCATGCCAAAACCGTGCTGCTGGCCACCGGCGGTGCCGGGCGCATCTTTGCCGCATCCACCAACGCATTCATCAACACCGGCGATGGCCTGGGCATGGCGGCGCGCGCGGGGATTCCGCTGCAGGACATGGAGTTCTGGCAGTTCCATCCCACCGGCGTGGCTGGCGCGGGCGTGCTGTTGACCGAAGGCTGCCGCGGCGAAGGCGCCATTTTGCTCAACAGCAACGGCGAGCGTTTCATGGAGCGTTACGCGCCCACGCTGAAAGACCTGGCGCCGCGCGACTTCGTGTCCCGCTGCATGGACCAGGAAATCAAGGAAGGCCGCGGCTGTGGTCCGAACAAGGACTACATCCTGCTCAAGCTCGACCACCTGGGCGCGGACACCATCCACAAGCGCCTGCCCTCGGTGTACGAGATTGGCGTGAACTTCGCCAACGTGAACATCACGCGCGAGCCGATTCCCGTGGTGCCCACCATCCACTACCAGATGGGCGGCATCCCGACCAATATCAATGGCCAGGTCGTCGTGCAGAACGGCGACGTCCACAACCAGGTTGTCAATGGCCTGTACGCCGTGGGCGAATGCTCCTGCGTGAGCGTGCATGGCGCCAACCGCCTGGGCACCAACTCGCTGCTCGATCTGCTGGTGTTCGGCCGCGCCGCAGGTAACCACATCGTCGAATACGCGAGCAAGTCGCAGGCTTTCAAGGAGTTGCCGGCCGGCGCCGCCGACCTGACACTGGAGCGACTGAACCGCCTGGAAGCCACCACCAGCGGCGAATATGCGCAGGACGTGGCCAACGACATCCGTGCGTCCATGCAGCAGCACGCGGGCGTGTTCCGCACGCAAGCCAGCATGGACGAAGGCGTGACCAAGATCGCCGCCCTGCGCGAGCGCGTCAAGGCCATCACGCTCAAGGACAAGTCCAAGGTGTTCAATACCGCCCGCATCGAGGCCCTGGAAGTGGAAAACCTGATCGAGTGCGCCCAGGCCACCATCGTGTCAGCCGCCGCGCGCCGTGAATGCCGCGGTGCCCACACCGTGTACGACTATGAAAAACCGGCGGACGACGCGGTGGCGCCGCTGGGCCGGGACGACGCCAACTGGATGAAGCACACGCTGTGGCACAGCGCCAGCAACAACCTGACCTACAAGCCCGTCAACCTCAAGCCGCTGACGGTCGAGTCCGTTCCCCCGAAGGTCCGTACGTTCTAGTACGTAGCCGCGTTACCCGTAAAGTCCAACACAAGCCCACGCCATGACAAAACGCACTTTCCAGATCTACCGTTACGACCCGGACAAGGACGCCAAGCCGTACATGCAGACCATCGAGATCGAGCTCGATGGGCATGAGCGCATGCTGCTGGACGCGCTGATGAAGCTCAAGGCGCTGGACCCGTCGCTGTCGTTCCGCCGCTCCTGCCGTGAAGGCGTGTGCGGTTCCGACGCCATGAACATCAACGGCAAGAACGGCCTGGCCTGCCTGACCAACATGAACACGCTGCCTGGCACCGTGGTGCTCAAGCCGCTGCCCGGCCTGCCGGTCATCCGCGACCTGATCGTGGACATGACGCAGTTCTTCAAGCAGTACAACTCGATCAAGCCGTACCTGGTGAATGACAACGTGCCTCCCGAGACCGAGCGCCTGCAGTCGCCCGAGGAGCGCGAAGAACTCAACGGCCTGTACGAGTGCATCCTGTGCGCCAGTTGCTCCACCAGCTGCCCCAGCTTCTGGTGGAACCCGGACAAGTTCGTTGGCCCGGCCGGCCTGTTGCAGGCCTACCGCTTCATCGCCGACAGCCGCGATGAAGCCACCGCCGAACGCCTGGACAACCTGGAAGATCCCTACCGCCTGTTCCGCTGCCACACCATCATGAACTGCGTGGACGTGTGCCCGAAGGGCTTGAACCCCACGATGGCGATTGGCAAGATCAAGGAATTGATGGTGCGCCGCGCTGTATGACCGTCATGGAAGATGCGCTGCTGGATGAACGGGCCCTGAGCAAGCTGCGCTGGCGTTGCCGCCGCGGCCTGCTGGAAAACGACCTGTTCATCGAGCGCTTCTTCACGAAGTACGCGGGCAGCCTGACCGTGGGCCAGGCCGAGGGTTTGAATGTTTTGATGGATTTGGCAGACAACGACCTGCTGGACCTGCTGCTTCGGCGTCGGGAACCGCAGGGCGAAACAAATACAACAGAAGTAAGACAAGTGCTGGAGATGCTGCGAACCTGAGGCGCATTGAGCCGCAGGAACATCAAGCGCCAGAAGATTGGGCACGAAACTCAAGGAAACCGGATATGAAACTTGCCGACAACAAAGCCACCCTGTCGTTCTCCAACGGCAGCCCCAGCGTCGAATTGCCCGTGTACCACGGCAGCATCGGCCCGGATGTCGTGGACATCCGCAAGCTGTATGCCCAGACCGGCATGTTCACCTACGACCCCGGCTTCCTGTCGACGGCGGCAACCCAGTCGGCCATCACGTACATCGACGGCGACAAGGGCGAGCTGCTGTACCGCGGCTACCCCATCGAGCAGCTCGCCACCGAGTGCGACTTCATGGAGACCTGCCACCTGCTGCTGTACGGTGATCTGCCCAACGGCGAGCAGAAGACGAAGTTCACCAAGCTCGTGACCAACCACACCATGGTCAACGAGCAGATGCAGTTCTTCCTGCGCGGCTTTCGCCGTGACGCACACCCCATGGCCATCATGACCGGCCTGGTGGGGGCGCTGTCGGCCTTCTATCACGACAGCACCGACATCAACAATCCAGAGCACCGCAATATCTCGGCCATCCGCCTGATCGCCAAGATGCCCACGCTGGTGGCCATGGCGTACAAGTACACCGTGGGCCAGCCCTACATGTACCCCAAGAACGAGCTCAGCTACGCGGGCAATTTCCTGCACATGATGTTTGCCACGCCTTGCGAGCCGTATGTGGTCAACCCCGTGCTGGAGCGCGCGCTGGACCGCATCTTCATCCTGCACGCCGACCACGAGCAGAACGCATCCACCTCCACCGTGCGCCTGTGCGGCAGCTCTGGCACCAACCCGTTTGCTGCCATCGCGGCCGGCGTGGCCTGCCTGTGGGGCCCCGCGCACGGCGGCGCGAATGAAGCGGCGCTGAACATGCTGGGCGACATCCAGAGGGCTGGCGGCGTCGAGAAGATCGGCGAGTTCATCAAGCAGGTCAAGGACAAGAACTCCAACGTCAAGCTCATGGGCTTTGGTCACCGCGTGTACAAGAACTACGACCCGCGCGCCAAGCTCATGCAGGAAACCTGCAAGGAAGTGCTGGGCGAACTCGGCCTGCACAACGACCCGCTGTTCAAGCTGGCCATGGCCCTGGAGAAGATCGCCCTGGAAGACGAATACTTCGTCTCGCGCAAGCTCTACCCGAACGTGGACTTCTACTCGGGCATCGTGCAGCGCGCCATCGGCATCCCGGTGCCGCTGTTCACCGCCATCTTTGCGCTGGCGCGCACGGTGGGCTGGATTGCCCAGCTCAACGAAATGATCGGCGACCCCGAGTACAAGATCGGCCGCCCGCGCCAGCTGTTCAGTGGCGCCACGCCGCGCAGCGTCAAGCCCATCGCTGACCGCTGATCTGGCACACCGCCCCCTTCTAAACCCGCCGTGCGCAAGCCCGGCGGGTTTTGCTTTTGCGCACATAGCCATCTTGAAATGCGATGACGGAAAAACCTCTTCAATGGGAGAATTCAAACCTTCATCGCCATACACGATGCCCGTGAGACCTTCCGAGCGCAACTTTGCCCGCCGCATTGACCTGACCTCGCTGCAATTGTTTGTAGCGGTGTGCGAGCTCGGCAGCATCGGCAAGGCTGCCGAGCGGGAATTCATCGCCGCGTCAGCGATCAGCAAACGCCTGTCGGACCTCGAAGCCGCGCTGCAAACACCGCTGCTGCACCGCCACACCCGCGGCGTGAACCTGACCCCCGCCGGCGAGAGCCTGCTGCACCATGCGCGATCGGTGCTTTTCGGCCTGGAAAAAATGCAGGCCGAGCTCAGCGAGTACGCCGATGGCGTGCGCGGCCACGTGCGCATCCACGCGAGCATCTCCGCCGTGGTGCAGTTCCTGCCCGAAGACCTGGGCTCGTTCATCCGCCGCCATGGCGAGGTCAAGATCGATCTGGAGGAACACCTGTCCACCGAAGTGGCGCGCGCGGTGCAGGAAGGCGTAGCCGACCTGGGCGTGTGCAACACCGGCAGCGTAGGCCGCACCGGGCTGGGCCAGCTGCAGTCGCTGCCCTACCGGCAGGACCAGCTGGTGCTGGTGGTGCCGCGCGGCCACGCGCTGGATGGGCGGGGCCCGGTACCCTTCACCGACACACTGGTGTTCGACCATGTGGGCCTGCACGCCAACAGCTCCATCTACCTGTCCATGCACCAGGCCGCGCAGCAGGCCGGGCGCGTCATCCGCCTGCGCATGCGCGTGTCCGGCCTGGACACCATGTGCCGCATGATCGACAAGGGCCTGGGCGTGGGCGTAATGCCGCAACGCGCATTCGAGCTCATGCGCGGGCTGGGCGAGCTGACCAGCGTGACACTGGCCGATGAGTGGGCGGCTCGCCGCATCGAGCTGCTGGCCCGGGACTTCTCCACCCTGCCGGTGACGGCACGCCTGCTGGTTGATCACCTGCGCGGCCCCGCCGAATAAAATTCAAGCCACACCACGAGGAAACCATGGGACGCACCCTTTACGACAAGATCTGGGACGAGCACGTCGTCCACACCGAAGAGGACGGCACCGCCATTCTCTACATCGACCGTCACCTGGTCCATGAAGTCACCAGCCCGCAGGCGTTCGAAGGCCTGCGCCAGGCCGGGCGCAAGGTCTGGCGCATCAGCTCCATCGTGGCCACGGCCGACCACAACACACCCACCACGGGCTGGGAACTGGGCTATGACGGCATCACCGACCCGATCAGCAAGGAACAGGTCACGACGCTGGACAAGAACATCGCCGAATTCGGCGCCGCGGCGTTCTTCCCCTTCCTCTCGAAGCAGCAGGGCATCGTGCACGTGATGGGCCCCGAGCAGGGCGCCACGCTGCCGGGCATGACCGTGGTCTGCGGTGATTCGCACACCTCCACCCACGGCGCGTTCGGCGCGCTGGCGCACGGCATCGGCACCAGCGAGGTCGAGCACGTCATGGCGACCCAGACGCTGCTGGCCAAGAAGGCCAAAAACATGCTGGTCAAGGTCGAGGGCAAGCTCGCCCCCGGCGTGACGGCCAAGGACATCGTGCTGGCCATCATCGGCCGCATCGGCACGGCCGGCGGGACGGGCTACACCATCGAGTTCGCCGGTTCGGCCATCCGCGGCCTCAGCATGGAAGGCCGCATGACGGTGTGCAACATGGCCATCGAAGGCGGCGCGCGCGCGGGCCTGGTTGCCGTGGACGACAAGACCATCGAGTACGTGAAGGGCCGTCCCCTCGCACCCCGCGGTGTCGAATGGGAGCAGGCAGTGGCCTACTGGAAGACCCTGCAATCCGACCCCGACGCGACCTTCGACGCTGTGGTCGAACTGGACGCCACGCAGATCATTCCCCAGGTGACCTGGGGCACGTCGCCCGAGATGGTGCTGGGCGTCGATGCCCGCGTGCCCGACCCGGACAAGGAAAAGGACGCCGTCAAGCGCGGTGCGATCGAGCGCGCGCTGACCTACATGGGCCTGGAGCCGGGCAAGGCGCTGGACGACATCCACGTGGACAAGGTGTTCATCGGCTCGTGCACCAACAGCCGCATCGAGGACATGCGCGAAGCAGCGGCCATCGTCAAGAAGCTGGGCCAGAAGGTCGCCAGGAACGTCAAGCTGGCGATGGTGGTGCCGGGCTCCGGCGTGGTGAAGGAACAGGCCGAACGCGAAGGCCTGCATGAAATCTTCAAGGCCGCGGGCTTTGAATGGCGCGAGCCCGGCTGCTCGATGTGCCTGGCCATGAACGCCGACCGGCTGGAGCCGGGCGAGCGCTGCGCCTCCACCAGCAACCGCAACTTCGAAGGCCGCCAGGGCGCGGGTGGGCGGACGCACCTGGTCAGCCCGGCCATGGCCGCCGCCGCCGCCGTGCACGGCCATTTCGTCGACGTCAGAAAGTTCGCCTGATCATGCAGAAATTCAACGTACACAAGGGCCTCGTGGCCCCCATGGACCGCGCCAACGTGGACACCGACGCGATCATTCCCAAGCAGTTCCTCAAGTCCATCCGCAAGACCGGATTTGGCGTCAACCTGTTTGACGAATGGCGCTACCTGGACCACGGCGAGCCGGGCCAGGACCCTGCCAGCCGCAAGCCCAACCCGGACTTCGTGCTGAACCAGCCGCGCTACGCGGGCGCATCCATCCTGCTGGCGCGCAAGAACTTCGGCTGCGGCTCCTCGCGCGAACATGCGCCTTGGGCGCTGGACCAGTATGGCTTTCGCGCCATCATCGCGCCCAGCTTTGCCGACATCTTCTTCAACAACAGCTTCAAGAACGGCCTGCTGCCCATCGTGCTGCCCGAGGCCACGGTGGACCAGCTGTTCAACGAAGTGGCCGCTTTCCCCGGCTACCAGCTCACGATCGACCTGGAACGACAGGTCATCGTGCGCCCCCAGGGTGAGGAAATCCCGTTCGAAGTGCAGGCATTTCGCCGCTACTGCCTGCTCAACGGCTTTGACGATATCGGACTGACACTGCGCCAGGCCGACAAGATCCGCAGCTTCGAGGCGCAACGGCTGGCGCAAAAACCCTGGCTGGCACAGTCGCTGGCCGGCTGACCTCTCAAGACCCAACCAACAAAGACAAGCACATGAAAATCGCAGTCCTGCCGGGTGACGGCATCGGTACCGAAATCGTCGCCGAGGCCGTGAAGGTCCTCAACGTCCTGGACCTGAAGTTCGAGATGGAAACCGCACTGGTCGGCGGCGCCGCCTACGAAGCCCATGGCCACCCGCTGCCCGAATCCACGCTCAAGCTCGCCAAGGACGCGGATGCCGTGCTGTTTGGCGCCGTGGGCGACTGGAAGTACGACAAGCTCGACCGCCCCCTGCGCCCCGAGCAGGCTATCCTGGGCCTGCGCAAGAACCTCGGCCTGTTCGCCAACTTCCGCCCGGCGATCTGCTACGAGCAGCTGGTGGGCGCTTCCAGCCTCAAGCCCGAGCTGATCGCGGGCCTGGACATCCTCATCATCCGTGAGCTGACCGGCGACATCTACTTCGGTCAGCCGCGCGGGCGCCGCACGGCGGTGGACGGACACTTCCCCGGCGCCGAGGAAGCTTTCGACACCATGCGCTACAGCCGCCCCGAGATCGAGCGCATCGCCCGCGTGGCGTTCGAGGCCGCGCGTAAGCGCAGCAAGCGCGTGACCAGCGTGGACAAGGCCAATGTGCTGGAAACCTTCCAGTTCTGGAAGGACGTGGTCACCGAAGTCGGCAAGGAATACCCCGACGTCGAGCTGGATCACATGTACGTGGACAACGCTGCCATGCAGCTGGTGCGCGCCCCCAAGAAATTCGACGTGGTGGTCACGGGCAACATGTTCGGCGACATCCTGAGCGATGAGGCCGCCATGCTCACCGGCTCCATCGGCATGCTGCCCTCGGCCAGCCTGAACTCCAGCAACCAGGGCCTGTACGAGCCGAGTCACGGCAGCGCGCCGGACATCGCCGGCAAAGGGATTGCCAATCCTTTGGCTACAATACTGTCCGCTGCCATGATGCTCCGCTTCTCACTCAACCAACCCCAAGCCGCCGACCGGATCGAGTCCGCGGTCAAGGACGTACTCGCGTCGGGGTTGCGCACGGCGGATATCTGGTCTGAAGGCACCACCAAGGCAGGCACCCGCGAAATGGGTGATGCCGTCGTGGCCGCCATCACCAAAACCATTACCAAGGGATAGAACAGCTCCGGTTCGTCGCGCGCCCTCCCCGGCCCAGACGAGCCGGGGAAACCAGATAACTTTTCTGAAAGGGCGATAGTGATGAGCAAGGTTGGAAATCTCGTAGGCCTCGTCGGTTGGCGCGGCATGGTGGGTTCGGTCCTGATGGACCGCATGCAGGCCGAAGGTGACTTCGGCCTCATTGAGCCCGTGTTCTTCTCCACCTCCAACGCCGGCGGCAAGGCCCCGGCGCAGGCAAAGAACGAAACCACCCTCAAGGACGCGTACGACATCGACGCCCTGAAAAAGTGCGACATCGTCATCACCGCCCAGGGCGGCGACTACACGACCGAGGTTTTCCCCAAGCTGCGCGCTGCCGGCTGGACCGGCCACTGGATTGACGCCGCCTCTACGCTGCGCATGAAGGACGACGCCATCATCATCCTGGACCCGGTCAACCTGCCGGTCATCAAAAATGCCCTGGTCAAGGGCGGGCGCAACTGGATCGGCGGCAACTGCACTGTCAGCTGCATGCTGATGGGCGTGGGCGCGCTGTACAAGGCGGGCCTGGTCGAATGGATGAGCTCGATGACCTACCAGGCGGCCTCGGGCGGCGGCGCCCAGCACATGCGCGAGCTGCTCACGCAGTTCGGCACGCTGAACGCCGAGGTGCGCAGCCTGCTGGACGACCCCAAGTCCGCCATCCTGGAAATCGACCGCAAGGTCCTGCTCAAGCAGCAATCGCTCACTTCTGACGAGACAGCCAATTTTGGCGTCCCGCTGGGCGGCTCACTGATCCCCTGGATCGACAAGGACCTGGGCAATGGCGTGAGCCGCGAGGAATGGAAAGCCGGCGCCGAAACCAACAAGATCCTGGGCCAGGGCGCACAGTTCGGCACGGCCGAAACGCCGGTGGACGGGTTCTGCGTGCGCATCGGTGCCATGCGTTGCCACAGCCAGGCACTGACTTTCAAGCTGAAGAAGGATGTGCCGCTGGCCGACATCGAAGCCATGCTCGCCGCCGACAACGCCTGGGTGAAAGTCGTGCCCAACAACAAGGAAGCGACCCTGAAGGACCTGACGCCGGTGGCGGTAACCGGCACGCTGGGTATCCCGGTCGGTCGCATCCGCAAGCTGGCAATGGGCCCGGAATACGTGGGCGCCTTCACCATCGGCGACCAGTTGCTGTGGGGCGCGGCCGAACCGCTGCGCCGCATGCTGCGCATCCTGCTTGACGCATAATCTGCGCCACCCAGACGCCCAACGGCCTGTAATCAGCGGTTACAGGCCGTTGTCGCATGACAACATCGGGCCCGTGTAACCGCGCGCGTTTCAGGCACACAGAAGTTAAAAGCTGTCTCAGCTTGTCAGCCTAAGACATTGATGTTATGGTCGTTTTAGCAAATTCAGTGGCGAGGCTGTTGTCCGCATGATCAGAAAAAAGTTGCCTGCAGACCAAGCAATGGAGGCGCACAAGTTGACGGGAAAACCGCCGCGCTGGCACGCATCCGCCTTGGCACTGGCAGCTGCTATCGCAGCCGGATCCTTCAGTCCCGACGCCCAGGCTCTCGCCTTGGGCCGCATCACCGTCCAGTCCGCCCTGGGCGAGCCGCTGCGCGCTGATATCGACATTCCCGAGATCACCCCCGAAGAAGCCGCGAGCCTGCGCGCCAGCGTCGCCTCGCCCGAAGCCTTTCGAGCCGCCGGCCTTGAGTACAACGCAGCCATGGGCAGCCTGGTCATCACGCTGCAACAGCGGCCAGGCGGGCGCATGTTCTTGCGCCTGGCAAGCGACCGGCCCGTCAACGAACCCTTCATTGACCTCATCCTGGAAGCCAACTGGTCTTCGGGGCGCATCGTGCGCGACTACACGATGCTGTTTGACCCGCCAAGCCTGAGACCGGCTGCACCGGCAGCGCCCTCGGTTGCCCAGGTTCCTCCGGCCCCCGCTGTCCGGCCCGCAACCCCGGCCCCCTTGGCCGCGCCTGTGCCCCCCGCGGTTGTCACTGCACCGCCCGTTGCCGCCAGGCCAGCGCCCGCGCCGGCATCGCGCCCGATTGCGCCCGCGCCCGTCCAGCAGGCGGCGCCACGCCCCGCGCCAGCCCCTGTCGAAGGCCGCAAGGTGACCGTCCAGGCCGGGGATACGGCCGGCAGGATTGCTGCGGCCAACAAACCCGCCAGCATCTCTCTGGACCAGATGCTGGTGGCCATGCTGCGCGCCAATCCGGACGCGTTCATTGGCGGTAACGTCAACCGCGTGAAGGCTGGCGCGGTGCTGGACCTGCCGACCGCAGAACAGGCCGCACTGGTCGAGGCCAGCGAGGCAGGCCGCACCGTCCTGGCTCAAAGCAGGGACTTCAATGAATTCCGCCGCAAGCTGGCTGAGGGCGTGCCTGCGGCCCAGGTCGCGGCGGCTGACCGCCAGGCCAGTGGCAGGCTGCAAGCCAAGGTCGAGGACAAGAAGCCAGCCGCTGCCGCGCCCGACAAGCTGACCTTGTCCAAGGGGGCTGTTCAGGCCAAAGCGACCGAAGACAAGATCGCCAGGGAACGGCAGGCCAAGGAAGCGGCCGCCCGGGTCGCCGAGCTGAACAAGAACATTGCTGAACTGAACCGGCTGGGAACGGCCAGTGGGCCGGCCACCGCCGCGACGCCTGCCGCCAGCCCGGCGGCAGCAGCGGCTTCCAGGCCGGCGGTCGCTGTCCCCGCTGGTGCCAGCGGCGCTGCAGCCCCCACAGGCACGCCAGCCGCTGCGGCGCCCGCACCCGTGTCCCCGGCGGTGTCGGCACCGGCGGTCGCTTCGGCAGCGGCCGTCCCGGCAAGCGCGGCCGTGGCTGTCGCTGCTCCCGCATCGCCATCTGCATCGGCCCCGGCTGCTGCTGCGAGCGCACCTGCGCCGGCAGCCGCGCCGGCCCCGGTCGCGGCCCCCAAGCCGGCCGCACCCAAACCCGCGCCGGTGCCCGTGCCTGAACCCGAATCCAGCTTTGTGGATGAGCTCCTGGGCAACCCACTGATTCCTGCGGCTGTGGGCGGCTTGCTGGCCCTGGTGCTGGGCTTCGTGTTCTATCGCGTGCGCCAACGCAAAAAATCCACACAGGTGGACAGCTCCTTCCTGGAAAGCAGGCTGCAGCCTGATTCCTTCTTCGGCGCCAGCGGCGGCCAGCGCATTGATACCAACGAAGGCGGGCCCACCGGTTCGTCGATGGTCTATTCCCCCAGCCAGCTTGACGCAGCAGGCGATGTGGACCCGGTGGCAGAAGCCGATGTGTATCTGGCTTATGGCCGTGACCTTCAGGCCGAGGAAATCCTCAAGGAAGCGCTTCGCACCAATCCTCAACGCGTGGCCATCCACGGCAAGCTGCTGGAGATCTATTCAAAGCGACGTGACGCCAAGGCCTTTGAAATGGTCGCCACCGATGCGTACAGCCTGACGCGGGGCGAAGGTCCTGACTGGGAACACATTTGCGAGCTTGGCCAGGAGCTGGATCCAGCCAACCCGATGTACCGTCCGGGTGGACAGCCCACCGGTGGCACGGGCACAGTGGCAATGGCGGCCGTATCCGCCGGATCCGGCCATGATTTTGCGATGGCCACCGCCACGCATGTGCTGCCCACCGACGCAGCCCAGGCGGCGGCACCGTCGGTGGATCTGGACCTCGACCTGGACTTTTCGCTGGGTGATGACGACCCGTCTTCCCCCGGTACTGGCCCTGACCTGCTGTCCACCACCCCCGTCCAGCTGGAGCCCACCGTGGCGTTCAACGCCACGCCAGCGCCGCAACCCTCATCCCTTGACATGGACTTTGGCAGCGGGACGGTGGCCCTGCCGCCTTCGGGCGTGCCGGACCTGCCGCCCATGGCGGACGAGCCCGTTCGCCTGTCGGCGCCCGATCTCACGTTGTCAGAAAACGAGCTGAGCTTTTCGCTGGACGGCCTTGATGCCCCGCCGGCCGCACCCGCACCGTCGCCTGCGCCCTCTGCATCCACGCCGGAACCTGCCCTGGACTCCGGCATGATTGAATTCGACATGGGCTCACTGTCGCTGGACCTGGGCTCGGCACCGGCAGCCAGTGCGCCCCCCCCATCGGCAGCGCTGGATTCATTGCCTTCGCTGGCAGATGCGCAGGACACCGCTGGTACGCCGCTGAGCACCGGCTTTGATGACTCCGGGTCCGACCCGCTGGCCACCAAACTTGCCCTGGCTGAAGAGTTCAATGCCATCGGTGACCCCGATGGCGCGCGCAGCCTGGCTGAAGAAGTCGTGGCCGAAGCTTCGGGTGCGCTGAAGGCCCGGGCCCAGAAATTCCTGACGGAACTGGCCTGACGCCTGCCGCTTGCGCGGCAGGGCCCGGTTGCTCTCATTCCAGCTGCCTTGCAATGCGACTCGCTCTGGGTGTCAGCTACAACGGTCAGGCCTATGAGGGCTGGCAGAGCCAGGCCTCCGGCCGCACGGTGCAAGACCACCTGGAAGCAGCCCTGAGCCGCTTTGCCGCGCAACCGGTCAGCACGGTCTGCGCCGGGCGCACTGACACCGGCGTCCACGCGCTGATGCAGGTGGTGCACCTGGACGCGCCCGTCCAGCGCGAGCCGTTTTCCTGGGTGCGCGGCACCAACACCTTCCTGCCCGCCGACGTGGCCGTTCAGTGGGCCCAACCTGTCCCGGAGGAATTCCATGCGCGCGGCAGCGCCACAGGCCGGCGCTACGCCTATGTGCTGCTGGCGTCGCCGGTACGTCCGGGCGTTGAGGCAGGCCGCGTCGGTTGGGTATTCCGGCCGGTGGATGGCGATGCGATGCGCCAGGCGGCCGATTTGCTGCTCGGAGAGCATGACTTCACCTCGTTCCGTGCGTCAGCCTGCCAGGCGAAGTCACCCGTCAAGACCTTGCGCAGCATCCGCATCGCCCGGCGTGGCGCCTACTGGCGGTTCGAGTTTGAGGCCAATGCCTTCCTGCATCACATGATCCGCAACATCATGGGCTGCCTGCTGGTGGTGGGCTACGGTCACCAGCCGCCCGGCTGGATGGCCGAGGTGCTGGCCGCCCGGGACCGCGACGCGGCGGCGCCCACTTTCTCGCCGGACGGCCTGTACTTTCTGGGCCCGCTGTACGAGGCGAAGTGGGGGCTGCCCGAGCGCACCGCTGCGTATGATTGGCTGCCATGACCCAGGTTGAACGCACACGCATCAAGATCTGCGGCCTCACGCGTGAGCAGGACGTGGATGCCGCCGTTCAGGCAGGCGCCGACGCCATCGGCTTCGTGATGTACGAGCGCAGCCCGCGCTACGTGAGCGTTGCCCGTGCGGCCCAGCTCGCCCGCCGCCTGCCACCTTTCGTCGCCCCTGTGCTGTTGTTTGTCAACGCCCCGGCCTCCGCGGTGCGCGGCGCCTGCGCCGCTGTGGGCAATGCAACTGTGCAGTTCCATGGCGATGAAGCACCGGCTGACTGCCTGGAAGCCACCGACGGTGGCGCCCGGCCCTTCATGCGCGCGGCGCGCATTCCCCTGGACGGGGCCACGCCGTTCGACTTGGTAAAATTCGCGGCTGATTATTCAAACGCCCAGGCCATCCTGCTCGACGCGCATGTCGAGGGGTACGGCGGCGGCGGGAAAACCTTCAATTGGTCACTGCTTCCACCAAGCGTCAACTGTCATCTCGTTTTGTCTGGTGGACTCACGCCTGCAAACGTGACCGATGGCATCTTGCAAGTACGGCCGCGCTGCACATCGCTGGCCGTTGACGTGAGCTCGGGCGTCGAGGAAGCCAAAGGCATCAAGGACGCCCGCAAGATCCACCAGTTTGTCGCGGCCGTGCGCGCCGCCGACAGCCAACTTGCAGGACACCATGTACCAGTACAACCAGCCTGACCCGACAGGCCATTTCGGGAAATACGGCGGCAGTTTCATCAGTGAAACCCTGACGCACGCCATCAGCGAGCTGCGCGAGGCCTACGCCAGGTACCAGCACGACCCCGAGTTCCTGGCGGAATTCCGCTACGAGCTCAAGCACTTCGTCGGCCGGCCATCGCCGGTGTATCACGCCGCGCGCACCAGCCGTGAAATGGGCGGCGCGCAGATTTACCTCAAGCGCGAGGACCTCAACCACACCGGCGCCCACAAGATCAACAACGTGATCGGCCAGGCCATGCTGGCGCGGCGCATGGGCAAGCCGCGCGTGATCGCCGAAACAGGTGCCGGCCAGCACGGTGTGGCCACCGCCACCATCTGCGCGCGCTACGGCCTGGAATGCGTGGTGTACATGGGCAGCGAGGACGTCAAACGCCAAAGCCCCAACGTGTACCGCATGAAGCTGCTGGGTGCCACCGTGGTGCCGGTGGAATCGGGTAGCAAGACGCTCAAGGACGCGCTGAACGAAGCCATGCGCGACTGGGTGACGAACGTGGAAAACACCTTCTACATCATCGGCACCGTGGCCGGGCCGCACCCCTACCCGATGATGGTGCGTGATTTCCAGAGCGTGATCGGCGAGGAGTGCCTCACGCAGATGCCGGAGTTCCTGAACGGCGGCCAGCCGGACGCCGTGGTCGCCTGCGTGGGCGGCGGCAGCAATGCCATGGGCATCTTTCACCCCTATATTGCGCATGAAGCAACCCGCCTGATCGGCGTGGAAGCCGCGGGTGAGGGGCTGGAAAGCGGCAGGCATTCGGCATCGCTGCAGCGCGGCAGCCCGGGTGTGCTGCATGGCAACCGCACCTACATCCTGCAGGACGACAACGGCCAGATCACCGAGACCCACAGCGTGAGCGCCGGCCTGGACTACCCTGGTGTCGGGCCCGAGCACGCCTGGCTCAAGGACATCGGCCGCGCCGAGTACGTGGGCATCACCGACAAGGAAGCGCTGGAGGCCTTTCACTACCTGTGCCGCACCGAGGGCATCATCCCCGCGCTGGAGTCCAGCCATGCGGTGGCTTACGCCATGAAGCTGGCCAGAACCATGCGGGCGGACCAGAGCATCCTGGTCAATCTGTCAGGCCGGGGCGACAAGGACATCGGCACGGTGGCCGACCTGAGCAACGCCGACTTTTACTGCCGGCCCAGTTGCCGCGGCCAGTCCGTCAAGGGCGGCGAACAGCCGGTGCAGGTGGTCAGATGAGCCGCATCGCCACCACGCTGGAAGCGCTCAAGGCCCAGGGCCGCAAGGCCCTGATCCCCTACGTGACCGCCGGCTTTCCGTTTGCCGACGTCACGCCCGAGCTGATGCACGCCATGGTGGGCGCTGGCGCCGACATCATCGAGCTGGGCGTACCGTTCTCCGACCCCATGGCCGATGGCCCGGTGATCCAGAAAGCCGGTGAAAAAGCCCTGGCGATGGGCATCGGCACCGCCGAAGTCCTGGCCATGGTGCGGGACTTCCGCGCGCGTAACGCCACGACGCCGGTGGTGCTGATGGGCTATGCCAACCCGGTGGAACGCTACGACCTGAAACACGGCGACAACGCCTTTGTGCGCAACGCCGCCGCCGCCGGCGTGGACGGCGTGCTGATCGTGGACTACCCGCCCGAGGAGTGCGAGGACTTCGCCGCCCGCCTCAAGGCCCAGGGCCTGGACCTGATCTTCCTGCTGGCACCTACCAGCACGGACGAGCGCATGCGCCAGGTCGCACGCGTGGCCAGCGGCTATGTGTACTACGTCTCGCTCAAGGGCGTGACGGGTGCCGGCCACCTGGACACCGGGGCGGTCGAACTGATGCTGCCGCGCATCCGCGCCCATGTGCAGGTGCCCGTGGGCGTGGGCTTTGGCATCCGCGACGCGCAGACGGCTCAGGCGGTGGGCCGGGTAGCCGATGCCGTGGTGATCGGCAGCCGGATCATCCAGCTGATTGAAGACCAGCCACGCGACCGGGTGGCCCCGGTGGCCGCCAGCTTCCTGAGCGAAATCCGCACCGCGCTCGACGCATAATGCAGCCCTGCCCCATCCAAGGAGCTCCCCATGAGTTGGCTTGAAAAACTTCTGCCTCCCAAGATCCAGCAGACCGACCCGACCGAGCGCCGCCAGGTGCCTGAAGGCCTGTGGGTCAAATGCCCCAGCTGCGAGACCGTGCTCTACAAGACCGACCTGGAGCAGAACCAGAACGTCTGCCCCACCTGCAGCCACCACCACCGCATCGGTGCCCGGGCCCGGCTCGATTCGTTCCTCGACCCCGAAGGCCGCTACGAAATCGGCCAGGAGGTGCTGCCGGTTGACGCGCTGAAATTCAAGGACAGCCGCAAGTACCCCGAGCGGCTCAAGGAAGCGCTGGAGAACACCGGCGAGACCGATGCGCTGATCGTCATGGGTGGCGCGGTGCACAGCATCAGCGTGGTGGCAGCCTGCTTTGAATTCGACTTCATGGGCGGCAGCATGGGCAGTGTGGTGGGCGAGCGCTTTGTGCGCGGCGTGGAGGCCGCGCTCGAGCAGAAGGTGCCCTTCATCTGCTTTACCGCCACCGGCGGCGCCCGCATGCAGGAAGGCCTGCTGTCGCTGATGCAGATGGCCAAGACCAATGCCGCGCTGACCCGCCTGGCCAAAAAGGGCCTGCCCTACATCAGCGTGCTGACCGATCCCACCATGGGCGGCGTGAGCGCGGGCTTTGCGTTCGTGGGCGATGTGGTCATTGCCGAGCCCAAGGCGCTGATCGGTTTTGCCGGCCCGCGCGTCATTGAATCCACCGTGCGCGTGACACTGCCCGAGGGCTTTCAGCGCGCGGAATTCCTGCAGACCAAGGGCGCGGTGGACTTCATCTGCGACCGGCGCGAACTGCGCAAGACCGTGGCCAGCGCGCTGGCCATGCTGCAGCGCCAGCCGGCCGACGCTGTCGAGTGAATGAAAGCTCCGTGCTGCGTCAGCGCAGCACGGAATGCTGGATGGCGCCCAGCACAATGGCGCCGATCTGCAGCACCACCAGCAGCGCCAGGGGCGACAGGTCAATTCCTCCCACCAGGGGGATCAGCCGCCTGAACGGCCGAAGCAGCGGCGCGCAAAGCCGCCCGATGATGTCCACCAGCGGCGAATCCGACTGCACCCAGGACAGGACCGCATAAACAATCACCAGCCCCGTCAGGCCCGAGATCACCAGCCGCGCCAGGCCGAACAGGGCCAGCACCGGCAGCATGGCCAGCGACCCCACACCCAGCAGCCACAGCACGGCGTACTGCGCCAGCTCCAGCAGGAAGGCACCCACCAGGCTGGCGGTGTCCAGCCGGCCCATGGGCGGCAACACCCGGCGCAATGGCAGCACCAGCCAGTCGGTCAGCGCAAACACGAACCGGCCCACCGGGTTGCCGAACGGTACGCGCTGCCACTGCATATAAAGCCGCAGCAGGCAGGCACCGCCCAGAAGGCCCACGGCCACGTCCAGCAGGAATGAAATGATTTGGTAGAGCATGGGCAGAGGTCGGATCGGTCGTGGGATGATAGCGGTCAGAAACGGCTTTTTGATGTCTTCTGCCCTTACCCTGTCGTCGCTTCCGCTGTTCCCCCTGGGTGCGGTTCTTTTCCCCGGCGGCGTGCTGCCCCTGCGTGTGTTCGAGGTCCGCTACCTGGACATGATCGGCAAATGCCACAAGGCAGGTGCGCCTTTCGGCGTGGTGTCGCTGACCCAGGGCCACGAGGTCCGCCAGCCCGGCATGCGCGAGGCCTTCGCCGCCGTTGGCACGCTGGCCACCATCACGGAATTCGACGCGCCCGGCCCGGGCCTGATGGTGATCCGCTGCACCGGGGAGCAACGCTTTCGCATTACCGCCAGCGACCAGCTCAAGCACGGACTGTGGGTGGCGGATGTGAGCCGCCTGGACGTGGACATGGCCGTTGCCGTGCCCGATGACCTCAAGCCCGTGGCACAGGCCCTGGGCAACCTGATCCAGACCTTGCAGCTGCGCAATCCGCCGCAGCCGCTTCCACTGCAGGAACCCTGGCGTCTGGACGATTGCGGCTGGGTGGCCAACCGCTGGTGCGAGCTGCTTCCGCTCCCCCTGGAGCTCAAGCAGCGCCTGATGGAACTGGACAACCCGTTGGTGCGGCTGGAGCTGGTCAGCGACGTACTGGCGCGCACCGGCATCGCCGGCTAGCCCAAGACATCTATCGCGGGGCGTATTCCGGCACCTGCGCGCGCAGCCATTCGCGCACTGCGGCGCTGCCCGGCGCCGGGCCGGCCGCGGTGATCCACTGCACCACCGCCTCCACATCGGCGGCCTGTTGACCCGAGGTCTTGGCCACGCGCAGCTTGGGGTGCGGCGTGGGCTCGCTGGTTTCATCGTCCGCCAGCAGTTCCTCAAAGAGTTTCTCGCCGGGCCGCAGGCCGGTGAATGCGATCGGAATGTCCTGCTCGGTCTTGCCCGACAGCCGGATCAGCATGCGGGCGAGTTCGACGATCTTGACCGGCTCGCCCATGTCCAGCACGAAGATCTGGCCCGAATGCCCCATCAGGCCCGCCTGCAGCACCAGCTGGGCGGCCTCGGGGATGGTCATGAAATAGCGCACGATGTCCGGGTGCGTCACCGTAACCGGACCGCCCCGCGCGATCTGCGCCGAAAACAGCGGCACCACCGAGCCGCTGGACCCCAATACATTGCCAAAGCGCACCGACACATAGCGCGTGCGCGTGTGCTGCGCGGCCACGGCCTGCACCATCAGCTCGGCCAGCCGCTTGCTGGCGCCCATGATGTTGGTGGGGTTCACCGCCTTGTCGGTGGACACCAGCACAAAGTGCCGCACGCCGCACTCGCCCGCCACCCGTGCCGCATGCAGCGTACCCAGCACATTCGTGCGCAGCGCCTCGATCTCGTTGAGGTCCTCCATCAGCGGCACATGCTTGTAGGCGGCCGCATGCAGGATGACTGCCGGGCGGTGGCGTTGCGTGATCGCCAGCAGACGCTCGGGCTCGCGCACATTGGCGGTGTAGTAGAACCCCTGCATCTGGGGATGGGCTTCGCGCAGTTCCTGCTCCAGCTGGTAAGCGGCATACTCAGACACGTCCACGCACACCAGCCGCCCCACGCCAAAGCGCGCAATCTGGCGGCACAGCTCCGAGCCGATGGAGCCGCCCGCGCCGGTCACCAGCACGGTCTGGCCGGAGAACAGGTCGGACAGCCCCGCCACATCCAGCTGCACGGGCGTGCGGCCCAGCAGGTCTTCCAGCTCGATCTTGCGCGGGCCGGTGGTCTCGGTCTTGAGCCATTCGTCAGGGCGCGGCATGGTCAACAGGGACACGCCGGCACTGGACGCCAGCAGCAGCACGTCGCGCCGCCCAGCCGAGCCCGGCGGGCTGGCCACCAACGCCGTGGTGGCGCCCGTTGACGCCGAGACGGCGGCGATGTCGTCGGGCCGGCCCAGTACCGCCACCCCTTGCAGGGACCGGCCGGCTTCGGCAACCACCGGCGACAGGATGCCCACCGCCAGCCACTGCGACGATCCTTTCAGCGCCCGCATGGCGTCCGCCGCATCCTGCAGCGATCCGATGATGAGCAAGCGGCGCGCACCCGCACGTGGCAGGCGGCGCTCGACCAGGGTACGGCGCGCCGCGCGGGCCGCTCCCAGCAACACCAGGGCTATCAGGGGCTGCAGCAGGAGCACGGAGCGCGGAAAGTTGGGAATGCGCTGCATCAGCAGCGCGGCCGTGGCCAGCAAGGCACCCATGATGATGCCCATGGCCAGCTGGCGCAGCTCGGGCAGGCCGATGTAGCTCCAGACCTGGCGGTACACCTGCGCAGCCCCGAGCCCCACGGCATACGCCAGCAGGCACCAGGGGGTAGCGGCCCACGCCATCCCGAGGAACTCATCGGGAATCTCCAGGTTGAAACGCAACCAGAATGCGAGCCAGAGCGCTGCAGCCACCAGGGCCAGGTCAATGCCCGCCAGCAGCCACTTGTCCCTAGGCAGCCGCACGGTCATCCTCCGCCAGGGTCAGGGCGCGCCGCAGATGGTCCAGAACGTGCCGCAATTGCGCATCGGTCAGGTTGGAGCCCGACGGCAGGCAGATGCCGGACTCAAACAGGCTGGCGCACACGTCGTGCCCGTCCCCGTGCGCGAAGTACGCAGCGCCCTGATAAAGCGGCTGCAGGTGCATCGGTTTCCAGACAGGGCGAGCCTCGATGGAATGGCGCTCCAGCCCCCGCATGATGAGGCGCGAACGTTCGTGCGCGCGCGGCCCGTCAAGGGTGAAGCAGGTAAGCCAGCGGGTAGACCGGTAGCCATCGGGCTCGGGCATCCACCGGATCTGCGGGAAATCGGCGAGCGCCTCGCGGTACACCTCGAAGACCCAACGGCGCTGCTCGACGCGCTGCTCCAGCACGCGCAACTGGCCCCGGCCGATGCCGGCCAGCACATTGCTCATGCGGTAGTTGAAGCCGGTTTCGACGTGTTCATAATGCGCCGCCGGTTCGCGCGCCTGCGTGGACAACTTGCGGGCGCGGGCAATGAGCTGGTCGTCGTCGCCCACCAGCATGCCTCCGCCCGACGTCGTGATGATCTTGTTCCCGTTGAACGAGTACACACCCAACCGCCCCATCGAGCCGCTGGCGCGGCCCTTGTAGCGCGCGCCCAGCGACTCGGCGGCATCTTCGAGCACCGCCACACCGTAGCGCTCGCACAGCGGCAGCAGCGCATCCATGTCGGCGCTTTGCCCGTACAGATTGACGATGATCACGCAGCGCGGAAGACGGTTTTCACGCAGGGCCCATTCGAGTGCACGTTCCAGGGCCGCAGGTGACATGTTCCAGGTCTGCGGCTCGGAATCAATGAACACAGGCTGCGCATTGCAGTACTGGATGGGGTTGCAGCTGCCCACGAACGTGAGCGACGAGCAGAAAACCGTGTCGCCGGGCTTGACGCCCAGCAGCAGCAGCGCCAGGTGGATGGCGGCGGTGCCGGAACTCACCGCCGCTGCATGACCCACGCCCACATGGCGGGCCAGTTCACTCTCGAAACCATCCACATGCGGGCCCAGCGGCGCAATCCAGTTGGTGCGAAAGGCATCTTCCACAAAAGCCGTTTCCTCCTCGCCCAGGTGCGGCGATGAAAGCCACACGCGCTGCGAAAGCTCCCGACGGAAAACCACGTCCACGGGCTGGCCGGCGGCATTGAGGACCGGTACGTGATCGATCAGGTGCTGGTCCATCAGCGCCAGCACCGCCGCCTGGCCGGCATCTTCGCGCACGGCGATCGCGGCCTGCTCGGGCAGGGCCGACAGGGACTCGCTCTCGCCCAGGTGCCCCAGCATGGCGCGGCGCAGGTCGCCGTCGGTCAGGGTGCGGCGCAGGGTGCCGTCTTCGCGCAGCACCAGCAGGATGCCGTGCGCCGTACTGTCCATACGCAACAGCGCTTCGCGCAGGGTGCAGGCCGGCAGCACACACAGGGCCTGGAAGTCAGCGGGGCTCATTTCAGTCTCCGCGCAGGCATGCCTGCATAGGTTCCCGCTTCATGAAGCGGCTTGTTGACCACACAGCCCGCGGCGATAACCACATCATCGGCCACGGCAATGCCTGGCAGCACGACGGCGCCGGCACCGACGAGCACCCGCTTGCCCAGCCGCACCGCCCCACCCAGCATCGCGCCGGGTGCCACGTGGGTAAAGTCCCCCACCACCGCGTCATGGTCCACGACAGCGCCATGGTTGACGATGACGCCCGTGCCCAGCCTGGCCAGAGGCGCCACCACGGCGCGAGCGGCCACAAAGCAGCCAGGCCTCAGGACGGCGGTGGGCGCAACGCTGGCGTCACGGTGGGTCACCGTCACCAGGCGCTGCATGCCCAAGGCTGCGGATTCAAGCTCGCGCGCGGCATTGTTGCCAATCGCCACGTGAAGCGCCGCTTCCAGCACCAGGGCGCGCGGCAGGTCCACCAGTTCAATGCCGGGCAACAGTTCTCCTGAACATTTTTGGGGGTCGCGGTCCGACGCGGCCAGCACGGACCAGGCGCCCTGGCACAGAACCGCATCGGCCACCACGCGCGCATGCCCCCCCGCGCCGAAAAGCAGCAGGCTGGATGCAGTGGCGTGCGTCATCAGGATCAACCAGTTCAGTAGGTGTTGGATTTTTCAAGGAGGCTGCGCGGCAGTTCCAGCGTGGCGACCAGGTCCGCGATGCGCTCGCCCGCCCGGCCGTCTCCATAGCGGTTTATACACGGCCAGCGGCCGTGGGTGATGGCCGCTTCCAGTGCTTCAGAAATGGCTTGTCCCTGCGCCGGTACGTCCGCGACGTTGCTGTTTCGTTCGCGCAGCTTCTGGCGGTCACCGATGTTGACCACCGGTGTGCCAAAGCTGGCGGCCTCGATGATGCCGGCGGATGAGTTGCCCGCCATCACGGTGCAGTGCCGCATGGCCGCGCAGAACACGTCGCGAGGCAGATGCCGCGGACGGACCGAACCGGCTGGCAGCGGTGCCTCCTGGAGCGCGCGCAGCACTTCAGCGGACCCGGCATCGGCGTTGGGGTCCAGCCACACCACAGGCATCCCCAACTGCGACAGCGCACCGGCCAGCGCACGGGTCTGGTCATAGGCATCGCCGGCCTGCTGCACCACCGGGTGAAAAAGGGCCAGCACAAACGCACCAGAAGCCGGCAAGCCCAGCGCCTGACGGCATGCAGCCTCGGGCATAGCAGCCGCGGCCGTCAAATCATCCAGGCCGGGCGCGCCGGTGACGTACACATGGCGCGGTTCTTCGCCCATGCGCACCAGCCGGTCGGCAGCCTCCTGCGTGGCGGTGAAGTGGTAGCTGCACAGCTTGCTGATGGCGTGGCGCATGGGCTCGTCCACGGTGCCTGAGCGCTCGCCGCCATGCACATGCACCGTCACGATGCCCAGGTGCAGTGCGGCAATGGCACCCGCGAGCATTTCGCCGCGGTCGCCCAGCAGCATCAGCACATCGGGTTTTTGCACGTGCAGCACATCGGTCAGGCCCATGATGCATTGGCCCAGCGCACGCGACATGCCCGCTGCGTCGCGCGCGCCCAGGTCCATGGGAACCCGGGCGCAGATGGACAGGCCCGATGCCAGGATGTCGGCCTCGGTGCCGCCAAACGCGCCGTCCAGGTGCATGCCGGTGACGGCCACGCCCAGTTCCGCCCGTGACGCAAGGCGCCGCAGGGTGGACGCCATCAGGCCGAAGTCTGCGCGCGTGCCGCTCAGGTAAATGACCTTGCGCCGGGGCTGCGGGGTCATGTCGCGCCCTGCCCCGGCCCCAGCATGCCCCACTGCAGCACGGTCCCCGCCGCCAGGTCGGACGCGGCGACCTGCCCGACAACCCTTTCCATATCCTTGGGCGCAATGCCAGTGGCCGGCCTGCGGCAGGCCAGCATGGCCAGGGACAGCGGCGTGCCGGCGGCAATGTCCACGGCCGCCACAACACTGCGGCGCGCCACTTCAGCGGTGTTGCGTTCTTCCTCATGCGGCACCTTGACGCCGTTGCCCAGCATGGCGCTCACCCGCCGCACACCCTGCACCAGTTGGGCGAAATCAGCAGGCTCCAGCGAGGCCGCATGGTCGGGCCCCGGCATGTTGCAGTCCAGCGTCAGGTGCTTTTCAATGACCGTGGCCCCCAGCGCCACGGCGGCCAGCGTGGCGTGCACGCCCATGCTGTGGTCTGAATAGCCTATGGCGACACCCAGGTCGCGGCCCATGGTCTGGATGGCCCGCAGGTTCAGGGTGGCGTCGTGGGCCGGGTAGGCCGACGTGCAATGCATGACCGCCACCCCGTCCAGGCCGCCCCGGGCGGCCTGCACCCAATCCAGCGCTTCGCGCACCTCGTCCAGCGTCGCCATGCCGGTGGACACCAGCAGGGGCAGGTGCGTGGCCGCCGCGCGCTGCACCAGCGCGCGGTGGGTCAGTTCGCCCGAAGACAGCTTGATCCGCGTCACGCCCAGGCGCACCAGCATGTCCACCGCATCCACCGAGAAAGGCGTGGAAAAGAACTCGATGCCTATGCCGTCGCAGTGGCGTTTGATACGGGCATGGTCTTCTTCGCTGAGCTCCAGTCTGCGCAGCATCTCGAACTGGTCAACGTCACCGGTCTGGCGGGCCTGGTAGTGCGCCGTGGGCGCGCCGCGAACCGCCAGGTCCTGCGCGCGGAAGGTCTGGAACTTCACGGCATCCGCACCGCTTTCCCGCGCGGCATCGCACAGGCGCAGGGCCAGGTCCAGCTGCCCGTTGTGGTTGACGCCGGCCTCTGCAATGACCAGGACCGCAGGCGTGGCAGAAGTCATGAAGCGGCGTCCTTCCTGCGGCTCAAAAGCCATTGGGCGTATTCAAAATCATCCAGGTCGTCGATGTCCACCGAGCGGGCGCGGGGCATCACATACAGGCCGATGCGCGGCACACTCCACAGCCCCTGCTGGGCCGCGCGCTGCAAAGCGTCACGCTGCCAGACATAGATGGAGCCATTGAGTGCAAACACGTCGGGCACGTCCTGGCGCCGGCCGCTGCCCTGCCCCTTGCTCAGCGACACATGGCCGTCAGGTCCACGCTCCACGAGGTTGAAATAAGGGTTGTCGCGGGCCTCGCACACGCTCACCACCAGCCCGGCGCCCGGGTCGGCCGCCAACGCAGCCGCGATGTCCTGTGGTTCGCGCAGGGGCGAGGTGGGCTGCAGGTCGACGATGGTGTCCACCGGCACCCCGTGCGCCACCACCCATGCGACCAGGTGCTCCAGCGCCGGCAGCTTGGGCGCCTGGTCGGTGGCCAGCTCAGCCGGGCGCAGGAACGGCACCTGCGCACCGGCGGCGCGCGCCACATCGGCAATGGCGGGGTCGTCAGTGGACACATAGACGCCTGAGACAGCCGTGCACGCCAGGGCCTGGCGGATGCTGTGCACGATCAGCGGCAGCCCCTGCAGCTCACGCAGGTTTTTGCCGGGCAGGCCCTTGCTGCCCCCGCGCGCGCAGATCGTGGCGATCGTGCCTGCGGGCCTGTTCATAGCGCAAGAAACCGCCGCAGCATGCGCAGCCCGCCAGCGGCGCTGCGCTCAGGATGGAACTGGCAACCCAGCAGGTTGTCCTTTTGCACGGCGGCGCAGATAGGGACGCCGTCGTAGTCTGTCTCGGCCAGCGTGGTGGCGCGGTCCGTGGGGCGGGCCGCGTAGGAATGCACAAAGTACACGCGCATGCCGGGTTGCAGGTCCTGCAGGATGGAGCCGTCCCAAGGCCTGGCAGCGCGCAGCTCGCGCCACCCGATGTGCGGGATGCGGTGCGGCTGGCCGTCCAGCCCCGCCGGGGGCACGGCCACCACCCGCCCGCCCAGCAGGCCCAGCCCTTCATGCTGGCCCATTTCCTCACCCACTTCAAACAGCATCTGCATGCCCACGCAGATGCCCAGGAACGGGCGCTGCGTCTGGGCGAAGCGTTTGACGACATCGTCCAGGCCACGCTGCTTCATTTCAGCCATGCCGTCGCCGAACGCGCCGACACCGGGCAGCACCATGCGCGAGGCGTCTTCCAGGCCGGGGTGCGCGCGGCTTGCCAACGTGACCGTCGCGCCCATGGCCTCCAGCGCCCGGCAGACGTTGAGCAGGTTGCCGATGCCGTAGTCCAGAACCGTAACCGGGATGCTCATGGCGTCACCTGCGTATCCACCCGGATGTCCAGGCCCGCAGCGATGCCCGCGGCCTTGATGTCGGCCATGGCGCAGCGCTTCCAGTGCAGCGCATCCGCCACCGCAATGCCCGAAACGCCGCAGTTGCTGGCCTGCACCAGGTCATCGGGCTTGCCGAAACCGCCGCTGGCAACGACCGGCACATTGACGGCCGCGCACACCTCGCGCAGCAGGGCCAGGTCAAAGCCCTTGCGGGTGCCCTCCTTGTCCACGGACGTCAAAAGCACCTCGCCCGCGCCCAAGGCCACTGCCTCGCGGGCCCATTGCACCACGTCGCGGCCGGTGCGCTCGCGGCCGTTGTCGGTATAGGCCTCCCAGCGGCCGGCGCCCACGTTCTTGGCCTCGATGCCAACCACCATGCATTGGGACCCGTAGCGCCGGGCGACCTCGCTGATCAGCCCGGGCCGCGCGATGGCCGCGGTGTTGATCGCGACCTTGTCGGCGCCGGAATGCATCATGTTGCTCACGTCGTCCAGGCTGCGGATGCCGCCGCCCACGGTGATGGGCACGTACACCTGGTCTGCCGCACGCTTGATGAGCTCGGTCAGGTTGTTGCGCTGGTACAGGCTTGCGACGATGTCGATGAAAAGGAGTTCGTCCGCACCTTCGTGGTAATAGCGCACGGCGTGCTCGTGCGGGTCACCCACAACGCGAAGCCCTTCGAGCTGAACGCCCTTGATGAGCTTGGGCCCCTTGATGTCCAGTCGCGCGATGACGCGAACATTCGGCATGGTCAGGGATGCAGCTCGATGTCGATCCAGGTCCAGGGCATCAGCAGCATGCCGCTGCGCTGCATGCCCGCCACCACCTCTGTGGCATTCCATTTGGCCGTGTGCAGCAGCGCCTTGGAATCGGCCAGGCGCTCCGCGTCAAAGTCGCGGTCCAGCTCGAACCTGACCGAGGCCACGCGGGGTTGGTCCTGAAGCACGCGCTGGATATAGGCCTGCGAGTAGATGTTGAGGAAGTGGAACGTCACCGGTTCGCCCTGGGCGTCAAAGTCGTTGCCGTCCGCGGCCGGCGTCACGCGCTTGACCACATACGACGCGTCCGACACCAGCGTGCGCACCAGCAGGCGCCGGCGCGTGACGCGCACCAGCTCGCTCAGCGGCTTGGCCACCGTGGGCAGGTGCAGGAGCACATTGGCGCACAGGGTTACGTCGCCAACGGCATCCGGCACGTCCAGCCCAAAGATGTCGGCCACGGCAAATTCGGCGGCCGTGTCATTGGCAAAGGCCTGGCGCGCCAGCTCCACATAACGCGCGGTCGCATCCAGTCCCCGGTAACGGAAAGCGTGCGGCACCTCGCGGCGCAGGCTGCGCAGGTAATGACCGGCGCCGCAACCCACGTCCACCAGCGTTTCGCCTTCCTGCAGGAAACCGGCCACGCGGCGCGCTGCCGCCTTGCTGCTTTCCATTTCCTGGGCTTCGCCCGTGGCGCGGTCAAAAAACAGCTTGCCGTATTCCTCGCTGCCATGGGACTCGGAGTTCCATTGCGCCTGCCATTTTTCCTTGCCACCCTGCGGCTTGCTGTCAGCCATTGCCATTTCCTTCCTGTTGCCATACGGACGTCTTGAGCCGCCACTCGCTGCCATCGCGCTCCCAGACAGTGTCCGAGCGCCATGAATCCACGATGTCCCAGAACTGCGCCTCAGTGATCGAGCAGTACTCCAGGAATTCGGAGAAATACTTGGCCGGGAATTCGCTGTCAAAGCGCCGCACCAGCGCGACGGCTTCTTCACGGGTGATCTTGCCGTCGCGTACTTCGTGCGCGGCGTCCGAGGTGGCGCGCCCGATTCCGAACTTGATGAACCCCAGGAAGTAGTGAAAGCCGTCCAGCTTGTCGTCCAGGCTCGCGTACTTGGAATACGTGCCCTGTGAGCGCTCCGGGTTGGGCATGAAGCCCGTGTGTTCCTGGCAGTAGTAGAAGTTTTCCTGCGGGTCCCAGAACTTGTAGTACCCGTAGAAATGGATCTCCGTGCCCACCTTGCGCAGCTCTTCCACCGGCGGCGCCATGAACGGCTTGAGGTCGGCCTCGCTGATGCCGAACTGCGACCAGAAGTCAGGCGGCTTGCCCGAAAAATAGTGCTTGTCATGGTCGCCGATGTCACGCGTGGGCTTGAAGGCGTTCTTCATGTCGCCGCCGTATTCGACTTCGCCGTTTTCGCCATACATCAGCAGCGGGATGTCAAACCGGGCCGAGATCTGCAGCGGCAGATTGGTAGCACCATACACAAAAGGCTGAAACGGATCACCCATGTGCTCAAAGCACAGCGCCACCAGCTTGCGCGTGATCGTGCCGTTGGTCGTGACCTTGAGGTTGTCCAGCCCGCTTGCGATCATGGCCTCCAGGTTGGCGCGGCCGATGTCGGTGTACAGAAGCGGCGCCGAGGTGACCGTCAGCGGGTTCATGCCATAACGGAATTTCAGCTGGTGCGCGACAAAGGCGCTGTCCTTGCCGCCACTGCACGGCACGATGACGTCGTAGCGCCCGTCGTTGCGGCGAAACCGGTCGCACAGCGCCACCAGTTCTTCCTCGCGCTTGTTCCAGTCCACATTCGCCTGCTTGTATTCGGCAAAGTTGCAGGCCGAGCAGACACCGTTGTCGTCGAACTTGATGCGGGGGCGCTGGTTGGAGATCGTGCACTTGCGGCAGAACTTCACGTCTTTGGGCAGTTGGTAGAGTTCAGCGACGTCATGCCGGGTCATCGGTGGGTTCCTTGGGGGTCGGGGCGCTAAGGGGGCCACTGGCGGATAATTGCCAGCGACAACCCGCCAATTTTAGGGTAGCGCAGGGCCCTGGCCCGCCTGCCACCCAACAAACCGCACAAGTGTGATGTTCGCCCACGGCTTAATGCTTCACCATTTCACGGACCCGCGCCATCCGGCCGGCCAGGGAGCGCTGACCACGCAGCAGCTTCGCGCCATGTTGCAGGGCATGGGCACGCGGCGTTTCCTGTCCCCCGCCGAATGGATGGACAGGGTCCGCGCCGGCACGCTGGAGCCCCAGCATCTGTGCATCACGCTGGACGACGGGCTGCTGTGCCAGTACGACGTAGCCCTGCCCGTGTTCGAGGAGCTGGGCCTGACGGCGTTCTGGTTTGTCTATTCGTCGGTGTTCCAGGGCAACATCGAGCGGCTGGAGCTGTACCGATACTTCCGCACGACCGCGTTTGAAGACATTGAAGCCTTCTACGAGGCATTTTTTGACGCCGCCCGCAGCCAGGCACCAGACGCGTTCCGCCAGGCCCAGGCTCGCTTCGACCCCGCCACCTACCTCAAGGATTTCGCCTTCTATACCGTTCCCGACCGCTGGTTCCGCTTCCTGCGCGACGAGGCACTGGGGGTGGACGGCTACAACGCCGTCATGGACGGCATGCTGCATGCGCGCGGGTTTGACCCCGCCCAGGTGCGCGACCTGCTGTGGCTGGACGACGCCCGGCTGCGCACGCTGGTGCAAAGGGGCCACGCCGTGGGCCTGCACTCCACCACCCACCCCACGCGCCTGGAGCGCCTGACGCCTGCCCAGCAGCAGGGCGAATACGAGGCCAACTTCAACCACATCCGCGCGGCCACCGGTGTAGCGCCGCGCAGCATGTCGCATCCCTGCAATTCGTACACGCCGCAGACTCTGGCACTGCTGCACGATATGGGCATCCAGACCGGCTTTCGCTCGAACATGGCGCGCCAGCCGGGCCACGGCCCGCTGGAGCTGCCGCGCGAAGACCACGCCAACCTGATGCACCTGACGCAGCCGGCAGGTGCGGGCGCATGAGGGTCGCTGTTTTCACGTCCAACCAGCCGCGCCACACGGCCCTGCTGGAGCGCCTGGCCACCACGGCCGACGAAGTGGTGGCCGTGCTGGAAACCACCACCGTGTTTCCCGGCGAGGTGGACGACTTCTACCGGCGCTCGCCCCCCATGCAGGCCTATTTCAGCCGCGTGATGCAGGCCGAAGCACAGGTTTTCGGGACGCCCCGGTTCCTGCCGTCCAATGTGCGCAGCCTGAGCCTGAAGCTGGGCGACCTGAGCCGGCTGGACCTGCGCGCGCTGCAGCCCGCGCTGTCGTGCGACGCCATCGTGGTGTTCGGCGCCAGCTACATCAAGGCGCCGCTGGTCGATGAACTGGTGGCGCGCCGCGCGCTGAACATCCATATGGGCGTATCCCCGTTCTACCGGGGCAGCGGCTGCAATTTCTGGGCGGTGCATGACGGCAACGCCGATCTCGTCGGTGCCACCATCCATCTGCTGTCGGCCGGCCTGGATTCAGGCGACATCCTGTTCCATGCCCTGCCGCCCGCGGGCATCGCCGATCCGTTTGAGCTGGGCATGCGGGCGGTGGAGGCCGCGCACATTGCGCTGACGCAGGCCCTGGCCGGCGGCACCATTGCTTCAATGGCCGCAATACCGCAGGACAAGTCGGCAGAAATCCGGTATTCGCGCTACAGCGACTTCACCGATGAAGTCGTCGCGCACTACCTGGCGAACCCGCCGCAGCCGGACGCCATCACGCAGTCCTTGCGGCAGCCGCCGCGCCCCGGCATCCGCCTGACGGCGGGCACCCGCGCCGCTTCAAACCAGCATTGATTGAATGACCTGCGTCACGCGGGCTGTGGCATGGCCCGGCGCAGCGTCGTGCCCGGTGGCAGCGGGCTGGCCTGAAGCCAGCAGGGCCTCCAGCGCGCCGCCTACTTCGCCGGGAACGCACTCCACGGCCATGCCCATCTCCCTGAGCGGCATGGAATGGTCGTAAATCGAGCCGCGAACCTGCAGCACCGGCAGCCCCATGGCATAAGCCTGCACCGCCACGGTGGAGGTCATCGTGACCACTGCATCGCAGGCGTTCAGCACGGCGGCAATGCCCCAGTCGCCCGCACGCCAGACGCTGGCATTGGGGTTTTGCGGGTCGGCCAGCGTTTCGTTTGGATGGGGGCGCACCAGGAGGTGACGGCCAGGCGCCTGGTTCGCCCAGGCCAGCAGTTCGTCCAGGATGCGCCCGGGCAGCGCCGGGTCGCCCGTTTTGCCGGGCGCGGTCGGGTGCGCGGGCAGTTCAGGTTGCGAGGCCCACACGGCGACCTGCGTGGTTCCAGGCGGCAGGCTGGCCCGCAGGCGCCGGCCTGCCTCTTGGTCAGCGTCCCCAAACAGGGCATCGAACGAGGGGTTGCCCGTGACCACGATCTCCTCGGGCTGGCGCCCGGCGGCCAGCAGCTTGTCGCGGATGGCCTCGTTCAGAACGCACACGCGGTCGCAGTAACCCGGCTGTCCGATCCATGCGATTTCGTCAATGGCAAACAGGCTGTTGATGCACAGCGCAGGAACGCCCAGCGCACGCGCGGCCAGCCCCGCAGCGCGCTCGGCGCGCGGTGAATTGGTGATCACCACCAGATCCGGTTGCACCCGCTGCAGGATGCGTTGCAGCGTGGGCACCGGCAGGAAGCAGTGCCGGCCGTACTGCGCATACAGGGACTTCGCCTCGGTGAGCCCGTGCCGGGCCACCAGGTCGGAAAACGACAAGCCCAGGTAGGCCTGGGTCTCTTCGGGTGCCACCGTGGACGGGCCGTCCATTGCCTGTGCCAGTTCGCGGCCCCAGGCCAGCGCGGCTTCGTCACCGGGCTGCACAAAATCAGAAAACTGCACTGCCTCAAGCCCTGCCTGGCGCACCGCCTGAGCCGCTGTGGTCAGCGCCAGCACGGTCACGCGCACGCCGCCCCCGGCCTGCAGCGCCTGCGCTACCGGTATGACCATGCTGACGTGCCCGCCGCCATACGTCACGAACAGGACGTGCCTCACGTGAGCCAGGCCTTGTCCCACAGCGCCAGGGCCGCCAGCGCGCGCAGTTCGCGGGTGTGGTTGGCCGCGCCTGCGCGGTGGCGCTCCAGCATGCCGGTGATTTCCTGCGGCTCGAACAGGGCTGCCAGCAGATGGCTGGTGCTGAGCACGTTGGCCAGCCACGGGTAGCTGCCGCCGCGGAACCAGTCGCCAATGGGCACGGTAAACATCTGCTTGCGCCGGTGCGCCAGGTCCTCGCCGATCAGGGGGGCGACCGCCTTCTTGTACCAGTGCTTCTTGTCGCCTTCGGCGGACAGCTTGGTGCTGCCGCGCGAGCGAAAGGCCAGCTCCATCATCCGCCAGTCCAGGAACGGGGTGCGCGCCTCGATGGACACCGCCATGCCCATGCGGTCGGGCTTGACCAGGTTGTTGCCACTGAGCAGCAACTGCATGTCCAGGTACAGCGCCTGATTGACCCGGTCGAAATGCGCCGCTTCCTCGAACCAGGGCTGGGCGGCCGCGGCAAAGGAGTCAATGCCCGACAGATGCGCGGCCAGATCCTTGCGGTACAGCGCAGCCTTGCCGGCGCCGCCAAACAGGGAAATGGAGTCGAAATAACTGCGCTGGAATTGGCGCTCATCGCGCAGGCCCGCCTGTGCCGAGGCGAAGTAGCCGGCGTACTTGTCGTACCCCGCGAACAACTCGTCGCCGCCGTCGCCCGTCAGCACCACCTTCACATGGCGCGCCGCCAGCTCGCTGACCCGCAGCGTGGGCATGAACGAAGCGTCGCCATGCGGCTGGTCCAGGTGGTGCAGCACCCGGGGCCAGCGGTCCAGCATGTTCAGCTCGGCGATTTCGCTGACATGCTCGCAGCCAAAGCGGGTGGCGGCCTGTTGGGCGAACGGCGATTCGTCATAGCGCGGATCGGCAAAACCGATGCAGAAGGTCTTGACGGGCCGCTGCACATGTCGCGCCATGAGCGCCACGATGCTGCTGGAATCCACGCCGCCGGACAGGAAGGCGCCCCAGGGCACGTCAGCGCGCAGGCGGATGCGCGTGGCGTCGTCCAGGATGGACATGAACTCTTCGGCCCAGTCGCCAAAGGCATGGTCCTTTTCAGACTGCGCTGCCAGGCTCCACCAGCGGTGGGTCTGCACGCCCTTGCGGTCAAACCGCATCCAGGTGCCGGGCATCACGTGGCGCACGCCCTTCCAGATGGTCCAGGGTGCGGGGATGTAGTTGAAGCTCAGGTAGTGGTGGATGGCCTCCAGGTCCACGTTGTCCAGCGTCTGCGTACGGCCCCACACCGGCAGGATCGCCTTGATCTCGGAGGCAAACAACATGCGTTGCCCGTCGTCGGCCACGTACAGCGGCTTGACGCCGATGCGGTCACGCACCAGGTACATCGCGTCCTGCCGCACGTCGTCAATGGCAATGGCGAACATGCCGTTGAGCTTGCTGACAAATGAGATGCCCTCGCGCTCGTACAGTCGCAGGATGACCTCGGTATCGGACGCGGTCTTGAGCTGCACACCCTGGCTGCGCAGTTCGGCGGCCAGCTCCACGTAGTTGAAGATCTCGCCGTTTTGCACGACGGCGACCTGGGCGTCGTCGGACACGAACGGCTGGTGGCCCCCGGCGATGTCGATGATGGACAGGCGCCGGTTGCTGATGGCCGCCCCCCGCTGCGGCTGATGCCAGGTGCCGTCGTCGTCCGGCCCGCGGTGCGCAATGGTCTGCGCCATGACGTCCAGCGCCGCGTCGGGCAAGGCCCGCCGCTCACGATCCCAGTAACCAAAGATGCCGCACATCAGTTGCCCCTTGCCTTGAACAGGCGTGCCGCCGTCCAGAACATGATTTTCAGGTCCAGCCTGACATCGGCTTCGCGCGTGTAGCGCAGGTCCAGTTCCAGCCGCTGCTGCACCGTGGCTGCCGAGCGCAACGTGGCCTGCGCCAGACCCGTGATGCCCGGGCGCACGCTGCAGCGCTGCTGCCAGTCGGCCTCGCGGTACAGCGTGCGCTGGGCGGGCACGTCGGGCCGCGGCCCGACCAGGCTCATGTCGCCCAGCAGCACGTTGAACACCTGCGGGAGTTCGTCCACACTGGTGCGGCGCAGGAACCGCCCCACGCGGGTGATGCGCGGATCGTTGTCCCCGGTATGCCAGGGGCCGATGCGGGCGGCGTCCACCACCATGCTGCGGAATTTCAGCATGCCAAACTCGCGCCCGTGCCGGCCCACGCGGGCCTGGCGGAACAGCACCGGCCGGCCGCTGTCGATCAGCACTGCCAGTGCAGCCGCAACGAATACCGGGCTCAGAATCACCAGCGCCACCAGCGCGCCCAGGATGTCGATCAGCCGCTTCATGGTGCGGCCTGCTTCGACAGGGAAAGGCTCTGTGCCAGCTGCCGGATCCGCGCCGCCACCCGCAGCTGGTCGGCCTGCTGCCGCGCTTCGCCGCGCAGCGCCAGGGTGCGCTCCTCGCTGCGCAGCGCCTCAATCTCCGCTTCGAATGACAGCGGCGCATCGCTGCGGTGGAAGGTGCGCGACAGGATGACCGCATTCGAGCCCAGCCGCACATGCTCAGCCAGCACGTCGCGCCCAGGCAGCAGCCCTTCGTCCAGCCGGGCAATGCCGCCAAAACCGAAACGCCGGCCATGCTGGCGAGCCACGCCCGCGACCGTATCGAGATGCCCGAGCACCAGCGGCTCAAACATGAAGCTGCAGCCCAGCGACAGGTGCAGGTCGTTAAGCCCGACAAAGACCTCGGCCAGGCCGGGCGTGCCGGCCCACTGCGCCACGCTGTCCAGCGCGCCCGCCGTTTCCAGCAGCGCCACCACCGGCACCCGGCCGGCCACGGTCCGGCAGAAGTCGCCCAGCTGCACGGCCGATGTGAACATGGGCAGCATCAGCATGTCGGCGCCGCGTGCCAGCACGGCGTCCACTTCGGCCTGCGTACCCGCGTGCAGCGGGTTGACGCGCACCATCAACCTGGAATGGCGCAACACGGCCTTGATCGCCTGAACGTCATCCAGCTGGTGCTCGCTGATGAAAGTGTTCATGCCCGCCTGGCGCTCTGTCTTGCCCATGCGCTCCAGGTCCACCCACAGGCGCATGCCTGCCAGTGCGTCGCACCGCCGGGCAAAGGCCGGATCGTTGGTGATTTGCAGTAGATCGATCATCCGTCTTGATTATCGTTTCAGCGCGGCGCGCAACGCCGGGCTGGTAGCCAGGCTCACCCCCGCCACCAGCACCGCGAACACCGCAGCCGTCAACAGCGTCCACAGCGGCTGCGCGGCCGGCAACGCGCCGGCCACCACGGCCAATGCGATGCTCAAGACACCCGGCAGCGCCATGGCGCGCCATGGCAACGCCTGCAGGGCCCGCGGACCCAACGCGCGCAGCAATACCGCAGACAGCAAAACCATGATCACACCCAGCGCCAGGATCACCAGGCGCCCCTCACGCAGGCCTGCGACGCCCATGGCCGACAGCACGGCCAGGGCGGCAGCGAAGGCCAGCGCAGCCACGCGCAGCCGGCCCACGGTGGCCAGCACCAGCATGGCCACGGTGCTCACGGCCTGGGGCAGCAGTGTCCAGCTGCCCCAGGCAGCCCAATGGGCCACCTGCGCCACATGGCCAGGCTCCATGCGCCCCCAGCCGAACAGCAGTTGCGCCAGCGGCAGGGCGCCGGTCCACAGGGCCACCGCCGCAGCGCAGGCCAGCGTCCACGACAGCAAAAAGGCCGCGCGCAACTGCACACTGAAGTCGCGCCCTTCGGCCCGCGCCCGCGTCAGCGCCGGAAACGCCAGCGTGGCCACCAGCTGGATGGCCAGCAGGTTGGGCAGTTCCACAAGCTTCCATGCATAGTTGAATGTGGCCAGCGCTCCCTCGCCCTGCTGCGAGACCAGGCTGCGCGCCAGCAAGACCAGTGCCGCCGGGGCGCCTGCGGCCACCATGGCCCACAGCCAGATGCGCCAGCCCGGAACCAGTTGCGACAGTGATGCCGCCGGGGCTGCAGCGGCAGGTGCCGCCGGAATCAACCGGCGCATTCGCCAGGCCAGGTAAGCCAGGCGCAGGCCGAGCGCAAGCATCAGGCCCGCGCCCATCCAGTCAATGGCACGCGGCCAGGCGCTCGCATGGCCCAGGGCCAGCATCGCCAGCACGATCACCCCGGTGTGTACGATGTTCATGCCGTACATGCCCACGGCGTCACGCTCATGCTGCAGCCTTGTGTACCAGAGCGAGCCCAGCAAAGCCAGCGGAACGGCCGGTGCGGCCCAGTGCACGGCCCGCACCAGCGCAGAGGCATCCGACGCGCCCGGCACCAGCCAGCGCCCCGCCGCAGCAGGCACCAGCCACAGCGCCGCCGTCATCGCGGAGCCGGCGGCCAGCAGCAGCCAGCCCATACGCCGCTGGCTTTGCGCCAGCGGCGCGGGCGCCAGGCCGGCCCACAGGGGCAGCAAGGCATAGCTCAGCGCCCCTGCGGCCAGGATGGCGCTGGCCAGGTCGGGCAGCGTGAGCATCATGACCACCATGTCGGCCAGGCCCGTGGTGCCAAAAGTGGCCGCCTGAACCGATTCGCGCAGCAGGCCCAGCACGCGGCTGGCCAGCAGCAAGGCAAGGGAAATCACGCCGGCGCGCAGGTACATGCGCCGGATTATCCCGGCTGGCTGGGACCCGGGCGGCGGGCGTGCCGGCAAAAAACTAAAATAGCAGGCTTTGGCCACGCCATGTGGCCGCCACCGGCCCGCCCCATGTCCCAGAACAACGCATCACCCGCCACGACCGATCTGCCCGCCACCGACGACAACCAGCTCATTGCGGAGCGTCGGGAGAAGCTCAAGGCCATCCGGCAGGCGCAAAAGGACGGCAAGGGCGTGGCTTTCCCCAACGACTTCAAACCGGCCGACCGTGCGGCCAGCCTGCACGCGGTGCACGGTGACAAGACGCCGGAAATGCTGATCGAGGAAGGCAGCACGGCCAGCGTGGCGGGGCGCATGATGCTCAAACGCGTGATGGGCAAGGCCAGCTTCGCCACGCTGCAGGATGCCACCGGCCGCCTGCAGATTTACGTGACCCGTGACGACGTGGGCGAAGAGGTTTACGCCGCCTTCAAGCACTGGGATCTGGGCGACATCGTGGCCTGCGAGGGCAAGGTGTTCAAGACCCGCACGGGCGAGCTGTCGCTGCACGCCAGCCGCGTGCGCCTCTTGACCAAGAGCCTGCGCCCCATGCCCGACAAGTTCCACGGCGTGGCAGACCAGGAGGTGAAGTACCGCCAGCGCTACATCGACCTGATGATGGACGAGACCGCGCGCAACCGTTTCATGGCGCGCAGCAAGGCCGTAAGCTCCATTCGCGAGTTCATGGTGTCGCATGGCTTCCTGGAGGTGGAAACGCCCATGCTGCACCCGATCCCGGGCGGCGCCAATGCCAGGCCGTTCGTCACCCACCACAACGCGCTGGAGCAGGAGATGTTCCTGCGCATCGCGCCCGAGCTGTACCTCAAACGGCTGGTGGTCGGCGGTTTTGAACGGGTGTTCGAGATCAACCGGAATTTCCGCAATGAAGGCATCTCGGTGCGGCACAACCCCGAATTCACCATGATGGAGTTCTACGCGGCCTACTGGAACTACCGCGACCTGATGGACTTCACCGAAGCACTGATCCGCGACGCCGCCCGCAAGGCGGCCGGCACGCTGCAGCTGAGCTACGGCGGCAAGCCGGTGGACCTGGCCGTGCCGTTTGAACGCCTGACCATCCGCGAGGCCATCCTCAAGCACACCGATGCGGGTGACGACGTCGACAACCGCGAATGGCTCGCCAACGCCCTGCGCAAGCTGGGCCTGAGCGAAGAAAAGAACAAGCTGTCGGGTCGATCACTGGCCAGCCTGCAGGTGTTGTACTTTGAAGAGACGGTGGAAGAAAAGCTGTGGCAGCCCACGTTCATCATGGAGCACCCCACCGAGATTTCGCCGCTGGCGCGCGCCAACGACGAACGGCCCGAGGTAACCGAGCGCTTTGAGCTGTACATCACGGGCCGCGAGTTCGGCAATGGTTTTTCAGAGCTGAACGATGCCGAAGACCAGGCCGCTCGCTTTCAGGCCCAGGTCACGGCCAAGGACGGCGGCGACGACGAAGCCATGTTCTATGACCACGACTTTGTGCGCGCGCTGGAATACGGCATGCCGCCCACCGGGGGCTGCGGCATCGGCATTGACCGGCTGATGATGCTGCTGACCGACAGCCCCAGCATCCGTGATGTGATCCTGTTCCCGGCCCTGCGAAGAGAAGGCTGATCAGGGAATCAGGTCCAGCGCCTGCAGGTAGGCGGGGCTGGCCATGAGGGCGTCCCATGCGGGCGCGGGCGTAACGGGCAGCAGGGCCCGGCGGCGCTGTTCACTGGCTTCGTTCGCATGCCAGCCACCTTTGAGTTGGGCTTCGGCCAGGCCGTCCAGCAGTTCGTCCACGGCGCGCCCGCCATCCACCGACTGGTTACACAGCAGCACCATGTCGCAGCCGGCGGCCAGCGCGGCCACACCGGCCTCGGTGTAGCTGACTTCGCGGCCGTCGATCAGCCGGGCACCGGCCATGCTCAGGTCGTCGCTGAAAATCGCGCCACCAAAGCCCAACTGGCGGCGCAGGATGTCGTTGAGCCAGCGGCTTGAAAAGCCCGCCGGTCGGGCATCGACCTTGGGGTACACCACATGTGCGGGCATCACGCCGGTAAGCGTGGTACTGAGCCAGCCGTAGGGCGCGGCGTCGTCGGCCAGAATGGCTTTCAGGCTGCGCCGGTCCACCGGGATGTCGGTGTGCGAATCGGCCTTGACAAAGCCATGGCCGGGGAAGTGCTTGCCGCAGTTGGCCACGCCCGCCTGCAGCAAGCCATGCATCAGGCTCTTGGCGAGCAGTGCGGTCACACGTGCGTCCTGGTGGAAGGCGCGGTCCCCGATGACACCGGAGCCGCCCCAGTCCAGGTCCAGCACCGGCGTGAAGCTGAAGTCCACCCCGCAGGCGCGCAACTCGGCGCCCAGCACATAGCCACAGGCCGTGGCGGCGTTGGTGGCCCGCAAGGCGTCCTTCATCCACAGTTCACCCAGGGACCGCATGGGCGGCAGGTGGGTAAAGCCGTCGGTGCGAAACCGTTGCACGCGCCCGCCCTCGTGGTCCACGCAGATCAGCAGGTCAGGCCGCACGGCCTTGATCTGCGCGCACAGGGCGCTGACCTGGGCGCGGTCTTTCCAGTTGCGTCCGAACAGGATGACGCCACCGGTCAGTGGATGCTTCAGGCGCTTTGTGTCGGCGCGGCCCAGTTCGAGGCCGGCCACGTCGAGGATCAGGGGGGCATGGGGTGACATCTCAGAGCTCTTTCTTTTCCACCACCACAAAGCTGGCGGCATAGTCGGTTTCGTCGGTCACGCTCACGTGGGCGCTCAGGCCCTGGGCGTCGAACCAGGTTTTCAGGCCCCCGTGCAGCACGATGGCGGGTTTGCCGCTGGGCAGCTTGCCGATCTCGCACAGCCGCCAGGTCATGGGCATGCGCATGCCCAGTCCCACGGCCTTGCTGAAGGCCTCCTTGGCGGAAAAACGCGTTGCCAGGTAGCGCACGCCCCGCTCAGGCCAGCGCGCACTGCGGTCGCGCCAGGTGACCAGTTCGGCGTCGCTCAGAATCTTGCGTGCAAAGCGTTCGCCATGGCGCGCCAGTGAGGCACGGATGCGCCGCACATCGCAGATGTCCGTGCCAATGCCGTAGATCATGCGCCCGGCGCCGCGCGCCCGGCCTGGGCAATGCGCTGCAGGTAGGCCTTGACCGTGGCGTCGTAGCCCAGCTCCAGGGCGTCGGAAACCAGTGCATGGCCGATCGACACCTCCTGCACGCCGGGCACGGCCCGCAGGAAGTCGGTGAGGTTCTCCTGGTTCAGGTCATGGCCTGCGTTGACGCCCAAACCGGCGTCCAGCGCAGCCTGCGCCGCGGCGGCGAAGCGGGCCAGCACGGTGTTCTTGTCGGCCGTGCCATACGCGCTGGCATAGCTTTCGGTGTACAGCTCCACCCGATCGGCCCCCACGTCCCTGACGGCAGCCATGGCGGCGGGATCCGGGTCCATGAACAGGCTGACGCGCACGCCCAGCGCCTGGGCTTCGGCGATGACCGGCTTGAGCCGCTGGGCATCCACCGGGAATGACCAGCCATGGTCGCTGGTGAACTGGCCTTCGCTGTCGGGAACGAAGGTGCACTGGTGCGGGCGCAGCTCACGCACGAAGTCCATGAGGTTGTGAAACGGATTGCCCTCGATGTTGAATTCCACCCCGGGCCATGATTTCAGCAGGTGATGCAGGACATGCACATCCTCTGCCCTGATATGGCGTGCATCGGGGCGAGGGTGCACGGTAATGCCTTGAGCGCCGGCCTGCAGGCACAGCGTGGCGGCGCGCAACACGCTGGGGATACCCAGGTGGCGCGTGTTGCGCACCAGCGCGACTTTGTTGAGATTGACTGACAGAGCGGTGTGTTGGGTCATAGGGATTGCAGGTCCATCATCATCTGGCGCGTGCGCAGCGTGGCAACTCCGCAATGGTAGTGCAGCAGCACGCGCAGCTGCGGCTTGAGACCCGCCATGACATCCGCACACACCCGCAGCGTGGCATGAAATGGCGCCGCGTCGTCCAGCGCCGACTGCAGCAGTTGCCACTGCCGGCCCGTCAGGCTCGCGCGTTCGTCGCCCTGCGCCTGCATCAGCCCGCCGTCGGGCATCAGGCTGTAGCGGGCGCTGTCTTCCAGCGGCGCCAGCGTGAGCGTCTGCATGTCCAGCACCGGCAGCAAGCCGATTTCGCGCAACAGCAGCAGCTCGAACGCCCGCAGGCCGGCCTGCAACGCCTCGGCCTGGCCGCTGGCCAGCACCTGGACCGCCGCGCGGTAGGCGTCAAACAGCGCGGGATGGGCGTCATCGCGCGCCAGCAGGCGCAACACCAGCTCGTTGAGGTAATAGCCCGACAGCAGCGCATCGCCCGTGGGCATCACATGGCCGCCCACCCACTCGGCGCCCTTGAGCGTGCGGATTTCGGCGTCGCCGCCGAAGCCCAGGCGCAGCGGCTGCAACGGAAGCAGGATCGGGCGGAAACTGGAACTCGGCCGTTTGGCCCCCTTGGCCACCAGCGCCACCCGACCGTGGTGGCGGGTCAGCACCTCCAGGATCAGGCTGGACTCGCTCCAGTCGTAGCGGTGCAGCACATAGGCAGGCTCGTCACTGATGCGCTTGACGGCCACGATGGGGCTTTACTCGTAACCGAACGATTTCACGCGCGCTTCGTCATCCGCCCAGCCCGAACGCACCTTGACCCACAGCTCCAGGAACACCTTGGCACCCAGCAGCTTTTCAAGCTCGGTACGCGCGTCGGTGCCAATGCGTTTGAGCCGCTCGCCCCGCTCGCCAATCACCATGGCCTTGTGACCATCGCGTTCCACCACGATGGTGGCGGCAATGCGCACCATGCGCCCGTGTTTGGGGCTGGGCTCTTCCTCGAACTTGTCAACGACGACCGTGGACGTGTAGGGCAATTCGTCGCCGGTGAAGCGAAACAGCTTTTCGCGCACAGTCTCGCTGGCCAGGAATTTCTCGCTGCGGTCGGTAAGCTCGTCCTCGCCGTACCACCACGCCTGTTCGGGCAGGAATTTCTCGCAGATGGTGAACAGGCGCTCAACGTCCTTGGCGTTCTTGGCCGACATCGGCACGAACTCGGCGAACTCGTGACGCTGCTGCATGTCGCGCAGCCAGGGGGCCACTTCCGCGCGGCGCACCACCTTGTCCAGCTTGTTGGCCACCAGCAGCGCCGGGGTCCCGGGCTTGAGCAGCGCCAGCACCTTGGCATCGCCCAGCGTGAAGCTGCCGGCTTCCACCACAAACAGGACCAGGTCCACCTCACCAATCGCGCCGACGACGGTCTTGTTCAAGGACCGGTTCAGCGCCGTGGAATGGCGGGTCTGGAAGCCCGGCGTGTCAACGAAGATGAATTGCGTCGACCCGCTGGTGCGGATGCCGGTGATGCGATGACGCGTGGTCTGTGCCTTGCGGGACGTGATGCTGATCTTCTGCCCCACCAGCGCGTTGAGCAGCGTGGACTTGCCCACATTGGGCTTGCCCACGATGGCGATCAGGCCGCAACGCTGGCCGCCGGAGCCCGGCCTGCCGGTCAGGGCGTCTTCTGGAATGTTGGTCATTTGATCCTGGCTTTCAGCGCGATCAGCATGGCGGCGGCCGCGGCCTGCTCGCCTGCCCGGCGAGAACCACCGATGCCGCGCTCGGCGGCTCCCAGTTCGGGTACTTCACACTCGACGTCAAAGGTCTGCCTGTGCGCGGCCCCAAGCGTGGCGGCCACGCGATAGACCGGAAGCTTCATCTTGCGCCCCTGCAGCCACTCCTGCAGCTCGGTCTTGGGGTCCTTGGCTGCCGCCTGCATCTGGGGTTTGATCTCGAAGTTGCGCAGCAGCCGGTGCACCAATGCCTCAGCCGCGCCGTAGCCCGCATCCAGGTGCACCGCGCCAATCAGGGCCTCCAGGCAATCCGCCAGGATGGATGGGCGCTTGTGGCCGCCGGATCGGCTTTCACCCTCGCCCAGGCGGATCACCGCCGGCAAACCCAGCTCCAGCGCCAGCTGGTGCAGGGTGTCCTGCTTGACCAGATTGGCCCGTACGCGCGAGAGGTCGCCCTCGGGCAGGGCGCGCAACCTGTCGTACAGGAGCGCCGCCACGGCCAGGTTCAGCACGGAATCACCCAGAAACTCCAGGCGCTCGTTGTGGTCGGCCGAAAAGCTGCGGTGGGTCAGCGCACGCAGCAGCAACTGCGGGTCGGAGAACGTGTGCTGCAAGCGGTCTTGCAGTGCTGACAGGCCGCCATCCACGCTACTTGGTTTGCCCGTTGTACTTGAGCAGCAGGTATGCCGGACCCGCCATGTGGATTTCCTTGTTGTAGGCAAACGAGACAATGGTCTTGCCATTGTTCTGGGTGACCTCCAGGTCCTTGCCTGAAATCGACTTGATGTCGTCCACCTGGGCCGCCTTGTCAAAGATGGTGCGTATATCAGCAGGATTGCTGCCGGACTTGGCCTTCTCGATGGCCTTGAGCACCGCCTGGTATTCCATGAAAGTGGGGAAAGCCTGCGCGCCCAGCACCCCGATGCCGGCCAGAAGCGCCACCACCACAATGACGCCGATGAATGACGCGCCCCGTTGTCTTGTTTTTTGCAGAAACTTCATACGCCAACCTTTGATAGATCTGTTGCTATTCGAACGAGCCAATACGCTTGAAATTGCCGAAATTCATCCAGATGAAAAAGGCCTTGCCCACGATGTTCCGGTCGGGCACAAATCCCCAGTAACGCGAGTCCAGCGAATTATCGCGGTTGTCGCCCATCATGAAATAGTGGCCCTCGGGCACCTTGCACACCACGCCTTCGACACTGTAACGGCAATTCTGCTTGAAAGGAAAGTCTTCAGCGCCCGCAACGAAGGCCGGGCGGTCATCATCGTTGAGCAGCCGGAAGCGGCGGGCGTCAAAGGTCTCTTCAAACTGCCTGAAGTAACGCATCACGTCTTCGTCGAAGAACTCCGGCAGGGAGGCCTTGGGCACCTGCTTGCCGTTGATCGTGAGCTTCTTGTTCAGATAGGACACCTCGTCCCCCGGGACACCGACCACCCGCTTGATGTAGTCCAGACTGGGTTTTGGCGGGTAGCGGAACACCATCACGTCGCCGCGCTGGGGCTTGTTGCCTTCGGTCAGTTTGGTGTGGATGACGGGAAGGCGCACGCCGTAGGTGAATTTGTTGACCAGGATCAGGTCACCCACCAGCAGCGTTGGAATCATGGAGCCCGAGGGGATCTTGAACGGCTCGAACAGGAACGAGCGCAACAGGAAGACCACCGCGATAACCGGGAACAGGCCTGCCGTCCAGTCCAGCCACCAAGGCTGCATGATGAGCCGGGTGCGCGCTTCCGACAGGTTGCCGTCCACCTGCGTGATGCCACGTTCGGCAAGACCGGCGCGGCGCTGCGCGTCATTCGCTTCCAGATCGGCCACGGCCTGGCGGCGCTGGGGCAGGAAGTAAAAACGTTCAGCCAGCCAGTACAGGCCGGTGACACAGGTGGCCAGGAACAGCAGCAGCGCAAAGTTGCCCTCGACCACGCCGACGTACCAGGCGCCCGCGTAGCCGGCAAACGCCGCGAGGATGAGGCCAGTGATGGCCGGCATCATCATTCTTCCACCTGCAAAATGGCCAGGAAGGCCTCCTGGGGAACTTCGACCGAGCCAATCTGCTTCATGCGTTTCTTGCCTGCTTTCTGCTTCTCAAGGAGCTTGCGTTTGCGGGTGATGTCACCGCCATAGCATTTTGCCAGCACGTTCTTGCGCAGCGCCTTGATGGTTTCGCGGGCAATGATGTTGGCGCCAATGGCGGCCTGGATCGCCACGTCGAACATCTGGCGGCTGATGATCTCGCGCATCTTGCCCACCACCGCGCGTCCACGGTACTGGGCCTGTGACCGGTGCACGATGATGGACAGCGCGTCCACCTTCTCGCCGTTGAGCAGGATATCCACCTTCACCACGTCGGACGGTCGGAATTCCTTGAACTCGTAGTCCATGGAGGCGTAGCCGCGGCTGACGGATTTGAGCTTGTCGAAAAAGTCCAGCACGATCTCGCCCAGCGGCATCTCGTAGGTCAGCATGACCTGCTTGCCGTGGTAGGCCATGTTCATCTGCACGCCGCGCTTCTGGTTGGCCAGGGTCATGACCGGTCCCACGTACTCCTGCGGCATGTACAGGTGCACGGTCACGATCGGCTCGCGGATTTCCTCGATGCGGCCCTGATCCGGAATCTTGGACGGGTTTTCCACCCGCAGCACCTCGCCATCGGCCTTGACCACCTCGTACACCACGCTGGGCGCCGTGGTAATCAGGTCCTGGTCGAACTCGCGCTCCAGCCGCTCCTGAACGATTTCCATGTGCAGCAGCCCAAGGAAGCCACAGCGAAAGCCAAAGCCCAGGGCCTGGGACACTTCGGGCTCATAGTGCAGAGACGAATCATTGAGCTTGAGTTTTTCCAGCGCGTCACGCAGCGAGTCGTACTGGTTGGCCTCTGTCGGATAGAGCCCGGCAAACACCTGGGGCTGGATTTCCTTGAAGCCCGGCAGGGGCTCGGTGGCGGTGAACGCGGCGCCGCCGGTACCCTGCTTGATCTGGGTGATGGTGTCACCTACCTTGGCGGCCTGCAGTTCCTTGATGCCCGCGATGATGTAGCCCACCTCGCCTGCCTCCAGTGACTCACGCGGCTCGTTGGCCGGCGTGAACACGCCCAGATTGTCCGCGTTGTACATCGCGCCCGTGGCCATCATCTTGATCCGGTCGCCCCGGGCCAGCCGTCCGTCCACCACGCGAACCAGCATGACGACGCCGACATAGGTGTCAAACCAGCTGTCCACAATCATGGCGCGCAACGCGCCGTCGGGATTGCCCCTGGGCGGCGGAATGCGTGACACCACCGCCTCCAGGATGTCTTCCACGCCCATGCCGGTCTTGGCCGAGCAGGCAATCGCGTCAGTCGCATCGATGCCGATCACATCCTCGATTTCCGACTTGGCGTTGTCCGGGTCGGCGTTGGGCAGGTCCATCTTGTTGAGTACCGGCACCACCTCGACGCCGAGGTCCAGCGCGGTGTAGCAGTTGGCCACCGTCTGCGCTTCCACACCCTGACTCGCATCGACAACGAGCAACGCGCCTTCGCATGCGGACAGCGAGCGCGAGACCTCGTAGCTGAAGTCCACGTGGCCCGGCGTGTCGATCAGGTTGAGGTTGTACACCTTGCCATCCAGCGCCTTGTACTTGAGCGCGGCAGTCTGCGCCTTGATGGTTATCCCACGCTCTTTCTCGATGTCCATCGAGTCGAGCACCTGCTCTTCCATCTCGCGGTCACTCAAGCCGCCGCAGCGCTGGATCAAGCGGTCCGCCAGTGTCGATTTGCCATGATCAATGTGGGCAATGATCGAAAAGTTTCTGATGTGATTCATCAACGAGAACGCTTAAGTGATTGAATTAAAACGGCGCTGAAAAGAAAAAAGGGCGCGTCGAGGAGTGACGCGCCCTAAACCAACAATCTATGGCAACTGCGATAGTTGGAACTTCATTGTAGGCAAAAAGCCCTGAACGTACAGTCCGAAAAATCGCAGAACCCGGTCGTTGCAGCGCAGCAACAAGCAATTTATGCACAACTTATTAACAGGATTGAGGGGCGACGCTCTGGACAACTTGTGGGTGATCTGTGGATCGGCTGTGAACCGATCGGATTCATCCCGTATCGTGGTTTGAGGTTCGCCTGATATGTCTGGAATGACCTCAAGAAGACCGTGATTCTATCTAATATTGTCGCTAGCCATTCTCAATGTTAGCGATCGCCAACATTTTTTCCGGTCGCGATGGCCTGAAAAAAATTTCTGGCCCGTCGCTTTTTTGGCTCCTGACACCCAAAAAGAAAGCCCAAACCCGAGTCCGGATTGGGGCTACTTGACGGGGCCGGCTCGGGCTGTCAGCGCGCCGGACGGATCAACAGATAGGTCGCCAATTCGCCCCTGCGCAAAAGCACAGGCACGGGCTTGCTGCGGTCTGCCTTGGCCACGGCAGCCTCAAACTCCTTCAGGTTGCCGACCTCGGCATTGCCAATGGCCACGATCACATCGCCTTCGCGGATGCCGGCGCGCGCCGCGCCTTCGGTGGCTGCGTCGACTTTCACACCGCCTTTGATCTTGAGTTCCTTCTTCTGCGCGTCAGTCAGGTCACTGACGGCCAGCCCGATGGACTGCGCGACGGCTGAGGCCTTGGGCTTGACCTCTTTTTCCGGTGCCCTGGCAACGGTCTTGTCCGCCTCCAATTCCGCGATCACCACGCTCAGGTCCCTTGAGCCGCCGCGGCGGAACACGGTCAGCGTGCTCCTGTTGCCAGGCTTGGTGTTGCCCACCAGTCGCGGAAGATCAGTGGCTTTGTCAATGGCCCGGCCATCAAACTTGATGATGATGTCTCCGGCCTCCACGCCCGCCTTGTCGGCCGGGGAGCCGCTTTCAACGCTGCGTACCAGCGCGCCTTGGGGCTTGCCCAGGCCAATCGACTCAGCCACATCCTTGGTGACCTGGTCAATCTGCACGCCAATGCGCCCGCGCGAAACCCGGCCGGTGGCGCGCAACTGGTCACTCACGCGGATGGCTTCATCCATCGGGATGGCGAAGGAAATGCCCATGAAGCCACCCGAGCGCGAATAGATCTGGCTGTTGATGCCCACCACCTCGCCGCGCATGTTGATCAGCGGGCCACCCGAATTGCCGGGGTTGATGGCCACGTCGGTCTGGATAAACGGCAGGTAATCGCCCGTGTCGCGCTGCTTGGCACTCACGATTCCGGCTGTCACGGTGTTTTCCAGCCCGAACGGCGAACCGATCGCCATGACCCATTCACCGACCTTGAGCCGGTTCACATCACCCACCTTTACGGCGGGCAGGCCCGTGGCCTCGATTTTGACCACGGCTACGTCAGTGCGCTTGTCGGCGCCGACGATGCGGGCCTTGAACTCGCGCTTGTCCGGCAGCGTCACCAGAACCTCGTCGGCCCCGTCGACCACATGGGCGTTGGTCATGACATAACCATCAGGCGTGAGGATGAAGCCTGAACCGACGCCGCGCGGACGCTCGCGCTCTTCGTCCTGGGGCTGGTTGGGCCGCGGCCCCTGGCGCGGCACGCCAGGCAGCGGCTGACCGAAGAAACGGCGGAAGAACTCCTGCATCTCCTCGTCCATCTGACCGCCGCCCTGGGCCGTATTGCCGCGCGACTTTTCAATGGTACGGATGTTTACCACCGATGGCCCTACCTGCTCCACCAGCTCGGTGAAATCGGGCAAGCCGCGTACCTGGGCATGAACCGGCTGCACGGGCATCACGGTCGTCACCGCCATCAGGGCCACTACGGCGGCAAGGACGGGCGTGCCCGCCACCTTGTAGAAGTCGAATCGCATCATCATCGGCCTTTCACAATAACCAGGGAATGCAGGAGGTGTTGCGTATGGCTCAGCAAATAGGGGCTTATTTGCGCCGCTCAAGGCTTTGCGCGAACGCCTTGAGGGTCTGCGGGGGGACTTCACCCACCACGGTCAACCACCAGTCGCCGCCCTTGTCGGCAAGCCGCCGGGCCAGCGTCTGAGTCGCGCCCATGGAAAGCATCAGTTCCTGCGCATGGCGTTGCCGGTCATAGGCCTGCACAAACAGCGACACCGAAGCCAGTCCGTCCGAGAAAATCCACTGGACAGTGTCATCACGTCCGCCACCAGCCGGAGGACGCTTGTAACAGCCCACGGGCTTGAATCCTGCCACCGGTGTCTTCAGGACCCAGCCCTGCGCCTCGGCTGTGGTTTTGACCGGATCCGCCTTGTGAACCTTGTAGCCGTCCGTGTTGGCCATCATCTGGGCCAGCTTGTCCATCTTGACCGGTGCGTCCAGTTGCAACTCGGAAAAAGCAGCCTGTTCGATGACCTGGCCGTCAGCATCCAGCGTCTGAAGCTTCACGACCAGGCCCGATTTTTTCTCGCTCCAGATACGGTAGCCAAAACGAAGGTTGTCGCGCGGATTCAATTGCACGATGTCCGTGTCAAAACCGGCCACGCGGTCACTGCCGGTGACCTGGGCTGTATAGAACTCCGGGATGGTTGTTTCACTGGACTTCAGCAGGCTCGGGAAGAGACCCAGCGATTCGCGCCTTTCCGTGTGCACGACCTTGCTGTCGGGCAGGAAGGTCACCACGTGGTCATTGCGCCGGAAGGTGGATCGCGGCGCGCCCGTCAGGGACTCGACACGCTCCATCTGCTGGACGCCATCACAGGCATGCCAGATGCGGGCGCTGGACAGGTTGCCCGCCGCAGAAGACACCACGAAGGTGCCTACATAGGTGCGCCGGCGCGATGCCTCGTGCATCCGCATGAGCCAGTCGCTGATGGTGCGCTCGGCGCCGACGGCGGTTGTGCTAGGGGCTGCAGCCGCGGCGGGCACCTGCGCCCAGGCGGCACCCGAACCAGCCACACAGGCCAGCAAGACAAGCCGGGCAAGCACGGTTTTCATCGGCCAGGCGACTCAAATGTGGCGTTGCGCAGGAATCCGGCCGGCATCTGCAGCGCGGATGCGCCACCCGCCTGCCGGTGGGCCGCCAGCAGCTCATCCAGCCGCGCATCGCGGATCATCACCGGCCGGGAGGCGTCGGCCTGGATCTGGCGTGGCGGCTGCGGCGCAGCCTGCGCCAGCTCTGCCGCGGCCGGGGCGCCGGTCGAGCCGCCCAATACGTTCCAGGCAATGGCAGCCACCGCGGTGAGGGACGCCACACCCGCCAGCAACGGCCAGCCAAAGCCAGGCGCATTGGCCGGTACGCTGCCGGCGGCAACGCGGATGGGCGCATCGCCCGAGTCGTCATGAACCGGCAAGCCCGCCGGCACCGCCGGTACCGCCATGGGGTCGTCCTGCAGGCGGGCGCGAAAACGCGCCACAAAATCGATGCCGCCGGATGGCGACGCCAGCTCGGCCGAGCGCAACACGTCACCCACAAGGTGGTAAACATGCCAGGACTCGCGGGCACGGGCATCCGTGGCGAGCGCATCCATGGCGCGCGCGAAGGCCTCGCCATGAAGTTCCCCGTCCGCCAGCGCGGACACCATCTCATCCATGTTTGACATCTTTTCCATCATCACCTCACCAGCGCTTGCCCGACTGGTTCTCCAGCAGGGGCTTCACCTTGGCCGAAATCGCTTCGCGCGCCCGGAATATCCGGGACCGCACGGTGCCGATCGGGCAATTCATGACTTGCGCAATTTCTTCGTAACTGAGGCCTTCGATCTCGCGCAACGTGACTGCCTGGCGCAACTCCTCGGGCAAAGCCTCCATGGCCGCATTGACCGTGGCAGCGATTTCCTTGGCGGCAAGCACCGTTTCAGGGGTTTCAGCCGTGGTTAGTTCGTTCTCGACGCCGGAAGTTTCATCGTCATCGTCACCACCGCGCAACGCGCTTTCCGGCACCAGCGGGTCACGTTTGAGGTCGCCCAAGGTCTTTTTGGCGGTATTCACCGCAATCCGGTACAGCCAGGTATAGAACTGCGCCTCGCCACGGAACTGCGCCAGCGCCCGGTAGGCACGGATGAAGGTTTCCTGGGCAATGTCTTCGACCAGGTCAACATCGCGCACCATGCGGCCAATCAATCGCTCGATCCGGCGCTGGTATTTCAATACCAGCAGTTCAAACGCCTTTTGATCACCCGCCACGGTGCGCTCAACCAGCATCAGGTCGGTATCGGCAGGAGCGGGGGCAGCGGTAGGGGGCGGAAGCGTCATGGGGTCGCCGCGCGTGAGGACGGCGGCGCATCAACTATGGCGCGCGAATATACAGCACGGCGCAGGTCATCCCAGCGTGCAGGGATACTGGCGCGGTCCAGCCACAGCCACCCCCCTGCCCCGCCCTCCGGGCGCCAGCGCAGCAACAGGCTGCGTTGCAGGTCCAGCGCCACAAAGGTCTGCCCGACAGCACAAGTGCCATGCAGTTGCAACTGCCAGGCCGGGGCATTCCATTGCAGTTGGCCCGCCGGGGTGCGCCACCAGGTATTGGCAGCCAGGGCGCCGACCAGCGCGTTCAGCGCACTGGCCGCAGCCAGGCGCGCGGCGCCAGGGGATGCCGCCACCCAGGCCGCGACCGCGGCCACGCCCAGCAGCCAGATCACCAGGCACAGCAGGCCCTGGACGGACGAACGCCCCACCGGATAAGTCACCGCTGGGGCGTTATGCATGAAGCCGGGCTGCCTGACGTTCAGGACACGCGCTTGAACACCAGGGTGCCGTTGGTGCCGCCGAATCCAAAATTGTTCTTCACGGCCACATCGATCTTGAGGTCGCGCGCCTCGTTGGCGCAGTAGTCCAGGTCACATTCAGGATCCTGGTTGAAGATGTTGATCGTTGGCGGACTTTTCTGGTGATGGACAGCCAGCACGGTGAAGACTGATTCAATGCCGCCGGCGCCGCCCAGCAAATGGCCTGTCATGGACTTGGTCGAGTTGACCACGATCTTCCTCGCGTGATCGCCCAGGGCGGCCTTGATGGCGTTGGTTTCGTTCAGGTCACCCAGCGGGGTCGATGTGCCGTGCGCGTTGAGGTAATTCACCTCGTCGGCATTGACGCCGGCATTCTTCAGGGCCATGACCATGGAGCGACGCGGACCGTCAACATCCGGCGCGGTCATATGGAAAGCATCTGCACTCATGCCAAATCCGGCCAGCTCGGCATAGATCCTGGCACCGCGCGCCTTCGCGTGTTCGTACTCTTCAAGCACCAGCACGCCACCGCCCTCGCCCAGCACAAAGCCGTCGCGGTCCTTGTCCCAGGGACGCGACGCCGTCTTGGGGTCGTCGTTGCGCGTGGACAGCGCGCGCGCTGCTGCAAAGCCACCGATGCCCAGCGGCGACACCGTGGACTCGGCGCCGCCAGCGATCATCACGTCGGCGTCGCCATAGGCGATCATGCGCGCGGACAGGCCGATCGCATGCAGGCCAGTGGTGCAGGCCGTCACCACGGCAATGTTCGGGCCCTTGAAACCGTACTTGATCGACACATGGCCCGAGATCATGTTGATGATCGAGGCCGGCACGAAGAACGGCGAGATGCGCCGCGGCCCCCGGTTCGTCAGTTCCGCGTGCGTCTGCTCGATCATCGGCAGGCCACCGATGCCCGCGCCGATGTTGCAGCCGATGCGGGTCGCCAGTTCATCGTCCAGGGCGTCGCCCGTGGGCAGGCCACTGTCGGTCACGGCCTGAATGGCGGCGGCCAGACCCAGGTGAATGAAACGGTCCATGTGCCGGGCTTCTTTTTCGGGGATGTAGTCCCCGATGTTCAGCCCTTTGACCTCGCCCGCGAACTTGCAGGCAAACGCGCTCGCATCGAACTGCGTGATGAAGTCAATACCGGGCGTGCCGGCAAGCAGGTTGGTCCAGGATTGCGCCACCGTGTTACCCACGGGGCTGACACAACCCAGACCGGTCACAACGACGCGGCGAGACATGCGCTAGAACCTCTCGATCGGCCTGGGGCTCAGGCCTTCTGGTGCGTATTGGCGTAATCGATGGCGTTTTGCACCGTGGTGATCTTCTCGGCGTCTTCGTCCGGGATCTCGATGCCGAACTCGTCTTCCAGGGCCATCACCAGCTCGACCGTGTCGAGGGAGTCGGCGCCGAGGTCGGCCACAAAGGCTTTTTCATTGGTGACCTGGGACTCTTCCACGCCAAGTTGTTCGGCAATGATTTTTTTGACACGTGATTCGATATCGCTCATGGTTCCCTCGGAGGGTTGTGAATGAATCCGCAATTTTAGCTGGGCCGGACTACAGTTCCCGCACAGCCGCCGGACGGATAAACCGGCTGGATTTGATCAGCACGCCATGGCGCTATGCCATGAACATGCCCCCGTTGACATGGATTTCCTGCCCGGTGACGTAGCCCGCCTGCGGCGAAGCCAGGTACGCCACGGCATGCGCGATGTCTGCCGGCTTGCCCAGGTGGCCCAGGGGAATCTGCCCGAGCAGCGCCTTTTGCTGCTCTTCGGGCAGGCTGGCGGTCATGTCTGTCTCGATGAAGCCCGGCGCAACGCAATTGACCGTGATGTGGCGGCTGCCCAGCTCGCGCGCCAGGGCACGCGTCATGCCGGCCACGCCGGCCTTGGCTGCGGCGTAGTTGGCCTGGCCGGGGTTGCCTGAAGCGCCGACCACGCTGGTGATGTTGATGATGCGGCCGTAACGCTGCTTCATCATGGTGCGCATCACGGCGCGACTCATGCGGAAAACAGCCTTGAGGTTGGTGTCCAGCACGGCATCCCAGTCCTCGTCCTTCAGGCGCATGGCCAGCATGTCGCGTGTGATGCCCGCATTGTTGACCAGCACCTGCAGGCCGCCATGCTCCTTCGAAACGGCATCCACCAGGGCTTCGGCGGCGGCGGCGTTATTGACATCCAGCGTGGCACCACGGCAACCTGGAAATGCAGCGAGCGCCGCAGAGATCTGCTGTGCGCCACTGTCGGTCGTCGCCGTCCCCACAACCTTCAGGCCGCGCGCTGCCAGTTCCTGGGAAATGGCCGCGCCAATGCCACGCGAGGCGCCGGTGACCAGGGCGACCTGTCCTTGCATGCTGGTATCAGTCATTGAGAAGACCTCTCACTTCCGCCAGACTGGCAGGGTCATGAATGGCCAGACCAGTCAGGCCGGCATCAATGCGCTTGACCATGCCGGCCAGCACCTTCCCAGGTCCGCATTCGACCACGCAGGAAATTCCGCGCGCCTGGATGGCCTGGATGCATTCGACCCAGCGAACCGGGCCAAATGCCTGCCGGTACAGCGCATCACGAATGCGGTCGCCGTCTACTTCCAGCGCTACGTCGATGTTGTTGATTACAGGAATGGCGGGCTCCCCCAGTTCCAGCGATTCAAGCCGCTCACGCAGACGTTCAGCGGCGGGTTTCATCAGGCTGGAGTGAAAAGGCGCAGACACCGGCAAAGACAGTGCGCGCTTGGCGCCAGCGGCCTTCAGGGCCTCGCAGGCCTTTTCAACGCCAGCCTTGCTGCCCGCAATCACAGTCTGCATCGGGTCATTGAAGTTGACGGCCTCGGCCACCTCACCGATGGCTTGCATGGTCGCCTCACACACCGCCCGCACTTTGCCGGACTCCATGCCCAGAATGGCGGCCATGGCGCCGGTGCCCACCGGCACCGCATCCTGCATCGCCTGCGCGCGAAAGCGCACCAGCGGCGCAGCCTGCGCCAAAGTCAGGACGCCCGAGGCCACCAGGGCCGAATATTCACCCAGCGAATGGCCTGCCACCATGGACGGCGCCGCGCCACCTTCAGCGAGCCACACACGGTAAGCCGCCACGCCGGCAACCAGCATCACCGGCTGGGTGTTGGTCGTCAGCGCCAGCGCCTCCTTGGGGCCCTCGTGAATCAGGCGGGCGACATCTTCGCCCAGCGCATCGCTGGCTTCGGCCAGCGTTTGCCGCACCACGGGGTGGTCACCCCAGCCGTCCAGCATGCCCACGGACTGCGAGCCCTGTCCCGGAAATACAAAAGCAAATGACTTCATGAATCAGTACTTGAGAAGGACGGCGCCCCATGTAAAGCCACCACCAACGCCCTCCAGCATGAGGGTATCGCCCTTGCGGATCTGCCCAGACCGAACCGACGCATCCATCGCCAACGGGATGGATGCAGCCGAGGTGTTGCCGTGCTGGTCCACCGTTACCACGAGCTTGGACAAAGGCAGCTTCAGCTTTTTTGCCGTGCTTTGCATGATGCGGATGTTGGCCTGGTGCGGGATCAGCCAGTCAATGTCTGTGTCTTGCAGGCCAGCCTTGGCCAGCGTGGCGCGGGCGGAGTCTTCCAGCACGCCAACCGCCAGCTTGAAAACCGCCTGGCCGTCCATCTTGAGCAGCGGGTCGCCCAGGATCTGGCCGCCAGAAACGGTGCCAGGCACACACAGGATGCCGGTGTGCTTGCCGTCCGCGTGCAGGTCGGTGGCCAGGATACCCGGGGTATCAGAGGCTTCCAGCACGACGGCGCCGGCCCCATCACCAAACAGGACGCAGGTGGTACGGTCGTTGAAATCCAGGATGCGCGAAAAGACTTCAGCGCCGATCACGAGCGCCTTGCTGGCCGTGCCCGTCCTGATCAACGAGTCCGCCACGGTCAACGCATAGACAAAGCCGCTGCACACAGCCTGCACGTCGAAAGCAGGGCAACCGGCAATGCCCAGCTTGTGCTGCAGGATGGTCGCCGTGGACGGGAAAACCATGTCGGGCGTGGATGTCGCCACAATAATGAGGTCGATGTCCGCCGACTGCAGCCCCGCAGCCTGCAGCGCATTGCGCGCGGCCTCCAGCCCGAGATCACTGCTGGACATGTCCGCTGTCGCGAAGTGGCGCGCACGGATGCCGGTGCGCTCCACAATCCATTGATCGCTGGTTTCAACGCCCTTGGCAGCCAGCTCGGCGGCCAGATCTGCGTTGGTCAGCCGGCGCGGCGGCAGGTAGCTGCCGGTGCCGGTGATGCGGGAATAACGGTTCATCAGGTCAGGGTAGCCGCTTCCGGGCCCTGCACCGGCGCTTCGGCACTCTTCAGTAGTGGCGCTGCGTGCGCGATGCGGGCCCGGACGCGATCCAGTAATTGGTGTCGGGCTGCATCATACGCCCGGTTCAACGCCTGCTCGAACGCCAGCTCATCGGCCGAGCCATGACTTTTGAACACCAGCCCACGCAGGCCCAACAAGGCGGCGCCGTTGTAACGGCGGTGATCAACCCGATTTTTAAAAGAAGATAGAACCGGATAAGCAATGATTGCAGCAATTTTGGCAAATACATTGCGGGAGAACTCTGCCTTCAAGAATCCACCGATCATGGAGGCCAGCCCTTCGCTCGCCTTCAGCGCCACATTTCCCACAAAGCCGTCACACACCACAATTTCCGTGGTGCCCTTGAAAATATCATTGCCTTCGACATTTCCGTAAAAGTTCAAATCCCCCGAGTTGGAAGCAGATCGCAGAAGTTCACCCGCCTTTTTGATGGTTTCACCACCTTTAATGACTTCTTCACCAATATTCAGCAAGCCGACGGAGGGGTTCTGGTTGTCATTGAGCGCTGACACCAGTGCCGAGCCCATCACCGCAAACTGCAGCAGGTGCTCCGGAGTGCAATCCACATTGGCACCGAGATCCAGCACGGTAGTTGCTCCCCCGGTCGCGTTGGGCAACTGCGTGGCAATGGCCGGCCGGTCTATACCATCCACGGTTTTCAGCAGGTAGCGGGCAATCGCCATCAGCGCGCCGGTGTTCCCGGCCGATATCGCCACCTGGGCGGCGCCATCCTTGACCTGCTGGATCGCGACACGCATGGACGAATCCTTCTTGCGACGCAAAGCCACCTCGACAGGGTCGTCCATGGTGACCACCTCACTGGCAGCCACGACGCTGGCCCGCTCGTGCGTGAAAGGGGCCAGCGCAACGGGTTGCCCGACCAGCAGCAGACAGGCGTCGGGATGGGAGTCAAGGAACTGGCGGCACGCGGTGAGCGTGACGCGGGGGCCGTGGTCTCCCCCCATGCAATCGACGGCCAGAGTAATCATGGGACCCAACTGTAGAGCACGACGCGGGGCGACCATCAAGACAAAGGCCCGTAGCCGCACAAATGCAGCGCCGGGCCTTTGGCTGGAAAGAACGGAATCAGGCTTCGGACTTGGTCTTCAGCACTTTGCGGCCACGGTAGAAGCCGTTGGGGCTGATGTGGTGACGCAGGTGAGTCTCACCGGTGGTGGGCTCAACGGCAATGCCGGGCACGTTCAGGGCATTGTGTGAGCGGTGCATGCCACGCTTGGACGGGGACTTTTTGTTCTGCTGGACGGCCATGAGGGGCTCCTGGAGAAATGGCTGTTGCGATGAAGCGCAACAGGCGGGTTAAATGTTGGACAGATGTCGGATCAACCGCGCAAATTGGTTGGGGCAACGTGCGCGAAGCCCTCGATTATAGCCCAACTTGTTGATTTAATTGCCTTTATCGGCCTTTAGCTTTTGCAGCACTGCAAATGGATGGGGCCGTGCCGCAGCCTGTTCGTGGAATTCGGGGTCAGTGGCCACCAACTTTACCTCCGTCGGGCACACCTCATGGCGCGGAACGGCCGGCATCTCCATCAGCAGTTCATCCTCCACCAGTTCCGCGAGGTCAAATTCACGGCTGAGGACCAGCAGGTCCTCTTCGGATTCATCATCCTGCGCCATAGCGGTGGCTTCATCAGCCACGAATCGGAACGACCGATCCACCGTCAAAGTCACATCCACGGGTGCCAGACAGCGCTGACAGGTCAACGGGAGCACCGCGCTGGCCTTCAGGTGCAGCCAGACTTGCGGATCGCCCCCGGCGACGGCAACGACCCGCCCACGCGCCGCCCATTGCACGGGCAATTCGCCTCCCTCGCCCCGGGTTTCGTCCAGCAAGCGGCTGCGCTGGCGCAGGGGTTCGCGCCCCGCCAGACTGCCGCCCTCGCGCGCAAAAGCCGCCACGTCCAGCCTGCTGGCCACAAACTCTTTGCTCATGGGCCCAGTGTAAGAGAATCAATGCATGCCCAGCCCCCAAGACCGCACGCTCATCCTTGGCTCCACCTCGCGTTATCGCCGTGAACTGCTGTCGCGGCTGCGCCTGCCGTTCGAGGTGGCATCACCCGACGTCGATGAGACACCCCGCGCCGGGGAAGCGCCCCGTGCCGTGGCGCTGCGACTGGCGCTCGCCAAGGCATACGCCGTGGCTGCGCGCTTTCCGCGCGCCGTGGTTATCGGCTCCGATCAGGTGGCCGACCTGGCGGGGCTGGCGCTGGGCAAGCCTGGCGACCATGCGCGGGCAACGGCGCAACTTCGCAGCATGCGGGGCCAGACCGTGGTGTTCCAGACAGCCGTGGCCGTGGTGTGCCTGGACAGCGGCTTCGAAGAAGTGGATATTGCTGCGGTGCGGGTGCGCTTTCGCGACCTGGACGACGCCGAAATCGAGGCTTACCTGCAGGCCGAACAGCCCTACGACTGCGCCGGCAGCGCCAAAAGTGAGGGCCTGGGCATCGCATTGCTGGCGTCCATCGAGAATGACGACCCCACTGCCCTGGTTGGGCTGCCACTCATTCGCACCTGCCGCATGATCCGCGCCGCTGGCATTCAGGTGCTGTCATGAACACCGCCAAGGGCCGCCTTTATCTGGTACCCGCGCCCCTGGACTTTGGCTGCGACAGTCAGGCAAACCTGTCCGATACGCTGCCCGCGGCCACGCTGCAGATTGCTGCCCGTCTGGGCCACTGGATCTGCGAAAGCGCCAAAACGACGCGTGCATACCTCAAACGGGTGAACGACATCGCGCCACTGGCGCAGCCACTGCAGGCGCTGAGCCTGCAGGAGTTGCCCCGCGACGTCCACAAGAAAGGTGACCTGGCCGCCCCGTTTGACGCGCGCCCGCTGCTGGCGCCAGCCTTGCAAGGCCACGACATGGGCCTGGTCAGCGAGGCCGGCATGCCCGCGGTCGCGGACCCGGGCTCGTCGGTCGTGCGCGCCGCCCATGACCTGGGCATCGACGTGGTGCCGCTGGTCGGGCCGGTGTCGTTGCTGCTGGCATTGGCTGCCAGCGGGCTGAACGGGCAGAACTTCGCATTCGTAGGTTACCTGCCACAAGACCCGTCGGAGCGCAGCCGGCGCCTGCGCGAGCTGGAGTCCCTGGCGCTCAAGACGGCGCAGACGCAGCTCTTTATCGAAACACCCTACCGCAACACAGCCCTGTGGCAATCGATGCTGCAGACGCTGCAGCACAACACCCGGCTGGCGGTGAGCAGCGGCCTGACGCTGGCCTCGGCCGCCAGCCGCAGTGACACCGTGAAAGCCTGGAAGCAAAAGCCCCAGCCCGTCTCGAATGACACGCCGGCCGTGTACCTGATCGGGCGGTAACTGCCCGCGTGCGGCCCGCTTCAGCGGATCGCAGGCAACGTCTTGAGCGCGCGCACGGCACCTTCACCCACGGCAGCGCCAAATTTCTTGGCCAGCCGTTCGGCCACGTTGTCACGTCGCGTGTAGTCCACCAGATCCTCGGCCTTGACCACCTCACGGGCCACGTAGTCCAGGTTGCCCAACTGGTCGGCCAGGCCGAGTTCAATGGACTGCTGGCCCGTCCAGAAAAGCCCGCTGAACAGTTCGGGGGAATCCTTGAGCCGTTTGCCACGACCCGCCTTGACGGTGTCAATGAACTGCTGGTGAATCTGGTCCAGCATGGCCTGGGCGTAGGCCCGATGCTTTTCCGTCTGGGGGCTGAACGGGTCCAGGAAACCCTTGTTATCTCCAGCCGTCATCAGCCGGCGCTCCACGCCGAGCTTGTCCATCAGGCCGGTAAAGCCGAAGCCGTCCATCAGAACGCCGATGCTGCCGACAATACTGGCCTTGTCCACGAAAATCCGGTCGGACGCGGCGGCGATGTAATACGCCGCTGATGCGCAGGACTCCTCCACCACGGCGTAGACAGGTTTCCTGTACAGCGTCTTGAGACGGCGGACCTCATCATTGATGATGCCCGCCTGCACCGGGCTGCCACCGGGTGAATTGATCAGCAACACCACGGCCTTGGCGCCTTCGTCCTCGAATGCGGCGCGCATGGCCGCAACGATGAATTCGGCGCTGGCTTCCGTGTCGGCGGCGATTTCACCCTTGATCTCCACCACCGCGGTATGGGGCAGGCTTTTGTCGGTGGATGGTCCGCCACGGAACATCAGCATCCAGACCAGCACCACGAAGAATGCCAGCCAGGCCAGCCGCACAAAGCTGCGCCAGCGGCGGGCCGCACGCTGCTCCTGCAGCGCCGCAAAGGCCAGGCGCTCCAGCGCCGATCGCTCCCAGCCCACGGCCTCGGCGGGCGCTTGCGCCGCTGCGGCAGTCGCTGGCGGTGGCGGCAGCCCGTCCTCGGGGGGAGGGCTGCCAGGGGATTGGTTGTCATTCATGTCAGAAGACCAGGGGTTTCAAGTTGAAGGCAGTATGCCAGTGGACCACGCCGTCCTGTTCACTCAGGGTGATCTTCACCAGGCCGCCGCGGCAGGGCCCACCGCCGCAGGCGCCGGTATCGGGCCGGTAAGCCGCGCCATGGGTTGCGCACAGCAACCATTGGCCGGTATCGTCGAAAAAACGGTTGGGCTGGTAATCCAGCTCCATGGCAACATGGGTGCAACGATTCAGATAGGCGTGAACGGCGCCCCGGAAACGTACCGCAAATGCGCGGCATGTCTGCCCGCCGTACACAACATCAAAGGGCACCGCGTCACCGCCGTCACGCAGATCCGCAGACTGGCACAAGGCGATCACTTCGTCCATGGTGACAGCTCAGGCGTTGGCCAGCAGCCAATCGTGCAGTTGCGCCACGGAGTGCGCCACAAAGCGGGGGTTCAGCGCATGAAACGCATCCGGCTCATGCGCGCCATAGCTCACGCCCACGCTGGCGCAGCCCGCATTCACGGCCATCTGCAGGTCGTGCGTGGTGTCACCGATCATCAATGTGCGTTCGGGTTGCGCGCCAAACTCGCGCATCAACTCGTGCAGCATGCGCGGGTGCGGCTTGCCGGCGGTCTCATCCGCCGTGCGCGACCCGTCAAATACACCGCGCAGTTCCACGGCCTGCAGCGCTTCGTCCAGCCCGCGGCGGCTCTTGCCCGTGGCGACGGTCAGCACATGCTGACGCGCCTTCAGGTCGGCCAGCAGCGCCAGCACGCCATCAAACAGGCTGATGTCGTTCTGGTGCTGTACATAGTGGTGCCGGTAGCGCGCGCCCAGCTCGGGGTATTTTTCAGGAGGCACATCGGGCGCCGCATGCGCAAGCGCCTGCATCAGGCCCATGCCGATCACGTACGCCGCGTCCCTGTCGGAGGGTGTGGCGCCACCCACGTCGGTCACCGCGCGCTGGATGCAGCGCACGATGATCTTCGTGGAATCGAAAAGCGTGCCGTCCCAGTCGAAGGCAATCAGGTCAAACTGTCGTTGCTGCGGCATGGTCCACAAAGTGTTGGAGGTCGGTGGGCAGCGGTGCCACCAGCTGCACGCGCTCGCCCGTGACCGGGTGATTGAACTGTAACCGCCAGGCGTGCAGGAACATGCGTTTGAGACCCTGCTTGTAAAGCGCCTTGTTCAGCTCGAAGTCACCGTATTTGTCGTCGCCCGCAATCGCATGGCCCTGCGACGCCAGGTGCACGCGGATCTGGTGCGTGCGCCCGGTCTTGATGGTCACTTCCAGCAGGCTGAAGCCGGGCAGCTTGCGCGCCACCTTCACCAGCGTGATGGACCGCATGCCGTCGGGGTCGTCCTTGGCCACCACTTTCACGCGGCGCTCCCCGTCGGCCTGCAGGTATTTGTGCAGCGGCAAGTCAACCACCTTGCGGCTGGCGGGCCAGTCACCCGGTACGAGCGCCAGGTAGGTCTTGCCGGTTTCGCGCTCGCGGAACTGGTCCTGCAGGTGGGTCAGGGCAGACCGTTTGCGTGCCACCAGGAGGATTCCCGAGGTTTCACGGTCCAGCCGGTGGACCAGCTCCAGGAACTTCGCCTGCGGTCGGGCCTGGCGCAACTGCTCGATGACGCCAAAGCTCACGCCGCTGCCGCCATGGACGGCCACGCCGGCCGGCTTGTCGATGGCCAGCACGGCGTCGTCTTCCAGCAGGATGGGGAATTCGCGCGCAGGTGCCGGCTTGGCGGCCTTGAGGTCCGCCGCCTGCGAAGTTCGCACCGGCGGCACACGCACCACATCCCCTGCCGCCACACGGGTATCCGCACCCGCACGGCCCTTGTTCACCCGCACTTCACCGCTGCGGATGATGCGGTACACATGAGTCTTGGGCACGCCCTTGAGGTGGCGGATCAGGAAATTGTCCAGCCGCTGCCCGGCAGAATCTTCATCGACCGTAACCGATTTCACCCGGGGGCTTGCAGGGGACTCTTCGCCCCCTATAATGTGTTTCACTAGCGTAACGCTGTAAGTGGTTGATTTGTCTGGAGTTTAGTCCACCCTCTCCCACCCGCCACGCTGGAAGGTCGATGCCACTTGTTGCATCGCTTGCAAACTGAAGGCCAGCGCCGACAGTGGCACGCATGACGCAAGCCAGGACGACGCACTGAAACACTGATACGGAATACCCCAGTCCACCAGCTGACTCGCTGGTGGGCGGATCAAAGCGAGAATTTGTTGTGTTGATGACGCTTTTGCTTGCCTGCTGGCGGTGGCTGACAGCCCCGCGCCACGGCATGGATGCGTCTGCCGCCCGCCGCTTGCGCGCGCGGGCCGCCACGAAACATGTGGCGACCCAGCACCCCGTCCCCCTCGCCCCCATCCATGCGCCCTTGTCCCGCCTGCTGATCTAGTCAGCGGGCGCGACGCTCCGGCAATTCCCTTCGTTTCACAGCGCGTCAGTCCGGCATCGTTGCCCGTACAGGGCATGTGATGTTTTGAAGAACGAACAAGGTGACGCCATGAAGCGCATGCTGATCAATGCCACGCAGGCTGAAGAACGCCGGCTGGCCATCGTCGATGGACAAAAGCTCCTCGACTACGAAATCGAAATCGAAGGGCGCGAACAGCGCAAGGGCAATATCTACAAGGCGGTCGTGACCCGCGTGGAGCCCTCGCTGGAAGCCTGCTTCGTGGACTACGGCGAAGACCGCCACGGCTTTTTGCCGTTCAAGGAAATTTCCAAACAGTATTTCCAGGGCAACGTGCCGCCCAGCCAGGCCCGCATCAATGATGTGATCCGCGAAGGCCAGGAGCTGCTGGTCCAGGTCGAGAAGGAAGAGCGCGGCAACAAGGGCGCGGCCCTGACCACCTTCGTGAGCTTGGCCGGGCGCTACGTGGTGCTGATGCCCAACAACCCGCGCGGCGGCGGCGTCAGCCGCCGCATCGAGGGTGACGACCGCGCCGAACTCAAGGAGGCAATGGACCAGCTGGAATACCCCAACGGTATGTCCATCATCGCGCGCACCAACGGCATCGGCCGCGCCGCCAACGAGCTGCAATGGGACCTGAACTACCTGCTAAAGCTGTGGAACGCCATCGACGGCGCCACCAAGGGCGCCAAGGGCGCCTTCCTGATCTACCAGGAATCCAGCCTGGTGATCCGCGCCATCCGTGACTATTTCAACCACGACATCGGCGACATCCTGATCGACACCGACGATATCTTCGAGCAGGCGCAGCAGTTCATCGCCCACGTGATGCCCGAGCACGCGGCCCGCGTCAAGCGCTACCGCGACGACGCGCCGCTGTTCAGCCGCTTCCAGATCGAACACCAGATCGAGTCCGCCTACGCCCGCACGGTGCAGCTGCCCAGCGGCGGCGCCATCGTGATTGACCACACCGAAGCGCTGGTGAGCGTGGACGTCAACTCGGCGCGCGCGATCAAGGGAGGCGACATCGAGGAAACCGCCACCCGCACCAACCTGGAAGCCGCCGACGAAGTGGCGCGCCAGATGCGCCTGCGCGACCTGGGCGGCCTGATCGTGATCGACTTCATCGACATGGAAGAGTCCAAGAACCGCCGCGAGGTCGAAAACCGCCTGCGCGACGCGCTGCGCCAGGACCGCGCCCGTGTGCAGTTCGGCACCATCAGCAAGTTCGGCCTGATGGAAATGAGCCGCCAGCGCCTGCGCCCTGCGCTGAGCGAAGGCGCCTCCATCCCCTGCCCGCGTTGCGGCGGCTCCGGCCACATCCGCGACACCGAATCGTCGGCGCTGCAGATCCTGCGCATCATCCAGGAAGAGTCCATGAAGGACAGCACGGCAGCCGTGCACTGCCAGGTACCGGTGGAGGTCGCGTCGTTCCTGCTGAACGAAAAGCGCACCGAAATTGCCAAGATCGAACTCAAGCAGCGCATCAGCGTGCTGCTGGTGCCCAACAAGACACTGGAAACGCCTCACTACCGGCTGGAGCGTCTCAAGCATGACGACCCACGCCTGGACCGCATCGAGGCCAGCTACACCATGGCCGAGGAAGTTGAAGACCCGACCACGGTGACGCGCCGTTCGCAGGAGCGCCACAACAAGCAGGAGCCCGTCATCAAGGGCGTCCTGCCTGACGCGCCCGCCCCGGTCGCCGTGCCCAAACTCGAGCCGGTCGCGGCGCAGCCCGTGGCAGCCAAGGCGCCGGTCGCAGCACCGGCACCCGCAGAAACCGGGTTCTTTGGCTGGATCAAGAGCCTGTTTGGCGCCAGCGCCCCGGCGCCGGCACCCGTTGCAGCGCCCGCGGCTGGCACCGCCAAGAAGGACGACAAGCGCGAAGGCCGTGGCGCACGCGACGGCGAGCGCCGCGAAGGCCGTGGTGGCCGCGGTGGCCGTGATGGCGAGCGCCGCGATGGCCGCCGGGGCGAAGGCCGGGGTGGCGAGAGCCGCAGCGAAGGCCGCGGCAACCGTGATGGCGAGCAGCGCCGCAGCGAGCCGCGCGCCGAGGGTGCCGAGGGCTCCGCGCGGCCGGAAGGCCGCAACGGCCGCGGTGACCGCCAGGGACCGCGCCAACGACGCGAGGGTGGTCGTGAAGGTACCCGCGAATCTGACAGCCGCGTACAGGCCGAGGGCACACAGGGGGCATCGGCAGACGCTGCAGCCAGCGCCGAGGCTCGCCAGGAGCGCGCGCCGCGCAACGGCGAGCGCCGTGAGCGCGGTGGTGAGGGCCGACGTGAACGGGGTGAGCGCCGCAACGACCGTGGCCCTCGTACCGATGAAGCGCCCGCTGGCGCCGGCACCACGGTAGCCGCCGTGGCCGACACCGGCACGCCGCAAGGTGCACCCATGGCTGACGCCGTGCTCGAATCGCATGCCCACCAGGACGCACCGCGCGATGCCGTGCCCGCGGCCCAGCCCGCCGATGACAACGGTGAAGGCCGCCGCGACCGCCGCTCGCGCGACCGCTACGGCCGCGACCGCCGCGAGCGGGGCGACCAGCGCCCGGTGCGCGATGCCGACGCGCCGCAGGACGAGGCCGCACGGCCGTCGATGTTTGATGGCTTTCGCACGCCGGCGGCGGCACAGCCCGTGGCAGCTGCCATCGCTGAAGCACCTGCCTTGACGCAGGATATGACACCTGCCCCGTCCGCCGCGCCGGTTGCAGCACCTGCCGAGCAACCGGTGGCAGCAGCGCCCCGCGCCACTGCAGCCCCCGCAGCCACCGAGACCCCGGCGCAGCCCGTACCCATGGGCAAGGCGCTGCCGCGCGTGCAGGCATTCGAACTGCCGGTGGACGAATTGGCGCGTATCGCCGAAAGCTCGGGCCTGCAGTGGGTCAATTCAGATGCCGCGCGCATCGCCGCCGCGCAGGCGGCCATTGCCGCCGAGCCCAAACCAGTCCATGTGCCACGCGAGCGCCCGCCGGTGGTGGTGCTGGATGAAGGCCCGCTGGTGCTGGTGGAAACCCGGCGCGACCTGCGCGAGCTGACGCTGCCGTTCGAGCAGAACGCCTCCTGAAGCTATGAAGCCCGGCGGCCATGCCGCCATGAACCCAGGGCCACGAAAGTGGCCCTTTTTTTATCCCTGCGCCGCGCGCTTCCAGGCTTCAGCGGCCGCGGCGGAATCGTCACGCTGCTCGGCCAGTTGGGCCAACCCGCGCCAGGCATTGCGGTGCAGCGCGGCGTCCTGCAGGCCCAGCGCGGCCTGCGTGAGCTGCTGCTGCGCCTTGCCCCACAGCTGGCGCTTCATGCAGGCCATGCCAGCCAGGTAGTGCAGCGTGGCGTCACGCGGGTTTTGCTGGTGGGCGGATTCAATGCGCGCCAGCCATGCGCCGTCAATCGTGTCCAGCCCGGCCTCCAGCGCGCGCACCAGCTTGACTCGCTGGCTGTCCGCCAGCGTCGCATGCCGCTCCCAAACCGGCAGCAGCCAGCCGCGCGCCAGGTGCGCATCGCCGCCCAGCGCGGCCATGCGCTGGGCGGCGTGGATGGCCAGGTCGGGCATCAGGCGTTCGTCGGCCTCCAGTGAGTTCCACGCGCGCTGCAGCTGGGCGGTATCGTGCGCGCCATTGAGCAGATCCACCGCCAGACCGCGCACGATGCTTTGCGCGGCCATGGGCGAAAACGCCCGGTGCTTGGCGAGCAGCCGCGCGGTGTCCAGCGCGTCAGTGGTCTGGCGCGCCTGGCGTGCGGCTTTCAGCTTGATGCGCAGCGCCAGCGTGCGGCGCGATGCGCCCTGGGGCAGCTCGGCCAGCCAGTTGATGGCCGACTGCGGGTCGCGGTCGTCCAGCGCCCAGCGGGCAGCGCGCAGCAAGGCACCTTCGTGGGTTTCCTGGACGCCCGTGGTGACGGGGCGGCTGGCGGCCTGGTCCAGCGCCTGGCGCAAATGATCGTCGCGGGAAGCACGGTCCTGCAGGGCCTGGGCACTTTCGGCCGCCAACAGATGCGCCAGCACGCGGATCTGCGCGCCGTTGGCAGGCTTCTCGCCGCTGGCGGCCAGCGCCTTTTCCTGGGCCAGCGCGGACTCCGCCGACTTGCGCGCGCGCAGGAAGCGCCCCGCCACCAGCTGGGACAGCGCATCCAGCATGGCGGCGTGCATGGCGCGCTCCTTTTGCTGGTTGCGCCAGCGACGCGCCTGGCTGGGCAGGTCAAACAGCGCGGCAAGCGCTCGCAGCGCCGCGTGCAGGAACACGAACGCGGCCGCCAGCAGCATCAGCACGAGATTCAGCGACAGATCCACCCGGTACGGCGGCCAGAACAGCGTGACCGTGCCCTGGTTGTTGCCGGCAAACAGCGCAACGGCCACCGCCACGCCAAACAGGGCCAGGAGCCACAGGGCAGCTCTCATGGGCAGCCCTAGCGGCCGGCGCTGGCGGTAGCCAGCGCGGCCAGAGTGTCATCAATGCCGGGCAATTCCACGGCCTTCATTTGCGCCTGCACCTGCTGCAGCAATCCCGCCGCGGCCTGGGTGCGGCGTGCCGCGGGGTCGAAGTACCGGTTAAGCATGGCCGATGCGGCCGCCAGATCCGCGCGTGCGGAGCCGGTCTGGCGCGCCAGCAGCCCCAGGCGTGCATTGAGCAGCTTGAGCTTGAGGTTTTCGCGCAGGAAGAAGGACTGCTCGGGCGACAGCAGCGCCGCCTCGGGATTGTCGATGCGGCTGACCCGCACCAGGGCGCGCGCTTCCTCACGCAGGACTGCCAGGCTGCGCAGCCACCATTGGGGCAGCGACTGCGCGGCCTCGCTCTTGCGCACGGCCGCGCCGGCGGGTGGCGCCGCGTTGGCCACGGGCAGGTCGTCCGTCTGGCGCACCAGGTCATCCAGCCGCGCCAGCAACCCCGGCATGTCGGTCACGCTGGCGGCCTTGATGCGGTCCATGTCGCGTGCAATGGCACCGCGCAGGCGCGCCAGGCGCGGCTGCGCGGCCCGCGCGATGCGCTGGTCCGCGGTACGCAGCGCCGCCAGCAGGGGCTCCACGCTGCCGGTCAGCTGCGCCTGCTGCTGGGCCAGCCGTACAGCCGATTCAATGTCCACCACCAGGTTCTCGTCGCGCGAGCGCGAAAGGCTTTGCATCAGGTCTTCCAGCTGGCTGCGCTGCAGCGCCACTTCGCCCAGGCGGGTGTCAGTCACGGCCTGGCGCGCCGCGGTCTCGCGGGCCAGGTCTTGCGCCTGTTTGGCCAGCGCGCGCGCCTCGATGGACTGCGCCCCGGCGTCCGCGCTCTGGCGTGCCAGGTGTTCCTGGATGGTGGACAGCTTCTGCCACAGGAGCGCACTGGCCGCCAGCGCCACCACCGCGACGGCGGCCACCGCGAACAGCATGGGCCGCGTGGCCACGGCAGCTTCGCGCAGCGGCTGCGCCGCGGGGTCGTGAGGCGCTTCGGTCTGGACAGCAGCAGGGACGGTGGAAGTGTCGGGCTCGGTGGCGCTCATGCAAACGATTCTATCGACGCCACCACGTCGTCCAGGGCGGGCCGTGACTCGCAAACAACAGCAAAGCCCGCATCCCGCGCGGCTTGCGCGATGCGCGGGTGCGTGGCCAGCGCGCGCGCATGCTGCCAGGACTGGCCAGGCAACAGCGAGCGCAGATTGGCGACAGCCTCCGAGCTGCTGAACAGCCACACACTGCCATCGCTGGCGGCCTGCCGCGCCAGCGCCAGCTGCGCAGCGTCCAGCCGGGGCATGCAACGCTGATACACCGCCACGAACTCCACCAGGCCGCCCGCGCCCTCGATCTGGCGGGCCAGCCAGTCGCGCCCCGCGTTGCGGCCCTGCGGGTCGCGCCCGCGCACCACCAGCACCCGGTCGCCGGGGCGCACCTGGGTGCCCACCTGCTGCCACAGCGATTCGGAATCAAACTGGACCGCATCGTCCGCGGGCGCGTCGATCAGCGCGGCGTCCACGCCAGCGTGCAGCAGCGCGTCGCGCGTGCCGGGGCCAGGCGCCCATGCGCGCGAGGCAAAGGGCAAGAGCACCCCCGGGAAATGGCTGACCGCATTGGCACTGACGAACATCACGGCGCGGTAGTCCGAAAGCCGCGGCACGGCGACCGCATCCTCCACCGCGGTGATGTCCATCAGCGGCAGCGCCACGGCGTCCAGGCCGCGCGCAGCCAGCCGTTGAGCCCAGCGCCGCGCATCATGCGAAGGCCGGGTGACGAGCACGCGCATGGGCGGGCGTGGCCCTAGCGGGCGCCGGCGGCGCGCAGGCGCTGCGCCACGTCAGTACCCAGCGCTGCGGCGGCGGCCAGGTCGGCCGCCGGGCCGGCGCTGCGCGCGCGCAGCAGCGGTGTGGCGGCCTCGGGGTCGCCCCAGGCGGCATTGAGCTGCAGGTACTCACCCGAGAAGGTTGCAAATGCCGCCAGCGGCATGGAGCAGCTGCCGCCCATCGCGCGGCTTACCGCCCGCTCGGCCGCCACGGCCAGCCAGGTGGACTGGTGCGCCAGCGGCGCCAGCGCCTCCACCAGGTCGGCGCGATCGGCGCGCACCTCGATGCCCAGGGCCCCTTGCCCGGCGGCGGGCAGCATGTCGGAAGGCTCGAAGGTGGCGCGGATGCGCTCGCCCAGGCCCAGGCGCTTGAGGCCTGCGGCCGCGAGCACGATGGCGTCGTACTGGCCTTCGTCCAGCTTGCGCAGGCGCGTGTCCAGGTTACCGCGCAGCGGCTCGATCTTCAGGTCCGGGCGCAGGCTGCGCAGCAGCACCACCCGGCGCAGGCTGGACGTGCCCACCACCGCGCCCTGCGGCAGCCCGGCCAGCGACGCATACCGGTTGGACACCAGCGCGTCGCGCGGGTCTTCGCGCTCCATCACACAGGCCAGGGCAAAGCCCTCGGGCAACTCCATGGGCACGTCCTTGAGCGAATGCACGGCGATGTCGGCGTGGCCCTCTTCCAGGGCGACCTCCAGCTCCTTGACGAACAGGCCCTTGCCGCCCACCTTGCTCAGCGAACGGTCCAGGATCTGGTCGCCCCTGGTGGTCATGCCCAGCAGTGTCACGGTGTGCCCGCGCTGCACCAGCAGCGCCTTGACGTGTTCGGCTTGCCACAGGGCCAGGCGGCTTTCGCGGGTGGCGATCACTATGTTGCTCAAAGTCGTAACCTGTTTGTAATGCTTATGGGGGAGTCGATGCTAGCATGCACGCTGCCAAAAATTTAAGCACGCCGAGGAAGGGCCCACAGTGGAAAAGACCAGCAAAGACACGCCTTCGCGGCGCGCCAGGGACAACGAACGCCCCCTGGTGGAAGACATCCGCCTGCTCGGGCGCATCCTGGGCGACGTGATCCGCGAACAGGAAGGCGTGGACGCCTATGAGCTGGTCGAGCAGGTGCGCAAGCTGTCGGTGGCCTTTCGCCGCGATGCCGACCACGAGGCCGACCGCGCCCTGAAGAAGCTGCTCAAGGGCCTGTCGGGCGACCAGACGGTGAGCGTGATCCGCGCCTTCACCTATTTCAGCCACCTGGCCAACCTGGCCGAAGACCGCCACCACATCCGACGGCGCATCGTGCACGAACGAGCGGGCGACACGCAGGAAGGCAGCATCGAAGTGGCGCTGGCCCGCCTGCGCTGGGCCGGCATCGCGCCCAGGGCCATCTCGCAGGTGCTGGCCGCCGCCTATGTGTCGCCGGTGCTCACCGCCCACCCCACCGAAGTGCAGCGCAAGAGCATCCTGGACGCCGAGCGCGACATTGCCGAGCTGCTGAGCGCGCGCGACGAGATCAAGGCGCGCGCCGTGCCGCGCGACGCACTGGCGCCGCGCGAGCTGGCCGCCAACGAAGCCCAGATCCGCTCGCGCGTGCTGCAGCTGTGGCAAACGCGCCTGCTGCGCTTTACCAAGCTGACGGTGGCCGACGAAATTGAAAACGCGCTGAGCTACTACGAGGCCACCTTCCTGCGCGAGATCCCCAAGATCTACGCCGACCTGGAGCGCGAGCTGGGCAGCCACCCCGTGGCCAGCTTCCTGCGCATGGGCCAGTGGATCGGCGGCGACCGCGACGGCAACCCCAACGTCAGCGCGCAGACGCTGGAGTACGCGCTGCGCCGCCAGAGCGAGGTCGCCCTGCGCCACTACCTGACCGAAGTGCACTGGCTGGGCAGCGAGCTGTCGCTGTCGGCCATGCTGGTGGGCTGCACACCCGCCATGCAGGCGCTGGCCGACAGCTCGCCCGACGGCAACGAACACCGCCAGGACGAGCCCTACCGCCGCGCGCTGACCGGCATGTATGCACGCCTGGCCGCCACGCTGAAGGACCTGACCGGCGGCGACGCCGCGCGCCACGCCGTGGCCCCGCAGAACCCGTACCTGCTGGCAGAACACTTCCTGGCCGACCTGCACACCATCCGCGACTCGCTGCTGGCCCACCACGGCGCGGCGCTGGTCGCGCAGCGCCTGCACCCGCTGATGCGCGCGGTGGAGGTATTTGGCTTTCACCTGGCCACGGTGGACCTGCGTCAGAGTTCGGACAAGCACGAAGAGGTGGTGGCCGAGCTGCTGGCCACCGCCCGCATCGAGCCAGCCTATGCCAGCCTGCATGAAAGCGCCAAACGCGCCCTGCTGGTCAAGCTGCTGAACGACGCGCGGCCCCTGCGCGTGCTGGGCGCCAGCTACAGCGCGCACACGCAAAAGGAAATCGCCATCTTTGAAGCCGCGCGGCAGATGCGCGAGCGCTTTGGCGTGCAGGCCATCCGCCACTACATCATCAGCCACACCGAAACGGTGAGCGACCTGCTGGAGGTATTGCTGCTGCAAAAGGAAACCGGGCTGATGCGCGGCACGCTGGACGAGGCGGGCGTGAACGACCTGATCGTCGTGCCGCTGTTCGAGACCATTGAAGACCTGCGCAACGCCGCGCCCATCATGCGCGAGTACTACGCGTTGCCGGGCATCGCCAAACTGGTGCAGCGCAGCGGCGCCGAGCAGGACATCATGCTGGGCTACAGCGACAGCAACAAGGACGGCGGCATCTTCACCAGCAACTGGGAGCTGTACCGCGCCGAGATCGCGCTGGTGGATCTGTTTGACCAGTTGGCCAACAGCCACAACATCCAGCTGCGCATGTTCCACGGCCGCGGCGGCACCGTGGGCCGCGGCGGCGGGCCCAGCTACCAGGCCATCCTGGCGCAGCCGCCCGGCACGGTGCGCGGGCAGATCCGCCTGACCGAGCAGGGCGAAGTCATCGGCTCCAAATACGCCAACCCCGAAATCGGCCGGCGCAACCTGGAAACCCTGGTGGCCGCCACGCTGGAGGCCACGATGCTGCAGCCCACCAAGCCGGCCACGCGCGCCTACCTGGAAGCAGCCGGCGCACTGTCGCAGGCCAGCATGGCGGCCTACCGCGCGCTGGTGTACGACACCCCGGGATTTACCGACTATTTCTTCAGCGCCACGCCCATCCGCGAGATTGCCGAACTCAACATTGGCTCCCGCCCTGCCTCGCGCAAGCCGTCGCAACGCATCGAAGACCTGCGCGCCATCCCCTGGGGCTTCAGCTGGGGCCAATGCCGCCTGACGTTGCCCGGCTGGTACGGCTTTGGCACGGCGGTGCATCAGTTCCTGAACGCCACACCGGGCCAGCCGCGCCGCGAGGGCCTGGCCCTGCTGCAGAAGATGTACCGCCAGTGGCCGTTCTTTCGCACGCTTTTGAGCAACATGGACATGGTGCTGGCCAAGAGCGACCTGGCGCTGGCCTCGCGCTATGCCGAGCTGGTGAACGACGCGCGCCTGCGCAAGAAAATCTTCACCGCGATCGAAGCCGAATGGCACCTGACGGCCGAGGCGTTGACGCTGATCACCGGCGAAAAAAGCCGCCTGGCGCATAACGCGGCGCTCGCCCGCTCGATCCGCCACCGCTTCCCCTACATCGACCCCTTGCACCACCTGCAGGTTGAGCTGGTGCGCCGCTACCGCGAAGGCAAGGCCGACGACCGGGTGCAGCGCGGCATCCACATCTCGATCAACGGGATTGCGGCGGGGTTACGCAATACGGGGTGAGCTTGCATTGAATGGGTTGCCGTACTATCGGTCACTTCCACCACGGGCTAGCCCCACCCCGTTGCAATGCGTATCCTGCTCGTCGAAGATGACAAGATGCTGGCCGACGCCATCAGCCGTGCATTGGTGCAGTCCGCCTACGCCGTGGACGTGGTGGACACCGGGGAGCGCGCCGACGAGGCACTGGCGGCGCATACCTTTGACCTGGCCATCCTGGACATCGGCCTGCCGGGCCTGGACGGCCTGGAAGTGCTGCGGCGGCTGCGCGCGCGCAAGTCGGTCATGCCGGTGATGATGCTCACGGCCTTTGACACGCTGCAAGACCGCGTCAGGGGCCTGGACCTGGGCGCTGATGACTACCTGGCCAAGCCGTTTGACCTGCCCGAGCTGGAAGCCCGCGTGCGCGCCCTGCTGCGCCGCGGCGCGGGCACCACGCCCGAGATGACCTACGGCCCGCTGACCTTTGATACCGTCGGGCGGCGCGTCTTTTGCGCGGGCAAACCGGTGGACCTGTCGGCCCGTGAGCTCGCCCTGCTGGAACTGCTGCTGCTGCGCCAGGGTCGCGTTGTCAGCAAGGAGCACCTGGTCAACCATCTGTACGGCTGGGGCGACGAAGTGGGCGACAACGCGGTGGAGGTGCATGTGTACCGCCTGCGCCGCAAGATCGAGCCACTGGGCTGCGAGATCCGCACCGTGCGGGGCATGGGCTACCTGATGGAGCGGCTGGATGAACCCCAGTGACCTGCGCCTGCAGCGCAAGCTGCTGGCCTGGTTGCTGAGCCCGCTGCTGGCGCTGCTGGTGCTGGACACCGCGGTGACCTGGTGGTCGTCGCGCCACCTGTCCAATCTTGCCTATGACCGCTCGCTGCAGGAGATCGCGCGCGAAATCGTGCTGGACGTGAACCCCGGCGCCGGTGGGCCCCAGCTGGAGCTGACGCAGGCCGCCGAACGCATCCTGCTGATCGACCCGGACGACCGGCTGTTTTTCCGCGTCACGGCCGAGGACGGCCGGGCGCTGGGCGGTGACCCTTCGTTTGCCGCGCCGCCCAGCACGTTGCGCAAGGGCGGCCCCGCCGTTTATTACGACGCGGTCCTGCAAGGTGAACCTGTGCGGGCGCTGGCCTGGTGGGCGCCGTTGCGCTCGGCAGGCCCCAACCACGTGGTGCTGGTCCAGGTCGGCGAAACACTCAACAAGCGCGGGCGGCTCGCGCGCGACATCCTGGCGCAAACGGTACTGCCCCAGTTGCTGCTGATCCTGATGGCCACGGTGGCCGTGTACGTGGGCGTGTCGCGCGGCCTCGGGCCGCTGCGCGAACTGGCGCGCGCGGTGGCCAACCGGTCCCACCTGGACCTGAGCCCGATCGGCACCGACAGCGTGCCGGCCGAGGTGCGCCCGCTGGTGCAGGAAGTCAACGACCTGATGCTGCGCCTGGGCAAGATCCTGGACTACCAGAGCCGCTTTGTGGCCGACGCCGCACACCAGCTCAAGACCCCGGTGAGTGGCCTGAAGGCCCAGATCGAACTGGCCCTGCGCGAGCAGGACCCGCAGCGCCTGCGCCATTCGCTGGCCCAGCTGTACATCGGCGCCGACCGGCTGTCGCGGCTGGTGCAACAGCTGCTGTCGCTGGCGCGCAATGAACCCGCGGCCGCCCAGGCCGTGCGCCGCGAGCCCGTGGACCTGCGGGCGCTGGCCATGCAGGCCACCATGGAATGGGTGCCGCTGGCGCTCAAGTCCGGCATTGACCTGGGCTTTGAAGGACACGACGGCCCGGTGGTGATCAACGCCGACACCGACCGCCTGCGTGAACTCATCAACAACCTCGTGGACAACGCCATCCGCTACAGCCACAAGGGCGGGCGGGCCACCGTCAGCGTGGCCATGGCCGACGCAGGCCATGCACGCCTGTCGGTCAGCGACGACGGGCCCCACATCCCGGTGGAAGAACGCTCGCGCATCTTCGAGCGGTTTCACCGCCTGCTGGGCACCCAGACCGACGGCAGCGGCCTGGGCCTGGCGATCGTGAGCGAGATCGCCGCCCTGCATGAGGCGCGGATCGTGCTGGAAGACGACGGCGACGGCGTGGGCAACCGCTTCAGCGTGCTGTTTGCGCTGAGCCAGGCGCTGCACCCGCAGGCCATGTCAGGTGGCTGACAGTTTGGCGACAAGTCGCTGACAGCCTGGCGGCAGGCCCCGGAAAGCCGCCCTGCCTAAGCTCACCTGAACCGTGCGCGCATCCCGCGGCGCCGGCGTTCAGGAGACACCATGCTTTCATTTGCCAGTCCGGAGTTCTGGATTGCCCTGTCGCAGATCGTGCTGATCAACATCGTGCTCAGCGGCGACAACGCCGTCGTGATCGCGCTGGCCTGCCGGTCACTGCCGCCCCACCAGCAGAAAAAGGCCATCGTGTTCGGCAGCGTGGGCGCCATCGTGCTGCGCGTGGTGCTGACCTTCTTTGCCGTGATGCTGCTGGACCTGCCCTACCTGAAGCTCATCGGCGCGGCCGCGCTGCTGTGGATCGGCGTGGGCCTGCTCAAGAGCGATGACGGCGACGAGAACCTGGAGGGCCACTCCAACCTGGCCGCGGCGATCAAGACCATCGTCGTGGCCGACCTGGTGATGAGCCTGGACAACGTGATCGGCGTGGCAGCCGCGGCCAAGGGCAACGTGATGCTGCTGGTCGTGGGCCTGATCATCAGCATTCCGCTGATCATCTTCGGCAGCGCCATCCTGCTGCGCATCATGGGACGCTTCCCGATCATCATCACGCTGGGGGCCGGCCTGCTGGGATGGGTGGCTGGTGAGATGGCGCTGTCCGATCCGGCCATCAGCGTCTGGAGCGCGCAGCAGCACACGTTGCACATGCTGGCGCCGGCCGCCGGCGCGCTGGCCGTGATCGCCCTGGGCAAATGGCTGACCAGCCGCAACGCGGCGCCCGCGGCCCCCGCCGCCTGAAGCCGCGAGCAAGCCCATGGCCAAGGTCCTTGTCCCCATGCAGCCCGACCAGCCGGCCAAGACGATGGCAGCGGTCGAGGCCGCCATCCGGCTGCACCGCCACGAAAACGCCGCCGTGCACCTGCTGAGCGTGCAGTCGCGCGTCAACGGCCATGTGGCCTCTTACTTCGGCGCCGAGGAGCTGCGCCAGCTGCAGCAGAAGATGGGCCGCGAAGACCTGGCCGCTGCACGCAGGCAGCTGGACGCCGCGGGCGTGCCCTACACCACCAGCATCGCGGTCGGCCGGCGCGCGGACACCATTGCGCTCACGGCACGCGAATACGGCTGCCGCCGCGTGCTGCTGGGTTCGCCCCCGGAAAGCGACGTGGTGGGCACGATGTTCGGCTCGCTGGCCGACCAGTTGCGCCACATGATGCGGGCCACCGGCGGGTTTGAGGTGATCGGGTCCTGAATCGCGGCGGCGCCGTGCGGCCGCCCGTTACAAGGCCATGATGCCCATCATGGGCCGCTCGCCATTCAGCCCGTGAGCGCCTCGCGCACGGCCGCCAGCTGGCGGCGCGACACGGCCAGCAGCTCATCCACGCCGTTCAGGCGCACCGCCCAGCCCTCGCCCTCTTCGGGATCGTGGTGGCGCTCCAGCGCACGCATGGCATGGCGCAGCACCAGCGCGTTGCGGTGCACCCGCAGGTACTGCGTGGCGTAGCGCTCCTCCAGCTCGTTGAGGGAGCTGTCCAGGATGTAGCTGCGCGACGCGGTGCGCACGGTGATGTATTTGAGCTCGGCCTTGAAATACAGCACCTCGGCCAGCGGCACGCGTTCCGTGCGGCCGCGGTCCTGGATCAGCAGGGACTCCTGCGCCACGCCGGGCTGCGCGCCGGTCGTGGCGGCGGCCAGCCTTTGCACTTTCTGCAGCGCCAGCTGGAGTCGCTCCAGCCGTACCGGCTTGGTCAGGTAGTCCACCGCCTCGATCTCGAAGGCCTGCACGGCGTGTTCCGCGTGGGCGGTGACGAACACCACGGCCGGCCGCCTGGGCAGCGCCTGCATCGCGCGGGCCAGCGCAACGCCGTCGGCCCCGGGCATGTGCACGTCCAGCAGCACGGCGTCAAAGTGCTCGTGCTGGATCAGCTGCATGGCCTGCGCGGCATTCGCCGCTTCGGCGCCCACCAGCACCTGTGGCGCGCTGCAGTCGCCCAGAAGCGTGCGCATGCGCGAGCGGGCCAGTTTTTCGTCGTCCACGATCAACACCTTGATCACCATGGTCACTCCGCGGGAATTTCAATGCGCGCCTGGTACACGCCGTCTTTCAGCACGGTCTGGAACTGCGACTGGACGTCGTGCAGCAGGCGCAGGCGGTCGCGCACATTGTCCAGCGCCAGCCCGTGGCCCGGGCGACCCTGGCCGCCCGGCACCGTGTTGGTGACCTTGACCACCACGCTGGCGCCACGGCGCTGTGTGCTGACGCGGATCTGCGCGCCCGTGGCGCTGGGCTCCACGCCATGCTTGACGGCGTTTTCCACCAGCGGCTGCAGCAACAACGGCGGCAGCCTGGCGCTGCCGGCCGCCGGGTCCAGCGCCCATTCGACCTGCAGCCGCTCGCCAAAGCGCACCTGCTCGATCGCCAGGTAGCGTTCGGCCAGCGTGATCTCCTGCGCCAGCGTAACGGATTCACCCTGGTCCACCAGGGCGTGGCGAAACAGGTCGCTCAGGTCTTCCAGCAGGGACTCGGCACGGGCGGGATCCTCGCGTACCAGGGCGATCGCGCTGTTGAGGGTATTGAACAGGAAGTGCGGCCGGATGCGCGCCTGCAGCTCGGTCAGGCGTGCCGCGGTGTCCGCCGGGGTGCGCGCCTTGGCCCGCCAGACCAGCGCCGCCACCAGCGCGCTGGCCAGCACGGCACCGGCAAAACCCGATGCAACCCACGGGACACTGCCCACGTAGCCCACCAGGGCCAGCAGCCCGCATCCATACAGGCCCGCCAGCACGCCCAGCAGCACGCCACAGACATATTGGGCCGGGTTGGGCAGGCGGGCCAGCAGCTTCTTGGCGCTGCACGCGGCGATCAGCCAGGCCAGCGTGGCCGGCAGCGCCCCGCCGGTCAGCATGGCCAGCCGAGCCAGCCAGTCCATGAAATGGACCGCGCCGAACATCGCCCCCACGCCCATCACGCCCTCGACAAACAGCACGGCGCGCAGGATCACACCCGTCTGGCAGGCATCAAAGATCAGCACGCGCGCGGGGCGCGGTGCCGGCTGCGCCACGGGCAGCTCCTGGAAGGTCGATAAAATTTGCGAGTCCTGCATCCAACAAGGCCATCGGGGTCAGAACCCGATTATTGTCCTACCCATGTCCCAGAACCAATTCGACAAAAAATCCGAGGCGTGGTCCGCGCTCTTTTCCGAGCCCATGAGCGACCTGGTCAAACGCTATACCTCCAGTGTTTTCTTTGACAAGCGCATGTGGCAGGCCGACATTGCCGGCTCGCTGGCGCATGCCGGCATGCTGGCCGCGCAGGGCATTATTTCGCAGACCGACCTGGCCTCCATCCAGAAAGGAATGGCCCAGATCACGACGGAGATCGAATCCGGCGCGTTTGAATGGAAGCTGGACCTGGAAGACGTGCACCTGAACATCGAGGCGCGCCTGACCCAGCTGGTGGGCGACGCGGGCAAACGGCTGCACACCGGTCGCAGCCGCAACGACCAGGTGGCCACCGACGTGCGGCTGTGGCTGCGCGCGGAGATCGACGTGATCGACGGCCTGCTGGGCGACCTGCAAAAGGCGCTGGTGGACATTGCCGAGAAAAACGTGGAGGTCATCCTGCCGGGCTTCACCCACCTGCAGGTGGCCCAGCCGGTGAGCTTTGGCCACCACATGCTGGCCTATGTGGAAATGTTTGCGCGCGACGCCGAGCGGCTGGCCGATGTGCGCCGCCGCGTCAACCGCCTGCCGCTGGGCGCCGCCGCGCTGGCCGGCACCAGCTACCCCCTGGACCGTGAGGCCGTGGCCCGCGCGTTGGGCATGGTGGATGACCAGGGCCAGCCCAGCGTCTGCCAGAACAGCCTGGACGCCGTGAGCGACCGGGACTTCGCCATTGAATTCACCGCCGCGGCCAGCCTGTGCATGGTGCACATCAGCCGCTTCAGCGAGGAACTGATCCTGTGGATGAGCCAGAACTTCGGCTTCATCCAGATTGCCGACCGCTTCACCACCGGCAGCTCCATCATGCCGCAGAAGAAAAACCCCGACGTGCCCGAGCTGGCGCGCGGCAAGACCGGCCGCGTGGTGGGCCACCTGATGGGCCTGATCACGCTGATGAAGGGTCAGCCCCTGGCCTACAACAAGGACAACCAGGAAGACAAGGAGCCGCTGTTTGACACGGTGGACACGCTGAAAGACACGCTGCGCATCTTTGCCGAGATGGTGGGCGGCATCACCGTCAGGCCCCAGGCCATGGAACAGGCCGCGCTGCGCGGCTACGCCACCGCCACTGACCTGGCCGACTACCTGGTCAAAAAAGGCCTGCCCTTCCGTGACGCGCACGAGACCGTGGCCCATGCAGTGAAGGCCGCGATCTCGCACAACGTGGACCTGTCGGAGCTGCCGCTGTCGGTGCTGCGGGAATTCAACCCCGCGATCGAGAAAGACGTGTACGAGGCCCTGAGCCTGCGCGGCTCGCTGAACGCGCGCCACACGCTCGGCGGCACGGCACCGGCCCAGGTGCGCGCGCAGATCGCGCGGCACCGCCAGCGGCTGGGTTGACTACCCCAGGGTTATGCAAACGGCGCATAACCCTCAGCCAACCAGGCCTTGGACAGGGGCAGGCCGCGCGCCTACGCTTCGGGTTTTCAGGAGCCTTTCCCATGTCACGACCCAACGGCGCCCCATCCACCGCCGCCCCCTCTCCCAACGCCCTGCCCTCTTACCTTGACGCCGGCAACCTCGGCCCCTGGGGCATCTACCTGCAGCAGGTGGACCGGGTCACGCCGTACCTGGGCCACCTGTCGCGCTGGGTTGAAACCCTCAAGCGCCCCAAGCGCGCGCTGATCGTGGACGTGCCCATCCACCTGGACGACGGCACCGTGGCCCACTACGAGGGCTACCGCGTGCAGCACAACACCAGCCGCGGCCCGGGCAAGGGCGGCGTGCGCTTTCACCAGGACGTGACGCTGTCCGAGGTAATGGCGCTGTCGGCCTGGATGTCCATCAAGAACGCCGCGGTGAACGTGCCCTACGGCGGCGCCAAGGGCGGCATCCGCGTGGACCCGCGCACGCTGTCGCGCGGCGAGCTGGAGCGCGTGACGCGCCGCTATACCAGCGAGATCGGCATCATCATCGGCCCCAACAAGGACATCCCCGCGCCCGACGTCAACACCGACGGCCAGATCATGGCCTGGATGATGGACACCTATTCCATGAACCAGGGCTCCACCGCCACCGGCGTGGTCACGGGCAAACCCATCGACCTGGGCGGCTCGCTGGGCCGGGTGGAGGCCACGGGCCGCGGCGTGTTCACCGTGGGCGTGGAAGCCGCCAGGCACATCGGCCTGGAAGTGGGCCAGGCCCGTGTGGCCGTGCAGGGCTTTGGCAACGTGGGCGGCATTGCCGCCAAGCTGTTTGCCGAAACCGGCGCCCGCGTGGTGGCCGTGCAGGACCACGGCGGCACCATCTACCGTGAAGCCGGCCTGAACGTGCCCGAGCTGCTGCGCCATGTGGCCGAACACCGCACGGTTGCCGGCTTTGAAGGCGCCGAGGCGCTCAAGAACGACCAGTTCTGGGACGTGGAATGCGACATCCTGATTCCCGCCGCGCTGGAAGCACAGATCAACAAGGACAACGCCGGGCGCATCAAGGCCCGCATGGTGATCGAAGGCGCCAACGGCCCCACCACCCCCGAGGCCGACGACATCCTGAAAGAACGCAACGTGCTGGTGCTGCCCGACGTGATCGCCAATGCCGGCGGCGTGACGGTGAGCTACTTTGAATGGGTGCAGGACTTCTCCAGCTTCTTCTGGGACGAAGAGGAAATCAACGCCCGCCTGGTGCGCATCATGCGCGCCGCCTTCGCCAGCATCTGGCAGGTGGCGCAGGACCACAAGGTCACGCTGCGCACGGCCACGTTCATCGTGGCTTGCAAGCGGATACTGCACACGCGCGAGCTGCGCGGGCTTTACCCCTGAAGCTGGTCGCGAAGGCGCATCAGCGCCTCGCGGTCGATGCGGTCCTTGTCCCGATAATCCGTCTTGGTTTTCAGCAGGCCCTCAATGTCGAGGGTTCTGATCTGCACTCCATCCACCTCGATTGTCCGCACGTGAGGCGCGAGGCTTTCATACGTCTGGCCGTTGGCGGCAAACAGCAGATCGATCAGCAAGTCATCGGCGACACGGATGTTTTCTGGCGCGTCGGCCGGCGGCGCAAACCAGTCGGCATCGAGCTCCGAGCTGCTCGGCAGGAATGACAGTGCCCGGATGACTTTGCGGCCATTCTCCAGTGACGAGGGCAGCAGGATGTCGATATCTTCCGTGTTGCGATTGAAGCCGTTGAGCCGAACCGCATGGCCGCCCACAAGCACATAGGCCACCCCTTCTTGCTGGAAGCGGCGCAGCAGATCGAGCAGGACGATCGCGTTCATGGGCGAGTCGACTCGCTGTTGAGCAGCCTGGCCTGCTCCAGTTGCCTCGCGTCATCCATGGCATTGAATACACGGTGCGGCGCCCGCATAACCCCCCGTGGACGCGGTGGCAGCAGCGCTGGCCCCATGCGGTCAAGCGCCTCGCCACGACGCAGCGCTTCACGCGGGTCCAGGATGAACTCGCTTCTGTTCTGGTTGCCGACGACACGTGTCATGCCGGTATCTTAAGCGGGGCCTGAATGCAAAGGGAGAAGGGAGCGCCGTCGGCGAGTCCTGAGGTTCCTGCAAACAGCCCGGCTGCGTTTAAGCTGGCGCCATGAACCCACGGGCCTGGCTGCGCCTTGGCGCCAAAACCATTCACGACGTCGCGTCGATCGCGTTCGGCGGCGCGCTGACGGTGTGCCTGGTGATCAACCTCACGGGCAGCGTTGCTTCGCCGGCTGAATTCCTGGCGGCGCGGCAGATCTTCAATGCCATCGCACGGCTCATCCTGGTGCCGTCCATGGCCGTGGTGGTTGTCAGTGGCCTGATTGCCCTGGCGGCCACGCGCGCCTACCGCGACGCCGGCTGGGCGTGGCTGAAGGCGTTGCTGGGCATCAGCGTGTTTGCGGCCACGCTGATGGTCGTGGGCGCCGCCGGCCAGCAGGCCCAGCTGGCCGCGGCGGCAACGGGCGCTGACCTGGCCACGCTGCAGGCGTTGCTGCGGTCCGAACGCATCACGCTGTGGTTGCTGCTGGCGCTGTGCGTGGTGAATGTGGTGCTGGCGGTGTTCCGCCCCAAACTCACGATCACCGTGCGCTGACCGTTCAGCCAGGCGGCTGCGGGCGCGGCCACGCTACCGCACCACCGCCAGCATGACGCACTGCACCGCCATCGCCCAGCAAACGGCCAGGCCCGCCAGATACATGATCGCGCGCCAGGGCTGCAGGCCCCGCAGGAACACCAGCGTATGGGCGTAGCGCAGCGCAACGTAGGCGCCAAAGTACAGGGTGGCTGACTCCTCCGGTGCGCCCAGCAGCACATGCACCAGGCCCAGCGCCATGAACAACGGCAGGTTCTCGGTGTCGTTGCGCCAGACATTGGCGCAACGCTGCACAAAACCGGATTCGGCCGGGGCGGGCTGCCTGCCCATCAGGCGGGCGTCCTCGGGGATGGGGAACACCCCGCTGCGCAGGCGGCTGACCACCTGCAGCACGCTGGTGAGCGTGGTTTTCGCAAACAGCGCGGTCAGGGCGACGGCATAGGGCGCCAGCGCGGGCAGGGCAGGTTCAGTGGTCATTGGGGTCATCCGGTGTTGTTGTGTTCGACAGGCACCGATTACAGGCCGCCAGGCCTGGCAATGCCATTGGCGGAAATGACAATTCAATGGTTGAATACGCCACATGGCTGCTTCTGTTTCCGCGCGTACCGTTCATGTGGGCGTCCTGGTGTTCACGGGCTGCCTGCGCAGCGGCGCCGTGGTGCCGCATGACGTGCTGGCGCTGGGCAACGCGCTCATGCAGTCACGCCCCGCCAGGCAGCGGGTGAACCTGCGCGCGCATTGGGTCACCGCGCGGCGGGGCTCCCGCGTGGACAGCAGCGGCCTGGGCTTTACAGCCATCGCGGCGGACGACCAGCCACTGGACGCCCTGATCGTGCCGGGGTTGGAGCACGGCAACGGCATCGAGCTGATGCAGCGACTGCAGGCGCTGGGCCCGGAGGCGGCCTTGCTGCGTTCGCTGGCATCGCATGGCGTGCCGCTGCTGTTTGGCTGCTCGGCCACCTGCCTTGTGGCGCATGCCGGGCTGCTGGACGGACGGCGCGCCACCACCAGCTGGTGGCTGGCGGGGTTTTGCCGGGCGCAGTATCCAGCCGTCCGGCTGGAGCCCCAGAACATGCTGGTGCAGGACGGCGCGCTGGTTTCAGCCGCCGGCGTTACGTCGTATTTCGACCTTGCGCTTTGGCTGGTGGGCCGCCACGCGGGTGAGGACCTGCGCCAGCTGGCCGCGCGCATGCTGCTGCACGACGGCCGGCGCGACAGCCAGGCGGCCCATGTGCCCGCAATGCTGGACGGCGAAGGACCGGTCGTCATTGAACGCGCACGCGTCTGGCTGGGCAAGCGGCTGGATCAGCCGTGGACCGTGCAGGCGCTTGCAAGGCATTGCCGCACCAGCGAACGCACCTTGCTGCGCCGCTTCAAGGACGTGACGGGTGTCGGGCCCGTGCGGTACGTGCAGCAGCTGCGGGTGGAGCGCGCCAAGGCCCTGCTGGAATCAACCCTGCTGTCGCTGGAGGCCATCGCCACGCGCTGCGGCTACCAGGATGCGTCCACCCTGCACAAGGTGTTCACACGGTGGGCAAGCGTGACGCCAGGTGAGTACCGCACGCGGTTTGGCTTGCGGGGGTAGCGGCGGCCAGCAATGCATCCGCGACGATGCCGAAAAGCGCCTGCACCGCGTCGGGCTGCGGCTCGCGGCGGCGGTGCAATGACAGGCGCACGTGCGGCAGCGCAGGCAAAGCCGCCGCGGGCAGCGGCGCCACGCCGGCGGGCAGGCCCAGCGGCATGCGCACCGTCACGCCCAGGCCGGCGCTGACGGCGGCCCACAGCCCTGCCACGCTGGGGCTGGTGAAGGCCACGCGCCAGGCGATGCCCGCGCGGGTCAACGCCGACAGCGCATATTCACGGAACAGGCAGGGCTCTTCAAGCAGCAGCAGCGGCACCGGCGCGGCGGTGTCCAGCGCCAGGCCCTGGCGCGCGAGCCACAGGGCCGGCACGCGCGCCACGGCCTCGCCACCATTGGCACTGGCCTGGCCAATCAGCAGGGCCAGGTCGAGCTGGCCTTCGGCCAGCAGGCCCGCAATGCGCGAATTGCGTTCCACCTGCGCCTGCAGCGCCACCCGCGGGTGGGCCTGCGCAAAGGCCGCGAGCGCGTCGGCCAGGCCCGAGGCCGCGAAGTCCTGCGGCATGCCAAAGCGCACCGCCTGCGCGCCGGTGCAATGCAACGCCTGCATGGCTTCGTCGTTCAGGCGGATGATCTCGCGCGCGTAGGGCAGCAGCGCCAGGCCCTGCGCCGACAGCATCACCTTGCCACTGGAACGCTCCAGCAGCGTCACGCCCGCCAGCGATTCCAGCGCGCGCATCTGCTGGCTGATGGCAGCCGTGCTGCGCGCGCGCTGTTCACCGGCATGGCGCATCGTGCCCCCGTCGGCCAGGGCCACGAAGCTGCGCAGGAAGGCGATGTCAAACGATCTCATCAAGTTTTGCTGTAGGGGCCGTGAAGATTAATGCGCTGTACCTGACAGATTCATGTCACTAGCATCGCCGTCCATGTTGATGCTCCAGTACCAGTTCAATCTGCCGGCGGACTACCCGATGCGCATCGTGCGCGAACGCATTGCCGCGCGCGGCCCCCAGTTCGACACCCTGAGCGGCCTGGGCTGGAAGGCCTTCCTGCTGCGCGAAAACGGCATCGGCGGCGCCACGGACCACCAGTACGCGCCGCTGTATCTTTGGCCGACGCCCGCGGCCGCCGCCGCATTCCTGGCCGGGCCGCAGTTTGCCGGGGTGTGCCATGCGTTTGGCCGCCCGCGGGTGGCCACGCCCACGCTGCTGCGCCACCAGATTGACACATCCGGGCACGCGCCGCGCTGGTGCACCAGCGAACACCAGCCGCTGGCGCGGCTGGCCGACCTGCAGATGCACCTGGCGGCATTTGACGCGCGTGTCAGCCTGTCACGCCATTCCGCCTGGCTGGCGCTGGACCCGAGCCGCTGGATCCTGTCGTGCCACCAGCTTTGGTGGGGCGAACAGGCCCCGCCCGCGCGCCACGCCACCCTGTACGAGGTGGCCCATTTTTCGCAGCCGCAATGAATGCCGTGCGTCAGGCCACGCTGCGCACCGTGCGTGGCATCGACGCCACCAACCTCGCGGCGGGCGCCGTGCTGCGCTGGCTGGTGGTGCTGATCCCCTGCATCACCGTGGGCTACGCGGTGGCGCGCAAGCTCACGCCCTGGGGCCACAACGGCCTGACCGAAGCGCAATGGTTCCTGCATGCCTGGGTTTTCATGGCGGGCGCTGGCTACACGCTGCTGCGCAATGCGCATGTGCGGGTCGAGGTACTGTCGGCGCGCTGGCACTGGCGGCTGCGCTGCCGCATTGAAATCGCCATGCATCTGCTGCTGTGGCCGGCCTGCGCTTACATGGCCTGGCATTTCTGGCAGTACTGGCTGGATTCAGCCGCAGGACCCGACGGGCCGGAAGATGTATTGACCGGGCTGCAGCGCTGGCCGCTGAAGCTGGCGTTCTTCATGGGCTTTGTGCTGCTGCTGGCGCAAAGCGTGGCCGAGGTGCTGCGCCGCATCTGCTGGCTGCGCGGCTGGGCGCCGCCGCCCGGGGCCGACGGGTCATGACGCCATGGGTTCCTTTTGAGGCCGTGGCGCCGCTGATGCTGGGCTCCATGGTGGGCGCGCTGCTGCTGGGCTTTCCGGTGGCACTGACCCTGGTGGGGCATGGCTTTGCGTTTCTGGTCGCGGGCGCCGGCCTGGGCTTTTACCCGCCCGAGCTGATGTATGCGCAGGTGCTGCGCGTGTATGGCATTGCGTACAACGACACTTTGCTGGCCATCCCGTTTTTCACGCTGATGGGCATGCTGCTGGCGCGCAGCGGCCTGGCGCAGGAGCTGCTGACCACCGCGGGCGACCTGCTCGGCGGCATCCGCGGCGGGCTGGCGTATGCGGTCATCCTGGTGGGGGTGGTGCTGGCCTGCACCACCGGCGTGGTGCAGGCCAGCATTATTGCGATGGGCCTGATCTCGCTGCCGGCCCTGCTGGCCAGCGGCTACCCGGCGCGGCTGGCATGTGGCGTCATCACCGCGTCGGCCACGCTGGCGCAGCTGATCCCGCCCAGCCTGGTGCTGATCGTGATGGCTGAAGTGACGGGCGTGCCCGTGATGGACATGTATGAACGCGCGCTGGTGCCGGGCCTGCTGCTCGCCGGTGCCTACATGGCCTTCACAGCCGTGTGCGCGGGTCTGGGCCTGATACCGCCGGTGGCGGCCATGCAGGTGCGCGCGGCGGTTTCGCTACGCCGCTGCATGGTGGCATTGCTGGCGCCGCTGGCCATCATCGGCCTGACCATGGGCAGCCTGCTGGCCGGCGTGGCCACGCCCACCGAAAGCGGCGCATTCGGCGCGCTGTCGGCGCTGGCGCTGGTGGCCGTGCGTGGCCGGCTCACGGGCGACTTCCTGCGCGGCACAGCCGACGAGACGCTGCTGATCAGCTGCGCGGCCATGTTCATCCTGGTGGGCGCCAGCTTTTTTGTGCTGCCGTTTCGCGGCATGGACGGCGACGCCTGGCTGCAGGGCGGCTTTGCTGCGCTGCCGGGCGGCGAGGCCGGTTTCTTGCTGGCGGTGAGCCTGCTGGTGTTTGTGCTGGCCTTCTTCCTTGACTTTTTTGAAATCGCCTTCATCGTGCTGCCCCTGGTGATGCCCATGGTGCGCACGCTGGGCATTGACCCGGCCTGGTTTGCGGTGCTCGTCTGCGTGGTGCTGCAGACGTCGTTCATGCACCCGCCGTTTGGCATCGCGCTGTACAACCTGCGCAGCGTGGCGCCACCGGCCGTGCCGACCAGCGCGATCTACTGGGGTGCCGTGCCGTTCATCGCGATCCAGCTGGCCGTGGCGGCGGTGCTGATCGCCTGGCCCCAGCTGGCGGTGCCGCTGTTTGCGCGTGAGGCAGTGCAACTGGCGCCCGCGGTGGTGTATGAACTGCTGCATTCGCTGCCGCACCCGCAGATACCGGGGCCGCCGGCCGGATTGGATTGAGCCGCTTCGCTCGCGGCCCGGCGTGAGCTTGCTTGCGGCTCAGCAAACCCGCAGCACCTCAAACTGCTGCCGGATTGCGGCGACCCGTATCGACACCTCATCACCCTCGAATTCACCCGGCATGGCCCTGCCCAAAGGGGCGCCGGCAAGTCGCTTCAGCACCTGCTGCTGCAGGAATTCATCCCTGACGTATGACTTTCGGCGGATAGCTTGCAAGCACAACAGACGTCGTGATTGCTCCGAATCTGGCGAGCGAATCAATCGCGTGCTCCAGCTGCGACATCTGCTGGACCACCACCCGCACCACAAAACAGTCCTCGCCCGTGATGCGATCGGCTTCGATCACCTCGGGCATCGCCTCAAAGGCCTCAAGGCACTGTCTGATCTGGGCATGCGTGGTCCGTATCCGGATCAGCGCCGTCATGTGCAATCCCGCCAGGCCAGGATTGATCCGCGCTGCATATCCCTCTATGACACCCGAGTCTTCCAGACGTCTGATGCGCGCTGTCACCGCCGGCTGAGACAGGCCCACCTGTTTGCCGATGTCGGTATTGGTCATGCGCGCGTTCTTCTGGAGCGACTCCAGGATTCTCCAGTCGAGTCGGTCGAGCTCTGGCTGCTTTGCTTTCATTTGTACGGAAGGGCAAGTTTCAATGAATGCGCTTCAATCAATCCGCATTTCATTGGTTTTTGCATGGCGAGAATGCACCGTGATTTTTACACTGACGCCTTTGCACTCAAAGGAAATGCACATGGATTGCCCGGTCTTGGTCATCCCCGGCCACGGAGATTCCGGCCCTGCGCACTGGCAAAGCATCTGGCAGGCGCGCAGCCCGAACTGGCATCGGCTCCAGGTCAAGGACTGGAACCACGCGGTATGCGATCAATGGGTGGCAGCCATCGACCAGCAGTTGCAGGCGCTGGGCCCCACCGCGCTGGTTGTGGCGCACAGTCTCGGATGCCTGGCACTGGTGCATTGGGCGGCTCGCCATGCGCGCCCCCTTCGGGGCGCACTGCTCGTCGCAGTGCCCGATCCGTTCGCCGCGGCCTTCCCCGCCGCCGACTCCATCGGCTTCACGCCGCTGCCGCTGCAACCCTTGTCATTTCGCAGCACCGTTGTGACCAGCACCAATGACCCGTACGGCAGCGCCTCCTATGCGCGCGCATGCGCAAATGCCTGGCGCAGCGACTTTGTCGAGGCCGGGCCGCGTGGACATCTGAATTCAGACAGCGGCCTGGGTGACTGGGCAGACGGACACAAGCTGCTCGAGGCACTTGCTGGATCGACGGCGTGACCGCCTTGGGCGCCGCCCCGAGCACGCGTCCATGCGCCACGCTCCACCTGCCCCCGGGCCACTGCCGCAGTGCTACGCTAGCCCCCAGACACCGGAGGGAAGCCCGTGCACCATTCAGCCCGCATCGCCAGCACCATCGCCGCCGCGCTCTTGGCCGCCTCCGCCTGGCCCGCCCACGCGCTGCAGGTCACCAGCCTCACGCCCCAGGGCGAGGTGGCCAGGGTGCGCCAGGTGGTGGTCAAGTTTGACGAGCCCGCCGTCACCTTTGGCGACCCCAAGGCGCCCGCGCCCGTTTCGCTGACCTGCAGCGACACGCAGGCCACCCAGGGCACCGCGCGCTGGACGAACGAGCGCGAATGGGTGTTTGACTTTGCCAGGGACCTGCCGCCGGGCGTGCGCTGCGCGGTGCAGGTGCGCAGCGGGTTTGCGTCGCCCAAGGGTGCGGCGCTGGCCGCGCGCAGCTGGGCCTTCAGCACCGGCGGACCGTTTGTGCAGATTCTGCGGCCCGGCGTGTACCAGCGCATTGAGGAAGAGCAGTACTTTGCCCTGCAGCTTAACGGCCCGGCCACACCGGCCAGCGTGCTGGCCCACATGGGCTGCGCGGTCGAGGGCCTGGGTGAACGTGTGCCGGTGCGCCTGATTGACGGCGCCGAACGCGCCGCGCTGCTCAAGGCCCAGGGCTGGGACAAGGCGGCAGCCACCGAGCCGCTGCGCTTTTTCACGCTGGCCTGCAACCGGCGGCTGGCGCCGGCGGCCAAGGTCCAGCTCATTTATGGCAAGGGCGTGGCCACGCCCGGCGGTGTGGCCAACAGCACCGAGCGGCGCTTCAATTTCCAGGTGCGCGAGCCGTTTGCGGCGGGCTTCGGCTGCGAGCGTGAGAACGCCCAGGCCGCCTGCCTGCCCATCCGGCCCATGACGTTGTCGTTCAACGCGCCGGTGACGCGCAAGCAGGCCGGGGCCATCCGGCTGAACGCGGGCCACGACAGCCTCAAGCCCGTGCTGGATGCCGACAGAGGCACTGACAGCGATGCGCTGGTCGAATACATCACGTTCAAGCCGCCGTTTGCCGAGAAGACCGCCTACACCCTGGAACTGCCGCGCGATTTCAAGGACGCGTCGGGCCGTCCGCTGCGCAATGCGGACAATTTCCCGCTCAAGGTCACCACCGGCGAGATGCCGCCGCTGGCCAAGTTTGCGGCGTCGCCATTCGGCATCGTGGAGCGGTTTGCCGAGCCGGATGGCGTGGCCCTGCTGCCCGTCACCGTGCGCCGGGTCGAGGCCGCGCTGGGTGCCAGCGCCCTGAGCCCCGGTGCCGCCAATGGCCAGTTCAGTTCGCTGCAACCGCGCGCGGACGCCGACATCCTGGCCTGGTTCCTGAAGGTGGGGCGTTACGACGGCTTCCTTGCGTCACGCGCGCAGGCCGCGCAGGACGTCAAAGGCCCGCTGCCCCAGGTGCTGGAGCCGGACCAGAAGGAGTACGTGCAGTCGCGCATGGTGTCGCTGCTGGCCGGACAGGCCGGCGTGCGCAAGCTCAGCATGCCCCAACCCGCAGGCAGCGACCCGCGCCCGTTCGAGGTGGTGGGCATCCCGCTCACGCCGGGCTTTCACGTGGTGGAGATTGCCTCGCCCCTGCTGGGCGCCACGCTGCTGGACGCGCGCCACGGCAGCCCGCGCACGATGTATGTGCGCACCACGGCGCTGGTCACCAACCTGGGCGTGCATTTCAAGCTGGGGCGCGAAAGCGCCGTGGCCTGGGTCACCACGCTGGACAAGGGCCAGCCCGTGCCCAACGCCGTGGTGCGGGTGTATGACTGCCGGGGCAAGCAAATGGCCGTGGGCGTGGCCGATGCGCGCGGCGTGGCCATGCTGTCGGGCCTGTCGCCGCAGGCGCCCACCTGCAAGACGGGCGACGACGACTACCGCAGCGCCTATTTCGTCACCGCCCGCGCCACCGACGCCCAGGGGGTGCAGGAGCTGGCCTTGACCTTCAGCGACTGGACGCGCGGCATCGAGCCCTGGCGCTTCAATGTGCCCACCAGCAACGCCACCCACCCCAGCCAGGTGGCGCACACGGTGATGGACCGCACGCTGCTGCGCGCGGGCGAGACGGTCAGCATGAAGCATTTTGTGCGCAGCGAAACGCGCAACGGCCTGGGCCTGCCGCCCAACCCGCCGGCTGTGCTGGCCATCACCCACGTGGGCACCGGCCAGCAGGTGACGCAGCCGCTGCGCTGGCGCAAGACGGCCGGCGGTGGTCTGAGCGCCGAGAGTGAATTCCAGGTGCCGCCCGCGGCCAGGCTGGGTGTGTACGAAGTGGCCTTGCGCGAATCCACTGGCAGCGGTCTGGTGCTGCAAAGCGGTGAATTCCGCGTGGAGGAATTCCGCCTGCCGGTGTTTGAAGGCCGCATCGCCCCCGTGGCCAGGGAGGCCCTGGTCAATGCCACGGCCGTGCCTGCGGCGCTGCAGGTGGGCTATGTGTCGGGCGGGCCGGCGGCGGCGCTGCCGGTGCGCGTGTCGGCCCTGGTGCGCAACAAGGCATTGAGCTTTGCCGACCACGATGCCTTCAGCTTCAACCCGCCGCGTGGCCGCCGCAATGCGGGTGTTGAACGCGACGGTGAGGAAGAGCCCGCCGCCGGTGAAGACCAGCGCGTGGTGGCCGACAAGCTGCCGCTCACGCTGGACCGCAACGGCGCGGGCCAGCTCACCATCGACAAGCTGCCGCCGTCGCGCCTGCCACGCGACTTGCTGCTGGAGGCCAGCTACGCCGACCCCAACGGCGAGATCCAGACGCTGCGCCACGTGGCCACGCTGTGGCCCGCCGCCGTGGTGGCCGGCATCAAGACCGAGGGCTGGGTCTCGGCCAGCCAGGCGCTGCGCTTTCAGGCGCTGGCGCTGGACACGCAGGGCAAGCCGGCAGCCGGTGTGCCGCTGTCGGTCAAGGCCGTGGCGCGGGTGGTGACCACCAGCCGCAAGCGCATGGTCGGCGGCTTTTACAGCTACGACAACAAGACCGAATACAAGGACCTGGGCGAAGTGTGCAAAGGCCAGAGCGATGCGCGCGGCCTGCTGCTGTGCGAAACGAAATTGGCCCAGCCCGGCGAGGTGGAGCTGGTGGTGACGGCGCGCGACGCCAAGGGCAACAGCATTGACGCCGCATCGTCGGCGTGGGTCACACGCCAGGGCGAGCTGTGGTTTGGCGGTGAAGACCATGACCGCATGGACGTGCTGCCCGAGAAGAAGAACTATCAACCGGGCGAGGTGGCGAAGTTCCAGGTGCGCATGCCGTTCCGCTTTGCCACCGCGCTGGTGGCGGTGGAGCGCGAGGGCATCATGGAGACGCAGGTGGTGCAACTCAACGGACAGGACCCGACCATCAGCCTGCAGGTCAAGGACAGCTGGGCGCCCAACGCCTATGTGAGCGTGCTGGCACTGCGCGGGCGCCTGCGCGATGTGCCCTGGTACAGCTTTTTCACCTGGGGCTTCAAGGCCCCGCGCGAATGGTGGACGGCTTTCTGGCATGAGGGCCGTGAATACATCGCCCCCACCGCCATGGTGGATCTGAGCAAGCCCGCCTTCCGCCTGGGGTTGGCCGAAATCCGCGTGCGCACGCAGGCCCACCAGCTGGCCGTGAGCGTGAAAGCCGACAAGGAAAGCTACCCCGTGCGCGGCACCGCCACGGTGACCCTCAGCGTCAAACTGCCCAACGGACAACCCGCGGCGAATGCCGAAGTGGCACTGGCCGCCGTGGACCAGGCCCTGCTGGAGCTGGCGCCCAACACCAGCTGGAACCTGCTGGAGGCCATGCTGCAGCGCCGCGCCTGGGGTGTGGAGACATCCACCGCGCAGATGGAGATCATTGGCCGGCGCCACTATGGCCGCAAGGCCGTGCCCGCGGGCGGCGGTGGCGGCAAAAGCCCCACGCGCGAGCTGCTGGACACGCTGCTGCTGTGGAACCCGCGCGTGATGCTGGACGCCCAGGGCCAGACGGTGGTGAAGGTGCCGCTGAACGACGCGCTGACCCACTTCCGCATCGTGGCCGTGGCCGACGCGGCGCTGGGCCTGTTTGGCACGGGCCAGACCACCATCCGTGCCACGCAGGACCTGCAGATCATCAGCGGCCTGCCGCCCCTGGTGCGAGAGGACGACCAGTTCCGCGCGCAGCTCACGCTGCGCAACACCACGGCGCGCGCGATGAAGGTGGAGGTGAAACCACGCGCGACCTTGCTCGACCTGGCGGTGCAGACGGTGGACATCCCGGCCGGGGAGGCACGGGAGGTGGCGTGGAACGTGACGGCGCCTGCGCAGCTGGCCTTTACGCGGGCCGAGGCTTTGCTGTGGGAAATTGAGGCGCGCGACACGTTGAGCGGCGCGCGCGATGCGCTCAAGGCGCGCCAGCGAATCATTCCCGCCGTGCCGCTGACGGTGCAGCAGGCCACGCTGGTGCAGCTGGAGGCGCCGTTCACGCTGGACGTGGCACCGCCGGCCGACGCCTTGAAGGTGGGCACCACACCACGCGGCGGGCTCAAGCTGGCGCTGCAGCCCCGTCTGGCCGAGGGCATGCCTGGCGTGCGCGACTGGTTCATCAACTACCCCTTTGCCTGCCTGGAGCAAAAGACCAGCAAGGCCGTGGGCCTGCGTGACGCCAAGATGTGGCAAACCGTGGTGTCGCAGCTGCCCGGCTACCTGGACAGCGACGGCCTGGCGCATTACTTCCCCCCGCGCGAGGGCGAGGCCAACCGCGGCAGCGATGTGCTCACCGCCTACCTGCTGGCCGCCAGCCATGAGGCAGCTTCCATCAACCCGGCGTTCGCCCTGCCCGACGACGCCCGCGCGCCGCTGGAGCGTGGCTTGATCGCGTTTGTGGAGGGGCGCATCCAGCGCGAGTTCTGGTCGCCGCGCAAGGACCTGGACGTGCGCAAGCTCGCCGCGCTGGAGGCGCTGTCGCGCTATGGCAAGGCACAGGGCCGCATGCTGGGCAGCATCACCATTGCGCCCAACCAGTGGCCCACGCATGCGGTGATCGACTGGCTGAACATCCTGCGCCGCGTGGCCGATGTGCCGCAGCGTGACCAGCGCATCGCCGAAGCCACGCAGGTGCTGAAAAGCCGCCTGAGCTACCAGGGCACCAGGCTGGTGTTCAGCACCGAGCAGGGCGATTACTGGTGGTGGCTCATGCAAAACGGCGACGTCAACACCGCGCGGCTGCTGCTGGCGGTAATGGACGACCCGGCCTGGAAAGACGACATGGGGCGCCTGGCCAGCGGCTTCATCGGCCGCCAGCAGCGCGGCGCGTGGCTCACCACCACGGCCAACCTGTGGGGCGGGCTGGCGCTGGAGAAGTTTTCGGCCAGATTTGAATCCACGCCCGTGACCGGCAGCACGCGTGCCACGCTGGGCACAGCCACTGCCACGTTCGACTGGCGCCAGCCGCGCAACGCCAGCATGACGCTGCCCTGGGGCTCTGCAGGCAAGGAGACACTCAACGCGACCCATCAGGGCACCGGCAAGCCCTGGCTCACGCTGCAGTCGCTGGCGGCGGTGGACTTGAAAGCACCATTCAGCGCGGGCTACCAGATCAGGAAGACCATCACGCCGGTGGAACAAGCCGTGGCCGGCCAATACAGCCGTGGCGACGTGCTGCGCGTGACGATTGAAGTGAACGCCAGCGCCGACATGACCTGGGTGGTGATCAGCGACCCGGTGCCCGGCGGCGCCACCATCCTGGGCAGCGGCCTGGGCCGCGACTCGCAGATCGCCACGCAGGGCGAAAAGCGTTCCGGGCCCGGCTGGCCGGCGTTTGAGGAGCGCAGCTTCGAGGCCTTTCGCAGCTACTACGAATACCTGCCCAAGGGCACGGTCAAGATGGAATACACGCTGCGCCTGAACAACGTGGGCGACTTCGCCCTGCCCCCCAGCCGCGTGGAAGCCATGTACGCGCCCGAGATGTTTGGCGAGGCGCCGAATCCGCGGGTGAAGGTGGAGGCAGGCCGGTGACGCTGCGTCGCGTCCTGTGCGCCTGCGCGCTGCTGGCCCTGGCCGCCGCAGCCCACGCCCTGCCCGCCTTTGACGAGGTGCGCCGCAGCCACCGCCCGTCCGACAGCCTGCTGCTGGACCGCGACGGTGTGGTCATCCACCGCCTGCGCACCGATGCCAGCGTGCGCCGCGGCGAGTGGGTGGCGCTGGCCGACATGTCGCCCGCGCTGCGCACGGCCATTGTGCTCAGTGAGGACAAGCGCTTTTACGAGCACAGCGGGGTGGACTGGCAAGCCGTATCCGCCGCCGCCTGGGCCAACCTGTGGAACACACGCACGCGCGGCGCGTCCACGCTCAGCATGCAGCTGGCCGGCCTGCTGGACGAAGCCTGGGCCCAGGGCCCCGGCGGGCGCAGCGTGGCGCAGAAGCTCGGCCAGGCCGTGGCCGCCCAGGTGCTGGACCGTCGCTGGCGCAAGGACCAGATCCTGGAGGCCTACCTCAACCTGGTGCCGTTTCGCGGTGAGCTGGTGGGCATTGATGCCTTGAGCCGCACGCTGTTTGGCAAGGCCGCGCACGGGCTGGACGCGCGCGAGGCCGCGATTGCCGCCGCGCTGGTGCGCGCGCCCAATGCCGGCGTGCGCGCCGTGGCACAGCGCGCCTGCGGCGTGCTGAAGGCCGTGCAGGCCGCCACCACGCCGCAGGATTGCGACGGGCTGGACCTGTTTGCAACAGGCGCATTGCAGCGCCGCGCGTTTGACGCGAGCGATGGCATTGCACCGCATGTGGCGCGCAGGCTGCTGACCGGCCAGGCCACCTCCGTCACGTCAACCCTGCGCGCCCCGCTGCAGCGCATGGCCCTGCAGACGCTGCAGCAGCACCTGCGCGAGCTGCAGGGGCGCAACGTGGAAGACGGCGCCGTGGTGGTGCTGGACAACGCCAGCGGCCAGGTGCTGGCCTGGGTTGGCTCGTCGGGCGGGCTCAGCCGCGCGGCCGAGGTCGATGGCGTGACGGCACTGCGCCAGGCCGGCTCCACGCTCAAACCGTTTTTGTACGCGCAGGCCGTGGCCGGGCGGCGGCTGACGGCTGCGTCCTTGCTGGAAGACTCGGCCACCCAGATCCCCACCGCAGGCGGCCTGTACATACCGCAGAACTACGACCGGCAATTCAAGGGCTGGGTATCGGCCCGCACCGCGCTGGGTGCGTCGCTGAACGTGCCCGCCGTGCGCACCCTCGTCATGGTGTCACCCGACGCGTTTGCGCGGCAGTTGCGCGCGGTGGGCCTGCCACTTTCGCAGTCTGGCGACCATTACGGCTACAGCCTGGCGCTGGGCAGCGCCGAGGTGCCCCTGCTGGGCCTGGCCAATGCGTACCGTACGCTGGCCAACGGCGGGCGCGCCGGCACCACCACGCTGACGCTGCAAGGCAAACCAGCGTTCACGCAGGCCATGGATCCCCGCGCCGCCTTCATCGTGGCCGACATGCTGAGCGACACCAATGCCCGCGCCCGCACCTTCGGCACCGACAGCCTGCTGGCCACGCGGTTCTGGACGGCCGTGAAAACCGGCACCAGCAAGGACATGCGCGACAACTGGGCCGTGGGCTTCAGCCGGCGCTATACCGTGGGCGTATGGGTGGGCAATGCCAGCGGCGCCGCCATGCACGACGTAAGCGGTACCAGCGGCGCGGCGCCCGTGTGGGCTGCCGTGATGCGCTACCTGCACGCGCGCGAGGCCAGCCGCCCGCCTGCGGCACCCGCAGGCCTGGTGGCGCAGCGCGTGGACTTCGCCGGGCTGGAGGCCACGCGCAGCGAATGGTTCATCGCCGGCACCCAGCAGGCCCGCATGGCGCTGGACGAAGCACCGCCCGCCGCCCAGGCGGTGCGCATCACCGCGCCGGCGCCCGGCACCATCCTGGCGCTGGACCCGGACATCCCGCCGCAGCGCCAGCGCCTGACGCTGACGGCGCAGGGCAGCGATGTGCGCTGGCTGATCGACGGGCGCGAAATTGCCCGCGGCCCGCAGGCCCGGTGGCTGCCCTGGCCCGGCCGCCACGTGGTGCAGCTGGCCGGCGCGCAGGGCCAGGTGCTGGATGAAATCCTCATCGAGGTGCGCGGCGCGGGCGTGCGGCCGGACGTCAGAGCAAGGTGACGCCCTGGGCCTGCAGCTGCTGGCCGGTCAGCTCCACGGTCACGGCCGCCAGCGCCTGGCTCTGGCCTTCGGCCAGCGCATCCAGCGCCCGGGCCGCGTCAAAGTAGCGCGAGCCGATCTGCAGGTATTCCACGCCTGACAGCAGGTCCTGGTCGCCCGAATGCACGTTGGTCATGCGCATCTGGGTCACGCCGCCGGTGGTGATCTTTTGCACCACGTAGTCGATCACGCTTCCCACGTACACGCCCAGGTCGATGCCGGCGCCGCCGTCCAGCGTGTCGCTGCCGCTGCCACCCACCAGCCGGTCGTTGCCCTCGCCCCCACGCAGCACGTCGTCGCCGGATCCGGGCGACCAGCCGGCCTCGGCACTCAGGTAAACCTGCGTCAGGTTCAGGTTACCGGCGGCGTCCGTCACGGTGCGCGCGCTGTTGGGGTTGCGCGCCAGCGCCAGCAGGCCTTCAGCCCAGTTGCCGCCGGCGTTGATGTAGTCCACCCCCACCGGGATCAGCGCGTCGGCCGCCGCCCCGGCGCCCCAGACGCTTTCCACCAGGCTGCGTACCTGCGCCTGGACGCTGGCGTTCTGGATGCCCGGGTGGGCGGCCACATGGTGGTTGTAGGCCAGCTGCGCCAGCTGCACCTCGCTCAGCGCCGCGGTGCTGAAGGCGTTCAGCTCCGCCAGCGTGGGCAGGCGGTCCAGCACGGCCTGCACCAGCAGCGCCACCGTCTTCAGGCGCTCGGCGCCCTGGAAGCTGAAGGCCAGCCGGTCGTCGCTGTCCACGCCGCCGCTGGCGGTCAGCCAGGCACCTGTGCGCGACAGGGTGGCAACGTCTGTGAGGACCGCTTCGCGCGCCGTGAAGCTGCTCACGATCTGCCCGGCGGTGTTGATCTGGTACGTCCAGTTGCCGGCGTCGCTTTGCCCGCCCTGCAGCACGTCGTTGCCGGCGCCGCCTTCCAGGATGTCGCTGTCCGCCCCACCGACCACAATGTCGTTGCCGGAATCCCCGTAGAGCTGGTCCGCGCCCGCTTTGGACGCCACGGTGTCGTCGCCGGCGCCGCCGCGCAGCACGTCGTTGCCCGCGCCCAGCACCATGAACTGGCTGGAACCGTCGCCAATCGCGAAGTTGCGCCCGTCGCCACCCTGCAATCGCACGGCGCCCACGATCACGGCAAATTCGACGTTCTGCATCTGCAGTACCGTGCCCGCGGGCAGGCTGCGCACGTCAATCACCAGGGCCTCCTGGCGGTTGGGGTGGGCCAGGTCGTCTTCTCCTGTGCCCGTGGTGCCGGAAATGCGGATGGGGCTGGCCGGCACGCCCGCGTCGTCGCCCAGGGTGAGCGTGAGCGTGCGCACCGTCACCTGGACTTCGCTGACCACGGTGGGCACGTACTGGTCAATGCCGTTTTGCAGGATGGCGCCGAAGTTGTCGCGGTCGGACACCCGCGGGTCGCTGGCGTTGATCAACTGCTGGCGCAGGCCCAGGTTGGGGCCGGTGCGCCCCTCCAGTGTCAGGCCAACCCCCGTGGGCAGGCCCACTGACAGCAGCGTCTCGTTGCCGCCATTGCGCACGAGCGGTATGTCGGCCAGATTGCCGTTGGGCGTGCTGGGGTCCTCGGCGCGGCCCGGACTGACGGGCGCCACCGTGATGCGGGTCGAGGTGGTGCCGTCTGCGCCGACGATGGTGGTGGTCTGGACGCTGGCGCCGTCCACGGTCTCGGTTGGGCCACCCGAGGCCACGGGCGCGCCCGCGGTGCTGAAGTTGTAGCTGGTCTTGTCCGTGTTCAATATGCCGGCGGCCGTGTTGCCCGCGGCGTCCTTGAGCACGCCGGCATCCCAGCTGACGTAATAGTTGCTGTTGAACGTCAGGCTGGCCGTGGGGTTGATCACCAGCTGGCCGGCACCGTTGATGGTGACAGTGCTGGCCACCGCGTTGCCCGTGGTCACGTCACGCAGCGTGACGGTGCCCACATTGGAACCCGCATCCAGCGCCTCGCTGAACTTGATGACGATGTCGCTGTCGGTGCCAAACCCTGTCCCGTTGTCCGCGGGGGCGCTGCCCGCCGCATCCAGCGAGGGGGCCAGCGTGTCCACGCTCAGCGCGGGCGTGGTGCCGGCGCCGCCGCTGTTGCCCACGGCGTCCGTGTAAGACGCTGCCGCGACGGTAATGCTGGCATTGGTCTTGTTGGTGCCCGCCGTGGGGGTGTAGGTGGCGGTATAGACCTTGGCGTCACCGGTCACGGCAAACCCGCTGAGCGTGCCCGACGTCGCGGTGATGTCACCCACGGCAAAGCCGGTGGGCGCTTCGCTGAAGGTGAAGGTGAGCGTTGCGGTTTCACCGATCTTGACCGCCGCGACGTTGCTGGTAATGGCCACCGTGGGGGCCGTGCTGTCAATGGCCAGAGCCTTGTTGTTGCCCAGCGAGTTGGCTGCGCCGGGCGCAGCCAGCGTGAGCGTGCCCGCGTTGCCGGCGGCGTCCTTGATCGTGCCGCCGTTCAGCGCCAGGGCCGTGGTGCTCAGGTAGTCCAGATCGGCCGCCGTATCACCTGCCTGCACCGTGTAGGTGAAGGTCAGTGTGCTGGTGCCGCTGCCGCTGGCGTAGTCAACCGCCCGGTCGGTGGTGCCGGTTTCCAGCGTCAGCTGCGGCGTGCCCGTCACGGTGACCGCTTCGCTGAAGTTGACCTGGATGCTGACCGTGTCACCCGCCTTGTACGTGCCGTTGGCCGTGCTGCTGTTGACGCTGGCCACCGTAGGGGCTGTCGTGTCGATGACGATGGCTTTGTTGTTGCCAAGCGAGCCCGCCGCGCCGGGCGCAGCCAGCGTGAGCGTTCCCGCGTTGCCGGCGGCGTCCTTGATCGTGCCGCCGTTCAGCGCCAGCGCCGTGGTGCTCATGTAGTCCAGATCGGCCGCCGTATCACCTGCCTGCACCGTGTAGGTGAAGGTCAGTGTGCTGGTGCCGCTGCCGCTGGCGTAGTTGACCACCTGGTCCACACCCCCGGTTTCCAGCGTCAGCTGCGGCGTGCCCGTGACCGTCACGGATTCGCTGAAGTTGACCTGGATGCTGACCGTGTCGCCCGCCTTGTACGTGCCGTTGGCCGTGCTGCTGTTCACGGAGGTGACGGTCGGGGCTGCGCCGTCGATGACCAGGGCCTTGTTGTTGCCCAGCGAGTTGGCTGCGCCTGGGGCTGCCAGCGTGAGCGTGCCGGCGTTGCCCGCCGCGTCCTTGATCGTGCCGCCGTTCAGGGCCAGCGCCGTGGTGCTCATGTAGTCCAGATCGGCCGCCGTATCACCTGCCTGCACCGTGTAGGTGAAGGTCAGTGTGCTGGTGCCGCTGCCGCTGGCGTAGTTGACCACCTGGTCCACACCACCGGTTTCCAGCGTCAGCTGCGGCGTGCCCGTCACGGTGACCGCTTCGCTGAAGTTGACCTGGATGCTGACCGTGTCGCCCGCCTTGTACGTGCCGTTGGCCGTGCTGCTGTTCACGGAGGTGACCGTGGGCACCACGCCGTCAATCACGATCGCCTTGTTGTTGCCCAGCGAGTTGGCCGCGCCTGGGGCTGCCAGCGTGAGCGTGCCCGCGTTGCCGGCGGCGTCCTTGATCGTGCCGCCGTTCAGGGCCAGGGCCGTGGTGCTCAGGTAGTCCAGATCGGCCGCCGTATCACCTGCCTGCACCGTGTAGGTGAAGGTCAGTGTGCTGGTGCCGCTGCCGCTGGCGTAGTCAACCGCCCGGTCGGTGGTGCCGGTTTCCAGCGTCAGCTGCGGCGTGCCCGTCACGGTGACCGCTTCGCTGAAGTTGACCTGGATGCTGACCGTGTCACCCGCCTTGTACGTGCCGTTGGCCGTGCTGCTGTTGACGCTGGCCACCGTAGGGGCTGTCGTGTCGATGACGATGGCTTTGTTGTTGCCAAGCGAGCCCGCCGCGCCGGGCGCAGCCAGCGTGAGCGTTCCCGCGTTGCCGGCGGCGTCCTTGATCGTGCCGCCGTTCAGCGCCAGCGCCGTGGTGCTCATGTAGTCCAGATCGGCCGCCGTATCACCTGCCTGCACCGTGTAGGTGAAGGTCAGTGTGCTGGTGCCGCTGCCGCTGGCGTAGTTGACCACCTGGTCCACACCCCCGGTTTCCAGCGTCAGCTGCGGCGTGCCCGTGACCGTCACGGATTCGCTGAAGTTGACCTGGATGCTGACCGTGTCGCCCGCCTTGTACGTGCCGTTGGCCGTGCTGCTGTTCACGGAGGTGACGGTCGGGGCTGCGCCGTCGATGACCAGGGCCTTGTTGTTGCCCAGCGAGTTGGCTGCGCCTGGGGCTGCCAGCGTGAGCGTGCCGGCGTTGCCCGCCGCGTCCTTGATCGTCCCGCCGTTCAGGGCCAGGGCCGTCGTGCTCAGGTAGTCCAGATCGGCCGCCGTATCACCTGCCTGCACCGTGTAGGTGAAGGTCAGTG
>JBFWUB010000007.1:0-204566 GCA_050247515.1 Ramlibacter sp. | reverse complement strand
CGCGTGAGTTTCTTCTTGCTGGTTTGCTCGGCTTCTGCAAAGCTGATTTGGCTCATCGGCTGAATTCCTTTGCCCGTATCAACGCACCGCCGCCCAATTCGGTGGACTTGTTCAGACCTTCCCTAGGGCATGTGCCGAAGGCTAAACCGTGCTCGTTCGCACTATCTCCAATGCGCCGCGCACGCGTGCGGCTTGCCGCCGCGGAGCGGCGCTAGATTTATCCCATAAACACTTTACGACCTACGGTCACGCGGCTTTCATCGGCCCTGTTCCCGTGGTCGAAAAAATGCCCCGGCAAGGTCGGCAAACCTTCCGGGGCGTGACAGGGGCCATAGGAGGGCCCGCGTATGAAGGACTATATCCGGTTGCACGGTGGTGCGCTCGTTTATCCCGATGGCTCCGTTGCATTCCCGCAAGTTGCGGACTGGTTTGATGTCAAGGCGCATCAGCTAAGTCCCTCGCAAATTGAGGTCACCGCGAAACGTCCTCGCTACTACCTTGAAGGCACAGAAGACGATCTGACGCAGGATCAACAGGCGCAGCTACGGCGCATCCGTCTAAATGGCCTTCCTGAGCCTACAGAAGCCGAATTAGAAGCGCGCAAGGCCCTGTCCCTCAAGGTCGCTGCCAATCGCGCTAAAACCCGCGTGCGCAAGCTCTGTAAGGCCATGGGGGCCAGTACCCTGCTTACGCTCACGTATCGGGCCAATCAAGGCGATTTGGCCCTGTGCAAGCGGCATTTGGCGGCGTTCGTTCGGTCAGTGCGGAAATACTGGCCAGACTTTCAGGCCGTGGCGTCGTTTGAGACCCAAAAGCGTGGGGCGTGGCATGTGCATTTGGCTCTCGCCGGTGTGCCTAGTTCGTTCACCCTGGGCAACGTGCATGGCATTCCCTGCCGCGTGAAAAGTTTCAATGTCATCCGCGATACATGGCGCAGGGTCGTAGGTGAGCACGGCGGCAATATTGACGTATCACGTCGCAAAGCTCATAGCCGCAAGTCCCCCGCCAAGATCGCGGCCTACCTTTCAAAGTACATCGTTAAGGCCTTCGAGCAAGGCGAAGCCTACACAAACAGGTGGACAAAATTCGGTGATTGCAAAATCCCTGCTGTCGTAGAGCTGGGCCGCGCTGTTGACCCTCTCGGCATGATCGTTGACTGTTACGGTCTTCTCGGTGACTGCACTAACGTCGCCACTGCCATTTGGTCTAGGTTCGGTGATTGGTTCTACCTTGCGTCTGAGTCGCCTTCGTAGCTATCATTTGTGTAGCAAGGGGGCGAAAATGAGGCTAGTTGGGTATGCGCGTGTTTCTACCGTCGATCAGGAAACGCGCTTGCAGCGTGATGCTTTAAAGCGTGCTGGCTTTCATACAGTGTTCGAAGAAAAGGCCAGTGCTGCCAGTCGGCGCCCTGTTCTGGAACGGGCTTTATCCAGTATGTCCCCTGGCGATACGCTGGTCGTCTGGAAGCTCGATAGGTTGGCGCGCAGTCTCCGCGATCTGCTCGCAATCCTTGAGCGGCTCCATACAGTGGGTGCCGGTATTCGTAGCGTGACAGAACCAATCGATACCGGCACACCTGCCGGCATGCTCATGGTGCAAGTCCTGGGCGCGGTCGCTCAGTTTGAGCGTTCAATCATTCGGGAAAGGGTTGTAGCTGGTCAGCGTGCGGCTCGTGCTCGTGGGCAGCGTTGGGGCGCTCCGCGGACCCTTCACCCTGATACAGAAGATGAGATCGTCTTTCGCTATCTCGGCGGTGGCGTGACTTATGAGTCTCTCGCTCTTGACTACGGCACCACTGAAATGGTGGTACGTGGTGCTGTCTATCGGGTGGTGCGCCCTAATGCGCCGTACCTCACTCGTAAGCGTTGAGCGGTCGATAAGTACAATTTCGCCATGAAGCTTTTCCCGATTCTAGACAGCACCCGCACTGCCGGCCTTGCCCTTGCACTCTGTGCGGTTGTGTGCGGTGGCTGCGGCCAGAAAGGCGCGCTGTACCTACCCACCGGCCCCGCGGCTGCGAATCGTGCCACTTTGCCCGAGACGCTGCGACCGGCCGGCACCACGGCGGCGCCGCAGCCTGCCATTCCCGCCAGCGGCGCCGCCCGCTGAACCTGATCCAGACCTCATGACCTCTGCCCTGCTTCCCGGCCACCCGCACATCGCGCGGCGCGGCAACGACCTGACCATCGAGGGCGTGGCCCTGAGCGAACTCGCGCGCGCCCACGGCACGCCGCTGTTTGTTTACTCCAAGGCGTCGATGCTGGCGGCCCTGTCGGCCTACCAGCGCGGCTTTGCCGGACGCAAGGCCCGCATCTGCTACGCCATGAAGGCCAATTCCTCGCTGGCTGTGCTGCAGGTGTTTGCGCAGGCCGGCTGCGGCTTTGACATCGTGTCCGGCGGCGAGCTGGACCGCGTGCTGGCGGCGGGCGGCAAGGCCGCCGACGTGATTTTTTCGGGTGTGGGCAAGACCCGCGCCGAAATGCGAAAGGCGCTGGACGCCGGCATCGGCTGCTTCAACGTCGAAAGCGAAGCCGAGCTGGAGGTGCTGAGCGCCGTGGCCAGCGCCGCCGGCAAGACCGCGCCCGTGAGCATCCGCGTCAACCCCAATGTGGACCCCAAGACGCACCCCTACATTTCCACCGGCCTGAAGGGCAACAAGTTCGGCATAGCGCATGAGCGCACGCTGGACACCTACCGGCGCGCGGCGGCGCTGCCGGGCCTGAAGGTCGTGGGCATTGACTGCCACATCGGCTCGCAGATCACCGACGAAACACCCTACCTGGACGCCATGGACCGCGTGCTGGACCTGGTGGAAGCCATCGAGGCTGCGGGCATCCCCATTCACCACATCGACTTCGGCGGCGGGCTGGGCATCAATTACAACGGCGATGCCCCACCCGAGGCCGACGCGCTGTGGGCCAGCCTGTTCGCGCGGCTGGACGCGCGCGGCTTCGGCGACCGGCAGTTCATGATCGAGCCCGGCCGCTCGCTGGTGGGCAACGCGGGTGTATGCCTGAGCGAGGTGCTGTACCTCAAGCCCGGCGAGCAGAAGAACTTCTGCATCATCGACGCGGCGATGAACGACCTGCCGCGCCCGGCCATGTACCAGGCCTTCCATGCCATCGAGCCGGTCACCTCCCGTGATGCCACGCCCATGACCACCTATGACGTGGTCGGCCCGGTGTGCGAGAGCGGCGACTGGATCGGCCGCGACCGCCCGCTCAATGTACAGCCCGGCGATCTGGTAGCAGTCCTGTCCGCGGGCGCCTATTGCATGAGCATGGCGAGCAACTACAACACCCGCGGCCGTGCCGCGGAAGTGCTGGTGGATGGCGAGCGTGTGCACCTGATCCGCGAACGGGAAACCACCGCGGACCAGATGCGCAGCGAACGGCTGGCCGGTTGACGGCTACCGGCGCGCGCGCAAATAGCGCACCAACCGCCAGCCCAGCAACACCGCGATGATCGCGGCATACACCGCCACTTCGGCAAAGTCGTTCTTGCCCGAACGCATCCAGAAGAAGTGCAGCACGCCCAGCCCGGCGATGACGTACACCAGCTTGTGCAGTGCCTGCCAGCGCTTTGCCCCCAGCGCCTTGACCGCGCGGTTGAATGAAGTGGCCGCCAGCGGCGTCAACAGCAGGAACGCCGCAAAGCCCACCAGGATGAACGGGCGCTTGATGATGTCCTTGATGATCTCGCCCACATCAAAGCCCATGTCGAACCAGCTGTACGTCAGCAGGTGCAGCACCCCATAGAAGTACACAAACAGCCCCAGCATGCGCCGAAAGCGCGCCAGCGCCGCCGCGCCGGTGATCACGCGCAGCGGCGTCACCGCCAGGGTGATGCACAGAAAGCGCAAGGTCCAGTCACCGCTGGACCGGATCAGGTATTCGGCCGGGTTGGCGCCCAGGTTGTTGGTGAGGGCGCCGTAAAACAGCCAGGCAAACGGCAACAGCGCCGCCACGAACACCACCGGCTTGGCCAGCGGGTGCATGAGCAGCGAACGCATCAGAAGTTTTTCTTGAGGTCCATGCCCGCGTACAGCTGCCCCACCTGGGCTTCATAGCCGTTGAACATCAGCGTCTTGCGCTTCTTGGCGAACAGGCCGTCCTCGCCGATGCGCCGCTCGTTCGCCTGGCTCCAGCGCGGGTGGTCCACATTGGGGTTCACATTGCTGTAAAAGCCGTATTCCTGCGGCGCGGCCTTGTTCCAGGCGGTCCTGGGCTCCTTGTCGGTGAAGCGGATCTTCACGATGCTCTTGCCGTTCTTGAAGCCGTACTTCCAGGGCACCACCAGGCGCACCGGCGCGCCATTCTGGTTGGGCAGCACCTCGCCATACATGCCGAACGTCAGCAGCGTCAGCGGGTGCATGGCCTCGTCCAGGCGCAGGCCTTCCACATAGGGCCAGTCCAGAACGCGCGAGCCCACGAAGGGCATGGTCTTGGGGTCGACCTGCGTGATGAACTCCACGTACTTTGCGTTGCCCAGCGGCTCCACCTTCCTGATGAGCTCGCTCATGGAATAACCCACCCAGGGGATCACCATGGACCAGCCCTCCACGCAACGCATGCGGTAGATGCGTTCTTCCTGGGCGCTGAGCTTGAGCAGGTCTTCCAGCGTGTATCTGGCGGGCTTCTTGACCAGGCCGTCGACCTGTACTGTCCAGGGCGTGGTCTTGAGCGTATGGGCGTTTCTGGCGGGGTCGGCCTTGTCGGTGCCGAACTCGTAGAAGTTGTTGTAGGTGCTGGCGTCCTTGTAGTCGGTCACTTTTTCCATGACCACGGCGCCGGCCACCGACGACTTGCCGCCCGCCAGCGCGGCCAGCTTGCCGGGCCGCTGGGTCTGCGCGAGCGCCTCGCGCGACGCCCACCCCGCCAGCGCCGCACCCGCCGCGCCGCCGGCCAGCAGTTTCATCATCTCGCGCCGGCCGGCGTAGGCGCTGTGCGGCGTGATTTCGCTGGAAACCGGGTGGATGAAACCGTTGTCGTGCGTCTTGATCAGCATGGTCAATCCTTGTGATGTGCTCGTGTGATGCCCGTGAGTCACGCCCGGTCCGGCTTTCTTACAGCGTGCCGTAACTGTGCAAGCCCGACAGGAACATGTTCACGCCCAGGAAGGCGAAAGTCGTCACCGCCAGGCCCACCAGCGCCCACCAGGCCGACACGGTGCCGCGCAGGCCCTTCATCAGGCGCATATGCAGCCAGGCGGCGTAATTGAGCCAGACAATCAGCGCCCAGGTTTCCTTGGGGTCCCAGCTCCAGTAGCCGCCCCAGGCCTCGGCGGCCCACAAGGCACCCAGCACCGTGGCAATGGTGAAGAACGCAAAGCCGACCGCGATGGACTTGTACATCACGTCGTCCAGCACCTCGAACGAGGGCAGCCGCTCACCGATGCGCCGGCGCGCCGCCAGAATGCCCGCCACGATCAGCGCCGAGACGCCGAAATAGACGATCCAGTAGCTGCTGCCGCCGTCCACCTTCTGGCGGAACACAATGGGCTCAAAGCACAGCACCACGCCCAGCAGCCACAGCGGCGCCAGCTTGTACCAGCGCGTCTCGGTTGCCTGCTGCTTGACCAGGTAGGCAAACGCCACCATGGCCGACAGCGCAAAGGTGCCGTAGCCGATGAAGTTGGCGGGCACATGCAGCTTCATCCACCAGCTCTTGAGGGCCGGCACCAACGGCTGGATCTCGTGTGCTTCACGCACCACGGTGTACCAGAGCAGAAAGCCCACTGCCGCGCTCACCACCAGCATCACGAACGCGCCCATGGCGCGCGTGCGGTACTGGTCCTCGAAGTACAGGTAGAACGCCGCCGTCATCCAGCAGAACATCACGAACACTTCGTAGAGGTTGCTCACCGGGATGTGGCCCACGTCGGCGCCGATCAGATAGCTTTCGTACCAGCGCACCATGGTGCCGATCAGCGCCATGGTCACGGCCGCCCAGGCCAGGCGCGAGCCCAGCTGCTCCATGGTGGCGGCCTGGCCGCGCGCGAACATGCCGATCCAGTAGAACAGCGTGCTCATGAAAAACAGCACGCTCATCCACAGGATGGCCGACTGGCTGGACAGGAAATACTTGAGCCAGAACACCTGCTCGGCCCGCGCCAGGCTGCCCTGGTAGGCCCAGATGGCCAGCAGAGAGAACGCCGCCACGCCCATCATCAGCACCCGCAGCGGCCGCCAGAACCAGCCCAGCCAGATGGCCGACGGAATGGTGCCGATCAGGATGGCCTTTTCATACACGTCCATGTAGGCCGCATAGCGCGTGAAGGCGAACAGGCCGCCGGCCACGACCAGCGCGGCAAAAATCCAGTCCAGCGCACTGCGCCGGGACATGAAGCTTTCATTCAGTGTGATGGTGGCGGTGTTCAAGCTTGTACCCCAATCAATTTGGTCTTGAGCATGTCGAATTCACGGTCGGTGTCCATCGTCTGGCGGTTGCTGGACAGGGCCATGGTGGCCTGGGTGCCCGCGCCCTGCGGCGCCAGCCACACCCACAACCGACGCTCGCGCACATACAGCATCGCAAAAACCCCAAGAATCAGCAAGGCACAGCCCAGGTAAACAATGTTGCGCCCAGGGGCACGCGCCACCTGGAACACGCTGGCCTGCACCTGGGTGAAGTCCTTGAGCTGAAAAGCCATGGGTGCCGGGTACAGCGGCAGGTCCGACAGGGCCAGCACGGCCTGGGTCATGAAGGCCTGGGTCTTCTCGCTCGGTTCCAGCGGCTTCTGGCCGGCACGCTCGCGCGACATCTGCGCCAGCTCGAACAGCACGCCGTTCAGGATGCGGATCAGCACCTCGCCGGCGCGCGCGCGCTCGGCCTCGGGCACATTGGCCTCCATGAAATCGGAAATCGCCTGCAGGCCACCGGTGGTCTTGCCGTCGCGGCCCGGCTCGGCGCCGGCAAACAGCGCCACCGCGCGCGACGCAGACGCTGCAAGCTGGCTGGCCAGCTCAGGCCGCGCGGGGTCGGTCGCGCGCGCGGCATAGCGGCGCACCGCCTGCTCGCGCAGCGCCGGGTCGGCCAGGGCCGCGCCGAGCTGGATGAAGCCCGTCATCTCGCCCTGGTCGTCCGCCGGCACGCGCAGGTAGCGGAACGACTCCGTCGGCGTCGCGCGCATGCCCAGCAGGAATACCGGGGCGCCGTCGCCCATGTCCACCGGCAGCATGTAGTTGTGGAATTCATGGGCCTGGCCGGCGGCGTCGCGCAGCTTGTAGGTAATGCTGGGGCCGACGTTGCGCAGTTCCTTCTTTGTCACGGTCTTGTTGGCCGCCCCCAGGCGCGAGTCGATGGACTCGCGCAGGTCCACCTTGCGCACATCCACCCCTTGCGCACCGTTGCCGGAAAAATTCTCGACGTTGATGATGCGCAGCGCCGTGTATTCCAGCGTCATCTTGTCGGCGCCCGCGCCCTGCCCGCGCGTGAGCTGTGAGGAGCCGCCGATGGTGCCCTGGATTTCAAAGGCCTTGCTCGCGCCGTTCATCGGCACGGACTTCAGCGTCACGGCCGAGCCGCCGTCGTCGAAGCTGGACTGGTAGATCTCGATGCCGCGGTGGCGCGCCGGGTGGTTCACTTCGACCCGCGCCGGAATCTTCTCGCCGGTTTCCTTGTCGTGGATCACGATCTCGCTGGCGAACAGCTTGGGCATGCCGGTGGAGTAATGCTCGACGATGAACTTCCTGAGCTCGATGGCAAACGGCAGCTCCTGCAGCAGGATGCCGTCGGACTGGTTCAGGATGGCCGTGGCCGACTGCGTGCCCTCGGCCACCAGCAGGTTGCCGCGAAAGGTGGGGTTGCGCTCGGACAGGCGGTGCTCGGGCTTGACGTCGGCAATCAGGCCACCGCCGTTGTAGGGCGTCTTGCCATTGAACAGCATCTGAGCGCGCACGATCAGGTCGCCGTCCAGCAGGCCGCCCACGCATACCAGCACGATGGCGCTGTGCGCGGCGATGTAGCCGATCTTGTTGGCCGCCCCGGCCTTGGCCGCCACCATCCAGCCCTCGCCCTGGGGCGTGCTGCGCTGCTGCAGCTTCACCTTCCAGCCGCCGCTGGCCAGGGTGCGGCCAATGCGGTCGGCCGCGGCCTGCGGCGTCTCGTCCAGCCCGGCGCCCGCGCGGTGGTGAAAGGCCTTCAGGCTCTGTTCGCGGATGTTTTCCTTGTGGGTCTTCAGGTCCGCGATGATCTTGGGCGTGTTGCGCGCAATGCACAGCGACGTGCTGACCACCAGGAACGCCAGGATCAGCAGGAACCACCAGGCGCTGTACACGGCATTGAGCTTGACCGCGAGAAAAAGCTCGGCCCAGAACGGCCCGAACTGATTGGCGTAGTTGACGGCGGGCTCGTGCTGCTTGAGGACAGTGCCGATGATCGATGCGATGCAGATGATGGTCAGCAGCGAGATCGAGAACCGCATCGACGACAGCAGCTCCACGGCCGAGCGCATGGCCTGCGAACCGGTCCTGACCTGAAGCCCGTGGGTGGATGCTGACATCTTGTCTCGTATGTGCTGGGGAACAAAAAAGGCGGGCCCTCGAGAGAGGCGCCCGCCTTGTTTGGTTTGGTTGTTGGCGGTTAGTTCAACATCAAGCCGCGAATCAGCGCAGGCCGGCGATGTAATCGGACACGGCCTTGATCTCGCGGTCGTTCAGCTTGGCGGCCACCTGGGTCATCTGCACGCTGTTCTTGCGGGCGCCTTCACGGAAGGCCTTGAGCTGCGCGTCGGTGTATTCGGCATGCTGGCCGCCCAGGCGCGGATACTGCGCAGGGATGCCGGCGCCGTTGGGGCTGTGGCAGCCGGCGCAGGCGGCGATCTGGCGGTCAGCGATGCCGCCGCGGTAGATGCGCTCGCCCAGGGCGACAAGTTCCTTGTCCTTGGCGAAGCCGGGCTTGGTCTTCTTGGAGGCCACCCAGTAGGAAATGTTCTTCATGTCGGCGTCGCTCAGCGTGGCGGCAAAGCCCTGCATGATGGCGTTGGCGCGCTTGCCTGACTTGAATTCCTGCAGCTGCTTGACCAGGTATTCGGGGTGCTGCTGCGCCAGCTTGGGGTTGGCGGGCGCGCCGGAATTGCCGTCTGCACCGTGGCAGGCCGCACACACCGCGGTGTACTTGGCCTCGCCCTGGACCAGATCGGGCTTGGCTGCCTTGGGGGCCGGGGCCGCAGGTGCGGCAGCAGCCGGGGCCGCAGCCGCCGCAGGTGCGCCCGCCGCGGCAGGCGCCTGGGCAGAGGCGGAAAAGACGGGGGCCACCAGCACGGCAGCGGTCAGCAAGGAGGCTAGCAACTTCATATCGGGGGTGTGTTTATTGGCGCAAAACCCTGCGATTCTACAATGACGCCTCGGGTTTCCCCGCAATACCAGGCTATCCCATGACCAAACCCGCCGGGCACCCACCCGCCAAGACGCCCGCCCCGCCATCCACGGCCGCTGTTTCCGCCACCACTGCCATGGGCTGGATGCACACGGCCAGATTCCTCACCACGGCGCCCAAACTCGAATTCCTGCCGCCGCTGACCGTGCCCGAGATCGCCTTTGTCGGCCGCTCCAACGCCGGCAAATCCACCTGCATCAACACCCTGACACAGCAAAAGCGCCTGGCCTTTGCGTCCAAGACGCCGGGGCGCACCCAGAGCATCAACCTGTTCACCCTGGGCAAGCAGGGCGTGACCGATGCCGTGCTGGCCGACCTGCCCGGCTATGGCTATGCGGCCGTGCCCAAGCAGGACAAGCTGCGCTGGCAGCAGGTCATGGCCAATTACCTGGTCACGCGCGAGAACCTGCGCGGCATCGTGCTGCTGTGCGACCCGCGCCACGGCATGACCGAGCTGGACGAAATCCTGCTCGAAGTTATCCGCCCCCGGGTGGAAGAAGGCCTGAAATTCCTTGTGTTGCTGACCAAGGCCGACAAGCTCAACCGCGCCGAAGGCAGCAAGGCGCTGTCCATTGCGCGACTGCAGGCCGGCGGCGGCGAGGTGAAACTGTTCTCCGCGCTCAAGAAACAGGGCGTCGACGAAGTGGCCCAGCTGCTGTTTGACTGGGCCCATCCCCCACAAGCCGCCGCCGCACCAACGAATGATTGAACAGTTCCAGCTGCCCCTGCCCCACGGCATCACCCTGAGCTGCCGCGCGGCGGGCGAGCGGGGGCGGCCGGTGCTGGTGTTCCTGCACGGCTTTCCCGAAGCAGCTTTTGTCTGGGACGAACTGCTGGAACATTTCTCGAAGGCAGAAAACGGCGGCTGGCGCTGCGTGGCGCCCAACCTGCGCGGGTTCGAGCAATCCAGCGCCCCGGTGGATGTGAGTGCCTACCGCCCCAAGCACCTGGTGCAGGACATCGCGGCGCTGATCGCCAGCGAATCGCCCGGCGGGCCCATTGAATGCCTGGTGGCCCACGACTGGGGCGGCGCGGTGGCCTGGAACCTGGCCAACCAGCAGCCCCAGCTGATCCGGCGCCTGGCCATCGTCAATTCGCCCCACCCCGGCACCTTCCTGCGCGAGCTCAAGACCAACCCGAAGCAGCAGGCTGCCAGCGCCTACATGAACTTCCTGATCCGCCCCGACGCCGAAGCGCTGCTGGCGGCCAACGACCATGCGCGGATGTGGCCGTTTTTCAGCAAGGCCAAGGACGGCACCAACCCACCCGCCTGGCTGAGCGACACCGTCAAGGACCAGTACCGCGCCGTGTGGAACGCGGGCCTGACCGGCGGCTGCAACTATTACCGCGCATCCCCGCTGCGCCCGCCGCGGCCCGAAGACCCGGGCGCGGCCGCGGTCGAGCTGCCGCACAGCATGCTCACGGTCAGCGTGCCCACGCTGGTGGTGTGGGGCATGGACGACGTGGCCTTGCCGCCCGAGCTGATCGACGGGCTGGACGCGTACATCCCGCGGCTGACGCTGCACCGGGTCGAGGGCGCCTCGCACTGGATCATTCACGAGCAGCCGCAGCTCGTGGCGGGGTACCTGGGCGATTTTCTGAAAGTTCAGTAGACCTCGGCCTCGCCCGGCGGGCGGGTCTTGAAGCGCTTGTGCACCCAGTAGTACTGGGCCGGCATCGCATCGATAAAGCCCTGCAGCCTCAGGTTCATGAGGGCTGTGTCGGCCGCCATGTCGTCGCCGGGGAAGTCAGTCCAGGCCGGCATCACCTGCACTTCATAGCCACCTGGGGTCATGCGCGTCACGACAGGCACCACTTTCGCGCGGGCCAGCCGCGCAAAGCGCGACAAGGACGGCACAGTGGCGGCCTGCACACCGTAAAACGGCACAAATATGGATTCCTCGGGCCCGAAGTTCATGTCGGGCAGCAGGTACAGCGGCTCGCCCGCGCGCAGCGCCGCCACGATGGTGCGCACACCGTCGGCCCGGCCAAACAGCCGGGCGCTGCCGTAGCGGCTGCGCCCGGCGTGAATCCACGCGTCCACCACCTTGTCGGCCTGGTCGGTATAGATGGTGGTGAAGGCGCGCGGCAGCTGCTGCGTCAGTGCCGTCCAGCCGGCGTCCAGCCCCACGAAATGCGGCGCAAAAATCACCGTGGGCGCATTGCCGTCCAACGCGTCCACCGCGCCCGTGAGCACCAGCCGCTGCCGCGTCACATCCGCGCTGCCATGCCACAGCCAGCCCCGGTCCAGCCAGGCCTGCGCAAAATGCACGAACACCCGCGGCACCAGCGCGCGGCGTTGCGCCTCGCTCCACTGCGGGAAACACAGCGCCAGGTTGGCACGCACCACGCGCCGGCGCGGCACCACCACCGCATACAGGGCCCAGCCCAGCACCCGGCCCAGTGCCCTCACCCAGCCCAATGGCAGGCGGCCCAGCAGCCGCATGAAGGCCACGCCCAGGTGGCTGGTCATGGTGCGGCGTCCTGGCGCGGCGCCTTGTAGCGCGCATAGCCCCACAGGTACTGGCGCGGGCATTCGCGCACCAGCGTCTGCATGGCGGCATTGACCTGGGCGGCAGCCGCCGCCGGCTCAACGGCCAGTGCAGCGCCCAGCGGCCGCACATGGATCAGATAGCCCCGGCCCCAGCCCAGGCGTTCGCCCCAGGCCAGCAGCACCTGCGCACCCGACTGCTGCGCCAGCCGCGCCGACAGCGTCATGGTGTAGGCATCGCGGCCAAAGAACGGCGCCCACACGCCCAGCCCCAGTGGCGGCACCTGGTCGGGCAGCAGGCCCACGGCCTCGCCTTTTTTCAGGGCCTTCAGCATCTGCTTGACGCCAGACAGCGTGGTGGGCGCGGTCACCAGGCCCGGGCGGCTGCGCGCGCCGTCCACCAGCGCGCGCAGCCAGGCCTTGCGCGCGGGCCGGTACAGCACGGTGATGGGGCCGCGCGCGGCGCCATAGCGCTGCGCATAGCCCTGCGCGGTGATTTCAAAGCAACCCAGGTGCGGCGTCAGGAACACAATGCCGCGCGCCTGGGCGTGGGCTGCTTCTATCCACTGCGCGCCGTCCCAGCCAATGGGCACGGGCGCGCCAAACCACAGGCGCGGCAGCTCGGCCACCAGCTTGCCCGAGGCACCCACCGCGGCGCGCCGTTCGCCCGGCGGCACCCCGGCCTGCGCGGCGTTGTCGCGCAGCCGCCGCCGGTAGACGGGCGAGCCCAGGTAGGCCGCCCAGCCCAGCGCCCAGCCCGCCGCATGCAGCACCCACAGCGGCAAAACCGACAGCGCGCGAAACAGGGTCAGCATGGGTCTGGTTAAAATCCGGGGGTCGCCGAGTTATGAACTACTTGCAGGGCGACGTTAAAAAAAGCTGCTAAAGCGTTCGCCGAAGCTCCATGCCAGGCAACGCGCCTTGCAACCAACGGAGTTTATTCAAATGGCGAACGATTTCCTTTTTACGTCCGAATCCGTGTCCGAAGGCCACCCCGACAAGGTCGCCGACCAGATCTCTGACGCGATTCTTGACGCGATCTTCAAGCAGGACCCGCGCAGCCGCGTGGCCGCCGAGACCCTGACCAACACCGGCCTGGTCGTGCTGGCAGGCGAGATCACCACCAACGCCCACGTGGACTACATCGAAGTCGCGCGCAACACCATCAAGCGCATCGGCTACGACAACACCGAATACGGCATCGACTACAAGGGTTGCGCCGTGATGGTCTGCTACGACAAGCAGTCCAACGACATCGCCCAGGGCGTGGACCATGCGTCCGACGACCACCTGAACACCGGCGCCGGCGACCAGGGCCTGATGTTCGGCTATGCCTGCGACGAAACGCCCGAGCTGATGCCCGCGCCCATCTACTACGCGCACCGCCTGGTCGAGCGCCAGGCCCAGCTGCGCAAGGACGGCCGCCTGCCCTTCCTGCGCCCCGACGCCAAGAGCCAGGTGACCATGCGCTACGTGGACGGCAAGCCCCACAGCATCGACACCGTGGTGCTGTCCACCCAGCACAGCCCCGACCAGAGCGAGACGCCCACGAAGATGAAGGCCTCGTTCAACGAAGCCATCATCGAGGAAATCATCAAGCCCGTGCTGCCCGGGGAATGGCTGCAGAACACGCGCTACCTGATCAACCCGACCGGCCGCTTCGTCATCGGCGGCCCGCAGGGCGACTGCGGCCTGACCGGGCGCAAGATCATTGTGGACACGTATGGCGGCGCCTGCCCGCACGGCGGCGGTGCCTTCAGCGGCAAGGACCCGTCCAAGGTGGACCGTTCGGCCGCCTATGCCGCACGCTATGTGGCCAAGAACATCGTGGCGGCCGGGCTGGCCAAGCAGTGCCAGATCCAGGTGGCGTACGCCATCGGCGTGGCCAGGCCCATGAACGTGACGGTGTACACCGAAGGCACGGGCGTGATCCCCGACGAGCAGATCGCCGCCTTGGTCAATGAACACTTTGACCTGCGCCCCAAGGGCATCATCCAGATGCTGGACCTGCTGCGTCCGATCTACGAAAAGACCGCGGCCTACGGCCATTTTGGCCGCGAAGAGCCCGAGTTCACCTGGGAACGTACCGACAAGGCGCAAGCCCTGCGCGCCGCCGCCGGCATCAAGTAAACCACCCCCGAAGCGCCTGCGGCGCTCCCCCCTCAAGGGGGCGCCACCAGCGGGCCGGCGGAGCCGGTTCCGCGGTGGCACTGGCATCTACATCGCGGCTTGTTGTCGCTCGTATTCCTGGCGCTTCATGGTCACGTACGTGGCCTTGTCCATCTCGCGCAGCTGGCGGGCGTGGCGCTCGCTGGCGTTGAACCAGGCCTGGATGCGGCGGTCCAACTGCTCGCGCGGCGGCGCCGTGAGCGACGCCAGGTACGCGTCAATGGCCAGGTAGTAGCGCATGGCGTTTCGCTCCACCACGCCGCGCATGCCGTCCACGTACACGGGCGCGCCGCTCGCATCGCGGCCCTTCACCGAAAACCCCACCTTGTCCGCACCGGCCGTGGCCAGGTAGCCCTGCAGCGCCAGGCGGCCCATGGTGCCGTAGCTGTACGAATAGCTCAACCGCATGAAGGTGCGTCCGCCCTCCAGCGGCACGGCGGCCACCACCACGCGGTAATCGCGCGTGCCCACCGGCCCTTCGGCAGCCGTCAGGCGCGTCTCAAAATAATCGGGGGCGGCCGCCACGCGTTGCCAGCGCAAGTCCAGCGGATAGGCGTCCTTGAGCGGCTGGTCGAACTTGCGACCAATGCGCATGGCCAGCACGGGCTGACCACCCACGGTGGTGGCCCGGCAGAACTTGGTGTTGAACGGCAGGATCAGCACGTCACACCAGGCATCAGGCTCGCGCAGCGCGCTGCTCAGGCGCGTGAAGGGATGATCCAGCACGGCGTGGATCTCGCCGCTGAGCGAATTGCCCGCGGCCACGGACTCGATGTGCATGGCGCGCTGGAAGTCGTTGTCAGCCAGTTGCGCAGCGTATTCGGTGTAACGCGCTTTCAGCGCCTGCGCCGGCGTGGCCGCCAGCGCGTTCGTTGCAAGGACCAGTGCGGCCAGTGAGCAGGCGGCGAAGATGTTCAGCGGCTTCATTGCCACGATGCTAGGCGCCACCCGCAGCCGTGGCTGTCAGCGCCCCGCGCGCCCTGGCGGGGGGACACGTCCTACAAACCCGCCTGCGAATGCTGGAAGCCCGAGGCATGAAAGCCCGAATGGCGCCAGCCCCTGCTGCCGCGCGATTCCAGCGCCTGCACGTCCAGCACCGACAGCACATCAAGCTGCACGCCGCCCATCAACAGCGAGCGCGGCGCCACCTCGTACAGGCTCGCGCCGCGTGAGCCCATCAGCAGAGCCAGCCGCAGCTGCGGGTGAGCCACCTGGTCCCACGCACGGATCAGCCGCGCGCGCACCAGGTTGTCGTGACACTGCACAAACTTCAGCTTGTGGTGATCCCGCGCGAGCGCCAGCGCATCCAGGTAAGCGCCGCCCGTGGGGTCGCGGCCCCGGAAATTGGCCGTCAGGTCCATGGTGAGCGTCAGCACCGGGCCCTCGCAGGCCAGCGTCAGGTGGCTGGCGATGATGTCGCCCGGGGCGCCGTCGTATTTGTACGCCAGGTGCAACGGTGACGGGGTTTTGCGCAGCGACTGCTTCATAAGGGGCGCACTGGCGCGGCACTGCTGCGAAACAGCACCTCGCCGCTGGGCACATGCACCACGCGGATTTCGCCGCCCGATGGTTTGGTGTCGCTCTTTGCCGCCACGGCCACGGCCAGCGACAAATCCCCAAAGGGCCGCGCCAGACTGGACGCCGGCACAAAGCGGTTGACGATTGCGAGCTGGCTTTCAATTCGGAATTCAGCGGACGCCATGGCAAACCCCTTGTGACAGGCATTTATCCTAGTCTTCGCAGATGACTTTGCAATGATGTTTGGGCCGCCAGCCGCAAAAAGTTGCAACCAGAAGAACTGCTGCAGCGCAGCATGCGCCCTCAGACAAACAGCGGCAGGTCGGCCTTCTTGAGGGTGCGCAGCACGAAGCTCGATTTGCTGTGGCGTATGCCCTTGATCCTGTACAGCCGCTCGCGCAGCAGGCGCTCGTAATCCTTGGTGTCCCTGACGGCCACGCGCAGCAGGTAGTCGTATTCGCCCGAGACCAGCCAGGCCTCGATCACCTCGGGTATGGCCGCCAGCGTTTCGCCGAATTTCTCCAGCGTGTTGTCCGAGTGGCTGTCCAGCGTGACCTGCACCAGCACCGTGTCACCCAGGCCGATGGCCTGCGGGTTCAGGCGGATGGTGTAACCCTCGATCACCCCGGCTTCTTCCATCTTCCTGATGCGGCCCCAGCAGGGCGTGGCGCTCAGGCCGGCCGCCTGGCTGACTTCCTGCAGGCTGGCACGGGCATTGGCCTGCAACACACGAAGGATTTTCCTGTCTATTTTGTCCATGAAGAAAAATTATCTTTTACTCTGACATTAGAAGCTTGAATTTCTTCTGAAAGCGCATCCGCACCAAAAACCAGAAAGACTTTCTGTGCGGCGCAACGCATACTCATTGGCACGGCGGCCCCACTTACCGGTGCAGGTCTTCCGGCAAGCGCCCCTTCGGGTTACCCCCCGCCGGGGCGTTTTGCTGCCCGGGACGCGGCCCTGTGCGAGCCAATAAGGCCCGGGAATGCGCCGCTTATGCGCATTTGCCCCGGCCGCGATGCCTTCCAGAATGGCTGCATGCCCGTACAGCCTGCCGCAAACCCCATGCCTTCGCCCCGCCACGACCGATTCGGGGCCGTCACGCGGCTGTCCGCCGGCTGGTACTGGGAGACCGACAGCATCCACCGCCTGGTGCATGTGGCGGCGGCGCCGCTGGGCGGCCGGCCGGCCAGCGAAGAAGCCATGGGCCTGACCCGCTGGGACCAGCCCGGCGCCGACAGGGACATGGAACGCTGGGCGACACACCAGGCCGTGCTGGCGCAGCGCGAGCCGTTCCAGGACTTCGCGATCCGCCAGGCCGACCCCCGCGGGCGCATGCGCCACCTGCTGCTCAGCGGCGAACCGGTTTTCAGCGCCACCGGCAAATTCGAGGGCTACCGCGGCGTGGGCCACGACGTGACCGCCCGTGCCGAGGCCGAGCAGGCCCTGAACGCCAGCGAGTCGCAACTGGCGGCCATCATCGACGCCGCAATGGACGCGATCATCACGGTGGACAACTACCACAACATCGTGGTGTTCAATGATTTCGCCGCCTCGATGTTTGGCTGCCGGCGCACCGACGCGCTGTCATCGCCGCTGGTGCGCTTCCTGCCCGAATGCGCGCCGGCGCTGGCCGCGGCCGGCCCCACGCCGCCGGGCGGGACGGCACCCGCGGCGGTGCGCGCGCGCGCCATGACCGCGCTGCGCCAGGACGGCGCCGCCTTCCCCGTCGAGGCATCGATCTCGCAGATCCAGGTCACGGGCCGGGCCATGTACCTGCTGATCCTGCGCGACATGTCCGCGCGCGCCGCTGCCGACAAGGAACGCACCGCGCTGGAAACACAGCTGCGCGAGTCCCAGAAGATGGAAGCCCTGGGCACCATGGCCGGCGGCATCGCGCACGACTTCAACAACATCGTGGCCGCCATCCTGGGCAACGCCGCCCTGGCACGTGAACGCTACGGCGACCCTGCCGCCGTGCATGCCTGCATTGATGAGATCACCAAGGCCGGGCTGCGCGCGCGCGACATCGTGCAGCGCATCCTGTCGTTCAGCCGCCGCCAGCCGGCGGTATTCACCTGCCAGCCGCTGCAACCTGTGGTGGAGGAAACCGTGCAGTTGCTGCGCGCCACCCTGCCGCCCAGCCTGCGCATCACCCACCGCGCCTCCAGGACGCCGCTGCTGGTGAAGGCCGACGCCTCGCAGATCAGCCAGGTCATCATGAACCTGGGCACCAATGCCTGGCAGGCGCTGGGCAGCAAGCCCGGGCACATCCGTATCCTGCTGGATCGCCAGGGCAACCAGGCCCGGCTGCAGGTGTGCGACGACGGCTGCGGCATGGACGCCGACACGGTGCAACGCATCTTTGAACCCTTCTTCACCACCAAGCCCAAGGGCGAAGGAACCGGCCTGGGCCTGCCGGTGGTGCACGGCATCGTGCGCGCGCATGGCGGGCGCATTGACGTGTACAGCGCGCCCGGCGAAGGCAGCACATTCGAGATTTTCCTGCCGCTGGCCGAGCAGCAAGACACCGCCAGCCCGGCGCTGGCACCCACGGCCGCGGCTGCCGGCGAACGCGGCACCGGCCAGCATGTGGTGTACCTGGACGACTACCCCGCCATGGTGCTCATGGTGCGTGCCACGCTGCAGGCGCGCGGCTACCGCGCCACCGGCTTTGAGGACGCCGGCGCGGCGCTGGCCTTCATCCGGGCCAACGCGCGCGACATCGACCTGGTGGTGAGCGACTACAACATGCCCGAGCATTCGGGGCTGGAAGTGGCCCGCGAAATCCGCCGCCTGCGCCCCGACCTGCCGGTGATCCTGGCGTCGGGCTACCTGACCGATGAGCTGCGCGAATCGGCCGCCGAGGCCGGCGTGCGCGGCCTGTTTGACAAGCCGCGCGGCATCGACGACATGTGCGCCATGATCGCCGGCATGCTGCACCCTGACCCACCCGGCGCGGCCGAAGCCGCGAACCCCGACCATGCACTCGATCCCTGCACCGGCCAGTCCGTTTGAACCCATGTATGCACTGCTGGCCCTGCTGCCGGCCGACGTGCGCGCCAACATGGTGACCATGTACCGCGAGGCCCTGGATACCCAGGTGGCCCAGCTGGAACAGGCGGTGGCCGGCACGGACGACGCCACCCTGCGCGACCTGGCCCACAAGATCGCGGGCTCGGCCGGCATGATGCAGAACGCCGCGCTGTCACGCGCGGCGCGCCAGATGGAAATGGCCCTGCGCGAAGGGCGTGGCGATGTGGCGCGGCAAGCCTGGCCCGAGGTTCAGGCCTGCGTGCAGCGCACGCTGGTGGCGCTGGAGCAGGTGGGCTGAGGCCAGCCTCAGCGAACTTCGCTCAAGTCTTCACCCCCAGGCGCGCCAGCAAGTGCGGCGCAATGGCCTGCAGCGGCAGCACTTCATCGGCCGCGCCCGCGTTGATCGCCTCGCGCGGCATGCCGAAGACAACGCATGAGGCTTCGTCCTGCACCAGGTTCCAGGCACCGGCGTCGCGCATTTCGCGCATGGCGCGCGCGCCGTCGGCACCCATGCCGGTCAGCATGATGCCAATCGCCCGCTTGCCCGCATGGCGTGCCACCGACTGGAACAGCACTTCCACCGACGGCTTGTGGCGGTTGACCGGGTCGCCATCGGCCACACGGGCGACCCAGGCGGTACCGGCACGCTCCACCCACAGGTGGTGGCCGCCGGGCGCGATATAGGCATGGCCCTGCAGCACGCGTTCACCGTCCACCGCCTCTTTCACGCGGATGCGGCACAGGCTGTCCAGCCGGGCGGCAAAGCCGGCGGTGAAGCCCGGCGGCATGTGCTGGGTGATGACGATACCGGGCACGTCAGGCGGCAGCACCGTGAGCACCTCGCGGATGGCTTCGGTGCCACCGGTGGACGCGCCGATGGCGATCAGCAGCTCGCTCGCTCGCGCCGCGCGCAGCGGCGCGGTGCGCGGCGCCGCCACGGCCGGTGGCGGCGCCACCGTGCGGCGGGCCACACGCGCCTGGGACGCCGCGCGGATCTTGGCCGTGATCTCGGCGGCGGCCTCGTCCAGCTTCGCGCGCACGGCCAGCGTGGGCTTGGTCACGAAGTCCACCGCGCCCAGCTCCAGCGCGCGCAGCGTGGTCTGCGCGCCGCGCTCGGTCAGGGTGCTGATCATCACCACCGGCATGGGCCGCAGGCGCATGAGCTTTTCCAGGAAATCCAGGCCGTCCATGCGCGGCATCTCGATGTCCAGCGTGATCACGTCCGGGTCCAGCTCACGGATCACCTCGCGCGCGGCATACGGGTCGGCCGCCTGGCCCACCACGCGCATGTCGCCTGCGCGGTTGATCAGGTCACACAGGATGCTGCGCACCAGCGCCGAGTCATCCACTACAACTACACGGATGGTCATCTGCGTCTCCCTCAGAAAAGCTCTACGTCGCCGCTGCGCGGCTGCTGCACCAGCTGGGCGCGGTAGCGCGCCTCCTGCTGCTCGAACTCCGCGCCGTGCGTGGCGGGCAGCCGCTTGCACATGACCTTGCCGCTGTGGGGGAACAGCACGATCTTGCGCGGGCACAGGTCCAGCACGTCGCGCGCCACGATGGCAATGCGCTCCTGGGCCAGAAAGGTTTCCACGAAGGCCACGTTCTTCTCGCCAATGGAGGTACCCGCCAGGCTCTTGACGACCTGGCCGCCGCCGAAGATCTTGGCCGTCATGGCGCCGCGGCGCGCGCCGCGCTTGATCATCTCGTTGATCAGCAGCTCCATGGCAAACGCGCCAAAGCGCCCGCTGGTGCCGCCATCGGCACCATCAGGCAACATGAAGTGGTTCATGCCGCCCACGCCGGCGCCGCTGTCATGCAGGCAGGCCGCCACGCACGACCCCAGCGTGGTGGTCACGACCAGGTCCTGGTCGTGCACAAAAAATTCACCCGGCAGCACCTTGACCGCGGTTCGGCCAAAGCCCGGGTCGAAGAAGAAGAACGACGCCTCATGGTCGCGCCGGCGCATGCGCTTCAGGCTCGCCACATCGGGCAGGCCTGCGGTAGGTGCGGCGACTGCGTTCATCTCAAGACTTCACGCGGCTGTACACCGTTTTGCCCACCAGGGTAAACAGATCGCGGTGCTCGGTGAAGTTCTCTGAATGGCCGACAAACAGCAGCCCGTCGGGGCGCAGGCAGGCGTGCAGCTTTTCCAGCACGCGGCGCTGGGTGGGCCGGTCAAAGTAGATCATCACGTTGCGGCAGAAGATCGCGTCGTAACCGTCGCCCTTGTAGCTGTCGGACAGCAGGTTGAACGGCCGGAAGTGGACCATGGCACGCAGGTCGGGCTTGACGCGCACGCGGCCGGCGTTGGCCCCCGCGCCTTTCAGGAAGTGCCGGTGCAGCAAGGTGGCGTCCAGGCTGGCGACCGATTCGGCGCTGTAGGCGCCCTGGCGCGCCGTTTCCAGCACGCGCGTGTCGATGTCGCTCGCGTCAATCGTCACCGGCGCCTGCGCGCCCAGCGTGCCGGCCACCGTCATGGCAATGGTGTAGGGCTCCTCGCCGGTGGAGGCGGCGCAGCACCAGATGCGCTGCGGCGCAGGGTGGCGCTTTTTCAGGTGCTCGGCCAGGATGGGGAAGTGGTGCGCCTCGCGGAAGAACGATGTCAGGTTGGTGGTCAGGCAGTTGATGAACTCCTGCCACTGGGCCTCGCTGGCGGTCTGCAATGAATCCAGGTACGGCCGGAACGCCCGGTAGCCGCGTTCGCGCAAGGGGCGCGACAGCCGGCTGTACACCATGTTCTGCTTGCCCGGGTTCAGGTCGATGCCGGCCTTGGCGCGGATCATCGCGCGCACGCGCTCGAAGTCGCCCGCGTTGAACTCGATGTCGCGCTCTCCCGCCGTTGCTGCTTCAGCCATGGCGCACCTTGAAGACCTGCACGGCTTCGGTCAGCGCACGCGCTTGCTGGCGCAGCTGGTGCGTGGTGGCGGTGGATTGCTCCACCATTGCGGCGTTCTGCTGCGTGGCCGTGTCCAGCTGGGCCACGGCGGTGTTGACTTCGGTCACGCCGCCGGATTGCTGGGCCGATGCCACGGCAATGCCCTCGATCAGGCTGCCCACGTCGCGCACGGCGGTCACCATTTCGTCCATGGTCTTGCCCGTCACCTGCGCCATGTCGCGCCCGCCTTCAACCTGCTGGCGTGACTCTTCAATCAGCTGCTTGATTTCCTGCGCGGCGGCGGCGCTGCGCTGGGCCAGGCTGCGCACCTCGCCGGCCACCACGGCAAAGCCGCGGCCCTGCTCGCCGGCGCGGGCGGCTTCCACGGCCGCGTTCAGCGCCAGGATGTTGGTCTGGAACGCAATGCCGTCGATCACGCCGTTGATGGCGGCAATGCGCCCGGACGCGGCTTCGATGCCCTGCATGCTGGAGATCACCTTGCTGACCATGGCGCTGCCGCGCTCGGCCACCTGGCCGGCGTTGCCCGCCTTGCGGCTGGCCTCGCCCGCGCTGTTGGCGTTCTGGCCCACGGTGGCGGCAATCTGCTCGATGGCGGCGGCGGTTTCCTGCAGGCTGCTGGCCTGCGATTCGGTGCGGCCCGACAGGTCCTGCGTGGCCGCGGCAATCTCGTTGGCGGCCGTGTCAATGCGTTGCGCCTCGGACCGCACATCGGACACCATGGCCTGCAGGTTCACATGCAGTTGGTTCAGCGCGCGCAGCGCGCCGCCCACTTCGTCGGACCGGTTGGTCGTAAAGCTCTGCGTCAGGTCGCCCGCCGCAATCGCGTTGGCGATCAGCGTCGCGTCGCGCAGCGGCACGGTGATGGCATGGTGCAGCCACCAGGCCAGGCCCGCCAGCAGCGCCGCCTGGCCGGCCATGGCCGCGCCCAGCACGATGGGGCCGGCGGAGCCCGCCAGCAGCTCGGTGGCGACCGCCGCGGCGGACATGCTGAGCAGCGCGGTGGTCATCTTGGCCGTCACGCCGGGGCGCGTCAGGCGCGCCAGACGGCCCCGCAGGCCGCGCTTTTCAAGCTGCCCGCCGTTCAACCGTACCTTGAGCGCGCCGGCCTGGGCCTGCTCGCGCATGCTGGCGTACAGCGCCTCGGCCTGGCGCACCTGCTCGCGCGCCGGCTTGGTCCGCACCGACATGTAGCCCACCGGCTTGCCCGCTTCCATCAGCGGCGTGACGTTGGCCATCACCCAGTAATGGTCACCGTTCTTGCGGCGGTTCTTCACCAGCTGCGACCAGGGGCGGCCGCCGCGGATGGTTTCCCACATGTCGCGAAACGCCTCGGGCGGCATGTCGGGGTGGCGCACCATGTTGTGCGGCTGGCCCAGCAGCTCCTCGCGCGTGTAGCCGCTGACCGCGATGAAGGCGGCGTTGCAGTAGGTGATGTGGCTTTGCAGGTCCGTGGTGGACACCAGCGTCTGGCCCTCGGCCAGTTCGTATTCATTCGCCGTGACAGGCAGGTTGAGCTTCATGGCATGCACTCCGTCGGTTGTTAGGTTGGGTGCGGGTTGCGGGCGTCAGGCAAAGCCCGGCGCGAGGCGGAACGAGGTGACCATGCGGGTCAGCCCGGTGGCCTGTTCCTTCAGGCTCTGGGCGGCGGCGGCGGCTTCCTCCACCAGCGCGGCGTTCTGCTGCGTGATGTTGTCCAGCTGGCCCACGGCCTGGTTGATTTCATTGATGCTGCCCGACTGGCCCTCGGACGCGGCGGTCACGCCGCGCAGGGCCTCGGTCACGCGCGCCACGCTCTGGACGATCTCGTCCATGGTGGCGCCCGCGTCGCGCACCAGCTGTGTGCCAGTGCCGACCTTTTCCACGCTGGCGCCGATCAGCGCCTTGATTTCGCGCGCGGCCTCGGCCGAACGGCCAGCCAGGCTGCGCACCTCGGCGGCCACCACGGCAAAGCCGCGGCCCTGCTCGCCGGCGCGGGCGGCTTCCACGGCCGCGTTCAGCGCCAGGATGTTGGTCTGGAACGCAATGCCGTCAATCACGCTGGTGATTTCCGAGATGCGGCTGGAGCCGGCGTGGATGTCCGACATCGTGGCCACCACCTGCGACACCACGTCGCCGCCGCGGCGGGCCACGTCGGCGGCGGTGCCGGCCAGGTCCTGCGCCTGCAACGCCGCGCTGGCCGACTGGCGGGCCGTGTCGGTCAGCTGCGACATCGTGGCCGCGGTCTGCTGCAGGTTGCTGGCAGCCTGTTCGGTGCGGGCGCTCAGGTCCAGGTTGCCGCTGGCAATCTGGGTGGTGGCCACGCCCACGCTTTCGGTGCCCGAGCGGATGCCGGCCACCATCTTGCGCAGGCAGTCCTGCATGTCGCGCAGCGCCAGCTGCAGGTCGCCCAGCTCGTCGCGGCGGGTGTGGGCCACGTCATGCGTCAGGTCGCCCCTGGCGATGTTGCGCGCGTTGTCAATCACCGTGCGGATCGGGCGCACCAGGCTGCGCGCCACCAGCCAGGCCAGCAGCGCACCGAGCGCCAGGGCCACGGCCGACAACACCATCAGCTCCAGCATGGCGCGGCGCAGATCCGCCGCCATGGTTTGCGCGTGGGCGGCCTGTTGCTGATCCACATGGGCCAGCACGGCGTCCAGGGTTTTCAGGTAGCCGGCGGCCGACGGCAGCATCTGGCTGTCAATGTCGGCCTGGGCGGCGGCAACCTGCCCGGGCTGGGCCATGCGGGCCATCAGGCCGGCGCGCAGGTCCAGGTAAGCCTTGCGGGCCTTGCCCACGTCGGCCATCAGGGCCACGGCCTTCGGATCGGTCAGGCTGGTCTCAAGGCCCTTTTGCAGCACGGAAATCCGCGCCGAGGTGGCTTTCATCTCGGCACCGGTCCATTCGGCCATATCCTTGGGGCTGCCGGCCTTGGCCAGCATCACGGCGCGGATCACATTGGCCCGCGTGAGCGCATTCCATTCGAACACGTCCTGGCGGCTGGCCGCCAACACGGCCTGGCGCGCCTGCACGTTTTGCATTTCACGCAGTTCGCGCAGGGCGGCCACGGCCATCAGCACCTGCAGCGCCAGCAAGGCGGCGAAGGCCAGGCTCAGGCGCACCCACAGCTTCATGTTGGCGAACTTCATCATGCGGCCTCGCCCACGCCCAGGGCGGCATCGCCCAGCAGCGATTCAATGTTGACCAGCATCAGCATGCGTTCGCCCACGCTGGCAATGCCGGTGATGAAGTCGGGACCGGACTCGCCCGCCAGGCCGGGCGGCTCCTTGATGGCGGCGGCTTCCAGGTTCAGCACGTCGGACACCGAATCGACCACCACGCCCACCACGCGGCCCATGACGGCCAGCACGATGACGACGGTGAACGTGGTGTATTCGGCGGTGGCGCAATTGAGCTTCAGGCGCAGGTCCACGATCGGCACGATCACGCCGCGCAGGTTGACCACGCCCTTGATGAAAGGCGGCACGTTCGGGATGCGCGTGGGCTGCTCATACGAGCGGATTTCCTGGACTTTCTGGATGTCCACGCCGTATTCCTCGCCACCAAGGCGGTAGGTGAGGTATTCGCCGGCCTGGGCCGCGGGGATGCGGCGGTCGGCTTCGTGGCGTGCAATGTGGGTACCTTCGGTGATCATGTCCATGGTGGGGCTCCGGTTTCAGAAATGGGTCCATTCGCCGTCATTGCCCGCGTTGGCGGTGGCGGCAGGGGCTGACGGGGCGGGCGCCTTGGGGCGCACGGGCGAAACAATCGGGGCGGGCTTGGCCGCCGGGGCTACGGTGGCAGCCGCAGGGGCAGCCGCCGCGGGGGCTGCAGCCGAGGGGGCAGGGGCGCGGGACGCGGCGGCAGGCCTGGCCGGCCTGGCGGGCGCCACGGCAGCGGCCGGGGTTGCTGGCGGCGCGGCAACGGGTGCCGCGTGGGTGATCGCGGCCGTCTGGCTGCGGTCCAGGCGGAACGATGCCACCGAACCCACCAGCTCGGCCGAGCGCGACTTCAGGCTGCCGGCGGCGGCGGCCAGCTGCTCGACCAGCGCGGCGTTTTGCTGCGTGACCTGGTCCAGCTGCGTCACCGCGTCGCCCACCTGGCCAATGCCCTGGGTCTGTTCGGCGGCGGCGGTGCTGATTTCGTTGATCATGTCGCTCACGCGGCGCACCTGCGCCACGATGTCGGTCATGGTGCGCCCGGCCTCCCCCACCAGCTTGCTGCCGGTCTCGACCTTGCCCACGCTGTCACCGATCAGCGCCTTGATCTCGCGCGCGGCGTCGGCCGAGCGGCCGGCCAGGCTGCGCACCTCGGCGGCCACCACGGCAAAGCCGCGGCCCTGCTCGCCGGCGCGGGCGGCTTCCACCGCCGCGTTCAGCGCCAGGATGTTGGTCTGGAAGGCAATGCCGTCGATCACGCCGATGATGTCGCTGACCTTGCGGCTGGAGGTGCGGATGTCGTCCATCGTGGTCACCACTTCATCCACCACGCGCCCGCCCTGCTCGGCCGCCGAGCTGGCGGTCGCGGCCAGCTGGCTGGCCTGGCGGGCGGTGTCGGAGGTGTTGCGCACCGTGCCGCCCAGCTGCTCCATGGAGGCCGCGGTCTGCTGCAGGTTGGACGCCTGCTCCTCGGTGCGCTGCGACAGGTCGTCGTTGCCGTTGGCGATCTGGCTGGTGCCCGCGGCAATGGATTCACTGCCTTCGCGCACCTGGGCCACCACGCGCGCCAGCGAGCGCGTCATCAGCTCCAGCTCGTGCAGCAGGCGGGCGGGCTCGTCGCTGCCCTCGCTGCGGATGCTGACGGTCAGGTCGCCCTTGGCGACCGTTTCCGCCACCGTCACGGCCTGGGCAATCGGCCCGGTGATGCTGGTGGTGATCAGGCGCGCAGCCAGCGCACCCAGCACAATGATCGCGACGGCCGCGCCGATCATGATGTTGCGGGTCAGCACGTAGCTCGCGGCCGCAGCCTTGGCGGATGCGGTCGTGGCCTGGTCCTGGTATTCCAGCATTCCGTCGATCAGCTTTTGCCATTGCACCTGGGCAGGCCAGGCTTTCTCGTTGAGCACCTTCAGGGCGTCGGCCGTCTTGCCGGTCTTCACTACATTGACCAGCTCATTCATGGCCGGACGTGCAAGGTCTTTCTGCTTCTGGATGGCGCTCATCATTTCGCGCTCTTTCGCGCTGGAACCGCTGCCCACAGCCTTGGCCAGCGCGGCCTCGGCAACGTCGTACTCCTTGCGTTCCTGGGTCAGCTTGTTCAGCGCCGCTTCTCGCTCGGCCGGCGAGGCAGCCAGCACCAGTTCCTTGCCGGCCGATGAGGTCCGGTTGATGGTGAGCAGCATCACGTTGGACTGGCGCACCTTGGCGTTGTTGACGTTGACGATCTCGTCCAGGCGGCCCTGGATTTCGGACATGCGGTTCAGGCTGAGCAGGCTCAGGCCCACCAGCATCACCAGCAGGAAGCCGAAGCCGGCGGTCAGGCGGGTGCCGATTCGGAAATTCCGGATGAAGTTCATGGTTTTTTCTCGCAGGATGGGTTGGTCAGACGGGTATTTCGGCAGCGGGGCGCGTGACTTGACGCCGCCGCTTCAGTAGCTGGCACCGCGCACCAGCGCGCCGATGTCCAGGATCAGCGCGACGCGGCCGTCGCCCATGATGGTGGCGCCCGACACGTTGGGCACGCGGCGGAAATTGCCCTCCAGGTTCTTGACCACCACCTGCTGCTGGCCGACCAGCCGGTCCACCTGCAGCGCGACCTGGCGGCCTTCGGATTCAACGATCACCAGCATCAGCTGGTCGGGCTGGTCGTTCAGGCGCTGCACGCTGAAGGTCTTGTCCAGCGCCACGATCGGCAGATAGTCCTCGCGCACCTTCACCACGCGGCCGCCGCCGGCCAGCGTCTTGATGCTGGCCGCGGGTGCCTGGAACGACTCCATCACACCGGCCAGCGGCAACACATACAGCTCGTTTTCCACCGACACCGACATGCCGTCCAGGATGGCCAGCGTCAGCGGCAGGCGCACGCTCACGCAGGTGCCCAGGCCGGGGGCCGAGTCCAGATCGACGGTGCCGCCCAGGGCCAGGATGTTGCGCTTGACCACGTCCATGCCCACGCCGCGCCCGGACACTTCGGTCACGATCTCGGCGGTGGAAAAGCCCGGCGCAAAAATCAGCTGCCAGACTTCGGCATCGGTGATGTTCTCGCTCAGCACCATGCCGTTGCCGCGCGCCTTGGCCAGGATGCGCTCGCGGTCCAGACCGCGGCCGTCGTCGCGCACCTGGATCAGGATGCAGCCGCCCGCGTGCTGGGCGCTCAGCGTCAGCGTGCCATGGGCCGGCTTGCCGGCGGCCAGGCGCTCGGCCGGCAGCTCGATGCCATGGTCCACCGAATTGCGCACCAGGTGGGTGAGCGGGTCGGTGATCTTTTCGATCATGCTCTTGTCCAGCTCGGTGGCCTCGCCCACGGTGTTGAATTCCACCTGCTTGCCCAGGCGCTGCGCCAGGTCGCGCAGCATGCGCGGGAAGCGGTTGAACACGTCGGCCATGGGAATCATGCGGATGGACATCACCGAGTCCTGCAGATCGCGCGTGGTGCGCTCCAGGTCGGCCAGGCCGGACACCAGCTGCTGGTGAGCGTGGCCGTCCAGCGCGCTGGCACGCTGGGCCAGCATGGCCTGGGTAATGACCAGCTCGCCCATCAGGTTGATGAGCTGGTCCACCTTGTCCACGGCCACGCGGATGGTGGTGTCGGCACCGGTCGCGGCCCGCTTGGGCGGCTTGGCCGAAGTGGCGCCCGGCGTGGCCGGCGCGGCCGTTGCGGCGGGCGCGGCGGCGGCGGCAATCACGGCGGCCGCCGCGGCCTGCACCGGCGCCTCGTCATACAGGCCGTAGCCGGGGTTGTCTGCCGGCCAGGGCGCAATGCGGATGTGCTCGCGCGGCACATGAAAGCCGCACAGGTCCAGCAGGTCGCCGTCGGGAGTCTGCGTGGTCAGGCGAAAGCGCACGCAGGACGGGTCCTGCCCGGGCAGCGCTTCGGCGCGCGCCAGCGTGCCGGCGCCCGTCACTTCGGCAAACAGCGTGAGCAGGTCGTCGGCCACTGACGGATGGGCCAGCGGGCCGGCGATGATTTCCAGGTCGCGCTGGCCGTCGGGTACGGGTGCCACTGGGGCCGCGGGGGCCGGTGCCGGTGCGGGCGTGGCCGCGGCGGCCGCGGCCGGTGTGGCGACGGGCGGCTCAGCCGCTGGCGGCGTGCCGTTGACAAACGCGTCCAGCTGCGCGGCAATGCCGCTCACGTCCACCGGCGTGGCGTCGCCGTCCTGGCGGCGCTGCAGCATGGCCTGCAGCGCGTCACCGGCCTTCAGCAGCGTGTCCACCATCGCGGCGGCCGGGTTCATCTCGTGGCGGCGCAGCTTGTCCAGCAGCGTCTCCATGGTGTGGGTCAGCGCGGCCAGGTCCTCAAAGCCGAAGGTGGCCGCGCCGCCCTTGATCGAGTGCGCGCAGCGGAAGATCGCATGCAGCGTCTCGTCCTCGGGCGCGTCCACGTCCAGGCCCAGCAGCAGCTGTTCCATGCTGGCCAGGTTTTCACCGGCCTCTTCAAAAAACACCTGGTAGAACTGCGTCAGGTCAAAGCCGCCGGCACCATTGCCGCTGCCTGTTTCGGGGGTTGCATTCATGTTGGGGGAACTCCTGTGCGCCGGCTCAGCCGGCAACCTTGCGGATCACTTCAATCAGGCGGGCCGGGTCAAACGGCTTGACCAGCCAGCCGGTGGCGCCCGCGGCGCGCCCGGCCTGCTTGATGTCGTCGCCGGACTCGGTGGTGAGGATCAGCACCGGCACGGTGCGAAAGCGCTCCTGCGCGCGCAGCGAACGCGTGAGCGCCAGGCCGTCCATGCGGGGCATGTTGTGGTCGGTCAGTACCACGTCAAAGCTGCGGCCCTGCAATTTCTCCAGCGCGTCCACGCCGTCCACGGCCTCGGTCACCTGGTGGCCGGCGCCCTTGAGCGTGAAGGCCAGCATCTGGCGCATGGCGGCGGAATCGTCAACAGCAAGAATGGAAGACACGGAGGGCTCCGGTTGGTGGCTCTGGCAGGAATTGTTGGTGCCGCAGCGCGGTTACAAACGCGCGACAAGCAGGCACTTCACCCTCCTTTTCCGGCGACGGTGGGCCGGGCGGCGCTTCTATGCTTTCGCCCATGCTTTTGCAACTGCTGGTGATCGAGGATTCGCGGCTGGACTACGAGATGCTCGTGGCCCGCCTGGCGCTGCAGGGCGTGCAGGCGGCCGCGGCGCGCGTGGAAACCGCCGCCGAACTGCAGGCCGCGCTGGCACGGCAGCCCTGGGATCTGGTGATCTCGGACCACCACCTGCCCGGCTTTTCCAGCAGCGAGGCGTTCGAGATCGTGAGCGCCCTGGCCGAGGCGCCGCCGTTCATCATCGTCTCGGGCGTGATCGGCGAGGACACGGCGGTCGAAGCCATGCGCCGTGGCGTGGACGATTACCTGGTCAAAAGCCGCCTGGCCCGCCTGGGCATGGCGGTGCGCAACGCGCTGGGCGCGGCGCGCGCGCGCCGCGAGAAGGCCACCGCCGAAGCCCGCCTGCTCGAATCGCAGCAGCAGCTGGGCAACCTGTCGGCCCGGCTGCAGACCGTGATCGACGAGGAGCGCACGGCCATTGCGCGCGAGATCCATGACGACGTGGGCGGCACGCTGACGGCCGTGAAGCTGGACCTGGAAATCATTGAACGCCAGGCCCCGCCCGCCCAGGCAGAACGCGCCCGGCGCGCGCTGCAGACGCTGGCGCAGGCGGCCCAGGCCACGCAACGCATCATGCGCAACCTGCACCCGCCCATCCTGGACGCCGGCCTGATCGCCGCGCTGGAATGGCAGGTGCGCGAATTCCGCGAACGCACCGAGATCGGCGTGCGCTTTTCCTGCAACGTGGCGTCGGTGCAGACCGACCCGCGCGTGGCCATGGCGGTTTACCGCACGCTGCAGGAGGCATTGACCAACATCACCAAGCACGCCACCGGCGCCAACCAGGTGAGCGTGGACGTGCACCACGGCGCCGGCCTGCTGTCCATGGAAGTCAGCGACAACGGCCGCGGCTTTGACGGCGCGGACCTGCGCAAGCCCGGCTCGCTGGGCCTGCGCGGCCTGGGCGAGCGAGCGCGCGCGGTGGACGGCCGCGTGGACATCTCGTCGGCGCGCGGGCGCACCACGCTGCTGCTGTGGGTGCCGCTGGCGGAAGACGCGCAAGCCGGGCCGCAACCCGTTGTTGAACCACCCTTGCAGAAACTGGCCGCATGACAAGACTCATCCTTCTGGACGACCACACCCTGATCCGCCGCGGCATGCGCGACGTGCTGGACGGCCAGGCCGGCCTGAGCATCGTGGGCGAAGCGGGCAGCTGGGACGAGCTGCAGGCCGTGATGGCCCGCACGCCCTGCGACGTGCTGGTGGTGGACATCAACCTGCCCGGTCCGTCGGGCCTGGACATCATCGAGGCGCTGCAGCGCAGCGCCAGTGCCGCCAACGCACCGCGCACGCTGGTGGTGTCCATGTACCCCGAAGACCAGTACGCCGTGAAGGCGCTGCGCGCGGGCGCCCATGGCTACCTGAACAAGTCCGCTGATTCCGCCGTGCTGATCGAGGCCATCCGCCAGGTCGGCCAGGGCCGCAAATACATCTCGCCGGCGGTGGCGTCGCTGCTGGTGGACCAGCTGGCCGCCCCCGCGCGCAGCCTGCCGCATGAACGCCTGTCCGACCGCGAACAGCAGCTGCTGGTGATGATCGCGGGCGGCCAGGCGCTGGCCGACATCGCCCGCCAGCTGGACCTGACGCCGAAGTCCGTGGCGGTGTACCGCGCGCGGCTGCTGGAGAAGATGAAGTTCTCCACCCAGGGGGAACTGACGCACTATGCGATGAAGCATGGGTTGCTGCAGGAGGCTGGGGCTTGACCTCACCGACTCGACCATAATCGACCATAATTCACAATAAACGATACATAAGTATTTAATTTTTTGACCATAATCGACCATAATTCACCCTAAATGGTCGCCATGAACGTCTTTCACCGTACCGCCATCGCGGTCGATCTCGCCACCAAGACTTTGCAATCAGGTGCCGGCACCGCCGCCACATCGGGGCTTTTTCTGGCGGCACCGCGCCGCACGGGCAAGTCCACCTTTTTGCGCGAAGACCTGCGCCCGGCTCTGGAGAATGCAGGCGCTCTGGTGCTGTATGTCGATCTGTGGGCGGACCGGCAGGCTGAGCCCGGCGCCGTCATCATCCATGCGGTGCGCGCGGCGCTGGCCAGATTCGACGGCGTAATCGCCAGGCTGGCGAAAACCACGGGCATGGAAAAGGTCAGCGTCGGCGGGGCCGTTACTTTTTCATTGGACAAGGTCGGCGTGGGCCGCGGCGTGCCGCTCGCGACGGCTCTGGCCGCACTGTCCGATGAAGTCCGCAAACCCATCGTGTTGATCATCGACGAAGCGCAACACGCCATCACCAGCCAGGGCGGCATGGATGCGCTCTTTGCATTGAAGGCCGCACGCGATGAGCTGAACAGCAGCAGCCATCACGGCTTGCGTGTGATCGCGACAGGCTCCAACCGTGACAAGCTGGCCATGCTGCGATCAAGCCGCGACCAGGCATTCTTCGGCGCGCCGCTGGTGGCGTTCCCCCCATTGGACCGCGAGTTCGTGGCCTGGTTCTGCGCCCACGCAGGCCTGCCCGCGGCACTCGACGTGGATCAGACGCATGCGCTGTTCGTGCAGGCGCAGCATCGCCCGGAAATGCTGGGCGCGGCGGCGGACCAGCTTCGGTACGACTTCAATCTGCAAGCCGCCGACGTCGCGCTGCGCTTCAAGCAGGCGGTACTGCAGCAGATCAACGAGGCGAACGACGAATTGTTGCGCGCGGTGCACAGCCTGACGCCGCTGCAGTCCACGGTGCTGCGTGTCATGGCCGCGCGCGGCGGCGCCTATGCCCCGTTTGAAGCAGCGACCATGGCAGCCTACGACGAAGTGCTCAAGACCAGCGGCCAGGACCCGTTGCCAAAGCTTGATGCGTCGCAGGTCCAGTCCGCGTTGCAGGCGCTGCAGGACAAGGCGCTGGTCTGGAAGGCGCAGCGGGGCGTGTATGCACTGGAAGAAAGCGGGCTGGCTGACTTGATTTCGCAGGCGTATCCCCCCGCACAGCGCGCATGAGACCGTGCCGTTGTAATCCGGCGGCCTGCACATCCCCGCCTGGCCGCCAGCCGCCTACTTCATCGAATGAAGCCCCACCTTGTTCCCCTCGGTGTCCAGGAAATGGGCGAAGAAGCCGAAGTCGTTGCCGATCTCGGTCTTGGGCACAACGACCTGGCCGCCCGCCGCTTCCACCCGGGCCAGCATCGGGGCCAGGTCATCACCGCCATTGAGGTAGACCATGGTCCCGTTCTGGGAGGGCGCGCCTTCATCGCTGTGCACGATGGCGCCGCCCACGGCGGTGGGGTCGGATGACAGCATGCCCATGGTGACGGGGCCCATGGCCATGGGCGCGATGGAGACGGCCAGCACCTTCTCGTAGAAGGCTTTGGCGCGGTCGAAGTCTGCGACCGGAATCTCAAACCAGTTCAATGCGTTGGGCATGTCTGCTGCTCCAGTGGGTTACGGGTGGCGAAGGTTAGCACTGCCCGCACACAGTTCCAAGCGGTCCCGCCCGGCGCGGCTGCGCATCAGCGCAGCGGTGCCAGAAAGATCGTCAACGCCTCCTGCATCGGCCCCAGCAGATGCGCTGTGCCATAGGCCAGCACGGCCAGCCCGGTCAGCAAGGTGACCGGAAAGCCCACCGAGAAAATCGACAGCTGCGGCGCCACGCGCGACGCAAACCCCAGCACGATGTTCACGAACAGCATGAGGATGGTGGCCGGCAGCGCCAGCGACAGCGCCAGGCGGAACACGTCCGCGCCCAGGCGGTCCAGGCGCAGGCGCGAGAACGCGGCGAACGGGTCGGTGGCGATGGGAAAGCTTGCGAACGTGGCCACCAGCGCGTCGATCAGCACCAGGTGCGCGTCCAGCGCCACAAACAGCATCATGCCCAGCGTGTTCAGCCAGCTGCCCACGGCCGATTCACTGCCGCCGTTGGGGTCGAAAAAGCCCGCGAATGAAAAGCCCATCTGCAGGCCGATGAACTCGCCCGCGATCTCGAACACCGCAAACAGCAGCCGCGCCGCAAAGCCCAGCGCCAGGCCGATCACCACCTGCTGCACCACCAGGCCCAGGCCGGTGGCCGACGCCAGCGTCAGGCCCGGCGGCACATCGGCAAACGGCGCCACCACGAAGGCAATGGCCGCGGCCAGCGCCACGCGGGCGCGCACGGGGAATGATCTGTGCGACAGCAGCGGCGCCGCCGAGAACAGCGCCAGGATGCGGATGAACGGCAGCAGCGCGCCGGCCAGCCAGGCGTCCAGCTGCACCTGCGAGAAGGTCACCATCGCCGATTGCGCCTCAGCCCACGGCCATCGGGATGCTGGTGATGACCTGACGGATCCAGTCCACCAGCACCGAAATCATCCACGGCCCCGACACCGCCAGCGCCGCCAGCACCGCCAGCAGCTTGGGCAGGAACGACAGCGTGGATTCATTGATCTGCGTGACCGCCTGGAACAGGCTCACGCCCAGGCCCACCACCAGCGCCGTGAGCAGCGCGGGCGCGGCCACGGCAATCAGGATTTCCATGGCCATGCGGCCAAACTGCAGCACGGCCTCGGGCGTCATGAGGCACCGCCAAAGCTGGCCACCAGCGAGCCGATGAGCAGATTCCAGCCATCGGCCAGCACGAACAGCATGAGCTTGAACGGCAGCGCCACCAGCACCGGCGACAGCATCATCATGCCCATGGACATCAGCACGCTGGCCACGATCAGGTCAATGACAATGAACGGGATGAACACCATGAAGCCGATCTGGAACGCGGTCTTCAACTCGCTCGTGACGAAGGCGGGCACCACCACGCGCAGCGGCGTTTTCTCGGGCGGGGTGTTGGCGCTGGCGCCGGCAATACGGTTGAACAGTGCCAGGTCGGCCTCGCGCGTCTGCTTGAGCATGAAGGCGCGCAGGGGGTCCGAGCCCCGGGCGACCGCGTCTTCAAAACTCATCTTCTGTTCGCTGTAGGGCTTGTAAGCATCCTGGTACACCTTGTCCAGGGTAGGCCCCATGATGAAGAACGTGAGAAACAGGCTCATGCCCACCAGCACCTGGTTGGGCGGCGTGGTCTGCAGCCCCAGCGCCTGGCGCAGCAGGCTCAGCACGATGATCAGCCGCGTGAAGCTGGTCATCAGCAGCAGTATGGCCGGCAGGAACGACAGCGCGCCGAACACCAGCAGCGTCTGCACCGGCACCGAATAGGTGGTGGTGTTGCCGCTGGTCTGGGCCACCACGCCCACCCCCACGGGCAGGGATTGCGCCAGCGCGCCGCCGGCCAGCAGCGCCAGCGGCAGGGCCAGCGCCCAGGGCTTCAGGTGCCTCATGCACGCACCTGCGGGAACGGCACGGTGCCCGGCGGGTCACCCGCCTCGCCCAGCAGCGTGATCTGCTGCGCGGTTGTGCCCAGCACCAGCACGCGGCCTTGCACGCGCACCAGCACCACGCGCTCGCGCGGGCCCAGCGGCAGTTGTTCAACCATTTCCAGCTGGCGCGCGGCGCCGCCGGGGCCGATGGTCTGCAGGCGCTTCATGACCCACAGCGACGCGGGGATCAGCGCCAGCACCACCACCAGCATCAACAGGGACCAGGACGTGGATTGCATGGCGCCCTACCTGCTCAGACGGCGCATCCGCTCGGACGGCGTGACGATGTCGGTCAGGCGGATGCCGAACTTGTCGTTCACCACCACCACCTCGCCCTGGGCGATCAGGAAGCCGTTGACCAGCACGTCCATCGGCTCACCGGCCAGCGCGTCCAGCTCGATCACCGAGCCCTGCGCCAGCTGCAGGATGTGCTTGATGGGGATGCGGGTGCGGCCCAGCTCCACGGTCAGCTGCACGGGAATGTCCAGCACCATGTCGATGTCGTCGCGGTTGGCCGGCGCGGCGCCCGCGCCCAGCTCGTTGAAGATGCTGGCCGCCGCCGGGGGTTGGGCCTGGCCGGCTTCGGCCAGGGCCGATGCCCAGTCGTCGGCCAGGGGTTCCTGGTCCAGTGCGGTGTCTGCCATGTGTCAGCTCCTGTGTCGGGTCATTGGATGAGCCCGCCCGTGCCGGCGTCGGCGGCGGGCTGGGTCATGAATTCACGGATGCGCACGCCATAGCGCGCGCCCAGCGTGCCGTAGTCGCATTCAAAAACGGGCACGCCGTCCACCTTGGCCAGCAGCGTGGGCAGGCGGTCCAGCTCGATGAAGTCGCCCACCTTCAGGCCCATCAGCTCGCCCACCGTGGCCTGGCTGTGGGCCAGCTCGGCCGCCAGCTCCACGGTGGCGGCCTTGATCTGCTGCGTGAGCAGCGTGACCCAGCGCCGGTCGGGGCCGCCCTGGTCGCCCTGCAGCGGCGAATACAGGATTTCGCGGATCGGCTCGAAGGTGGAATACGGGATGCAGATGTGCAGGTCGCCGCCGGTGTCGCCGATCTCCACCCGGAACGTGGTGGTCACCACGATCTCGGACGGCGTGGCGATGTTGGCGAACTGCGTGTTCATTTCCGAGCGGGCGTATTCCAGCTCGATCGGGTAGATGGCGGCCCACGCCTTGGCATATTCGGCGGCGATCACCTCCACCAGGCGCAGGATGATGCGCTGCTCGGTGGCTGAAAATTCACGCCCCTCGATGCGGGCCTGGTTCTGGCCCGAGCCGCCAAACAGGTTGTCGATCACCGTGTACACCAGCACCGGGTCGCAGATCAGCAGGCCCGAGCCGCGCAGCGGGCGCACATGCATCACGTTGATGTTGGCCGGCACCGCCACGTTGCGCAAAAAGGCGCTGAATTTCTGCACCTTCACGCCCCCCACGGCGATGTCGGGGTTGCGCCGCATGAAGTTGAACACCCCCACGCGGAAGTTGCGCGCAAAGCGCTCGTTCACGATCTCCAGCGTGGGCATGCGCCCGCGCACGATGCGCTCCTGGCTGCTCAGGTCATAGGTGCGCACGCCGGTGCCGTCACCGGCCGCGTCGCCGGCACCATCGGCCGGGTCCTCGCCATTGACGCCGGCCAGCAGCGCGTCAACTTCTTCCTGGGAAAGGGGTTGTGCCATGGCCCGGCCTTACTGCACGATGAACTGCGAGAACAGCACGTTGTGCACCGGGTTGTCCACCGGCGCGGCCTTGGGCGCCGCCGCAACGGCGGCGCCGGAGGCGGCAGCGGCGGCCGGCACGGCCGCGGGCACGACGGCGGGTTCGTCCACCTTCAGGCCCATGCCATGGGCGGCGCGCGCGCGGATCTGCTGGGCCAGCTCGCGCTTGCCGTCGTCGCTGAGCAGTTCGTCAATGCGCTTGGACGACAGCAGCAGCAGGATTTCATTGCGCACGGCCGGCAGGCGCTCCTTCAGCTCGGCTTCGGTGGCCGCGTCCTTGAGCTGCAGCGTCACGCCCACCTGGGCAAATCGCTCGCCGCGCGGGTCCTGCAGGTTCACGGTAAACACGTCCAGCGGCATGAACACCGGCTTGGCCGGCGGCTTTTTTTCGGCCACTGCCGCCGCGCCGTCGGCCGGCTTCCTGAGCATGAACCAGGCAGCGCCCGCGCCGCCCGAGGCCAGCACCAGGCCCAGCGCGGCAACGATGATGAGCTTCTTGCGGGATTTCTTGGGGGCGGCGGCGGGGGTTTCGGCGGACATCATGGCTCCTGTGGAATGGGTCCATTGTGCGAAGCAGCGCGCTGCCCCGATACGCCGATAAGCCCCCTGAAAAGCCGTGCTTTTCGCGCCGCTGGCGCCCGCGGCGCGACAGGCTCAGGCGTACAGGTCCAGCAGGCCGCGCACGGCGCGCGCGGGCCCGCCGGGGTGGGCCAGGCCGGCCAGCTCCGCGCCGGCCAGCGCGCCATCGCCCGCACGCGGGCCGCCCGCGCGCGCGGCGCCGGCCTGCGCGGGCGCGCCGTGGCGCCCCTCGCCGCCTTGCTGCTGGCCGCCCGATACGCCGGTCTCGCCCAGGCTCAGCCCCTGCGCTTCCAGCATGTCGCGCAGCTCGGGCAGCGCCTGCTCGATGCTCTCGCGCGTGAGGCCGTGCACGGCTGAAAAACTGATGTCGGCCGTGCGGGTGTCCCCGCTCACGTTCAGCTGGATCTGGATCGGGCCCAGCTCGGCCGGGTTCAGCCGCAGCTCGGCCTGCTGCAAGCCGCCTTCCACCATCACCGTCACCTGCGCGCCCAGCTCACCGGCAAAGGCGGCTTCACCCGGGCGCGCGGCCAGCTCGGCCTGGTACAGCGGCGCCGCCGGCGCGCTGCCCTGCACGGCGCCCGGCACGGGCAGCGGCGCCCAGCCGGCCGTGAACGACCCCATATCAGGCAGGCCCTGCACCGCGGCCTGTGCATCGGCGGCAGACGGTCCCGCCGCCGCGTCGGCGCCTGCCACGGCGTTGAGGCTGGCGCCCAGGCCGGGCGTGGCGGTGGGCTCGGGCTGCTGGCCAGGCAAGGCCGGCGCTGCCGTGCCGAAGGGTTCGCCAGCCGCAGGCACCGCCGGGGCCGTGCCGGTCGCCGCAGCGGCAGGCAACGCCAGCGCCAGCCGCTCGGGCAGGCCTGCCGGCGCGGTGGGGCTGGCCACGCCAGCAGGCACCGGTGCAGTGCCCGCCGCAATGCCCGCCGGTGGGCCCGAGGACGCACCCGCGGGGGTGTACTGCGCCATCAGCAACGCCATGCCGGCCATCGGGTCCGCCACGGCAGCGGGCAGCACGGCCAGGGCCGCCGCATCGCCCGCCGGGGTGGCGGCCTGCTGTGTGGCCTGCTGTGCGGATGGCTCGGTGGTGGCGGTTGTTGTGTCGGGCTGCGGGCTGGCGCCCATGGTCTCGCCCAACCCCGCCAGCAGCGCTGCAAACAGGTTGTCGCCCGCGTCCGCGGGCGTGCCAGGCGCCGCGGTGGCGGCGCCATTGGCTGGCGCGCCAGCCGTGGCGGCGCGTGTACCCAGGGCTGGCAGGCTCATTGCAGGGCCTCGCCGGTGTAGCGCCCGGCAGCGCGGGCGGCAAATTCGTCGGCCTCGCGCTGGCTGCGCCGGTTGTCCCTGGCCACCTGGGCGGCCGCTTCGCGGCGCTGCCAGGATTGCAGCGCCACCACCCGGCGCTGGCTGTCCAGCAGCTGGCGCTGCGCCGCGTCATTGCGCTGCAGCCGGCGCATGCATTCCTGGCGCTGCTGGGCCATGGCCTCGTCCAGCCGGCCCACGAAGCGCTGGTAGTCCTGCAGCGCCTGGGCATCGGCACTGGCGCCGCTGGCCGCGGGTGAGCGCGCCAGAAATTCCACGCGGAATTCGTCCAGCCGCTGCAGCACCTGCTGGGCGGTCTGCAGCGTCGCCAGGGTGTCGCGCGCCTGGGCAACATGTTTGTCGCGCAGCTGTTGCGCACGTTCAATCAACAAGGGCAGTACGTTTTTCATCATGGTGTGGTTCCCGGTGCTGATGCCTGCGCCACCAGCGCCTGCAGCGCGGCGGTGCTGTGTTGCAATGACGCGCCCTGGCGCATGTCCTGCTGCAGGAAAGCCGCCACCTGCGGATACAGGCGGATGGCGGCGTCTGACAGCGGGTCGCCGCCGGGCACATAGGCGCCCACGGCCAGCAGGTCGCGGTTGCGCTGGTAGCGTGAATACAGGGCCTTGAGGTCGCGCGCCAGCTGCTGCTGGCGCACATCGGTCACGTTGTGCATCACGCGCGAGATCGACTGCTCGATGTCGATGGCCGGGTAGTGCCCCTGCTCGGCAAGCGTTCGGGTCAGCACGAAGTGGCCGTCCAGGATGGCGCGCGCGTTGTCGGCGATCGGGTCCTGCTGGTCGTCGCCCTCGGCCAGCACGGTGTAGAACGCCGTGATGGAGCCGCAGCCGTTCAGGCCGTTGCCGGTGCGCTCCACCAGCTGTGGCAGCCGGGCAAACACCGACGGCGGATAGCCCTTGGTGGCGGGCGGCTCGCCCAGCGCCAGCGCCATTTCACGGTGGGCCATGGCATAGCGGGTGAGCGAATCCATGAGCAGCAGCACATGCTTGCCGCGGTCACGGAAATGCTCGGCCAGCGCCGTGGCATAGGCCGCGCCCTGCATGCGCATGAGCGGCGGCAGGTCGGCCGGCGCGGCCACCACCACCGCGCGCTTGCGCCCCTCTTCGCCCAGGATGTCCTCGACGAACTCTTTCACTTCACGCCCGCGCTCGCCCACCAGCCCCACGATGGTCACGTCGGCCTGGGTGTAGCGGGCCATCATGCCCATGAGCACCGACTTGCCCACGCCCGAGCCGGCGAACAGGCCCAGGCGCTGGCCGCGGCCCACGGTCAGCAGCGCGTTGATGGCGCGCACGCCCACGTCCAGCGGCTCGCGCACCGGGTCGCGCTCCATGGCGTTGATGGGCTCGCGCGCCAGTGGCTCGGAATGCACGCCAAACAGCGGGCCGCCATGGTCCAGCGGCTGGCCGGCCGGGTCCACCACGCGGCCCAGCAGGGCGTCGCCCATGGGCAGGCGGCGCGCATGCGGGTTGCGTGTCTGCGCCGGCGCGGGTGGCATGCCGTAGTGCAGGCCTTCAAACGGGTAGGTGATGGGCTGCACCGCGGCGCCGGGCGACAGGCCATGCAGGTCGCCGGTGGGCATGAGGAACAGGCGTCCTTTGGAGAAGCCGACCACTTCGGCCTCGGTCGTCTGCTCGCCGTCACGCACGCGGCACACGCTGCCCAGCGGCAGGCGCAGGCCGGTGGCCTCCATGATCAGGCCCGACACGCGCACCAGCCGGCCGCTGACGGCCAGCGGCACGCCGGGGTTGATGAGCGCGCTGTGCGCGCGCAGGTGCGCGCCCAGGCGTGATGCCGTGCTGGTGGATGCGGTGGCGGCTGTGATGGCTGTGGCGGCGTTCATGCCAGGGGCTCCCCTTCGCGGCCCAGCGCGTCCATCACCGCGTGCCAGCGCGCCTCGAAGCTCGCATCGGCCACGCCGGTGTCGGCCTCCACGCGGCAGCCGCCGCGCTGCTGGCTGGCGTCTTCGGTCAGTTGCCAGGCGCGCGCGGCGGGCACGGCCTGCAGGTGGGTGCGCAGCAGCCCGGCATCGTCGGGGTGCACGCGCACTTCCAGCTGGCTGGCGCCTTCGCCCAGGGCGCGCAGCGCCTCGGTGGCCACGGGCAACAGCGAAGTGGCGTCAGTGGCCAGCTCGCGGCGCAGCACCTGGCGCGCAATGTCCACGGCCAGCGACACCAGGTCGCTGGCCACTTGCGACTGCAGCGCGGCCATCTCGGTGCGAAAGCCGTCCACCAGGTCCTGCATCTGGCGCGCCACGTCGGCGGCCTTGCGCGATTCAAAATCATCCAGCGCCTGCGAGCCTTCGCTGTAGCCTTGCTGCAGCCCGGTGCGCGCGCCCTGCTCAAAGCCGCGGCGGTGGCCCAGCGCAAAGGCCGCGCGGGCGGTTTCGTTGGCCAGGTCGCGTGGACCCAGGTGGCGCGGCGCGCCGGCGCGGGTGGACAGCTCGCCCAGCGGGAAGGCCGCCACGCCGCGCAGCGCCTCGGCCGCGATGATGCGGCTGGTGGGCGCGGCGGCGGGTGCTGCGACGGGCACGGCCTGCTGCGTCGCAGCCATGGCGGCGTCAGACAAAGCTCTCATCGCCCCCGCCTCCGATCATGATCTGGCCTTCGTCGCCCAGGCGGCGCACGATCTTGAGGATTTCCTTTTGCTGCGTTTCCACTTCGGACACGCGCACCGGGCCCTTGGACTCCAGGTCCTCGCGCAGCGTTTCGGCCGCGCGCGAGCTCATGTTGGCGAAGATCTTCTCGCGCATCTCGGGCTCGGCGCCCTTCAGGGCAATGATCAGCGCGTCGTTGGCCACCTCGCGCAGCACCAGCTGGATGGCCTTGTTGTCCAGCTTGAGCAGGTCATCAAAGGTGAACATCTGGTCCTCGATCTTCTGGGCCAGGTCGGCGTCGCCGCCGCGGATGGCGTCCAGCACGGCGGATTCGGCGCTGGCGCCCAGGAAGTTCAGGATTTCGGCGGCCGTTTTCACGCCGCCCAATGGCTGCTTGCGGATGCGCTCACCGCCGGCCAGCACCTTGGACAGCACCTCGTTGAGTTCCTTGAGCGCGTTGGGCTGGATGCCGTCCAGCGTGGCGATGCGCAGCACCACGTCGTTGCGCGTGCGGTCGTCAAACGCGCCCAGCACGCTGGAGGCCTGGTCGCGGTCCAGGTGGACCAGGATGGATGCGATGATCTGCGGATGCTCGTTGCGGATCAGCTCGGCCACGGCGGCGGAGTCCATCCATTTCAGGCTTTCAATGCCGCTCACGTCGCGGCCCTGCACGATGCGGTCAATCAGCAGGCCCGCCTTGTCGTCGCCCAGGGCGAGCTTGAGCACGTTGCTCACGTAGGCGCCGGTGTCGCTGACCAGCGAGCGCTGCGAATCAACCTGGCTTTCAAAGCGCGAGAGCACGTCGTCAAACTGCGCGTCGGCCACGGTGGTCAGGCGCGCCATGCGTTCGCCCAGGCGCTGCACTTCCTTGGGGGCGAGGTACTTGAAGACCTCGGCCGCGCATTCCTCGCCCAGGGCGAGCATCAGGATGGCGCTGGCGTGCACGCCTTCGTCTTCGGTGGGTTCGGCTGTGGCCATGGGTAGTCAGGGAGTCGGGTTCAGGCGGGCTGGTTGACCCAGCTGCGCACCACGTTCGCCACAGTGGCGGGGTTCTGCTTGGCAAGCTGGCGGATGTTGTTGAGCTGGGCGTCGCGGGCCTGCTGCTGCGCGGCCTGGGCCGTGGGCAGCAGCGGCACCGACGGGTCGGCACCGGCAATGGTGACCTGGCCCACGCCGTCGGGCGTGGGCAGCGCAATCGCGTCCTGCACCGTGGTGGACAGCACGCGCTGGGACAGCGGCACCGGCCGCGCGGCGCGCATGGCCGGGCGCACCAGGCCAAGGATGATGATCAGCGCCACGATGGGCAGCGCCAGCCAGGGTGCAAAGCTGCGCGCCAGCTCCAGATTCTCGGCCTGGCGCCACCAGGGCAGCTCGGCGGGCGCGGGCGCCACCACTTGCGTGAAGGCTGCATTCACCACATTGACCGAATCGCCGCGCTCCTTGTTGAAGCCCATGGCCTCGCGCACCAGCGCGTTGATCTGCTCCATCTGGGCGGCGGGGATGGCCGCCGTCACGGGCTTGCCGTCCGCGCCGGCGCGGGTGGCGTGGTTGACGATCACGGCCGCGTTCAGGCGGCGGATGTTGCCGGTGGCGCTGCGCACCACGCGCACGGTCTTGTCCACCTCGTAGTTGGTCACCGCGTCGCGCTTGACGCCGGCGGCCGCGCCGCCCGCGCCGCCACCGGCCGTCAGCGCGCCGGGCGCGCCGTTGACCGGCGACGCGGGCGTGGCCGGCGGCTGGTTGGCCAGCGCGCCGGGCACGCCGCCTTGCTGCGCGGCGGCCTGGGCTGCGGCGCCGCCGCCCGGGCTTTCAGACAGCTGCTGGCTGCGCACGGCGGCGGGGGCGCTGCCCTGGTTGGGCGTGTACACCTCGGCGGTGGATTCGCTCTGGGTGAAATCGATATCGGCCGTGACCTGCGCGCGCACATTGCCCGCGCCCACGATGGGCTCCAGGATGGACAGGATGCGCGTGGCCAGGCTCTGCTCGGTCTGGCGCACGTACTGCAGCTGCGGCGCGTCCAGGCCGTTGGGCACCTCGCCCGGGGCCTGCGACAGCAGCGTGCCGTTCTGGTCCACCACGCTCACGGCGCGCGTGGGCATCTCGGGCACGCTGGAGGCCACCAGGTGCACGATGCCGGCGATCTGGTTGCGCTCCAGCACGCGGCCGCCGTACAGCGTGAGCATGACCGAGGCCGAGGGCTTTTGCTGCTCGCGCATGAAGGCCGTCTGCGCCGGCAGCGCCAGGTGCACCCGGGCCGACTGCACGGCCGACAGCGCCATGATCGAGCGCGCCAGCTCGCCTTCCAGGCCGCGCTGGAAGTTCAGCCGCTCCTGGAACTGCGTCACGCCGAATTTCTGGTTCTCCATCAGCTCAAAGCCCACCGTGCCGCCCTTGGGCAGGCCCTGGGAGGCCAGGCGCAGGCGCACGTCGTGCACGCGGTCGGCCGGCACCATCAACGTGCCGCTGCCCTCGGTGAACTTGTGGGGCACGTTCATCTGCGCCAGCGCCGTCAGCACCGCGCCGCCGTCGCGGTCGTTCATGCTGGCGTACAGCACGCGCCACTGCGGCTCGCGCCCCATCATCAGCGACAGGCCCATCACGCCGGCCAGCAGCGCGGCGGCCACGCCCAGCATGAGCTTGTTGCGCGCGGGCAGCTCGCCCAGGCGGTTCAGTGACAGGGCCGGGGCCGCGCGCGCGGGGCGGGCGTCCTCGGCCAGGGCGGTGGGGGCAAGTGGGGTGTCCATGCCGGTGATTGTTGGGGCGCCGGCGCAAACCCCGAGCGGTGATATGCGGGAGATTCCCGGCTTTATTCAGCGCTCCGCGCCGCGCCCGCGGGCCTAAAGTTGCGGCATGCAGATCCAACCCGCCAACTCCGCCCTGCCCACCCAGCTGCTTGATGCGCTCAAGCGCAACGCCGCCGCGCAGCGCGCGGCGCAGGCGGGCTCCCCGCAGGCCGTGCAGGGCGTGCAGGCGCCGTCATTCACCGGCGCGCTGGACCAGGCCCTGCGCAGCGTGAGCGCCAGCCAGCACCAGGCCAGCCAGCTGGCCGAGACCTTCCAGTCCAATCCCGCCGGCGCCAGCCTGGAGCAGACCATGGTGGCCATGCAGAAATCGCAGATCGGCTTCCAGTCGGCGCTGCATGTGCGCAACCGGCTGGTATCGGCCTACAGCGACATCATGAACATGCAGGTGTAGGTACACCGGGCATTGCCACCTTCTCCATGCAGCCGCGCGCTACGACAAGCTTCTGGCAATCGGGCCCATCAGCGCCGACAGGTGCAGCAGCGCGGACTCCATCGCTTTGTTGGCCTGGGTCAGGTCCGACACGGAGTAAACGCCGGAGTCGGCTTCGAGCATGTCGTTGTATTGCTCACGCGCCGTCGCCGCGACATTGAACGCCCTTTCAGCCTTGACGAGGTCAAGCACCGGGAGCTGCGGGGTTTTGTCGTCCTGCGAAGCCTTGTATGCGGCGCGCAGCATGCGGCCGTAGTCGTCAATTCGGGCGGACACAGTTGACGCCACTTTCTTCAGTTCATTCAGTGCGGCGGGGTCGGACGAACCTGCCCCGTCAGGCGACGCGATGTCAAGCGGCTGCGGCTGCGGCGTTTCCTGCGTCAGCCCGAGCAGCGCCGACTGCGCGGCTTCCTTGGCCTTCACAAGTGCAAAAAGCGTTTGGCCAAGTTCGTTCGGCAGCAAGGCCTGAGTCTCGCCCGTGAATTTGCGAAACTCCGGCAGGTTGTGCTGCTCCAGCGAGCTCAGCATTCTCTGCAGGGCATACAGCTTCGACAGCTGCTGGCTGGCGGCATTCCTGGCGCTATCCGGTCGGTCCTTGTTCTGGGCGACAAGCGCCGCGTTGCGCACCGCGTCCCCGATCTGATCCCACAGCTTTTTCAGCAGGACCGTCTGCGGATTTTGCAGGTCCGTCAGAAGCTTCGCTTGCGCCTTGCGCAGATTTGCCGAGAAGAACCTGTTGCCCACAGGTTTTTGCAACGCCCGGAAATCGCCGCTGTCAGCCGCCGCCGCGAGACTGCCCATGAAACCGCGGGCGGCTTTGGCGTCATGGCCCGTCCAACCGGCCAGCCGCGCGTGGCTGGGCCGGATCGCCTGCTGGATAGTCAGGCTGTCCGTTGCCGACCCGGGCTGCGTCAGCAGCCCCGATGGTTTGGCAGGCGCCTGCGGTGTGGGCTCTTGCTCTTGCAGAAACTCGGCAAAGCCCAAGGCATCCGACGCGCTTTCCAGGGAGTTGCGCTTGGTTTCCCGGCGCGGTTCACGCTGCGGTTCGGCCTCCATCGGTTCGCCGAGCGGGCCGGTGCTGGTGTATTTGCCCTGCGCCACATTGAGGTCGTGGATCTGGATATGTTCGTCGCTCCACGTGAACGTGACGGGTTCGGCTGGTTTCTGGGGAGGCCGACCGAGCCTGGACTGCGGCGGCTGCCCGGCCGTCGGCGCCGTGCCCGGAGCGCCGATCTGCGAGTCGGAGCCGGCGGTGCGGCGCGCTTGCGCCGCGAGCACCTCGGGCTTCCCTGTCGCGTGCGCCGGCAACTCGGCTATGACGCGCGTGGGGGTGGACGGGCTGACGATTTGACAGATGGGGCTTGCGCCACCTTGGCTGACACTCATGATGCTCCTTGGGCTTGGTGAAGACGCGCAACTACCCTCGCGGCACGTGCATGTCGATCCGCTTTTGCGAGCGGCGCGGCCCCAGGTTGACACTGGACAGGTCCACCGGGATGTCGGTTGGCGACGCTTGCGACGCGATGGGCGCGCCGATCTGGCGTCGAGCCGCGCCGATGTCGGCCATCAAGTTCTTCTTGGCGTTGATAAGCGCCTTGAAGGGCCCGACGACGGACGGCGGGGCCAACCCGGCCAACGACAGTGCGCCCGCGAGCTGATAGAGGTCGTTGCGCCGCCCGGTTCTCAGCATTGCCTGGATGCCTTCCAGCTGGGTCTTCACCCGCGTCAAGTTGTCGGGCGTCGTTCCGGGCGTGGTCGGCTTCCCGTCCGCCATCAGCGCGGACACGTTGGCGATGGATGCACTGACGGCCAGCTGCAGTGCGCCTATCAATTCCAGTTGCTCATCCTCCAGCACCTGCTTCAAGGCGGCTTGCGCCTCGCGCACCGCTTCAGGCGCATCGGCCAGCGGCGGCAACAGTTCACGTGTGTCCCCGTTCGAGGCGGCTTTTGCCAGCCCCAGCAGAAAGCGGTCGCGGGTGGCCTTGGCACTCTCACCGTTGCTCGCCCACAGGTCGAACGCATCGCGGCTGCGCACCAGGGCGTCCTTCAATGGGGAGGGCGAGCCTGCCGGGCTCTTGCTTTCCGTGGTGCGGGTCAGGGGCGCATGCGCAATCACACGCGAGTGCCCCGGCGACAGGCTGGTGACAATGGACGCTCCACCTGCGGATGATGCGGGGGTACGGGGGTTCGGAACCGACAGGGGCGGCGTCACCCCTCCCGGGCTGGCAAGACTCGTGGACATGGCAGGACCTTTTTGTGGCTGGCCACGAGATTGCGGCGAACGTCGCCACACTTCGCCCCATGACCATGCAACGGATGCTAGGCACCGCACGGCGGCGCATCTACATCCCTTGGTCTTGCGGGCGGGTCTGCCCCACTTCCGGATAGGTCAGGGTCGGCATGACCGAAGCCGACGGCCACTTCTGCCCGCCCATGATGGCTGCCTGCGCCGTGCGGGACGGCCGTTCATCCGAGCGCACGCTCAGGACGAAGGCAGGCTCCCACTTCCGGCCTGGGCTTTGATGACGCTCAGGCGGATCTGCTCCTTGACCTGGATGAGGTTGTGCAACGCCGCGTGTACGTCCATGGGCACGTTCTTCTGGAATACCGGCTTCTGAAGTCTGGCCTGCAGCACCCTCAACGCCGCCAGGTTGTGGTGGCCGTCGGTTTCACACAGCTTCTTCAGCTGGGTCAACGGCACAAGCAGCACACCCAGCAATTTGATCTCCGACTCCAGCTTCTTCGCCGCTTCGCTGCCAGCTTCGCATGTTGCCAGTGTCAGCTGTCGACGGCTCAAGCCATCGGCGCACTCTCTGTGTCGCAGTCGGGCCCGCGCCAGCGACGACTGGATCGATGCGCCCTGCGACCGCGTCAGTTGCCGCACCAGCGCCCCATGCGCCGCTTGCGCGCCCATCGGCATGCCGGGAGCCGCCTTCAGCAGGTCCCGCACGTCGCCCGTCAGTGCGGCGTACGCCAGATCGCGGCCGAACTGGTCCAGAGCGGCCGCGCCTTTGCTGTCCAGCGCCGCCCATTGCTTCAGGGCAGACACGCAATCATGCATGGCTGCCACCAGTTCAGGCGAAGCCGCCATGACCCGGGGTGTGGTGATCTGGGGGCTGCGCATCAGGTCCCCGTCTGGGGGGATATCCACGGTCAGCCCCGATTTGCTTTCAGGCGGGGCGTGATGCGATGCCGGCACACCGGGCTCTGGCTTGCCGGCCGGCTGCGCGCGTCTGATGACCGGCGGCTCGTCCGGAAGGCGCGTCATGGTCGGCCTTGGCGACTGCATGGCCTGCGCCGGCCGGGCGGACTCACCCGCAAGAGCAGGCCCGCCCGGATGCTGGGTGCGCGGCGCAGAGGGCGTATCGACGGTCGGCGAAGCGGGCGTCTGGCGCAAGACCGGTTCGACGGAGGTGGGTGTGAGCGTGGGGGTGAGCGTGGGGGTGCCCGTGATGCTGTTGGTCATGCGGCCGCATGCTAGTGCGCCGCGGGCCCGCACGGCCTCATCCATTGGTCTGGCAAGACCGCCATATCGGCGCCCTGGACGCCCCGCCTGGGTCGCGGCGCCTCAAGTCATCGCGCGAACCACGAGCCCAACCCCCGGCGGGGAGTTGATTCGATCAGCGCGTCCAACGTGGTCTGCACATGACCCGGCAACGGGCCCGGATAGGGCACGCCATGGGCCTGGAGAAAATCCTTCTTGAAGGCCTTGAGATCATCCCGCATCCCGCTTCCATTGGAGCGAACGATTTTCCGCAGCGTGCAAAGCATGAGGGTGTTGTTCTGAGCCGCTTCAAAGTCAGCGACAAGTTCCTTGCGCCCGGTCTCACGTTGCCTCTTGACGTTCTCGGCATCGTGGATCGGCTTGGGCAAATTTTTCAAATTTGCTTGCGCTGCCAGGAGCATTCCCGAATCATCGTCCAGGCTATCGACCGCCATATCCAGCTGATTCAGCAACTGCCGTCTCAGCGTGGCGTCATGGGTCGGTGGCCGCGTCGCACTCGCGACGGGCATGCTCTCGATGGGCGGCAGATCCTCGGCGATGGCCGTGATGCTCTTGCCCATCTTCTCGGTGTCACGAACGAACGCGCTGACGGGGTTGTGAACGGTCTGGGGAATGAGGTCTGCAAAGCCCTGCGTGGACAGATGGAGGTACTTTGCGTTCAGCCGATTGTCACCCTGTACGACGTCAAGCAGTTGTTTGCAGCGGTTCCACAGCCGTTGCCCGTTGTCCACGATGTTCTTCAAGTTCCGGATTGAACGACTGTCTGGCATCGTTGGCACGGACGCTGCACCCGCCTTGCGCTTCTCCCGATCTGCCTTGACCGTTCGCCCATGAAGTTCGTAGGCCTTTGATCTCGTGTTTTCCGGGATTTCTGAAATCTTGGCTTTCAGCCAATCCTGCACCCCCTTCAGTTGTGCCTCCTGCGGCTTGACGAACCGCGTCCGCAGATCTTTCTGTGCCCTTCGCACGTCGTCGGGAGCCCCTTCCAATGGCAACAGCAACCGGCCAACGTGACCCATGGCGGCCGCGCCTTTCAGGACCTGCATAAACCTGTCCCGGGCCATGATCGCATCCGGGCTGCCCGTTGTGGCCCACTTGTTCAGCGCTTCGATATTGCGCTGCAACAGCGGTTGCAAGCCAGGCAAAATTACTTTCGTCGCCGCCACCGGTGTTCGTCCAGCGGATTTGGTTTCAATGTTCCTGGGCTTGACAGGAGTCATTGGTTTCATGAGTTCTTCCAACGCTTTTCGATGGTCGGGAGGCAGCCTGTTTCCCACCTCGGCCTTGGCAAGCTTCAATGTGTCGTAGCTGACCGCGCCCGGTGAAACCGGCAGCAACTTCTGCAGTTCCCGCAGGTTTTCAATTCTTTTTTCAAGGTGCTGGCTCGCCGCGAGAGGACCGGCACCCGCCTTCACTTTGTTGCAAAGATTGTGGAGCGCCCCCTCCGCTTCAGCGCGAACCTGCTCGTCTTCGTTGCTGAGGTTGCCGAAATGTTTATCCAGCATTTCCTTGTTCCCGGCGGCCTGATCCAGGCTGCGATCGACCTCGTCGCGCAATGTCTGCATGGAAAACGCGGGGGGCGCCGTGACTTCATCTTCCGTGACCGTCGGGTTTCGTCTCGCCTCAGCCAAGTCCTGCCCGTCTGGTTCGGCAGGCTTGGCGTCCCGCATGCCCGCGCCAGAAAATACATCGTCCAGGGTTGTTACGGATCGCCGCCCGGAACTCGCCATCCAGCCGGATTGCGGCGATTCAGCATGGCTGGGGGAGATCTTTGAATCGTCGCGGAGATCGGTCTCGCTCACCGATTTTCTTGTAGGCGACGGCAAAACGATCGGCGTACTGTTGGTCAAGGGTCTGGGCGAATCGCTCGAGCCTGATCGAAGTACGCGTGGCGTGCCCGGGCTTTGCACGATGATTGACGCGGTGTCGCCGCTCTGGCGCCTTTCTTGGCCCGACGGTACGCCAACCGCCTTGTGCGCGGGCCCGCGAAATAAATATGTTTCCATGTGGCAGCCTTGCCTTTTCCGCCCATGGTGTTGCAACGGCTGTCGTCACACTTCGCCCCATGCGCTTTCGACACATGCTATGGCGCGTACCTGACCACCACAACCTGCTTTCGTCTGGCGCGTTCCCGGGGCCAGCCGTCCGTATGGCTTGCCGGACCGGCTGAAGCCAGGGTCGCCGTCAATGCACCGTCGTGCTCACCTCACCCACCACAAACGACCGCGGGTCCAGCAGGGCCGGCAGCGGCTCGCAGATGCGCCTGATTTCGGCGTCGTTGGCCAGGATGGCGCGCAGGATGCGCAGGCGCGCGCCCTGGTCGCGCTCGCGCAGCGGCCTTTGCTGCGCGATCTGGCGCAGCCGGGCCACCACCACGGCGCAGGCGCCCTCCAGGCGGCACACGCTGTCCCAATCGCCGTTGCGGGCGGCCTCCAGCATTTCGGCGCTCGCGCATTCCAGCGCGGCGTAGTAGCTCAGCAGGTTGTCGCTGTCGTCACCGGCCCGTTCGGCGGCGTGGTTGGATGAGATATCGGTCGTCATGGCGGTGGCTCCGTGTCAGGCCTGCAGGTCGGCGTGGGCGGTGGGCGCGGGATCGATCTCGGCCCAGGTCGAGCGCAGGTCACCCAGCAGCCGGGCCACTTCGGCCAGCGGCACGTCGCTGTTGTGCAGGTTGGCGATGAACAGGCGCGAAACCATGTGGTCGTACAGCGCGCGCAGGTTGTCGGTCAGCGCCGGGGCGCCGTTGCTTTCCAGGGATGCTTTCAGGCCCTCATCGATGATCCGCATCGCCTTGGACAGCGTGCTCACCTTGGTCGGCACATCGCCGGTGGCGAGCGCATGACGCGCCTGCAGGATGGCAGCGATCGCGCCGTCAAACAGCAGCATCACCAGCTGGTGGGGGCTTGCCTGCGACACGGCCGTGGCTGTGCCGATGTTGCGGTAATGGTCAATGGGTTGGAGCGGTGTGGCAAACATCTGGAAAGTCCTTATTCCAGTTATCGGCCCGCCGCGCCGCGCCTTGAGCGCGGTTACACCAGGCCCAGCGCCGATTTGAGCTGCGCCATCTGGGCGTTCAGTGACGTCATGTTCGTGTCCAGCTTCTGGTACTGCGCGCGCAGCCGCGCCTCGGTGCGGGTGAGCCTGTCTTCCTGCGCGTCCTGGGCCTTTCGGTTGCGCGTGAGGCTTTCATTGATGCCCTTGGTGCGGCTGGCCAGCGTGCCGGCGTCGCTGGTCAGCGCGCCGGCCCATTCCTTGAAGCGCACGCCAAAGCCGCGCGAGGCCGTGTCCGCGCCCGCCTGGGCCTGGCCAAACAGCTGCGCCAGCTTCGCGGGCTCGGCCAGCAGCGGCGCCAGGCGCGTGTCGTTGACCTTCAGCGAGCCGTCGCGCTGCAGCTCCAGCCCGGCGGTGCTCAGGCTGTTGGCGCCGCTCAGGCCGGTGACGCTGCCCTGCAGCATGCCGCGCAGCGACGACAGCAGCTGCGTGGCGGTGGAGTCGGCCTGCAGCGGCCCGCGCGCGGTGCCGCCGGGGTCGGCCTGGGTCTGCTGTTGCAGCAGCTTGTTCAGGCTGTTGTAGGCGTTGACGAAATCGTTGACGTTCTTGCGCACGGCCACGGTCTGCACCGCCACCGTCACATCCACCGGCACGGTGGTCTGGCGCGACAGCGTGAGGGTCAGGCCCTGCACGGCATCCCTGGCGGTGTTGGTGGCGCTGGTCAGCGCCAGGCCGTTGACGGTGAACTGGGCGTCCTGCGCCACCTGTGACTGCGTGAGGTTGCGCCCCGCGCCCACGGCCGCAGCCGGGTCCCAGGCCAGGGCCGACAGGCCCGCGGTGTCGGTGGCGTTGGCGTCGTCGTCAGCCACGGTCACGCGCATGGAGCCGGCCGCGCCGTCGCCGCCGTTGAGCACCAGGCGGGCGCCGCCGGCGCCGTTGACGATGCTGGCGGTCACGCCCGCGCCCGCGGCGTTGATCGCGTCGCGCACGCCGGCCAGGCTCTGGCTGGCCGCGCCGATGGTGATGTTCTTGGGCGTGCCGCCGGGCGTGGGCGTGAACACCCCGCCACTGGTGGTACCCAGTTCAATGGTGATGGTGCCGGTGCCCACGGTGGTGGTGGACGCCGCGTAGTAACCGCTGGCCAGGGCCTGCGATTGGGCCAGTTGCTGGACCTCCAGCCGGTACTTGCCCGGCGCGGCGCCACTGGCGGCACTGGCGCTGACGGTGGCCGCGTCGGTGCTGTCGGCCGTCAGCGGGTTCCAGTGGGTGCTGTCGGCCAGCTTGGTGGCAATGTCGCCCAGGCTCGCAATCTGGCTTTTGAGACTGCCGAACGCGGACAGCTTGGTCTGCAGTGTGCTGGCGGTTCCCTGCAGCAGGGTCAGCGGCCGCTTTTCCAGCACCATCAATGAGGTGACGATGCTGTTGACGTCCAGGCCGCTGCCGACGCCGGTGCTGGTGATGCTGGGCACGCTGGATTACCCCTTCATGTCTTCAGCCCTTGAGCAGCGAGAGCACCTGCTGGGGCAGCTGGTTGGCCTGCGACAGCATGGCGTTGCCGGCCTGCTGCAGGATCTGGGCGCGCGTGAGCGCGGCGGTTTCGGCGGCGAAGTCCGTGTCCATGATGCGCGAGCGCGCGGCCGTGGAGTTCTCGGAGGCGATCTGGATGTTGGCAATGGCCGTCTCGAAGCGGCTTTGCACGGCGCCCAGGTTGGCGCGGGCGGTGTTGATCTGGCTCAGGGCCGCGTCGGCCTGCTGGATGGCCAGCTGCGCGCCGCCGTAGGAGCTGATGTCCAGCGATGCCATGTTGGCGCTGGCCGCGGCGGCAGCCGAGTCAGCGGCCACGAAGCCCACCTTGGCGCCGGCCGCGCCGGTCAGCGTGATGGTGGCCGACGAGGTCAGCGCGATCACGTTGTTGGCCGTGTCAAAGAACGCGCCCACGCCCGTGGTGGTGCTGATGCGGTTGATCGCGTCCACCACCTGGGCCTGGCGCTCCTGCGTGGTGCCGGCGGCGGCCAGCACGCCGATGTCGGTGCCGTTGATGGTCAGGTCGCCCAGGGCGGTGGCCGTCAGGTCGGTGATCGCGGTGGAGCTTTGCGTGGCGGCGCGGTTGACCACGCCCATGCCCGACAGCTGCGCGTTGGTGATGCTGGGCACGGTGATGTCCTCGCCGGCATTGGCACCGACCTGGAACTTGGCGGCGGTGAAGCTGCCGTCCAGCAGCTTGGTGCCGTTGAAATTGGAGGACATCGCCACGCGGTCGATTTCCTGCTTGAGCTGGGCCACTTCGGCCTGCAGCGCGTTGCGGTCGGTGGTGCTGTTGGTGGCGTTGGACGACTGCACGGCCAGCTCACGCATGCGCTGGACCATGTCGCCGATCTTGCCCAGCGAACCTTCAGCGGTCTGCGCCAGGGACACGCCGTCGTTGGCGTTGCGGGCGGCCACGTTCAGGCCGCGAACCTGCGCGCTCATGCGCTCGGCGATCGCCAGGCCGGCGGCATCGTCGCGGGCGCTGTTGACGCGCAGGCCGGTGGACAGGCGCTGGATGGAGGTGTTGAGCGACATCTGGGATGCCGACAGGTTGCGCTGCGTGTTCAGCGAAGCGATGTTGGTATTGATGATGGAAGGCATGGGTAGTCCAATCGAAAAGGGCTTTTCAACCGGATTGCCTCGCATCGCTGGCGCGCGCCATGCGCACGCAGCCACCGCAGGCACCCGGGGCTCCCCGGACCGCTGGAAGGCGGTGCCGGTTACTCCGAATGTGCCCTTGCGGCGGCGATGGCGATGCATGGAGAAGAGGCCGGGTTACCGGCCTTTTCCTCTTTTTCCCGCGGCGCGGTGATCAGCGCAGCAGCGACAGCACTTGCTGGGGCAGCTGGTTGGCCTGCGACAGCATGGCGTTGCCGGCCTGCTGCAGGATCTGCGAGCGCGTGAGGTTGGCCGTCTCGGACGCGAAGTCGGTGTCCATGATGCGCGAGCGGGCGGCCGACGTGGACTCGGACTTGATCTGGATGTTGGCGATCGCGTTCTCGAAGCGGCTTTGCACGGCGCCCAGGTTGGCGCGGGCGGTGTTGATCTGGCTCAGGGCCGCGTCGGTCTGCTGGATGGCCAGCTGCGCGCCGCCGTAGGAGCTGATGTCCAGCGAGGCCATGTTGGCGCTGGCCGCGGCGGCAGCCGAGTCAGCGGCCACGAAGCCCACCTTGGCGCCGGCCGCGCCGGTCAGCGTGATGGTGGCCGACGAGGTCAGCGCGATCACGTTGTTGGCCGTGTCAAAGAACGCGCCCACGCCCGTGGTGGTGCTGATGCGGTTGATCGCGTCCACCACCTGGGCCTGGCGCTCCTGCGTGGTGCCGGCGGCGGCCAGCACGCCGATGTCGGTGCCGTTGATGGTCAGGTCGCCCAGGGCGGTGGCCGTCAGGTCGGTGATCGCGGTGGAGCTTTGCGTGGCGGCGCGGTTGACCACGCCCATGCCTGCCAGCTGCGCATTGGTGATGCTGGACACGGTGATGTCTTCACCGGCGTCGGCGCCGACCTGGAACTTGGCGGCGGTGAAGCTGCCGTCCAGCAGCTTGGTGCCGTTGAACGTCGTGCTGGTGGCCACGCGGTCGATTTCCTGCTTGAGCTGGGCCACCTCGGACTGCAGCGAGGCGCGGTCGGTGGCGTTGTTGGTGGCGTTGGACGACTGCACGGCCAGCTCACGCATGCGCTGGACCATGTCGCCGATCTTGCCCAGCGAACCTTCAGCGGTCTGCGCCAGGGACACGCCGTCGTTGGCGTTGCGCGCGGCCACGTTCAGGCCGCGGATCTGCGAGCTCATGCGCTCGGCAATGGCCAGGCCGGCGGCATCGTCGCGGGCGCTGTTGACGCGCAGGCCGGTGGACAGGCGCTGGATGGACGTGGCCAGGGAAGACTGAGAGGCCGTGAGGTTGCGTTGCGTGTTGAGCGAGGCAACGTTGGTGTTGATGACGGAAGGCATTTGCGGATTCCTTTAAGAGTGGGCCCCCATCTGGAACCCTTCGGTTTGAACACCGCGAATCTTTCGCGGCCCTCGGGGCGTGCCCCGTGAACCAGTTATCGGCGCTGCCCGCTGGGGCTTTAGCGCCGTTTTTCGTGTCAATAGATGCCCTTAGGCATTTGCCCTAAGGCACGCTAGGCATTCAAGCCGTTGGGCTTGAGGAATCGGCTGATTCAGTTTTTTGTTTCCCTTCACACAATCTGTCACATCGAGAAACAAACAGACCCCCGATCCACCACCCCACGGAAAGCACGCAAATGGACAACGCCACCCTCCTCAATGAAATCCGCGACATCAACCTGTCCTACCTGATCCTGGCCCAGGCCATGATCCGCGGCGACAAGCCGCAGGCCCTGTTCCGCCTGGGCATGACCGAGCCGGTGGCCGACATGGTGGCCCAGCTGTCGCCCCAGCAGCTGGTGCGCGTGGCCTCGCGCAACCAGCTGATGTGCGCCATGCGCTTTGACGACGAACTGATCTGGGGCCTGCTGACCGACAGCCACGAACCCGGCCAGGGCGCCGCGCACACCGCGGGCCGCCTGCACGCCAGCGTGCTGATGGCTGGCCGCCACGCCCTGGCCAACTGAACCCCACGCGCACACCACGAACAAAGCCCACCGGAGACCACGACATGGCAAGCAAGAGCCTTCTGAACGAGAGCCAGGACGTTGAACGCGCCGTCAGGCTGATTGGCCTGGGCGCGCGCATGGCGGTGCTGGAATCAGAGACCAGCCTGTCGCATGAACGGCTGCTGCGCCTGTACCGTGAAGTCACCGGCCAGTCGCCGTCCAAGGGCCAGCTGCCCTATTCGACCGACTGGTTCGTGTCCTGGCAGCCCAATATCCATGCGTCGCTGTTCCTCAACATCTACAACAACCTGGACAAGGCCTGCGAGATCGACCAGATCGACCTGATCACCACGGCCTGGCGCCTGTACAACGCCGACGTGCACGCCATGGGCGTGGAGCCCATGCTGTCCATCACGCGCGCCTGGCGCCTGGTGAAGTTCGTGGACAGCAACATGCTGTGCCTGACCGAATGCACCCACTGCAGCGGCCACTTCGTCACGCGCACCCATGAATACGGCAAGGGTTTCAAGCCCTTCGTCTGCGGCCTGTGCGCGCCGCCGGCGCGCGCGGGCAAGAGCCAGCGCGAGGGGGCGATCCACTGATAGGGTGGCGCCAACGCTACAGCGGCAGCTCCACGCTGGCGCGGGTGAAATCCACCTGGTGCCAGGCCGGGCTGGCCTCGCAGCCGTCCAGCACGCCAGGTGAGCCGTCACGCAGCGGCCGCTGTGCATAAACCCAGATCGCGCCATGGGCGCCCGGGAAGTGGGTGAAGCCGTCATACCAGGCGTCCTGACCATTCACCCGCACCGGGCTGCCGCGTTCCAGCGCGGCGAAGTCACCCCTGCACGTCAGATGCCGGGCGCGGGTATCAAGCTGTACAGACAAGGGACTCATCATGCCCCTGTTATCGGACCGATCGCGCCAAACCTGACAGCACGCGCCGTGATCCCCGTCACCTCAAGTCCGCCCCCGTGCTGCCGAAACCTCGTGTGTGGAAGCCGGCAAGCCCGCCGGACCGCACCAGCAGGAAGAAGAACCCATGTTTGTCATCGCCGGATACCTTGTCGTCATAGGCTGTGTGCTGGGCGGCTATGCAATGGCCGGCGGCAGCTTCGGCGTGATCATCCATGCGGCGCCGCACGAGCTGTTCACCATCTGCGGCGCGGCCCTGGGTGCCTTCCTGGTGGGCAACAGCGCCAAGACCATCAAGGCCACGTTCAAGTTCATCCCCCAGCTGCTCAAGGGCTCCAAATACACCAAGGCCCGCTACATGGAGCTGATGGCGCTGCTGTACGACGTGCTGACCAAGGCGCGCAAGGAAGGCATGATGGCCATCGAGGCAGACATTGAAAAACCCTCGGACAGCGCGCTGTTCAAGAAGTACAAGATCATCAGCGCCGACCATCACCTGATGGAATTCATCACCGACTACCTGCGCATGATGGTGTCGGGCAACCTGAACGCCCATGAGATCGAAAACCTCATGGACAACGAAATCGACACCCACCACCATGAGGCCCTGGTGCCCGCGGGCGCCATCCAGACCGTGGGTGACGGCCTGCCGGCCTTCGGCATCGTGGCCGCCGTGCTGGGCGTGGTCAAGACCATGGCCTCGGTGGGCGCCGCCCCTTCGGTGCTGGGCGGCATGATCGCCGGCGCGCTGGTGGGCACCTTCCTGGGCATCCTGATGGCCTACGGCTTTGTGAGCCCGCTGGCCCAGCTGGCCAACCAGAAGGTGGACGAATCCACCAAGGAGCTGCAGTGCGTGAAGGTCACGCTGCTGGCCAGCGTGCAGGGCTACGCCCCCGCCATCGCGCTGGAATTCGGCCGCAAGGTGCTGTATTCCGCCGAGCGGCCCACCTTCAGCGAGCTTGAGGGCCACGTCAAGGGCAAAAAGGCGGCCTGACAGGCCACGCTCAATCCTCGGCCTCGAACAGAAAGCAGTCCACCAGGTTCGTCAGCGCCGGCACGATCTCGCTGCCTTTTTCGAGCAGGTGGATTTCCATGCTGTCCGGCAGGAGCGCGCAGCCATCAGCAGCACGAACTTGTCGCCCGGCTCCTTCATGAATTCATCGTATTGGAACCGGGCGCGGCCCAGAAGCCCGCCGCGTGGCGTGGCTGGGGACACCGGGCGCTTTTCGTCGTCGCCTGACGGCCATCGCGCCCGGCTGCCGGAATCCAGGTGGGCCATGTATGCCTTGCCGGTCCCCGTGTTGACCACCAGCGCCACCGAGCACAGGGTCAGGTTCCGCGTCACCAGGGTGGAGGCGGCGGACGCCGCGCCCGTGCTCTGCTCCACCATCACGATGCCCTTGCAGTCGTGGCAGTCCGGGTCGATCAACTCGGGGCTGTGCTCCAGGCTCGGGAAGGTCTCGATCCAGACCTCGTTGTAGGGGTCGCGCAGAACAGGGGCGGATGCCTTGCCCTCCACCAGCCCGCAAACCAACCGCGGCGGCGGCGCCGACCCGGCCCTCACCGGGCGGCGGGGATCAGGCGTCACGGGCCGGGTGGCCGGCAACCGGTTGCCCCCCATTTTCCGGGTCGGGGGGCCCGAGGGCCGCGAGCGGACACCAGGATCACTGAGGCTGCGGGGCCGGGTCATGGAGGAAGAAACAGTCACGATCTTCGCAAAAGAGTTGTTGTGACCGCCACGCTATTCGCAACGCGCGGGACGCGCACCATGCGAACGGCCACCCCCCACTCAAGTCCGGCCCCCGCCTGCCGAAACACCCGGAGTCAAAAACAGGAACTTGCAACATGGCAACCGCCAGCGGAAAACTCCAGCCCATCATCGTCAAGCGCGTCAAGAAAGGCGGCCATGGCGGCCACCACGGCGGTGCGTGGAAGATCGCCTACGCCGACTTCGTGACGGCCATGATGGCTTTCTTCCTGCTCATGTGGCTGCTGGGTTCCACCTCCCAGGGGGACCTGCAGGGGATTGCCTCCTTCTTCCAGAGCCCGCTGAAGATCGCCATGGCCGGCGGCTCGGGTTCGGGCGACAGCTCCAGCATCATCAAGGGCGGCGGCGGCTCGCTCACGCGCAGCGCCGGCAACGTCAGGAACGGCGAAGTCCAGGCGCCCGCGCGCAACATCAACCTGCAGGCGCTGCGCGCCGAGATCCAGGCGCGCGACGAGGAACGCATGCGCGCCGTGCAGGCCCGCATCGAGCAGGCCGTGCAGGCCAGCCCCGCGCTGGCCGGGCTGCGCCACCAGCTGCGCATGGATGTGACGGCCGACGGCCTGCGCATCCAGATCGTGGACGACCAGGGCCGCCCGATGTTTGACGCCGGCAGCGCCCGCGTGAAGGACTACATGCGCGAGCTGCTGCGCAGCATCGGCCTGCTGCTGGACAAGGACGACGCCCGCGTGGTGCTGTCGGGCCACACCGACGCATCCCCCTACAGCGGCGGCGAGCGCGGCTACTCCAACTGGGAACTGTCGGCCGACCGCGCCAATGCGTCGCGCCGCGAGCTGCTGGCCGGCGGCCTGCGCGAGGACCGCGTGGTGCGCGTGCTGGGCATGGGCTCGTCCGTGCCGTTTGCCGACAACGACCCCCTGAACCCCATGAACCGCCGCATTTCCATCCTGGTGCTGGGCCGCGTCGGCCACGAGCGCTGGGCCCGTGGCACCGAGGTGCCCGTGACCGAAGCCCAGGCGCTGGAGCAACTGCTGGACAGGCACGCGCCGGCCCAGACCACGGCCGCCGTGCCCGCCGCACCCGCCAAACCAACCGTTTCACCCCCAACCTCACCGGAGCCCACCCATGTCCGCCAACCCTGACCTCAAGTTCCTGATCGTGGACGATTTCTCGACCATGCGGCGCATCGTGCGCAACCTGCTCAAGGAAGCGGGCTATGCCAACGCCGACGAGGCCGAGGACGGCGTCGTGGCGCTGCAAAAGCTGCGCAACGCATCGTTTGATTTCGTCGTGACCGACATCAACATGCCCAACATGAACGGCTTCGAGCTGCTCACGCAAGTCCGCCAGGACGCGACGCTCAAGCACCTGCCGGTGCTGATGATCACCGCCGAGGCACGCAAGGAAGACATCGTGATGGCGGCGCAGGCCGGCGCGTCGGGCTACATCGTCAAGCCTTTCACCAAGGCCACGCTGGAAGAGAAAGTCACCAAGATCCTGCAGAAAATGGCCGTGGCCGCGTGAGGTGAGTCATGGAAACAACCGACGTATACAAGCGCATTGGCGAGCTGACCCGCACACTGCACAACGCATTGCAGCAGCTGGGCTACGACAAGCAGATTGAAAGTTCACTGGGCGCGCTGCCCGACGCGAAGTCGCGCCTGAACTTCATCGCCAAACTGACCGGCGACGCCGCCGAAAAAGTGCTGAACACCGTGGACGCCGCCCAGGCGCAGCAGGACGCGCTGGTGGCCCAGGCCGGGAAGATCGAGGCCGCCCTGAAGAACGACCCGGTGGGCGCGGTGGCGCGCGGCGAGGTGCTGAACTTCATTGCCCAGGTCAAGACCAACGCCCAGGTCACCACCGGCCAGCTCAGCACCATCATGCTGGCGCAGGACTTTCACGACCTGACCGGCCAGACCGTGCGCAAGGTGGTGGAGGTGGCCGGCACGCTGGAAGATTCGCTGGTCAAGCTGCTGCTGGAAACCACGCCCGCCGACCAGCGCCAGCGCATGCATGAAGGCTTTCTGAATGGCCCGGTGGCCGACCCGACAGCCCGCACCGACGTGGTGTCGAATCAGGCGCAGGTGGATGATCTGCTGGAGAGCCTGGGGTTCTGAGCCGGGACAGGGCGCGATGGATCCCGGATCAGGTCCGGGATGACGCAAAAGGTTGTCACCCCGGACCTGATCCGGGGTCCACCTGCGAAAGAATCTGCGTCAGCCGCACCGCCGCCGGCGGCAGATAGGCGCCTTCACGGTAAGTCACCACCAGCCGCCGCCGCATGGTCGCCTCGCGCAGCGGAATTTCCTTCAAGCCTGTGCGGCCCGGCCGCGCGCTCAGGTGGTGGCGCGAGATGAAGCTCAAAAGCCCCGTCTGTTCGATCAGGGTGGGCAGCATCAGCAGCATGGTGCTTTCCACCTGCACCTGCGGGCGCGGCAGGCGGCGGCGGTCAAACACATGGTCCAGCCAGTCGCGCGTGGGTGCGCCGGGCGGCTGCAGCACCCAGCGGTACTGCGTGAGGTCTTTCAGCGTGGGCTTGACGCCCTGGCCGCGAAACAGCGCATGGTTGGCTGCGGCGGCCACCACGATCGCATCTTCCGACAGTACCCGCGACACAAACCCCGGCGCGGCGGCCACCGTCTCGCTGCCGACCATCAGGTCAATCTCGCCCTGGCGCAGCAGCGGCTTGAGTGTTTCCACAAGGCCCACCACGGTGCGCAACGTGACGTCGGGGCCTTCCTGCAGCAGCTGGCGCGCGGCGGCGGGCAGCAGGAACTGCGCCGCCGTGGGCACGATGCCGATGCGCACGTGGCCCGCCAGCCCCCGGCCGATGGCGGCAATCTCACGGCGCGCGTCCTCCACGTCAAAGCGCATGCGCTGCGCCCACTTGAGCAGCACATGGCCGGCCGGCGTGAGCCGGATGCCGCGGCCCGCACGCTCGAACAGAGGCGCGCCGCAGGCTTCTTCCAGCCGGCGCACGCTGCTGGTCAGGGCCGGCTGGGTGCGGTGCAGCCGGGCCGCCGCGCGGCCCACGTGCTGCAGCTCGGCAATGGTCTCGAAGTAACGCAGGTCTCGCAGGTCCATTGCAAAAGCAGAATTGATGAATGAGAAGAAATTATCGATTGGACCGGGGGTGATGGGCAACCCATACTCCGTCCATCAAACCAAGGAGACAAGCATGAACCCCGCTCACGCCACACGCCGGGCCGCCCTGGCCGCGCTCGCATCCGCCACCGCCGTGCTGTGCACGGGCACCGCCCTGGCGCAGGCCTGGCCCGCCAAGCCGATCCGCCTGGTCGTGCCCTTCCCGGCGGGCGGCGGCACCGACATCATTGCGCGCGAAGTGTCCGGGCGCATCACGCAGAACACGCGCTGGGCTTTCGTGGTGGACAATCGCCCTGGCTCCGGCGGCAACCTGGGCGTGGATGCCGCCGCGAAGTCACCCGCCGACGGCTACACGCTGGTGCTGGGCCAGACCAGCAACCTGGCGATCAACCCGTCGTTGTACAGCAAGCTGCCCTATGACCCGGTCAAGGACCTCACGCCCATTTCGCTGGTGGGCGCGTCGCCCATGCTGATCGTGGTGTCGGCCGATTCGCCCTACAAGACGCTGACCGACGTGATCAATGCGGCCAAGGCCAAGCCCGGCGCGATCAACTACGCCACGTCGGGCAACGGCACCGTGGCCCACCTGACCACCGAGCTGCTGCAGCGCGAATCGGGCACCAAGCTCACGCACATTCCGTACAAGGGCGCCGCCCAGGGCATCAACGACGTGATTGGCGGCGCGGTGCAGCTGTATGTCTCGTCCGTGCCCACGCTGCTTGGCCACATCAAGAGCGGCAAGCTGCGCCCGCTGGCCGTTACCTCGCTCAAGCGCGCGGACGAACTGCCGCAGACACCCACCGTGGCCGAAACCGGCCTGAAGAACTTCGAGGCCGCCACCTGGTTTGGCCTGCTGGGCCCGGCCAAGCTGCCGCCCGAGATCGTCAACCAGCTCGCCGCCGAGATCACCAGGGCCCTGGACTCGCCCGAGCTGCGCAAGAAGATGGACGACCAGGGCGTGGACGTCACGCCCAGCTCGCCCGCGCAGTTCGCCACGCTGATCCAGAACGACATCGCCAAATGGGGCAAGGTCGTGAAGGACTCGGGCGCCAAGATCGACTGACCCGGCCAGCGCTGCCGCCGCACGCAAGCCACCACCATCATGGACACCCTTGCAACGGGCAGGGCGGGGACGCCTTTTTCCGCGGGATCCGGCCGCCCCGCCGCCGCGGTGCCGCCCGGCGCCTGTGACTGCCATGTGCATGTGTACGACAGCACCTTCCCGGCGCTGCCCGACGCCCGGCTCACGCCGCCGGACGCCGGTGCCGCTGACTACCGCCTGCTGCAGCAACGCCTGGGCACGGACCGCGTGGTGCTCGTGACGCCGTCCACCTACGGCGCCGACAACCGCTGCATGCTGGCGGGGCTGGCCGCGCTGAAAGGCGCCGGCGACAACGCCCGCGGTGTCGCGGTCATCACGGGCGATGAAGCCGGCGAAGAACTGCAACGGCTGGCCGACGCCGGCGTGCGCGGCGTGCGCGTGAACCTGTCCATGGGCGTGACGCACACGGTGGCCGACCTGTCGCGCATCGCGCAGCGCATTGCGCCGCTGGGGTGGCACCTGCAGCTGCTGATGCCGCCAGCGATGCTGGCGGAGCATGCGGGCCTGCTGCGCAGCCTGCCGGTGGACCTGGTGTTCGACCACTTTGGCCGCATTGCGCCGGCCGATGCGTCGCAGGCCGCGCACCGCCTGGTGCTGGACCTGCTGGCCTGCGGCCGCGCCTGGGTCAAGCTGTCGGGCGGTTACATCGTGAGCCCGCTGGGCACGGCGGAGGACCCGGCGCTGCACGCGCTGGCGCGCAGCTACCTGGACGCCGCGCCGCATCGCGTGCTGTGGGGCAGCGACTGGCCGCATGCCACCGCCTCCGCTGGCCGCCATGCCCTGCCCGACGACGCGCACCAGATCGACTGCCTGGCCGCCTGGACCGGCACGGCAGCGCAACTGAAGGCCGTGCTCACCGACAACCCGGGCGCGCTCTACGGCTTCGCCCCCCTTTCTTCCGCCCTTTCCTGAAACTGATTCGAGGTACCTGCCATGAACCTTCCGCTTCACCCCGCCTTGCGCGTCCCGCTGACGCGCCGCACCCTTGTCGCGGCGGGCGCCGGCCTGCTGCTGGCCCCTGCTGCGTTCGCGCAGGCCGAATGGCCTGCCGGCCGCGCGCTGACCTGGGTCGTGCCCTATCCGGCCGGCGGCAGCACCGACGTGCTGGGTCGCAACATCGCGCAGCGCGTGGCCACGTCGCTGGGCGCCACCATCGTGGTGGACAACAAGGCCGGCGCGACCGGCACCATCGGCTCGGCCTTCGTCGCCAAGGCCGCGCCGGACGGCTACACGCTGCTGGGCACGTCCATCGGCCCGCAGGCCATTGCGCCGCACCTGATGGGCAAACTGCCCTACGAGCCGCTGCGCGACCTGGAGCCTGTGATCCAGGTGGGCACCATCCCGCACATCCTCGTGGTGGCGGCCAGCCAGCCCTACAAGACGGTGGCCGATCTGCTGCAGGCGGCCAGGGCGCAGCCCGGCAAGCTGGCCTATGCGTCGGGCGGCAACGGCACCATCCTGCACATGCAGGGCGAGCTGCTCAAGCAGCGCAACGGCGTGGAATTCATCCACGTGCCGTACAAGGGCGACACGCCCGCGCTGCAGGACACGCTGGGCGGCATGACGCAATTCATGTTCGCCCCCGCCGCCGCCGCGCTGCCCCATGTGCAAAGCGGCCGTCTGCGCGCGCTGGCGGTGACCTCGGCCGCGCGGCTGAAGGCGCTGCCCCAGGTGCCCACCATGGCAGAAGCGGGCCAGGACGGCTTCGTCGTGGAGCAGTGGCAGGCCGTGTACCTGCCGGCCCGCACGCCTGCGGCCATCGTGCAGCGGCTCAACCAGGAAATCGGCAAGGCGCTGAAAGACCCCGCCATGACCGAGCTGGCCGACAAGCTGGGCGTCACGCTGGTGGGCGGCACGCCGCAGCACCTGGCCAAAACGCAGCAGGCTGATTCCGCGCGCTGGGCCAAGGTCATCCAGCAGGGAAACATCAAGGCCGAATGAACGCCGCCGCACATCCAACAGACAAGGCAGATACACCATGAGCATTCCCGACATCAACCGCCACTTCGACCGCGTGAGCGCTGATGTGGTCCAGCAGGCCGCGCAGTTCCAGGCCGCGATCCTGGCCGACGTGGCCGGCCGCCGCGGCGCGCTGCACGGCCGCATCAGCGCGCTGCGCCCGTCCATGAAACTGGCCGGCACCGCCCTGACCGTGGAGGTGCGCCCCGGCGACAACCTCATGATCCACGCCGCCATGTCGCTGGCCCAACCCGGCGACGTGCTGGTGATCGACGGCAAGGGCGACCAGACCTCGGCCCTCATGGGCACCATCATGATCACGGCCTGCCGCAAGCTGGGCATTGCCGGCGTGGTGGTAGACGGCGCCGTGCGCGACTCGCTGGAGATCGAGGAAATCGGCTTTCCCGTCTTCAGCGTGGGCACCAACCCCAACGGCCCGACCAAGAACGTGGGCGGGCGCATCGGCCACCCGGTGTCCGTGGGCGGCGTGACGGTGCACCCCGGGGACTTCGTGATCGGCGACGCCGACGGCGTGGTGGTGGTGGAGCGCGGCAAGATCGCGTCGCTGATCCCGCTGGCCGAAAAGAAAGTGGCCGACGAGTCGGCGCGCATCGCCGCCATCCAGGCCGGCGACACAGCGGCCAGGTGGCTGGACGCCGCGCTGCGTACGGCCGGCGTGCTCAAACCGGGGGAAACGCTGTGAACAAGCCGAAACTGCTGGTCACGGCCGCCGACCTGGCGCCCCAGGCGCTGGCGCTGCTCACGGACTTTGACGTCATCTATGCCGGCAAGACGCCGACCGAAGACGACATCGTCGCCCTGTGCAAACAGCACGACCCCGTGGCCATCATCGTGCGCTACAGCAAGGTGGGCGCCGCGGCCATGGACGCCGCACCGTCGCTGCGCGTGATCTCCAAGCACGGCAGCGGCACCGACACCATCGACAAGGTGGCAGCCGCGCAGCGCCACATCGAGGTGCGCGCCGCCGTGGGCGCCAACGCGGCAGCCGTGGCCGAGCATGCGCTGGCGCTGCTGCTGGCCTGCGCGAAGTCCATCCCGGCCATGGACGCGCGCATGCACGCCGGCCACTGGGACAAGGCCACGCACAAGAGCGTGGAGCTTTCCGGCCGCACGATCGCCCTGGTGGGCCTGGGTGCCATCGGCCTGCGCTTTGCGCGCATGGCGCACGCCATGGACATGCGCGTGATCGGCCATGACCCGTATGCGAAGGAGCTGCCGGGCTACGTGCAGGCCGTCGACCTGGACACGGTCTGGCGCGAGGCCGATGCGATTTCGCTGCACTGCCCGCTGACCGCGGACAACCGCAACCTGCTGGATGCCGGCACGCTGGCAAAGTGCAAGCCCGGCGTGATGGTGGTGAACACCGCGCGCGGCGGCCTGATTGACGAGGCAGCGCTGCTGGCCGCCGTGCAGTCGGGCCAGGTGGGCGCGGCGGGGCTGGACAGCTTTGCGGTGGAGCCCATGACGGTGCCCCACCCGTTCCAGAACCAGCCGGGTTTCATTCTGAGCCCCCACATCGGCGGCGTCACGCGCGACGCCTACGTGAACATGGGCACGGCCGCCGCCCGCAATGTGCTGGCCGTGCTGGAAGCCGGGCTGCAGCTGCAGGCCTGATACAACAACCCAAGGAGACCCTCATGAAAACCAACCGCCGCACCCTCACCCTGGCTGGCGTCGCAGCCGCTGCCCTGCTGGCCACCGGCGCCCACGCCCAGGCCTGGCCCACCAAACCCGTGAAGATCGTCGTGCCTTACGCGCCCGGCGGCGCCGTGGACGTGGTCACGCGCAAGATGGCGCAAAAGCTCACCGAGCAGACCGGCCAGAGCTTCTTCATCGAGAACCGCCCCGGCGGCACCGGCACCATCGGCGCCACACAGGTCGCGCGCTCGGACGCTGATGGCTACACGCTGATGGCCAACGACACGACGTTCTCGTTGATCCCGCACATCTTCAAGAAGCTGCCGTTCGACCACGCCGGCGACCTGGTGCCCGTGTCGGCCTATGTGTTCGCGCCCATGGGCCTGGCGGTGTCCAGCACGTCGCGCTACAAGACGCTGGCCGACATGGTGGCCGATGCCAAAGCGAACCCGTCCAAGATCACCTACGGCACGGGCGGCCCCGGCACCACGCCCCACTTCGCGACCGAAGCACTGGGCATGGCGGCGGGCGTGAAATTCATGCACGTGCCGTTCAAGGGCGCGGCCGAGGCGACGCAGGCCATCCTGTCCGGCACGATCGACACACAGATTGCGTCCACCACCGGCCTGATGGGCAATGTGAAAGGCGGCAAGCTGACCATGCTGGCCGTGAGCGGCGACAAGCGCCTGGCCGCGCTGCCCGACGTGCCCACCTTCAGCGAAGCCGGCGTCAAATGGCCGGGCGTGGTGAACTGGACCGGCCTGTGGGCGCCCAAGGGCACGCCGCAGCCCGTGATCGACCGGCTGCAGGCCGAGGTGGCCAAGGCCATGGCATCGGACGACATGAAGTCCTTTGCCACGGGCATGGGCGCCGACCCGCGCGCCGTGGGCGCCGTTGCGTTCGGCAAGATTCTGAGCGACAGCACCGCGGCCTGGGGTAAGGTGGCGGCCAACACCGCGTTCGAACGCCAGTAACCGCATGTACCAGCCCACGCCGCCCGCCGTCCGCCCGTTTGAAGTGTTCACGTCCATGCCGGCGAAATACCGGCGGACCGGCGTGCGCAGCGAATGGGCCGACGTGAACCAGGGCGGCCGGCTGGCGGATTCATTTCTGGAAGGGCCGGTGTTCGACGCGGCAGGCAACCTGTACGTCACCGACATTCCGTTCGGCCGCATCTTTCGCATCGACGCGCGGGGTGAATGGGACCTGGTCGCGCAATGGGACGGCGAGCCCAACGGGCTGAAGTTCCTGTCGGCCCATGAATTGCTGGTGACCGACTACAAGAACGGCCTGATGGCGGTGGATGTCCGCAGCGGCGCCGTGCGCCCCTACCTGGCGCGGCGCAACAGCGAAAGCTTCAAGGGCGTGAACGACCTGGTGTTTGACGCGCGAGGCAACCTGTACTTCACCGACCAGGGCCAGACCGGCCTGCACGACCCCACGGGCCGCGTGTACCGCCTGCGGCCCGATGGCCAGCTGGACCTGCTGCTTTCCAACGTGCCCAGCCCCAACGGCATCGTGCTGTCGAACGACGAACGCTTTTTGTACGTGGCGGCCACGCGCGGCAACTGCGTGTGGCGCATGCCGCTGCTGCCCGACGGCAGCGTAGCCAAGGCCAACCTGTTCTTCACCTCGCACGGACCCAGCGGCCCGGACGGCCTGGCCATGGATGAAGACGGCCGCCTGCTGGTCGCCAACCCGGGGCTGGGTTATGTGTGGGTGCTCAACCGTTTTGCCGAGGCCGAGGAAGTGCTGACCGGCGAGCGCGGTGCGTCATTGACCAACATCGCCTTTGGCGGGGCCGACCGGCGCACGCTGTACTGCACGGATTCAACCCACGGGACGGTGCTGCGGGCGCGGATGGCGGTGGCGGGTGCCGGATTGCATGCGCCCAAAGTGACGGATCGTTCGCATCCGGCATAGTCGGCGCTGGCCCACCGGTGGCTTCGCAGGGCGCAGGCGAACAACGGCACCGCCACTCTTGCTCCGAATGGCCTCTTGTCTTACCATGAGGCTTACTTTCAGGACAAGCATGGACACCGTCACACTCTCCAGCAAAGGGCAGCTGGTCATTCCCAAAGCGGTCCGCGAGCAACTTGGGGCCAAGTCCGGCTCTGTTTTTGCCGTGCGCTACGCCGATGGCGAAATCCATCTCAAACCCGTCGAACCTGCGCCGCCCACCACGCTGGACGAGGTGGCGGGGTTCCTGGCGCGCCCGGGCCGCAAGCCGCTGAGCCAGGCGCGAACCCGCGCGGCCATCCAGGCGAAGCTGAAAGCGAGAAACGCACCAGCCAAGGCGCCATGATTGCGCTGGATACCAACCTGCTGGCGCGTCTGCTGCTGAAGGACGATGCGGCGCAGCACGACCGGGTCAGGAAACTCCTGGCTTCAGACCAGACCTTCACCGCGCCCGCCACCGTGTTCCTGGAACTGGTCTGGGTGCTGGAGGCGAATGATTGTCCGCCCGACGATATCGCGCAAGGGCTGACGCTGCTGCTGGGGCTGCCCAACTTCAAGCCCGTGCAGGCAGATGCCGTGCGCGAGGCCCTGAGGGGCTATGCGCACGGGATGGATTTTGCCGATGCGCTGCATCTTGCCCTGAGCCAGAACGAACAAGCGCTCCTCACATTTGACAAGGCCTTTGTGCGCAAGGCTGACAAACTGGCGCTTGCGCCGCCAGTCAAAGCCGCGTGATTTCTGCGGTCAGGCCTGTGGCTTGTAGAAGCGCCGCAACGCCAGCGGCCAACCCCACGTGAACCAGAGCCCCGCCAGCAGGCCGCGCAACGCATCGGCGGCCAGCTGAACCGGCTCGGGCGCGCCCTTCAGCAGCGCGCCGGTGCCCAGCCAGAACACCGCGAACACCGCGAAGCCCGGCACAAACCGCGCAAGCGCCGCCCGCAGGCCGGCGTAGCGCACCGTGACATCGCGCAGGGCCAGAGCACCCAGCCCAAAGCCCAGCAGCAGCGATGCATCGCGCACCAGCGAGTTGATCTGCAAGGGCGCGATCTGCACGCCGGGGTGCAGCGCTGCCGCATTCGCAGCCCATTCGGGCGCCATCGTCCAGCCCGCGGCCACCGCCGACTGCAGCGCAAACCCCAGCCCCACCAGGCTGAGCCAGCCGGCCAGCAACAGCAAGCGCTGATCGGTCAGGCTGCGCGCCAGGAATGCACGGCGCACCGGCCCCTCCACCCGACGGAATACCACCACCAGCGCCAGGCCCAGCGCCAGGCCCGCCACAATCTGCGACGGAAAGTGAACGCCAAAGTAAATGCGCGACACGCAGATGCCCGCGATCATCAGCACGCAAACAGCCCACCCCAACGGCCGGCGCGTGAACGACGCCAGCAGCCCCCAGAACGCCGCCGCGGACTGCGCATGCCCCGACGGCATGCCGGCCGCCGTGTCGATCGAACCGGTGTACAGCTCAGGGCGCAGCCAGTAGGGGCGCGGCTGCAGGATCACGATCTTCACCAGCGTGTTGATGCAGCTGGACAAGAGCAGCAGCGCCGCCAGCCGCAGCGCATGCGAGGGCGACACACACCAGTACGCAAAGGCGATCACCGCCATGTAGATCGAGCCGTAGCCGGCGCTGCTGAACGCCGTCATTACCGGCTTGATCGCAGGGCCCCAGGCCTGGACGGCGGCCAGCAGGGTGAAGTCGGGTTCGGTCATGGGGGTATGCCTGGGTAGCGCCGGGGCACTCCCGGTCAAGCCGGTGGTGGTCGTCCGGCTCATTTTAGGCACCCGGGTTGAGCCGCCAGGGCACGGCAGGCGCCTGGCCAATCCCGATTTGCAGGGCTTTTCCCCCCTTCTTCCCCACTTAAGTTTTCCGCCAGGCGCGAACAATCGAGCGGTCAATGAGCACCACACCGTTCCATGTCCGCTTCTGAAACCAGCCGCGAAGACCGTCAACTGCCTGCCACCGAGCAGCGCCTGAAGCAGGCGCGCGAGGAGGGGCAGATTGCGCGTTCGCGCGACCTGGTGCACCTGGCGGCCATCTGCGCGCTGCTGGCGCTGCTGTCATTCCTGGGGCCCTGGGTGGGCGGTGAATCGCTGGAGCTGGTGGGCGCCGGGCTGCATTTCAGCCGGGACGACGCCTTTGAGCCCGCGCGCATGGTGCCGCACCTGGCGCGCATGGGCACGGCCGGCCTGGCCACGGCCGTGCCGTTGCTGGCGGCCATGGCCATCTTTCTGGCCTCCACCACGCTGGCGGTCAGCGGCTGGAACCTGACGCTGAAGGCGCTGGAGCCCAAATTCGACCGTGTGAACCCGCTGGCCGGCATGGGCCGCCTGGTGGGCTGGCAGTCGGTGCTGGCCCAGCTGCGCCTGGCGCTGCTGGCCGCCGCGCTGCTGGGCTGTGCCGCCTGGTATGTGGTGCAGCACGCCGGCGAGATCGACGCGCTTTCGCGCATGCCGCTGGGCGCGGCACTGGCCACGGGCTTCGGCTGGCTGGCCGGCGGCCTGTCGCTGCTCACGCTGGTGTGCCTGGTGGCCGCGGGCATTGACGTGCCCCTGCAGATCTTCAAGCACCGCGCCGACCTGCGCATGACGCTGGAAGAGGTGAAGAAGGAGAACAAGGAATCCGACGGCGACCCGCATGTGAAGGGCGAGCGCCGCCGCCGCGCGCGCGAGCTGTCGCGCGGGCGCATGCTGGCGGCCGTGCCCACGGCCAGCGTGATCGTCACCAACCCCACGCACTACGCCGTGGCGCTGCACTATGACGAGGCCAGCATGAATGCGCCGCGCATCGTGGCCATGGGCGCCGACCACCTGGCCTTCAAGATCCGCGAAGTGGCCGCCGCCGCCCGCGTGCCGGTGCTGGAGGCGCCGCCGCTGGCGCGCGCGCTGTACAAGCACGGCGACATTGACGCCGAGGTGCCCGTGGCGCTGTACACCGCGGTGGCGCAGGTGCTGGCCTGGGTGTTCCGCCTGCGCGGCGCGCTGCTGCCGCCGCCGCAGCCGCATATCGAACTGCCGCCCGGCATGGACCCGCTGGAGGCCGCGCGATGAATCCCGTGGTGCCCGGCCGCCCCGCTGCCGCCCCCGCCGCGCTGAATGCGCCGGGCGCGTCCAACGCCCTGACGCGCCTGGTCGGCCCGCTGCCGCACATGCGCGCGCTGGCCGCGCCGCTGCTCATCGTGATGATCCTGGCCATGATGCTGGTGCCGCTGCCGGCCATCGTGCTGGACCTGCTGTTCACCTTCAACATCGCCGTGTCACTGGTGGTGCTGATGGTGGCCGCATACACCAAGCGCACGCTGGACTTTGCAAGCTTTCCCAGCGTGCTGCTGGTCACCACGCTGCTGCGCCTGGCGCTGAACGTGGCGTCCACCCGCGCGGTGCTGCTGTACGGCCACACCGGCACCGGCGCGGCCGGCCAGGTGATTGAATCGTTTGCCCATTTCCTGATCGGCGGCAGCCTGGCCGTGGGCCTGGTGGTGTTTGCCATCCTGACCATCATCAACTTCGTGGTCGTGACCAAGGGCGCCGGCCGCATCGCCGAGGTGTCGGCCCGCTTCGCGCTGGACGCCATGCCCGGCAAGCAGATGGCCATTGACGCCGACATGGCCTCGGGCAGCATCGACGAGAAGGAAGCCCGCAAGCGCCGCACCGAGGTGACGCAGGAGGCCGAGTTCTACGGCTCCATGGACGGCGCCAGCAAGTTCGTGCGCGGCGACGCCATCGCCGGCATCATGATCCTGGTGATCAACATGGTGGGCGGCCTGATCATTGGCATGCTGCAGCACAACCTGCCGTTCGAAACCGCGTTGAACAACTACGTGCTGCTGGCCATCGGCGACGGCCTGGTGGCCCAGGTGCCCGCGCTGGTGATCTCGGTGGCCGCGGGCCTGGTGGTGTCGCGCGTGGGCGACGACGACATCGGCAACCAGATCGCCGGGCAGCTGTTTTCCATACCGCGCGCCCTGGGCCTGACGGGCGCGGTGCTGGGCCTGCTGGGGCTGATCCCCGGCATGCCGCACCTGCCCTTTCTGGTGCTGGCCGGCGTGTGCGGCTGGGGCGCCTGGGCGCTGGCCCGCATCGCGCGGCGCCCCGCACCACCGCCCGAAGAGGCCGCGCCGCGCGTGCCCGTGCCCGGCGCCGAAGCCAGCTGGGACGACGTGGCCCCGGTGGACCTGCTGGGGCTGGAAGTGGGCTACCGCCTGATCACGCTGGTGGACAAGAACAGCGGCGGCGATCTGCTCAGCCGCATCAAGGGCGTGCGCAAGAAGTTCGCCGGCGACGTGGGCTTTTTGCCGCCCGCCGTGCACATCCGCGACAACCTGGAGCTGCACCCGTCGGGCTACCGCATTCTGCTCAAGGGCGTGGTGGCCGGCGAAGGCCAGGCCTTTGCCGGCATGTACCTGGCCATCAACCCCGGCCACATCAAGGTGCCGCTGGCCGGCACCGCCACGGTGGACCCGGCCTTTGGCCTGAACGCCACCTGGGTGGATGCCCGCACCCGTGAACAGGCGCAGGCCTCCGGCTACACCGTGGTGGACGCCGCCACCGTGATCGCCACGCACCTGAACCATGTGATGCAGAGCAACGCGGCCGCGCTGCTGGGCCGGGTGGAGGTGCAGGACCTGCTGGATCACACGCGCAAATACGCCCCCGCGCTGGTGGACGACACCGTGCCCAAACTGGTGCCGCTGCAGCTTTTGCAAAAGGTGCTGCGCAACCTGCTGGACGAGTCGGTGCACATCCGCGACCTGCGCGGCATCCTGGAGCTGCTGGCCGAGCACGCCGGCACCACGCAGGACAGCAACGAACTCACGCGCGAGCTGCGCATCGGCCTGAGCGCCGCCATCGTGCAGGACCTGTACGGCCCGGTGCGCGAGCTGGGCGTGATGGCGGTGGAGCCGGGCCTGGAGCAGGTACTGGTGCAGGCGCTGTCGCCTGATTCGCCCGCGCCGCTGGACCCGGGCATGGGCGACCTGCTGTCCACCCAGGCGGCCGAGGCCGCGCGCCAGCAGGAAGAAGCCGGCCTGCCCGCCTGCCTGCTGGTGCCCGACCGCATCCGCGCGCCGCTGTCGCGCCTGCTCAAGCGCAAGTCGCCGCGGCTGCGCGTGCTGGCCCATTCTGAAATTCCGCGCACCCATTCCATCCACATCAACCGCGTCATTGGAGTCACGTCATGAACGTCAGGCGATTTGTCGGCAAGAACGCCCGCGAGGCCATTGCACAGGCGCGCGCCGTCTGGGGCGACCAGGCCGTCGTGCTGTCCAACCGGGCCATTGAAGGCGGCGTGGAAATCGTGGCCATGGCCGGCACCGACGTGCCCGCGCTGGCCGCGCCCGCACCAACCCCGTCCACACAACCCGCGGCCCGGCCCCAGCCCGCGCGCGCCAGGGCCGCGCACGTGGAGCCCATGAGCACGCTGTCGTTCCAGCAGTACGTGCGCGAGCGCAACCGCCTGGCCGAACCGCCGCGCGAGCCCGGCCGCTTTGCCGCCCAGGCACTGAACGAGGAGCTGCGCGCCCAGGCCGGCGGCACCCCGGCGATGGTGCCGCCGGCCGAGCCCGCCGCCCTGTCCGCCCACACGCAGGCCGCCGCGCCGGTGGCCGCCCCGTTTGCGCCCGGGGCGCGCGCCTTCGCGGCGGTGGAGGAATCCAGCCGCAGCGACGACGTGATGGAAGAACTCAAGTCCATGCGCGGCATGATCGCCTCGCAGCTGGCCGGCATGGCCTGGTTTGACACCGTGCGCAGAAGCCCCGCGCAGACGCAGGCGCTGCGCCTGATGATCGGCAACGGCTTTTCGCCTTCGCTTGCTCGCCAGCTGGTGGGCCGCCTGCCCGAGGGGCGTGACGACACGGCGGCCGAACACTGGCTGCTCAACGTGCTGTCGCGCAACCTGCGCTGCGCGGGCGAAGACACCGCCATCGTGGAACAGGGGGGCGTGTTTGCCGTGGTGGGGCCCACCGGCGTGGGCAAGACCACCACCACCGCCAAGCTGGCCGCGCACTTTGCCCTGAAGCACGGCGCGGGCAGCGTGGGCCTGATCACCGTGGACACCTACCGCATGGGTGCGTCGGACCAGCTGCGCGCGTTTGGCCGCATCCTGAACATCCCCGTGCACACGGCGCGCGACACCGCGTCGCTGACCGACCTGCTGAACCTGTTTGACCGCAAGAAGCTGGTGCTGATCGACACCGTGGGCGTGGGCCAGCGCGACCGCCGCGTGGCCGACCTGCTGGCCTCATTGCCCGCGCAGCGCGTACAGCGCCTGCTGGCCCTGAACGCCAGCGCCCAGGCCGAGACGCTGGAAGAAGTGGTGCACGCCTATGGCGCCAAAGCCGGCACGCGCTGCGTGTTCACCAAGCTCGACGAAGCCGTGAAATCCGGCGCGGTGATCGACGTGGCCATCCGCCACCAGCTGGTGGTGGAAGGCTTTGCCAACGGCCAGCGCGTGCCCGAGGACTGGCACGCCGCGCGCGCCCAGTTGCTCGTGCAAAAGGCGCTGATGAAGCCGGCCAGCACCCTCTTTTCCCCCGACGACACCTTGCTGGGCCTGCTGCTGACCGCACCCGGCACCCACCCCACGCGCGGAGCCATGCATGTTTGAACCCGGCTTTGACCAGGCCTCCGGCCTGCGCCGCATGGTGGTGCCGCACACCGGCGGCGAACTGGGGCTCATGGCCTTTCCGCTGGCACCGGACATGCCCGCGCAATGGATTGCCCGGCTGGCCCATGCGCTGCGCGCCCTGGGTGCGCGGCCCGTGGTGATCGACGCCGGGCGTGATGCGGCGCTGTCGCATGCGCTGGGCCTGGACCTGGCATTTGACCTGCTGGACTGGCTGCACGGCGCCGCCAGCTTTGACGCCGTGGCCGGCGTGACGCCGGATGGCGTGCACGTGCTGCGCGCCGAGCAGGGCATCGAGGCCTTCGTCGCCTCGGGCGCGCCCGCGCGCCAGCTGTTTGGCGCGCTGGCCCAGATGACGCACGGGTTTGACGTGGCCCTCCTGGCGATGCCCGCCGGCGAGCTGGCCTGCATGGCCGACCCGCTGTGCGCCGTGCCGGTGCTGCCGCTGGAGCACGGCGAGCAGGGCCTGGTGCGCACCTATTCCACGCTCAAGCACCTGGCCGAAGGCTTTGGCTACCACCGCTTTGCGCTGGTGGGCTGCGACGACGACAGCCCCGCGCCCCAGCGCGACCTGCGCGATCACCACCGCATCGCGGGCATCGCCCGCACCTATCTGAATGCCGAAGTCTCGCTGGCAGGCACCCTGCCCGTTGACGGCCACGGCGCCCCCGCGGGCCTGGCCCGCCTGGCCGGCACGCTGATCAGCACCGCCGCCACCCCCTGTTCACTGCACTGAGGACACGCCATGTACACCGCCAAAGGAACCCTGGACACCCGGGCCAACATCGAGAACTACCTGCCCATGGTGCGGCGCGCGGCAGCGCGCATGATCGGCCGGCTGCCCGCCAACGTGGAAATGGACGACCTGGTGCAGGCCGGCATGATGGGGCTGATGGACGCCATGCAGCGCTATGAAACCGGGCACGGCGCCCAGTTTGAAACATTCGCCATGCAGCGCGTGCGCGGCGCCATGCTGGACGAGCTGCGCGGCACCGACTGGGTGCCGCGGTCGGTGCGCAAAAGCCAGCGCGACATCGCCGGCGCCGTGCACGCGCTGGAAAACAAGCTGCAGCGCGCCCCCACCGACGCCGAGATCGCCAGCCACATGGCCCTGCCCCTGCAGGACTACCACGAGATGCTCAGCGACGTGCGCGGCGCGCAGCTGGTGTACGCCGACGACTACGAAGCCGCCGACGGCGACACCCACTACCTGGACCGCCACCTGGCACCCGACGAAGCCAGCGACCCCGCGGCGCAGCTGTCAGACCGGCGCTTTCGCGAAGCGCTGGTCGCCGCCATCGAGAACCTGCCCGAGCGCGAGCAGTACGTGATGAGCATGTACTACGAACACGACATGAACCTCAAGGAAATCGCCGCCGTGCTGGGCGTGACCGAATCGCGCGTGTGCCAGTTGCACAGCCAGTCGGTGGCGCGGCTGCGCTCGAAGCTCAAGGCGTGGTGAGAATTCGGCATGAAAGGGCGATAATTGTGCTTTAATGCTGCACTATTAGTGCATTAAAGTACTCTGATGAATCTCGCAAACCATTCTCCGCAGGGCTTTGCCGGTTCGCCATCACAGCCATTCAAGCTGGCCGAGTTGCTGATGGACGAGGTGGATGGCAAGCCCATCCTGTCGCCCGCCAAGTTCATCGACTTGATGAACCTGGATGTGAACTCGTTCGCACAGCACGCCAAGGTCCACCGCAACACCGTCAATCGCGCGCCCGCCGCCCTCAGTGTCCAAACGCACCTTCGGGACAACCTGCGCGTGCTCAAGGCAGCCACCGACATCGCAGGCGGAGACATCAAACGTGCGATCTTCTGGTTCCAGAACGAACCGTTGGCGCCTTTTGCCTACCAGACAGCCGAGGCACTCGTTGCCGCGAACAGGACAGACGACGTCATCCGGCTGCTGGAGTCTTACGACGCAGGGTTCACTGGATGATTGTCAAAAGCCTGGCAAGCGAGGTGTTCTACAGAATGAACAGCCCTCGCTGGGCATTCACGCCCACCAGCGGCGCTGGCGCGGCACGCCAGGGCGGCCGGCTCAACCGCAAAGGCGTGGAGGCGCTGTACCTCTCGGGTGACACCGCCACCGCGATTGCCGAGTACCAACAGACGAGCGCCATCCTTCCCCCCGGCACCATGGTCAGCTACAGCGTGACGGCATCCAAGGTCGTTGATTTCTCGGCTGGCTACAGCCCCGGATGGGATCCGCTGTGGCAGGACTTCTACTGCGATTGGCGCAATCTCGTCTTCGATCAGTACATAGAGCCGCCAACCTGGGTTTTGTCAGACCTTGTCATGGCCGCTGGCTGCCAGGGCATCCTGTTTCCGTCGGTCGCGCATCCGGGCGGCATCAACCTGGTTGTGTATCACGGCATGCTGGGCCTTTCGGACCGTCTGGAGGCCATGGACCCACACGGCGACCTGCCCCGAAACCAGTCGTCCTGGCCGTGAGCCTCACAGCGGCGGCCGCTTCTTGTTGACCCACTTCTGCACACTGGGCCGCTGCCACTGCCGCCGGGCATAGGCCACCAGCGGGGCGGATACCGGGTCACCGTGCAGCACCAGGCGGTTGAGCATCAGGGCCAGATCGACATCGGCGATACACCATTCACCAAACAGGTGATCCCCATCGGCCAACAGGGCGTTCGCCACGGCGAACAGCTTTTGTGCAGAGGCTTGCGCCGCAGGGGACAGCGGCCCGGCCTTCGCGCCGTAGAACACGACTTCGGTGGACCGCTCCTGGCGCAACGGCATCAGATCGCTGCGCAGCCAGGCCTGCACCTGGCGGGCGCGGGCTTTGCTGTGCGGGTCTGCCGGGTACAGCGGCACATCGGGAAACACCTCGTCCAGGTACTCGGTGATGGCCGACGATTCCGACAGCGCAAAGCCGCCATGCAGCAAGGTGGGTACGCGTTGCGTCAGTGACGCACCGGCAAAGCCCGCTTCACGCTGGGCACCGGCGGCCAGGTCCAGCGTCACGACGTCAAACGGCAGGCCTTTTTCCGTCAGCGCCACAAACACCGACATGGCATAGGGGCTGGCGAACTGCGCGTCGGCGTACAGGGTCAGCTTACCGGGCTTCATGGCGCGTGAACTGCGGCGTGTCAAACCAGAACGAAGGCGGCAGGATGTGGCTGCGGATCAGCCAGGTGTGAAAGTCCTGCTTGGCGATGAACTCGTCGCGCAGCAGTTCGGGCTCGGGCGTGGCGGCGCGCTCCACCACGCTGGTCAGGTGGGCCAGCGCCGTGGTGCGGATGAAGATGGGCAAATCGCCCGGGCGTGCCACATAGCCCACCAGCGGCGCGCCGCGCAGCTCGAAGGTGCCGGCCTGCGCCCAGCGCGGGTCCACGCTTTGCACGCGCAAGCCCTCGCGCACCACGCCTTTGGCCAGCACGCGGGCGACGATGTGCTCGTGCTCCAGCCGCTCGCGCCCCCACTGCGTGACGACGTCCCAGAAGCGGTAACTCTCGACGTGGCGTGACAGGACCATGGTTCACCCTGGCGTAGACAGGTCGGCCGGCGTCATGGCCAGCCGCAGTTCATACACCCCGGCTTGCAGCGGCGCCGCCGCACCGGCGGCCAGCAGCGCCTGCGCGCCCAGCTCGGCCTGCATCAGCGCGCGCAGCGCGCCTGTGTCGTAGCCGCCGGCCAGCACCACCCAGTCGGCCGCGGCATCGGCGCCGCCGCGAATCTTCTGCTCCTGCGTGGGGGCGATGGCCGGTGTGTCGGTGCGCAGCAGGTGGCCGCCGGTGATGCCTGGGCGCTGGGGTATCGCACCCAGCACGCCGCGCAGGTGGTGCCGCAGTTCATCAGCCCGCCCCGGTGCGGGCGACAGGCGCAGCGTGAGCATGGCGCGTGCCGCGCCGCCGCCAAAGCTGTCCAGCACGCGGCACAGGCTGCGCACCATGTGGCTGTGGTGCGGCATGAGCTTGGTGGACCAGGGCGTGGGGTTGTTCAGGCGCGCCAGGTAATGGGGCGACGACAGCGTCTCATAAGCATCCAGCTCGTACATCACGAAGAAACCGTCACCGCCCGCTGCATCAGCCCAGCGCGAGCCGCGCAGAAAGCCGGGGATGCCCAGGCGCTCAGGGAAGTGCTCGTGCGAATGCCAGTCTTCAAATTCGCTGCGGTGGGCGGGGGCCATGTCCCACCACATGGCGATGGCTGCGGGTCCTAGAAGTGACATGGGCGGATTATGCGCATGCACCGTCCGCGCCAGACTCAAGGGGCCTGCGCACCGGCCAAAGGCGTTCGCATTGGTTTGGAACTGTCCAGCGGGGGCGCCCGTCTCACGCACTGCCCAGCGCCGCTACCGCTGGCAGCGGCGCACCGCCCAAAAGGCCCAGGCTGTCCAGGAACGCGGCGGTGGCGTCAATGCATTGCTGCGGCGCACGCAGCTGCGGGAAGTGCCCCGCGCAGTCGATCAGGCTCAGGTTGCAATCGGGCAGCCTGGCGCGCATGTACCGGCCCACGGCCAGGGGCGCCACCATGTCGTTGGTGCACTGCAGCACCGCCACCGGCTTGACCAGGCTGGGCAGCTGGTCGCGCATATCGCACATGAAGGTGGCCCGCGCAAAGCGGCGCAGCGCCCGCGGATCGGCCTGGCACAGCATGTCGACCAGCTGCGCCGACAACGGACCGGGCGGCACGTCGCCCATCATGGCAGGGGCCATGGCCTGAGCCCAGGCGGGTATGTCCTGGTCGATGGCCGTCATGAAGCCCTCAATGGCAGCCGGCTCAAACCCGCCCTCGTAGCCGGGCAGGTTCATGTAGCACGGCGACGGCGCCACCATGACGTGCGCATCAAACAGCTGCGGCGCCTTCAGGTCGGCCAGCAGGCCGATCATCGCGCCCACGGAGTGCACCACCAGCACGGTGCGGCCGGGGTGGAACATGGCCGCGATGTCCACCAGGTCGGCAGCGTGGCCGTCCAGCGTTTCGTAGCGTGCCAGCTCATCGGTTACAAGCCGGGCGCCCGCGCACCCCATCAGGTCCACCAGCACCACGCGATAGCGGTCGCTGAACGCCGGTGCGATCGGATGCCACACCTGCTGGCCGGTGCCCAGGCCATGCACAAAGATCAGCGTCACCGGTCCGTCGCCGCTGACGTGGATGTTGTGACGCTTCGCAATGCGCGCATCCATGCTCGCCTCCTGCCTGTCCTGCCCGTGTGCCGCCGTGGGCACTTTCTTGTACGGTTTTGATGCTACCCGCGCAGCGTACGCCTGCGTATTGAGGCAGGTCAAGCAGGCAGCCGCAGCGCGGCGGTTTCAGGCGCTCACGTAGCCCTGCCCGCGCAAGACCGGCGCGCCCATGCGCCCGGCGCTGGCGTACAGGCGCTGGGCCTGCACTTCCTTCAATGCGGCGCTGCCGGCGCCCAGGGCGTCCAGCGATTGCTGGATGGCCAGCTGGCGGCGCGCCAGCATGGTCTGGCTGGCCTCGGTGGTCTGCAACAGGTTCTGCAGCCACAGGCGGTCGTCGCGGCTGCGGATGCGCCAGCCTGACGCGACCAGCTGGCGCAGGCCGGCCTGGATGGCCTGGTGCAGCGCGGGCAGCTCGTCGGCGCGGCCGTGCAGGATGGCGTCGCCATGCTGCGCGAGCAGCGTGGTCAGCTGGGCCACCGCAGCGGGCGCCTTCAGGGCAGGAAGGGCAGCCATGGGTGGCTCCGGGATCAGGCCGACGGCGTGCGCGGACCCAGCAGCGAGGTGGCGTCGGCGATCAGGCGGTCGGCAATCGCGCCGGCGTTCACGCTGAACTTGCCGTCGCGGATGGCCTGGCGGATCGCGTCCACCTTGGCGCTGTCAAAGTCGCTCGCGCCGTCCATCGTGCCGATCCGGGCACCGGCGGCCGACAGGTCCACCTGGTCGGTGGCGCGTGTTCTGGCAACGGGGGCAACCGGCGCCAGACCGGCGGCGGTGCCGGCCGGCGAGGCGGTGCGCAGCGCCGGGTCAGAGACGGCGGGCGCGGCGGACGGGGCGGTGGACGGACCAATCTTCATGGAAATCTCCAGGGGGCCGGGTGCGGCCTGTCCCCATTATTCGGCGGCGTTTTTCAAAACTAAAGGGCAAGAACAGGGGTTTTTATGTGCCTTTTCTGGCAGGCCGCGTTTTCAGAGCGTCACTTCGACCTGGCGGCCTTCGCGGGCCACGCCGGTCAGCACCTTGCCCAGCTCGGTGCGCACGCGCACGCTCTGGCCGTCGGCGGCCGTGTTCATGGCCTGCCCACTGGACGTGACGATGAAGCCCGCGCCCAGGATGCGCAGGCGCACCGGGTCGCCGGCCATCACCACCGGGGTGGCGCGCACCATGTCGATGCGCACCGCCTGGCCCGGCTGCAGGCCGCGCAGCAGGGTGCGCCCGGCCAGCGCCTGGGCGTCACGCGTCACGCCCGTGCCCTCGCGGGTCAGCTCGACCTCGCCTTCGCGCAGGTCGGTGGCGGCCAGTACCACGCCGGCGCTCAAAGGCGTAGCGGCCACCACGGCGCGGCCCCAGGCCGTCACCACCACGGGCAGCATCACCGTCCAGGTTGCGCCATCCACGCAGCGCAGGCCGATCGAGCTGCGGCCCCACAGGCGCGCGCCCGACGGCAAAAAGGGCTCGCTGCGCCGGCACGGCGCCACCTGCGCCAGGGCGTCCAGGCTGCCGATCCGCACGTCAAAGCGGCTCACGTAATCGCCATTGGCGCCCGCCACCTGCGCTGACGCAAAGCTGCGCAGGGCGTTTTCATCCACCGCCACCGGCTGTGCATGGGCGCCATGCAGGCCCACCAGGGCGGCCGCGGCCAGGGCGGACAGGAAGAGGGATCGAACAGGCATGGAAGGCTCCAGGGCAATCAGGGGATGGCACAAATATAGGACGCACCCCCACAGGGCCTAAGCCCCAAAAGCCCCCCAAACCCGCGCTTTATCGGCGCTTAAGTTTTGACCCCGGCTTCCATACTTTGCAGCAACCGGTCAACCCAACCCCTGCACTACCGATATGGACATCTTCACCCAACGTCTGGACAGCCACGGCAAGGCGCTGGACCTGCTGTCGCAGCGCCAGAAGGTGCTGGCGGGCAACATTGCCAACGCCGACACGCCGGGCTTCAAGGCCCGCGATTTCGACTTTGCCGCCGCGCTGGCCGAAGCCCGCGGCGACGCCAGCGGCGCGGTGCGCACGTCCAGGCGCCACCTGCACGGCAACGGCTCGGCCGACGGTCAACCCCAGGTCACGCTGCTGTGGCGCAACGCCGAGCAGCCCAGCCTGGACGGCAACACCGTGGACCTGGACCGCGAACGCGCCAGCTTTGCCGACAACGCCATGCGCTATGAGGCCACGCTGCGCTTCATCAACAGCGACGTCAAGACCATGTTGTCGGCCATCACCGGCCAGTAATTGAGGACTTTTTTCATGTCACTGTTCAATGTGTTCTCCATCTCGGGCAGCGCGGTCTCCGCGCAGAGCAAACGCCTGAACGTGGTGGCCTCCAACATGGCCAACGCCGATTCGGTGGCCGGCCCCGACGGCCAGCCCTACAAGGCGCGCCAGCTGAGCTTCCAGGCCGAGGCTGCCGACGCCAGCGGCGTGGCCGGTGTGCGCGTGGCCGGCATTTCAGAGAACCAGACCCCCGGGCGGCGCATCCATGAGCCCGCCCACCCCATGGCCGATGCCGAGGGTTATGTGACGCATTCCAACGTGAGCGTGGTCGACGAGATGGTCAACATGATCTCGGCGTCGCGCTCGTACCAGAACAACGTGGAGGTCATGAACACGGCGCGCACGCTGCTGTCCAAGACCCTGCAGATGGGCCAGTAAGGAAAACACCATGGCTGTCAGCACCGTCAACAACACCACTGCACCCGCAAACGCGGGCGCTGCCGCCCTGAACAGCGTGGGCGGCGCCAGCGCCGCCGAGCAGCAGGACCGCTTCATGAAGCTGCTGGTCGCGCAGATGAAAAACCAGGACCCGCTGAGCCCCATGGACAACGCGCAGATGACCAGCCAGATCGCGCAGATCAACATGGTCGGCGGCATTGAAAAGCTCAACGGCACGGTGGAATCGCTGCTGGCCAGCTTTACCGCGCTGCAGGCCCAGTCAGCCACGCAGCTGCCGGGGCGCGACGTGCTGGTGTCCGGCAATGCGCTGTCGCTGGCAGACGGCGTGGCCAAGGGTGGCGTGGAGCTCGCCCGCGCCGCCGACACCGTCAACGTGGACATCCTGGACGCGGGCGGAAACACCGTGCGCACGCTGGCGCTGGGCGCCTCGGGCACCGGTGTGCGCGGCTTCAGCTGGGACGGCCTGCGCCACGACGGCAAGCCCGCCCCCGAAGGCAGCTACCGCCTGCGCGTGGCCGCCAGTGCCGCCGGCAAGCCGGTGGACGCCACCACGCTGGCCGCGGCGCGCGTGCAGTCGGTGTCCAACAGCAGCGCCGGCGTGCAGGTCGATCTGGGCAGCGCGGGCATCCGCCCGTATGCCGACGTGAAGTCATTTCTGTAATACCCCGAACACCCCAAGGAACACACCATGAGCTTCCAGCAAGGCATCAGCGGCCTGAACGCCGCGTCCCGCAACCTCGAAGTGATCGGCAACAACATTGCCAACGCCAACACCGTGGGCGCCAAGTCATCGCGCGCCGAATTTTCCGACGTGTACGCCAACGTGGCGTCCAACCAGTGGGGCGTGGCCACCGGCATGGGCGTGCGCGTGTCGGGCGTGACGCAGCAGTTCATCCAGGGCAGCCTGCGCACCACCGACAACCCCATGGACATGGCCATCAACGGCCGGGGCTTCTTCCGCGTGGCGCAGCCCGGCGGCGAAGCGGCCTACACCCGCAACGGCCAGTTCCAGCTGGACAACCAGGGCTTCATCGTCACCGGCTCGGGCCTGCGCCTGCAGGGCTACCAGGTAGACGCCACCACCGGCAAGGCCGGCGGCGTGGCCGGCAACATCCAGCTGCCCGCGCAGGGCATCGGCCCGCACGTGACCACCAAGGCCGCGATGCAGCTGAACCTGGACGCGCGCACGCCCGCGCCCGCGCCCACCGCGCCCGGCTTTGCGCTGGACGACGCGTCCACCTATGCGTCCACCACCTCGGTGGCGGTGTATGACCAGCAGGGCAACGAGCAGGTGCTGTCGCTGTATTTCCGCCGCACGGCGGTGGACAACGAATGGGAGGTCTACGCCTCGCACGAAGGCGTGCCGGTGCCCGCCTTGAGCGCCCCCGGCGCACCGCAGGACCCGGCCGGGCGCCTGACCTTCAACCCCGACGGCACCATGGACGCCACCAACAGCGGCACGCTGGCCGGCGGCGCGCTGACCGCGGGCGGCCTGACGCTGGACATTCCGTTTGCCGCGTCCACGCTGCCGGTGCCGCCGTCGGCCTCGGTCACCAGCGCGCCCGTCACGATTTCGTTCACCGGCACATCGCAGTACGGCAGCCCCTTTGGCGTGACCGCCGCCACGCAGGACGGCTACGCGCCCGGCAGCCTCACCGGCTTTGGCATCGGCGGCAACGGCATGGTGCAGGCGCGCTATTCCAACGGCAAGACCCTGGACGCCGCGCAGATTGCGCTGGCGGACTTCCGCAACGAGCAGGGCCTGGTGTCCGCCGGCGGCAACCTGTGGCGCGAAACACCGGATTCCGGCCCCGCCGCACTGAGCGCGCCGGGCACCGCCAACCTGGGCGAGCTGCAAGGCGGCGCGCTGGAGGAATCCAACGTGGACCTGACGCAGCAGCTGGTGGACATGATCACCGCGCAGCGCGCCTACCAGGCCAACGCCCAGACCATCAAGACCCAGGACCAGGTCCTGTCCACGCTGGTCAACCTGCGCTAAGCCCACCCCACACGCCTGAACCATGGACCGCCTGATCTACACCGCCGCATCAGCCGCCCGCGCCACGATGCAGCGCCAGGACAGCCTGACGCAGAACCTGGCCAATGCCAACACCACCGGCTACCGCGCCGACCAGGTGGCATTCCGCGCCGTGCCGGTGCGCGGCGACGGTGCCAGCACGCGGGTGGTGTCGCTGGAGGCCACGGCCGGCTTTGACGCGCATTCGGGCCCGATCCAGGCCACCGGCCGCGCGCTGGACGTGGCACTCAATGGCGAAGGCTACATCGCCGTGCAGTCGGCCAACGGCACCGAGGCCTACACCCGCAACGGCAGCTTTGACGTCACGCCCGAAGGCGTGCTGACCACCAGCGGCGGCCTGAACGTGCTGGGCGACGGCGGCCCGCTGACCATTCCCGCAGGCTCGCAGGTGAGCATTGCCGCCGACGGCACCGTGACCGCCCATCCCGGCGGCGGCGGCCCGGCCCAGACCGTGGGCCGCATCAAGCTTGTGAAACCCACCGAGGAAACGCCGCTGCGCAAGGGGGCCGACGGCCTGCTGCGCGACGTGAACGGTGAAGACCTGCCCACCGACGCGACCGTGCGCGTGATCGCCGGCTCGCTGGAGGGCAGCAACGTCAACGTGGTGGAGGCCATGGTGAACATGATCTCGGCCGCGCGCCAGTTTGAAACCCAGATGAAGCTTTTGCAGAACGCAGAGCAGAACGACCAGCGTGCCGCCCAGCTGCTGGCCGCACCCCGATAAATCCACAGGAGCCCCGCCATGATGCGTTCCCTCTCGATCGCCAAGACCGGCCTGGAAGCCCAGCAGACCCAGCTGGACGCCATCACCCACAACCTGGCGAACGTGGCCACCAACGGCTACAAGCGCAGCCGCGCGGTGTTTGAAGACCTGCTCTACCAGAACATGCGCCAGGCCGGCGGCCAGTCCACCCAGCAGACGCAGCTGCCCACGGGCCTGCAGCTGGGAACCGGTGTGCGCACCGTGGCCACCTCGCGCAACTTCAGCCAGGGCGCGCTCACGCAAACCGGCAACAACCTGGACATGGCGCTGAACGGCCAGGGCTTCTTCCAGGTACAGATGCCCGACGGCACCACCAGCTACACCCGCGACGGCTCGTTCCAGGTGGACGCGCAGGGCCAACTCGTCACCTCCAGCGGCTACGCCGTGGTGCCGGCCATCACCATCCCGCCGAACGCGCAGAGCATCACCGTGGGGCGCGACGGCATTGTGTCGGTCACGGTGTCGGGCAGCACGGCCACGCAGCAGGCCGGGCAGCTGCAGCTGGCCAACTTCATGAACCCCGCCGGCCTGGAGCCGCGCGGCGGCAACCTGTTTGCCGAGACCGCCGCCTCGGGCACGGCCCAGACCGGCAACCCCGGCAGCAACGGCCTGGCCGTGGTGACGCAGGGCTCGGTCGAAGGCTCCAACGTCAACGTGGTGGAAGAGCTGGTGGCCATGATCCAGACCCAGCGCGCGTATGAAATCAACTCCAAGGCGATCCAGACGTCCGACCAGATGCTGGCGCGCCTGGCCCAGCTGTGATGCCCTTGAACCTGCACAGGACCCTTGCCATGAACAACACATCCCCCGTTTACCTCGCCGCCCTGGTGGCCGCGCTGTCGGGCTGCGCCACGGTGTCTGCACCGCAGGTGGACTTTCATCCCCGCGCCGCGCAGGCTGCGCAGCCCGCGCCGGTGGCCGCGCCCGCGCAGGGCGCGATCTTCCAGGTGGCCACGCACCGCCCGCTGTTTGAAGACCGCCGCGCCCGCCTGGCCGGCGACACGCTGACGATCCAGATCGAGGAAACCGTCACGGCCAGCCAGCAGTCCACCAGCAAGATCAACCGCAACGGATCCATCTCGGCGGCCATGAAGGCGCTGCCGTTCGCGTCAGCCAATTTCCTGGGGCGCCTGAATGCCGGCGGTGAATCCACCGTGGTGGGCGGCGCCGACGGCAAGACCGACACCAGCAACAACTTCGCGGGCACCATCACCGTGGTGGTGCAGCAGGTGCTGCCCAACGGCAACCTGCTGGTCAGCGGCGAAAAGCAGGTCGGCGTGAACCAGAACGTGGACGTGCTGCGCTTTTCGGGCATCGTCAACCCTGCGACCATCCGCGGCGGCAACGTCGTCAGCTCCACCCAGGTGGCTGACGCCCGCATGGAGCAGCGCGGGCGCGGCGACATCGGGCGGGTGCAGGGCCTGGGCTGGCTGTCCAGATTCTTCCTTTCTATCGCCCCCGTATGAACAAGACACTTGCTTTCCTGCTGGCGGCTGCCATCAGCATGGCGCCGCTGGCATCGCATGCCAACGGCGGGCGTGAACGCATCCGTGACCTGGCCAGCGTGTCGGGCGTGCGGGTGAACCAGCTGATTGGCTACGGCGTGGTGGTGGGCCTGGACGGCAGCGGCGACGCGACCAACCAGGTGCAGTTCACCGGCCAGAGCGTGCAGTCGCTGCTCAGCCAGTTTGGCGTGGCGCTGCCCCCGGGCGTGACGCCGCAGATGAAAAACGTGGCGGCGGTAATGATCACCGCCGCCCTGCCCGCCTTTGCGCAGCCGGGCCAGCAGATTGACATCACGGTGTCGTCGCTGGGAAATGCGCGCAGCTTGCGCGGCGGCACGCTGCTGCTCACGCCGCTGCGCGGCGCGGACAGCCAGATCTACGCCATGGCCCAGGGCAACCTGGTGATCGGCGGCGCGGGCGCGTCGTCGGGCGGCTCCAAGGTGTCGATCAACCACATGCTGGCCGGGCGCATCCCCGGCGGCGCCACGGTGGAACGCGCGGTGGCCAACGCCGCGCTGAATGCCGACGTGATCCACCTGGAGCTGAACCAGACCGACTTTTCCACCGCGCGCGCGGTGGCCGACGCCATCAACCGCAAGCTGGACCTGGTGGGTGACCGCGCCGACGCCGCCGTGGCGCTGGACGGGCGCGTGGTGCAGGTGCGCTTTCCGGGCACGGGCAACCGCGTGGGCTTCCTGTCGGAGCTGGAAAACATCGAGGTGGCGCTGACCGCGCCGCAGGCCAAGGTGATCGTCAACGCGCGCAGCGGCTCGGTGGTGATGAACCAGTCGGTGCGCCTGGGCGCCTGCGCCGTGGCGCACGGCAGCCTGTCGGTCACCGTGGCCAGCACGCCCGTCATCAGCCAGCCCAACGCGCTGAGCGGCGGCCAGACCGTGGCGGCGGAAAAGTCCGACATCAGCGTGCAGCAAGGCGCCGGCCAGCTGCTGATGGTGCCCGCCAGCGCCGACCTGGCCGACATCGTGAAATCCCTGAACGCACTGGGCGCCACCGCGCAGGACCTGATCGGCATCCTGCAGGCCATCAAGGCCGCGGGCGCGCTCAAGGCAGAGCTGGAGATCATTTAAATGACCATGGACGCCGCACGTTCGCTGGGGGTGGACAGCCGTTCGCTGGACGCGCTGAAAAGCGAGGCCGCGCGCGACCCGCGCGCGGCGGCGCGCACGGCGGCCGTGCAGTTTGAGTCCATGTTCATGCAGATGGTGCTCAAGAGCATGCGCGACGCCACCATCAAGACCGAAAGCGCCGGCCCCGGCGGCGACACCTTCACCAGCATGCTGGACCAGCAGATGGCCAAACAGTTTGCCGGGCGACCACAAGGGCTGGCCGACATGATTGAAAAGCAGCTGTCGCGCCACATGCAGAACCTGCCGCCTGTCTCGGCCGCCAACCAGGCCGCTGCCAGCGCCGCCCCTGCCGGCCTTGCGGCCTATGCACCGGCCACCGCCACCGCGGGCGTGCCGTCGGCCAACGCCGCGGCCTTCATCCAGAAAATGCTGCCGCACGCGCAGGCCGCCGAGCGCAGCACCGGCGTGCCGGCGTCGTTCATCCTGGGCCAGGCCGCGCTGGAGTCCGGCTGGGGCAAGGGCGAGATCCGCAACGCCGACGGCAGCCCGTCGCACAACCTGTTCGGCATCAAGGCCACGGGCTGGGGCGGCGCCACCACCGACGTGATGACCACCGAATTTGAAGGCGGCCAGGCCGTGCGCCAGAGCGCGCGCTTTCGCAGCTACGGCTCGTACACCGAGGCGTTTTCCGACTACGCCCGCATGATCTCCAGCAGCCCGCGCTATGCCGCCACGGTGCGCAACGCCGGCACCGCCGAGAGCTTTGCCAGCGGCATGCAGCGCGCCGGCTACGCCACCGACCCGCAGTACGCGGCCAAGCTGGCGCGCACCATCAACCACACGCTCGCGGTGCAGCGGGCCATGGGCTAGGGCCGGACCACACGATGACCTCCTCGCTCCTCAACATCGGCAGCCGCAGCCTGGCCGCGGCGCAGGGCTCGCTGGGCACGATTGCGCACAACATTGCCAATGCCAACACGGCCGGCTATTCGCGCCAGGAGGCCGTGCTGCAGACGGCCGGCGGCATGTACACCGGCGCGGGCTTTTTTGGCCGCGGGGTGGAGATGACCACGGTGCGCCGCCAGTACGACCAGTTCCTGGCCGCCTCGGTGCAGACGGGCGCCTCGCGCGCGGCGTTTGATGCGGCGCGCGCGGGCGCGCTGGACGGGCTGGACGCCGTGTTTGCCGACCCCGAGCTGGGCATCGGCGCCGCGGTGGATGCGATGTTTGCCGCCGCCGGGGATGTCGTCAACCGCCCTGGCGAGCTGGCGGCACGCCAGGCCTTTTTGTCGCGCGCGAGCCAGCTGGCGCAGCGCATCGGCACCGTGGGCGCGCAACTCAAGTCACTGGGCCAGGAGGCCAATGCCCGCATTGGCGGATCGGCCGGGCTGATCAACAAGCAGCTGGGCGAGATCCGCACGCTGAACGAACGCATTGCCCAAGCGCAGGTGTCGGGCCAGCCGCCAAACGATTTGCTGGACCAGCGCGACGCCGCGCTGCAGGTGCTCAACGGCCTGCTGCCGGTGAACAGCGTGGCCGCCGCCGACGGCAGCCTGAGCCTGTTCACCGCCAGCGGCGCGGCGCTGCTGGTGGGCAACCAGCAAGCCAGCGTGACCGCCATAGCCGACCCGGCCGACACCACGCGCACCGCGCTGCAGCTCAGCCGCGGCGGTGTGGCGCAGGTACTGGACGTGGACGCGTTGGGCAGCGGCAGCGTGGCCGGCCTGATGCACTTTCGCGACCAGGACCTGGCCAGCGCCATCACCCAGGTGGGCCGCCTGGCCATCGTGGCGGCGGACCAGCTCAACCGCCAGCAGGCGCGCGGCGTGGACGCCAGCGGCGTGCAGGGCCAGCCGCTGCTGGCCGTGCCCGCGCCCGTGGTGCGCGGCAACACCACCAACACCGGCGCCGCCACGCTGGGCGCGACGGTGGCCGACGCCAGCGTGCTGAAGGCCAGCGACTATGAGGTTCGCTGGGACGGCAGCGCCTACAACGTGACACGGCTGGCTGACGGCCAGCAGACCACGGGCCTGACATTTCCCACCGTGATTGACGGGCTGAACTTCACGGCCGCGGGCGCACCCGCCAACGGCGACACATTCCTGGTGCAGCCGTTCACGGCCGCGGCCACGGGGCTGACGGCCCGGGCACTGTCACCCAGCCAGCTGGCCACCGGCTACGCCGCCGTGGCCGAGGCCAGCGCCACCAACAAGGGCACCGGCGCCATCACCGGCTTTGCAGTGCTGCAGCACAGCGCCGACACCGCGCTGCCCGTGACCATCAGCTTCAACAACCCGCCCACGACCTTCAACGTGACCGGCCTGGCCAGTGGCAACCTGACCAACGTGCCCTACACCGCCGGCCAGACGATTCCGCCCGCGCCGGCCAGCTACAACGGCTGGTCCCTGGTGCTGGACGGCGCGGCGGTGGCGGGCGACAGCTTTACCGTCAAGCCCAACACCGCCCCCGGCGCCGACAACCGCAACGCACTGGCGCTGGGCGCGCTGGCCGACGCGGCAGGGGTGGACGGCGCAACCCTCAATGAAGCCTTTGCCGCGCTGGTGGGCGACGCCGGCGTGCGCGTGCAGGGCGCGCGCGACGGCGCCGCCGTATCGCAGCAGATGCAGGCCGACGCCACCGCCCGGCTGCAAAGCGTGTCGGGCGTGAACCTGGACGAAGAAGCCGCCAACCTGCTGCGCTACCAGCAGGCCTACCAGGCCTCGGCCAAGATCATCCAGGCCAGCCAGACGCTGTTTGACGCGCTGCTGTCGGCCACCGGCCGCTGACCTTTCAAGGACCAAACACCATGCGAGTCACCACCCTTGGCACGACGCAAGCCAGCTTCCAGGGCATTGAAGCGCGCCAGAGCGCGCAGACCCGCCTGCAGAACCAGCTGGGCACCGGCCTGCGCGTCAACTCGCCCGGCGACGACCCGCTGGGCGCGGCGCAGGCGGAGCTGGCGCGTTCGCGCCTGGCGCACCTGGCGCAGGACCAGCGCTCGGCCCAGCTGGCCACCAGTGTGCTGTCGGCCGCCGACACCGCGCTGGCCGACGGGGTGGGCACGCTGCAAAGCGTTCGCGAAGCCCTGGTGGCCGCCGGCAACGGCGGCTACAACGCCACCGACCGCCAGGCGCTGGTGGTGCAGCTGCGTGCCGCGCGCGAGCAACTGGTGGCGCTGGCCAACACGCGCGACGGCGCGGGCGGCCATGTGTTTGCCGGCCAGGGCAGCGCGGGCGCGCCGCTGACGGCGGGCGCCACGCCCGCGTGGAACGCGGCCTCGGGCGTGCAGCGCCTGGGCGACGATATGCAATTTGCCGCCACGCTGGACGGCCGCGCGGCCTTCATGGCCCAGCCGCAGGGCAACGGCGTGTTCGTCACCGACTCCGCCGCCGGCAACACCGGCGCGGGCTGGATCAACCCCGGCGACGTGGCCGACCCCACGCAGCTCACCGGCCACAATTACAGCATCACCCTCGCCGCGGGCGGCGGCGGGCTGGAATACACGGTGACGGACCTGACCGCCGGCACCACGCTGGCCGCGGGCGTGCCGTTCGTGGCGGGCGCCACCATCACGCTGGACGGCCAGCGCATCAGGATCGCCGGCACACCGGCCGCGGGCGACAGCTTCAGCGTGGGGCCCGCGGGCAAGCAAAGCATCTTCCAGACGCTGGACGACGCGATTGCCACGCTGAGCCAGCCCTACAACGCCGCCGCCTATTCACAGGGGCTGGAGCGCGCCCAGGTCAGCCTGGACGGCGCGCTGGACAGCCTGGTGCTGATGCGCGCGGGCGTGGGCGCCGAGCTGCAGCGCGTGGACAGTGCCACCGCCACCCACACCCAGGAAGACCTGCACCTGCAGCAACGGCGCAGCGACCTGGTGGACCTGGACTACGCGGCCGCCATCTCGGACCTGCAGAACAACCAGACCGCCCTGCAGGCGGCCATGCAGGCGTACGCCAGCGTGGCCAGGACGTCGCTGTTCCAGATGCTGGGATAAGGACGTGAAGCTACTCCCTCTCCCTCTGGGAGAGGGCAGGGGTGAGGGCGTGCGCCGCTATCAAGCTGGCGCCTCAAGTACCCTGGTTGGCGAGCGCGCCAGGCGCCCGCAACCTACTCACACACCTCCCGCACCAGTTGCCCCGCCGCGCCGCTGGAAATGTTCAGCAGCTGCCCCAGCTCGGCGTAGTCATCCGGCAGCGCGGCGTTGTCCCAGCCGCCTTGCGAATGGCGCGCGATGCGCACGGCCAGCATCACGCAGCGCGGGCCGGGGCGCGCCGACTGGCCCGGGTCGGTCATGCTGCGCAAAAAGTCCGGCAGGCCCCACTGCGCCATCAGCGCATGCTCCAACGTGGCCAGCTCCACGCCCAGCACGGCGCGCTGCACGTCGGCCGAGCGCAGCGTGGCGTCGGCCTGCTGGCGGTTTGCAATAACCCGCGCCAGCGCGGGCGCCTCGCACCACAGCAGCAGCCCGGCAAAGTTGTCCAGCAGCGCGGCCTGGTGCAGCACTTCCACGTCTTCGTCCTGGCGCTGGATGGCAAACGCCGCCGCCAGGCGCGCCGCGTGGTGTGAGCGTTCAACAGCCTGCAGCGCGCCGGCCAGCGCCTCGGGGTCGGCGGCCAGGCGGTCCTCCAGCACGGGTGGATCGCCCAGGTGGGTAAAGAACGGCTCGATGCCCAGCATGACGATGCCGGCGGTGACGGTCTCCACAGGCGTGCGCAGGCGGCTGCCCAGGCGCTGCTGCACGCAGGCCAGCACGCGCAGCGTCATGAGCGGGTCGTGCAGCACGGTGTGGGCCAGCGAATTGGCGTCCGCCCGCTCCGGCATCTGCTGCCAGGCGGCGATGGCGTCGCGCGTGCTGCGCAGCACGGGGATCTGTACCGTGCCCAGGGTCTGCACCCAGCGGGCGCAGTGGTCGGGATGGGTGAGTAGCATGTCGGGCTCTTCGGCAACGCGCGCGCGAACTTGAGCCGCGGTCGGGGACACTGCACAACCCATCAAGGAGGGCCTCATGAACACAACAACCCCAGCGCCGCCACCCGACGCGTTTTGCGACCTGGTCATGAAGGGCGGCATCACCAGCGGCGTGATCTACCCCCGGCTGATTCACGCGCTGTCGCAGCGCTACCGCTTCAAGAACATCGGCGGCACCTCGGCCGGCGCGATCGCCGCGGGCGCCTGCGCCGCCGCCGAATACGGCCGACAGCACGGCAACCCGCAGGCCTTTGCCACGCTGGCCCAGCTGCCGGGCGAGCTGGGTGAAACCGTGCAGCCCAGCGGGCGGTCGCGCCTGCTGAGCCTGTTCCAGCCGCATCCCGCGCTGCAGCTGCACTTTGCGGTGCTGCTGCAGGCGCTGAACAAAAAGCCGCTGCCCGCCGTGGTGGGCATGCTGGTGCGCATGCTCACCGGCAGCGCGGGCCTGCTGGGCGTGCTGCTGCTGGGCGCGGCCGTGCTGCTGGCGCCGCTGGTGCAGGCGCTGCAACCGCGTCCGGGCCTGGCGGCAGCGGCGGGGCTGGCCCTGGGCGCGCTGGTGCTGACGGGCGTGGCCGTATGGCGCAGCGCCGCGGCGGCCTCCGTGCCAGGCCTGGCCCTGACCTGGGGCGCGGCCGCAGCCCTGCTGGTGGCGGCCCTGAAGCTGGCCACCGGCGCAGCCTGGAGCGGCGCGCTGGCGCTGGTGGCGCTGTCGCTGCTGCTGGGTGGCGTGCTGGTCTGGGTGCTGCTGCTGGCGGCGGCGCTGGGCCGCTTCACGCTCAGCCTGCTCAAGGGCCTGCACCGCAACCGCTATGGCCTGTGCAGCGGCCAGACCACCGACGAAGGCCGGCGCGCGCAGCTGCCCGGCCTGACTGACTGGCTGACCGGCTACTTCGACGGCCTGGCCGGCCTGGCGCAGCGCGCGCACCCGCTGACCTTTGGCGACCTGTGGGGCACCGGCGACCGCGACGCGCCGCGCGACATCCACCTGGAGGTGATGACCAGCGCCGTCAGCCAGCAGATGGTGTACAGCATTCCGTTGCGCGATGGTTCGCCGGGCCTGTACTACGACCCCAACGAGCTGAAAGACTATTTCCCGCCGCGCGTCATGGCCTGGCTGGCCGCGAAGGCCGCGCGGCCGGACGATGGTGAAGACGAGCCCGGCGTGGTGACTGGCCCCGAAGGCCACACACGCGCGCTGCTGCGCTTTCCGCGCGGCGCGGACCTGCCGGTGGTGGTGGCCGTGCGCATGAGCCTGAGCTTTCCGCTGCTGCTGTCGGCCGTGCCGCTGTATTCGGTGGACCACAGCCTGGCCGCCAACCAGCAGGCGCGGGACCAGAGGAAGCCGCTGAACGCCACGCGCGTGTGGTTTTCAGACGGGGGCATCGGCAGCAACATGCCGCTGCACATGTTTGACGCGCTGCTGCCGGGCCACCCGACGTTTGCGGTCAACCTCAAGGCCGAGCACCCCAACCACGACATCAAGACGCCGGAGGTCAAGGACAACGAGGGCGGGCGCATCTACCTGCCCGAATTCAAGGACGGCCAGTTCCGCGGCGGCCACCTGCGCCACTGGCCGGCGCCCAGCGACGACACACCGCTGGGCGGGCTGAAGGACTTTGTGCTGGGCATCGTGAACACCATGCAGAACTGGCGCGATGAAATCCAGTTCCCCTATCCTGGCTTCAAGGACCGCATCGTCCAGATCAGCCAGCGCACGACCGAGGGCGGGCTGAACCTGGACATGCCCGCGCACAGCATCGAAGCCCTGGGCAACGCCGGCGCCCTGGCGGCGCAGCGCCTGATCGACCGCTTTCACCCCGCGGGCGAGCAAGCCGGTGCCGGATGGACGTACCACCAGACCGTGCGGCTGGCAACCTTTCTGGGCACCATGCAGCCCGGCAGCGCCGCGCTGTACGAATCGATCCAGTCAGGTCACTGGGGCAGGGTGGCGCAGAGCATCAAATACAACAACAACGCGCAACGCACGCTGGCCCAGGAGTTCCTGAACGGCCTGGGGCAGCTGGGCGCCGCCGCGTCGGCATCAGGGCAGGCGGTATCGCTGGCCGACGACGCACCGCGGCCGCTGGCGCTGGTGCGGGTGTCACCGAGGATTTGAGGCGTCAGATTCCAGTGACGTTGATACGGTCGTTGACACACCCTGTCGCCATCGATACACTCGTATCAACACTCTGGAGGTTCAATCCATGAACAACGTCACCGTCAGCCAGGTCAGCGTATGGGGCAACGGGCTGGCTTTGCGGCTCACCAAGCCCATGGCCAAGGCCGCCGGCGTGTCCGAGGGCACGCCCGTGCGCGTCACGGTCAAGCCCGGCCGCATCGTCATCGAGACCGAGGTCGAGCCCACGCTGGACCAGATGCTGGCCGCCTTCGATCCCAGGAAGCACAGCGGCGAGGCAATGGCCGGCGGGCCGGTCGGCGTGGAGGCATTTGCCCATGGCGACGCGTAAGCCGGCCGCCGCGTGGGTGCCGGAGCGGGCCGAGATCATCTTCATCCAGTACAACCCCGCCGTGGGCGACGAGATGCCCGACGACCACCCCATGCTGATCCTGTCGACCCGGGCGTTTGCCGAACGCACGGGCATCGTCGTGGGCTTTCCGATGACGCACGCCGCGCGGCACGCGGACAACCCCTTCGCGATCGTGGCGCCGGGGGCCAAGGGAGAGCCGGGCTACCTGCTGACGCATCAGCCCAAGTCGTTCGACTGGCGCGCCCGCAACGCCCGGCCACACCCCTGGGGCACCGGCCACACCAAACTGCTGGCTGCGGCGCTCAAGCGGTTTGACGCGGTGTTCGGCGTCTGCGGTCACTGAGGCCGGCAGGGCACGCGCATGCCACGCGAGGCGCGTGGCCGACGACGCGCCAAGACCCTAACCCAGCCGGTACAGGTAACCGTCCCACAAGGCCTGCACCACCTGGGCCTGCAACCTGTCCTTGGGCGCCTTTTGCGGGTCGCGCGTGGGCAAGTCGGCAAGCTGGGTCTTCAGCCGGATGAAGTCGAGCGGATGGATGGTGCGCATGGACGCCATCTCGCCGTTGGGCGCCACCACCAGGTGCTCGAATTTGCGGCCGGTGGCGAGCTTGTCGCCGTCCGGTATCTGTACGGCCCAGAAGTCGTTTTCGTCGTCCGACATCCTCATCGGGTGCGGGTCGTCACCGGCGGCGCGGCGGCGGATGATGTCGATCTCGAAGCCATCGTCATTGACGGCGGTTTGCAGCTGTTCGCGCATGACCCGAAATGACGGGTCGGCCTTTTGCAACAGGGCAATGAGCGAACCCACCCCGCTTCTATGCAGCGTGGTCGCAAAAGCCATTCGCTTGCGTGCATCAAACAACAAGTCCAGATCGCGCGTGGCCATGGCGCTGGTCTGCACCAGGACGCCGGCCGCCATTTCGTAGGCATACAGCGCATGGGTGCCGATCACCATGAACTGGTCGGCCATGTCGGCAGCGGCAATTTCAGCCAGCGCCCGGACCACCACCGTGGGCGTGCGCCCCACGCGGTAAACGCGGTTGAGCTTGCGCTGCTCTTCCAGCCGCGCCTTCAGCGCCTTGAGGCGCTGTTGCGCGGGCTCCTTGCGCTGGTGGAATGCGTCGAACATTGCCTGCGTGCGCTCATCCTGCGGGCCCAGGGACGTTTGGGCACCCGTGGTCGAGACGCGTATCAGGTAGGTGCCGTTGCCGGATTTCTTCCAGACCATGGAGCCGCGCACCAGCCTGGCCTCACGCCGGGCCTGCTCGAACGCACGCCATGTGGCCTGCGCGTTGACCAGTTCGCGCAGCTGGTTCTCGTTGAGCTCGAGCAGCTCGACTTCTGGCTGAGTCATTGATTTCCCAGTAATTTCAAAAAATCAAATATTACTGGGAAATTACTTATAAATCAAATACTTATATCACTCCACCGTCACGCTCTTTGCAAGATTGCGTGGTTTGTCCACATCGGTGCCGCGCGCCAGCGCCGTGTGGTACGCCAGCAGCTGCAGCGGCACCACGTGCAGCAGGGGTGACAGCTCGCCGTAATGCTCTGGCATGCGGATCACGTGCACGCCTTCGCTGTTTTCTATCTTGGTGTCGGCGTCGGCCAGCACATACAGCACGCCGCCGCGCGCGCGCACTTCCTGCATGTTGCTCTTCAACTTTTCCAGCAGGGCGTCGTTGGGCGCTACCGTCACCACCGGCATCTCGCTCGTGACCAGCGCCAGCGGGCCGTGCTTCAACTCACCCGCGGCGTAGGCCTCGGCATGGATGTAGGTGATCTCCTTGAGCTTGAGCGCGCCTTCCAGCGCGATGGGGTAATGCAACCCGCGGCCCAGGAACAGCGCGTTTTCCTTGCCCGCAAAATCCTCGGCCCAGCTGATGACCTGCGGCTCCAGGGCCAGCACGGCCTGCAGCGCGGTGGGCAGGTGGCGCATGGCCTTCAGGTGGCGTGCCTCGTCTTCGTCGCTCAACCGGCCCTTGACCTGGGCCAGCGCCAGCGTCAGCAGGAACAGGCCCGCCAGCTGGGTGGTGAACGCCTTGGTGGACGCCACGCCAATCTCGACCCCCGCGCGGGTGATGTAGGCCAGCTTGCATTCACGCACCATGGCCGATGTGGCCACATTGCAGATCGTCAGCGTGTGCTGCATACCCAGGCCCTGCGCATGGCGCAGCGCGGCCAGGGTGTCGGCCGTTTCGCCCGACTGCGTGATGGTGACCACCAGCGTGCGCGGGTTGGGCACGGATTCGCGGTAGCGGTATTCGCTGGCGATCTCTACCTGCGTGGGCACTTTGGCGATGCTCTCCAGCCAGTATTTGGCCGTGCAGCCGCTGTAATAGCTGGTGCCGCAGGCCAGGATGAGCACCGAATCAATCTCCTTGAACACACCAAAAGCACCATCGCCAAACAGCTCGGGCGTGATGCCCACCACGCCCTCCAGCGTGTCGGCGGTGGCGCGCGGTTGTTCAAAAATTTCTTTTTGCATGTAGTGGCGGTACGGGCCCAGCTCGGCCGCGCCGCTGTGGGCCTGCACCGTCTTGACCGTGCGCGTCACCGGCTTGTGGGCTTTGTCCACGATCCAGTATTTGCCCAGCTGCAGGTCCACCACGTCGCCCTCTTCCAGGTAGACGATCTGGTCCGTGACGCCGGCCAGGGCCATGGCGTCGCTGGCCAGGAAGTTTTCACCGCCCTCTTTACCCACCCCCAGGATCAGCGGCGAGCCGGCGCGCGCGCCGATCACGCGGTGCGGCTCGTCCTTGCAGAACACGGCAATGGCATAGGCGCCGTGCAGCTGCTTGACGGTGGCCTTCACCGCCTCGAACAGGTCGCCGTCGTACAGGCTGTCGACCAGGTGCGCGATGACCTCGGTGTCGGTCTGGCTGGTGAACACATAGCCCCGCGCCTGCAGCGCGGCGCGCAGCTCGTCGTGGTTTTCAATGATGCCGTTGTGCACCAGCGAGATGCGGCCTGGCCGCGCCGCACTGTCGGGCCCCGGCCCGTGGCTGAAATGCGGGTGCGCGTTGTGCACGGCCGGCGCGCCGTGGGTGGCCCAGCGCGTGTGGGCAATGCCGGTGCCGCCTTCGATCTGGTCCTTGGCCACCTGCTCCAGCAGCTCGGCCACGCGGGCGGTGCTGCGCGCGCGCTGCAGGCCGTCGCGCCAGACGGCCACGCCGCAGGAGTCATAGCCACGGTATTCCAGCCGCTGCAGGCCCTGGACAAGGATGGGGACGATGTTGCGGGTGGAAACCGCGCCGACGATGCCGCACATGGGGTGCCTCCGGTGTTTTGAAGTGCAGCCACTGTAGGCGCGTCGTCATTGAATTTCAGATCGACTTTTGATGATTTACGGAATATTATTTCCTGCATTCCTATGCATGAATTTTTATTCCACAAATAACGTGATAACAGAACAATTGGAGCTTGATGCGACGGACCTGCGCCTGCTGGACCTGCTGCAGCGCGACGCCGGCATCAGCAACCAGGCCCTGGCCGAGCGGGTGCATGTGTCGCCCCCCACCTGCCTGCGCCGCGTCAAGCGGCTGCGCGATGCGGGCCTGATCGAGCGCGACATCGCCATCCTGAACGACGACAAGCTGGCCCCCATCCTGGGCCACGGCCTGAGCGCGATCGTGGAAATCACGCTGGACCGCCAGGGCGCGGAACACCTGGAGGCTTTTGAAGCGCGCGTGGCGCCAGACGCCGCCGTGCAGCAGTGCTACCGCGTGTCGCCGGGGCCGGACTTTGTGCTGGTGGTGTTTGCGGATGACATGCCGGGCTACCTGGCGCTGGCGCAGCGGCTGTTTACCAGCGATGCGAATGTGCGGAACGTGAAGGCGTTTTTCAGCGTGAAGCGCAGCAAGTTTGAGCCGTATCGGGCGGTGGTGCGGGCGGGGTGACCTCCTCCGATTGGGGGATGACGGCTATCGACTGCGAGGGAGGGGCTGGCTATAGTGGCGCACAGGTGCCGATTTCAAGGGGGCGTGACGGCGGCGGTTTTGTCGGAATGGTTATACCTGTTCACGGGTAGATCGGATCGCTGCAAGTCGCTGATGTACAACCATTGTCCGGACGATACTATTCCGCACGTAGTCATGGTACTCCGCGGTTCTGCGGGAGATATCAATAGTTCTGCGTCACAAACACCATGACCAAGCTCGCCACGGCTGGAAAAATTAAGGTCAAGTCAGCGCTTCTTGCCAAGCCTGCGCTGATCTACGAGTACACGCACGCATCTGCGTCATCGCTAGTCGTTGCCTTTGACGACGCTAAGGCGAAGCGAGGGAATCCGCGCGGCATCTTGACCGATCAGGAGCAAGACATTCTTCGCGCTGCGCTGGTGATGTGCTGCGCAGGTGTGGACGCCTCGCTGAAGCAAGCAATTCGAGATTGCTTTGAGCACCTTCTTGAGGAGAGTAAGCCGGTTCGAGAAGGATTTGAGAAGTTCATCCGCAAGCGCATTAGCGGAGAAGGCGACGCACTAGAACTTGCTGCAGGCTCAAAGTTCCTTGCGCTCGTTCTGGCGGAGAAATCACCGCGAACGAAGCTCATCGAGGAATACATTCGCGACTTGACTGGGGATTCATTGCAGTCAGTCGACGAGATCTTGCGGACGACGGCAGCATTGGGCCTCGATAACAAGAAGCTCGGACTAGATGTAGCTCGATTGAAGGACGCGTTCCAGATTCGAAACAAGATCATTCATGAGCTTGACCTTGACTTGGGTGCTCCAAATCGGAAGCGGAAGGTTCGCAGTCAGGCTGATCTTATTGACACATCGGACTTTATGCTTAGTTCCATCAAGAAGGTTCTAGAGACTTTGGACGCGACGCTATGACGCAGAACCAGTTGCTCGAGCCGCCTTGCGTCCGCAGCCGCCGCTCGCGGCTCAGATTTAACGTCAACAAACAGAAGAGGATTCGCCACATGCAAAATTCCAGGAAGCAAGTCTTGGGCGCCTTTGCTGCCCTAACCGTATGGGGTGCGGCAATTGGTCAGCCTTGTGATACACCTCTTCCCTCGGACGTTATGAAACCAATCACAGGTGTGTCTGGACGGGCCAGTTTCCTTGGATCTTGGGGAGATGGAATGTGGGATGGAAAGCTTTGCCACACGCTCGTCGTCGAATCATTTTCAGATGATGGAGTCGCAACGGTTGTCTATAGCCATGGCGCATATGCCGGCTGGAATATTCGAGCGCCGGGCTTCTATCGCGTGAAAGGCAAATTCCTAGGGGATACGCTTCACCTGAACTTTCCCACAATCGCAGCGAGAGCTGAATACAGAGTGGTTGACGGTCATTTACATGGTCAGTACTTCAGCGGACCTAGCCCAGTGGCGATCGTATTGACCAGAAAGCCCTAGTGCGCCTGTAAGTGCAGCCGCGTTTGCAAACCTTGTGGGCTGCCGGCGCGAACACCCAAGAGTGCCTGCTCAGTCGCTTCGCTCACTGTGTCCCTTTCCTGAGTTGAGAGTTACATCTACTTTGATATGCCTCCTTCTTGTGCAAATGCAAAGCTGCGCGCTCCAGGCACGTAGATTCACATGGACGAAGTGCTACAGGGAAAGCGCACGGCCTCTATTGCCAACACGTCAATATGAATCATTGCCAGAATTTGACAAGAGAATTAAATTGACAATATTCAGATCAGAAGGAAAAGCAGTGTGGAAATTCATTCCCATCCTGATTCTTCTAGTTGGCTGCACTTCAGCTTCCGAAGTGTCCCTGACGGGTTCACTTCCTCCTGACATAAAAATAGTTAGAGTTTCTATTGCTAGGCCAGAAGGTGCCGCGCAGTACCCCCTCATTCGCGGAGCGTGGATGAATTTGATCCGAACACAGAACGTCGGGAATTTCGAGCTGACAGATATCAGGATTGCAGGAGATCGCTTTTCAGGTCGCTTGCATTTTGGTGCTGCCGTTCAATTGAGGTGCGCGTTCGACCGCGAAGTTGAGGGCACTTATGTCGATCATGTCCTTCAATTTGAAACCAAAACTGAGTGCGATGCAGCCACGCTGAAGGTCGCAATCAATACAGAAAATTGGCGCGGCTACTACCTATGGGGATTGACCGGCAAGGGCTGGATGATTGTCAAGAATGTAGAGACAACGAAATAGAAGTGACTCTGCGTGTTTCTTTGTCCGCGAGCGGGCCTGGCTGGCACACCTGTGCGCCGCCATGGGGCCGCACTACCGCATGCGCCTTCAAGGCACGGCCATCCTCGTCTCCACCCTGCCCGCCCATGTGGCCGATGCAACGCTTGCCTACGTCAACAAGACAGTGCAGCGGATCGTCCAGGTACTGGACGGGGTGGCTGCTGTACCCGAATGGGGGTACGACATTCTGATCGTCTTTGACGATGACGAGGCCTACTACTGCTATGTGGCGCACTACTACCCGGATGCCGGGGAATTTGCGGCCAGCAGCGGCATGTACATCAACGCGGGCTGCGGCCACTTTGTCACGGTCAAGGCGGATCTGCGCGCCATCGAGCCCGTGATCGCGCATGAATTGACGCACGCTTGCCTGAGCCACCTGCCCATTCCGGCCTGGCTGAACGAAGGTCTGGCGGTCAACACGGAGTTGCCGCTCTGCCCTCCAGCCCAAGCGCCTGCCAATCCCCTGCAGATGCACGCGCGCCATCTGAAGTTCTGGGGCGTGGAAGAGATTCAGGAGTTCTGGTCCGGCAAGTCGTTCCTTCGCAATGACGAGGGCAATGAGCTGTCATACGACCTGGCAAGGGTTCTGGTGTCGCAGTTCGCTGCGGATTGGGAAACGTTCCGCCCGTTCGCGCTGGCCGCCGACCTGGCCGATGGCGGTGCGTCGGCTGCCACGCAGAACCTCGGAATTGATCTGGGCGCGGCCGTTTGCGCCGTGCTGGAGCGGCAAGCGGACCCCGCCTGGGCTCCAAGGCCGCAGGCATGGCCGGGTGACCCTGAGCGAGGCGCTTTCTGAAAATCAGGAACTAAAAAATACGACACATGTTCTCCGCACTCAAACCTCTCATCTACATCCAGATTTCGCCCGAGCGCCTCACGCTGAAGAACGTGAAAACGGGTGAGTCCATGGCAGAGGTACCCGAGCTGGCGATCAGTGCAGCACCTGCAAAGATCCTCGCCGTGGGCGCGCAGGCCAGGGTTGCCGCCGCATCGCAGCCTGCGGAGCTGGTCAATCCGTTTGCCCATCCGCGCACGCTGGCGTCCGACTTCACCGTGGCGGAGCAACTCATCAAGCATCAGTTGCGGCGCCTCCTGGGCAACTCCCTGCTGTCCATCTCGCCGCGCGTCGTCATTCATCCGCTGGGGTCGCCCGCAGGTGGCTTCACGCAGGTCGAGCGCCGCGCGTTCTACGAAATGGCTATCGGGGCCGGAGCTTCTGAGGCCCACGTGTGGACCGGACGACCACTGACCGATGAAGAGCTTTTGTCTCGGCAGCCGCCTTCAAGTGGTGGGGAGTGGGAATGAACTGAACGACAGATTCGATCCGCGGCTTACCGGGTGCGGGCGAGCCCAGGTATCACCCGCCGCCCCAACACCACCACCGACGCCCCACACAACACCAACCCCGTCACCGCCTCCGCCCAGATCGTCACGTTGGCCATCAGCGTGTGCTCCGAGCACAGGGCAATGGCATAGTGCCCCAGCGCGTCCAGCCCCAGCGCGCCATACACCGCCAGAAACACCAGCGCCAGCCGCGGGCGGCGCAGCCGTGCGCAGATCAGGGCCACCACGCCGGGGCTGGCAAAGGCCAGCCAGAACAGGTACACCTTCTCGCGCGTCAGCCAGCCCGGCATGCCGGGGTAATAGGCGATGTATTCGGCGTTGTGGATGAAGTGGGCGAGGCTGGCCAGCAGGAACAGCACCGCTAACGCCTGCAATGGTTTTGGGATGGCTGGGCCCTCACCCCTGCCCTCTCCCAGGGGGAGAGGGAGTGACGGCCTCACTTTGGCGCCTTCTTGGGGCGTTCCCAATTGGCAATGCTGATCTGCTTGCCGCGCGCCACGCTCAATGCGCCCGCCGGTGTGTCCTTGGTAATCGTCGATCCACCGCCCACCGTGCCGCCCGCGCCCAGCGTCACCGGGGCCACCAGCACGCAGTTGCTGCCCACGTGCACGTCAGCCTCGATCACCGTGCGGTGCTTGTTGGCGCCGTCGTAATTGGCGGTGATGCTGCCCGCGCCGTAGTTCACGCGCTCGCCCACCGTGGCGTCGCCCAGGTAGGCCAGGTGGTTGGCCTTGGCTCCGGCGGCCAGCGTGGAATTTTTTACTTCCACAAAATTGCCGATGTGTACCTCGGCGCCCAACTGCGCGCCGGGGCGCAGCCGCGCAAACGGGCCCACCAGCGCGCCCTCGCCCACGCGCACGCCGGCTTTTTCGCCGTCGATGTGGGTGAAGGGGTGGATCACCGCGCCGGCCAGGATGGTGGCGTTGGCGATCACGCAGTTGGCGCCGATGCGCACGCCGTCGCCCAATGACACGCTGCCCTCAAACACGCAGTTCACGTCGATTTCCACGTCCTGCCCGCAGCTCAGCGTGCCGCGCACGTCCAGCCGCGCCGGGTCGGCCAGGCGCACGCCGTGGTCCATCAGCGTGCGCGCGTGGCGCAGCTGGTAGGCGCGCTCCAGCTCGGCCAGCTGCACGGGGCTGTTCACGCCGTCCACCTGCACCTTGTCGGGTGTCTTGGTGGCTACCACCTCGGCGCCGTCGGCCACCGCAAATTTCACGATGTCGGTCAGGTAGTACTCGCCCTGGCTGTTGTCGTTGGTCAGCCGGGCCAGCCAGCGCTTGAGCAGCGCCGCGGGCAGCGCCATCACGCCGGTATAAATCTCGCGGATCTGGCGTTGCTGGGCGTCGGCGTCCTTGTGTTCCACGATGGCCAGCACGGCGTCGCCGCTGCGGATGATGCGGCCGTAGCCCGAGGGGTCGGGCATGTCCACCGTCAGCAGCGCCAGGCGTTTGCCGGCACAGTCGGTGATCAGCCCGCGCAGCGTGGCGGCTTCGATCAGCGGCACGTCGCCGTTCAGTATCAGGGCAATGCCGTCGTCGGGCAGCACGGGCACGGCCTGCTGCACCGCGTGGCCGGTGCCCAGCTGGGGTTCCTGGCGCACAAACACCGGTGGCGTGGTGCCTGCGGCGGCGGCGGACCGCGCCAGCGCGGCTTCCACTTCGGGCGCGCCGTGGCCGGTGATCACCACCACATGGCGGGCTTTCAGCCCCGCGGCGGTGTCTATTACATGCTGGACCAGTGCACGGCCGGCCAATCGGTGCAACACTTTGGGCAGCCGGCTTTTCATGCGGGTGCCCTTGCCGGCGGCCATGATCACTACATCCACTGCTGTCATACGGAACCCCTGCACTATGGCGATCGTTTCAAATCTGCTGCGGATTATCGGCCTGACGGCGCTGGCCGCTGTGTGTGCCGGCGCACTGACGGCGTGCAGCGCGCTCAAGCTGGGCTACGGCGCCGTGCCCGAATTTGCCTATTGGCGGCTGGACGCGTACCTGGATTTTGACGACGCGCAGGCCGCCCGCGTGCGCGAGGACCTGACGCAGCTGCAGCAGTGGCACCGCGGCAACGAGCTGCCGCGCTATGCGGCGCTGCTGGCGCAGGCCGAGCGTCTGGCGCCTACCGACATCACGCCGGCGCAGGCCTGCGCGCTGGTGGCCCAGGCGCGTGAACGCATCGCCGCGCTGGCCGCGTTTGCCGAGCCTGCCGTCGCCGCCACCGCCGCCAGCCTGACGCCCGCGCAGCTGCAGCACCTGCAAAAGCACTACGAGCGCAAGGACGCTGAATGGCGCAAGGAATGGCTGGACGTAACCCCCGCCGCGCTGCAGGAGCGCCGCGTCAAGCAGATGACCGAGCGCGCCGAGATGATCTACGGCACGCTGGACGACGCCCAGCGCGCCGCGGTGCAGCGCGCGGTGGAGATGACGCCGTTTGATGCGCAGGCGGTGTTTGCAGAACGCCAGCGCCGCCAGCGCGATGCGCTGCAGACGCTGCGGGCAGTGGCGTCGCAGCCCGGCGTGCCGCCCGCGCAGGTGCGCGAGGCCCTGCGCGGCTACCTGCAGCGCACCCAGGATTCACCCGACCCGGTGTGGCGCCAAAAGCGCGACGCCTGGCTGCACGACAGCTGCCGCGCCTTTGCCGCGCTGCATGCCAGCACCACCGCCGCGCAGCGCGAATCGGCCGCGCGGCGCCTGCGCGCCTACCAGCGCGACCTGCGCGAGCTGGCCGCGCAGCACTGACGCGCGCGGCCCAGCCGGCGCCGGGCCTTCGTTCAGATCAACGGCACGCGGCGCATGGGCCGCTCAAAATAGTCCGCCAGGCGCTCCAGCGAGCGCGGCGCCAGCAGCCGCAGCTGGCCTTCGTTCAGGCTGTGCAGGCCCATGGCCTGCAGCCGGCGCAGCGTCTTGTTGGTGTGGACCAGCGACAGGCCCAGCGCGTCGGCGATGTGCTGCTGGTTGAACGGGAACGGCACCGCGCCGTCTTTCGCCATGCCCACGCGCTCGGCCCGGCGGTACAGGTGGATCAGCAGCATGGCCACGCGTTCCATGGCGTTGCGCCGCCCGGCGGACACCAGGTGGTGGTCCACCCAGTGCTCCTCGCGCGCGGCCAGCCAGGTGATGTCGTAGCCCAGGCTCGGGTATTCACGAAACAGCGGCCACAGCCCGTCGCGCGCAAACACGCACAGGCGCACCGGCGTCACCGCCTCCACCCCCGGCGTGGCGCCGTCGGCAAATTCCTCCTGCAGGCCAATGAAGTCGCCCGGCACCAGGAAGTTCAGGATCTGGCGGCGCCCGTCGCTCAGCGTCCTGTAGCGAAAGGCCCAGCCCGCATACAGGGTGAACAGCCGGTCGCTGGTGCGATGCTCGGGGATGATGGCCGCGCCCGCGGGCAGGTCCACCATGTCGCTGCGGTAGTGTTCGATGAATTCCAGCTCGCCGGCCTGCAGCGGCGAAAACGCCTCGCGCGCGCGCAGGGCGCAGTTTTTGCAGGGCACGGGCGGGCAGACGGAGACGGCTGGGGCATTCACGCTGCGCAGTGTAACTTTGGCCGGGAATGTCTTTTGACATACCCGTCGCCGCGTCGCCGGCCTCCCCATTTCTGGCGATGCGCCGCGCTTGCGGTGCTGGCAGGCTCTGTGTAACCATCGCACCGGCTGCACCGCAGCCCCATGCCCATGCCTGCATCCCGCGCAACCGCCGCCGAAGCCCCCGTCACCGTCGCCCTGGTGGAAGACGACCCGGGCACGCGCAGCCGCTTTGAGGCCGTCATCCGCGCCAACCCGCGGCTGGCGCTGTTGCATTCAGCCGCCAGGGCACGCGACATGCTGGCCTGGCTGGCCGCCAACCCGGTGGACGTGCTGCTGGTGGACCTGGGCCTGCCCGACGGCTCGGGCATTGACGTGATCCGTGAATGCACGCGGCTGCAGCCGGCCTGCGAGGTCATGGTCATCACCATGTTTGGCGACGAGGCCCACATGATGAAGGCCTTTGGCGCCGGGGCCAAGGGCTACCTGCTCAAGGACGGCACGGGCGAAGACCTGGCCGCGCACATCATGAACCTGCGCAACGGCGGCTCGCCCATGTCGCCCATCATTGCGCGCAAGCTGCTGGGGCAGCTGGGCAGCGCCGGCGCTGGCGTTGCGGCCCCGCCGGTGCACGGGCCCGCGGCCCCCCAGCAGCCCCTGTCGCCCAAGGAGACCGAGGTCCTGTCGCTGGTGGCGCGCGGCTTCAGCTACGGCGAAACCGCCAACTTGCTGAACATTTCCGTGCACACCGTGCACAGCCACGTGCGCAACATCTACGGCAAGCTCAGCGTCAGCTCCAAGACCGAGGCCGTGTACGAAGCCCGCCAGCTCGGGCTGCTGCGCAACTGATGCGCCCGCGCGCCCTGCCCCGCCTGGTGGCCGCGCTGTGGGCCGTGGCCTGCGCGCTGGCACTGGCCGCGGCGCCAGCCCATGCGCAGGACCAGCAGGACATCGAGGACGCGCAGGCCGCCCCCGGCGTGGTGCAGCTGCGCCAGGCCCAGGCCGTGCTGCAGCCCGAGGGCGCCAGCGTGGTGCAGCGCACCGTGACGCTCACGCACCGCTGGGACGCCGCCTTTCCCGGGCGCGGCGGCACCGCCACCTACCGTATCGCGCTGCCGCCGCGCCAGGGCAGCCAGCCCATGGCGCTGCTGTTCACCCGGGTGGGCAACCAGGTGGTGGCCACGGTGAACGGCGCGCGCGTGCTGGCGCGCGGCACGCTGGGTGACCCGCGCTACGACGCGGCCAAGACGCCGCACCTGGCACCGGTGGACGCACCGCTGCTGCACGCCGACCGGCCCAACGAGCTGGTGGTGCAGGTCACCACGCAGGACGCGCGCTGGGGCGGCCTGTCGGTGGTGCGCTTCGGGCCCGAGGCCACGCTGCTGCAGGAATACGACACCCAGCGGCGCTGGCGCTATGTGGCGTCGCTGGTGTTCTGCGTGGCGCTGGCCCTGCTGGGGCTGATGGCGCTGGCGCTGTGGACGCGCATGCGCGACGCGGTGTTTGCCTGCTTTGCCACGGCCTCGTTCCTGGGCATCTTCCGCAACCTGGACCGCGTGTGGCCCGACGTGCCCGTGCCCTGGCCGGCCTGGGGCATGGTCACGGCCACGGCCTATGCCTGGCACCTGGCCCTGATGTGCCTGTTTGCGCTGCTGGCGCTGGACCTGGGGCACGCCCGCATGGCGCGCGCGTTGCTGGCCTACCTGCCGGTGGCGCTGGCGCTGGTGCTGGTGGGTTTCGGCCTGCACCAGCCCTGGGCCTGGACGGTGGCGCTGGCGCTGCTGGCGCCGCTGGGCGTGACCACCTGGGCGCTGGTGGTGCGCCGCGCGTTTACACCCGGCGGGCCCCATCGCGTCACCGCCATGGTGCTCACGCTGGCCGGCGGGCTGGCCGTGCTGGCGGGTCTGCACGACCTGGGGCTGGTGCGCCTGGGCCTGGGCGGGGCCACGCGCTCGTCGCTCACGCCGCACACCATGTTTTTCTTCGTGGTCATCATGGCCGGCATCATCGTGGACCGCTATGCGCGCAGCGCCGCCACGCTGCACACACTGAACCAGACGCTGGAGGCGCGCATCCGCGCCAAGGAGGCCGAGCTGAACGACGCCTTTGGCCAGCTGCAGGAGCAAAAGGCCGCGCAGGCCACCGCCACCGAGCGCCAGCGCATCATGCGCGACCTGCACGACGGCGTGGGCGCGCAGCTGGTGGGCCTGCTGAACCTGGTCAAGCAGCCCGGCGCGCACGCTGACGTGCTGGAAGAGCACGTGAAGGCCGCGCTGGACGAAATGCGCCTGGCGGTGGATTCCATGCAGCTGGCCGATGGCGACCTGACGACGGCGCTGGCCACCTTGCGCTGGCGCGTGCAGCCGCGCCTGCAGGCCGCGGGCCTGGCCCTGCACTGGGACGTGCACGAGCTGCCCACCCTGCCCGGCATGACGCCGCGCGCCGTGCTGCAGGTGCAGCGCATCGTGCTGGAGGCGCTGACCAATGTGCTCAAGCATGCGCGAGCCAGCGCAGTGTGGGTGAACTGCAAGGCCACAGCAGACGGCCAGGCCATCGTGCTGGAGGTAGCGGACAACGGCGTGGGGCTGCCCGCACAGGCGCCAGAGCCCGGCGGCCAGGGCATGGCCAGCATGCAGGCGCGCGCTGGCTCGATCGGTGCCGCGCTCGTGCTGGCGCCGCGCGAGGGCGGCGGCACCGTGGTGCGGCTGCACTGGCCGGCCTGATTCGATCCGGGCGCCATGGATGCCGGGTCAAGCCCGGCATGACAAGACTGTCAGGCCTGCAGCGCCGCCCACATTTCCTGGTCGCGCTCGGCGGTCCAGATGCGGGGGTTCTTGATGCCCTTGGCTTCGTCGTAGGCGCGGCTCACGTCAAACGGCAGGCAGTGCTCGTAGATGAACACATGGCCGAACACCGGGTCCATGGCCTTGCGGGTGTGGGCCATGGCGGCCTTCAGGTCCATGCCGGCGGCCGCGGCTTCCTTGCCGGCCTGGAACAGCGTGGTGACCCAACGCTTGGTGTAATCCAGCGCCTTGTTCACATCGGCGTTGCCCTTCATGGCTTCACCACGGCCGGGCACGATGAATTCGGCGTTCAGCGCGCGCAGCGCTTCCAGCGTGGCGGGCCATTCTTCCAGCTGGGCGTCGCCGGTGTAGACGCCGGCTTCGTATTCGACCAGGTCGCCGCTGAACAGGACCTTTTCTTCAGCCACCCAGGCAATGGTGTCGCCGCGCGTGTGGCCGTAGCCGGGGCTCCAGATCTGGACCTTGACGCCGCCCAGGTCCACGGTCAGCTTGCCGGGCACTTCGCCCCTGGTCGCATCACCGCCGCCAATCACCATGGTGGGCCAGGTCAGGCCCGGCACGCTGTCGGCGCCGCGAAACAGGCGCGGAAAGCGCTCCATCTCGCTTTGCATGTCTTCCTTGCCGCGCTCGATGATCAGGTCCAGCGTGCCCTGGCTGGCGATGATTTCCGTGGCGCCCTCGGCCGCATAGGCGCTGGCGCCCAGCACGCGCACCGCGTGGTAGTGGGTCAGCAGCACGTACTTGATGGGTTTGTCGCTCACGGTGCGGATGCGCGCGATCAGGTCGCGCGCCATGTCGGGCGTGGCCGTGGCGTCGCTGACCATGATGAACTTGTCGCCAATGATCACGCCCGAGTTCGGGTCGCCTTCGGCGGTGTAGGCCCAGCAGTGCGCGCTGAGCTGCTCAAACGTGATCTTCTTGTCGGCCAGGTCGGCCTGGGATGCAAATGCCTTGCTCATCGGGGGTGTCTCCAGTGAAGTGGCGGATTTTACCTAATCGTAATCAATTACGCATTGTTGAATTAATCCAGCCCACGGCCTGCAGGGCCAATGCGTCCAGCGCGGCGCTGGCGTCCAGGCTCAATACGCCCTCTTCACCCGCCGGGTCCTGCAGCGCCTCGAACTGGCTGGCCACCAGGCTGGGCGGGTAAAAGTGGCCGGGGCGCGCGGCCACGCGGCGCAATGATTCGGCCTGGGTAATGGCCAGGTGCACAAAGCGCAGGCCCGGCAAGGCCGCGCGCAACGTGTCGCGGTAGGCACGCTTGAGCGCCGAGCAGGTCAGCACGGCACCGGCCGGCTGCGCGGCCAGCTGTTCGCCCAGCAGGCGCAGCCAGTCGGCGCGGTCGTCGTCGGTCAGCGCAATGCCCTGCTGCATCTTGTGGATGTTGCGCTTGGGGTGAAAGTCGTCGCCTTCGATCAGAGGCAGGTTCAGCTGCCGGGCCATGCGCTGGCCGACGGCTGATTTGCCGCAGCCCGCCACACCCATCACCACCAGATGGATAGAACTCATGCAGCCAACCCGCCCTCAACCATCGCAATCACTTCCTCGGCAAACGCGGCGTAGCTCATCGCCCCGCCCGGGCGCAGCCAGGTGAACGTCCAGTTGATCATGCCGAACAGCATCATGGTCACGGCGGTCTGGTTCACCGGGTTCAGCCGATGCGGGTAGGCGCGGCGCAAAAAGCGCGTCACGGCCGACACCACGTCGCGCTGGCGGTTCAGGATCAGCTCGCGCTGCTCGTCGCCCAGAAACTTGGTGTCGTTCAACAGCGCCACATGGCGCGTGGCCGAGGTTTCGTATTCCTCCAGAAAGCTGCGGATCAGCTCGTGCAGCGCGGCCCGGTCGTCCAGGTTGCGCCGCTGGGCCGTGGCCTCGGCCTGGGCAATGAGCGCCAGCAGGCGCTGGGTGTAGCGGTCCAGCAGGTCAAACAGGATGGCGTCCTTGCTGCCGTAATAGTGGTACAGGCGCGCCTTGCTGGTGCCGCCGGCCGCGGCAATGTCGTTCATGCTGGCGGCCGGGTAGCTCTGGTTGGCAAAGCACTGGGCAGCGATGTCCAGGATCTCCTCGCGCTTGAGGTCGTGGTGCTGGGACTTGGGGCGGGCCATGCCGGGCATTATCCCGGCGGCGGTGATAAGGTTGACTCATGGCTTCCACCCACACCCCCAAGCCCACACCCAAACCCACCGCTTTTGCCGACTACTGCTGCGAGCTGCTGGCCAGCGTGGGCCCGTGCGAGCGCAAGCGCATGTTCGGTGGCTTTGGCATCAGCACCGGGGGCCTGAGCATTGCCTGGGTGCTGGACCTGGGCGACGGCGAGACGCTGTGGCTCAAGGGCAATGAAGAAACCCGCGGCCTCTATGAGGCGGCGGGTTGCAGGCGGTTTACCTATACCGCCAAGGGCGTGGCGCGCAGCGTCAATTACTTCAGCGCGCCGGATGACGCGATGGAATCGCCTCAGCTCATGGCGCCGTGGGCGCGGCAGGCCTTGGCTTGTGCGTTGAAGGCGCAGGCGGCCAAGGCGGTGCGGTCGCGGCCCAAGGCCACATCACCCGCCAGACCAAAGACGCCCGCCACCAGGCGGCCCACCGCACCCAGGCCCATCAAGGCGGCCAGCCGCAAGTCAGCCAGGGGCTGAACGACGGCCAGGTGCCAGCGGTTGGTGGCGCGCAGGGGCTGCGCCACCAGGGCGGGCAGGGGTTCCCAATTGAAATAGGCCGGCGCGCTGCGCTGGGGACTCAGGGATTCGAGCACCACACGTTGCCCCGCCTGCACCGTGACCTGTTGCCCGACGTCCAGGAAATGGTCGCCGCTGTCGGCAGGTGTATTGCCGTGCACGCCCTCAAAGGTGAGCCACACCCGGCCGTGGGCCACGCGCAGCACGGCGTCCTCCCGCGGGGCCAGCGTAATGGCACGGCCCGCGCCCAGCTTCCAGGTGCCGGGCAGGGCTGCGGATGACAGGGATTGTTGCGTTTGCGTGAGCATTTGAGCTGCCATGGTGTTCTCCAGTTGAGGCATTCGGGCATTGAATGATCGGCGACGGGTGCTTGGCCGTCCAATGAAAAGGACTTAAGCTATTGATTCCGGTTACGCATCAATGCACCTGACACGTTTTGGACGCTCCTGACAGCGGTTGACACCCATGCAGCATTCCCAGACCCACCTGCGCACCCGGCCCATTTCGGCCGGCCACCTGCGCGCCTTTGAGGCCGTGGCCCGGCACCTGAACTTTCGCGCGGCGTCCGAGGAAATGGCGCTGACGCAGTCCGCCGTGAGCCGCCAGATCCAGTCGCTGGAAGAAGAAGTGGGCGTGCCGCTGTTCTTGCGGCACACGCGCGCGGTGGAGCTGACCAGCGCCGGCGCGCAGCTGCTGATGGCCGTCACGCAGGCGCTGCCGCGCATTGACAACGCGGTGCGCCAGATCCGCCAGAGCGCGGGGCGCAAGGCGGTGGCGCTGACCACCTTTGCGTCGTTTGCATCGATGTGGCTGATCCCGCGGCTGGAGGCCTTCCAGCGCGACAACCCCGACATCGACATCCGCATTGATGCGTCCGACAACGCGCTGGACCTGGACGTGGCGGACGTGGACCTGGCCCTGCGCTACGGCCCGGTGGCCAGCATGCCGCCCAACGCCGTGCGCATGTTTGGCGAGCAGCTCACGCCCGTGGCCAGCCCCTGGTTGATCAAAAGCGGCGCGCCCCTGAAAAAGCCCGAAGACCTGGCGAACTTTGCCCTGATCGAAGCCGGCGACGCCCACCACACTCACCTGGAGTGGCTGACGTGGCGCCGCTGGTTTGACGAGCGCGGCCTGACCAAGCAGCAGGCCAAGCGCTGGCTGTATTTCAACTACGCCTACCAGATGGTGCAGGCGGCACTGACCGGCCAGGGGGTGGTGCTGGCCCGCCTGCCGCTGGTGGCTGAAAGCCTGGCCAACGGCGATCTGATCGAGGTGCTGCCGGGGCAGCGCATGGATTCACCGATGGCTTACTGGCTGCTGGTGGGGCCGCGCAGTGCGCAGCGGCCTGAGATCAAGGCGTTTTGTGCGTGGTTGATGTCGCAGAGCAAGGCGACTCGGGAGACTATTGGGGAGGTGCCTGATCCGGATACTGTGGATGACATGGACTGACTCTTTGTTTTGTTGTTTTGTTGGTTGTTGTTGGACCTCTTGTTTCCCCCCCCTATCCCCCCCGCCCCTTTCCACCCCCGCCGGGGTGGAAAGGGGAGCCTTGGATTCTGGTGTTGGACTCCGGCTGACTGAAGAATCGGGGTGGCGCTGCGGTACGACTGGGTTCGCCACGGCCCTGGCCTGCTGTTGGGGCGGTGGCTGGCAGGGCTGATCGGAACCGCTGCCCGCTGCGCGTGCAGGACGAGCCAGCGCGCGCTTCGCGCGCGGCTCGCGTTGGCATGTGATGGGCGGCCACCGCCCCAACTGTTGGCGCTGGCCGTGGCGTTCACGGGTGTACCGCAGCCTCACCCCGATTCTTCAGGTGTCCGGCGCGCGGGGCTCAAATCCAGGCTCCCCCTTTCACCCCGGCGGGGGTGAAAGGGGGCGGGGGGGGATAGGGGGGAAACAAGAGGTCTATCAACCACCAAAAAAACAAAAACAAAGAGATTCAAACCGGCCAAACCACCCCGTTGTCATTCAAGATCGCATCCAGCGGCACATCATGGTCCTCTGGCTCCAGCTCAGGCAAAAACCCATTGGTAAACCCAAGCCCCACAGTAAACGGGCGCGGTTCCAGAGAAGCCAGGGTCCGGTCATAAAACCCACCCCCGTACCCCAGCCGGTACCCCCCCGGCCCATACCCCACACAAGGCACAAACAGCAAGGTAGGAACAATGATCTCGGTGTCCTTGGGCTTGGGGATGCCGTAGGCGTCCTCTTCCATCGGGCAGCCCGGGTACCAGGCGTGGAAGGTCAGGGTCTTGTGCAGCTTGTCCACCACCGGCAGGCCGATGCGGCGCAGGGCCGGCTCGTCCAGCAGCTCGCCGTCCTCCTTCCAGCGGTGCAGCGCGGGCAGCGGGTCGAATTCGCCCTTGATGGGCCAGTAGGCGCCGATCATGGTGTCGGGCCGGCCCACCAGCCAGATGCGCATCACGCGCTGCAGCAAGTCGGCGCGCTCCAGCCGGTCCGGCAGGTTCAGGCGCTCCTCAATGAGCGCCTTGCGTAAAGACCTTTTTTCCTCTGACTTGTCCATAATGCCCAGATGCAGTTTCGAACCATTCTGACATTGATCGCAGCTGCGGTCGCCTGCGGTGTGCAGGCGCAGTCGCGCGGCGACGACCTGATCCTGGACATGAACCAGGCCTACAAGCGCGGCGACACGCGCAAGCTCTCGCAAATGCTGCCCAAGCTGCGCGGCCACGCACTGGAGCCCTGGGCCGCCTACTGGGAACTGCGCGCCCGGCTGGACAGCGCCAGCGTGCAGGATATCCAGGACTTCATGGCGCGCTATGCCGGTACGTATCAGGAAGACCGCCTGCGCAACGACTGGCTGCTGATGCTGGGCCAGCGGCGCGACTGGACCACCTTTGAGGCCGAGTACCCCAAGTTCCGCATGAACGACGACCGCGAGGTGCGTTGCTATGCGCTGCTGGTGCAGCACATCACCCAGGGCGCGGCCGCCCCCGCCACGCTGGCCGACGAGGTGCGCCGCAACTGGCATGCCCAGCGTGACGCCGACGACGGCTGCGCCCATGCGGCCAGCCGGCTGATCGGCGAGCGCGACGGCGCCCGCCGTGCCACGGGCATGACGGCCCAGGACGCCTGGATCAAGGCCCGCCTGGCCACCGAGGCCAACCGGGCTCGCGCGGCCACCAAGGCGGTGGAGATCATTGCGCCCGAAGCCCTGCCCCTGATGGCCGAGCTGAACGCCAGCCCGGTGAAGTTTTTGACCAGCCGCGTGACGGCCGCATCGAAAGTGCGCAAGGAACTCATCACGCTGGCCCTCATCAAGCTGGCCGTGGGCGATGTGGAGGGCGCCGCGCGCCAGCTGGACAACAAATGGGGCCCGCAGCTGAGCGCCGAGGAGCGCAACTGGGTCTGGGGCGTGATCGGCAAGCAGGCAGCCGGCAAGCTGTCCAGCGACGCCCTGGGTTACTACGCCAATGTCAGCAAGGACAGCGACCTGACTGACGACATGCTGGGCTGGAAGGTGCGCGCCGCCCTGCGCGCGGGCGGCAAGCCGCGCTGGGCCGACGTGCTGTCGGCCGTGAACGGCATGAGTGACGAAGGCCAGCGCGACCCCACCTGGACGTACTGGAAGGCGCGCGCGTTGCTGGCCACTTCGCCCAATCCGTCAGACAAACGCACTGAGGCAATGGTGCTGCTGGAACGCATCGCCTCGCCGCGCGGCTTTTACGAACAGCTGGCGCTGGAAGAACTGGGCCGCAAGATCACCGCGCCCGAGCGCCCTGCGCCGCTCACGGCCGAGGAAAAAGACGCCGCCCGGCTGAACGCAAGCCTGAACCGCGGGCTGTACGCCATTGCCATCGGCCTTCGGCCCGAGGGCGTGCGCGAATGGAACTACGCCACCAACCTGCACAAACCCGGCGGCATGAACGACCGCGAACTGCTGGCCGCCGCGCAGTTTGCCTGCGACCGCGAGGTATGGGACCGCTGCATCAACACCAGCGAACGCACGCGCGACGTGGTGGACGTGGAGCAGCGCTTTCCCATGCCGTTTCGTGAGTCGGTGGTGCGCCGCAGCCGCGAGATCGCGCTGGACCCGGCCTATGTGTACGGCCTGATCCGCCAGGAAAGCCGCTTCATCATGGACGCACGCTCGCACGTGGGCGCATCAGGCCTGATGCAGGTCATGCCCGCCACGGCGCGATGGACGGCGCGCAAGATCGGCCTGACCAACTTCACCGCCGACCAGATCAACGACCGCGAGACCAACATCGCCATCGGCACCGGCTACCTCAAGCTCGTGCTGGACGACTTTGACGGCTCCATGCCGCTGGCCGCCGCCGCCTACAACGCCGGGCCAGGCCGCCCGCGCCACTGGCGTGCGCCCGGTGGCACCGGCCCGGTACTGGAAGGCGCGGCCTGGGCCGAGAACGTGCCCTTCAATGAAACGCGCGACTACGTGAAGAAGGTGGTGTCCAACGCCACCATGTATGCGGCCATCCTGAGCGGCCAGCCGCAGTCATTGAAAGCGCGCATGGGCCACGTCGGCCCACGCGATGCGGCCCTGCCCGAACCCAACCGCGACCTGCCCTGAGGGTCCCGCAGATCATGGACATCCCCTGGTGGCAGGTCATCGGCCAGACGGTGGCTTCTGAGTTTTCAGACGTGCCCGACCTGGCGCAGGCCACGCGGATTGTGCTGCGCCTGCTGCTGGCCGCGCTGCTGGGCGGCCTGCTGGGCCTGGAGCGCGAGAACAAGGGCAAGGCCGCGGGCGTGCGCACCCACATGCTGGTGGCCATGGGCGCGGCGCTGTTTGTGCTGATCCCGCAGCAGGCGGGCATCCTGCCGGCCGACCTGAGCCGCGTGATCCAGGGCGTGGTGGCCGGCATCGGCTTCCTGTGCGCGGGCAGCATTTTGAAGAGCGAAGACGAAGACCGCGTGCGTGGCCTGACCACCGCCGCCGGCATGTGGCTCACGGCGGCCATCGGCATGGCCGCCGGCCTGGGCCGCGAGGCCACGGCCGTCATCAGCACCGTGCTGGCGCTGGTGATCCTGTCGCTGGTGCCGGTGGTGGTCAAGGCGATTGAAAAGCCCGAACCCCGAACCATCCTGCCTGACGATACAAAGAAATGACACGCATCCTGATCCTGGGCGGCACCGGCTTTGTGGGCCGCCATGTGTGCGAAAAGCTGGCGCGGCTGCTATGCCATGTGACGGTGGCCACGCGCCGCCTGGCCACGGCACGCGACCTGATCACGCTGCCGCTTTTGCAGCCGGTGGAATGCGACGTGCACGACGAGGCCGCGCTGACGCGGCTGGTGGCGGGCCACGACGCGGTGGTGAACCTGGTGGCCATCCTGCACGGCAGCGAGGCTGCCTTCCAGCGCGCCCATGTGGAACTGCCGCAAAAGCTGGCGCGTGCCTGCGCCGCCGCCGGCGTGCGCCGCGTGGTGCATGTGAGCGCCCTGGGCGCCGCGCCCGATGCGGCATCGGCCTACCAGCGCAGCAAGGCGGCCGGCGAGCAGGCCCTGCGGGCCGCACCGCTGCACCTGACCGTGCTGCGCCCCAGCGTGATCTTCGGGCCCGAGGACCAGTTCCTCAACCTGTTTGCACGGCTGCAGCGGGTGTTTCCCGTCATGCCGCTGGCCGGCACGCAGGCGCGCTTCCAGCCGGTGTGGGTGGAGGACGTGGCCCAGGCCGTGGTGAGCGCGCTGCAGCGGCCCGACACGGTGGGCCGCACGTTCGAAGCCTGCGGCCCCGACGTGTACACCCTGCGCGAGCTGGTGCAGCTGGCTGGCCGCTACGCCGGCTGCGAGCGGCCCGTGATCGCCCTGCCGATGGCGCTGGGCCGGCTGCAGGCCCTGTTGATGGAGCTGGCACCCGGCGAGCCGCTGATGAGCCGTGACAACCTGGCCGCCATGCAGACCGACAACGTCGCCAGCGGGGCCCTGCCCGGCCTGGACGCGCTGGGCATTGCACCGGCGGCACTGCAGGCCATCGCGCCGCTGTACCTGGGCCCGCGCGGCGTGAACGACGGGCTGGACCGCTACCGGCGCGCCGCCGGCCGCTGAGCGGCCCCGGCCCCTCCCGGGAAAATCGCCGGCATCAATTCCGGCGTTTTTTTGCATCAATCGCCGCCGCCTGGGGGCTTAGCATCCGGTCACTTCCAACGGAGACCTCCATGCTCACCCTGTACATCGGCAACAAGAACTATTCCTCCTGGTCCATGCGCCCCTGGGTGCTGCTCAAGCAGGCCGGCATTCCGTTCGACGAAGTGATGGTGCGTTTTGACTCGTTCAACTCCCCGGACTCCGAGTTCAAGCGAACCATCCTGGCGGTGAACCCGACCGGCCGCGTGCCGGTGCTGGTGGACGACGGCTTTGCGGTATGGGACACGCTGGCCATTGCCGAATACGTGGCCGACAAATTCCCTGACAAAAAACTGTGGCCACAAGATGCCCAGGCTCGTGGCCGTGCGCGCAGCGTGTGTGCCGAGATGCATGCCGGCTTTGGCGCGCTGCGCAATGCCTGCCCCATGAACATCGAAGCCCAGCTGGCCACCGCCGGCGCCATTGCCTGGCGCGACCAGGCTGCAGTGCGCGCCGACGTGCAGCGCATCGTGGACATGTGGACCCAGCTGCTGGAAGCCCACAAGGGCCCGATGCTGTTTGGCGAATTCACGATTGCCGACGCCTATTTCGCCCCGGTGTGCATGCGCATCCGCAACTACGCGCTGCCGGTGCCCGGCCACATCACCGACTACATCCGCCGCGTGTGTGCGTTGCCGGGTGTGAAGGCCTGGATGGACGACGCGCTGGCTGAGAAAGACTTTGTGGATTTTGACGAGCCTTACCGAATTACCCGATGACGGCGCCGAGGTCGAGCGACGCCGGGCCGCCCCAAGGCGCGAGCGCCCCCTCGGGGGGCAGCGAAGTACACGAAGTGACGAGCGTGGGGGCGAGATATTTCGGCGCTGTGATGAGCGCCATGGTCACGCCATTCGACAAGGACGGGCGGCTTGACCTGGACGCCGCGCAGCGCCTGGCGCGCTGGCTGGCCGCCAACGGCAACGACGGCCTGGTGGTGGCGGCCACCACGGGTGAAGCATCCACGCTGACCGACGACGAACGCTGCGACCTGGTGCAGGCCGTGGCGCAGGCGGTAACCATCCCCGTGCTGGCCGGCACCGGCAGCAACGACACCGCCCACAGCGTGATGCTCACGCGCCGCGCGCAAAGCCTGGGCGCGGCGGGCGTGCTGGTGGTGGCGCCGTATTACAACCGCCCGCCGCAAGCCGGCATCGAGGCGCACTTTCGCGCCTGTGCCGCGGCCACCCCGCTGCCCGTGATGATCTACGACGTGCCCACCCGCACCAACCGGCGCGTGGCCACCGACGTGCTGCTGCGCCTGTTCACCGACGTGCCCAACATCGTGGCCTTCAAGGACGCCACGGGCGACCCGCCGGCGGCCGCGGCACTGGTGGCGCAGGCCGGCGATCACTTTGACCTGTATTCGGGGGATGACCCGTACACCCTGCCCCTGCTGGCCTGCGGCGCGGTGGGCGTGGTGGGCACCAGCACGCACTGGACGGGGCCGCTGTTCCAGCAGATGGTGGCGGCTGTTTCGCGCGGCGATCTTGCATCGGCGCGGGCAGTGCAGGCACGGCTGCTGCCGTCGTTTGCGTTCATCAACAGTGATGAGTGCGTGTTCTCGATGGCGATCAAGGTGATGTTGAGGGTGTTGGGGCAGCCTGTGGGGGAGTGCAGGTTGCCGTTGCCGGCTGCGCCGGCGGGGACTGAATTGCGGGCTCGGGTTGTTTGGGATCAGTTGCAGCTGGCTTGAGTTTTCTTTTTTTGTTGTTTTGTTGGTTGCTGCTTCACCTCGCTTTCCCCCCCCTATCCCCCCAGCCCCCTTTCCACCCCCGCCGGGGTGGAAAGGGGGAGCCCTGATTCTGAATTTGCGCGCCGGACGCCTGAAGAACTGGGGTGAGGCTGCGGTACACCCGTGAACGCCACGGCCCGTGCCAACAGTTGGGGCGGTGGCCGCCCATCACATGCCAACGCGAGCCGCGCGCGCGCGCACGCTGGCTCGTCCTGCCACGCAAAGCGGGCAGCGGTTCCGAGAACCACTGCCAGCCACCGCCCCAACAGCAGGCCAGGGCCGTGGCGGACCAGCCCGTAGCGCAACGCCACCCCGATTCTTCAGCCAGCCGGAGACCAACACCAGAATCCAAGGCTCCCCTTTCCACCCCGGCGGGGGTGGAAAGGGGCGGGGAGGGATAGGGGGGGAAACAAGAGGTGCCCCGCACACCAAAAAGCTAAACTGAACAAATGCAAATCTACCGAGTCGGCGGCGCAGTCAGAGATGCCCTGCTGGGCCTCCCCGTCCACGACCACGACTGGGTAGTCGTCGGTGCCACACCAGAAGAGCTGATGCAACAGGGCTACCTGCCAGTAGGCAAAGACTTCCCCGTTTTCCTGCACCCCCAGACCCAAGAGGAATACGCCCTGGCCCGAACAGAGCGCAAGACCGCACCGGGCTACCAGGGCTTTGCCATCCATGCCGACCCGGGCGTCACGCTCGAGCAGGACTTGGCCCGGCGCGACCTGACCATCAATGCCATCGCCCAGGCCGCTGACGCCACCGGCACCGACGGCCTGGTGGACCCCTATGGCGGCCAGCGCGACCTGCAGGCCCGCGTGCTGCGCCATGTGACCGATGCCTTTCGTGAAGACCCGGTGCGCATCCTGCGCCTGGCGCGTTTTGCGGCGCGCTTTGCCGATTTCACCGTGGCGCCCGAGACCCTGGCGCTCATGAAGCACATGGTGGACGACGGCGAGGTGGACGCGCTGGTGGCCGAGCGCGTGTGGCAGGAGCTGGCGCGCGGGCTGATGGCGCCCCGGCCGTCGCGCATGTTCGAGGTGCTGCGCGAATGCGGGGCGCTGGCGCGGCTGTTGCCCGAGGTGGACCGCCTGTGGGGCGTGCCGCAGCGGCCCGAATACCACCCCGAGGTGGACACCGGCGTGCACCTGATGATGGTGCTGGACATGAGCGCGCAGCTGGCTGCCCCGCTGGCCACGCGCTTTGCCTGCCTGTGCCACGACCTGGGCAAGGGCACCACGCCAGCCGATGTGCTGCCGCGCCACATCGGCCACGAGGAACGCAGCGCGCGGCTGCTGCGCGGTGTGTGCGAACGCCTGCGCGTGCCGGTGGAATGCCGCGAGCTGGCCGACGTGGTGGCGCGCGAGCACGGCAACATCCACCGCAGCGGCGAATTCAACGCGGCGGCGCTGGTGCGGCTGCTGGAGCGCTGCGACGCCCTGCGCAAACCGGACCGCTTTGGCCAGGTGCTGCTGGCCTGCGAATGCGACGCGCGCGGCCGCCTGGGCCTGCACGGCAGCCCCTATCCGCAACGCCCCTGGCTGCTGGCGGCGCTGGCGGCGGCGCAGTCCGTCGTGACTGCCGAGGTTGCGCAGCAGGCGGCCAAAGCCGGGGCCAGGGGCCCGCAGGTGGGCGAGAGAATCCACCGCGCGCGCGTGGCGGCCGTGGCCACCGCGCTGCCTGCCGGCTTGTCCGACTGAATCCGCGGGTTGCTCCGCCAACCCGCGGGGTTTGGCATGGCTTTTGCGATGATGGCGCCATGCCACCGCCACAGCGCAACTACCTCAACCACACCCTGGCCGACGGGGTGCGCAAGGTGGGTTTTCGCAAATGGTATGAACGCGAGCTGCTGTCCAGCCACGCCCACATGGTGCTGGCGCTGCTGGCCACCGTGGCGCTGCTGGGCAGCTTTGAGGCGTTTCGCGGCGGCACCCTGGCGGAAAAGCTCATGGACGTGCTGTTCATCCTGGTGAGCGCCGGGATAGCCCTGTGGGCGCTGCGGCGCTACCTGGTGCTGCTGGGCCATGCCGAGCTGATCGCCAACCAGGCCAACTGCCCCAGCTGCGACGAATACGGCCGCTTTGAAGTGATGGAAGAAGACCGGCGAACCCAGCGCATGCAGGTGCGCTGCCGCAAATGCACAGGTCTGTGGCAGATCGAAGACTGATCAGCCCAGCAACGCGAGCGCCGCGTAATCACCCACCCCCAGGCCCAGCCCGGCCGGCACCAGCTGGGCACCGGCCGTCAGCGCGGGCAGCTTGCCATCGACCTGCGCCTGCAGGCGCGGCAGCAGCAGCGTGCGGTGGTGCCAGAACACGCTGCCGCCCAGGCTGATGCGCTGCAGGTCCAGCGTGGCCACCAGGTTGTAGAGCATGCGGCCCAGCACGCGGCACAGCGCGTCCACGCGCGCCAGCGCCGCCGCGTCGCCCGCGTGCGCGGCGTCCAGCAGCGCGGCCGCGCCCTGGCCGAAGCGACGCTCAAACGCATTGCCGGCCACCAGGCCTTCCACATCGCCCACATTGCCGCAGCCGCACAGCGCGTGGCTGTCGTCGTCGCTCACGAACATATGGCCGGCATGGCCGGCGTTGCCATGCTTGCCGCGCAGCACGCGGCCGTCCACGCACAGGCCCACGCCGATGCCGGTGCTCCAGGTGACGTAGGCGCAATGGTCCACGCCCTGCAGCGCGCCCCAGCGGCGCTCGGCCTCCAGCGCGGCGATGCAGTCGTTTTCCACGCGCAGCGTGGCAAACCGTTCGCGCAGCGGCGCCTCCAGCGGGGCGCTTTGCCAGTCATTGGGCAGGCCGCGCGCGGGGCCGGCCAGGCCGCCGCAGATGTTGGGGGCGGCCAGCTCGATCTGGCCGGCGTTCAGCACAAACGGGCCGCATGAAGAAACGCCTGCGGTGGTGATGGCGCGGGGCGCAACACCGGCTTCTGCGCACACCTCGTCCACCAGGCGCAGCACCTGGCGGGCCAGTGCACCGCTGTCACCGGTCTTGGCGGTGGGCTCGGTGCGGCGGGCCTGCAGCGGTGGCGGCGCGCCCGCGCCCGGCACGCCCGGCGTGGAGGGCGCCAGGCTGACCGCCACCTTGGTGCCGCCGATATCGATGCACGCACGCATGCCGGTCAACGCCTTTCAGACAAAGCGCGCAATCAGCGCGGCCACCATGCTCAGGATCAGTGTGGAACTGAGCGGTATGAACCATTCGCGGCCAAACAGCCGGAAACGGAAATCCCCCGGCAGCTTGCCCACGCCCAGCTTCTGCAGCAGCGGCGTGAACCAGCTGATGAGCAGGAGCGCGAGAAAGATGACGATGAGCCAGCGGATCATGCGGCCATCATAGGTGGGCTTGGCATCACAGTGTGTGGCTGCGGTCGCCGGCGGCAAAGCCCAGCGGCTCCCAGCCGGCCTGCGGCGACAGCGCAATGACCTTGAACAGCTCGCCCATCTCATGCTCGTTCAGCAGCTTGAGCGCATGGCTGCGCCCGGCCGGCGCGGCCTGCTCCATCAGGCCCACGATGCCGCAGTTCATCAAGAACCGCGCCTGGCTGGTGTAGCCCAGCGTGCCCAGGCCGGCCTCCTGCGCGGCCAGCGCCACGCCGGTGAAGTTGACGTGCACCGTGATGTCCTTCAGCCCCACATCCAGCAGCGGGTTGGTGTCGGCCTGGTGGGCGCGGTGGCACATCAGCGTGCCCATGTGGCGCTGCGGGTGGTAGTACTCGGACTCACCAAACCCGTAGTCGATGAAGAACGCCGCGCCGCGCCGCAGCCGGTCGGCCAGCGTGCGCATGAAGGCCTCGGCCTGGGGGTGGACTTCGGTCAGGTAGTCGTGCGCGCCCTCGATGTCCACCGGCGGGCGCTGATCGGTCGGCGTGTCGGCAAACACGGGCCGGCCGTCGTGCCAGGCCACACCGCGCTCGTGCCACACACCGGCGGTGCGCACCAGCAGCCTGGCGGGCATGGCGTCCAGCACCTCGTTGCCCACCACCACGCCGTGCAGCGCCTGGGGCAGTTCGCTGGCCCAGTGCACGCGCGGCGCATGCGCGGCCAGCGTCTGCTGCTGGCGCGCGCGCAGCGTGCCCGACAGGTCCACGATGGTGTAGCGGTCCACCTTGTCGCCCAATGCGTCCAGCAGCTGCAGGGCCAGCGCGCCGGAGCCGGCGCCAAATTCCCACACCTCGCGCGTGCCGGTGGCGTCCAGCGCCTGGGCCACCTGCGTGGCCAATGCCTTGCCGAACAAGGGCGACAGCTCGGGCGCCGTCACAAAGTCGCTGCCCGACGCGGGCATCAGGCCGAACTTGCGTGAATCATGGGCGTAGTAACCCAGCCCGGGCGCGTACAGTGCCAGCGCCATGAAACGGTCAAAGGGAATCCAGCCGCCGGCCTGACTGATGACGCGTTGCATCAGGGCCTGCAGGGCGCTCGTTAAACTGCGGTCTTGTGTCGTCACCCGTGGATTGTCCCCGAATGTCTGTCGCTTCCCCCCGCACCGTGCTGGTCACCGGCGCCGCCAAACGGCTGGGCCGCGAGATTGCATTGACGCTGGCCGCCGGTGGCTGGCGCGTGGCCGTGCACTACCGCGGCTCGCAGGCCGAGGCACAGGCCACAGCCGCCGCATGCGCCACGCTGACGCCGGGCGCGGCCACCTTCCAGGCCGACCTGGGCGACGAGGCCGCCGTGCGCGCCCTGCTGCCCGCCGTGGCCGCGCAGATGGGCGGGGTGGATGCGGTGGTCAACAGCGCGTCGCTGTTCGAGCACGACACCGCGGGGTCTTTCAGCTTTGCCGCGCTGGACGCGCACCTGCGCACCAACACCGGCGCCGCCGTGCTGCTGACGCAGACGCTGCATGCGCATGTGAAAGAGCGCAACGCCACGGGCGCGGTGGTGAACCTGCTGGACCAGAAGCTGTGGAACCCCAACCCGGACTTCTTCAGCTACACCCTGTCCAAGGCCGCGCTGGAAGCCGCCAACACGCTGATGGCGCAGGCCTTTGCGCCGGCGCTGCGCGTGGTGGGCGTGGCGCCGGGCCTCACGCTGACCAGCCACATGCTGAGCGACGAGAAATTTGAGGCGCTGCACAAGCTGTCGCCGCTGGGCCGCTCGTCCACCGCGGCGGACGTGGCGGCCACCGTGAAATTTGCGCTGGAAAACAACTCCATCACCGGCACCACGCTGCTGGTGGATGGCGGCCAGCACCTCATGAAGTTCGACCGCGACTTCTCATTGATGTAAGACCAGGCCATGCTGACCAAAGGCAACCAGACCCTCACCCTCACCGGGCTGCGCTTTGACGCCAACCTGGGCATCCTCGATTTCGAGAAGACGGCCCCCCAGCCCATTCTGGTTGACGCCGAACTGAACCTGGGCACGCAGGACCTGCGCCCGCGCGACGACGAGATCAACCACGTGCTGGACTACCGCAAGGTGCGCCAGATCATCATTGACGAATGCACGGCCGAGCATGTGAACCTGCTGGAAAGCCTGATCGGCAAACTGGCCCAGCGCCTGATGCAGCTGCCCGGCGTGCTGGGCGTTCGCGTGAAGATCGCCAAGCTGGAGATCTTTGACGACTGCGAAGTGGCGATCAGGGTGGAGACGGGGCAGTGGTGAGCCTCACCGTCCCCGCACCAGCGTCACGCTGCGCAGCGGCTTGAGCACGCTGGACGGCGTCATGCCGAAGGTCTGGCGGAAGGTCCGGCTGAAATGGGACGAATCGACAAACGCGCCTTCCAGCGCGGCGTCGGTCAGGCGGGGCGACGTGGCCAGGCCCGCCAGCGCCGAGCGCACCTGCGCCCACACCCGGTAGCTGCGAAAGCTCACGCCTGCCTCCTGGCGGAACAGGTGGTTGAACCGCGACGCTGACAGGTGCGCCGCAGCGGCGGCCGCGTTGCGGTTGACAGCCACACCTCCACCCTGGCGCAGGCTGCGGATGCCCTGGGCTATGCGCGGGTCCAGCGGCGCCGCGGCCTCCAGCCTGAACGCCAGCAGGGCAGGTAAATCAAAACTGCACAGGCGGGCCTGCACCACACTGCGCGAGCCCACACGCACGGCCGGGTCCAGCATCACGCCGCCGTGGCGGGCCAGCCAGGGCAAGAGCGCGCGGGTCTCCGGTGCGTCGGGCTCCAGGTACATCACGGCCACCTGCTCGCCCTGCGGGTCAAACACATGCTCGACGCCCGTACCGACCAGGGCGCTGTGGCAGGTCACCACCGACCCGCCCGGCAGGTGCAGGGCAAACCGGCCCGACAGGCCCAGCAGGAAGACCGGGCAGGCGTGGCGATGCTGCCCGGTGGCCGGCATGTCACCCGTGTACAGCGCCCGGTCGGCGCCCAGCACCAGGGCGTTAGCGGACGGCATAGCCCAAACCTGCAAGTTTTGCGGTGCCCTTGCCGGTAGCCTTGCGCCCGCACACAACCGTATGGAGCGTCCCGTGAAAGTCAAACATGCCGCCCTGGCCGTTGCCGCCGTTCTTGTCGCCCTGCTGGCGGTGGCATGGTATGGCCTGCCTGCGCAACTCAAGCCGCCCCTGCTCGCGGCCAACCGCGCCACGGCCGGTCTGAGTGAAAAGACCGTCAGCGCCGCCCAGCACCGCATCCACTACCTGGACAGCGGCCAGGACGGTCGCCAGGGTGTGCCGGTGTTGCTGCTGCACGGGATCTTTGCCGAGAAGGACCATTGGGTTGATTTTGCACGGGCCATGCCCCGCCAATACCGCATCATCGCGCCCGACCTGCCGGGATTTGGCGAAAGCGGGCGACTGGACGGCCAGGCCTATGACTACGACGCCCAGGTGCGCCGCGTGCTGGCGTTCATGGATGCGCTGGGCATCGCCCAGGCCCATGTGGGCGGCAGTTCCATGGGCGGCACCCTCGCGGCGCTGCTGGCCATCCAGCACCCCGGCCGGGTCAACAGCGTGGCCTTCATCGGCTCGCCCCACGGCATCCGCTCGCCCCGCGCCAGCGAGATGGACCGCCAGATCGACGCCGGCCAGGCGCCCCTGGTGGCGCGCGACCGCGCGGAGTTCGCCGCCATGATGAAGCTGGTGTTCGCCCAGCCGCCGTTTCTGCCCTACCCCATCCTGAAGTCGGCCGAAATGGACGCACTGCGCCTGGCCGGCTCCAACCAGCGGCTGTGGAATGCCCAGCTCAAGGACCGCTACCTGCTGGACGCGCGCATCGCGCAGCTCAAGCAGCCGGTGCTGGCCCTGTGGGGAACGGAGGACCGGGTGTTTGATGCGTCTGGCGCCGGTGTGCTGCGCGACAGGCTGCCGCAGGCCCGCATCGTCACGCTGCCGGGCGTGGGTCATTTGCCCATGATGGAAACGCCCGGCGACAGCGCCGCGGCGTATGCGGACTATCTGGCGGGGCTGGGCGGCTCAAGCCCGCAGCCCAGGTCCACGACCATGAGGTGAAAGCTGTTGCGCAAGCCCACCTTGCGAAAGCCGCAGCGCTCGTACATCGCAATGGCCGGGTTCTGCGGATGCACCGTCAGCGACACCTGGGCATAGTCCGCCGCGCGCGCGGCATCGAGCGCCGCCCGCATCAACGCCCGGCCATGGCCCTGGTGCTGGAATGCGGGCAACAAGGAAATGCCCAGCTGTGGCGTGCGCTCATCCACATACGCCAGCCCCTTGCCATCAGGCACCAGCCGCATCCAGCAGGCGCCTGCATCCACGCCATCGACCTGCGCCACCACACCCACATCCCCGAGGCGCCCCCAGCCTTCGGCATAGATGCGCACCGGCGGCGCATCCAGCACCTCGATCGGGCGAAGCCCCGCAGGCGGCGGGTCCCACAGGGCCACATGCAGCCAGTGCCACAGGGCCTGCTGGTCGGCGGGGGTCAGGGGCCGGAAGGTCAGCTTCATGTGTACTTCACGGCTTGTGTTGACCCAGCACCCAGCCCACCGACAACACATACCGGCTGCCACCCACCACGCGCGTCACGCTGTGCTCGCAGGCGTCGGGCCGGAAGAGCTTGATGCGCCGGGTTTCAAACAGCGGCGTGGCACAGACAAATTCGCCGCCGCTGCGCGGCGACTTGAGGACGATGTTCAGCCGGTAATGGCGGCCTGCGGACACCGGGTCGGTATGGGGCGGGATCTCTGCCCCTTCGGGATAGCGGATCAGGTAGGAATCAAACGGAATGGGCCACGGGGCGGTCAGCAGCAGCATCTTGTCGTAGCCGGTGCCCTGGCGGCCGCGCTGCCAGCGGAAGGCCTGGGCGGCGTAGCGGCGCAGTGAGTCAGTCCACATGCGCGAAGGTTAACGCCAAATCCCCGCCAATGAGACAATCCATCCCATGAGTGCCGTCTGGATTGACAACGAACCCGCCCCCGCTGGCGCCGCGCCCGCGCGCGACCTGAAGATCGAGCGCGAGACGCACAAGCTGGAAAAGCGCCTGTGCCGGCTGATGGGCCAGGCCATCGTGGACTTCAACATGATTGAAGAAGGCGACAAGGTCATGGTGTGCCTGTCGGGTGGGAAAGACAGCTACGGCATGCTGGACATCCTGCTGAAGATGCAGGCGCGCGCGCCCATCAACTTTTCCATCATCGCCGTCAACCTGGACCAGAAGCAGCCCGGCTTTCCCGAGCACATCCTGCCGGAATACCTCACGGCTTTGGGCATCCCGTTCCATATCGAGAACCAGGACACCTATTCCATCGTCAAGGACAAGATCGCGCCGGGCAAAACCATGTGCAGCCTGTGCAGCCGGCTGCGCCGCGGCATTCTGTACCGCGTGGCCGACGAGCTGGGCGCCACCAAGATCGCGCTGGGCCACCACCGCGACGACATGCTGCAGACCTTCTTTTTGAACATGTTCTTTGGCGGCAAGCTCAAGGGCATGCCGCCCAAGCTGGTGAGCGACGACGGCAAGCACATCGTGATCCGCCCGCTGGCCTATGTACCCGAGAAGGACCTGATCCGCTGGGCTGAACACAGGCAGTTCCCCATCATTCCCTGCACGCTGTGCGGCAGCCAGGAGAACCTGCAGCGCAAGCAGGTGGGCGCCATGCTGCGCGAATGGGACAAAAAGCACCCCGGGCGCATCGAGAACATGTTCAGCGCGTTACAAAATGTCGTGCCTTCGCACCTGGCCGACGGAACACACTATGACTTCAAGGGTCTGAAAGCCACGGGCGTGGCCAGTGAAGACGGCGACAAGGCGTTTGACACCGAGGATTTCCCGGCCGCGCCCACGCTGCCCGGCCTGCAAGTCGTGCGCCTCTGAGCCGCGCCGCGCGGGGCTGCCCCACCGGAGGTCATTCATGTCAAACCTGTTTTTGATTGCCACCCTTCGCCGCATTGCGCTGCTGGCGCTGGCCCTGTTCGTCACCGGCTGCGCGTCAACCTTCCAGCTGGACAACGAGGTGCGCAGCTTCTCCAGCCTGCCTGCCGTGCCGGCCAACCCGGCCTACCGGTTCGAGCGCCTGCCCTCGCAGCAAAACGACCAGCAGGCCCAGGTGGAAGCCTGGGCCGACCCAGCCCTGTTCCGCGCCGGCCTCAAGCGTGACGACGCCGCGCCGCGCTACAGCGTGCAGGTGGCCGCGCGCGTGCAGCGCATCCTGTCGCCCTGGGCCGACCCGTGGGACGGCTGGGGCGGCGGCTTTGGGGTAGGGGTTTTTGGCGGGCCGGGGCCGCACGGCTTGTCGCTGTTTGCCCGCATGGAACAGCCCTGGTACCGGCGCGAGGCCAGCGTGATCCTGCGCGAGCTGGCCACGCAGAAGGTGGTGTATGAAAGCCATGCCGTCAGCGACGGCCCCTGGACGGACAACGCCGCCGTGATCCCCGCGATGTTCGACGCCGCCTTGCAGGGCTTCCCCGCAGCGCCGCAAGGCGTGCGCCGTGTCAACATCCAGGTGCCGGCGCGCTGAAGCCCGGCGCCACAACAACACACAGACACCCCAGACCTTGGAAGCCACCCGCATCATTGCCATACGCCATGGCGAAACCGCCTGGAACGTGGACACCCGCATCCAGGGCCACCTGGACATCCCGCTGAACGACACCGGCCTGTGGCAGGCGCAACGCGTGGCGGCCGCGCTGGCGGGCGAACCCATTGCCGCGGTGTACGCCAGCGACCTGAAGCGCGCCCACACCACCGCCGGCGCCATCGCCCGGGTGACGGGGCTGGGCGTGGTGGCGCACACGGGCTTGCGCGAGCGCAGCTTTGGCGTGTTTGAGGGCAAGACCTTCACCGAGATTGACGCCGCCTGGCCCGACGACGCGCAGGCCTGGCGCAAGCGCGTGCCCGACTGGACACCGCAAGGCGGCGAATCGCTGCTGACCTTGCGCGAGCGCATTGCGCAGACCGCGCAGGCGCTGGCGCAGCGGCACATGGGCGAACAGATCGTGCTGGTGGCCCACGGCGGCGTGCTGGACGTGCTGTACCGCATGGCCACCGGCCAGGAGCTGCAGGCGCCGCGCACCTGGCAGCTGGGCAATGCGGCCATCAACCGGCTGCTGTGGACACCACAGGGCTTTTCACTGGTGGGCTGGGCCGACACCCGCCACCTGGACCAGGAAACACGCGATGAAACCCACACCTGAGCCCAAAGCCGACGCCAGAAAAGAAGCCCTGCCCGAGGCGCTGCGCGAGCTGGTCGGCCAGCCGGTGCAGGCCATTGACACGCCCGCCCTGGTGGTGGACCTGGACGCCATGCAGCGCAACCTGGGCCGCATGGCCGACTTTGCCAAAAAGCACAACATCCGCTGGCGCCCGCACGCCAAGATGCACAAGAGCGCGGCCATTGCGCGGCTGCAGATGCAGGCCGGCGCCATCGGCGTGTGCGTGCAGAAAACCGCCGAGGCCGAGGCCATGGTGGCAGGCGGCGTGACCGACGTGTACATCAGCAACGAAGTCATCGCGCCGCACAAGCTGGCCCGGGTGGCGGCGCTGGCCCACCAGCTCGCGGCCGTGCGCGGCCGCCTGGCCATTGCGGTGGACAGCGAAGAAGGCGTGACGCGTCTGGCCCAGGCCATGAACGAGGCACGCACGCTCCACGGCCAGGCCGCGGTGATGGATGTGTTTGTGGAGATTGACGTGGGCCAGCGCCGCTGCGGCGTGCCGCCCGGCGGCGCGGCCGTGCCGCTGGCGCTGGAGATCCGCAAGCACGCGGCCCTGCGCTTTGCCGGGCTGCAGGCCTACCACGGCCGCGCCCAGCACCTGCGCACCGCGCAGGAGCGGCGCGAGGCCATCGGCATTGCGGTGGACGACGTGGTCTTCACCCGCAAGCTGATTGAAGCGCAAGGCGTGCCGGTGGACCTGGTGACCGGCGCGGGCACCGGCAGCCTGGTGCTGGAGGCGGCCAGCGGCGTCTATGGCGAGCTGCAGGCGGGCTCGTTCATGTTCATGGATGCGGATTACGCGCAGAACGAGCGCGACCCGGCACAGCCGAATTTTGAGCATGCGCTGTTCGTCAAGACGCAGGTCATCAGCACCTGCGCCACCCACGCCGTGTGCGACGCAGGCCACAAGAGCCATGCGATTGATTCAGGCCTGCCGCGCGTGCACGCGTTTGACGAAAGCAGCGCGCTGGACTACTTCAACGGCGGCGACGAGCACGGCATCCTGCGCACCGCCGGCAGCGGCCAGCGCCTGCCGGCCCTGGGCCGCTACCTGTGGCTGATCCCCGGCCACTGCGACCCCACGGTCAACCTGCACAACTTCATGATCGGCGTGACCGGCGGCCTGCGCAGCGGCAAGGTGGACAAGATCATCAGGGTTGACGCCAGAGGCGCGCTGACCTGATCGGGCTGAAAATCGGGCCATGAGCCCGAGCCAGATCATCGTCCTAGCCACGCCCGTTTTCTTTTTGCTGATCGCGATTGAATTCGCCTGGGGCTACAAAAAAGCCCGCAACACCTACCGGCTGAACGACGCGATCAACAGCATCAGCCTGGGCATGCTCAGCCAGATCAGCGCGGTGTTCACGCGGCTGTTCCGCGTGGGCATTTACACCGCCATCCATTCCACCGTGGCGATCTGGCCCGACAACGCGTTCTGGACCACCTGGTACGGCTGGCTGCTGGCGCTGGTGTTTTATGACTTCTGCTATTACTGGCTGCACCGCGCGGGCCACGAGAGCGCGGTGTTCTGGGCCGCGCATGTGGTGCACCACCAGAGCCAGGACTACAACCTGTCCACCGCGCTGCGCCAGACCAGCTCGGGCGCGCTGCTGGGCTGGGTTTTTTATGTGCCCATGGCGGTGGCGGGCGTGCCGCCGCTGGTGTTTGGCGTGGTGGCGCTGGTGGATCTGCTGTACCAGTTCTGGGTGCACACCGAGCATGTGCCCAAGCTGGGCTGGTTTGACCGCTGGTTCTGCAGCCCGTCCAACCACCGCGTGCACCATGCCGTGAACGACCGCTACCTGGACCGCAATTACGGCGGCATCCTGATCATCTGGGATCGCCTCTTCGGCAGCTTCAAGGAAGAAGACGAAAAGTGCGTGTACGGCACGCGCAAGCCACTGAACAGCTGGGACCCGCTGTGGTCCAACACCGAGGTGTATTGGGCCCTGCTCAAGGATTCATGGCATGCGCGCAGCTGGGCCGACAAGCTGCGCGTGTGGTTCAAGCCGCCGGGCTGGCGGCCGGCCGACGTAGCGCAGCGCTTTCCATCCGCGCCGTTTGACATGCAGCGGGTGGAGCGCTTTCACCCGCCCATGAGCCGCGCGGTGATGTGGTTTGGCGCGGTGCAGTTCATCGTGCTGCTGCAGGGCGTGGCGGCCTTTTTGTGGTTTGCCGACGGCATGCCGCTGGCGCAGTCTGCCGTGTGGCTGGGCGTGCTGGCGGCCAGCCTGTGGGCCATCGGCGCGGTGATGCAGGGGCGCATCACCATGACAGAAGCGCTGATGGTGGAGTCCGCCGCACTGGCCACCGCCACGGCGGCGCTGGGGTTCATTGAGCTGCACCGCGTCTTCAAGCCGCTGACCATGGTGCTGGCCATGGCGTATGTGTTGCTGCGCGCGGGTGGCCTGGCAGGCGTGGGGCGCTTTGAGGCGCTGCTGCTGGGCGCGCTGGCCATGTCGCTGGCCGGCGATGCGTTCCTGATGTTCCCGGGCTATTTCATACCCGGGCTGGTGTCGTTCCTGGTGGCGCACCTGCTGTACATCGCGCTGTTTCGCGTGGGGCAGGCCTGGTTTCCCAGCCGGCGTGCGCTGGCCATCACACTGGGTTTTGGCGCGGTGATGTATGCGTATCTGTGGCAGGGCGGCCTGCCTGCCGCTCTGCGCGTGCCGGTGGCGGCCTATGTGATCGTGATTGCACTGATGGCCGCGCAGGCCATCGGCCGCGCCACGGTGCTGCGCGATGCAGCGGCGGTAAGTGTGGCGATTGGCGCGGGCTTTTTCATGCTCAGCGATTCACTGCTGGCGGTGAACAAGTTTGTGTCGCCGCTGCCGATGGCGCAGGTGTGGGTGTTGGGTACCTACTACACTGCACAACTGCTGATCGTTCACAACGCTGCCAATGAGCAAATCCCACGAACTCTCTAATTTCATTTGGAGCATCGCCGACCTGCTGCGTGGCCCCTACCGGCCTCCGCAGTACGAGCGCGTCATGTTGCCGCTGGTGGTCCTGCGCCGTTTCGATTGCGTCCTGAAGCCAACCAAACAGGCTGTTCTGGACAAGTTTGCAAAGGTTGGCAAGAAGCATCATGGAGAAGCACTTGACGGCATTCTCAACCAGGTTTCAGGCCAACGCTTTCACAACCATTCACCACTGACGTTCGAACGGCTCCTGGGTGACCCCGATCACGTCCAACTGCACCTGCAAAGCTACATCAACGGCTTTTCAGAGAATGTGCAGCGCATTTTTGACTACTTCGCCTTCAGCGACGAGATCAAACGACTGCACGAACACAACATCCTTTTTCTGGTGGTGCGCAAGTTCTGTGAAGTCGATCTACACCCCGACTCGGTCGACAACATCCAGATGGGGTTGCTCTTTGAAGATCTGATCCGCCGCTTCAACGAACAAGCCAACGAAACGGCGGGCGATCACTTCACGCCGCGCGAGGTCATCCAGCTCATGGTGAACCTGCTGTTCATGCACGACGATGAACTTCTGACAAAACCCAACACCGTGCGCACCTTGCTGGACCCGACCTGTGGGACAGGGGGCATGCTGTCAGAAGCGCGAAAGTACTTGCGCGAGCACCAGATGGGTGCCCGCATCTATGTGCACGGGCAGGACTTCAACAAGCGCTCCTATGCTGTGGCTGCATCCGACTTGCTGATGCGCAGCAACCCCAATGACCCGGAAACCTCGACCATCCGCTTTGGCGACACCTTGGTGGACGATCAGTTCAGAGGTCAAAAATTCGACTATTTCCTTGCAAACCCCCCTTTCGGCGTGGACTGGAAGCGTCAGCAAAAAGACGTGGTGCGCGAGTACGAGAAGGAAGGCTTCCAAGGGCGCTTTGGCGCTGGCACACCCCGTGTCAACGACGGCGCCCTGCTCTTCCTGCAGCACATGCTCAGCAAGATGGAGCCCGTGAACACCGAGACGGGTACGGGCGGCTCCCGTCTGGCCATTGTGTTCAACGGCTCGCCGCTGTTCACCGGCGGCGCTGGTTCTGGCGAGAGCGATATCCGCAAATGGGTCATTGAAAATGACTGGCTCGAAGCCATCGTGGCCATGCCAGAGCAGATGTTCTACAACACCGGCATCGGCACCTACATCTGGGTGGTGACCAACCGCAAGGAGCAGCGGCGCAAGGGCAAGATCCAGCTGCTGGACGCGCGCGACCGCTGGCAGCCCCTGCGCCGCAGCCTGGGCGACAAGCGCCGCGAGTTCTCGCAGGACCATATCAAGGAGATCGTGCAAGCCTACGGCCCGATGGAGCCGAGCGAAACCAACAAGGTGTTCGACAACGCCGACTTCGGCTACCACCGCCTCACCATCGAGCGCCCGCTGCGCTTGCGGTTCCAGATCACCCTGGAAGGCAAAGAGCGCTTTCTGGACGCCTGCGCCGGCCTGCTGGACGACCTGCAGGCCATCGACGCCGCCATCGGCCGCGAAGCCTCGCTCGACTGGAACGCCGTGTGGGACCAGGCACAGGCTGTGCTCAAGCAGTTGGGCAGCAAGTGGCGCGCGCCGCAAGCCCGAGCCTTCCGCGACGCTTTCACCGACATCGACCCCAGCGCCCAACCCGTGGTGCTCAGCCGCTCGGGCAAAAAAGTGGAATACGAAGCCGACCCCAAGCTGCGCGACTTTGAAAACGTGCCCCTCAAGCAGGACATTGACGTCTACTTCAAGCGCGAGGTCTTGCCCCACGTGCCCGACGCCTGGGTGGCCCACGACAAAGCCAAGGTGGGCTACGAAATCAACTTCAACCGCCATTTCTACAAGTTCACCCCACCGCGCTCGCTGGCCGAGATCGACGCTGACCTCAAGATCGCCGAGGCCGAGATCATCCGCCTGCTGAGCGAAGTCACGGGCGGAGCGCACACGCCATGACCGCGCTGGAGCTGCTGCAAAGCCTGAACCTGCTCGACGAAACCGAGCGCATTGAGGCCAAACGCGCCAGCGAGGTTGGCAAGTCGCTGCTGGAAACGGTGTGCGCCTTTGCAAATGAGCCCGGCCTGGGCGGCGGCTGGCTGCTGCTGGGCGTGGTGCGCGAAGAACAAGCCCTGTTCCCCAGCTACCAGGTGGAAGGCGTGCCCAAGCCCGACAAGCTGTGTGCCGACCTGGCCACCCAGTGCCGCGAAACGTTTAACGTACCCGTTCGCATTGAGCTGAGCACCGAGCAGGTAAACGGCCTGACCGTGGTGGTGGCCTTCGTGCCCGAGGCGCAAGCGCAAGACAAACCCGTTTTCTTCAAGGCCCAGGGCCTGCCCAAAGGCGCGCTGCGCCGCGTGGGCAGTGTGGACCAGCACTGCACCGACGACGACTTGGCCGTGTTCTACCAAGGCCGCCAGCGCGACAGCTTCGACGCCAGTCTGGTGCCCGACGGCACCCTGGACGACCTGGCCCCCGAAGCGCTGGCCGACTACCGCCAGACCCGCGCTGAAGCCAACCCCGACGCCGAAGAACTGCGCTGGACCGACGAAGAGCTGCTGCGCGCCCTGGGCTGCATCGGCGAGGACGAACGCGGCGCCTGGCGCCCCACCGTGGCCGGCGCCATGCTGTTTGGCAAACCGCAGCTGCTGCGCCGCTGCTTCCCCATGACGCGGGTGGACTACATCCGCGTGCCCGGCCGCGAATGGGTGCCCGACCCCGACCGCCGCTTTGACACCATAGAACTGCGCGACCCGCTGTTCCGCCTGATCCGCCGCGCCCAGGCCGCTGTGCTGGACGATCTGCCCAAAGGCTTTGCCCTGAAAGAAGGCGACCTGCAGCGCCAGGACAAACCGGTGATTCCCCAGCGCGTGATCCGCGAGGCGCTGGTCAACGCGCTCATGCACCGCAGCTACCGCAGCCACAGCCCGGTGCAGATCATCCGCTACGCCAACCGGCTCGAAATCCGCAACCCCGGCTTCTCGCTCAAGTCGCCCGAACACCTGGGCGAACCGGGCAGCGAGCCGCGCAACCCGTGCATCGCCGCCGTGCTCCACGAAACACGCTTTGCCGAAACCAAGGGCAGCGGCATCCGCGTGATGCGCGACACCATGGAGCAAGCCGGCCTGACCCCGCCGCTGTTCGAGTCCGACCGCGGCAACGACCAGTTTGTGGCCCGCTACTTCTTTCACCACTTCCTGGGCGCCGACGACGTGGCCTGGCTGGCGCAGTTCAAGGACGCGCAGCTCAGCCCCGACGAAGCCAAGGCCCTGATCGTGGTGCGCGAGGCTGGCGCCATCGACAACGCCGCCTACCGCGCCCTGAACAAGGTGGACACCCTGGCCGCCAGCGCCGCCCTGCGCCGCCTGCGCGACGCCGGCCTGCTGCATCAAAAAGGCCGGGGCTCGGCCACTTACTACGTGCCGGCCGAACGCCTGGGCTTGGTAGACAAGCAGGGTGAAGCCGGCGCAGGCAGCGCCTTGTCTGGTAACCCCACAGTCTTGTCTACCAAGCTCGGCGGCTTATCTAGCAACCCGGGCGGCTTATCTAGTAACCCCGGTGGCTTATCTAGCAACCCCCCAGCGACCGAGCAAGACGCCGCCCGCACCGCGCTGCTGGACGCCCTGCCCGGCTCACTGGCTGCCCGCCTGGGCGCCATCGGCCAGCGCCACCCACCCCAGGAAGTTCAAGACCTGGTCGCGGCTTTGTGCGCCTTGCGCGACTGGCCGGTGAACGAACTGGCACTGGTGCTGCGCCGCAACCCCGAGGTCGTACGGCAAAACTACCTGCGCCCACTGATGCGCGATGGCCGACTGGTGATGACGCGGCCGGATGAGCCGAACGCCCCGGGGCAGGCGTATCGGGCAGTGGAGGAGGGGCGATGAGCTCGGTTTGGCCAAAGGTCCCGCTGAAGTACCTGGTTAGCAAGATCGGCAGCGGCAAGACCCCAAAGGGGGGGGCCGAGGTCTACACATCGTCCGGCGTGATGCTGCTGCGCAGCCAGAACGTGCACTTCGACGGTCTTCGGCTGGACGATGTGGTGTACATCGACGACGAGATGGACCAAGACATGGCATCCACCCGGGTGCAGCCCAATGACGTGCTGCTGAACATCACCGGCGCGTCGATTGGCCGCTGCACGGTGGTTCCCGACGCGTTCGACGCGGCCAACGTCAACCAGCACGTCTGCATCATCCGGGCCGACCTTGCGCGCCTATCGCCCCGCTACCTGAACCTCGTCCTGCAGTCGCCGACCATCCAGGATGAAATCTGGTTTGGCGAGAACGGCTCATCCCGCGAAGGGCTTAACTTCGAGCAAGTCGGTGCTTTTGAGATCCCGCTCCCGCCGCTGCCTGTTCAGCAAAGAATCGCAGATCAAGCCCAAACTGAAGTGTTGACGGTCGAGCGGCTAATTCAGCAGAAGCAGCAACTTTTGAACAAACTGAGCGAGAAGCGCCGCGCCCTCATCGCCCATGCCGTCACGCGAGGCCTCGACCCCGCCGCGCCATTGCACGATTCGGGCATCGAGTGGCTAGGCGCCATTCCGGCGCATTGGCGAATGCTGCCACTCCGCCGGGTCATCCGAACGCTGGACCAAGGATGGAGCCCGGTCGCTTCCAATCTCCCGGCAGAAGAAGACCAACACGGCGTTCTGAAACTTAGCGCCATCAAGAATGGTGTGTTTTTCCCGGAAGAGAACAAGGCGTTGTTGCCGGCGGATGACATTCCATCGGGACTGGACATCGAAGCGGGCGACGTGTTCCTCACCCGGGCGAACACGCCGTCCCTGGTGGGCGATGCAGCAATGGCCGAAGCTGATTACCCCAACTTGGTCTTCTCTGACCTGATCTATCGACTGCGAGTCAACCCTGATTTGATCGACTCACATTGGTTGGTGATGACACTCATCAGCGACATTGGGCGGCGCCAGATCGAGGCCGAAGCCAAGGGCTCCAGCGGAACCATGGTGAAGCTGGCACAGGATCAGGTGCTGGGTTTGTTGATACCGATTCCGCCGATTGATGAGCAGATCGCCATTGTTCGGGCGGTAGACGAGGCAACGCAAACGATAAGACAACTGGCAGCACACACGAAAGCAACTGTGGATTTGCTCGTTGAGCGACGCTCCTCGCTCATTGCAGCGGCCGTTCTTGGCGAGGGTCTGACCGCATGAAAATTGAGCGACTGACGCTGACAAACTTTCGAGGTATTTCTCACCGCTCCTTGAGTTTTCACCCCGAGTTCAACTTGATCGTTGGGGTGAACGGTGTTGGCAAAACATCCGTTCTTGAAGCCCTGCGCGTGATGTTGGCGCATGCAATTCAGATGTTCGCCAAGGCGCCGCGCTTTAATGTCGAGTTCGACACCGATGACCTGATGCGCGGTGCCGATGAGATGACTGTCGAGTTAACTTTTTCCTGTCATGATGAAGGTCCGTACACCTACCTAGTCAAGAAGGCAGCGCAATCCAACATTCCGAACCCAACAGGTGGTCTACGCGAGCAAACGACCGATACCCCGGGCGTTCGGAAGTTGACCCATTTCGCAAGGCCAGGCCTCACCCTGTCATCTGGTCCGCCAGCATTCAAGAGTCGCGCAGACCAGCCGATGGGACTGCATTTCTCGGTCAGCCGTTCCCGAGCCACGGATGAAAGATCCAAGGTTGGCCGCTCGACCAATCCAGGCTACTTCGGCGCATTCCTCACGGATCGAGGTTTGCGGGTGCAAGATTTGGTGGACTGGCTGCGCAGCAAGGAAGAGATCGCGAGAGAAGCTCCCGATGGCAACAGTGCCCAGCAGAAGATGGCTGTACTGCAGGCCATCACCACGATGCTGCCGGAGCTGTCCGAATGGCGCCTAGAGGATGGCCAGCTTTGGGTGACCAAGCAAGTTGCACGGCAGCGCATTGATGAGTCTTCGCCGACAAGGGAACTGCGTGTCGTCAATGAGCCGATGCAGCTTCAAGTGGAGGAGTTGTCTGACGGAGAGCGAAGCCTGGTCGTTTTGGGGTTTGACATAGGCAGGCGACTGGCTCAATTGAATCCAAGCGACCCAACGCCGACGACCAATGGGCAGGGTGTGGTGTTGATCGATGAGATTGATCTTCATCTTCACCCTCAGTGGCAGCGTCGGATCATCGCCAGCCTCACCTCAGCGTTCCCCCGAATTCAGTTCATCGCGACCACGCACTCTCCGCAAGTCATCGGAGAGACGCCGATGGGTCAGGCCATCCTGCTTCGAGAAGACGGCACGTCGGAGGTACTGGATGAATCTCTCGGACGCGACAGTGGCTGGATCCTTCGCCATGTGATGGGCACGCCCGAGCGCAACGCCAGGCTTCAGGCTGGTCTCGACGACATCGACCGGTTGATGGAGAACGGGGAGCTTGCTCAAGCAAGAGCACGCGTCACGGCCCTGCGCGCGGTGTTCGGTGATGACAAGGAACTGATCGGCGCCAATGCAGCGATCGATCGATGGGAGGTCTTGGGCGATGAGACGGATTCAGAAGGGCAATGAATGCGAGGCGCTAGCCCTCTGGCGCGTTGCGAACGCGGCGGTGCCGCAGAACTTGGTGTACGGCGGCGGAGGATTCCCCAACGTGCAGGTGCTGGCCGCTTTGCTTGTCGAGCAGGGCGAACTTTGCGCCTACACGCTCAAGCGCATTGATCCCAACACCGCGCACATTGAACACCTGAAGCCGCAGCGCAAGTGTCAAGAAGAAGACGCTGCGCGTGTGGCTGCCAACCAGGCAGTCAGCCGAGAAGACGTTGCATGGAGCAACATGGTGGCGTGCTTCCCGGCCCCGAATCCCGTGGCGCCGCCTGGGTACGGCGCGGTCATGAAAGGCAAGTGGTGGCCAGCTGGGGGTGCCGCTGGGTTTGTCTCTCCGCTGAACAACGACTGTGAGTCTCGCTTCGCTTTTGGGCTGAATGGCGAGATGAGCGCCGCAGTCGAAGACGATGCAGCGGCCAACGACACGATCAAGGCCATTGGTTTGAATGATGACCGCCTTCAGGAGCTTCGCAAGAAAGCCATCCTTGAGATGGGCCTTCATCCAAGGTCGCCAAAGCCACTGACATCTCCCGCCAAGGTTCGCCAGATCATTGCCGCATGGCTTCAGCGCGACAGTGGCAATCGGTATAGAGAGTTTTGCGTGCCGGTGCGCGCGGCGGCGTTGCAGCACTTGGCGAAGCTGGAAGGCCGTGTCAATCAGGGGGCAGCATGAACAAGCGACACGACGAAGCATCCTTCGAGTCCACCATCGAAGCCGCACTGCTTGCGAATGGATGCAAAACCCTGGACAAGTCCACCTACGACCTGTCCAACCACTTCTTTCCCCAGGAGGCTCTCTCCTTCATCCGCACCACCCAGCCCAAGGAATGGGCGCGGCTGGAAGCCCTGAACGGCGCCCAGACCGAAACCCAAGTCCTCAAAGACCTGACGCACTGGCTGGACCACCACGGCACGCTGGCCGTGCTGCGAAACGGCTTCAAATGCCATGGCCGCACGCTGCGCATGGCGTTTTTCAAACCCGCCCATGGCATGAACCCCGAGCTGGCCGCGCAGTACGCGGCCAACCGCCTGAGCGTGACGCGCCAGCTGCGCTACAGCCAGCGCAACACCAACGAGCTGGACCTGGTGCTGTCGGTCAATGGTGTGCCAGTGGTCACCGCCGAACTGAAGAACCCCATGACGGGGCAGACCGCGCGCCACGCCATGTTGCAGTACCAGCAGGACCGCGACCACCGCGAGCCATTGTTCGAGTTCAAGCGCCGGGCGCTGGTGCACTTTGCGGTGGACACGGAAGAGGTGTTCATGAGCACGCGGCTGGCGGGCAGCGCCACGCACTTTCTGCCGTTCAACCAAGGGCACGACGGCGGCGCAGGCAACCCGCCCGACCCGCAAGGCCGCGCCTACCGCACGGCCTACCTGTGGGAAGCCGTGTGGCAGCGCGACAGCCTGCTGGACATCCTGGCCCGCTTCATGCACCTGCAGGTGGAGGAGCGCCGCACCGAAGACGGCCGCAAGATCAAGAAGGAAACCATGGTGTTCCCGCGCTACCACCAGCTGCAAGCGGTGCGCGCGCTGGAGGCGGCGGCCCGGCAGGAAGGGCCGGGCCACAACTATCTGGTGGAGCACTCGGCCGGCAGCGGCAAGAGCAATACCATTGGCTGGCTGGCGCACCGGCTGGCGTCGCTGCACAACGCGGCGGACGCCAAGGTGTTCGACTCGGTGATCGTCATCACCGATCGGCGGGTGCTGGACAAGCAGTTGCAGGACACCATCTACCAGTTTGAACACCGCCAGGGCGTGGTGCAGAAGATTGACGAAGATTCGCGCCAGCTGGCCGAGGCGCTGACGAATGGTGTGCCTATCATCATTTCCACGCTGCAGAAGTTCCCCTTCGTCACGCGGCAGTTGCTGAAGCTGGCCGAAGAGCGGGGCCAAGGTGGTGAGGGCGTGCTGCCCACCCGCCGCTGCGCGGTGATCATTGACGAGGCGCACAGTTCGCAGTCGGGTGAGACGGCGACCGACTTGAAAGAGGTGCTGGGCGGTGACGTGCTGCGCCAGGAAGCCGCCCGCTACGCCGTGGAAGAAGGCGCCAAGGATCTGGACGAGCTGTACCGCAGCATGGCCAAGCGCGGGCGGCAGGCCAATATCAGCTTCTTTGCCTTCACCGCCACGCCCAAGCACAAGACGCTGGCGGTGTTTGGCCGGGGAGCAGACGGCACCGACAGCGGCACCGGCCACGCTTTCCACCGCTACACCATGAGGCAGGCCATTGAAGAGGGCTTCATCATGGACGTGCTGGCCCACTACACGACCTACGCCACCTACTACAAGCTGGTGCGCGCCAGCGAGGACGACCCGAACGTGGAACGCAAGCAGGCCGCCAAGGCGCTGGCGCGCTTCATGCGGCTGCACCCTTACAACATCGCCCAGAAGACCGAGGTGATGGTGGAACACTTCAATGCCGTCACCCGCCACAAGATGGGCGGCAAGGCCAAGGCGATGGTGGTGACGGGGTCGCGCCTGGAGGCGGTGCGCTACAAGCTGGCGTTTGACGCCTACATCCGCGAAAAAGACTACAGCTGGATCAAAACGCTGGTGGCGTTTTCGGGCCAGGTGGAAGACGAGCTGGTACCCGACAAGCTGTACACCGAGTTTTCGATGAACGGTGGCATCAAAGACAGCGAGCTGCCCGAGGTGTTTGCCGGGCCAGACTACCAGGTGTTGCTGGTGGCCGAGAAGTACCAGACCGGTTTTGACCAGCCGCTGCTGCACACCATGTACGTGGACAAGCGGCTGGCGGGCATTCAGGCGGTGCAGACCTTGTCGCGGCTGAACCGCATGCACCCGCTGAAGGAAGACACCTTCGTGCTGGACTTCGTGAACGACCGCGACGAGATCCGCCAGGCGTTCCAGGATTACTACGACGGCGCGCAGATGGGCGAAGAGGCCGAGCCCAACCAGATGTACGCCATCAAGGCTGAGCTGGACGCCAGCGGCATCTACAACCACGACGAGGTGGACCGCTTTGTGGCGGTCTACTTCAAGCCCCGGCAGCGGCAAAGTCCCGCGGACCACCAGGCCATGAACGCGGCGCTGGACCAGGCGGTGGACCGGTTCCGCGAGCTGCAGCTGCGCGACGAGGAAGCGGCGGAACTGTGGCGCGGCAAGCTGCAGGCGTTCCGCAACCTGTATGCATTCTTGTCGCAGGTGATCCCGTACCAGGATTCCGACCTGGAGCGGCTGTACACCTACCTGCGCTTTCTGTCGACCAAGCTGCCGCGCCGCGAGAGCGGCCCGCGCTACGACTTTGACGACGAGGTACGGCTGGAATACTACCGCCTGCAGAAAATCAGCGAAGGCTCAATCAGCTTGCGGGATGGCAACGGCAACCCGCTCGACGGCCCGCGCGAAGTGGGTTCTGGCTCGCAGCGCGGCGACGAAACGCCGCTGTCCCGATTGATTGACACGCTGAATGACCGTTTTGGCACTGATTTCACCGACGCGGATCAGCTGTTTTTTGACCAGATCATCGAAGCCGCTGTGAGCGATGTATCGCTGGGTGAAGCTGCCGCCGCAAACCCAGAAGAGAAGTTTTCCCTGCTGTTCTCCAGCCTCTTGCAGACGCTGTTCATTGAGCGCATGGAGCAAAACGAAGACATCTTCGCCCGCTTCATGAACGAAAAGAGCTTTCAGAACATCGTGACCGAGTGGATTTCGCGCGAGGTGTACAGCAGGTTCAGCCGCCGCTCGCCCGAATAGGGCTTTACTCCGCGAACAACTCACCCGCGCTCCTGGGCGGCATCACGCCCAGGTGACGGTACGCCGCCAGCGTGGCGATGCGCCCGCGCGGCGTGCGCTGCAGGTAGCCCTGCTGGATCAGGTAGGGCTCGATCACGTCTTCGATCGTGTCGCGCTCTTCACCGATGCTGGCGGCGATGTTGTCCAGCCCCACGGGGCCGCCGTCAAATCTGTGAATGACCGCCTCCAGCAGCTTCCTGTCCATCACGTCAAAGCCCTGCGGGTCCACGTCCAGCATGGCCAGCGCCTTGTGCGCGATGTCGGCGGTGATGCGGCCCGTGCCTTTGACGTCGGCATAGTCGCGCACGCGGCGCAGCAGCCGGTTGGCGATGCGCGGCGTGCCGCGTGAGCGGCGGGCAATCTCCACCCCGCCTTCTTCGTCCATCGGCGCATTCAGCAGCCCCGCGCTGCGCTTGACGATGCGCGCCAGCTCTTCGGCCGTATAAAACTCCAGCCGCGCCACGATGCCGAAGCGGTCGCGCAGCGGGTTGGTCAGCATGCCGGCGCGCGTGGTGGCGCCCACCAGGGTAAAGGGCTGCAAATCGAGCTTGATGCTGCGCGCGGCCGGCCCTTCGCCGATCATGATGTCGATCTGGTAGTCCTCCAGCGCGGGGTAGAGGATTTCTTCCACCACGGGGCTCAGCCGGTGGATTTCGTCGATGAAAAGAACGTCGTTCTTTTCCAGGTTGGTCAGCAGGGCCGCCAGGTCCTTGGGCTTTTCCAGCACGGGGCCCGAGGTCTGGCGCAGGTTCACGCCCAGCTCGTGCGCAATGATGTGCGAAAGCGTGGTCTTGCCCAGCCCCGGTGGGCCGAACAGCAGCACATGGTCCAACGCCTCTTCGCGCTTGCGCGCCGCGCCAATGAAAATCTCAAGCTGCTCGCGCGTCTTGGCCTGGCCCACGTAGTCATCAAACAGCTTGGGCCGCAGCGCACGCTCAATCGCCTCTTCATTGGGCGACGCGGGCGCGGCCGACACCACCCTCTTTGAAGGCGGCATGTCGAAGTCGTCGGTCTGGATGCTCATTTACTTCGCCAGTGATTTCAGCGCGAGCTTGATGCCCTCGCTCACGCCCACGTCCTTGGGCAAGGTCTTGAGCGTCAGAGCGGCTTCCTTGTCGCTGTAACCCAGCGCCACCAGTGCCTGCAGGATGTCGGCCTGCGCGTCGCTGGCCACGCTGGCGCTGCCCGCGCCGATGTCGGCGCCAAATTTGCCTTTGAGTTCCAGCAGCAGCCGCTCGGCCGTTTTCTTGCCGATGCCCGGCACCTTCACCAGCCGGCCCGCGTCCTGCGCGGTCACGGCCTGGGCAATGTCGGCCACGCTCATGCCGCTCAACACACTGAGCGCGGTGCGCGGGCCCACGCCGCTGATCTTGATGAGCTGGCGGAAAGCTTCGCGCTCCGCCGCTGTGGCAAAGCCATAAAGTATCTGCGCGTCTTCACGCACCACAAAGTGCGTGAGCAGCGACACCTTGTCGCCCAGCGTCGGCAGGTTGTAGAAAGTACTCATGGGCACGTCCACCTCATAGCCCACACCGTTGCAGTCCACCAGAACTTGTGGCGGGTTCTTCTCGGCGAGGGTGCCTTGGAGTCTTCCGATCATTTTTTCTCTCTCGATGGCTTCGCGTCAGGGGGTGCCCGGCGGGGGCTCACACTGCGTCGGTCTGCGCTTTGCGCAGACTCCACTGCGGTGCTCGCCACAGGGTCGCGCCGCAGAACTCGCTGCGCGCGCTTTGCGCGCTCCGCTCGAACAGCCGCGGCGAGTCAGTTTACGAAGCGCGCAAAGCGCGCCGACCCTGTGGCTGCGCTCCTCGTCGCCGCAGAGATCGCCCCCACCGGCCACCCCCTGCCGCGAAGCCGAGTGCGGGCGCGCCACCGGTGGCGTACCAACATTGGTTCTGCAAAGGCGTGCGCGGACACCCGGCAATGCGCCTCTAAAGCGCTGAGCAGCGCAGGGCATGCAGCCGCGCGCGCAGCGCGCTTCGTTGACTGACTCACCGCGGCTGTCCGAGCGCAGCGCGCAGCGCGTAGCGAGTTCTGCGGTGGGCTGCATGACCGAGCAGCGCAAGGAAGTCGCCGCAGGCGACCGCTTTAGTGAAGCGTTGCCGGGTGTCCGTGCACGCCTTTGCCGCGAGGACTCACACGAGCCAAACAACCCAGCAGCGGAACGAAGAATCATGGGTTAACCAACCCACGCCGCGCCGCTTCCAGCGCCGCCTCGGCACGCGACGACACATTGAGCTTGCGGTAGATCTGCTTGATGTAGTCGGCAATGGTGTGGCGCGACAGGCCGAACTGCTGGGCGATCTCGGGCAGGGTGTAGCCCTTGGCCACGCGCTGCAGCACCTCGGTTTCGCGCTCGGTCAGGCTGACTTCCTCTTCTATCTGGCGCACCAGCACGTCGCGGCGGTGGCTGGCACCGGCAAAGTGGGCCAGCACGCGCCGCGCAATGGGCGGGGACAGCGGCGGCTCGCCCTGGGTCATGCGCAGCAGCTGGGCCACCAGCGTTTCCTGGGGTTGTTCTTTCAGGAGGTAGCCGAAGGCGCCGGCCTGCAGGGCCGGAAACAGGTGGTCGTCGTCGTCGTAGATGGTCACCACCACCGGCAGGGCAGACGGCTGGTAGCGTCGCAGCGCCCCCACCACATCGGTGCCGCTGCCATCGGGCAGGCCCAGGTCGATCAGCGCCAGGTCGAACTGGCCCGCGCGCACGCAGGCCAGCGCCTCGTCGCGCCGCCCGGCGGTGGTGACCTGCAGCGCGGGGAACGCCGCGCGCGCCACCTCGCCCAGCCAGGCGCGGACTTCGGGCAGGTCTTCGACGATCAGGGCGCTGTTCATGTGGCGTTGATGTTAGCGGATTGCTCCTGCAACGGGACGCTCACGCCCAACACGGTACCGCCCCCTTGCGCGGCCTGCCAGCTGTGCCGCCCCCCCAGCCGGCGCACCCGCGCTTCGATGCCGGGCAGCCCGTGGCCGGTACCCGTGGGCAGGTCAGGCGGCAGGCCGTGCCCGTCGTCCTGCACCTGCAGCACCAGTTGGCCCGGGGGAAACGACAGGCGCACGGTGCAGGCCGTGCAGCCGCTGTGGCGGATGGCGTTGGACACGGCCTCGCGCAGCACCCGTGTCAGCTGCACCTGGGTGCGCGCGGGCAGCACCAGGCCTGGGGGCGGCTCGTCGGCCAGCCAGTGCGGCGTGATGCCGGCGGCCGCCAGGCGTGTGACCGTCTCGCTGCGCCAGTCGGCCAGCACGTCGGCGGCCGGTGCCGCGTCGCCGGCCAGGCCACGCACGCTCAGGCGCATGTCGTCCAGCGCCTGTCGCGCCATGGCGGCGATGCGCTCGCCCCCTGCCGTGTGCTGGCTGGCCTGGGCGATGCTCAGCAGCCGTGCGCCCAGGTCATCGTGCAGGTCCGACGCGATGCGCTGGCGCTCCTCGCGCGCACCGCGGGCAAAGGCCTCGCCCGAAACCAGGCCGTGGTGCACCAGCGCGGTAATCTCCCTGGCGCGGCGCTCGTCGGCGGGGCTGAACAGGCGGGCCCCGCGCTCGGGCAGCTCCAGCAGCAGCGTGTCCATGCCGTGGCCGCCGGCAATGACCAGGGCGCGGCCCTCGTCCACCACACCCTGCGCGGCGCTGCCTGGCGCATCCGCCGCGGCCGCGCTCAGGCGCAGGGGTTGAAAGGCTTCGTCCCACAGCGCATGCCACCGCCGGTTGAGCTCGGCCCGCTCGCCGCTGCCGTGCGTGACCAGCTCCAGCACCTGGGGCAGCAGGTCGCGCGTGGCCGGCAGGCCGCCGCGCCCCAGGCGGCGCCACACGGCCTGGCGCACCGGAAAGTACAGCCAGCCGGCCCCCGCCAGCGCTAGCGCAAAGGCGCTTTCGGCCGCCAGGTCCAGCGTCGACAGCAGCACCAGATCCAGTGCCACCACCAGCAGCCCGCCCAGGAACCACAGCCAGGCCCTGGGCCACCAGGCCTCCAGCTGGAACAGGCCCACGCGGGTGACCAGCGGCACCAGCCCCACAAACAGCAGCGCCACCGTGCCCAGGCCGTAGTTTTGCGGAATGTTCACCACCTGGCCCGTCGCGCCCACCGCGTAGGCCACAAACACCGTGGACAGGCCCATGAACAGCAGCAGGCCAAACCATTTGAGCTGGGCGCGTCGCACGGCGTCGCGCCGGTTGGCGCGCCACTGCAGGGCAAACACCAGCCCCAAGGCCACCGTCATCAGCACGATGGGCAGGCGAAACGCCAGCGCGATGGTGGGCACCCACTGACCCGCATCGGCGGCCAGGCTCAAGCCCGCCAGCACGGCCAGCAGCCAGGGCAGCCAGGCGCCGCCCAGCCGCGTGGGGTAGCGCCACAGCAGCACGCACAGGCTGCCTATGAGCAGGAACGAACCCGCATGCGACGCCACATGCAGCGCCGGCCACAGCGCGGGCGGCTGGGTGAGCAGGCGCGAACCCCAGGTGGCGGTACACAGCATGCCAAAGGCATAGCCCGCGCTGGCCAGCAGGTAGCACCAGGCCGCGCCTTCGCGTGGGCGGTACACCCACAGGGCCAGCCCGACTGACAGCGACAGCAGCCCCACCAGCCAGGGGAACCAGAAGCGCGGCCCCAGCTCGTCCAGGCTTTTGGGGCCGGGCTGCAGCACCAGCACGCCACCGGCGTGGGTCAGCTGCACGGTGTCGGATTGCAGGATGCGCCACAGCGCCCGGTGGCCTTCGAAAAAGCGGTTGTGTTCGCTGTAGTCGTTGTGGATGCCTGCGCTTTCGATCAACAGGGGCGCAGACAGGGCCTGCGTCAGGCCGCCCCCGCCCAGCTGGGTGACGTTTTGCAGGATGGCCGAGCGGGGGCCTTCCGGGCGGGCCTGCAGCGAGCCATTGGCCGCCACGCCAAAGCGCAGGCCCAGCGACGGCTCGTCCAGCGTGCGCCACAGGCTGCCCAGGCCGCAGGCGGCAATCAGCAAAGACGCCAGCCACAGCCGCGGCACGCGGTTTGGCCCGACAATCAGCCCCTTGATCCAACCCACCAGACGACTCATACCTTGATTCTGCGTCACACCTTCTCGCCACCCAACAACACCCGCACGGCCAACCTGTGCGGCCCCACCGACGCCCACCTGCGCACCATCGAGCTGGCGCTGTCGGTCAGCATCGCCCACCGGCACGAGCAGTTCAAGATCGACGGCCCCAAGGCCAAGGCGCAGCGCGCGCTGGAGGTGCTGCAGGCGCTGTACGAGATCGCCGCACGCCCGATTGCGCCCGACACCGTGCAGCTCATGCTGGCCGGCGACAGCGGCCTGGTCGAGGGCACCGACGGCGCCATGACGCTGCAAACGCGCCGCGCCGACCTGAAGGCACGCACGCCCACCCAGAGCCTGTACCTGGACAACATCGCCAACCACGACATCACCTTCGGCATCGGCCCTGCGGGCACCGGCAAGACTTACCTGGCCGTGGCCATGGCGGTGGACGCGCTGGAGCGCGCCGCAGTGCAGCGCATCGTGCTGACGCGCCCGGCCGTGGAGGCGGGTGAAAAGCTGGGCTTTCTGCCCGGCGACCTGAGCCAGAAGGTGGACCCGTACCTGCGCCCGCTGTACGACGCGCTGTACGACCTGATGGGTTTTGACAAGGTGACCAAGGCGTTCGAGCGCCAGGCGCTGGAGATCGCGCCGCTGGCCTTCATGCGCGGGCGCACGCTGAACAATGCCTTCGTGATCCTGGATGAAGCCCAGAACACCACGCCCGAGCAGATGAAGATGTTCCTCACGCGCATCGGCTTTGGCGCCAAGGCGGTGGTCACGGGCGACGTGAGCCAGATCGACCTGCCCAAGGGGCAGCTCAGCGGGCTGATCGACGCCGAGCGCGTGCTCAAGCGCGTCAAGGGCATCGCCCACACCCGATTCACCAGCGCCGACGTAGTGCGCCACCCGCTGGTGGCGCGCATCGTGGACGCCTACGACGCTGCGCGCAGCAAGTCCGGTGCATGAGCACGACCGAAGTTTCGCTCCAGTTCGGCCGCTTTGAGGGCGTGGCGGCCCACCGTGCACTGCTGACGCGTGCGCAGGTGAAGGCCTGGGTCAGCCATGCGCTGGACGCGCCGGGCGAGATCGCGGTGCGCATCGTGGGCGAGAACGAAGGCCGCGCGCTGAATCTGCAGTACCGCGGCAAGGACTACGCCACCAACGTGCTGACCTTTGACTACACCCGCGCGCCCGTGGTCGCCGCCGACCTGGTGTTGTGCGCCCCGGTGGTGGCGCGCGAGGCGCAGGCTCAGGGCAAGACGCTGCAGGCCCACTACGCCCACCTGCTGGTCCACGGCACCCTGCACGCCCAGGGCTGGGACCACGAAACGAACGAGCGCGATGCGCTGGCGATGGAAGTGCTGGAGATCCTGCTGCTGGGCGCCTTGGGCTTTCCCAACCCTTATTGAACCCGCAGGGGAATGGTCACCGGCCCATCGTTGACCAGCTGCACCTTCATGTCGGCCGCGAACCGGCCGGTCTGCACCACCGGGTGGGCCGCGCGGGCCTTGTCCACGAAATAGTCATACAGCCGCCGCCCTTCATCGGGCGCCGCCGCATTGGTAAAGCTGGGCCGGTTGCCCCCGGCCGTGTCCGCGGCCAGCGTGAACTGGCTGACCAGCAGCAACCCGCCCGCGATGTCCTGCACGCTGCGGTTCATCTTGCCGGCGTCGTCTGAAAAAATCCGCAGCTTGAGCAGCTTGGCCAGCAGCTTGTCGGCCTGTGCTTCGGTGTCGCCACGCTCGGCGCAGACCAAAACCAGCAGGCCGGGGCCGATTTCGCCTGTCACTTCGCCGTGTACCGTGACGCGGGCTTCGCTGACTCGTTGTACTACGCTCAACATGGTTTGGTTCTCGCTGTTTTTGCTGCGACATTTTCACTCGCTGGCTTCGCGGCAAAGTCGCGCGGTCGCAGCGAACAAGAACACAAAACGCATCAAATCAAATCCCGCTCATCATCAAAATGCGCCTCCACATCACTGGGCAGCAGTTGGATGGTGGCGCGCAACCCCGGCACAGCACTCATCAATGCCTGCTCCACACTCGTGCGCACCGCAGCCGCCCGCCCCAGCGTCCAGCTCGCAGGCATGTGCATGTGCAGGTCCACAAAGCGGCGTTGCGCAGCCTTGCGGGTGGTGATGTGGTCAAACCGGATGGTGTGGTGCTCAAAGCCTGCCAGCACCTCGGTGATCTGCGCCAGCACCTCGGGCTCCAGGGCCTCGTCCATCAGGCCCTGCGATGAACGCTTCATGAGGTGAAAGCCCTCTTTCAGGATGTTCAGCGCCACCGCGATGCCCACCAGCGCATCCAGCCACAGCCAGCCGGTCAGCGACACCGCCACCAGGCCCGCCACCACCCCGGCGGAGGTCCACACGTCGGTCACCAGGTGTTTGGCGTCCGCCTCCAGCGCAATGGACCGGTGCTCGCGCGCAGCGCGGAACATAGCCCAGGCCAGCAACCCGTTCAGCGCCGAGCTGGCCACCGACAACGCGAGGCCCCAGCCCAGCTGCTCCAGCGGCTGCGGGTCAAACAGCCGGTGGCCGGCGGCCCAGAGGATGCCCAGAGCAGCGCCGATGATCAGGATGCCCTCGAACCCCGAGGAAAAGTACTCGGCCTTGTGGTGGCCGTAGGGGTGGTCTTCATCGGCCGGGCGCTGGGCGATCGTCACCATCACCAGTGCGAAAACGGCGCTGGCCAGGTTGACGAACGATTCCATCGCGTCTGACAGCAGGCCCACCGAGCCGGTGATATACCAGGCCAGCGTCTTGAGGCTGATGGTGATGACCGCCACTCCCACCGATGCCTGCAGCAGGCGCTTGGGCGTCAGCCAGTGGGCGGGGAGCTTGTGCATGCCGGCATTGTGACCCAGCGTGCACAATGCGCCCATGCTGGACTGGGCACGCCGATACAGGCTGTGGATTGCAGCGGGGCTGGTGGCTTCGGCGCTGGGCGCCGTGGGCCTGGCACGGCTGCAGCTGGCCCAGCTGCGTGATGCGTTCGAGACCGATGCGCGCATTGCCCACCGCCTGCTGAGCCAGCGCGTGGTGCAGCACGACGCCGTGCTGGCCACGCTGGCCCTGCTGCAGCCGCAGGCGGAAGCCTCCGCCCCCGAGCAGCGCCTTGTCGCCCTGTACCCGCAGATCCTGGGTGTGCAGCGGCGCGACCGCGACGCGAGCTGGGCCGATGCGCGGCTGGCCGCGGCCGAAACCCTGTCGCGCGCGGTGCGCCGCCCTGTGCTGGCCGCGCTGGACCTGAACAGCGCGCGCTACCAGCTGGTGCTGGCCGCCGAGCCCACCAGCTTCGCGTTGCAGATGGACCTGCGCGCCGCGGTGCCCTGGAGCGAATGGCCCATGGCGCCCGACACCAGCCCCGTGCGCGTCACCCTTGAATACGACAGCCAGCGCCTTGTGGTGCAGCCCGGGCGCGTGGGCGCGGGCGGCTGGCGTTTTGATTTCAACAAGCCCCTGGCATCGGCAAGCCAGCCGTTTGACGTGGTGGCACAGCGCCGGGTGGGCTGGGCCGAACTGCCCTGGGGCTGGATGGCGGCCTGGGCACTGGCCGTGGCAGGCCTGCTGGCAGGCGCCTGCGTGCTGCTGCGCCAGCGCCAGGAGCGCCGCCGCGCCGAAGAGCTGCTGCGCCTGGGCCAGGTCGCGCGGTTGAACACCCTGGGCGAGCTGGCCGCCGGCATGGCGCATGAATTCAACCAGCCGCTGGCCGCTTTGCTGGCCAGCACCCAGGCCGCAGGCCGCCTGCTGGACGAAGACCCGCCAGACCTGGGCCTGGCCCGCAACGCCATGACGGTGGCCGCGCAGCAGGCCCGGCGCGCCGCCGACGTGGTGGGCCGGCTGCGCCGCGCCGTGCAGCGGCCCGACCCTGCAGCGCAGCTGCAAGCCGTGGTGCTGCAGGACGCCGTGCGCAACGCGCTGTACCTGCTGGCGCCCGAGCTGCAGGCCCGCCAGGTCACGGGCCAGGTGGACGCACCGGATGAGCCCGTGACCGTGCAGGCCGAGCCGGTGGCGCTGGAGCAGATCATCCACAACCTGCTGATGAACGCGCTGCAGGCGCTGGAGCAGGTGCCGGCAGATGAACGCAACCTGCGCATCACGCTGGCGACCGATGCCATGCACGGCACACTGAGCGTGGCCGACACCGGCCCGGGCATTGCGCCTGACGTGCTGCCCCGGCTGTTTGAGCCTTTTTTCACCACCCGCGCGGGTGGCCTGGGGCTGGGCCTGAACCTGTGCGAAACCCTGGCCGGCGGCATGGGCGGGCAGCTCACGGCCGCGCACCACGCACCGCGCGGCGCGGCCTTCCACCTGAGCCTGCCGCTGGCATCAGCATGAGCGCCGCCCGGCCGCCCGAAGGCGCTCGCACCGCAGTGCGCAGCACGGAGGTTACCCAATGAACACGCTGTCGCCCCTGATCCACCTGATTGACGACGACGAGGCCGTGCGCTCCAGCCTGGCGCTGCTGATCAGCACGGTGGGCCTGCGGGTGCAGGCCTGGGCCGACCCGCAGGCCTTCATGGCGGGGTTTGACCGCCAGGGCATTGGCGCCATCGTGCTGGACGTGCGCATGCCCGGCATCAGTGGCCTGAGTGTCCTGGACCAGCTGGTGGCGCAGGGTGTGGACCAGCCGGTGATCATGCTCACCGGCCACGGCACGGTGGAGATGTGCCGGCGGGCGTTCAAGGCTGGCGCGGCGGAGTTCCTGGAAAAGCCGGTGGACGACGAAGCCCTGCTGGAGGCGCTGCAAAACGCCGTGCGCGCGCATGTGAAGTCGCGCGAGCGCCACCAGGCAGACCGCGCCGCGCGCGAGCGCTTTGCCCAGCTGTCGGCCCGCGAGCGCGAGGTGCTGGGCCTGATCGTGGCGGGCCTGACCAACAAGGAGATCGGCCGCGCACTGGATCTGTCCCCGCGCACGGTGGAAACGCACCGCGCCAACCTGTTTGCCAAGCTGCAGGCGGAGTCGCTGGCGCAGCTGATCCGCGGCTATGCGGCGCTGGTGGACGACGCTGGCGGGTAACGGCTCCATGGTCGCTCCGTAGTTGTACGGAGCGGTGCGCGTAGCCGTACGAATGGGCCCAACGCCGTGCAGTTCTTACAGTGCCATCACGGTTGATTGAACCGTGAGCGTCCCTCCCGAAGGAAACCACCATGCACAAGCTCGTTTGCGCCCTCGTCCTGTCGCTCGTCACCGCCGTGGCGCTGCCCGCGCTGGCCCAGGTCGGCCCCACGCCGGCCGAAGCCGCAAAGTACCAGGGCCTGCACGCCGCCGCCCACCAGGGCGACGTGGCGCGGATCACCCAACTGGCGGCCGCCAAAGCCAACCTCAATGCGCGCGACGGCAACGGCCGCACACCGCTTCATGTGGCCACGTTTGCGAAGCAGCGCGAGGCCATCCGCGCGCTGGCCCGGGCCGGCGCCGACCTCAACCTGCTGGACAACGACCGCTACGACGGCGTGACCATGGCATCCGTGGCCGACGACGAGGACACCCTGCGCGTGCTGCTGTCGCTGGGCGCCAGCGCCAGACAGGTCACCAGCCGCTATGACGGCACGGCGCTGATCGCCGCGGCCCACCTGGGCCATGACGGCGTGGTGCGCCAGCTGATCGCCGCCGGCGCGCCGCTGGACCATGTGAACAACCTGCACTGGACGGCGGTGATCGAGTCCATCGTGCTGGGCAATGGCGGCGCGCGCCACCAGGCCACGCTCAAGGCGCTGATCGACGCCCGGGCGAACCTGCAGCTCAAGGACCGCCAGGGCGCCACACCGCTGCAGCTGGCACGCACGCGCGGCTATGGCGAGATGGTGAAGATGCTGGAGGCCGCGGGCGCGCGCTGAGGCCGTGCGTCGATAGGGGAAAACACAATGCCCGCAAGGCGCCGGCACCCCTAGCATCAGCGCCATGCCTGCAACCGCCGGGGCGGGGCCGTCCGGCGCCGCCCGCCCTACCATCCACCGCGAGGTTTTACCGTCCGCGTCGCGCCACGTGAGCCTGGCGCTGGTGGTGATTCCCGGGCCGGTGCATGAGATCGAGCCCGAGCCCTACCTGCGCATCAGCTTCAACGTCGGGCCCTCGTATTCATTTGACGCCTCGGGCCCGGGCACGCATGCCAGCTTTGCCATGCGCCACCACGCGCTGATGGTCATACCGCCGGGCACCACGGTGGCGCACAGCACGGCCACGCCGCGCCCGGCAGGCCGCGCGCTCAAGCCGGCCCGGCTGGCCACCTTTCGCATCTCTACCGAGCTGCTGGCCGACAGCGCCATTGCGCTGGGCATGCCGCCTGAGCGCGCGCAGCTGCGCCACCAGGTGGTGCCGGGCGACGAGGTGCTGCGGCTGCTGTCGCAGGCGCTGTACGCCGACCTGCGCGAAGGCCACCCCGATGGCGCGCGCGCCACCGAGCGGCTGGCCATGGCCCTGGTTACCCGGCTGTTGTTGCGCGAGCAGGGCCGCACCGCCGGGCCGGCCCAAAGCGGGCTGGACAAAGCCAGGGCGCATATAGACGCCCACCTGGGCGACAGCCTGAGCCTGGAGGACCTGGCCGCGGTGGCGGGCATGAGCCTGTTTCATTTTTGCCGGGTGTTTCGCGAATCCACCGGCGTCACACCGCACCAGTACATCGTGGGCCGGCGCATGGAACTGGCCTGCCGGCTGCTTTGGTCGGCGCGGCTGGCGCCCGGTGGGGGCCCCGGCATGCTGGACATCGCGCTGGCTTGCGGCTTCAGCTCGCAAAGCCACTTTGCCGCACAGTTTCGCCGCCACACGGGCCAGACGCCGCGGCAGTGGCAGCGCAACCTGGGCCAGGCGGCGGACACGCCCCAATCCCCTTAAGGCGCCCCTTGAGGCGGCCCCTGAGTTACCTGCGCGACAGCACCACAGGGTTTGCCTGAGGCTTGCCGCGCAAGATTGCGCCAAACGCCGCGCTGCACCGCAATTTCGGGCCAGACCGCAAGGCAACCGGTCGGCACAGTGACATCTCCCACAACCACAACGGAGACGTCGATGAGAAACCTGCCCCACCACCCCCTGACCCGCCGCACCCTGCTGGGCGGCCTGGCTGCCACCGCCCTGGGCGCCCGCGCCAGCGTGCCGCCGGCCAGGGGCGATCTGCTCATAGGCCAGAGCGCGCCGCTGTCAGGGCCCATGGCCAACCCCATGGCCAATGTGCTGGCCGGCCAGCAGCTGGCCATTGACGAGATCAACCGCAAGGGCGGCATCGGCGGGCGCCGCGTGCGGCTGGACATCCTGGACGACGGCTTTGACGCCAAACGCACGCTGGAGAATTCCCGCACGCTGGTCGAGCAGCGCGGCGCGCTGTCGCTGTTTGGCACGGTGGGCACGGGCCAGACGCTGGCCGTGCTGCCCTACATCGCCGAAAAGCGCGTGCCGCTGATTGCCGCTTACAGCGGCAGCCCCGCGCTGCGAGCGCAACCCAATGCGTATTTCTTCACCACCCAGGCCGGCTACGACGACGAGCTGGTGCGCATCGTGCGCAACCTGGTGGCGGTGCAGGCCAAGCGCATTGCACTGGTCTACCAGGACAACGAGTTCGGCAAACTGCTGGCCCCGCTGGCGGAAAAAATCATCGCCGCCGAAGGCGCCTCGCTTGCCGGCGCTCGCTCGCTGCAGACCTCGGGCGCGGACGCGGTGCCGGCCGCCCAGGCCGTGGCCGCGATGAAGGCCCAGGCGGTCGTGATGCTGGTGGCCGGCCCGGCGGTGATCGGCTACATCAAGGCCAACCGCGCCTATGCGGGGCTGCCGGTGTACACGCTGTCGCTGTCCGTGGGCTCGGCCATCCTGAAGGCGCTGGGCGACGACGCGCGCGGGCTGGCCGTGTCTCGCGCCACACCCTACCCCTGGCGCGCCACCACGGCGCTGGCCAAGGAGTTCAACGCGGCGATGGCCCGTGCCGGCAAGGAGGTGGACTACGACCACTACCTGGGCTACATCAACATGCAGGTCATGGCCGCGGGCCTGCGCGGCGCGGGCAGGAACCCGACACCCGAGACGGTGAAGGAGGCGATGGAAAAGCTCGCGCGGCTGGACCTGGGCGGCTACACGATGGAGTTCGGGCCGGACAAACGCCACGGCTCGAACTTTGTGGAAATCACCGTCGTCGGGCCGCGCGGAAACTTCATACGCTGATCAGGTAACCATCAGGTCAACGTCACGCGGGCAAACTTGCGCTTGCCCACCTGCACGACGTAGGTGCCCGCGTCCAGTTTCAGGCCCTTGTCGCTCACCACGCCGGAGTCCACGCGGACGCCGCCGCCATCAATCAGGCGGCTGGCTTCGCTGGTGGACGGCGCCAGGCCCGCGGCTTTCAGCAGCGCGCCAATGCCAAGGGGCGCGCCCGCCAGCGACACATCCGGGATGTCGTCCGGCACGCCGCCCTTGCTGCGGTTGATGAAGTCCTGCTCGGCCGCATCGGCCGCCGCGGCGTTGTGAAAGCGGGTGGTGATTTCCTTGGCCAGCATGACCTTGGCGTCCTTGGGGTTGCGCCCGCCTTCGACTTCGGCCTTGAGCGCGGCAATATCGGCCTCGCTGCGAAAGGACAGCAGCGTGTACCAGCGCCACATCAGCGTGTCGCTGATGGACAGCACCTTGGCGAACATGGTGTTGGCGTCCTCGGTCACACCGATGTAGTTGTTCTTGCTCTTGGACATCTTGTCCACGCCGTCCAGGCCTTCGAGCAGCGGCATGGTCAGGATGCACTGCGGCTCCTGGCCGTATTCCTGCTGCAGGTGGCGGCCCATGAGCAGGTTGAACTTCTGGTCGGTGCCACCCAGCTCCAGGTCGCTCTTGAGCGCCACGCTGTCATAGCCCTGCATCAGCGGGTACAGGAATTCATGGATTGAGATCGACGTGCCGGCGCTGAAGCGGTCATGGAAGTCATTGCGCTCCATCATGCGCGCCACGGTGTAACGCGACGCCAGCTGGATCAGGCCGCGCGCGCCCAGCGGGTCGCTCCATTCGCTGTTGTAGCGCAGCTCGGTTTTCGCGGGATCCAGGATCTTCTCGGCCTGGGCGCGGTAGGTCTCGGCGTTGGCCTTGATCTGCTCGGCCGTCAGCGGCGGGCGGGTGGTGTTGCGCCCCGACGGGTCGCCGATCATGGAGGTGAAGTCGCCGATCAGGAAGATCACGGTGTGGCCCAGGTCCTGCAGCTGGCGCATCTTGTTGAGCACCACGGTGTGGCCGATATGGATGTCCGGCGCGGTCGGGTCCAGCCCCAGCTTGACGCGCAGCGGCACGCCGGTGGCCTCCGCGCGAGCCAGCTTTTTGACCCAGTCGTCCTGCGGAATCAGCTCCTCGCAGCCGCGCAGCGTCACCGCCAGCGCCTCACGGACGCGGTCGGTTACCGGGAAATTTGTAACAGGAGCTTGATTCATAAGGGTTTTTTCAGATGTCCGCGGGGGCGGGCTGGCTATACTGCGTCCAATCGACTGAGCCGGATTTTAATTGGCGCAGTTTTTGCAGATCGTCTGTCAGACATCGGCGATATGTAACGTAGGGAACCATCCTGTCGCGGGGTGGGACTGATCGGCTTTTCTGGGGACTCATCTTTTGAACAACGGCCTGACCGCCGCCGTGGACGCCTTGTTGTCCCGCGTGGCCCACACCATCGAGCACCACCCCAAACACGTCACCGTCTTGGTGGCTGCCCTCATGCTGGGCGGCGGCGGCGGTGCGTATGCGGTGGCCTCGCTGGCACCCGACGCCGCCGACCTGCCCGTGCGCCAGGTCACCGAAGCCGTGGAACCCCTGCCCCTGCAGGCGCAGCTCGAGCTGCTGGATGCCCACAGCTTCAACCTGTTCCGCTCGGACATCACCCGCTCCACCGACACGGCCGAGGCACTGCTGCAGCGCCTGGGCATCAACGACCCGGCGGCCGCCGGCTTCCTGCGCAACGATGCAAACTTCCGCAACAGCCTGCTGGGCCGCGCCGGACGCACCGTCACCGCCGAGGCCAGCGACAGCAACGAGCTGCTGCGCCTGAGCGCGCGCTGGGCGCCTGAGGACGACGGCCAGTTCACCCGGCTGGTGATCGAGAAAACGGCGCAGGGCCTGGCTTCGCGCCTGGAAAAGGCTGCGCTTTCCGCCTCCAGCCGGCTGGGCAGCGGCACCATCAAATCGTCGCTGTTTGCCGCAACGGACGAGTCCCGTATCCCGGACGCCGTGGCCGTGCAGATCGCCGAGATCTTCTCCGGCGACATCGACTTTCACCGTGCCCTGCGCAAAGGCGACCGCTTCAGCGTGGTGTACGAATCGCTGGAGGCCGATGGCGAGCCCTTGCGCACCGGCCGTGTGCTGTCGGCTGAATTCGTGAACAACGGCAAGACCTACCAGGCCATGTGGTTCCAGGAGCCGGGCAGCAAGGGCGGCTACTACACACTGGACGGCCAGAGCCTGCGCCGCGCCTACCTGGCGTCGCCCATGGAGTTCTCGCGCGTGACCAGCGGCTTCAAGATGCGCTTTCACCCCATCCTGCAGAAGTGGCGCGCCCACCTGGGGGTGGACTACGCCGCGCCCACCGGCACGCCGGTGCGCAGCGTGGGCGATGGCGTGGTGGAATTTGCCGGCGTACAAAACGGCTTTGGCAACGTGGTGTTCGTGCAGCACCGCAACCAGCACGTGACCGTCTACGCCCATCTGAGCCGCATCAATGTGCGCCGCGGTCAGACGGTAAGCCAGGGCCAGAACATCGGCGCCGTGGGTGCCACCGGCTGGGCCACCGGGCCGCACCTGCACTTTGAATTCCGCGTCAAGGGCCAGCACCAGGACCCGATGACCATCGCCCGCCAAAGCGAGTCCGTGCCGGTGTCGGCGGCCGCCAAGCCTCTGTTCGACAAACTGGCCATGGGCGTTCGCGTGCAGCTGTCCGCCGCCGGCTCCGTCCAGCAGGCCAGCGCCCAGTAAAGCGGCCGCACTGCCGCATGGCCGGGTTGTACATCGGGCTGATGTCGGGCACTTCGCTCGACGGCGTCGATGGCGTGCTGGCCGATTTCTCCACCACACCGCTGCGCGTGCGTGCGCATGCGTCCATGGCGTTTGACGCGGACTTCCGGGCGCAGCTGCTCGCGCTGAACACCAGCGGGGCCGATGAGATCCACCGCTGCGCGGCGGCAGCGCACGCGCTGGTGCAGGCCTACGCGGCCGTTGTGGGGCAGTTGCTGTCAAGCGCCGGTGTGCGGGCCAGCGACGTGCAGGCCATCGGCGCGCACGGCCAGACGGTACGCCACCAGCCCCGGGCCTTCGGCGTCACTGGCTACACCACGCAGATCAACAACCCGGCCCTGCTGGCCGAGCTGACCGGCATTGATGTGGTGGCCGACTTTCGCAGCCGCGACGTGGCCGCCGGTGGGCAGGGTGCGCCGCTGGCGCCGTTTTTCCACCAGGCGCAGTTCAGCCGGGCCGGCACGACCGTAGGGGTGCTGAACCTGGGCGGCATTTCCAATCTGACGCTGCTGCGCGCGGACGGCAGCATGACCGGCTTTGACTGCGGCCCGGCCAATGCGCTGATGGACGGCTGGTGCGAGCAGCACACGGGCCAACCCTATGACGGCGGTGGCGCCTGGGCTGCCACCGGTACCGTGCAGCCAGAGCTGCTGGCGCAGCTTCTCGCCCACCCCTATTTCGCGCAGACACCGCCCAAGAGCACGGGGCGCGACCTGTTTAACCGCGCCTGGCTGGACGCTGCCCTGGCGCCGCACGCGGCACTGGCGCCCGTGGACGTGCAAGCAACGCTCGCGGAGTTGACCGTCCGTAGCTGCGCGGCCGAGCTGCTGCGCCACGGGCCGCAGGCAACAGAGCTGGTGGTATGCGGCGGCGGTGCGCTCAACACGCACCTGATGCAGCGCCTGGCGGCCCTGCTGCCCGGCGTGGCGGTGCTGTCCAGTGCGCAGCGTGGCCTGCCGCCGCAGCAGGTGGAAGGCGCTGCCTTTGCCTGGCTGGCACGCAAGGCCGTGCTGCGCGAAAAGCTGGCCCTGCAAAGCACAACGGGCGCTCAAGGCGCCCGTGTACTCGGTGCGGTCTACCCCGCGTAAGTGGCGGCTTCAGGTCGAAAAGCTCGAGCCGCAGCCGCAGGTGCTGGTGGCGTTCGGGTTCTTGATGACGAACTGCGCGCCCTGCAGGTCTTCCTTGTAGTCGATCTCGGCGCCCACCAGATACTGGTAGCTCATGGCGTCGATCAGCAGCGACACGCCGTTCTTGGTCATGACGGTGTCGTCTTCGTTGGTGATCTCGTCAAACGTGAAGCCGTACTGGAAGCCGGAGCAGCCGCCGCCTTGCACAAACACGCGCAGCTTCAGGTCAGGATTGCCCTCTTCGGCGATCAGGTCGGCCACCTTGGCTGCGGCGCTGTCGGTGAAGACCAGCGGCAGGGGCATTTCAGTCTGGATGTTTTCGGCTACGGCGCTCATGGGCTACTCCGGGTTACAGGCCTTGAATAGTACAGTTTTTATGTCGGGAATAGCGTCAGAAGTTGTTTGCCGCCAGTTTGAGTAGGGGCTTTTCATCCATGTCGCCGGTGGGGCGCAATTGCCCGGCGATCACCGCGCCCTGATGCATTTCAAGGGCCTTGTAATAGACGTCGCCGTCAATGCGGGCCTTGGGCTGGAGCTCCAGCAACTCACGGGTATGGACGGGGCCGCGCACCGTGCCATTGATGATGACGTGGTCGGCATGGATTTCACCCTCGACCGTGGCGCTCTCGGAAATGACCAGGATGCTGGGGCTGTCGGTGTTGGCCCGGATGTCGCCCACCAGCTCGCCATCGACGCGAAGCCCGTCGGTGAACTGGAAGTTGCCCTCGATGCGGCTGCCCTGGGCGATCAGGCTCTTGATCGGCGGTTGTGCCTTTTTGCCAAACATGGTGTGTACCCCTCAGCGACGGTCTTACAGTTTTATGCTTTGCACGGCACGGGTGGCAGTGCCTTCCACCAGTCTGGCGGAGACGTTTTTTACCACGGCCTGGGGGGGCAAGTCGACAATTCCTTCAATGCGCCGGTACTGGCGGAACTGCAGCGCCTGCGGGCCGCCGGGCAGCGCCATCGTCCAGGGCTTGCCGTTTTCCAGCCCCGCCAGCGTCAGCTCGATCTGGCCCTTGAACTCCGGCGCGTTCTTGACAGGCTGCAGCACCAGCACCTGCCACTTGAGCTGGCGCTCACCCACTACTTCTGCATACAGACCGCGGATGGAAACTCCCTCCTGCCCCGTGGCGGGAATCAGCTTTTCGAAGAAGCCCAGGTCGTCACGCAAGGCGCGGTTGTCGGCCTCCAGCACGCGCACCTGCGCGGCCATTTTTTCCTGCGCGGCGCGCTCGGCCGTCAGCAGGCTGCCCGAGGTGTTGGCGATGGATTGGGCCTTGTCGCGTTCTTCGCGCAGGCGGACAACCTCGGCACGCAGTTGCACCAGTTCTTCCTTGCCGCTGGTGTCCAGCCCGGCGATGTTCTTGCCGAATTCGAACGCCCACAGCGCCACGGCGCCGCAAAAGCCCAGCACGATGGCCATGACAACCCAGCGAAACGGCCAGGGCATGGCGCTGCGAACGGCCATGCGGGGGGCGCTGATGGTCAGGCGGCGGCGAAGCAGGCGAAAGCGCATGTGGGGTCGGGTGGCTGCGGGAGGACAAAGGGTGCCACAGACAACAAAGCCGCAGCAAGCTTTACTTGGTGCGGCTTTGTTGCGGCAGGAAACGCGGAAATTAGCGCTTGCTGAACTGCTTGCGGCGGCGTGCGGAGTGCAGGCCGACCTTCTTACGCTCGACTTCGCGGGCGTCGCGGGTCACGAAGCCAGCCTGGCTCAGTGCCGGCTTGAGCGACGCGTCGTAGTCGATCAGGGCGCGGGTGATGCCGTGGCGGGTAGCGCCGGCCTGGCCGGATTCACCACCACCGTGCACGTTGACCTGGATGTCGAAGGTTTCGGCATGGTTGGTCAGCATGAGCGGCTGCTTGGCAATCATGATGGACGTCTCGCGGCCGAAATAGGCCTGGATGTCCTTGCCGTTCACCGTGATCTTGCCGGTGCCTTTTTTCAGAAACACGCGGGCGACGCTGGATTTGCGACGGCCGGTGCCATTGTTCCATTCACCAATCATTCTCAAGGCTCCTTAGATTTCCAGCACTTTGGGCTGCTGGGCGGTGTGGGGGTGCTCCGCACCGCCATACACCTTGAGTTTCTTGATCATCGCGTAACCGAGCGGGCCCTTGGGCAGCATGCCCTTGACGGCCTTTTCCAGCGCGCGGCCGGGGTGCTTGGCTTGCATGTCGCGGAAGTTGGTGGCACTGATGCCGCCGGGGTAACCGGAATGGCGGTAGTACACCTTGTCATTGTTCTTGGTGCCCGTCACACGGATCTGGGCTGCGTTGATGATGACGATGAAGTCACCGGTATCGACGTGAGGCGTGTAAATGGCCTTGTGTTTGCCGCGCAAACGGAGAGCAACTTCGCTGGCTACTCGTCCGAGGACCTTGTCGGTCGCGTCAATCACAAACCACTCGTGCGTCACGTCAGCGGGTTTGGCGCTGAACGTTTTGGTCATGAGTTTTCTCTCTTGCGAGGGGTTTGGAGGGCCCTTTTCCACGGTCGGTGTTCCTCTTGCGGGAATCTCTTAGGTGGTCAATCAGTTCAAATTGGCAAAACGTAGTGCCGTTTTGCTTCTCATCCCTGCCTTCGCCGCGGGGCCAAAAAAGCGCTGCGAAGCCCGCGATTATACGAAAAATCAAGGGGTTAGCGCAATGCGGGCGGGGTCCGCGCGTTACCATCGCCCCATGTTCAGCTACCGCCACGCCTTTCACGCCGGAAACCACGCCGATGTGCTCAAACACACCGCGCTGATCGCCACCGTACGGCACATGACCGAAAAGGACGCGGCCCTGATGGTGCTGGACACGCACGCAGGCGCGGGCCTCTACCGCCTGGACGGGGATTACGCCGAAACCAGCGGCGAGGCTGCCAACGGCATTTTCCGCCTGGCGGGGGCTGCCAGCCTGGCGCCGGCGTTGCAGGACTACGTGGACACCGTGGGCGCTTTCAATAAAAAGGGAAGCCAAAAGGTTTACCCCGGCTCGCCCTTCATCCTGCAGCGTCTGCTGCGCGATCATGACAAGCTCAAGCTGTTTGAGCTGCACCCCACCGATGCCCGGGCGCTGGCAGGCAACATCGCCCAGCTGGAAGCGGGCCGCCAGGTGGCAGTCTTGCGCGAGGACGGCTTCGAGGGCGCACGCAAGTTCCTGCCCCCACCGTCACGGCGCGCGCTCGTGCTGTGCGACCCCAGCTACGAGCTCAAGACCGACTACGCGAAGGTTGCCGCCATGGTGGGTGACGCGCTCAAGCGCTTTGCCACCGGCACCTATGCCGTGTGGTATCCGCTCATCCCCCGGCCCGAAGCCCACGACCTGCCGCGCAAACTGCAGACCCTGGCCACCAGGGCCGGCAAGAGCTGGCTCAACGCGTCGCTGACCGTCAAGTCCAGCAAGCTCACCACCAACACGGCCGGTGAGACCGTGCGCCCGGGCCTGCCGGCCAGCGGCATGTTCATCATCAATCCGCCTTACACGCTGAAGGCCGCGCTGCAGGCTGCCCTGCCCCAGATGGTGGAGTTGCTCGGGCAGGACCGCAACGCGGCGTTTGCACTGGACAGCGGCGGCTGACCTGGCATGAATAATTAACCGACCGATCGGTTGGTTAATTGCTATACTGCACCGCGGGCCGGCTGTTGGCCCACGGAGACATGCATGTACACCCAGGCACTGGACATCCCCGATTCCCGGCCGGCGAGCGCCCTGAAAACCGTGGACGCTGCGGCGGCAGACCCCGCCTTGCAGGCGCACTTTGACCAGAAGATGGACGCCGACCACAAGGTCGAGCCGCGCGACTGGATGCCCGACGCCTACCGCAAGACGCTGGTGCGCCAGATCAGCCAGCACGCGCACAGCGAAATCGTGGGCATGCTGCCCGAGGGCAACTGGATCAGCCGCGCTCCGTCGCTCAAGCGCAAGGCCATCCTGCTGGCCAAGGTGCAGGACGAGGGCGGGCACGGCCTGTACCTGTACAGCGCCGCCGAAACCCTGGGCACCAGCCGCGACCAGATGCTGGACGCCCTGCACACCGGCCGCGCCAAGTACAGCTCCATCTTCAACTACCCCACGCTGACCTGGGCTGACGTGGGCGTGATCGGCTGGCTGGTGGACGGCGCGGCGATCATGAACCAGATCCCCCTGTGCCGCTGCTCTTATGGACCCTATGCGCGCGCCATGATCCGCATCTGCAAGGAAGAAAGCTTTCACCAGCGCCAGGGCTATGAGTCGCTCATGGTCATGATGCAGGGCACTGCGCAGCAGCGCGCCATGGTGCAGGACGCCGTGAACCGCTGGTGGTGGAAATGCCTGGCCATGTTTGGCCCGCCTGATGCTGACAGCCCCAACAGCGCCCAGGGCATGCGCTGGGGCATCAAGCGCATCAGCAACGACGACCTGCGCCAGAAATTCGTGGATGCCACCGTGCCGCAGGCCCAGGTGCTGGGCGTGACCCTGCCCGACCCGGACCTGAAATGGAACGAGGCGCGCCAGCACTGGGACTACGGCGCGATCGACTGGGACGAGTTCTGGGCCACCGTCAACGGCAACGGCCCGTGCAACAAGGAGCGCCTGGCCACCCGCGTCAAGGCGCATGAAGACGGCCAGTGGGTGCGCGACGCCGCGCTGGCACACGCCGCCAGACAGAAAGCCCGCGCGATGAAGGAAGCAGCATGAGCAACCCGGCATTGAAGGAGTGGCCTCTTTGGGAGGTATTTGTCCGGTCCAAACAGGGCATCGAACACAAGCACTGCGGCAGCCTGCATGCCAGCGACGCACAGCATGCGCTGCAGATGGCGCGCGACGTGTACACCCGCCGCCAGGAAGGCGTGAGCATCTGGGTGGTACCCTCGGCCAGCATCACGGCCAGCGAGCCCAATGACAAGGCCGAGTTCTTTGACCCGGCCGCCGACAAGGTGTACCGCCACCCGAGCTTCTACGCCATCCCCGACGAAGTGGGGCACATGTGAACGCGCCGGTGGACTACCTGCTGCACCTGGCCGACAACGCCCTGGTGCTGGGCCAGCGCAATGCCGAATGGTGCGGCCACGGCCCGGTGCTCGAAGAAGACATTGCCCTGGCCAACATGAGCCTGGACCTGATCGGCCAGGCCCGGCTGCTGTACCAGTACGCGGCCGAGCAAATCAATGCCGACGCGGCGCTGACCGCACGGTTCGCCCACCTGCAGGGTGCACGCACGGATGGCGCGCTGACCGAAGACACGCTGGCGTACTTCCGTGAGACACATGAATTTGCCAACTGCACGCTGCTGGAGTTGCCCCACCATGGCCCGCTGGCCGGCACGGCCGCCGCGTCGCGCGACTACGCCACCACCATCGTGCGCAACTTCCTGTCCAGCGCGCTCATGGTGCTGGTGTGGGAACGGCTGCAGACCTCCGCCGACGAGCGGCTGGCCGCCATCGCGGCGCGCTCGCTCAAGGAAGTGCGCTACCACCTGCGCCATTCGCACGACTGGCTGGTCCGCCTGGGCGACGGCACCGATGAATCGCACCGTCGCGCCCAGGCCGCGCTGGACCATCTGCTGCCCTGCACGCAGGAATTCTGGGTCGTCAGCCCTGCCGAGCAGGCCGCCGAGGCCAATGGCTCGGGCGTGAGCGCCGCGCAGCTGCAAGCGGGCTGGAACAGCATCGTGGACGATGCCATCGCCGAAGCCACGTTGAAGGGCACGGCACGCACCGGCTATGTGCCGCAGGGCAAGCTGGGCGTTCATTCCGAGCACCTGGGCTTCATGCTGGCCGAAATGCAAAGCCTGGCACGGGCCCACCCGCACGCCAGCTGGTGACATGATGAACCCTGCCCTCACCCTGGTGCCGGTTGAAGAAGTCTGGGCCGCGCTGGACATGCTGACCGACCCGGAGATTCCGGTGGTCACGCTGCGCGAGCTCGGCATCCTGCGTGAGGTCCGCGACGGCGCGCAGGGCCTGGAAGTGGTCATCACGCCCACCTACAACGGCTGCCCCGCGATCCAGCAGATTGAAGACGACGTGCGCTCGGCCCTGGCCCATGCGGGCATTGACGCGCAGGTGGTCACCCAGCTGGCCCCCGCCTGGACCACCGACTGGATGACGCCCGCCGCGCACGCCAAGCTGCGCGCCTACGGCATTGCGCCGCCCCATGGCTGCGACACGCCGGTGGCCGGCGGCAACATCGTGCACCTGACGCGCCGGCTGGCGCCCGTGGCCGTGGCGTGCCCGCAATGCGGCTCGGCCAACACCACCGAGACCTCGCATTTCGGCTCCACCGCGTGCAAGGCGCTGTACCGCTGCCTGGACTGCCTGGAGCCCTTTGACTACTTCAAGCCGCACTGAGCCACGCCGATGACCGCCCTGACCGCAGCCCCCCGCTTCCATGCCCTGCGCGTTGCGCGCGTGTCGCCCGAATCCGACGGCGCGGTGTCGATTGCGCTGGCCATACCACCGGACCAGCGCGACGCCTTCGGGTTCGAGCCGGGACAGTTCCTCACGCTGCGTGCGCTGATTGACGGGCAGGACGTGCGGCGCAGCTACTCCATCTGCTGCCCGCGTGACCGGCTGCAGTCGGCCGGTGAACTGGAGGTGGGCGTGCGCGCGGTGGACGGCGGCGTGTTTTCCAGCTGGGCGGCCACGCAGCTCAAGGCCGGCGACACGCTGGACGTGATGCCACCCGACGGCCGCTTCACCGTCAAGCGCGCGCGCGCGCTGCACCGCGTGGGCTTTGCGGCGGGCTCGGGCATCACGCCCATCCTGTCCATCGTGGCGACCACGCTGGTCGAGCAGCCGGGCTCCAAATTCACGCTGGTGTATGGCAACCGGCGCATGGCCAGCGTGATGTTCAACGAGGCATTGCAGGACCTGAAAGACCGCTACCCCGACCGCCTGACGCTGATCCACGTGCTGTCGCGCCAGGCGCAGGAGGTACCGCTGCTGGAAGGCCGCATCGACGGTGACAAAGTGCGCGAGCTGATGGCCACGCTGCTGCCGGCAAAGAGCATGGACGAAGTCTTCATCTGCGGCCCCGAAGGCATGATCGAAGCCACCGAGGCAGCACTGCTGGCCGCCGGTGTGCCGGCAGAGCGCATCCGCACGGAGCGCTTCACCAGCGCGCACCCGGTGGGCGACGGCGCGGCGCGCGCGGCGGCGGCCCCGCGCGAGCGCGACGGCGAGGTGGAGCTGACCGTGATGCTGGACGGCCGCCCCCATGTGATGCGCATGGGCAGCAACGAGCACGTGCTGGACGTGGCGCTGGACGCCGGCCTGGACCTGCCCTGGTCGTGCCGCGGCGGCGTGTGCTGCACCTGCCGCGCCAAGGTGATTGAAGGCAGCGTCACCATGGACCGCAACTTCACGCTGGAGCCCTGGGAGATGGAACAGGGCTTTGTGCTGAGCTGCCAGGCGCGGCCGCAGACCGGCAGGCTCGTGATCAGTTACGACGAACGTTGACATGCCGGCGCCCGGCGGGCGGGCCCCTACACTCGTTGCATGGACCCGACCCCGCAGCACCACCGCCTGGCCTACGCGCTGATCTTCATCACCCCCGCGCTGTGGTGCGTCAATTACCTGGTGGCCCGCTGGGCGCCGGGCGTGGTGGAGCCCAACACGCTGGCCTTTGGCCGTTGGCTGGTCGCCGCCTTGCTGCTGGGCGCTTTCACCGCGCCCGAGCTGTGGCGCCAGCGGGCCGTGCTGCGCGCGCAGTGGCGGCGCTTCATCATCCTGGGCGCGTTGGGCATGTGGATCTGCGGCGCCTGGGTGTACATCGCCGCGCGCACCACCACGGCCACCAACATTGCGCTGATCTATTCGGTGTCGCCGGTGCTGATCGCGCTGGCCTCGGTGCTATGGCTGCGTGAGCGCTTCACCCGGCCGCAGGCGCTGGGCGTGGCGCTGGCGCTGGCGGGCGTGGTGCACGTGATCATCAAGGGGCGGTGGGCCGCGCTGGGCAATGTGCAGTGGGTGCCGGGTGACCTGTGGATCGTGGCCACCACCTGCGCATGGTCGGGCTTTGCGGTACTGCAGCGCCGCTGGCCCATGCCGCTGGGCGCCGCAGCCCACCTGTGCGCGGTGAGCGTGGGCGGGCTGGCGGTGCTGGCACCCTTCACGCTGTGGGAGCTGATGCAGGCCGGGCAACCCGCGCTGGGCGCGCGGGCGTACGGCCTGATGCTGCTGGCTGGTGTCTGCCCGGGTGCCGCGGCGTTCTGGTGCTATTCGTATGTGCAGCGCCAGCTGGGCGTGGCGCGGGCGTCGTCGCAGCTTTACCTGGGGCCGCTGTACGGCGCGGCCATGGCCTGGCTGTTCCTGGGCGAGCCGGTGGGCTGGCACCACGCCATGGGCGCGGCTCTGATCCTGCCGGGCATCTGGCTGGTCAGCCGAAGAGCCGCCGGCAGATCTCCAGCGTAGCGCCGGCCTGGTTCATGGTGTAGAAGTGGATGCCCGGCACGCCGGCATGGCGCAGCTGGTCGCACAGGTCGGTCACCACGTCCAGGCCGAAGGCCTTGATGCTCGCCGTGTCGTCGCCAAACGCCTGCAGCCGCATGCGGATCCAGCGCGGAATCTCGGCGCCGCACGCGTCTGAAAAGCGCAGCAGCTGGGTGGAGCTGGTAATGGGCATGATGCCGGGCACCACCGGCACCTCCACACCCACTTTCAGCAGGTCGTCCACATAGCGGAAGTAGGCATCGCTGTTGAAGAAATATTGCGTGATGCCCGAATTGGCCCCGGCCTTGACCTTGGCGGCAAAAGCCTCCAGGTCGGCCATGGGCGACTTCGCCTGGGGATGGGTTTCCGGGTAGGCGGCCACTTCGATGTGGAAATGGTCGCCGGTCTCGGCCCGCACAAACGCTACCAGGTCGCTGGCATAGCGGAACTCACCGCCCATGCCATAGCCGCTGGGCAAATCACCGCGCAGCGCCACGATGCGGCGGATACCCGCCCGGGCATAGGCCGACAGGCGCTCGCGGATGCTGTCGTGCGATTGGCCGATACAGCTCAGGTGCGGCGCGGCCGCGCAGCCCTCGGCCATGATCTCGCTCACGGCCTGCAGCGTGCCGTCCTGCGTGGAGCCGCCCGCGCCAAAGGTCACCGAGCAGAACTCGGGCTTGAGCACATACAGCTGCTGGCGCGCGGCGCGCAGCTTCTCGGCGCCCTCGGGCGTCTTGGGCGGAAAAAATTCAAGGCTCAGCGGAAGACTCATCTCCCCTCCTCATCGGTCTTTCTGGGCATGCACAAAAAATTCACGGTTGCCGTCGCCACCTGCAATCGGGCTGTCAAACCAGTTGACGACCCGCAGATGGAGCGCGGCACAGGCGTCGCGGATGCGCTGCTCCACCACCGGGTAGAACGCCGCGTCCTTGACGATGCCGCCCTTGCCGATCTGCGGCGGCTGCAGCTCAAACTGCGGCTTGACCAGCATCAGCAGCACCGCGCCCGGCTTCATCAGCGGCACCAGCGCAGGCAGCACCAGCGTGAGCGAGATGAACGACAGATCACCCGTTACCAGGTCAAACGCGTCATCGCCCACATGCTCTTGCGCCAGCTCCCGGGCATTGACGCTTTCCACCGCCGTCACACGCTCGTCCTGGCGCAGCTTGTCATGCAACTGGCTATGGCCCACGTCCACCCCCACCACATGCCGGGCACCGTGCTGCAGCAGGCAATCGGTAAAGCCGCCGGTGGACTGGCCTACGTCCAGGCAGTGCAGGCCCTGGACGGACAGGCCGGCGGCCCGGAGCGCGCCTTCGAGCTTCAGGCCGCCGCGTGACACATAGCGTGCCTCGGCCGCGTCCAGCAGTTCGATCTGCGCGGTGTCGGGCAGATCGTTGCCGTTCTTGGTGACGGGCCGCCACTGCTCGCCGTCAAACCAGCGCACGCCCGACGCGATGAGGCGCTGGGCCTGCGATCTGGACGTGGCAAGCCCGCGCTCCAACAGCAGCTGGTCGGCGCGCACCCGGTCAATACCGGTACGTGGCGGCCTTGTACGGGCCCTGCTTGCTCACGCCGATGTAGTCGGCCTGTTCCTGCGTCAGCTCGGTCAGCATGGCGCCGACCTTCTTCAGGTGCAGGCGGGCGACCTTTTCGTCCAGGTGCTTGGGCAGCACATAGACCTTGCCGGGCTTGTATTCCTTGCTCTTGGTGAAGAGTTCGATCTGCGCAATCGTCTGGTTGGCAAACGACGACGACATCACAAAGCTGGGGTGGCCGGTGCCGCAGCCCAGGTTCACCAGGCGGCCCTTGGCCAGCAGGATGATGCGCTTTTCAGGGTTCTTGCCCTTCTTGGGGAAGATCACATGATCCACCTGCGGCTTGATCTCTTCCCACTTGAGCTTTTCCAGCGAGGCCACGTCGATCTCGTTGTCAAAGTGGCCGATGTTGCAGACGATGGCCTGGTCCTTCATGGCGGCCATGTGCTTGTAGGTGATGACGTTCTTGTTGCCGGTGGCGGACACGAAAATGTCGGCCTTGTCGGCGGCGTATTCCATGGTCACGACCTTGTAGCCTTCCATCGCGGCCTGCAGGGCGTTGATGGGGTCGATCTCGGTCACCCACACCTGGGCGCTCAGGGCACGCAGGGCCTGGGCCGAGCCCTTGCCCACGTCGCCGTAGCCGGCCACCACGGCCACCTTGCCGGCCACCATCACGTCGGTGGCGCGCTTGATGGCGTCCACCAGCGATTCGCGGCAGCCGTACAGGTTGTCAAACTTGCTCTTGGTGACGGAATCGTTGACGTTGATGGCGCGGAAGGCCAGCGTGCCCTTGGCGCTCATCTCGTTCAGGCGCAGCACGCCCGTGGTGGTTTCCTCGGTCACGCCGATGATGTTCTTCAGGCGGCGGCTGTACCAGGTCGGGTCCACCTTGAGCTTGGCCTTGATGGCGGCGAACAGGCAGGTTTCTTCCTCGCTGGCGGGCTTGGCCAGCACCTTGATGTCTTTTTCAGCCCTGGCGCCCAGGTGCATCAGCAGCGTGGCATCGCCGCCGTCGTCCAGGATCATGTTCGGGCCTTCGGTCTTGCTGCCCTTGGGGCCGAACTCAAAAATGCGGTGGGTGTAGTCCCAGTAGTCCTTGAGCGTTTCGCCCTTGTAGGCAAACACCGGCGTGCCTTCGGCCACCAGGGCGGCGGCGGCGTGGTCCTGCGTGCTGAAGATGTTGCACGACGCCCAGCGCACCTGGGCGCCCAGGGCCTGCAGCGTTTCCACCAGCACGGCGGTCTGGATGGTCATGTGCAGCGAGCCGGTGATGCGCGCGCCCTTCAGGGGCTGGGCCTTGGCGAATTCCTCGCGGATGGCCATCAGGCCGGGCATCTCGGTTTCGGCAATGCGGATCTCCTTGCGGCCCCAGTCGGCCAGCGACAGGTCGGCAATGGCGTGGTCAGGGTGCAGGGGTTTGAGAACAGCGCTCATGGTCACTCCAGAAAATGAATGTTGTGAACCACTGTCTGTGAAGGGAACTCACCACACGGAACAGTGGGTGAGCGTCGTTGCGGGGTTGGAATCCGAGCCTCACGCCGTGCATCTGGGTAGATGGGGGCGCTGCAACGCTCCTCGGAATGCGCAAATTATAGTCAAGGCCTTGCTGCCGTACCGCAGCCATCATTTCGAACTCTTTACCTACGCATTTAGCCGCTCTTCCAGCATTGTGGCTTGCGCGGAGAAGTAATCGGGCTTCGCGGTTCGCAGTTTCTCCAGATTGGCGATCTTCCAGCGGATGGCAGGGAGGTCCGCCAGTGACTTGAATGGCATCTTTTCCCATGCGGGTTCCAGGCGCACCAGCGAAAGCAGGAAGGCTTTGTGGTCCGCTGTCAGGGCCCTGGGCAGTTCGATTTTCAGCCGTGCGCGGGTTTCCTCCAGCGTGGCGAGCGCCACATCGTCGGTCGTCATGCCTTTGAAGTGCTGCTCGAAAACGTTCCCCAATGGAACATCGTTGCTGAAGAGAACTTCATGGACTGGCCTGCCGTGGCCTGCGAGGCAGGCCACAAAGCAATCGACAAAGCCCGGGTCGAGGCCGTACGTCTCGTACATCTTCATGACATCGAAGATGTCCCGGGGATGCTGGCCGTCCATGGCGGCCACCAGCTTGCTTCCGTAGATTTCCCGGTAGTCCAGCAAGGGCACGCTGAGGCCCGAGGTGAACATGTCTTGTGCCGAGGGTACAAGCGGCGTGCTTGAGGTCGGCATGAGGACGCCGCGAAAGATGTGATTGACTTCAACCTTCACTTCCGCCAGATCACCCTGCACGAAGAGCTTCACGTCCTCGCCGTTCGGCTTGCGCGGGCGGATGATCTTGTAGCCGCGCCCCTCCAGCGTCTTCGCGGCTTCGGCGAGGTCGCTCTCGATGGCCTTGAGGGCATGGTCTCGCGACAGGGTGTGATCGGTGAAAACGACATCAATGTCCACGGACAAGCGGGGCATGTCCTGCAGGAACAGATTGAGCGCCGTGCCGCCCTTCATCGCGAACCGAGGCGACTTGAAGATGGACGGGGCAATGTCGATCAGGACGCGGACCGTGTCGATGTAATCTTGCTTCATCGCTTGAGTGCCAGCCTTTCGCCGCTTTTGGAAACGGCTATCCAGCGAGCTCCGCCGCCCTTCTTCTCACTGATCTTGCGGGCGAGCGTGGTCCACGGCAGATTCAGCTCTTCTGCGAGCGTGCGGGCGAGGCGCACGACCTTGATGCGCCGCGTGCTCTCAAGCAGGTTCTCCAGCACAGATGTTCTGAGACTGTGCAGGCTTTCGGTGATGGAGCGGGCGTCCTCCAGCGTGACCAGCTTTCCCACGTCGCTCAGCATTTCCAGCAGGGCACGCTCAGGGACCGAGACCATCACATCGGGATGTCCGTTCGGCAGTGCCTTGATGGTCGAGTCATGTGGTCGATCAAACAGCCTGGTGCACTGGTAGGTGCAGGGGACGCGCTCCGACAGCCAGGCAGGGACCTGGACTTGCCCCTCGCCCCAAAGATTGACCGACTGGCGAAAGCTGATGTTGTGACGTGTACCGCGCCAGTCCAACGCAGTCTTGCCGCCGACATGCAGGCCCGGATAGCGGCGCATCAGGAGGGCAAGGCATCCATCGCGCGTGAGCGTGTCGCCGGGCAGCATGTACGCGCCTCGGCCCAGATGATCCAGCCAGCCAGCTTTGGCGAGGTGGGAGGCATGCGCCGGGCTGAGACCTTTCTCCTTCAGAAAGCTCACATCGAGCGGCTCTCCGCGGGGGAGGGTCGCCAGAAGCGCCTTGAATGAAAAATCTTCGCCTGTTGATCCCATATATCAACTATTTCATATTTTTCATTCAAATTCAAGGATAGACCTCAGCAGGTCTGTATGTTTTTTTCTGAGTAGTTGGTCCATGAAGTCAATTACTCAGAAAGAATCATCCAGAAAGCAAGGCGGGCGGCCCAAGGGCCGCCCGCTCGATGCCGCCACGTGTCCTGGACACCGCGCTTCAGACGGTAGCGCAGCCGGACGGGAAGCCGCGTCGATAATTGAGGGTTTCGCCAGCACGCACTGGCACCCACTCACGGTGTGTACATAGCCGTGTACGTAATCCAGAAAAGACACCCATGTCGAGCAGTAACTTTCTAGAAGAGACGCGGCGTAGACGCACATTTGCCATCATTTCCCACCCCGACGCGGGCAAGACCACGCTGACCGAAAAGCTGCTGCTGTTCTCTGGCGCGATCCAGATTGCGGGCGCGGTCAAGGGCCGCAAGGCCAGCCGCCATGCCACGTCCGACTGGATGGAGATTGAAAAGCAGCGCGGCATTTCGGTGGCCAGCTCGGTCATGCAGATGCTGTACCGCGACCACGTCATCAACCTGCTGGACACGCCAGGCCACAAGGACTTTTCCGAGGACACCTACCGCGTGCTGACCGCGGTGGATTCGGCCCTGATGGTGATTGACGCGGCCAACGGCGTGGAGGCGCAGACCCGCCGCCTGATCGAGGTGTGCCGCCAGCGCGACACGCCCATCATCACCTTCGTCAACAAGATGGACCGCGAGGTGCGCGAGCCGCTGGACATCCTGGACGAGGTGGAGCGCGAGCTGGGCATGCCCTGCGTGCCCATGACCTGGCCGGTGGGCAAGGGCAAGCTGTTTGGCGGCATCATGAACCTGCGCACGCAGGCCATGACCGTGTTTGAATCAGGCAGCGAGCGCCGCCCGCAGGACTTCGAGTCCATCCCGCTGGCCGACGCCGGTGCCTTGCGCGCGCGCTTCGGCGCCGAATACGACGCGGCCGTGGACAGCATGGAGCTGGCCGTGGGCGCCTCGCCGTCCTGGGACCATGACGCCTTTCTGGCGGCCAGGCAGACGCCGGTGTTCTTCGGCTCGGGCGTCAACAATTTCGGCGTGATGGAAGTGCTGGAAGCCCTGGTGGACCTGGCGCCGTCGCCGCGCCCGCGCACCAGCAGCGCCCTGGTCAACCGCCAGCCGGTGGTCAAGGAGATCCGGCCCGAGGACCCCGACTTCGCCGGCGTGGTGTTCAAGGTGCAGGCCAACATGGACGCCAACCACCGCGACCGCATTGCCTTTGTGCGCATGGCCTCGGGCAAGTACACGCCGGGGATGAAGCTCAAGGTGCAGCGCACGGCCAAGGAACTGCGGCCCACCTCGGTCGTGACCTTCATGAGCCAGCGGCGCGAGGCGGTGGAAGAGGCCTACGCGGGCGACATCATCGGCTTTACCACCCATGGCGGCGTGCAGCTGGGCGACACCATCACCGACGGCGCCAACCTGCAGTTCACCGGACTGCCGTTCTTTGCGCCCGAGCTGTTCATGACCGTCATCCTGAAGAACCCGCTGCGCACCAAACAGCTGCAGCAGGGCCTGGCCCAGTTGGGCGAAGAAGGCGCGATCCAGGTCTTCAAGCCCGACGCGGGCGGCGCCATGCTGCTGGGCGCCGTGGGACAGCTGCAGTTTGAAGTGGTGCAGCACCGCCTGAAGGCCGAATACGACGCCGACGTGCGGCTGGAAGGCTGCCAGTACACCGGCGCGCGCTGGATCACCGCCGACACACCGGCCGAGCTGCGCGCCTTTACCGACGCCTACCCGCTGCGCATGGCGCACGACGCGGCCGATGCGCTGGCGTTCCTGTGCACGTCGCCCTACGACGTACGGCTGGCGCAGGAGCGCTTTCCGAAGATCCATTTTCATCCGCTGCGCGAGCACGCGGGGCTGGCGCTGCAAAACGCAGGCTAAGATGCGCGGCGCGGACAGGTCGCGCATCCGGGGAGAGGGAGCACATGACACATTCGGGACGGAATACGCGCAGGCTTGCCACGGCCTGCGCTCTGGCGGGCCTGGTCCTGCTGGCCAGTTGCGGCGGGGGTGGCGGCAGCGCCGGCGCCTGCCTGGGCAGCTTTGAAGTCTGCAACCCCAACGCCGGCAAGGTCGTGCTGACCGCCGACCGGCCCTCGTCGGCGTATGCCGAAACCTGCGACATGGACACCGAAAAGAAGTTCGTGCGCTCGTACCTGGACGAGGCCTACCTCTGGCCCGACGAAATCCCGGCGACGGATTCCTGGCCCTGGACGGTGGCCGGGTACTTCTACAACCTGCTGGTCACCACTCCGGATGTTCACGGCCTGCCCAAGGACCGCTTCAGCTTCATCGTGCAAAGGGCCGACGCTGACACGCTGGCCACGGGCGCGGGCATGGGCTTTGGCGTGCAGTGGGAGCCCGACGGCGCCGGACGCACGCGCGTGGCCAAGGTGGACGCCAATTCACCCGCGGCGCTCGCGGGCCTGGCCCGCGGCGGCGTGCTGGAGGCCATCGTGACGGCCACGCATGAGGGCTGGTATCCCAACGTGGCGGGGGCACGCGTCACCTTCACCTATCGCGATGCGCCAGGTGCGGCCGTGCGCACCGTGCAACTCACCACCGCCGCCGTCCAGGAAGACCCGCTGCCCCAGGCGACCGTGCTGCAAAGCAGCCAGGGCCGGCGGGTGGGCTACCTTCAGTTCGAAAGCCACGCCCGCGGCGCCCAGGACAAGCTCATCACCGCCATGCGCACGCTGGCCGCGGCGAACATCCAGGACCTCGTGCTGGACATGCGCTACAACACGGGCGGCTTTCTGTATGTGGCCAACACGCTGGCGTCCATGATCACCGGTCCGGTGAATGACGGCCGGGTATTCGAGCGCCTGCAGTACAGCCGCAAGCGCGAGGCCGATACCCGGGACGCCGTCACGCGCTTTTATGCCCGCACCGACGTCGCGGAATCGATCTATCCCGTGGGCACCGTCCTGCCGCGCCTTTCGCTGTCGCGCGTCTATGTGCTGACAACGGGCAACACCTGCTCGGCCAGCGAGGCCGTGGTCAATGGTCTGCAGGGCGTGGATGTGGAGGTGATTCTGGTGGGTGGCACGACCTGCGGCAAACCCTATGGCTTTACCCGCCGGGACAACTGCAGCCTGTCGTTGTACCCCATTGAGTTCCAGGGCTTCAATGCCAAGGAGTTCGGTGACTATTCCGTCGGCTTCGCGCCCACCTGCGCGGGCGCCGACGATTTCTCGACGGCGCTAGGCAACCCGGCGGAAGGCCTGCTGGGCATTGCGTTGCGGCACATCGACATTGGCGCCTGCACCGCCAGCACAGCGTCGCCCCAGTCGGCTGGCCTGCCCCAGTCCGCGCCGTTGGCCGCAATGGGCACCAGCCGCCCCGCCAAGCCCGGTCGCGTGCTGGTGGACAAGGCAGCGGCGCCCCGCTGATCAGAAGGTCTTGGCCAGGCCCAGCTTGGTGACCAGGGCCTTTTCACGGGCAAAGGTGTCCTGCGCGAACTTCGCGTAGGCGGCCGAGCTCATGTACATGGGCACCATGTCGTAGCGGGCCAGCGCGGTCTTGTAGCTGTCCAGCTCCATGGCCTTCTTGAAAGCGTCGTGCAGGGCCTTGACCACGTTGGGCGGCGTGCCGCGCGGCGCGCCGATGCCAAACGGAGAGTTCTGCACCAGGTTCAGGCCCAGCTCCTTCAGCGTGGGCGCGTCGGGGAATTTGGCCAGGCGTTTTTCGCCCCAGGTGTTGAGCACGCGCAGCTTGCCCGATTCCACCAGCGGCGCAAAGCCGGTGGAGTCTGCCGCCGCCATGATGTGGCCGCCGGTGATTGCCTGCGCCAGGTCGGCGCTGCCCTTGTACGGCACATGCACCAGGTCCAGGCCCAGCTGCTGGGCGATCAGCTCCATGGTCAGGTGCGGGCTGGTCATGGTACCGGTGGAGCCGTACGACAGCTTGCCGGGGTTGGCCTTGGCCCAGGCCACAAAGTGCGTCCAGCTGCGCAGCGGCGAGTCAGCAGGCACGACGATGCCAAACGCATAGCCCGTGACGTTAAGCACGTAGCTGATGTCCTTGATCGGGTCCCAGTTGATCTTGGCCGTGTACGGCAGGCGGAACACACCCAGCGGAATCTGCGCCAGCGTGTAGCCGTCGGGCTGCGAGGTCTGCAGCGCCTGCGCGGGCAGCGTGCCGCCGGCGCCGGGCTTGTTTTCCACGATCACGGGCTGGCCCAGGATCTTGCCGGCGCTGTCGGCCAGAGAGCGCATGGTGATGTCGGTCGGGCCACCGGCCGGAAAGGCAATGATGAGCTTGATGGGGCGCGCCGGGAAGGCTTGCGCGCGGGCGGTGAACGCGGGGGCCACCAGCGCGGCGCCGGCCAGTTGAACGAGCTGGCGGCGGCCAAGGGTCTTGTGCATGGAATCTCCAGGGAAAAGGGTTGCCCGGATTAAACGTTGCCGCGCCCCGCTTGACCATTCAGGCATTCACTGAGCGGCAATTCCGCTGTGCAGCACTACCGCGCGCGTTCGTCAAAACCCTGCAGCACATTGACTGCATTCACGCCCACCTCAGCCACGGCATAGCCGCCTTCGAAGGTGAACACGGTGGGCAGGCCGGCTGCTGCAATGTCACTGCCCACCTGCAGGTAGTCCGGGCTTTTCAGGCCAAAGCCCGAGATCGGGTCGCCTTCGAAGGTGTCCACGCCCAAGGCGACCACCAGCGCGTCGGCGCGGTACGCGGCAATCGCCTGCAACGCAGCAGCCAGGGCCGCGCGCCAGGCGCCAAAGCCGGTGCCGCGCGCCAGCGGCAGATTGAAATTGAAGCCCAGGCCCGCGCCCGCACCGCGTTCGTCCGCATAGCCCAGGTAATACGGGTATTCGGTGTGCGGGTCGCCATGCAGGCTCAGGGTGAACACATCGGCACGGTCGTAGAAGATGGCCTGCGTACCGTTGCCGTGGTGATAGTCCACGTCCAGCACGGCCACGCGCGCGCAGCCGGCATCGCGCAGCGCCTGCGCGGCGATGGCCGCGTTGTTCAGGAAGCAATAGCCGCCGAAGAAGTCGGCACCTGCATGGTGACCCGGCGGACGCGTCAGCGCGAACGCGGCGCGGCCGCCCTGCATGACGTGTTGCGCGGCCGTCCACGCGCAGGCCGCGCCCTCGCGCGCCGCCACCCAGGTGCCCGAAGTGAGCGGGCTGCCCGCGTCGTAGGAAAACAGTCCCATGCGCGCCGGAAAGCTCGCGGGCAGCACGTCGCTGCGGAACGTGCGGATCGGCCAGTACGAGGGGATCGCGTCGCGCTGCGCGTTCGCCGGATCCAGCGCCACCCACTCGTCCCACGCGCCGCGCAGGAAGTCGACGTAACGCGGCGCATGCACGCGGGTGACCACCGCGTCGTCCAAGGCCTGCGGTGGCGTGATCGCGCCAAGCTTGCGTGCCTGCAGTTCGTGGAGCACGTAGTCGGCGCGCGCGGGGATTTCAAAGCACGGCACCAGTTCGCCGCGGAACATTTCGAGCTTGCCATGGTGCTGCGCATGACGGGCGTTGTAGTAGGTCTGCATTTGATGCGAAGTGAAGTTTCGGCAGTATCAGGACCTTGCAGCCTCATCTTCCGGTGGATCCGTGACCATGCCAAGATGCCGGCATACCTTGATTGCCAAGGCCAGCATGATGAATACAACTACCGCCCCGGATGCAAGCAGCAAGGAATGCATCCAGGCGATCTGGAAGCTCAACGCCTCACCACCTCCAGATGCCTGACTGAATTCGCCGATTGCCAGGGAGCGCAGAACCATCAGGAAGAAGCTTGAGGTGAAGATCATCACGAACAGCATGTTCAGCCAGAGAAATACCGACGTTGGCGGCAGGGATCGCCAGTCAGTCCTGACCAGCCGCGCGAGCCCCATGTTCACCACTGCGGCAAGGCTGCTGAGCCCCATGACCAGCATCAGATCTGACCCCCATGGCCTCAGCAACCTGTCTAACCGATCCGATACCAGCAGCTTCTGCAAACGTTCCGGTGGCAACAGTGCGGCATCCTGCCCACCGCCTGCGAGCGGGGAGCAACGGCTGACCATCGCCACCGCCACCAAGGACAGGGCAGCCCACCAAAGCCATCGCCTGAGATCGCGGTAGGCCGCCTCGTTATCGCGCCGGTCATAGTGATCGAGAATAGGAAGGATGATGGCAACAGCCCCTGCCAGCACCGCGCAGCAGAACACCAGCGCCGGTATGCCCGCGAAATGAATCGGCCCAGCGCGAGAGATCATGAAGAACATATGCCCTGACACGATGCCGATCAGGGCCCATCCCATCCAAGTCAGGCCCGCAGCCGCAAGAAACAGTCGCATCGCGACGGACACCTGGTTGGGGGTGTACAGATTTTGCCGATGAACCGACGACCTTTGGAGACGTTCCTGATGATCGGGCAACGGCTGGGTTGTCTCGAAAGAGGGTGGCGCTGAAGGCATGGGCAAGAATACCAAGCCTTCAGCCGGTCCGGCCGTAGCTACCGCCCCAGGACCGCCGCCAGCGCCCGCCCCGTGTGCGTGCCCAGCGCCACCACCTGCTCGGGCGTGTCGCTGGCCACCACGCGCCCGCCGGCGTTGCCGCCCTCGGGGCCCAGGTCGATCACCCAGTCAGCCTCGGCGATGACGTCCAGGTCGTGCTCGATCACCACCACGCTGTGGCCGCCGTCCACCAGGCGGTGCAGCACGCGGATGAGCTTTTCCACATCGGCCATGTGCAGGCCCACCGTGGGTTCGTCCAGCACGTAGAGCGTGTGCGGCGGCTTCTGGCCGCGGCGCGTCACGTCATCACGCACCTTGCTGAGTTCCGTCACCAGCTTGATGCGCTGCGCCTCGCCGCCGCTCAGGGTGGGTGACGGCTGACCCAGCGTCAGGTAGCCCAGGCCCACGTCTTTCAGCAGCTGCAGCGGGTGGCTGATGTGCGGCATGGCGGCAAAGAACTCCACCGCCTCGTCCACTTCCATCTGCAGCACGTCGCCAATGCTCTTGCCGCGCCAGGTCACCGCCAGCGTCTCGGGGTTGAAGCGCGCGCCGTGGCAGACCTCGCAGGGCACCTTCACGTCCGGCAGGAAGCTCATGCCGATGGTGCGCATGCCCTGGCCTTCGCAGGCGGGGCAGCGGCCCTCGCCCGTATTGAAGCTGAAGCGGCCCGGGCCGTAGCCGCGCGCGCGCGCTTCCAGCGTGTCGGCGAACAGCTTGCGCACGGTGTCCCAGAACCCGATGTAGGTGGCGGGGCATGAACGTGGCGTTTTGCCAATGGGGGTCTGGTCCACCTCCAGCACGCGGTCAATGGCCTGCCAGCCTTCCACACTGTCGCAGCCCGTCCATTGCGGTGCCGAGCGTTTGCCCACCGCCGCCTGCACATTGGCCAGCAGCACGTCGCGCGCCAGCGTCGATTTGCCCGAGCCCGACACACCCGTCACGGCCACCAGCCGCTTCAGGGGCACCATGACGTTGACCTTGGCCAGGTTGTGCAGCGTGGCGCCCTTCACCTTCAATTGCTGCACATCGCCGCTGATGGCTCTGCGGGCCTGCAACGGATGCTTGATGGCGTGCAGCAGGTAGCGGCCGGTGACCGAATCCGCCGCACCGGAAATGTCGGTGACCGCCCCCTGTGCCACCAGTTTGCCGCCGCGCTTGCCGGCGCTCGGGCCGATGTCGATGATGTGGTCGGCGCGGCGGATGGTGTCTTCGTCGTGCTCCACCACCACCAGCGTGTTGCCCTTGTCACCCAGCTTGTGCAGCGCATTCAGCAGGATCTGGTTGTCACGCGCATGCAGGCCGATGGTCGGTTCGTCCAGCACATAGCAAACGCCCTGCAGGTTGCTGCCCAGCTGCGCAGCCAGGCGGATGCGCTGCGCCTCGCCGCCGGAAAGCGTGGGCGCGCCGCGGTCCAGCGTCAGGTAGCCCAGGCCCACTTCTTCGAGGAATTCAAGGCGGCTTCTGATTTCAGGGATCAGGTCCCGCGCAATGCCGGTTTCGCGTGTGCTCATGGCGCCTGCGATCTGCAATGTTTCCACCCAGGCACGCACGTCGTGCACCGACAGCTGCGCAATGTCGGTGATGCCCACGCCGGCAAACTTGACCGAGCGGGCCTGCAGGTTCAGCCGGGTGCCGTGGCAGGTGGAGCAGGCCTCGTCGGCCACGTCTTCGACCTCGGGCTCCGCAAAGGTCTGCTCGCGGCCCTTGTTGTCGTCGTCGCGGATCGTGTCGTCAAAAGCCTTGCGCTGCTCGCGCGTGAGCTTGACGCCCGTGCCCACGCAGTCGGGGCACCAGCCGTGCTTGCTGTTGTACGAAAACAAACGTGGGTCCAGTTCGGCATAGCTGGTGCTGCACACCGGGCAGGCACGTTTGGTGGAGAACACCTCCACCTGGTGGCTGCCGCCGCGCGCCAGCACATGGACCACGCCCTTGCCATGCTCCAGCGCGGTGGCCAGCTTGTCGCGCAGCTCGTCTTCATTGGCGGGCGTCACATCCAGCGACCACACCGGCAGCTCGATCGTGTGTTCCTTGAACCGGTCGATGCGAGGGAAGCCCGTGGTCGGCAAAAACTGCCCATCCACCCGCAGGTGGGTGTAGCCGCGCGGACGGGCCCAGTCGGCCAGCTCGGTGTACACGCCCTTGCGGTTGACCACCAGCGGCGCCAGCAGGCCGATGTGCTGGCCGCGGTAGTGCTTGAGCAGTTGCGCGGCAATGCTGTCGGGGGTTTGCGGGCGCACCTCGGCGCCGTCCTTCACGCAGTGCTGCACGCCCAGCTTGACGTACAGCAGGCGCAGAAAGTGCCACACCTCGGTGGTGGTACCCACCGTGCTCTTGCGCCCGCCGCGCGACAGCCGCTGCTCGATCGCGACCGTGGGCGGTATACCGTAAACCGCGTCCACCTCGGGCCGGCCCGCCGGCTGCACGATGCTGCGCGCGTAGGCGTTCAGGCTTTCCAGATAGCGGCGCTGGCCTTCGTTGAACAGGATGTCAAACGCCAGCGTGGACTTGCCCGAGCCCGACACGCCCGTGACCACGCTGAATTTGCCATGGGGGATGTTGACCGACAGGCTCTTGAGGTTGTGCTCTTTCGCGTTGATGATCTGGATGGCTTCAGGTGGCGGCTTGCGTTCACGCACCACCTCCTGCAGCGGGCGGCCTTCTTCGACCGCATGCGAGCCCAGCCCCATGGCCCGGTCGTAGTCGCGCAGCGCCTGGCCGGTGTGCGACGTGAGGTGCTGGCGCACATCGTCAGGTGTGCCCTCGGCCACGACCAGGCCGCCTGCGTAGCCACCCTCGGGCCCCAGGTCGATCAGCCAGTCGGACGCGCGGATCACGTCCAGGTTGTGCTCGATCACGATCAGCGAGTTGCCACCGTCGATCAGCTTGCGCAGTGCGCGCATCAGCTTGGTGATGTCGTCAAAGTGCAGGCCGGTCGTGGGCTCGTCAAACAGAAACAGCGTGCCCTTGGTGGCGGTGGCCTGGCGGCTGCTGGTGGCATTCTTGGCGGCCCCGGCCAGAAAGCCCGCGAGCTTCAGGCGCTGTGATTCGCCACCCGACAGCGTGGGCACGGGCTGGCCCAGCTTCACGTATTCCAGCCCCACGTCCACGATGGGTTGCAGCGCGCGGATCACTTCACGGTCGTTGGCAAACATCGCTGCGGCTTCGCTGACGGTCAGCTCCAGCACGTCGGCCACGTTCATGGTGCGCGGCTTGACGGCACCCATGGGCTGGCGCTCGATGGTCACTTCCAGGATCTCGGGGCGGTAGCGCTTGCCGTCGCAGTCGGGGCAGCGCAGGTACACGTCGCTCAAAAACTGCATTTCCACATGCTCAAAGCCCGAGCCGCCGCAGGTGGGGCAGCGCCCGTCGCCGCTGTTGAAGCTGAACTTGGACGCGGTGTAGCTGCGCTGGCGTGCCAGCGGTGCCGTGGCAAAAATTTCGCGGATGGCGTCCCAGGCCCCCACATAGCTCACCGGGTTGGAGCGCGCCGTCTTGCCGATGGGCGACTGGTCCACAAACACCACGTCGCTCAGGTGGTCCGCGCCCAGCAGGCGGTCGTGCGCGCCGGGCGACTCGGTGGCGCGGCCAAAGTGACGCATCAGCGCCGGGGCCAGCACGTCCTGGATCAGGCTGGATTTGCCCGAGCCGCTGACGCCGGTGATGCACACCATGCGCTGCAGCGGGAATTCCACCGACACGTTCTGCAGGTTGTGCTCGCGCGCGCCTTCCAGGATGAGGCGCGGAGTCGCGTCCGTCACCGCACGGCGAAAGCCCATGCCCACCTGCTTGCGCGCGCCCAGGTAGGCGCCGGTCAGCGTGTCGGCCCGCTTCAGCTCGTCAGGCGTGCCGTCGAACACGATCTGGCCGCCCTTCTCGCCCGGGCCCGGGCCCATGTCGATCATGCGGTCGGCCGCCAGCATCACGGCCGGGTCGTGTTCCACCACCACCAGCGTGTTGCCGGCGTCACGCAGGCGCTTCATGGCCTCGGTGATGCGGTTCATGTCGCGCGGGTGCAGGCCGATGCTGGGCTCGTCCAGCACAAACAGCGTGTTCACCAGCGAGGTGCCCAAAGCCGTGGTGAGGTTGATGCGCTGCACCTCGCCGCCCGACAGGGTGCGGCTTTGCCGGTCCAGCGTGAGGTAGCCAATGCCCACGTCGCACAGGTAGCGCAGGCGCGTGTTGATTTCTTCAAACAGCAGCTTGAGCGCCTGCAGCTCGCCGCTGCTGGCCTGGGATTCGGCATGCGGTTCCACCCGGTCAAAGAACAGCCGCAACCGGTCGATGGGCATGAGCATCAGGTCGTGCAGGCTCAGACCCGGCAAGGCTTCCAGCTGCGCGCGCGTCCATTGCACGCCCACGGGCATGAAGCGCTTTGACGGATCCAGCGCGGCGTCGGCGTCTTCCCTGGTGCCGATGCGCCACAGCAGTGGCTCGGTCTTCAGGCGCGCGCCGCCGCAGGTCTCGCACGGCGTGTAGCTGCGGTACTTGGACAGCAGCACGCGGATGTGCATCTTGTACGCCTTGCTCTCCAGGTACTGGAAGAACCGCTTGATGCCGTACCAGCGCTTGGCCCACTGGCCTTCCTTGTAGCCGGGCACGCCGTCGATCACAAAGCTCTTCTGCTCGGCCGTGAGCTTGTACCAGGGTGTGTCGCGCGGAATGCCCGCCGCCTCGGCGTGGCGCATCAGGTCGTCCTGCGATTCAGACCAGGCCGGCGTCTGGATGGGCTTGATCGCGCCGGCGCGCAACGTGAGTTTTTCGTTCGGGATGACCAGGCCCCAGTCCACCCCGATCACCCGGCCGAAGCCGCGGCAGGCCTCGCACGCGCCCACGGCGGAATTGAACGAGAACATCGACGGGATGGGGTCGGTGTAGCGCAGGTCGCTCTCGGGGCAGTGCAGGCCGGTGGAGAACTTCCAGGTGTCGTAACTGGTGTCGTAATTGGAATCTGACCCCGATTTTTCCGATTTTTCAGCCTGTTGGGCGTACACGGTGATCCGGCCCGTGCCGCGCTTGAGCGCGACTTCAATCGCTTCGACCACGCGGGCCTTTTCGGTGCCTTGCAGGCGGAAGCGGTCGGCCACGACATCCAGCACTTTTCGGGGGCCGGTGGGGGTGGCCACTTCGCGTTCGGCCTGCACGCGGGTGAAGCCGCTGGCGGCCAGCCATTGCTCTACCTCGGCCGCCGTGGTGTTGGCAGGCAGTTCCACCGGGAAGGTCACGACCAGGCGCGGATCGTCCTTCAGCGTTCTGCGGTGCAGCTCGGCATAGATGGTCTCGGGCGTGTCGTGCCTGACCGGCAGCGCCGTCTGGCGGTCAAACAGCTGGCCCGCGCGCGCAAACAGCAGCTTGAGGTGGTCGTTCAGCTCGGTCATGGTGCCGACCGTGGAGCGCGACGAACGCACCGGGTTGGTCTGGTCGATGGCGATCGCAGGCGGCACGCCCTCCACACGGTCCACCGCCGGCTTGTCCATGCGGTCCAGAAACTGGCGCGCGTAGGCGCTGAACGTTTCGACGTAACGGCGCTGGCCCTCGGCATACAACGTGTCGAACACCAGACTGGACTTGCCCGAGCCACTGGGGCCGGTGACCACAGTCAGTTCGCCGGTGCGGACGTCAAGGTCAAGGTTCTTGAGGTTGTGCTGGCGCGCGCCGCGGATGCGGATCAATCCCTGTGTCATGGCTGCTTTCTGGGTGAGGCCAAACATTCTAGGGACGCTGCGCTGCCAGTTCCTGTCATGTGGGTATCCACAACGTAATTCCCACACTGGTACTGCCGGATCCGGCGCCTAGACTTGCTGTCATAAAACTGACGGAGACAAGCGATGAAGTTACTCACCCAGCCGCTGGCCGGCTTGCTGCTGGCCGCCCTGATGGGCGCCAGCCACGCGCAGATCCTGATCGGCCAGACGGCCGGGTTTTCGGGCCCGGTAGCCGCCGGCGTGAAGGAGACCACGGATGGCGCCCGGTTGTGGATTGATACCGTCAATGCGCGTGGCGGTGTACACGGCCAGAAGATCGAGCTGATCTCCCTGGACGACAGGTTTGATCCTAAGAACGCCGCCGAGAATGCCCGGCAGCTCATTGAAGAGAAAAACGTGTCGGCCCTGTTCCTCACCCGCGGCACACCCCACACCGAGGCGGTGATCCCGCTGCTGGAGAGAAACGGTGTCGCGCTGGTGGGCCCGTCGACCGGTGCCATGGTGCTGCACCAGCCGGTGCGCCGCCACATCTTCAACGTGCGCTCCACCTACCAGCGCGAGGCGGAAAAAGCCATTGAGCATCTGCACACACTGGGCATACAGCGTATCGCCGTCGTCCATGCGGACGACTCGTTCGGCAAGGACGGCCTGGAGGGTGCCGGCAAAGGCTTTGCCAAAGCCCGGCTCAAGCCGGTTGCGGTGATCGCGGCGGACCGCAGCAAGCCCGACTACACACGCATCGTGCCGCCCGTCGTGGCCGCGCAAGCCCAGGCCATCCTGTGGATCGGCTCGGGCAACGCGGTGGCCGATGGCATCCGCGACCTGCGCGCCGCTGGCTCGGCCGCGCAGGTGGTGACGTTGTCCAACAACGCATCCAGCGGCTTCATCAAGAGCCTGGGCGACCACCGGCGCGGCGTGATCGTCACGCAGGTGTTCCCGTATGAACGCTCGATTGCCTATTCAATGGTCAAGGAGGCGCAGGAGCTGGCCCGTGCCCGGAACATCACCGAACTCAGCCCCGCCATGCTGGAGGGCTACGCCGCCGCCAAAGTCCTGGTGGAGGGCCTGCGCCTGGCCGGCCCCAAGCCCAGCCGCGAGAAGCTGCTGGTGGCGCTGGACGGCTTGCGCAAGTTCGACCTCGGCGGGCTGGAGGTGAGCTTCAGCGCCAATGACCACACGGGGCTGGACTTTGCCGACCTGTCCATCATCGGCAACGACGGGCGCTTCCTGCGCTGAACCGCGGCCACTGCCATGCCTGCGGAATGGTCACACTCCCACCCGGTACTGGCCCGGTTGCTGGGCTGGCAAACGCCGGCAGGCACCACGCCAACCGGCATGTGTCCCCTTGACCTGGAAGAAATCCGCCAGCGCAACCTTGCCCTGCTCCAGGACTGCCAGGGCCCTGCCCTGCCACGTGTGCGCCGCTGTGTGAACGCAGCGCGTTCCGCGCAAGACCTGTGGCTGCTTCGCTGCGAGCTGTACCAGGTGGTGTCGTTTTCGCATGGCGAACCCGAGGCTGTACGCCGCATCCAGGCATTGGCTCCGTCGTTTGAGGGCTGGGTGCCGCCGCGCGCACTTCAGCGGGCCCAGGCCGCCTGACCAGACGCCAGCCGCGACTACTTCGCCGTGCTGGCAGCAGCGGCGGGTGCAGGCGCATGCACGGCTTCGGCGCCGTGCTTTTCACCCGTCATGTCCACCTTGTCACCCGCCTGCATGATGACGAACAGCGAAATGGCGGCGAACACGGCAAAGCCGACAGCAAGTTTCCACATGAGATGTCTCCGGTAGGTCGTTCAACAAAGAGCCCGCCAGGCAGGCCCTTGAGCAAACGTGCTTTTATTCCCTTCCAGTGCCACCGCGGAACCGGCTTCGCCGGGCCGCTGGTGGCGCCCCCTTGAGGGGGAGGCGCCGCGGGCGCCTCGGGGGTGGGCGTCAATCCTTTGCGTAGATGTCTACATCCTTGGTTTCCTTGATGAACAAGGTGCCAATGACGAAGGTCATGCCGGCGATGATGATCGGGTACCACAGGCCGTTGTACATGTTGCCGGTCTGCGCCACGATGGCGAACGCGGTGGTGGGCAGCAGGCCGCCGAACCAGCCGTTGCCGATGTGGTACGGCAGGCTCATGGACGTGTAGCGGATGCGCGTGGGGAACATTTCCACCAGCATCGCGGCGATCGGGCCGTACACCATGGTCACCAGGATCACCAGGTAGGTCAGGATGACGATGACCAGCAGCTTGTTCATCTTGGCCGGGTCGGCCTTGCTCGGGTAACCGGCAGCCTTCAGCGTGTCGGCCACCGCCTTCTTGAACTCGGCGTCCTTCTTCTTCGCCTCATCCGCCGGGATGCCCTTGCTGCTGTAGGAGGGGATCACCGTCTCGCCGATCTTGATGGTGGCGGGCGTGCCGGCGGGGGCGGCGGCGTTTTCATAGCTTACCGAGGCGCCGGCCAGCACCTGCTTGGCGATGTCGCACGAGCTGGTGAACTTGACGGTGCCGGTCGGGTTGAACTGGAAGGAGCACTCGGCCGGGTCGGCGGCAATGATCACCTGGTTCTTGGCCTGCGCGGCAGCCAGGTCGGGGTTGGCGGCCTTGGTCAGCGCGCCAAACACCGGGAAGTAGGTCAGCACGGCCAGCAGGCAGCCCGCCATGATGATGGGCTTGCGGCCGATCCTGTCAGACAGGGCGCCAAACACGATGAAGAACGGCGTGCCGATCAAAAGCGAAGCAGCCACCATGAGGTTGGCGGTGGCGTTGTCCACCTTCAGCGCCTGCGTCATGAAGAACAGCGCGTAGAACTGGCCCGAATACCACACCACGGCCTGGCCAGCCGTCAGGCCCACCAGCGCCAGGATCACGATCTTCAGGTTCTTCCACTGGCCGAATGATTCGGTCAGCGGCGCCTTGGAGGTCTTGCCCTCGGCCTTCATCTTCTGGAAGGCGGGTGATTCGTTCATGCTCAGGCGGATCCACACAGAGATCGCCAGCAGCGCGATGGAGACGATGAACGGAATGCGCCAGCCCCAGTCGGAGAAGGCAGCCTCGCCCAGCGCGGTGCGCGTGCCCAGGATCACCAGCAGCGACAGGAACAGGCCCAGCGTGGCAGTGGTCTGGATCCAGGCTGTGTAGGCGCCGCGCTTGCCATGCGGCGCATGCTCGGCCACGTAGGTGGCTGCGCCTCCGTATTCACCGCCCAGCGCCAGGCCCTGCAGCAGGCGCAGCGCGATCAGGATGATCGGCGCCGCCACGCCGATGCTGGCGTAGGTGGGCAGGATGCCCACGATGAAGGTGGACAGGCCCATGATCAGGATGGTGACCAGGAACGTGTACTTGCGCCCGATCATGTCGCCCAGGCGGCCGAAGAAGATCGCGCCAAACGGGCGCACGATGAAGCCCGCGGCGAATGCCAGCAGCGCGAAGATGAAGGCGGAGCCCGCGTCCAGCCCGCTGAAGAACTGCTTGGCAATGATGGCGGCGAGCGAGCCGTACAGGTAGAAGTCGTACCACTCGAATACGGTGCCGAGCGACGAAGCGAAGATCACTTTCTTCTCTTCGGGCGACATCGGCCGGGGGGCGGCTGTTGTTGACATGGTTTTTGTCTCCAAAAAAGGTTGCAAGCCCCCGACGCGGAGGCTTGCATGAATTCTTGGAGATGGCTCTGACCCTGCTCTGACGCGAAACCAACAGGGGCTTGCGCCAAACTGATGCGTTTCTGACAGACTAGGGTGAAACCCTTGGGTCTGTTTTCACGATGCGGGTCGCCGCGGCAGGACGCGCCGTTGCGCCGTGCCACTGGTCTGCAAACCAGCCGTCGCCGGCAAGGTAAGCGCGCAGCATCGGCAGTGCATCAAAGCCCCAGAACAGCCTGTCGTCCACCGCAAAGGTGGGCACACCGAAAAGGCCCTGGGCAATGGCCTCGTCGGTGTTGGCCTTGAGCCGCGCTTTCACGGCTTCGCTCGCCGGGTCCTGCGCGGGCTGCAACTGCGCGGCCAGCGCCTGCAGCCGCGCCGGGTCAGCGGCATCGGCACCGCCACGCCACACATGGCGCAGCACCGTTTCGCACACATAGCGGTTCGCCCGGCCTGACGCATCACCGCAGGCCAGCGCCAGGCGCAGCAGCCCCAGCGGGTTGAACGGGTGCGCGGCAGGCATCTGCATCGTCACACCGTGGCTGTGGGCCTGCCACAGCACCTGCCGGTAGGTCCAGTCGCGCTTGGCCGCGATCTCCGCCGGGCCCAGCTGGCCGTGGTGCTTGAGCAGTCCGGCAAACAGCACGGGCCTGTAGTCCATGCTGTAGCTCAGGCCCTGCAGGGCCTCGGGCAGCTTCTCGAAGGCCAGGTACGCATAGGGCGAGATGAAGTCCAGCCAGCAGGTGATGTGTTTCATGCTGCAGTCTCCAGGCGCTGTTCGATCAAGGCCCATACGCCACGCTTGCCCGCGTCGTCCATGCGGCTCCAGGCCGCAATTTCGTCCAGTGTGCGCAGGCAGCCCAGGCAGTGCTGCGTGTGCGGGTCCATGCGGCACACCGACACGCAGGGCGACGGCACACCCACCTCACCGTCCAGCGCGTCCTGGCGCACCTGGGCGGCCAGGCGCGTGAGTACGACGGCGCTGTAAGGCTGCGTCATGCGCTGACCTGCACCACGTCGGCCACGGGCGCGCCGGTCAGCGCGGCCAGGTCCTGCGGGCGCAGCCGGAACACGCCGTGCGGGTGGCCGGCCGCCGCCCACACCTCATCAAAGCGCAGCAGGTCCTGGTCGATCAGCGTCACCGGCGGCGTGGCATGGGCCAGGGGCGGTACGCCGCCGATGGCATAGCCGGTCTTGCTGCGGACGAACTCGGCGTCGGCACGGCCGGTTTTGCCCACCAGCGCATCCACCTTTTTCTCGTCCACCCGCCGGTCGCCCGAGGTGATGACCAGCACCGCCGCGTCGTCGGACTTGCGGCGAAAGATGATGCTCTTGGCAATCTGGCCCACGGCTACGCCCAAAGCGTCGGCCGCCTGCTGCGCGGTGCGCGCGGCGTCGTCCAGCATCACGGGGGAATGGGGATGGCCCTTGTCCTGCAGCACGCGGGCCACGCGCTGCATGCTCTCGGGCAGGGATGTCAGTTCAGCTCCACACATGCCACCGATCTTAAGCGCCAGCCATCGCCCCCTGCTCCACCCGGGCCTTCAGCCCGCGCAAGGTCACCGGCAGTCCGCGACGCACGTCCTGGCCGACACTGCGGTGCAGCCAGCCGGCCAGCCAGCCGTGGAATGACACACGGTGCGTCACCTGCACACCGCCGTCCTGCGGGCGCAGCACATGCTCAAAGCGCATCACGCTGCCCAGGACCGGGCATTCCACGGTGAAATGCCGGCCCGGCTCGGCCTGCACCACCCGCATGGCCACGGTGAAGCCCTTGCGCGGCGTGAGTCGACCCCGGGCACCCACGGCCAGCGGACCGTCCAGCGACGCGCGACGCGTATCCGGGTCCCATTGCGGCCAGTTCGGAACGTCAGCCCAGACGGCATAAACAGCGCTGGCCGGCGCCGCCACATGGATGCTTTCTTCGATCACGTTGTTCATGGCCGCGATGGTAGGGACGCAGCGGCCATGCGTCTTGGAAAAATCCGACAAAGCGCTCAGCGCGCGAAGAACCGCGGCGCCAGCTGGCTGGCGCCCAGCGCCATACCGGTGGCGGCATCCGCCGCCCGTGCCAGGCTTTCACGCGGCGCGGCGCCGGCCAGCAGCCGGTATTCGCGCGCCATGTGCGCCTGGTCAAAAAAGCCGGCGCGCAACGCATGCTGCGACAGCGGCTCGGCACCGTCGGCCAGGCGCATGCGCACGCTGGCATGCAGGCGCGCCAGCCGCTGCAGCAGCACGGGCGTCACGCCCAGCTCGGCCTGGCAGGCACGCTGCCACTGGCGCTCGGCCCAGCCCTCTGGCTGGCGCGACGGGGAACCCGCCGCCCAGCCCGCCAGGGCAGCCGTAAAACGCACGGCGCTGCTGCGCGGCGGTCGGGCGGCATCCAACGCGCGACTGAGCTGGCCAAACAGTGCCGCCGCCAGCGCTGCGTCGGACGGGGCGTTGCCCAACTGGTCCTGCAAAGCGTCCGCTTCCAGCCCCAGCAGCGCGGGCGGCAGCGGGCCGCCCGAAAACTGCGAGGCCGGCTCGCCACTGAGCAGCGGCAGCACGCTGGCACGGCACAGCAGGCTGGCGCACACGGTGCCGGGCCCGGCCACGACGACGCGCGCCGTCGCTGCGCTGCCCTGCCCCAGCAGCGCGCCGGCGTGGGCGCTTTGTGCCGCGCCATGGAGCACGCCACGGTGGACCAGCGTGAAGATCGCCAGCGCATGGGCCGGTGTGTTCACGGGCCGTGCCTGCACCGTGCGCAGCACCGTCACCCCCAGCGCATGCGCGGCCAGGTGTCCCGGTGCCGGGATGAATCGCATGGCGCGTCAGCCGGCCCGCTTGTTGAGGATGGCGGTGGACGCGCGCGAATTGGGCTTGCGGCCCAGGTGGTCGCTGATGTATTTGCCCGCGTCGATCAGGCGGTCCAGGTCAACGCCGGTTTCTATGCCCATGCCGTGCAGCATGTACACCACGTCTTCGGTCGCCACGTTGCCGGTGGCACCTTTGGCATACGGGCAGCCGCCCAGGCCGGCGCACGAAGTGTCGTACTGCCACACGCCCATCTCCAGCGTGGCCAGCGTGTTGCCCAGGGCCTGACCATAGGTGTCGTGGAAATGGCCCGATACGTCGTTGATGTCGTAGTGCCTGAGCGCCGCCTCCATGGCACGTTGCACCTTCAGCGGTGTGCCCACGCCAATGGTGTCGGCCACGCCCACGTGCTGCACACCGATCTGCTTCATGAGCCTGGCCACCAGCTCCACCCGCTCGGGCGCGATCTCGCCCTCATACGGGCAGCCCACGGCGGTGGAAATGGCGCCGCGCACGTAGATGCCCTTGTCGCGCGCGGCCTGTACCACCGGCGCAAACCGCTCGATGCTTTCGGCGATGGAGCAGTTGATGTTTTTCTGGCTGAAGGCTTCGCTGGCGGCGCCGAACACCACGATTTCATCCGGCTTGCTGGACACCGCCGCCTCGAAGCCCTTCATGTTGGGCGTCAGCACCGAGTAGCGCACGCCCGGCTTGCGGCTGATGCCGGCCATGACCTCGGCGTTGTCGGCCATCTGCGGCACCCACTTGGGGCTGACGAAGCTGGTGACTTCGATTTCCTTCAACCCGGCGTCCTGCAGGCGGTGCACCAGGCCGATCTTGACTTCGGCCGGCACGGGCTGCTTTTCGTTTTGCAGGCCGTCGCGCGGGCCGACGTCCACGAGCTTGACTTTGGCGGGGTAGTTCATGGCGTCAGTATCCTTTTTGAAGGTCCACCACACCGGCGATGGGCTCGCCGCGCTCCAGCGCGACGATCTTGCCGGCGATCTGGGCAATGCTTTCCTCGCGCAGCGTGCGGGCCGACGTGTGCGGTGTGACGGTGATTTTCGGGTGCCGCCAGAACGGGTGCTCCGCCGGCAGCGGCTCGGTGCGGAATACATCCAGCGTGGCCCCGGCCAGGTGGCCGCTGTCCAGCAGCGCGATCAGGTCGTCGTCCACCAGGTGCGCGCCCCGCGCCACGTTGATGACGTAGCCGCCGGGCTGCAGGCGCGACAGCGTGTCGCGGTTCAGGATGTCCTGCGTGTCGGGCGTGAGCGGCACCAGGCACACCAGAAAGCGCGACGCCGCCAGAAAGTCGTTCAGCTGTGCCATGCCCGCAAAGCCGCGCACGCCGTCAATCGCCTTGGGCGTGCGGCTCCAGCCGTTGACCGGGAAATCAAACTGCGCCACGGCACGCGCCACGCGCTCGCCCAGCACGCCCAGGCCCATGATGCCCACCGGGTAATCGGTGCGCAGGCGGGGTTTGCGAAACGACCATTTGCCCTGGGCCACATCGGCCTCGTAGCCGTCCAGCTCGCGAAAGTGCCGGATGACCGCGTGGCAGACAAATTCGGCCATCTGCACCGACATGCCGGCGTCGTCCAGCCGCACCAGCGTGGCGCCCGCCGGCAGCCTGAGCTTGAGCAGCGCGTCCACACCGGCGCCGGTGTTGAAGATGCCCTTGAGCGCCGGCTGTTCGTCCATGAACTGCTGGGGCGGCGACCACACCACGGCATGGTCGGCCTGCGGCGCGCCGGGCGCCCATTCAGAAATGTCCACGCCAGGCAAGGCCGCGCGAAAGGCCGCGAGCCAGGGCTCGGCCTTGGTGTGGGTACAGCAGAAAGTGATTCGCATCCGCTTATTGTGCTGCCTCAAGTTTCAGCAGCTCCGCCCCCTCGGCCACCTGGTCGCCCGGCGCATACAGCACCTCGGCCACCGTGCCGTCTGCCGGCGCGGCAATGGTGTGCTCCATCTTCATGGCCTCCATCACGGCCAGGGCCTGGCCCTTGGCCACCTTGTCACCGGCCTTGACGGCAAACGACACGACCTTGCCGGGCATCGGCGCCGTCAGGCGGCCAGCCTCCGCATGGGCCTCGCCCGCATGGGCCAGCAGATCCACATTGAGGATCTGCGTGGCGCCGTGCGGTGCAAACACATGGTCGGTCTCGCCCTGGGCATAGACCTGCACCGTGGCGCGCTGGCCGGCAAACTGCACGTCCAGCCCCTGCGCCGTGACCGCAAACTGCAGCGTGCCCGATGTGCCGCCCACGCTCAGGTGCAGTGCGCCGTCGTGCAGGTAGCTCAGTTCGCCGGGCTGTGGCTCGCCATGAAACTCAAATGCAAACTTGCGCACCGTCACACCGTGCGAACGCCAGCCGTCGCGGCGGCTGAACGGGTCAGCCCCTTCGGTCGCCTTTTCGTCCAGCAGCGCCTGCGCCACGGCGGCGGCGGCGGCCAGCGGCAGGCCCACCGGCTCCTGGTGGAACAGCACGGCCTGTTCGCGCGGGATCAGCGCGGTGTCCAGGTTGGCCCTGGCAAACGACGGGCTCTTCACCACATGGCGCAGGAACTGCACGTTGGTGGCCAGGCCCACGATGTGGGTTTGCGCCAGTGCGGCGTCCAGCCGCGCCAGGGCCTGTTCGCGCGTGTCGCCGTGCACGATGAGCTTGGCAATCATGGAGTCGTAGAACGGGCTGATGGCGTCGCCTTCGCGCACGCCGTCGTCCACGCGCACCGTGCCGCGCTCAAAGGCGGTGCAGGCGGGCTTGCGGTACACCGCCAGCGTGCCGGTGGCGGGCAGGAAGTTGTTGTCGGGGTTTTCGGCGCAGATGCGCGCCTCGATCGCATGGCCGGTGATGCGCAGCTCGTCCTGGCGCAGCGGCAGCGGCTCGCCGCTGGCCACGCGCAGCTGCCACTCCACCAGATCCAGGCCGGTGATGGCCTCGGTCACCGGGTGCTCCACCTGCAGACGCGTGTTCATCTCCATGAAAAAGAAGCTCATGGTGCCGTCGGCCTTTTGCTCCACGATGAACTCCACCGTACCGGCGCCCACGTAGTTGACAGCACGGGCTGCCGCCACGGCGGCCTCGCCCATCTGCTGGCGCATGGCGGGCGTCATGCCGGGGGCGGGGGCTTCTTCCAGCACCTTCTGGTGGCGCCGCTGCACGGAACAATCGCGCTCGAACAGATACACGCAGTTGCCGTGCGTATCGCCAAACACCTGGATTTCGATGTGGCGCGGGCGCTGCACATACTTTTCAATCAGCACGGCGTCGTCGCCAAAGCTGTTGATGGCCTCGCGCTTGCACGATGCCAGCGCGGCGTCAAAGTCCTCTGCCTTGTCCACCGCGCGCATGCCCTTGCCGCCGCCGCCGGCGCTGGCCTTGATGAGCACCGGGTAGCCGATGCGGTCGGCCTCTTTCCTGAGCATGGCCGGGTCCTGCCCCGCGCCGTGGTAGCCCGGCACCAGCGGCACGCCGGCCTTTTCCATCAACTGCTTGGACTCAGCCTTCAGGCCCATGGCCTGGATGGCCGACGCGGGCGGGCCGATGAATACCAGGCCGGCCGCCTGACAGGCGTTGGCAAAGTCTTCGTTCTCGCTCAGGAAGCCGTAGCCGGGGTGGATGGCCTGCGCGCCCGTGGCCCGGGCCGCTTCAATGATCTTTTCCCAGCGCAGGTAGCTGTCCTTGGGCGCACTGCCACCGATGTGCACGGCCTCGTCGCAGGCGGCCACGTGCTTGGCTTTCGCGTCGGCGTCGGAATACACGGCCACGGTTTTCACGCCCAGACGGCGCGCGGAGGCGGCCACGCGGCAGGCGATTTCGCCACGGTTGGCAATCAGGATCTTGTCAAACATCTTGTTTCCTTGGGGCCGGGTGCAGCCCCGGCGACGGACTCATAAACCGGCGCACCACGGCGCGCAGGAACTTGAACAACACAACAATCAGCGCCACGGCCACTACCAGCGTCAGCACCAGCGCCACGGCAAACCACAGCGGGTAGGCAAAGGCCAGCCACAGCATGAACACCACAAAACCGTCTTCGGCCAGCGAGACGCCGATGTTGGAAAACGGCTCGGGCGAGGTATTGACCGCCGCGCGCGTGGCCAGCTTGGCGGTGTGCGCGGTGGCGGCCAGCGAGCCGCCCAGCAGCGCCGCCACCCAGGCCACCGCCGGGCCTTCGGCGCCGAGCGTGGCAGCGGCCAGGGCCGCGCCCGCGGGGATGCGGATCACCGTATGCACCGCGTCCCACAGGCTGTCCACCAGCGGCACCTTGTCCGCCAGAAATTCCACGGCCACCATCAGCCCGCTGGCCCACAGCGCGGCAGGGTGCTGCAGCACCTGCAACCCGGCAGGCAGATCGACCCAACCCAGGAAGCCCGCTGCGCCCGCGATGAACAGCGCCGCATACAGGCGGATGCCGCTGGCCCAGCCCAGCGCCGCCGCCAGGGCCAGCAGCTGCGGTGCATCGAGCAGGCGGGCGACGATGTCCATGGCGTCAGGCGGCGGGCAGCCAGGCGGGCTGGCGCTTGTTCAGGAATGACTGCACACCCTCGCGCCCTTCGTCACTGGCGCGGATGTCGGCAATGCGGCGCGCCGTCTCGGCCCGCAGCGCATCGGTGATGGGCTGGCCCGCCACGTCGCGCACCAGCAGCTTGCAGGCACGCACCGCCGCCGGGCCATTGGCCACCAGCGTGGCGACGATGCCCTGCACGCGCGCGTCCAGCTCGGCGGGGCTGCACAGCTCATGCACCATGCCCATGGCATGGGCCTGCGCGGCGCTGAAGCGCTCGGCCGTGGTGAAGTAGCGGCGCGCCGCCTGCGCACCCATGGCCCGCACCACATAGGGCGCGATGGTGGCCGGCAACAGGCCCAGGCGCGCTTCAGACAGGCAGAAGGTCACGTTGTCGGACGCCACCAGCACGTCGCACACCGCCGCCAGCCCCATGCCGCCCGCATAACAGTCACCCTGGATGCGGCCCACGATGGGAATGGGGCACTGGTCCAGCGTCCAGAGCATGTCGGCCAGCTTCTGCGCGTCGGCCCGGTTCTCGTCCCAGCTGTAGCCCGCCATGGCGCGCATCCAGTTCAGGTCGGCGCCCGCGCAGAACGCCTTGCCGCTGGCGGCCAGCACGATGCAGCGCACGTCACTGCGCGTGGCCAGCTGCGCAAACACCTGCGTGAGTTCGGCGATGACTTCGTCATTGAAGGCGTTGCGCACGTCGGGGCGGTTCAGGGTGACGGTGGCGCAGTGGCTGTCGATGCCGAGCAGAAGGTGGTTCATGTCGTTTGCAGTCCTTCGATCTGTTGCATGCCCGCAAAGTCGCGGTCGTCCTGGATCAGCAGGCAGTCGTTGCGGATGCACCAGGCGCCCACCAGCAGGTCAATCGGGCTGCGCACGGTGATGCCGTGGCCGCGCAGGCGCCGGTACATGGCGGCGGCGTGCTGGGCGACTTCTTCGCCCCCGGCCGCTTCCACTGGCAAGGGCGCCAGGGCCTGGCGTGCGTAGTCGTATTCGCGGTCATGACGAAAGCCGTGCAGCACCTCCATCAGCACCACGTCCAGCAGCACGATCTCGTTCGTGCTGTCGTCCAGCGCGGCGTCGAGCTGGCGCACCTGGGGCGTGTCCTGCCCGTTGAAGTAGTCGATCCAGACGCTGGTGTCCGCCGTGATCACTTCCGGCCCCCCTTGCGCGCCGCGGCGTAGGCGGCTTGCGGCTCGTGCACCGCCGGGGCCGCGGCAGGCCAGTCGCCATCCAGGCTCCAGTGGAGCTTGCCACGCAAGGCCCGGATGTTCTGGTACGCGGCGCGGCGCGCGAGCAAACGCAAGCCTTCTTCCACGGCGTCGCGCTTGGTCTTGAAGCCACCGGCCTTCATGGCGGCCTCCATAAGTTCGTCGTCAATCACGATGTTGGTTCGCATGGCATCCTCAATGTGTAAGATTTTTGAAAATTGTACACATTAATGCTTTGGCGTTCAAAACGAATCTGGCTGTCAGTAGCGCTTGGCCACTTCTTCCAGCATCACTTCCGTGGCGCCACCGCCGATGCCCAGCACCCGCGCATCGCGCCACAGCCGTTCGATCGCCGTTTCGCGGATGTAGCCCATGCCGCCGTGAAACTGCTGGCAGGTCTGCACCACTTCATTGACCAATTCACCCGTCAACGCCTTGAGCATGGACACGTCCTGCACGATGTCATGGCCCTGCGTGACGCGCCACGCGCACTGGTACATGAAGGCCCGCGCGGCGCGCGTCTTCGCATCCAGCATGGACAGCCGCTGGCGGATGGTCTGCTGGTCCCACAGCGGGCCGCCGAAAGCCTGGCGCTGGCGCACATAGTCCAGCGTGAGCTGCAAGGCGCGCTGGCAGTGGCCCACGGCCATCGCGGCCAGCGCAATGCGTTCGGTCTGGAAGTTCTTCATGACCGAATAGAAGCCCTTGCCCTCTTCGCCCAGCAGGTTGGCGGTGGGAACGCGCACGTTGTCGAACACGAGCTCGGCCGTGTCCGATGACAGCCAGCCGGTCTTCTTGAGCGCACGGCCCACGCTGAAGCCGGGCGTGCCCTTTTCCACGATGAACATGGACACCTCGCGCTTGCCTGGCCCCGTCTTGGCGGCCACGAAATACAGGTCGGCATGCACGCCGTTGGTGATGAACATCTTGGTGCCGTTGAGCACCCACCCCGCATCAGGACCATCGCCGTCGCGTTTCGCATTCGTGCGAATGCCCGCCACATCCGAGCCCGCGCCGGGCTCGGTGATGCCCACGGCCGTGATCAGCTCGCCGGCGATCACTTTGTTCAGGTACTTTTCTTTCTGTGCCGGCGTACCTGCATGATGCAGGTGCGGGCTGGCCATGTCGGTATGGACCAGCACGGTGATGATGAAGCCGGCGTAGGTGCTCTGGCTCAGCGCCTCGGCAAACACCAGGTTGGTCAACGCGTCGGCCTCGGCGCCGCCGTACGCGCTTTCATACATCAGACCGAACAGGCCCGCCTGGCCCATGCGGCGCAACACCTCGCGCGGCACAAAGCCCTGCTCTTCCCATTTGTCGGCATGCGGCTCGACCTCGCGCGCGATGAACTTCGCCACCTGATCGCGCAGGGTATCGTACTCGGGGGTGTCGAAAATGGTGGTCTGCACGGCTTACATCCTGAACACACCGAACTTCGGCTCGCCGATGGGCGCATTGAGCGATGCACTCAACCCGAGCGCCAGCACGCGGCGCGTGTCCGCCGGATCGATCACGCCGTCGTCCCACAGCCGGGCGCTGGAGTAATACGGGTGCGACTGGTGGCCGAACTGGTCCAGGATGGGCTGCTTGAACCTGGCCTCTTCCTCGGCGCTCCAGCTGCCGCCCCTGGCCTCAATGCCGTCGCGGCGCACGGTGGCCAGCACGCCGGCCGCCTGCTCGCCGCCCATGACGCAGATGCGCGCGTTGGGCCACATCCACAGGAACCGCGGCGAATAGGCCCGCCCGCACATGCCGTAGTTGCCCGCGCCGTAGCTGCCCCCAATGATGACGGTGAACTTGGGCACGCTGGCCGTGGCCACGGCCGTGACCATCTTGGCGCCGTGGCGGGCAATGCCTTCGCTTTCGTACTTGCGTCCCACCATGAAGCCGGTGATGTTCTGCAAAAACACCAGCGGCACCTTGCGCTGGCAGCACAGCTCGATGAAGTGCGCGCCCTTTTGCGCCGATTCAGAAAACAGGATGCCGTTGTTGGCGATGATGCCCACCGGCATGCCCTCAATGTGCGCAAAGCCGCAGACCAGCGTGGCGCCAAAACGCTGCTTGAATTCATGGAACTCCGACGCGTCCACGATGCGCGCGATGATCTCGCGCACGTCATAGGGTTTGCGCGTGTCGGTGGGGATCACGCCGTACAGCTCGCGGCTGTCGAACTTCGGCGCGCGAGGCTCACGCAGCTGCACGTCGGGGTTCTTGTGGTTGCGCAGCGTGGCCACGGCCTGGCGCGCCAGTGCCAGCGCATGCGGGTCGTTTTGCGCCAGGTGGTCGGCCACGCCCGACAGGCGCGTGTGCACGTCGCCGCCGCCCAGGTCCTCCGCGCTCACCACCTCGCCGGTGGCGGCCTTCACCAGCGGCGGGCCGCCCAGGAAGATGGTGCCCTGGTTCCTGACGATGATGGTCTCGTCGCTCATGGCGGGCACATAGGCGCCGCCCGCGGTGCAGCTGCCCATGACCACCGCGATCTGCGCGATGCCCTGCGCGCTCATGTTGGCCTGGTTGTAGAAGATGCGCCCGAAATGGTCCCGGTCGGGGAACACCTCGTCCTGGTTGGGCAGGTTGGCGCCGCCGGAGTCCACCAGGTAGATGCAGGGCAGGTGGTTCTGCATGGCGATCTCCTGCGCGCGCAGGTGCTTCTTGACCGTCATGGGGTAATAGGTGCCGCCCTTCACCGTGGCGTCGTTGCACACGATCATGCAGTCCACGCCGCTCACGCGGCCAATGCCGGCGATGACGCCGGCGCAAGGTGCATCGCCCACGCCGTCCTTGTTGAGGTACATGGCATGCGCGGCCAGCGGCGCGATCTCAAGAAACGGCGTGCCCGGGTCCAGCAGCATCTGCACGCGGTCGCGCGGCAGCAGCTTGCCGCGGGCTACATGCTTGGCCCGGGCTGCTTCACCGCCACCGGCCGCGGCCTTGGCCACCTGGGCTGTCAGGTCATCCACCAGCGCCTGCATGGCGGCGGCGTTGGCCTGGAATTCGGCGGAACGGGCGTTGAGCTTTGTCTCTAGCGTGGTCATGCGGTGTTGTCCTCGGATGGCTGCGTCGTGCAGCTTAAGAGCGGGCCGGTGCCGCCCGGGGTCACAAAGGTAACAAATGCTGCCACCTGCGGCGGCAACGGATCAGCCGGGCAAACCCTTGCGCCGGTAGCCGGCAGGGGTCTCGCCCGTCCATTCGCGGAACGCGCGGGCAAAACTTTTTTCGCTGCGGAATCCCACCGCCTGCGCCACCTGCTTGATGGGGCGGGCCGTGCGGCGCAGCAGGTGCATGGCCTGTTCATGGCGCACTTCATCTTTCAGCGCCTGCAGCGATGCGCCTTCATCCTGCAGCTGGCGGTGCAGCGTGCGCGGCGACATGGCCAGTGCATCGGCCAATGCCTCGGCGGTGGCGGCGCCGGGCTGTTCCTTGAGCAGCATGCGCACGCGCTGCACCAGCAGGCGATCGCGCTTGTAGGGGCGCACGACCAGCGACAGTGCCTGCGGCAGCAGCGCGCGCAGCGCCTTGTCGTCGCGCCGCACCGGCAGCGCCAGGTAGCGGCTGTCAAAGCTCAGCGCCGCATGGCGCGCGCCGAAATGCACCGGGCCCGGGAACAGCACCGGGTACACGCCCGCATGCGGTGGCGCGTCGAACGGAAAGGCCACACCCTCCAGCGGAATGGCCGAATCCACCAGCCAGCAGCTGATGCCATGGATGTTGCGCAGCAGCGTGACCAGGCAGAACTCGCGCATGGCCGCATCCAGCCGCCGCTCCATGAGCGACACCGTGGCCACGTCGGCGGCCACCAGCAGCTGCAGCGCGATGTCGTCGGTCAGCAGGTTGTGGTGGCGCAGCCAGCGCTTGAGCGCCACGCCCAGATTGGGCGAGGTGAGCGAGGCGCGCAGCAGCATCACATAGCTGCCCCAGGGCAGCCGGCGCGAGAACCAGCCCAGCGCCTCGTCGTCCAGCTCGCGCATGGCCTCGCCGGCCAGCGCCTGCAGCTGCCATGACGTGACCGTGGCACCGGCCTTGCCCACCTGCGCGGGCGTGATCTGCGCGCGCGCCAGCGCGCCTGCCGGGTCCACGCCGTATTTGGCGTAGGCCATGAGCAGCATGCGCACGAAGGCAATAGGGGTGACGGCGGCGGTCTTCATGGCGGTGATGGGGCAAATCATGCCACCGCAGCCGCCGGGCTGGGTCAGCCTTCCTGGAAGAACGCCATGGGGATCAGCTCCACCGCCCAGCCACCGGCTTCGCCGATCTGGGCGGCTGGGTGCATGGATGCCAGCCGCAATGCCTCGTCGCGGTCAGTCGCCTCAATGATGAACAGGCCGCCCACCATTTCCTTGGCCTCGGCAAACGGGCCGTCGGTGATCTGCGGCTTGCCGCCGCGCGGGCGCAGCGTCATCCAGTCCCTGGGCCCGGCCAGCGACGCGGCCACGCGCACCTTGCCGGTGGCGCGCATCTTTTCGTCGAGCGCGGGGCACTGGCTCACCAGCGCCTGCACATCAGCGGGGGCCATGGCGGCAAACTTTTCAGGGTTGTAGTAGGCAAGGCCGAGGTACTTCATGGTGGGCTCCTTTTGGGTGATGATGCCTGCACGACGTGCGGCCCGGCCGCGAATCGACAATGCCCACGCCCTTGCTGCAAATCATCTACCTCGACGACGACCTGGTGGCCATCGACAAGCCCGCCGGGCTGCTGGTGCACCCCACGGGGCTGGACGCCCACGAAACCCGCAACGCCATGGCGCTGCTGCGTAACCAGCTGGGCGGCCATGTGTGGCCGCTGCACCGCCTGGACAAGGGCACCAGCGGCGTGCTGCTGTTCGCGCGCAGCGAAGCAGCAGCCAGCCGCTGGCGCGCACCGTTTGAGGCCGGCACGGTGCGCAAGCATTACCTGGCACTGGTGCGCGGCTGGCCGGGCGAGGCTGGTGAGATTGACTACCCGCTGGCGCGCGACCCCGAGCTGCCGTCCGCCGGCCAGCAGCGGCTGGCCGCCCTCACCCGCTGGCAGCGCCTGGCCTGTTTTGACTGGCCGTTCAGCGTGGACGGCCACCACCCGACCAGCCGCTATGCGCTGGTGGGCGTGCAGCCGGCAACAGGCAGGCGCCACCAGATCCGCCGCCATTTCAAGCACATTGCCCACCCGCTGGTGGGCGACACCACGCACGGCAAGGGCGCGCACAACCGCGCCGTGGCCACGTGGCTGGGCCTGGACCGGCTGTGGCTGCATGCGCAATGGATGGAGTTGCCCACCGTAACGGCCGGGGCGACGCCACTGCGCATCGAGGCGCCGCCGGGCCCCGAATGGGCGCCGCTCAGCCCCGGCTGAACACGCCCTTGTGCTGTTCACGCAAATCGCGCTTGAGCAGCTTGCCACTGGGGTTCTTGGGCAGGGCGTCCACAAACACCACGGCCTTGGGCACCTTGAAGCCGGCCAGGTGCTGCTGGCAGTGCGCCAGCACGTCCTGTTCACTCAGCGCCTGGCCCGCCTTCACCACGATGACCGCCGCCACGGCCTCCACCCATTTGGGGTGCGGCAGGCCGATGACGGCCACTTCGCTGGCCGCGCCCAGGCGGTAGATCATTTCCTCGACCTCGCGGCTGGCCACGTTTTCGCCGCCGGTCTTGATCATGTCCTTCTTGCGGTCCACCACGGTGATGAAGCCTTCACCGTCGATGGTGGCCAGGTCGCCTGAATGGAACCAGCCGCCTTCAAACGCGGCACGGGTGCGCTCGTCGTCGTGGAAGTAGCCCAGCATCAGGTGCGGGCTGCGGTGCACGATCTCGCCGACCTGGCCGGGCGCAACGTCGTTCATGGCGTCGTCCACCACGCGGGTTTCCACGTTCAGCACGGCGCGGCCGCAGCTGCCCGGCTTGCGCAGCTGGTCGTCAGGGCCGAGCATGGTGGCCAGCGGTGCAATCTCCGTCTGGCCGTACAGGTTCCAGAAGCCCACGCCGCTCAGGCGACGCGCCAGCTCGCGCAGCACCTCCACCGGCATGATGGAGGCACCGTAGTAGCCCTTGCGCAGCACCGACAGATCGGTCGTGTCGAACAGCGGCGAGCGCAGCAGCGCGATCCACACCGTGGGCGGCGCAAAGAAAGACGTGATGCGGTGGCGTGCCAGCAGGGGCAGCAGGTTCTCGGGTGTGGGCTTGGCCGTGATGATGCTGGTGGCGCCCACGTAAATGCAGGGGCCAAAGAACACATCCAGCTGCGCGCAGTGGTACAGCGGCAACGCATGCAGCATCACGTCACCGGTGGCGATGCTTGCGTCCACCGCGCAGCTGGCGTACTGCCAGATCACGGCGTCGTGGGTGAGCATGGTTTCTCAGTAGTTGTAACAATTACTCAGCCTTGAATCAGGTCTCTTGACCTTCGCCTCAAGTGGAGGTGACGCTGGTGTGGCTGCCAATTGGGGCTGCAAAATTGATTGCAATTCAATTGTCGGCCAG
>JBFWUB010000006.1:0-209253 GCA_050247515.1 Ramlibacter sp. | reverse complement strand
CGACGCGGCGCAGCTCAGCCCGGTGGACAGTGACGTGATTCTCGAGGTTGCGGTGCTCAGGCCGGTGCTGGTGCTGGTGGACAGCGAATCGATGTTCGACGCGGCGGTGCTCAGCCCGGTGGACAGTGACGTGATGCCCGAGGTGGCGGTGCTCAGGCCGGTGCTGGTGCTGGTGGACAGGGAATCGATGTTCGACGCGGCGGTGCTCAGCCCGGTGGACAGTGACGTGATACCCGAGGTAGCGGTGCTCAGGCCCGTGCTGGTGCTGGTGGACAGGGAATCGATGTTCGACGCGGCGGTGCTCAGCCCGGTGGACAGTGACGTGATGCCCGAGGTAGCGGTGCTCAAGCCCGTGCTGGTGCTCGTGGACAGGGAATCGATGTTTGACGTGGCGGTGCTCAGCCCGGTGGACAGTGACGTGATGCTCGACGTGGCCGTGCTCAAGCCGGTACTCGTGCTGGTGGACAGGGAGTCGAGGTTCGACGTGGCGGTGCTCAGGCCGGTGGACAGTGACGTGATGCCCGCGGTGGCCGTGCTCAAGCCCGTACTGGTGCTCGTGGACAGGGACGCGATGCCTGAGGTAGCTGTGCTCAGTCCCATGCTGGTACTGGTGGACAGCGACGTGATGCTCGATGTGGCCGTGCTCAAGCCGGTACTCGTGCTGGTGGACAGGGAGTCGAGGTTTGACGTGGCGGTGCTCAGGCCCGTGGACAGTGACGTGATGCCCGCAGTGGCCGTGCTCAAGCCCGTACTGGTGCTCGTGGACAGGGACGCGATGCTCGATGTAGCAGTGCTCAGTCCTGTGCTGGTACTGGTGGACAGCGACGTGATGCTCGATGTGGCCGTGCTCAAGCCGGTGCTGGTGCTCGTGGACAGGGACGCGATGCTCGATGTAGCAGTGCTCAAGCCCGTGCTGGCGCTGGTGGACAGTGACGTGATGCTCGACGTAGCCGTGCTCAGGCCAGTACTCGTGCTCGTGGACAGGGACGCAACGCTGGAGTTCAGCAAGCTATAGGTGGACTTCAACTGAAAGACCGTGACCCCGTCGGAATCCGCCAGGCCGTCCGCCATGTGCTGGAGCCGGCGTTTGATGGTCGTGCTGCCGATGGACATGGCACCATCCGCCGTGCCGCCTTGCGTGACACCCGGCAGATAGCCCTGGCCGGAGTAGTCCTCCGTCGTCGAGTCGGCACCCAGGGCCGCTGAATTGGTCTGGTTCGCTATGGCGCCTGCCCCTATGGCCACTGTTCGGGTCACGGATGCCTGGGCGCTCTTGCCTATCGCCACGGCTTGCGCCATGGCCGCGTCTGCGGAACGTCCAATAGCCGTTGCACCGTCGCCGGAAGCATAGGCGGACGGGCCAATGGCGAGTGCGCCCAATTCGCCCGCGCCTCCCAAGGCTTTCGCCAGATTGCCGATGGCAACGCCGTTGTTGGCGGTAACCTGTGTGTCTCTACCGAGAGCGACGCCACCTTCGGCCTCAGCCTTTGCCCGGTAGCCGATGGCGATGGCTTGCGTGGCGGTGGACGTGGCGGCGTCTCCAATTGCCACCGCTGAACCCGCAGAAGCATCCGTCGCATTGCTGCCAATCATGACGGCTTTGTTGCCACTGTCATTCCGGAAGACGATATCCGCCCACACCGGCTTGGGTTGCTGTATCAGCGCCAGCAACGTCAGCCCCAGCAATGCCTTGTCCATCGCCTTGCGCAGCCGCCTTTGTGGGGCCATCAGCAACCGCGTGCCGCCCTTGCCCCGTCCGGTGGCCAGTTCGTGGGCGACAGCCCAGGTTCCCGTGGATTCGTTCCACACCAGGCGGTAAGACGTATTCATTGATCGTTTCATGGCGGCACCTCGTCAAGACGGCAAAGGCCGCCTGACGCACGATGCGCTGCGCCGGCGGCCCCCTTTGCTCCTGAGTACTACTTACAGTTGTACTACTTAGATACAAAACGATACAGCATGAATTAGTACCAATGCAATAGATTTTTGATTAAAACAACACTTTCATATTGATTTTCGTAAACAAATAGACACTGAAGGCCCCAATCCGGTGCCTGCCTCGCGGCTTTTTGGGGGGTGAGCGGGTGGGGCGCTGCCGCTGGCTCAGCGCTGGCCGGCGATCACGCCGCCGCCCAGGCAGCGGTCACCGTCGTACAGCACGGCGGACTGCCCGGGCGTCACGGCCCATTGCGGGTCGTGGAATTCAAGGTGAAATTCGCCGGGCGCGCCGGCCGCCAGCGTGCAGGCGGCATCCGCCTGGCGGTAACGTGTCTTGGCCGTATAGCCGCCGGGTTCGGGCGCGACGCCTGCCGTCCAGCTCGCGTCGGCCGCGTCCAGCACCTGTGATTGCAGCCAGGGGTGGTCATGGCCCTGCACCACCCACAGCGTGTTGGTGCCCACTTCCTTGCGGGCCACATACCAGGGCGCGTGCTCGCCGCCGCCGCGCGCTGCCTTTTTGTCTTTCACGCCGCCAATACCCAAGCCCTGGCGCTGGCCCAGGGTGTAAAAGCTCAGGCCCACATGCTGGCCCAGCACCCGGCCGCGTTCGTTCTTGATGGGGCCGGGCTCGCGGCTGATGTAGCGGTTCAGGAAGTCGCGGAACGGCCGCTCGCCGATGAAGCAGATGCCAGTCGAGTCCTTTTTCTTTGCGTTGGGCAGGCCGATTTCTTCGGCAATGCGGCGCACCTCGGTCTTTTTGAGCTCGCCCACGGGGAACAGCGTGCGCGCCAGTTGCGCCTGGTTCAGCCGGTGCAGGAAGTAGCTCTGGTCCTTGGCCGGGTCCAGGCCCTTGAGCAGGTCAAAACGGCCGTCGGCTTCCCGCACGCGGGCGTAGTGGCCGGTGGCGATTTTTTCGGCCCCCAGGCGCACGGCGTGGTCCAGAAAGGCCTTGAACTTTATTTCGGCGTTGCACAGCACGTCGGGGTTGGGCGTGCGGCCGGCCTGGTATTCGCGCAGGAATTCGGCAAACACCCGGTCCTTGTATTCGGCGGCAAAGTTGACGTGTTCGATCTCGATGCCGATCACGTCGGCCACCGCAGCAGCGTCCACGAAGTCGATATTGGACGAGCAGTACTCACTGTCGTCATCGTCTTCCCAGTTCTTCATGAAGATGCCGGTGACGTCCCAGCCCTGCTGTTTGAGCAGGTACGCGCTCACGGCGGAGTCCACGCCCCCGCTCAGTCCCACCACCACCCGGCCTTTGCTACCCATGCGGGCGATTATCGCGGCGGCTTGAATCCCAGCTTTTTCATCGGGGCACCCAGGCTGCGGCGGGCGGCCGCGTAGCCGTCCCAGGGGCTGTTGCCCACGCCCATGCGCTGGGCGATGTTGGCCAGGTGCCAGTGCGCGCCACCGGTCAGGGCGCCCAGCTCGTCCCACCCGACCGGCACCGAAATGCCCAAGCCGGGGCGGGCACGCACGCTCCACGCGCAGGCTGTCGTGGCGCCAAAGCCGTTGCGCAGGTAGTCGATGAAGATCTTGCCCACGCGGTTGCGCGGCCCGCTTTGGGCCGCAAACCGTTCGGGCAGCGTTTGCGCCATGTGTTGCACCACCGCATGGGAAAACGCCTTGACGGTGTCCCAGTCCTCATGCCGGCGCAGCGGCACCACCACATGCAGTCCCTTGCCGCCGCTGGTCTTCAGAAACCCGGCCAGGCCCAGCTCGGTCAGCGCCACCTGCATCAGCTGGGCCGCTTCCTGCACCTGGGGCCAGGCCACGCCTTCGCCCGGGTCCAGGTCAAACGTCATGCGGTCGGGCCGGCCGATCGCGCCGGCCGTGGCGTTCCAGGTGTGGAACTCCAGCACGTTCATCTGCGCGGCCGACACCAGGGCATGGGCGGTGGGTATTTCCAGCAAGGGTTCATGCCCTGGATCCAGCGCCCGGTCCAGCTGACGCACGCCGGGCAGCTCGGCAGGCTCGGCATGTTTCTGGAAGAACTGCGGGCCCTTCACGCCTGACGGCGCGCGCACCAGCGCCACGGGCCGGGCTTTCAGGTGCGGCAGCATCAGCGGCGCCACTTGGGCGTAGTACCGCGCCACATCGCCCTTGGTCAGCCCGCTGGCTTTGTCGATGATGCGGCCGGGGTGGGTCACGCGCGCCGCGCCCGCGGCGGCGCGCGTGGCTGGCGCTGCTCGTTCGCGCAGGATGGCGCGCGCGGGCTTGTCAGTTCGCAGGCCGCGAAACACAGCCTGGCGCACATGGCCTGCGCGCGTCCATTGGGCAAACGACACCTCGGCCACCAGCTCGGGCAGCACCCACCGCACCCGGCCCAGACCGGTGGCGTTGGCCAGCGGGCTGCGGTCGGTGCGCAGTGCCTGTAGCTGCCCGGCCAGCGCGGCCAGGGTGCGTTCATTGAAGCCTGTGCCCACATTGCCCGCATGGCGCAGTGCGCCGTCGTCGCCGTGCACGGCCAGCACCAGTGCGCCGAAGCCGCCCCGCCCGCCCTGCGGTTCGGTGTAGCCCGCCACCACAAACTCCTGGCGCAGCCCGCACTTGAGCTTGATCCAGTCGGGCGAGCGGCGCGATGAATACGGCGCGTCCCGCCGCTTGCCGATCACACCCTCGAAGCCCAGCTTGCAGGCCGACGCCAGCAGTTCGGAGGCGTCGGCGTCCACTGCTTCGCTGTAGCGCAGGCAAGCCGGCGGGTTGCGTGCCAGCAGCCCGCGCAGCAGCGTGCGCCGCTCCACCAGCGGCACGGCGCGCAGGTCATAGCCCATGTAGTAGGGCAGGTCAAACAGCCAGTACTGCATGGTGTCGCCGTCACGGTCGTCAAACGCCGCCTGCAGAGCCTGGAAGTCGGGCGCGCCCGTGGGCCCCGGCACCACCAGCTCGCCGTCCAGCCAGCCCGCGCGCAGGGGCAGCCGGGCCACCGCGTCGCGGATCGCCGGCAGCTTGTGCGTCCAGTCGTGGCCGTTGCGGGTGTACAGGCGCACCTCACCCTTGTCCACCCGCGCCAGCAGGCGGTAGCCGTCGAACTTCAGCTCGTACAGCCAGTCGCCGCTGTCAGTCGGCGGTGCCGCCGCCAGCGTGGCCAGCTGGGGCGACATCTGCACCGGCAGGCGGGCCGCGCGCGCCTCGGCCGGCAGCACGGCGGCGGCGCTGCGGCGCTTGTTGGGCGTGCGGCGTTTGCGTTCGGCGGCCTCCTGGGCCGCCGGGTCGCCGCCGCTGTCGTCCCTGGCGTGGCCGTCGTTTTCCTTGATGAGCAGCCAGGCGGGCTTGTCGCCGGAGTCGCGCATGCGCACCAGCGCCCAGCGGCCTTGCAGCTTGTCGCCGTGCAGCTCAAATTCAAGCTTGCCCGCGCGCCAGCCCTTGCGTGCGTCTTCGAGCGGCTGCCAGGTGCCCCGGTCCCAGATCACGACCTTGCCAGCGCCGTACTGGCCCTTGGGGATCGTGCCCTCGAACCCGCTGTAAGACAGCGGGTGGTCCTCCACCTGCACAGCCATTCGCTTGTCGCCGGGGTCCAGGCTGGGCCCCTTGGGCACGGCCCAGCTCTTGAGCACGCCGTCCAGCTCCAGGCGGAAGTCGTAGTGCAGGTGGCTGGCCCAGTGCTTTTGCACCACAAACGCCAGCGGCCCGTCGCGCGCGGGCTGGCGCTCGCCGCGCGGCTCGGCGGTCACGTCAAAGTCGCGTTTGGCCCGGTAGGCCTTGAGCGAATCGCGCGTGGCCATGGGCTCAGGCCGCCTTGCGCCGGGGGGCTGTTTTGCGTGTTGCCGGTGCTTTGCGCGCCGCAGGCCTTGCCGCAGATGCCTTGCCACCGCGCAGGCTGCGCTGCAACAGCTCGGTCAGGTCCAGGATCCTGGCGCTGCTGGCGTTCGCTGCTTCCCGCGGCTCGATCTGTTCGACGGTGTGCGTCTTGCCCGCCTTCACCTTGGCCTTCACCAGACCCAGGATGTCGTCGCGGAACCGGTCGCGAAAGTCATCCGGCTTCCATGGGCCGCTCATGTCCTTGACCAACTGCTCGGCCATCGCCATTTCGCGCGCGTTGATACCGGTGGCCCTGGCGCCAGCGGCAGGCAGGGTGAGGTCGTCCATGGGGCGGATTTCGTCGGGCCAGCGCAACAGGTTCAGCACCAGCGCCGGGCCGGACGGCACCAGCGCGGCCAGGTGTTCGCGCGTCTGGATCACCACGCGCGCAATGCCGATGCGTCCGGTCTTGCGCAGCGTCTCGCGCAGCAGCGCATAGACCTTCTGGCCGTTGTTGATGGGCGCTACGTAGTACGGGCGCTCCAGGTACACAAAAGGAACCTCGGCGGCCTGCACGAAGCGTTCGATCTCTATCGTCTGCGTGGCCCGCGGGTAGGCCGCGGCGATCTCGGCATCGGTCAGCACCACGTACTCACCGTCTTCGTGCTCGATGCCCTTGACGATGTTGTCGCGGGTGATTTCGCGCCCGGTCTTCTTGTTGATGCGCTTGTAGCCCACCGGGTCCATGCTGCGCCTGTCCAGCCAGTCAAAGTCCAGGCCGTTGTCGCGCGCGGCGGCGTGCAGCGTCACGGGAATGTGCACCAGCCCGAAGCTGATGGCGCCTTTCCAGAGTACGCGGGGGGTTGCGGTGGCCATGGTGCAAGTGCAGGAAGTGAGCCTTGGCACCTTAGCGCGCTGGTCGCCCCCGGGCCTGTAGGACAACGCAGCATTTATGCGATTATCCAAAGGCATGCTGCCCCGGCCCCGCCCCCTTTCGCTGCCACCGCAGCGCCCGTCCCCGCCGGCGCTGCTGGCCGTGGGTGCGCTGCATGTGGCGCTGCTGTGGCTGATCAGCCAGCAGTGGCCGGTGGCGCAGGCCGTGCGCCAGGTGGTGTACCAGTCTGTGCCGCCGGTGCGCCCGCCTACCGCGGATGCCGCGAGCCGCGCCATCACGCGGCCCGCGCCGCCGTCGCTGAACCTGCGTGCCACGACTGACCTGCCGGTGTTTGCCAACACGCCCGAGACCAGCGTGCCCTTGAAGACGACGCGCCAGCTGCCCGATGCCAGCCAGGCGAGTGCCGAGGCACCGGGTGCCCGCAGGCCCGCCGAAACGCCGCCGCCGGTTGTGGTGCCTGCACCGGCTCCTGCGCCGGCGCAAGCTCCGGTGCCGCCGCCCCTGCCCGAGCCGGTTGTGGTGCCCGCGCCCGCAGTGCAACCCGAGTCACCCGCCCCGGCACCCATTCCTGTGCCCGCCCCGGTGCCGGCACCCGTGCCAGTGCCCGATCCGGCACCCGTGCCAGTGCCCGATCTGGCACCCGTGCCAGTACCCGATCCGGCACCGGCACCGGTGCCTGAGCCTGTATCCGCGCCCGCCCCAGCCCCAGTCCCCGCGCCTGTCGCGGTCGAAGTGCCTGTGCCGCAACCCATCGCCGAACCAGCGCCGACACCAGCGCCGACACCAGCCCCCGCGCCCGTGGCGCTGCCGGCGCCTGCGCCTGTCGCGCAGCCGGTGGAGCGGCTGCAGGCGCCGGTGGTTGATGTGCCGGTGCCGGCCAGTTCGCCTGCCGCGGCCAATGCAGTGGTGGTGCCCGAGCCGGTGCCGCCGCGCACTGGGCCGCCGGCTGGGGCTGCCACCGGTTCACCCGCGGGCGCCAGCGGGGGCGCAACGGCACGGGGGGGGGTGGGCGGTGTACCCGGCGGCGTGCCTGGTGGGGCGCCGGGGGTGGGGCCTGGCGGCATTGCCGCGCAGCGCGGCGCCGAGCCCCGGCCCTTGCTGCTGCCCAACCTGCCGCTGCTGCCGGGACCCTACCGCGTGCAGCCGCGCCGCAGCCTGGCCGACATGGCCAATGAGCAGTTGCGCCGCGGCAAGCCGCGCGATCCGCTGGCCGAGGCCATGCAGGACGCAGCACTGGAAGACTGCGTCCGCGCACCCACCAATACGCCCACGGTCGGTGGCCTGCTGGCGGCGCCGGGCCTGGTGGCGCGCGCGCTGTCCGGGCGCTGCCCCAAGTAGCCGGCAGGGCGCGTGCGCACCCGTTCAGTGGCCGTACACCGTGGGTTCGGTGTAGACCAGCTCCAGCGGCGCGCGCTGGCCGCGCAGGTAATCCTCCATGCAGCGCAACACCAGCGGGCTGCGGTGGCGGGCGGTGCTCGCGCGGATTTCATCGGGCGTCATCCACAGCGTGCGCACAATGCCCTCGTCCAGTGCCTGACCGGGCACCTCGTCGCCCAGCGTGCCGCAAAACGCGAAGCGCAGGTAGGTGATGTCCGCGCCGTCGGCCGTGCGTGTGAAGCGCGACAGGTAAATGCCCACCAGCGCCGTGGGCGTGAAATGCCAGGCGGCCTCTTCCAGCGCCTCGCGCGCGCAGCCCTGCATGGGCGACTCGCCCGGGTCGAGGTGGCCCGCCGGGTTGTTGAGCATCAAGCCGCGGGCCGTGTGTTCCTCGATCAGCAGGAAGCGGCCCTCGCGTTCGATGATGGCGGCCACGGTGACGCTTGGTTTCCAGCGGGGTGCGTTCATGACCGGCATTATGGGTTTGGACGCGCCCCGCCCGCGTGATTCACAATGCTGCTCAAGTCACCTGGCGTCCCATCCATGCCCAAAATGAACCTGCCTTCCCTGATTCGCCGCGTGGCGCTCCTGTTGTTGCTGGCTGCGGGTGCCGCGCTGGCCCAGGCACCGACCCCTGCCCCGGCGGCCGAAACGGCTTCGGTCCCCGCGCTGGCGGCATCCCCCGCATTGAGTTCGCCCGCGCCCGCCAAGCCGCCCGTGACGGCACCGGTGCCGCCCGTGCAGGCCAATCCCTACGGCCTGCGCGCACTGTGGGAGCAAGGTGACCTGGTCGCGCGCGCCACGCTGGTGGTGCTGGTCATCATGTCGCTGGCCAGCTGGTACGTGTTGATCAGCCGGCTGGTGGCGCAGGCGCGCATGGGCACGCAGGGCAAGGCCGCTGCCGCCCATTTCTGGTCGGCCGACACCGTGCGCCAGGGCGCTGACAAGCTGGACAAGGCCAGCCCCTACCGCTTCATTGCCGAATCGGCGCTGGAGGCCACCCGCAAGCACGAGGGCCTGATCGGCCAGGTGGACCTGAACACCTGGGTCACGCAGAGCATCGAGCGCGCGGTCAACACCGTGCACAGCCGCACGCAGGACGGCCTGGCCGTGCTGGCCACGGTGGGCTCCACCGCGCCCTTCGTCGGCCTGTTTGGCACCGTCTGGGGTATTTACAACGCGCTGGTGAAGATCGGCGTGTCGGGCCAGGCCAGCATCGACCGGGTGGCCGGCCCGGTGGGCGAGGCGCTGATCATGACCGCCATCGGCCTGGCCGTGGCCGTGCCCGCGGTGCTGGGCTACAACTGGCTGGTGCGGCGCAACAAGATCGTGATGGACGATGTGCGCGGCTTTGGCTCGGACCTTCATACCGTACTGTTGGCTGCCGGCGCCAAGGCCCCGTAATGGCGATCCGCTGGAAGAACGGCGCAGACAGGGACGACACCCTGATCGCCAGCATCAACACCACGCCGCTGGTGGACGTGATGCTCGTGCTGCTGATCATCTTCCTCATCACCATCCCGGTGGTAAACAGCTCCATTGCCGTCACCCTGCCGCGCGAGGCCGTGGCCGGCGGCCAGGCCAGGCCCGACAACGTGATCATCTCGGTGGATGCGCAGGGCGCGGTGTACTGGTTTGACACCCGGCTGCCCGACCAGGCAGCGCTGATGGAGCTGCTGGGCAAGGTGTCGGTCATGAGCCCGCAGCCCGAGGTGCACATCCGTGGCGACGCGCGGGCCGACTACGAGCCCATCGGCCGCGTGGTGTATGCCTGCCAGGAAATGGGCATTGCCCGCATTGGTTTTGTCACGGAACCGCCGCCGGGGAACTAGCATGGGCATCCACATCCACACAGGCAACGACACCGACCCCGAGGTGATGGTGGACATCAACACCACGCCGCTGGTGGACGTGCTGCTGGTGCTGCTGGTCATGCTGATCATCACCATTCCGGTGCAGCTGCATTCCGTCGGGATTGAAATGCCCGGCGGCAACCCGCCGCCCCAGGCCACGCCGCCCGAGGTGGTCAGGATCGACATCACACCTGGCGGCCAGTGGCTGTGGAACGGCGAGCCGCTGGCAGGCCGCGCCGCGCTGGAACAGCGCCTGCAGGCTGCCGCCGGCCAGCCGGTGCAGCCCGAAATCCACATCCGGCCTGACCGTGCCGCCAAGTACGACGCGGTCGCCGCCGTGCTGGCCGCCTCGCAGCGCCTGCGGCTGGACAAGATCGGCGTGGTGGGGGCGGAGCAGTTCGCGCCATGAATCCGTATATGCCCAAATGATCGTTAGAGGCCTCTAATATCGGCTGCAAACTCATGTAAGCTAACGTTCAGCTTTCAAATCAACAGTCGAGGAGACGTCCATGCTGATTGGCGTACCTGCCGAAACCACGGTGGGTGAAACCCGTGTTGCCGTCACCCCCGAGACGGCCAAAAAACTCAAATCCCAGGGTCATACGCTGCGCATCCAGTCGGGTGCCGGCCTTGCCGCCAGCGCCACCGACGAGGCTTATGTGGCTGCCGGCGCCGAAATCACCGACGCGGCCGGCGCATTCGGCTGCGAGCTGGTGCTGAAGGTGCGCAACGCCTTTGACAACGAGGTCGGGCTCATGCAGCCCGGGTCCACCCTGGTGGGCATGCTCAACCCGTTTGACGCGCCCGGCCTGCAACGCCTGGCCGGCGCCAACATCACCGGCTTTGCGCTGGAGGCGGCCCCGCGCACCACCCGTGCGCAGAGCATGGACGTGCTGTCTTCGCAGGCCAACATTGCCGGCTACAAGGCCGTGATGATCGCTGCCGACAAGTACCAGCGCTTCTTCCCCATGCTCATGACCGCCGCCGGCACAGTCAAGGCGGCGCGCGTGGTGATCCTGGGCGTGGGCGTGGCGGGGCTGCAGGCCATTGCCACGGCCAAGCGCCTGGGCGCGGTGATCGAGGCGTCTGACGTGCGCCCCTCGGTCAAGGAGCAGGTTGAATCGCTGGGCGCGAAGTTCATCGACGTGCCCTACGAAACCCAGGAAGAAAAAGACGCCGCCGAAGGCGTGGGCGGCTATGCGCGCCCCATGCCCCAGAGCTGGCTGGACCGCCAGAAGGCCGAGGTTGCCAAGCGCGTGGCGCAGGCTGACGTGGTGATCACCACCGCCCTGATCCCGGGCCGCCCGGCGCCGGTGCTGGTGACCGAGGACATGGTCAAGTCCATGAAGCCCGGCTCGGTCATTGTGGACCTGGCCGCGCCGCAGGGCGGCAACTGCCCGCTGACCGAAGCCGGCCAGACGGTGGTGAAGCACGGCGTCACGCTGGTGGGAGAGACCAACCTGCCCGCGCTGGTGGCGGCGGATTCGAGCAGCCTGTATGCGCGCAACGTGCTGGACTTCCTGAAGCTCGTCCTGCCCAAAGAGGGCGGGCTGAAGATTGACATGGAAGACGACATCGTGGCGGCCTGCCTCATGACGCAAAACGGCGAAGTACGGAGGAAGTAAACCATGGACATCGTCTCTCCCACCATCCTGAACCTCATCATCTTTGTGCTGGCCATCTACGTGGGCTACCACGTGGTGTGGACGGTCACGCCCGCGCTGCACACGCCGCTGATGGCCGTGACCAACGCGATCTCGGCCATCGTCATCGTGGGCGCCATGCTGGCCGCTGCGCTGACGGAAACGAACCTGGGCAAGACCATGGGCGTGCTGGCCGTGGCGCTGGCGGCGGTCAACGTGTTCGGCGGCTTCCTCGTCACGCGGCGCATGCTGGAGATGTTCAAGAAGAAAGAAAAGAAGTCGGAGGCCGCCAAATGAGCATGAACCTCGTCACGCTGCTGTACCTGGTGGCGTCCATCTGTTTCATTCAGGCCCTGAAAGGCCTGAGCCACCCCACCACGTCCATCCGCGGCAACCTGTTCGGCATGATCGGCATGGCCATTGCCGTGCTGACCACCGTGGGCCTGATCTGGACGCAGGCCGGCGCGCTGATGAAGAACCCGGCCGCCGGTCTGGGCTACGTGGTGCTGGGCCTGCTGCTGGGGGGCACGGCCGGCGCCATCATGGCCAAGCGGGTGGAGATGACCAAGATGCCCGAGCTGGTCGCCTTCATGCACAGCATGATCGGCCTGGCGGCGGTGTTCATCGCCGTGGCGGCGGCGGTGGAGCCCTGGGCCTTTGGCATCACGTCCAAGGCCGGTGCCATTCCCTACGGCAACCGGCTGGAGCTGGCGCTGGGCGCGGCGATTGGCGCCATCACCTTCAGCGGCTCGGTCATTGCGTTCGGCAAGCTGTCGGGCAAATACAAGTTCCGCCTGTTCCAGGGCGCGCCGGTGCAGTTCAAGGGCCAGCACATCCTGAACCTGGTGCTGGGCCTGGCCACGCTGTTCTTCATCGTGGGCTACACCATCAGCGAGGCGCGCATTGACTTCTGGCTGCTGCTGGCGCTGGCCTTCGTGCTGGGCGTGCTGATCATCATCCCGATCGGCGGGGCCGACATGCCGGTGGTGGTGTCCATGCTCAACAGCTATTCGGGCTGGGCGGCCGCGGGCATTGGCTTCAGCCTGAACAACAGCATGCTGATCATTGCCGGCTCGCTGGTGGGCAGCTCGGGCGCGATCCTGAGCTACATCATGTGCAAGGCCATGAACCGCTCGTTCTTCAACGTGATCCTGGGCGGGTTCGGTGGTGACGCCACGACGGCGGCGGCAGGCTCGGCTGTGCAGCGCAACGTCAAGAGCGGCAGCGCTGACGACGCGGCCTTTGTGCTGGGCAATGCCGAAACCGTGGTGATCGTGCCCGGGTATGGCCTGGCCGTGGCGCGCGCGCAGCACGCCGTGAAGGAACTGGCCGCGAAGCTGACTGAAAAGGGTGTCACGGTCAAATACGCGATCCACCCCGTGGCCGGGCGCATGCCGGGCCACATGAACGTGCTGCTGGCCGAGGCCGAAGTGCCTTACGACCAGGTGTTCGAGATGGAAGACATCAACGGCGAATTCGGCCAGGCCGACGTGGCCATCATCCTGGGCGCCAACGACGTGGTGAACCCCGCCGCGCACGTCAAGGGCAGCGCCATCTACGGCATGCCGATCCTGGAGGCCTACAAGGCCAAGACCGTGATCGTGAACAAGCGCTCCATGGCCGCGGGCTACGCCGGCCTGGACAACGAGCTGTTCTACATGGACAAAACCATGATGGTCTTTGGCGATGCCAAGAAGGTTGTGGAAGACATGGGCAAGGCCATCGAATAAGCCTTGACCCGAGATTGACTGGAGACAAAAAATGAGTGAACGTCCCTGGCTCAGTGCCTATCCCCCCGGTGTGCCCGCCGACATCGACCCCTCGGCCTATTCGTCGCTTGTGGGGCTGATGGAAGAAAGTTTCCAGAAGCACGCCAGCCGCGTGGCCTATAGCTTCATGGGCAAGGACGTCACCTTCGGCCAGACCGATTCGCTCAGCCGGGCCCTGGCCGCCTACCTGCAGGGCCTGGGTCTGGTCAAGGGCGACCGCGTGGCCATCATGATGCCCAACGTGCCGCAGTACCCGGTGGCCGTGGCCGCCATCCTGCGCGCCGGCTTTGTGGTGGTGAACGTGAACCCGCTGTACACACCGCGCGAGCTGGAGCACCAGCTGAAAGACTCGGGCTCCAAGGCCATCATCATCATCGAGAACTTCGCCAACACGCTGGAGCAGTGCATCGCCGCCACGCCGGTCAAGCATGTGGTGCTGGCCGCCATGGGCGACCAGCTGGGCCTGCTCAAGGGGGCCCTGGTCAATTACGTGGTGCGCAACGTCAAGAAAATGGTGCCCGCCTACAACCTGCCCGGCGCCGTGCGCTTCAATGACGCCGTGGCCCAGGGCACGCGCGGCACCCTCAAGAAGCCTGCCATCACGGCCGACGACGTGGCTGTGCTGCAGTACACCGGCGGCACCACCGGAGTGAGCAAGGGCGCCGTGCTGCTGCACCGCAACGTGATTGCCAACGTGCTGCAGTCCGAGGCCTGGAACGAACCGGTCATGAAGAAGGTGCCGGCGGGTGAACAGTCCACCAGCGTCTGTGCGCTGCCGCTGTACCACATCTTTGCATTCACCGTGGGCATGATGCTGTCCATGCGCACGGGCGGCAAGCTCATCCTGATCCCCAATCCGCGCGACCTGCCTGCGGTGCTCAAGGAGCTGTCCAAGCACACCATCCACAGCTTCCCGGCGGTCAACACGCTGTTCAACGGCCTGGCCAACCACCCCGACTTCAACACCGTCAACTGGAGCAACCTCAAGATCTCGGTGGGCGGTGGCATGGCGGTGCAGGGTGCCGTGGCCAAGCTCTGGCTGGAAAAAACCGGCTGCCCCATCTGCGAAGGCTACGGTCTGAGCGAGACCAGCCCGTCGGCCAGCTGCAACCCCACCACCAGTACCGAGTACACCGGCACCATCGGCGTGCCACTGCCCGGTACGTATTTCAAGCTGCTGGATGACGACGGCAATGAAGTGCCGGTGGGCCAGCCCGGTGAAATCGCCATCAAGGGCCCGCAGGTCATGGCCGGCTACTGGCAGCGCCCGGACGAGACCGCCAAGGTCATGACGGCCGACGGCTATTTCAAATCCGGCGACATCGGCACGGTGGACGAGCGCGGCTTCTTCAAGATCGTGGACCGCAAGAAGGACATGATCCTGGTCAGCGGCTTCAACGTGTACCCCAACGAGGTGGAAGACGTGGTGGCCAAGCTGGACGGCGTGCTGGAATGCGCGGCAGTGGGTGTGGTGGACGACAAGTCCGGCGAGGCCGTCAAGCTGGTCATCGTCAAGAAGAATGCCGAGCTGACCGAAGCCCAGGTGCGCGACTACTGCAAGGCCAACATGACCGGCTACAAGCAGCCCAAGATCGTGGAGTTCCGTACCGACCTGCCCAAGACGCCCGTTGGCAAGATCCTGCGCCGCGAGCTGCGCGACAAGAAGTAGGACGTCCCCCGAAACGGCCCTTCGGGCCGTCTCCCCCCACTGGGGGGGAGACACCAGCGGCCCGGCGGAGCCGGTTCCGCGGTGTCACTGGAATTCAATTCCCCGCAACGTTCACATGACCATTGCCATTGTCAGCGCCATGCACGAGGAGCTTGCTGCAGTGCTGGCCCTGATGCCTGACGAGCGCAGGCAACTGGCCGGCGGGCGTGAATTCTGGCACGGCCACCTGCACGGGCAGGAGGTGATTGCCGTGCTGTCGCGCATCGGCAAGGTGGCGGCGGCCACAACGGCCACGGCGCTCATTGAGCGCTTCAAGGTGCGCGAAATCGTGTTCACGGGCGTGGCGGGTGGCCTGGCGCCGGGTGTGCAGGTGGGCGACGTCGTGGTGGCGGACAGCTTTTTGCAGCACGACCTGGACGCATCGCCGATATTCCCGAAGTACGAGGTGCCGTTGTATGGCAGGAGCCGCTTTGCATCCGACGCCGCGCTGACGCAGCGGCTGGCGAACGCGGCGGTGCGTGCGCTGCCTGGCGTGCCGGTGCACTGCGGCCTGGTCATCAGCGGCGACCGCTTTGTGTCCACTACGGCCGAGGCCTGCGCGCTGCAGGGGGCGCTGCCCGACGCGCTGGCGGTCGAGATGGAAGGCGCCGCCATCGCCCAGGTCTGCCACGACTACGGCGTGCCGTTCGCCGCGGTGCGTACCGTCTCCGACCGCGCCGACGACGCGGCGCATGGTGATTTCACGAAGTTCGTGCAGGAGGTGGCCAGCGCCCACAGCGCGGCCATCGTTGCCGAGTTCCTGCGGACTACTTCTTGAGCCAGCCTTTCCTGCGGAAGTACCACATGGGGCCCAGCGCACTGGCAATCATCAGCAGCAACACGTACGGGTAGCCGGCGGCGCCCAGCAACTCCAGCTCGGGGAACTTCGCCATGTTCATGCCGTACAGGCTGGCGATCAGCGTGGGCGGCAGCAGCGCCACGCTGGCCACCGAGAAGATCTTGATGATCTTGTTCTGGTTGATGTTGATGAAACCGACCGTGGCGTCCATCAGGAAGTTGATCTTGTCGAACAGGAACGCCGTGTGGTTGTCCAGCGATTCGATGTCGCGCAGGATCTGGCGTGATTCTTCAAACTGCTCGGCCGTGAGCATGCGGCTGCGCATCATGAAGCTCACGGCGCGACGGGTGTCCATGACGTTTCGGCGGATACGGCCGTTCAGGTCTTCCTGCCGTGCAATGGCGCCCAGCACTTCGCTGGCCAGCTCGTCGGTCACGTCGCCCGACAGCACCTGCTTGCTGACTTTCTCAAGTTCGTCGTAAATGCCTTCCAGCGTGTCGGCGGAATATTCGGCGTCGGCGTCGAACAGCTTGAGCAGCACTTCCTTGGCGTCTTCGATCAGCCCCGGCGCGCGGCGCGCGCGCAGGCGCAGCAACCGGAACACGGGCACGTCTTCGTCGTGGATGGAAAACAGCACGCCGCGGCTCTTGAGCTCTGTGTTGTGCTGGTTCAGGATGAAGGCCACGCGCACGGTTCGCGGCTCCTCGTCGTCGGCGATCAGGAAGTCGCTGCGGATGTGCAGTTCGCCGTTGTCTTCTTCGTAGAAGCGGGCCGACTCCTCGATGTCCTCGTCCATCGCATCCTCGGGGATGGACAGGCCGTAGTACTGCTTGACCCAGCGCTTTTCTTCAAGTGTGGGTGACTCCAGGTCCACCCAGATCGGCTGGAACCGTGAAAGCTCCTCAAGCGACTCGATCTCTTCCTGGAAGAGCCGGCCGTTGGCGAGTGTGAAGATGTTGAGCATGGCTCACTCCCGTGGGTGTGGTTGTGTCTGTGGGAATGGGGGTTGCGCTTTCAGCCCCCACTGCAGACGCGGGAGTTGAAAGCTACCGACTGGGGCAGGTTTCCAAGGTCATTTCTCAGGTATGGATAGCCGGACGATTATGGCATCGGGCCAGGGCCCGCGATGCTTCACGCTGCGCCGAAAAACGCCAGCAGCTCGCTCTTGCGCGCGAACGCATCCTGCTCACCCAGCGTCACCAGTGCCTGCACAAAGGCGGGCTCGAACAGCAGGTAGCTGGCCAGCGCGCCGCCACCGCGTAAAGCGCCCAGGCCGCCCAGGGCATTGCGGATGGAGGTGGGCAGCTCGCCCACATGCGCCTGGGCCAGTGCGTCCAGCGACTGCGAGGGCTGAATGGCCAGCACCTCCACGCTGCGGTAGGGCAGCACGGAGGCCACCTCGCGCGGCAGCTGCTGCAGGGTGCGCGTGACGCGCTGGGCCTGCTCCACGTCGGCCTGCAGCGTGTCGTGGAACACGCTGGCCATGGCATGCCCGGCAATACTGCCCATCCCGGGGCTGCGCTCCGGGGTGCCGCCCGAGCCGCCGAACACGGAGCGCTGGGGCTGGCCCACGCCCACGACCAGCACCTTGTGCGCGCCCAGGTGCATGGCGGGTGACAGCGGCGAGACCTGGCGCATGGAGCCGTCGCCGAAAAATTCGCGACGTCCGTCCACCCACAGCGCCGTGGCCGGAAACAGGAACGGAATGGCGCTGGACGCCATCAGGTGCTCAATGGTCAACGGCTGGAATTCGGAGCGCCGCCCGGGGCGTTCCCAGCCATGGGCCCGCGCATCGCGCGCGGTATGGCAAAACGTCCAGTGCACGCCGCTGCTGTAGCTGGATGCAGTGACGGCCACGGCTTCAATGGCCCGGGTGCGCAGGGATTCCTCGATGCCGGGCAGCGAGATGGCATGGTGCAGCGTATCCACCAGCGGCATGTTGTTGAGGATGGCGCCCTGGCTTCGCATGTTGCGCCACAGGTTCAGCGCGGCCACGAAGCGGCTCATGCGCACCCAGCCCGGGACGCGCAGGTCGTACACGTCACGCGAGCGCAGCCGGCCCCAGAACTGGCCCAGCTGGTCAAACGCAGCCAGCCCTGCGGTGGCCGTGCCCGCCAGGTACGCCACGTTCAGCGCACCGGCCGATGTGCCCACCAGCACCTGGAAAGGAAAGGGCGCGGCGGCCGCCGGGTGCAGCTTGAGCAGGGCTGACAGCGCCCGCAGCACGCCCACCTGGTAGGCCGTGCGCGCGCCCCCACCCATGAGTACCAGCGCATGCAGCGGCCGTTCGGGCCGGGTGAGCCCCGCGTTCACGATGGTGGCCAGGCTCATGCTGGATCCTTTCTGTCGACGGGAGCAACATGTCGAGCATAAACCACTGCCCTGCCGGCAGTACGGGCTGTGACCCCGGCTTAGACTCCATGGCTTGTGTCACTGCCCCCAGGGCCTACCCTTGCAAACCGAATCCCGCGCCGGCGTGCCCGGCACCCTGTCGCGCCGGCGCGAACTCTGGCTGCTGTTCACGCTGGCGGGCATCCAGTTCACCCATATCCTGGACTTCATGATCATGATGCCGCTGGGGCCGCAGTTCACGGCCCTGTTCGGCATCAGCGACGCGCAGTTCGGTCTGCTGGTGTCGGCCTACACGCTGGCGGCTGGCGTGTCAGGTCTGGTCGCCTCCACCTACATCGACCGGTTTGGCCGCAAGCGCCTGCTGCTGACGCTGTACGGGCTGTTTGCGCTGGCCACACTGGCCTGCGGGCTGGCGCAGGGTTATGCCGCCCTGATGGCCGCGCGCATTGCCGCGGGCGTGTTTGGCGGCGTGCTGTCCGCGCTGAGCCAGACCATCGTGGGCGATGTGATCCCGTTCGAGCGGCGTGGCCGTGCCATGGGTATCGTCATGACGTCGTTCTCGGTGTCCACCGTCGCGGGCGTGCCGCTGGGCTTGTTCCTGGCGGCGCACCTGAACTGGCACGCGCCGTTCTTCGGCATTGCCGCGCTGTGCGCCATCCTGGCGCTGTTTGCCGCGCTGACGCTGCCGGTGCTTGACGCCCACCTGGGGCGCGCCGGGCGGCCGTCCACCTGGGGCGGCATCCGCCAGGTGCTGGTTGACCGCAACCACCAGAAAGCCTTCCTGTTCTCGGGCATGCTGATGTTTGCCGGCTTCACCGTCATTCCCTACATCACCATCTTCATGCAGTCCAATGCGGGGCTGCGGGCCGATCAGGTGCCCTATGTGTACCTGTGCGGTGGCGTGGTGACGCTGTTTTCGGCGCGCTGGTTCGGCCGGATGACCGACCGCGTGGGCAAGGTACAGACATTTCGCCGCCTGGCCGTCGCCGCGATCTTTCCCATGGTGGCCATCACCCTGCTGGGCCGCGTGCCGCTGGTGGTGATCTTCACCGTGTCCACGCTGCTGTTCATGTGCCTGAGCGGGCGGATGATCCCTGGCATGGCCATCCTCACGTCGGCGGCCAACCCGGCGCTGCGAGGTACCTTCATGACACTCAATGCGTCGGTGCAGTCGGCCGGAATGGGCGTGGCGGCCTTTGTGGGCGGCCAGCTGATCAGCCGTGACCCCCAGGGGCAGGTGCAGCACTACTGGATGGCCGCCGGCGTGGGTGTGCTGGCGTCGCTGGCCACCATGTGGCTGGCCGGCAAATTGACCCTTCACGGCGCTGTGCCAACGCCGCCAGCCCGCGGGAAAACCTGAGGCTTTTCAAGCACTTGGGTGAGGGGCCACAAAGGGTTTCATTTTTGCTGCAGTGCGGTGACGGAAATCAATTGCATTTGGGCGGCGCCAGGCGCATAGTGGTTTGACGTTCAAGGAATCCAAGTTCGCAGGCTGCCCGGCCGCTGCAGGGTGGCCCGTATCAACCCAAGTGAGCAACAGGAGGCTACACATGAACTTGACGATCAGCGGTCATCACCTCGAAGTCACCCCGGCACTCAACAATTACGTCAAGACCAAGCTCGATCGCATCACCCGCCACTTTGACCAGGTTGTGGACATCAAGGTCCTGCTCACCGTGGAAAAGCAGAAGGAAAAGGAACGAAGGCAGCGCGCCGAATGCAACATCCACGTGAAGGGCAGCGACCTGTTTGCGGAAAGCTCGCACGCTGATCTTTACGCCGCTGTGGACGAACTCGTCGACAAGCTGGACCGCCAGGTGGTACGCCACAAGGACCGCCTGCAGGACCATCACCACAGCACGGTCAAGCGCCTGATGTAAACCAGCGCACTGTACCGCGAGCCGAGCCGCCCAACGGGCGGCTTTTTTGTGTCTGTGGCAACGCAGGGCTGCAGCTGTTACACATTTTGTTGCACTGCACGGTAGCGGGTGCATAATCTGGGACCCGACCATGAACCGCCTTGCGTCCATCCTGCCCGCCGCCCAGGTATTGGTGAGCGTTGATGCCACCAGCAAAAAGCGCGCTTTTGAAGAAGCGGGCCTGCTTTTTGAGAACCTGCACGGCCTGAGCCGGGCCCTCATCACCGACAGCCTTTTTGCCCGCGAGCGCCTGGGCTCCACCGGGTTGGGCCATGGCGTGGCCATTCCGCATGGCCGCATCAAGGGGTTGAAGGCCCCCATGGCCGCTGTGTTCCAGCTGGCCCAGCCGATAGGTTTTGACGCCCCGGACGAGCAGCCGGTTGGCTTGCTGATCTTCCTGCTGGTGCCTGAAGCAGCCACGCAAAAGCACCTTGAAATCCTGTCCGAAATCGCCGAGCTGCTCAGCGATGCGCCGCTGCGCGAAAAGATCAAGGCCAGCGGCGATGCTGCAGCGCTGCACGGCATGATCGCGACATGGCAGTCCGCCCAGCCCGCCTGAGCCGGCTGTAACTGCCCGTAACCTTTCGTGAAGCCCACCGTCGTCAGCGCCGATGTCCTGTTCGAGGACCATCGCGCGCAGCTTCGCTGGGAATGGGTCGCAGGCCTGGGTGCTTCAGAGCGTCGCTTCGACGAAGTGGCGATCCGCGCCGCTCGTTCGGGCGCCGACCTGGTGGGTTATCTCAACTACATCCATCCCTACCGCGTGCAGATCCTGGGGGAGCGGGAAGTCGCCTACCTGACCAACGCCACGCCTGAAGACTGCGCGCGCCGCATTTCGCGCATCGTGACGCTGGAGCCGCCGGTGCTGATCCTGGCCGACGGCCAGAGCGCGCCCGACGCGCTCATTTCGATGTGCGAACGCGCGCAGATCCCGATGTTTGCGACGCAAGAGTCGTCGGCCTTCGTGATCGACGTGCTGCGTGCCTACCTCTCCAAGCATTTCGCCGACCGCACCTCGATGCATGGCGTGTTCATGGACATTCTGGGCCTGGGTGTGATGATCACCGGCGAATCTGGCCTGGGCAAGAGCGAGTTGGGGCTGGAGCTGATTTCACGCGGCAACGGTCTGGTGGCCGACGATGCCGTGGATTTGTACCGTATCAACCAGACCACCATCGAAGGCCGCTGCCCCGAGCTGCTGCAGAACCTGCTGGAGGTGCGCGGCATCGGCCTGCTGGACATTCGCGCCATCTTTGGCGAGACGGCGGTTCGCCGCAAGATGCGCCTGAAGCTCATCGTGCATCTGGTGCGCCGCGAGACGCTGGAGCGCGAGTACGAACGCCTGCCCTATGAGCCGCTCACCCAGGACGTGCTGGGCATCCCGGTGCGCAAGGCGGTGATCCAGGTGGTGGCCGGGCGCAACATTGCCGTGCTGGTCGAAGCCGCGGTGCGCAACACCATCCTGCAATTGCGCGGAGTAGACACCTATCAAGAGTTTGTAGAGCGCCACCGCAAAGCAATGGAAAATGGGTAGCACCCCCGAAGCGCCTTCGGCGCTCCCCCCTCAAGGGGGCGCCACCAGCGGCCCGGCGAAGCCGGTTCCGCGGTGGCCACTGGAATCACTGAGGCTATTTATTCGCTGAACACGTTGCGCACAGGCCGTAGAGGGACATGGCGTGGTCCTGCAGGATCCAGCCCTTGGCCTTGGAGACGATCTGCTGGCGCTTTTCGATCTCGGCGTCGTAAAACTCCTCGACCCGCCCGCACGACGTGCACACCAGGTGGTCATGGTGCTGGCCTTCGTTCAGCTCGTAAACTGCCTTGCCGCTCTCGAAATGGCTGCGGCTCAGGATGCCGGCCTGCTCGAACTGCGTGAGCACGCGGTACACCGTGGCCAGGCCGATGTCGGAGCGCTCCACCAGCAGCACGCGGAACACGTCCTCGGCCGTCATATGGCGCTGGGCACCCTTCTGGAAAACGTCGAGGATTTTCAGCCGCGGCAGCGTGGCCTTCAGACCCGTGCTTTTGAGTTCGTCGATGTTGGACATGGCGGTCTTTCTGCTGCCGCGGCGGGGCCGCCCCGCGCCATCCAGCCGCTACAATGCGCCGATCAGTGCGACACGAGTCGCTTTGGTTCGCCCTAGTGGCGTCATTAAAAGAGGTGATTGTCTCTCATACAGAGCAGTCTCCATCGGGTGCAAGACCTGATCTATTCAAAATGTCCGAAAGCGGTAACGCCGAGGACATGACGGAAAAGCCCAAATTTACGTTGGGCTGGACCGTGACATAACCGCGCCTGAACTGAAACTGTTGTGCTTCGGCAACGAAGATCACGGTTTTCTGCACAAGGGTTTACCCCTGTGTAGTTCATCGCGGTGCGAATAGTCATCCAGAGCCGGAAAAGCTCTGACCTACCTTGTTTCGACCGCTCTCCCCTTGGGGTCGGGCCGAAAACCTGCTGTACGACTAGCAGTAGCCTACGTTGGCATGCATCTGCGGTAACGCGGTTGTGTGAAGCCCAACTGACAAAGTACCCCCGCACTTGCGGCAACAGTAACCCGTGAGGGTCATGTTGGATACTGCCAGCAGCACGGCGGTTGAGGGGCGAGGCTAGTTCTGAATGGGTAAGGTAACTGAACTGCTGTTTGAATCCGGGTGATCATTGAGTGGCCAAAGCTGCTGTTAGGCCATAGCCAAAAGGCACGTTGTCGGTTGCTCCCGTTGATCGTGGGAGTACGTCGTCAGAGGACAGCCCCGGAAAAGGCAGACCCTAACCAGATAGACGTTGAGGACACCCTCACGTCGGTAGGACAGGGAACGTGGTAAGCCCCACCATCCGCCCGCGCACCTCGGTGCGTCGGGCAGGGAAGCCGCAAGGCGACCTGACGGATGAGGGGGTATGGGATTGTGGAAAAAGCGAATGGTTGCCTGTAATGGGTGGCATAGGGGTTCAAGATTTGCCCCGGCGCGAAAGCGCGCTAACTTCCACGCGGTGCAATCGTCGTTAGACGGCTGCAAGAGTTCATGAAAGCCCCGAAGGGATGCACTTGCCCCTTCGGGGATACGTGCGTCCTCGACGGATTAACTTCCAAGAGGAAAGCATGAGAACAGTCATCAGCAATGGTGAAACTGCGTCCTCTCACGAACCGCAAGACTGGCATGCCATCGATTGGCATGTGGTCGAGCGCAACGTGCGAACGACGCAGAAGCGTATAGCGAAGGCTACGCAGGAATGCGATTGGCGCAGGGTGAAAGCTCTGCAACGGTCGCTGACCCACTCGTTTGCAGCCAGGGCACTGGCAGTGCGGCGAGTGACGGAAAACCAAGGCAAGCGAACGGCAGGAGTCGATCGCGAGCTCTGGGATACGCCTGACCTGAAAAGGAAGGCCGTTGGAAAGTTGAAGCAGCAAAGAGGTTATAGGCCGCAGCCGCTGCGGCGGGTCTATATCCCCAAGTCAAATGGGAAGGAACGCCCACTGGGAATACCGACCATTTTTGACCGGGCTATGCAGGCACTCCACCTGCTTAGTCTTGAGCCTGTGGCCGAGTCCACGAGCGATCCGAACTCCTACGGGTTTCGGAGAAATCGCTCGACGGCGGACGCCATGAGCCAGATATTCGTGTGCATGTCCCAGAAGGCCTCGGCCCCTTGGGTACTTGAGGCGGATATCCAAGGCTGCTTTGACCACATCAATCATGAATGGCTGGTAAGTCGCGTTCGAATGAACAAGACGATCCTGAAACGATGGTTGAAGGCGGGAGTGGTCCACAAGGGCCAGCTGACGCCGACTGAAGAAGGGACGCCGCAAGGCGGCATCATCTCGCCAACACTGGCGAATGTGACTTTGAATGGGCTGGAATCGGAACTGCTGACGCACCTCGGTGCCAAGCTGGGAAAGATGAAGGCCGAGAAGCTCAAGATCAATGTGATCCGGTACGCCGACGACTTTGTGATCACTGGCATCTCCAAGGAGGTGTTGGAGACCGAAGTGCGGCCGTGGATAGAAGAATTCCTTGCACAACGAGGTTTACGACTATCGCCGGAGAAGACGCGAGTCACGCACATTGAAAAGGGATTTGACTTTCTAGGGTGGAACTTCCGCAAATACGGAGGCACGCTGCTCATCAAGCCGAGTCGCAAGAACGCGAAAGCGCTCTACGACAAGGTGGCGGAGGTCATCAAGAGTCACCTGATGGTTAAACAGGTTGTCCTAATAGAGAGACTGAATCCGATTCTTCGGGGTTGGGCTCAGTACCACCAACCGGTGGTCGCGAAGGAAACGTTCAGCAAGTTGGATTCGCTGATTCATTGGCGGCTGACGCGCTGGGCGCGGCGACGGCATCCGAAGAAAAGCCCGATGTGGTGCTTCCAGAAATACTGGAAACATCTTGAGGGCCGATCCGAGTTTGCCGCTGCCCGACAAACGGACGATGGAACATGGCAATCGGTTCGGCTGAATCTGCTTGCAGATACGGCCATTGCCCGACATGTGAAGATCAAGGGGGACTACAACCCTTTCGATCCGAAATGGGAGTTGTACGGGGAGGATCGTCGCGGGAAACAGATGCTGAAAAGCATTAGCTACCGCAAGGAACTGACCAGTCTGTACAAATCCCAATCGGGGAACTGCGCGCTATGCGGCACGGCCATTACCCAGGAGACTGGGTGGCACGACCACCATATTGTCCGTAGGGTGGATGGCGGGCCCGACTCGCTGTCCAACCGGGTGCTTATGCATCCGGTCTGTCATAACAAGCTGCACGTCAAACGGTTGACTGTGGTGAAGCCGGCCCCGTAAGGGGCTTCGAAAGACGCCAAAATGGGGAGTTTTGGTCGTTAGAATAGGCCAAGTTGTTGGTCTACTCCCTCGGATGGCGTCCTGTTGTGCTTGAGCCGGATGCGGTGAAAGTCGCAAGTCCGGTTCTTAGGGGGGAATGGGTCAGCAATGACCTGTTCCTACCCTCCTATCGCTACCACTCACGCCATGTCTGCTATCTCCTTTCACCGGACCTGCCTGGGCGTGACCGTTGCGGCCTGCGCCGCGCTGGCCGGTTGCGGCAGCCTGGACGGCATGACCCGCAACTTCGCGGGCAGCCTGGCGCCTTACAAGGTCGAGGTCGTGCAAGGCAACTTCGTGTCCCGTGAGCAGGTCGATGCGCTCAAGCCAGGCATGACGCGCCTGCAGGTGCGTGACATCCTGGGCACCCCGCTGCTGACCAGCGTGTTTCACGCCGACCGCTGGGACTACGTGTTCACGCTCAAGCGACAGGGTGCCGAGCCCCAGCTGCGCAAGCTCGCCGTGTTCTTCAAAGGTGATGCGCTGGAGCGATTCGAGGGCGATGCCATGCCCAGCGAGGCCGAATTCGTCGCCCGACTGGACAGCCGCCGCAAGGCCGGCAAGGTGCCGGTTCTGGAGGCCTCCGAGGACACCCTCAAGGCCTTTGCCGAAAAGTCCCCGGCGCCGGCGGCAGCCGAGCCTGCGGTGTTGGCGCCCGTGCCCGCCGTATACCCCCCCCTCGAAGCGCCCGCCCGATGAGCGCCGGGTTGCACAGGGTCGCCGTGGCGGGCGCCTCGGGCCGCATGGGCCACATGCTGATCGAGGCCATCCAGGCCGCTTCGGACTGCACGCTGGCCGGCGCGCTGGACGTAGCGGCCAGCCCCGCCATCGGGCAGGATGCCTGCGCCTTTCTGGGCCGCGCCAGCGGTGTGGCCGTGACGGCAGACCTGCGTGCGGGCCTGCAGAATTCCCAGGTGCTGATCGACTTCACCCGGCCCGAAGGCACACTGGCCCATCTGCACGCGTGCCGCGAGCTGGGCGTGGGCCTGGTCATCGGCACCACCGGCTTCAGCGATGCGCAAAAGGCCGAGATCGCCGCGGCGGCGGCGGACATCCCGATCATGATGGCGCCCAACATGAGCGTGGGTGTGAACGTCACGCTGAAGCTGCTGGAGATGGCGGCCAAGGCGATGTCCACCGGCTACGACATTGAAATCATCGAAGCCCACCACCGCCACAAGGTGGACGCGCCGTCGGGCACCGCGCTCAAGATGGGCGAGGTCATCGCTGGTGCGCTGGGCCGCGACCTGAAAGACTGCGCCGTGTACGCGCGCGAAGGCGTCACCGGCGAGCGCGATCCGTCGTCCATCGGCTTTGCCACCATCCGCGGCGGCGACATCGTGGGCGACCACACCGTGATGTTTGCCGGCACCGGCGAGCGCATCGAGATCACCCACAAGTCGTCCAGCCGCTCCACCTATGCGCAGGGCAGCCTGCGAGCGGTGCGCTTCCTGGCCGGCCGCCAGAGCGGCCTGTACGACATGTTCGACGTGCTTGGCCTGCGCGAGGCCTGACCATGCGCTGGACCGACATTTTTTCCCAGGGCGATGCGGTCACGCGCGGCGTGGCGCTGCTGCTGCTGGCGATGTCGGTCGCCAGCTGGGTCGTGATTTTGTGGAAGGCGTGGCTGCTGCAGCGCGCCAACCGCGACGTGGGCCGCGCTACCGCCGCTTTCTGGCAGGCGCCCGCGCTGGCCGACGCGCGCGACCGGGTGGCGGCGTTCGACCGTGAAGCCCTGGTGCTGCCGCTGATCGATGCCACCAGCATGGATGGCGCCGGTACGCTGGCCGCGGCGGGCGACCGTTCGCAGCAGCTCACCCGTGTGCTGCGCGACGCGCTGCACCGGGTGCTGGACAAGCTGCAGTTCGGCCAGGTGCTGCTGGCCACCGTGGGTTCCACGGCGCCGTTCGTGGGGCTGCTGGGCACGGTCTGGGGCATCTACCACGCACTGACCAGCATTGCCGGGGCAGGGCAGATTTCCATCGACAAGGTCTCCGGCCCCGTGGGCGAGGCGCTGATCATGACGGCTGCCGGCCTGGCCGTGGCCATCCCTGCGGTGCTGGCCTACAACGTGTTTGGCCGCCGGATTGGCCGCATTGAGGCTGACCTCGAAGGCTTCGCCCGCGACCTGCGGGAATTGTTGACTCCCCCCCGAAGCGCCTTCGGCGCTTCCCCCTCGGGGGGGCGCCACCAGCAGCCCGGCGAAGCCGGTTCTGCGGTGGCCGCTGGTGAAGACCGAGGCTGACGTGGCTTTCGGCCGCCTTGAGCGCACCCCCGGGCACCAGCCCATGAGTGAGATCAACGTCACGCCGCTGGTGGACGTGATGCTGGTGCTGGTGGTGATCTTCATCATCACCGCGCCGCTGCTGGCCAGCTCGATCCGGCTGGATTTACCCAAAACCGAAGCGGCCACCGCCAGCGAGGCTGCGCAATTCGTCACATTGTCGATCAACCCGGGCGGCCAGGTGTTTCTGGACGAGCGGCCCGTGACGCTGGAGCAGCTGGCGCAGGGTCTGCAGGAGGCCGCCGCCCGCAACCCCGACACCGAAGTGCAACTGCGCGCCGACCAGACCGTGCCCTATGGCCAGGTCGTGGTGGTGATGGGCGTGGCGCAAAAAGCCGGACTGAACCGCATCGGTTTCGTGGCCGAGCAGCCCGGCGCACCCGCTGCGGCGCGCTGAGCCGCCCCAGCGCCTAAAATCCCTGCACTGCGGCCCAGAGGGCCGCAAACCCTTTGCGACAAGCCCACTCATGCAAGACAAGTACAACCACACCGAGGTGGAGCGCGACGCGCACGCCTATTGGACCGCGCGTGACGCCTACCGCGTGACCGAAGACGCGGGCAAGAAGAAGTTCTATGCCTGCTCCATGCTGCCGTACCCCAGCGGCAAGCTGCACATGGGCCATGTGCGCAACTACACCATCAACGACATGCTCACGCGCTACCTGCGCATGAACGGCTACAACGTGCTCATGCCCATGGGCTGGGACGCCTTTGGCCTGCCGGCGGAGAACGCGGCCTTGAAAAACGGCGTGCCGCCCGCGAAATGGACTTACGACAACATCGCCTACATGAAAAAGCAGATGCAGGCGATGGGGCTGGCCATCGACTGGAGCCGCGAGGTCGCCACCTGTGACCCGAGCTACTACAAGTGGAACCAGTGGCTGTTTTTGAAGATGCTGGAAAAGGGCATCGCCTACCGCAAGACCCAGGTCGTCAACTGGGACCCGGTGGACCAGACGGTGCTGGCCAACGAGCAGGTGATCGACGGCAAGGGCTGGCGTACCGGCGCGGTGGTCGAAAAGCGCGAAATCCCCGGCTACTACCTCAAGATCACCGACTACGCCGGCGAGCTGCTGGACCATGTGCAAAGCCAGTTGCCCGGCTGGCCCGAGCGCGTGAAGCTCATGCAGGAAAACTGGATCGGCAAGAGCGAAGGCGTGCGCTTTGCGTTCACGCACGACATCCGCGATGCATCGGGCGCGCTGATTGGCGACGGCAGGATGTACGTGTTCACCACCCGGGCTGACACCATCATGGGCGTCACGTTCTGTGCCGTGGCGCCAGAACACCCGCTGGCCGCGCACGCCGCCGCCACCAACCCCCAGCTGGCCGCCTTCATTGAAGAGTGCAAGAAGGGCGGCACGACCGAGGCGGAGCTGGCCCTGCGCGAAAAGGTGGGCATGCCCACCGGCCTGACGGTCACGCACCCGCTGACGCGCCTGCCGGTGCAGGTGTGGGTGGGCAACTATGTGCTCATGAGCTATGGCGACGGTGCCGTCATGGGCGTGCCCGCGCACGACGAACGCGACTTTGAATTCGCCAAAAAGTACGGCATCGACATCCTGCAGGTCGTGCATGTGGATGGCGAACGCTACGACTACGACCGCTGGCAGGACTGGTACGCCGACAAGCAACGCGGCGTCACCATCAACTCCGACATCTACAGCGGCTTTGGTTACAAGGACGCGGTGAACGCCGTGGCCCATGCGCTGGAGCAGCTGGGCCTGGGCGAGAAAAAGACCACCTGGCGCCTGCGCGACTGGGGCGTGAGCCGCCAGCGCTACTGGGGCACGCCGATTCCCATCATTCACTGCGCCGAGCATGGTGCCGTGCCCGTGCCCGAGAAGGACCTGCCCGTGGTGCTGCCGCAGGACTGCGTGCCCGACGGCTCGGGCAACCCGCTGCACAAACACGAGGGCTTCCATGCCGGCGTCACTTGCCCCGTATGCGGCAAGCCCGCGCGGCGCGAGACCGACACCATGGACACCTTCGTGGACAGCTCGTGGTATTTCATGCGCTACTGCGATCCGGCCAATGACGAAGCCATGGTGGCTGGCGGCGCCAACTACTGGATGCCGATGGACCAGTACATCGGCGGCATCGAGCATGCCATCCTGCACCTGCTGTACGCGCGCTTCTGGACCAAGGTCATGCGCGACCTGGGGCTGGTCAAGATTGACGAACCGTTCACCAGGCTGCTGACGCAGGGCATGGTGCTCAACCACATCTACTCGCGCAAGGGTGACAAGGGGGGCATCGAATACTTCTGGCCCACCGACGTGGAAGACATCCACGACGAGCACGGCAAGGTGACCGGTGCAAAGCTCAAGCGCGATGGCTCGCTGGTGACCTACGAAGGCGTGGGCACCATGAGCAAGAGCAAGAACAACGGCGTGGACCCGCAGGACCTGATTGAGAAGTACGGCGCCGACACCGCGCGGCTGTACACCATGTTCACCGCGCCGCCCGAGGCCACGCTGGAATGGAATGATTCGGCGGTGGAGGGCAGCTACCGCTTCCTGCGCCGGGTGTGGAACTTCGCCGCCAGGGTCGGCGCTGCCACGGACATCAAGGCCGCGTACAGCAAGGACGCCAAGGCATTGAGGCTGGAAATCCACACCGTTCTCAAGCAGGTGGACTACGACTACCAGCGCATGCAATACAACACGGTAGTCTCTGGTGCCATGAAGCTGCTCAACGCGCTGGAAGGCTTCAAGGGCAATGCACCCGGCGACGCCGCCGCGGTGCGCGAGGGCTTTGGCATCCTGCTGCGGGCGCTGTACCCGGTTACGCCGCACATCACGCACGCGCTGTGGCAAGCGCTGGGCTACGCGGCGCGGCAGGGTGACCTGCTGGACGCGCCCTGGCCCCAGGTGGACGAAGACGCGCTCAAGCAGGACGAGATTGAACTCATGCTGCAGGTCAACGGCAAGCTGCGCGGCGCGATCCATGTGCCTGCGGCGGCCGACAAGGCGCTGATCGAGCAGATTGCCCTGGCCAGCGAGGCGTTCATCAAGAATTCGGGCGGTGCCTCGCCGAAGAAAGTCATCGTGGTTCCCGGTCGCCTGGTCAACCTGGTCGTCTGAAGCCATGACACAACGACGCTTGCTGCTGACCCTGCCCCTTGCTGCCACGCTGTCCGCCTGCGGCTTCCAGCTTCGCCAGGCGCCCGATTTTGCGTTCGATACGATCTACATCGGTACCGCAGACAGTTCCCAGCTGGGCAATGAGCTCAAGCGCACCATTGCCGCCAGCGATGCCGTGCGCGTCGTGCCTGCCGCCCAGATTGGCACGGCGCAGGTGCTGCTGGATGTGCTGCAGGAGCAGCGCGAAAAAGTGGTGGTCGGCCTGAACGCATCGGGGCAGGTGCGTGAGTTCCAGCTGCGCATCCGCTTCCAGTTCCGCTTGCGCGGGCGCGATGGCAAGGAGCTGATCCCGGCGACCGAGATCCTGCAGCAGCGTGACATCAGCTTCAGCGAAACCGCCGTGCTGGCCAAGGAGGCCGAAGAAGCCCTGCTGTACCGCGACATGCAGACCGACATCGTGCAGCAGCTCATGCGCCGGCTCGCGTCAGTCAAGAGCCTGTAGCCCCGCACCACCCATGCAACTCGCCGCCGCCCAGCTCAGCCAGCACCTGCAACGCGGCCTGAAGCCGCTGTACACGCTGCATGGCGACGAGCCCCTGCTGATCCAGGAAGCGGCCGACGCCATCCGCGCGCTGGCACGCGAGCAGGGCTACACCGAGCGCACGGTGCACACCGTGGCCGGCGCGCATTTCGACTGGAGCGAGGTGCTGGCCGCGGGCGGCAGCCTGAGCCTGTTTGCCGACAAGCAGATCGTGGAAATCCGCATCCCCTCGGGCAAGCCGGGCAAGGAAGGCAGCCCCGCGCTGCAGCAGCTGGCCGAAAGCTCGCAGGGCAATGATTCCACGCTGACGCTGGTGATCCTGCCGCGGCTGGACAAGGTGACCAAAGGCGGCGCCTGGTTTGGCGCGCTGGACAGCTTTGGCGTGACCATCCAGGTGGATCCGGTGGATCGCGCCGCGCTGCCGCAGTGGATCGCGCAGCGCCTGGCGCGCCAGGGCCAGCGCATCGCGGCTGGCGACGAAGGCCAGCGTGCGCTGCAGTTCTTTGCCGACCGGGTCGAGGGCAACCTGCTGGCGGCCCACCAGGAAATCCAGAAGCTCGCGCTGCTGTACCCCGAGGGCGAGCTCGGCTTCAACCAGGTGGAAAGCGCCGTGCTGAACGTGGCGCGGTATGACGTGTTCAAGCTGTCCGAGGCCGTGCTGGCCGGCCAGGCGGCGCGCGTGCAGCGCATGCTGGACGGCTTGCAGGCCGAGGGCGAGGCCGAGGTGCTGGTGCACTACACGCTGGCCGAGGACATCCGCGCGCTCAAGCGCGTGAAAGACGCCATGGCCGCCGGCCGCCCGCTGCCCATGGCGCTGCGTGAGCAGCGCGTGTGGGGTGTGAAAGAGCGCCTGTTTGAACGCGTGCTGCCGCGCCTGACGCCGGTGGCCATCGACAACCTGCTGCACTCGGCCCACCTGGTGGACGGCATCGTCAAGGGCCTGAAGGCGCCCGGCTGGCCCACCGATGGCTGGCAGGCCCTGCACCGGCTGGCGCTGGCGCTGTGCCGCGAGTGCGCGGTGCAGCAAAACACCCCCGCCCGTAAAATCCCCGCATGAATGCGCTGAACATCGCTGAATACATGCAGACCGTGGGCCTGCAGGCCCGCCAGGCGTCGGCCCTGATGGCTCGCGCTGATGCGGCCACCAAGGCAAAGGCGTTGCGCACACTGGCTGCACTGCTGCGCGCCAATGTGCAGGCCCTGCAGACCGACAACGCCAGGGATATTGAACGCGCCACCGCCAACGGCCTGAGCGCGCCCATGGTGGACCGGCTCAAGCTCACACCCCGGGTCATCGAGACCGTGGCCGAAGGCTGCGAGCAGCTGGCCACCATGCCCGACGTGATCGGTGAAATCATCGGCATGAAGCAGCAGCCCAGCGGCATCCGCGTGGGCCAGATGCGCGTGCCCATCGGCGTGTTCGGCATGATTTTCGAAAGCCGGCCCAATGTGACCATCGAGGCCGCCAGCCTGAGCATCAAGAGCGGCAACGCCTGCATCCTGCGCGGCGGCTCGGAAGCCATTGACTCCAACAAGGCCCTGGCAAAACTGGTGCAGCAGGCCCTGACCGACAGCGGCCTGCCCGCCGATGCGGTGCAGTTGGTGCAGACCACCGACCGCGAGGCCGTGGGCCAGCTGATTGCCATGCCGCAGTATGTGGACGTGATCATCCCGCGCGGCGGCAAGAGCCTGATCGAGCGCATCAGCCGCGACGCCAGGGTGCCGGTCATCAAGCACCTGGATGGCAACTGCCATGTGTATGTGGACGACCCCTGCGACATTGCCATGGCCGTCAAGGTGGCCGACAACGCCAAGACCCAGAAGTACAGCCCCTGCAACGCCAGCGAAGGCCTGCTGGTCGCGCGCGGCGTGGCGGCGCAATTCCTGCCGCTGATCGGTGCGGTCTATGCCGCCAAGGGGGTGGAGATGCGCTGCGACGCCGAGGCGCGAGCCATCCTGGCGGCCGTGAGCGGTGCCAACCTGCAGGCCGCGACCGAACAGGACTGGTCCGAGGAATACCTGGCGCCCATCATCAGCGTCAAGGTGGTGGCGGGCCTGGACGAGGCCATCGAGCACATCAACCGCTATTCGTCCCACCACACCGACGCCATCCTCACGCGCGACCACATGCATGCCCAGCGCTTCCTGCGCGAGGTTGATTCGGCGAGCGTGATGGTGAATGCAAGCACCCGCTTCGCCGATGGTTTCGAGTACGGGCTGGGCGCTGAAATCGGCATCAGCACCGACAAGTTCCACGCGCGCGGCCCGGTCGGCATCGAAGGCCTCACCTCCTTGAAATACGTCGTTCTGGGCCAAGGTGAGATCAGAACTTAAAACAACAGGCCAGCATGGTTCCCCACTTAATTACCGCCCTGACGGGGCCGATCAACGAGCTCGAGCAACGTGTACTCGACTCCATGCCGGCCATCGAGCGCTGGTTCCGCCTGGAATGGATGGAGCACACCCCGCCGTTCTACAGCTCGGTGGACATCCGCAACGCGGGTTTCAAGCTGGCCCCGGTCGACACCAACCTGTACCCCGGCGGCTGGAACAACCTGACGCCCGAGATGCTGCCGCTGGCGGTGCAGTCGGCCATGGCCGCGATCGAAAAGATCTGCCCCGAGGCCAAGAACCTGCTGGTCATCCCCGAAAACCACACGCGCAACACCTTCTACCTGAGCAATGTGGCGCAGCTCAAGCGCATCTTTCACATGGCCGGGCTGAACGTGCGCATCGGCTCCATCAGCCCCGACATCAAGGTGCCCACGGTGATTGACCTGCCCACGGGCGAGCAGATCACGCTGGAGCCGGTGATCCGCAGCAAGCGCCGCCTGGGGCTGAAGGACTTTGACCCCTGCACCATCCTGCTGAACAACGACCTGTCGGCCGGCGCCCCCGGCATCCTGGAGGACCTGCACGAGCAGTACCTGCTGCCCCCGCTGCATGCGGGCTGGAGCGTGCGCCGCAAGAGCAACCACTTCAAGAGCTATGAAGAGGTTTCCAAACGCTTCGGCAAACTGCTGGGCATAGACCCCTGGCTGATCAACCCGATGTTCAACATCTGCGGCGAGGTCAACTTTGCCGAAGGCACGGGCATGGAGTGCCTGAGCACCAATGTGGACGCGCTGCTGACGAAGATCCGCAAGAAGTACAAGGAATACGGCATCAACGAAAAGCCGTTTGTGGTGGTGAAGGCCGACAACGGTACCTACGGCATGGGCATCATGACCGTGCGTGACGTCAAGGACCTGGATGCGCTGAACCGCAAGACAAAGAACAAGATGGCCGTCGTCAAGGACGGCCAGGAAGTCAGCCAGGTCATCATCCAGGAAGGCGTGCTGACCAACGAGCGCATGAACGATGCGGTGGCCGAGCCCGTGGTCTACATGATGGACCGCTATGTGGTGGGCGGCTTCTACCGCATTCATGCGGAGCGCGGCGTAGACGAAAACCTGAACGCCCCTGGCGCCAGCTTTGTGCCCCTGGCGTTTGCTGAGAGTACGCACTTACCTCAGCCTGGCATGAAGCCTGGTGCGAGCGCACCGAACCGCTTTTACATGTACGGCGTGATCGCCCGCCTGGCCATGCTCGCTGCCAGCTACGAGATGGAAGCCACGGACCCGGATGCGGAGACGTATGACTAACCCCCCGAAGCGCCTGCGGCGCCTCCCCCCTCAGGGGGGCGCTACCAGCGGCCCGGCGTAGCCGGTTCCGCGGTAGCACTGGAATAGCCCCACCTCGTTGTTGCGTTGCAACAAGAGGTGCGGCGCGCAGGCCGCAGGCGCACAATAGCGGTCCCGAAGCTATGGAACCCCGCTGGCGCACCAGGCCGGCAACAAGGGGTGGTTGTGTGTCTGCATCCAAATCCTCTCTCGCGGCGCTGACCCTGGGCGCCATCGGTGTTGTTTACGGCGACATCGGCACCAGCGTCCTGTATGCCGTCAAGGAAGTCTTCGGCTCGGGGCATGTTCCATTCACCCATGCCAACGTGTATGGCGTCCTGTCGATCTTCTTCTGGACACTGACGGTCATTGTGTCCATCAAGTACGTGGTACTGGTGCTGCGCGCCGACAACCACGGCGAAGGCGGACTGATCGCCATGCTGGCGCTGGCATCGCAGGCGGTGAAGGACAAGCCCGCCTTGCGCAAATGGCTGCTGGGCATCGGCATCTTCGGCACCTCATTGTTTTATGGCGACGGTGTCATCACACCGGCGATCTCGGTGCTCTCGGCCGTGGAGGGCCTGGAGGTCGTCTCACCCGCGTTCAAACAGTATGTGATCCCGCTCACGCTGGTGATCCTGTTTGGCCTGTTTGCCGTGCAAAAGCGCGGCACCGGTGGCATTGGCAGATTCTTCGGGCCGATCACGCTCGCCTGGTTCATGGCGCTGGCGGTGCTGGGCGTGTCCCACATCGTGCGCCATCCCGAAATCCTGGCCGCCATCAGCCCGCACCACGCGCTGGGCTTCATGTTCACCAACCCCGGCACCACCTTCATCATCCTGGGCGCGGTGGTGCTGTGCGTCACGGGCGCCGAGGCGCTTTACGCGGACCTGGGCCATTTCGGCAAGCGGCCGATCCGCCTGGCCTGGTTCACCGTGGCCATGCCAGCCCTCACGCTCAATTACTTTGGCCAGGGCGCGCTGTTGCTGGACAACCCCGACGCCATCAAGAACCCGTTCTACCTGATGGCGCCCGACTGGGCGCTGATTCCGCTGGTGCTGCTGGCCACGATGGCGACGGTGATTGCATCGCAGGCGCTGATCACCGGCGCGTTCAGCGTGACCAAGCAGGTGATCCAGCTGGGCTACCTGCCGCGCCTGAACATCCAGCACACCAGTGTGCGCGACACCGGCCAGATCTACATCCCGTTCGTCAACTGGGGCCTGTTCGTGGCGATCGTGCTGGCCGTGGTGATGTTCCGCTCGTCCAGCAACCTGGCTGCGGCCTATGGCATTGCCGTCACGCTGGACATGCTGATCACCACCACCCTCACGTTCTTTGTGATCCGCTACGGCTGGAAGTACCCGCTGGCGCTGTGCGTTGCCGCCACCGGCATCTTCTTCGTCGTGGATCTGGCGTTCTTCAGCTCCAACATGCTCAAGCTGTTCCACGGCGGCTGGTTCCCGCTGTTGATCGGCGGCGCGATCTTCACGCTCATGATGACCTGGAAGCAGGGCCGCGAGCTGCTCAACCAGAAGCTGCGCGCCGACGCCATTGACCTCAAGAGCTTTCTGGAGGCGGTGTTCGTCAGCCCGCCAGCGCGGGTGGAAGGCTCAGCCGTATTCCTGACGGCCGAACCAGGGACCGTGCCCAATGCGCTCTTGCACAACCTCAAGCACAACAAGGTGCTGCACGAACACAACCTGTTTGTCACGGTGCGCAGCCACGAGGTGCCCTGGATCGGGCTGGACAAGCGCCTGGCCATCGAATCACTGGGCCACAACTGCTGGCAGGTCGTGGTGCATTACGGCTTCAAGAACGACCCCGACCTGCCGCGCGCGCTGGAGCAGATCCGCGCCCGCGGCTGCGAGCTGGCGCCCATGAGCACCAGCTATTTCCTGTCGCGCGATGTGGTGGTGCCCACCATTGGCGGCGGCATGGCTGCGTGGCGTGAAAAGCTGTTTGCCCAGATGCACCACAACGCCAGCGGCGCGGCCGACTTCCTGAACCTGCCGAACAACTCGGTGGTGGAGCTGGGCAGCAAGATCGAGATCTAGGCTGCTGGTGGCGGGCCCTCAGGCCACGGCCACGGTCATGTCCAGCTCGACCGCCGCGCCCTTGGGCAGCTGCGCCACGCCCACCGAGGTACGTGTGTGCGTGCCGGCCGGGCCGAGCACGCGCACCAGCAGATCAGACGCGGCGTTGGCCACCTCGCTTTGCTGGGTGAAGCCGGGCGCGCTGCGCGTGTACACGCGCACGCTCAGCACCTGCTGCACAGCGTCCAGCGAGCCCTCGGCCTGCGCAATCAGCACCAGTGCGCGCATGGCGCAGACCTGGGCGGCGTGCTGCGCGCGCTCCAGCGTCACGTCGGTGCCGGCCTCGCCCACCACCACCACCTCACTGCCCACGCGCGGCACCTGGCCGCTGATGTGCAGCACGCCGCCATGCTTGAGGGTGGAGACATAGTTGCCGCCGATCTGCAGCGGGCCGCTGAAGTCATGGCCCAGCCGGGCCGCTTCGGCGGCGAACCGTTGTGCGCGTGTGTCGCTCATGTCCTTGCCTTGTCTGCTGTTCACAAGCCTCTACTGTGCACCATGGCCGCGCGCCGGGCAGAATCGGCGCCATGCGATTTTTCAAGGACCTGAGCCTGTCGGCCTTTACCGCCGGCTTTGTGGCGGTGCTGGTGGGCTTTACCAGCTCGGTGGCCATCGTGTTCCAGGCAGCGCAGGCGTTCAACGCCACGCCCGAGTTGATCAGCTCATGGATGTGGGCGCTGGGCCTGGGCATGGGCCTGTGCACCGCCATTCCCTCGCTGGTGCTGCGCCAGCCGGTCATGGTGGCCTGGTCCACGCCCGGCGCGGCGGTGCTGGCCACCGCCGGGCTGGCGGGCGGCTTTTCCATGGCCGAGGCCGTGGGCGCCTTTCTGGTGTGCGGCGCGCTGATCACGCTGGCGGGCGTTACCGGCTGGTTTGAACGGGTCATGAACCGCATCCCCATGGCCATTGCATCGGCGCTGCTGGCCGGCGTGCTGGCGCGCTTTGGTCTGCAGGCGTTTGCCGCCGCGCAGACGGCGCTGGCCCTGGTGCTGCTGATGCTGGGCACCTACCTGCTGGGCAAGCGGTGGGCGCCGCGTTACGCCGTGGTGTTGACGCTGGCCGTGGCGGTTGTCCATGCAGCCGCCAGCGGCAGCATGGTGTGGTCGCGCGTGACGCTGGACTTTGCCGTGCCCGTGTTCACCGCGCCGTCGTTCAGCCTGGGCGCCATCACCAGCCTGGCGCTGCCGCTGTTTGTGGTGACCATGGCCTCGCAGAACCTGCCGGGCGTGGCGGCGATCCGCGCGGCGGGGTACGACATGCCCATCTCCAGACTCATCACCGTCACCGGCGTGGCCATGCTGGTGCTGGCGCCGTTTGGCGCCTTTGCACTGTGCCTGTCGGCCATCACCGCGGCCATCTGCATGGGCCGCGAGGCGCATGAGGACCCGGCCAGGCGCTACACGGCGGCGGCGTCGTGCGGGGTGCTGTACGTGCTGATCGGGATTTTTGGCGCGGCGGTCACGGGGCTGCTCACGGCCTTCCCCAAAGAGCTTGTGGTGGCCATTGCCGGTCTGGCGCTGCTGGGCACCATCGGCAGCGGCCTGGCCGTGGCATTGAAGGACGACAGCCACCGCGAGGCCGCGCTCATCACTTTCCTGGTCACGCTCAGTGGTGTCTCAATAGCCGGGATCGGGTCGGCGTTTTGGGGCGTCGTCGCAGGCGCGATGGCCTTGTTTGTGCAACAGTATGCCCACCCCCGCAGCGGCTGACGCCGCCTCCCCCTCAAGGGGGCACCACCAGCGGCCCGGCAAAGCCGGCTCCGCGGTGGTCCCCCGAAAGTCACATCAACGACCGCCATGAACATCCTCTTTGTCGCCGACCCGCTCGAATCCTTCAAGATCTACAAGGACACGACCTTTTCCATGATGCGCGAAGCGCAGCGCCGCGGCCACCGCATCGCGGCCTGCGAGCCGCGCCACCTGGTCTGGCGCTCGGGCGGCGTGGTGCGTGCGGCGGTGCGCAACATCACGCTGACGGGTGCGGACGACGAATGGTTCAACGAGACCAGCACGCCCGTCATGCCGCTGGCGGACTTTGACGCCGTCATCATGCGCAAGGACCCGCCGTTTGACAGCGAGTACTTCTACGCCACGCATTTGCTGGAGCAGGCCGAGCGCGAGGGTGCCCGGGTGTTCAACAAGCCCCGCACGCTGCGCGACCACCCCGAAAAGCTCGCGATCATGGAGTTCCCGCAGTACGTGAGCCCCACGCTGGTCACGCGCAGCGCCGACGAGGTGCGCGCCTTCCATGCCGAGCACCAGGACATCATCCTCAAGCCGCTGGACGGCATGGGCGGCATGGGCATCTTCCGCGTGAAGGCCGACGCGCTGAATCTGGGCTCCATCATCGAGACGCTGAACAAGGACGGCGCCCAGACCATCATGGTCCAGCGCTTTGTGCCGGAGATCGCCCAGGGCGACAAGCGCATCCTCATCATCGGCGGCCAGGCCGTGCCGTTCAGCCTGGCGCGCATTCCGCAGGGCACCGAGGTGCGCGGCAACCTGGCCGCCGGTGGCCTGGGCGTGGCGCAGCCGCTGTCCGACAGCGACTGGGCGATTGCCCGTGCCATGGGGCCGGTGCTGGCGGCGCGCGGCCTGCTGCTGGTGGGCATTGACGTGATCGGCGACCGGCTGACCGAAATCAACGTGACCAGCCCCACCTGCTTTCAGGAGATCACGCAGCAGGCCGGCTTTGACGTGCCGGCCATGTTCATCACGGCGCTGGAGGCAGTGCTCGCGCCTTGAGTGGCGCCTTATGCGGCGGTTTGTGCCTGCCCGTTGACGAACACGCGCAGTTCACCGGGCGCAAACGCCGTCCAGTGCTCGTTGGTGGTCAACGGCGTGGTCACCACCACGGCGACGCGGTCGTTCGGCGTGGTGGCCTGCGCAAAGTCCACGCTCAGGTCGTCGTCGGCCAGCTGGGCATGGGCAAACGGGTGGCGCCGCTCCACCCAGCAAAGGTTCGTGGACGCATGGGCCCACAGCGCCTGGCCGTTGGACAGCAGGAAATTGAACGTGCCGTGCGCCGCAATGCGCGGCACCAGCTCGCGCAACGTCAGGGTCAGCTCGTCCACGCTGGGTACGCCGGCGTGCGATTTGGCCAGTTCCTGCATGATCCAGCAGAACGCGCGCTCGCTGTCGGTGCCGCCCACGGGGCGGAAGGCGCCATGCAGCCGGGGGTGGAAGTCCTTCAGGTCGCCGTTGTGGGCAAACACCCAGTAGCGGCCCCACAGCTCGCGCATGAACGGGTGGCAGTTCTGCAGGTTTACCGCCCCCTGCGTGGCCTTGCGGATGTGGGCAATGACGTTTTCGCTCTTGATGGGGTAGCGGCGGATCAGCTCGGCCACGGGGGAATCGCACGCGGCCTGGTGGTCCACAAAGTGGCGCACGCCCTTGTCTTCAAAAAACGCAATGCCCCAGCCGTCGGCGTGATGGTCGGTGCGCCCGCCGCGCTCGGCAAAGCCGGTGAAGCTGAACATCACATCAGTGGGGGTGTTGCAGTTCATGCCCAGCAGCTGGCACATGGTGTCAGACCTTTGTTGCCTGCTTTTCGCGCAGCTGCCAGGCCGCCACCAGCGCCAGCGCGCACAGCGCGGCCAGCATCAGGAACGATTCATTGAACGCCGCCAGCCGCGCGGGGCTGGTGGTGGGGTTGGTCAGCGAATCGCCATGGGCGGCCAGGCGCCATTCCAGCACGATGTCGCAAAGGCTCACACCCGCCGCGCCGCCGAGCATGCGCACGAAATTGATGGCGCTTGATCCTTGCGGAATCAGCGCCGGTGCCAGCCCGCGCATGGACCCGAGGTTCAACGACGGCAGGATGAAGCCCAGCCCCACGCGGCCCAGGATGGCAAACGCCACCAGCACCCACAGCGCGGTGGCGGTGTCCACCAGCACCATCACCGCAAACGACAGCGCCAGCAGCGCCAGCCCGATGCTCACCAGCAGCCAGGTGGGCTGCCGGTCGGCCAGCCGGCCCACGCCGGCAATGGTGAGGGCCAGCACAAACCCCGCGGGCAGCAGGATGGTGCCCACGTGCGACGCGGACAGCTGAAGGCCCAGCTGCATGTACACCGGCAGCAGGTAGGTGGAGCCAAACAGGGCGGTACCGTAGATGAACGCGACGATGCTGCCCATGGCGAACTGGCGGTGGCCGAATACATGCAGGTTCATCAGCGGCTCGCGGCCACTGTTCATCAGCCGGCGCTGCCACCACATGAATGCCACCAGCGCCGCCGCGGCACCGCCCAGCAGCACGACAGCGCGAGTGACGCTGTTGCCGTGCAGTTCCACCAGACCGTTAAGCAGGCACAGCGTGCCCGCGCTGCCCATCAGAAGGCCGCGCCAGTCCAGCGGCGCGCCGGCCCGGTTGGCCGCCACGCCGCCCGGTGACGTCACCGGCACAAAGCGGTACGCCATGTACAGCGATGCCAGGCACAAAGGCACCACCATGAAGAAGATCGAGCGCCAGCCAAACAGGTCGACCAGCACGCCCCCGATGCTGGGACCCAAGGCTGGTGCCAGCACCACGCCCATGCCGAAGATGCCGCTGGCGCGGCCCTGCTCGCCGGGCTCGAATGCGCGCAGGATGATGATGGCCGGAATGGGCTGCACGATCCCGGCGGCCAGCCCCTCGGCCACGCGGGCGGCCAGCACCAGCGTGAAGTGGTCGGCCACGCCCCCCGCCACGCCGCCGGCCATCAGCAGCAGCATGGTGCCCACATAGGTATGCCGGTAGCCATAGCGTGCCAGCAGCCAGGGCGTGGTCAGCATGGACGCCGTCATGGCCACCATGAAGCCCGAGCTGACCCACTGCGCGCGCTCCTGGCCCAACGCAAAATGATGGCTCATGTCGGGGATGGCCACGTTCACGATGGTGGACGACATGATGGACGCCATCGTGCCGATCATCACCGACAGCAACAGCAGCCACCGGTAGCGCGGACCGTAGCGTTCGCGCAGCGAGGCGAGGGTGTGGTGTTCGTTCACGCCTTGGCTGGCTCCGTGCCGGCCCTCGTGGCGCAGGCCTCGCAGATGCAGGCCTTGCCGCGCGCCTGCGCCGGGATGCGCGCGAGCGCCGCGCGGTTGAAGTCCACCCGCGTGCACCAGCACGGTCCCTGAGGCTGGCCCGTCAGGCGGGCGGCCTCCATGGCACACAGGTTGGCCTGGCCGCACAGCGGGCAGTGTTGGGGGGCCTGCAAGGCGGGCATGGACATGATGGGCCCTCAAGTCTAACGCCGGGTGCGCTGGCTCATCAGGGTCTGAACGGGTGCGCGGCCCGCCTGCGCAGTGCCATGATGGCGCCAGGAGACACAGCCATGACCCACAACCACCTGATGGGCCGGCGCACCGCATTGCGCCTGGCCTTGGCAGCGGCCACGCTTTCGGGCATCAGCCTGGCGTGGGCCCAGACCGACAGCAAGGCCTGCGCACTGGTGCTCATGCACGACCGGGGTGGCCCGGTCGCGCCGATGGCGGCGCTGGGGCGCAAGCTGCAGGCCAGCTGCATGGTCAAGGCGGTGGAGATGCCGTGGTCGCAGCGCCGCGCCAACGACAAGGACCTGCCCGGCGCCTGGCAGGAGGTCGCGCGTCATGTGCGCGACCTGCGCCAGCAGGGTTACAAGCGGGTGCTGGTCGGCGGCGCGGGCTTTGGCGCCAACGCGGCCATGGCGTATGCCGGCGCGGTGGGCGATGCCGATGGCGTGGTGGCGCTGGCGCCCGAAGCCGACGCGCCCGGCATGGGTGGCCTGCCCGCCACGGCAGCGGCCTTGCGTCAGCACACGCCGGTGTTGTGGGTGCTGGGCACGGACGATCCGTTGTTCCAGCGCGGCGAAGGCTTTGCCTTCGCCAAGGCGCCGCCGCACCCTCAAAGCCGCTATGAAGCGGTCAAGGCCGACCGCAAGGGCACCGTCGACGCGGCACTCAAGCCGCTGGCGGACTGGCTCAAATCGCTGGAGTAGCGGGGCGGCACTGGCCGCGTCAGTCTGGCTGAACCAGAGCCAGGCCCGAGATGGTTTCCACGCCACCAATGCCGCCCAGCAGCGTGGCGGCATTGGTGGCGGCCGACAGGTCGATGCGGTACAGCGACAGCACGGTGCCCGAGCGGATGGCCGCGTAACCCGTGGTGCCGCGCGATTCAATATCGAAGCCGTTCACGCCGCTGCCCACCACCCCGAGCGTGGCGTCGCTGGTCAGTACACCGTTGTTGGGTGGGTTCACCACCGAGCGCAGGGCCAGCGTCAGATCCAGCACATACAGCGTGGTGGCGGTGGCGCCGCGAAACGCGTTGGTGTACGCGGCGGCGGTGGCCGTGGGCGGCACGGCCAGACCGGCTTCGTTGGTGCGGGTGAGGTTGCCGTCGGTGATGGTGTCGCCGGTGTCCACGTCAATGCGCAGGTTCTGCCCGGTGTTGCTCACCACGCGCAGCCGGTCGGCCACGGGGTTGAAGTCCACGCCGAATTGCGTGCCCAGCAGGCCGGTGAAAGGGGCGTCGTCACTGGCGGCGGCCTTGAGCGCCGCGCGGAAGGTGGCGCGGCCTGTGGCTGCGTCCAGCGTGTAGAGGTTGCCGCGGCTGCCCAGGGCATACAGCAGGCCGTTGGCCGGGCGGAAATCGATGCCGGCCACGGACTCGCCCGGTGTCAGGCCAAAGATGGCGCGGGTGCCCACCTGGGTGCCCGGTGCGGCGCGGTTGAACGACGCGACCTGGCCCGACTCCGTCACCACGATGGTGTCGCCCACCGGCACGGAGGTCACGATGTCGCTGCCGCCGCCGCCGCAGGCCGACAGGCCCAGCGCCAGGCTGGCAACGCCGGCAAGGCCGGCCAGACGGAGACAGGTGGCAGGAACGGGCAAGCGGCGCATGGAAGGCTTCCTGTGTGAAAGTGTTACAGCGCCCAGTGTGCCAGCGTTTCAGTCAAAACGGCGCACGAGTTCCACTCCGACGTAGGCGGAGCGCCCCGGCGCGGTCTCGAAGTAGCGGGCATTGCCCTCGTTCACGATCACCGCGCCCGCATGGCGGCGGTTGGTCAGGTTGTCAATGCGCAGGAACTGGCGCCACTGCCAGGGCCCGCGCTCCTGCTGCAGGCGCAGGCCCAGGTGGGCCACGGTGTAACCCGCCGCGGCGTCGCTGTTGCTGTCGTTCACCGGCACCGCGCCGGTGTGGCGCAGTTCCAGCGTGATCGTGCTGCCAGCCACGCCCGGCTCCCAGGCCAGCTTCGCCCACGCCTGGCGCCGCGCAATGCCGGGGATGCGGTTGCCGGCGGGCACGGCCAGGCCGGGGCTGGCGCAAGGCGCGCTGGCGCAGGTCAGAAAGCCGTCGGTGTAGGTGGCGTCCAGCAGCGTGAGGGCCGAACTGAGGTTCAGCGGGCCCCATTGCAGCTCGCCCGACAGCTCCAGGCCCTGGCGGCGCGTGCGCCCGGCGTTCTGGAAGGTGCTGCGCCCGCCGGTGTTGGACAGCACGACGATCTCATCCCGCGTGCGCGCATCAAACACGGTGGCGGTCCAGGCGATGTTGCCGTGGCGCCCGCGCAGGCCGGCTTCCAGGCTGCGGCTGCGGCTGGCCCGCAGCCCGGTGTTCAGGCCGGCTGTGCCCGGCGCGCGGTAGGCCACCTCGTTGAGCGTCGGTGTTTCAAGGCCGTGGCCGGCACTGGCATAGGCCTGTACGGCGGGCGACAGCTTCCAGCGCAGCCCCGCCACCGGCAGCGTGTCCGCATGGCGCGCCGCGCCGCTGTCGTCGGGGTTGCCCGGGGCGATGTAGCGGTCGGCCGACGACAGGCGCACGCGGGCGCGGCGCACGCCGGCGGTGAAGGTCCAGCCGGGCGTTGCCCATTCGGCCTGGGCGTACGGGTCCAGCGCATCGGCCCGGTTGGAATCGTTGCGGCGCAGGCGGCCCGCCACGCCCAGCGTGGCGCCGGTGAAATTCTCGAACCCGCGGCGCTCCTCGTCCTGCCGGTCCCAGGCCAGCCCGGCCGATGCGGTCAGCCGCCCGCTGCCGTACTGGCGGTCCAGCCGCCAGCGCAGGTTGAGCCCGCCGTACTGGCGGTCCAGGTCGATCACGCCGCCGGCTGCGCCCGGCGCCACCTGCGCCGACGGCGGGATGGACTGGTACTGCACCAGCGCGCGCTGGCCGCCATAGCCCATCAGCTGCAGGCTGTGGCCACCACCGCCCCAGCCGCCCAGCGCATGCGTCCAGGCCAGCCCCAGCTGCGTCTGCTGCACGGATTTGCGGGTGTTGAACTGGGCAGCCGCAGGCGCCGTCTGGTACGGGTTGGCGTCCAGCTCGGCGCGCGACAGGCCCAGCGGGTCCTGCGCGTCGCTGACCTGGCGGTTGGCCACCAGCACCAGCCGCCCACCGTCATGGGGGCGCGACAGCTTCAGGTGCGCCGTGCTGCGGTCCGCCGCGGACTGCGGGCGCAGCCCCCGGGTGGCGAAGGTGGATGCGTCCACGTTGAAGTAGTAGCTGCCGGCCTGGCCCGTGGCCTGGGTGGAGGCCCGCCACAACCCGTCCGCCCCGCCGGCCAGGCCCGTGCGCCATTCGGACGGCCCGCCGTCAGCCGTGTACAGCGCCACCACGCCGCCGGCCGAGCTGCCGTACAGCGCGGAATAGGGCCCGCGTATCACCTCGACGCGGTCCGCGCTGCCGATGGGGAAGTTGGCCGCCTGGCCCTGGCCGTCGGGGGCGCTGGCGGGAATACCGTCCACATACAGACGCACGCCGCGCACGCCGAAGGTCGAGCGCGCGCCAAACCCGCGGATGGACAGCTGCAGGTCCTGCGCATAGTTCTGCCGGTTGTTGATCGACAGCCCCGGCACACGGCCCAGGCCTTCGGACAGGTTGATCTGCAGATGGCCCGCGCGCAGCTCCTCGCCGTCCACGACGTCCATGGAGGCGGGCGCCAGCCAGCGCTGCTGGTCGGGCGCGGCGCCCGTGATCACCACCGGGCGCAGTGCGGCATCGGGCGCCTGCGCGGCCGCCAGCAACGGCAAAAGGCCTGCGCCGGCGGCGCAGGCCTTTTGACATGCCCTGAGGGCATTGGCGGTCTGGATCCACATCGTTGCGGCCAGTTTGCCAGTGAAACCGGCGGGCCGTGCGATGTGGGGACGCTATGGGGGGATCAGGGCTTGCCCGGGCTTCACTCCAGAACAATATTGTTCGCCTTCGCAACGTTGCGATAGAACTGGATGCGTTGCTGGATCTCCTGTCGGTACTCGGCAGGCTTCACGTTCTCGGGCACCATGGCGCCGCGCTTGCGCCAGGCCTCCTGCGTCTGCGGGTCGCGCAGCACGGTGCGCATCGCGTCGTACAGCTGCGCAATGATGGGCTCGGGCGTTTTGGCTGGCGCGGCCAGGCCCGTCCAGGAGGTGAGGTTCAGGTCGGGCAGCTTCAGCTCGTCAAATGTCGGCACGTCGGGCAACTGCGGCGCGCGGATGGGTGACGCCACGGCCAGCGCGCGCAGGCGGCCTTGCTGGATCATGGTGAGATTGGACGTGAGGTTGTTCCAGGTCATGTGCACCTGGCCCGACATCAGGTCGTTCAGCGCCGGCCCCGCGCCCCGGTAAGGGATGTGGGTGACGAAGATGCCCAGCTTGGACTTGAGCAGTTCCATGCTCAGGTGCGCCACCGAACCATTGCCCGACGACGCGTAGTTCAGCTTGCCCGGGTTGGCTTTGGCGTACTTCACGAACTCGGCGAAGCTTTTCACCGGCAGCGCGGGGTTGACCAGCAGCACATTGGCCAGCCGGTCGATCAGCGTGATGGGGGCGAAGTCGTTCAACGCGTCATACGGCAGGCTGGACGATACCGCCGGGTTCACCACATGGGTGGTCTGCGAAGTCACGATCAGCGTATAGCCGTCGGGTGCGGCGCGGGCCACCAGGGTGGAGCCAATGGCGCCGCCCGCGCCGCCCTTGTTGTCCACCACCACCGTCTGCCCCAGTACCTTGCCCAGCCGCTCCGCGATGGCGCGGCCCGCGCTGTCCACCGACCCGCCGGGCGGGAACGGCACCACCAGGGTGATCGGGCGGCTGGGGTAGCGCGCCGCGGGGGCCTGCGCCAGCGCGGGCAGGGCAATGGCGCTGCCCAGGGCGCAGGCAGTGCGGACGAATTGGCGGCGGTGAAGGGGTGCGGTCATGGTGAGTCCTTGGTCGAAGCAATCAGGGGTTGGATGGCGAAACGCTGCGGATGTGGGCGGCGATGTCGTGCAGCACATCGGCGATGTCCTCGCGCACGGCGCTGGCGCGCGGCAGCAGCTCGCGCGTCTGCTCATTCAGGTAGATCGCGCGGTTCAGCTCGACCTGCAGGCTTTCATGCCCGCGCGTGGGGTCGCCGAATGCGCGCAGCAGGTCCTGGCCCGCATACGGGTCGTTGACGGCCACTGTGTAGCCGCGCCGGCGAAACGCTCCGGCCACCAGCGCGGTGAAGGCGACGCTGCAGCTGCGGCCCTGCAGGTCGCCCAGCACCACATCGGCCAGCGGCCCGGGCGCCACGCGGCCCAGCCGTTCGTAGGCGTTGCCGGGCATGGAATGCAGGTTCAGGTGCCAGCGCGGGCCAGCGGGGGCGGCGGCCTTGAGCGCCTGTGCCAGCGCGCGGCGGTAGGGGCGCCAATAGTGCTCGATGCGGTGCGCCACCTCGCGCGCCGGCAGGCGGCGCGCATAGATCGGCGCGCGCGTGGGCGTCTGGCTGGGTACCAGGCCGTTGCCCAATGCCAGACACCGGTCCGAAGGGGCCACCTCGCCAGGCCAGGCGTCGGCCAGCATGGCCAGGTCGATATCGCGGTCGTGGCGGTTCACGTCGATGTAGCTGCGCGGGAAGGTGGCGTGCACCAGCGTGCCGCCCACGCGCGGCACGGCGTCCCACAGCCAGTGCACATGCGTGTCCTCGCTCTTGCGCAGCTCCGCCAGCGCCACGGCGTAGCCGAAATCAGCCGGGTAGTCGGTACCGCTGTGCGGTGAATCGCACACCAGGGCAATGGCAGGTGCTGCCGGCGGCAGCACCTGCACCGGCAACACGGGACGAAGCAGTTCGAAAGACGACACGGTAACCCTGTTCAGCGGAAGATGGCCGTAGCGTAGGCATCCGGGCCGCCATGGGCAAACAACAATTTGATCCGGCCTGATAACCTGATGTAATCAGACCATGCGGTTCAAGTCACCTTCATTGCCGGAATTGCACGCCTTTCTGGCGGTGTGCCAGCTGGGCAGCTTTCGCCAGGCGGCCGATGTGCTGTGCGTGACGCAGGCGGCCGTGAGCCGCGCCGTGCAGCGGCTGGAGCAGCGACTGGAATGCACGCTGCTGGATCGCTCGGGCACCCGCGTGTTGCCCACCGCGCGCGGGCGTGAATTCCAGGCGCTGGTGGAGGCGCATGTGGCGGGGCTTGAGAACGCCATCGGCCGGTTTGGCGCACGCCCGGCACCGCGCAAGCTGCGCGTGAGCGTGGTGCCCACGCTGGGCACACGCTGGCTGGTGCCGCGCCTGGGCCAGTTCCGCGTGTTGCACCCGGACATTGCCATCGAACTGCGGCCGTTTCACCACGACGAGAACTTCGCGCGCGACGATGTGGACCTGTGGATTGATGTGAAACGCCCGGCGCGGGCCTGGCCGCGCGGCATCCGCGCGCGCTACCTGCTGGGGCGCGAGATCCAGCCCGCGTGCACGCCGGCGCTGGCGGCTGGCCTGCGCCAGCCGCGCGACCTGCTCCAGGCCCCGCTGCTGCACCACATCAACTTCCCGGGCAACTGGGCGCTGTGGCTGAGCCAGGCCGCGGGCGTGGACACACCGCCCACGCTGGGACCGGGGTTCGACCTGGGCAGCAACCTGATCGTGGCCGCCTGCGCCGGCATGGGGGCGATCGTCATGCAGCCCTGGCTGATCGAAGCCGAGCTGGCCTCAGGCCAGCTGGTGCTGCCCTTCAGCCCCGCCGTGGCCACGGACCGCGGCTACCACCTGTGCAGCCGCGCCGCGCTGGCTGACAACGATGCGGTAGCGCAGTTCACGCACTGGCTGGTGGATGAATCAAAGGCCAGTACGGATCGCTTCGGGTTGACGCCGCCCTTGTCCCGCAGCCATGCCTGAGCGACTGCGTGACGCCAAGACCGTCAATTGCTCAAAGATCCAGCCCGGCCCCGCGCAGCCGCAGCCACTCCTTGCGGTCACGGCAATCGGGCAGCACCTTGTCGACTTCGTTCCAGAACGCTTCTGAATGGTCGCGGTGGTGGATGTGGCACAGCTCGTGCACCACGATGTAGTCAATCACGGTCAGGGGTGCCATCAAACACTTCCAGTGAAAGTGAAGATCGCCATTGGGCTGACAACTGGCCCAGCGAAAGCCCAGGTCCCTGATCTGCACCGCACCGGCCTTGACACCCGCGCGTGGTGCGAAATGGGCCACGCGCGCAGCCAGGCGTGGCAAGCCCTTGCTGCTGTAAAACGCCTCGAAAGCCTTTTGCGCTGCGGCATGGCCGCCCTTCGTCATCACTGATCGCAGCAGGCAAAACCGCCCCTCCTTGAGCTTCAGTGGCTCGTCTTGATCGCCCACCAGCGACAGACGGTAGCTGCTGCCCAGGTACAGAAACGACTCGCCATTCACCCATTCGCGGGTGATGCGTGTGGCGTTCAGGTCGCGCCATTCGGCCAGGTTGCGGTAAATCCACATGCGCTTGGCCAGCACGGTCTCGTCCACCTGTTCAGGCGTCATGCGCCAGGGTGGCCGCACCGTGACCAGGCCGTCGCGCTCGATCACGATGTCGGTGGTTTGCCGGGTTGAGCCTGGCAAAAGCCGGTATTCAATGTCGCGTACCTTGCGCACCAGCATCACATGCCCCCTGTGCGCTGGCTGCGCGTCAGCTCGTCATGGCGGTTGCGTGCCAGCTTCATGATTTCCACCGCCACACGTTCGCGGTTGTGTTTGAGTTCATCGATGTCCGTTTTGCTGATTTCGGTCTTGATCAGGCCACGCACACGCTTTTGTTTGTCGGGGTTGCGCCAGAAATCAATGCTGCCAATGGTTTCCTGAAGAACCTCGACCACGGCTTGCATCAGCGCCCTGAACGCCGGCTTGTGGGCTTCATTCAGTGTGCCGCTGGCAAAGCCCACGGCAATGATGTGCGCATAAAAGGGGCTGGCTTCGCGGCTCATGCCGTCCTCGGCCTGCTGGCGGCCGGCCACGGCCTCGGCCCGCAGCTCGACCAGCTTTTCGGCCAGCAGATCCCATTGGTCCTGGTGCTGCGTGATCAGCGCGTCCACCTTGGCCGACAGGCTCTTGTAAAACGCCGGGTCTTCGTCGTGATGCACCGTGCAGTGCTTGCGAATGGCGTGCTCCATCTCGCTGGCCTTGGCCTCGCTGTTGTGCCCCGCGTGCGCGGCCAGCTTCTCCAGAAAATCCGGTGCCAGCAATTCCACCGGCGCCACCTTGGGATTGATGCCCAGGCTGATCAAGTGTTCGTTGATCAGGGCCTTGACCTTTGCGCCCGCGTCGCCCAGGTCCAGGCTGCTGTCCTTGTAGCGCTCCTTGGTCACCTGCAGGATGTACCCGAACCGCCGGGCCGGTACCCGAAAGGGCTGGGCTGACGCATGCGGCAGCACGATGTCCAGGCTCATCAGGAATTTTTTCAGGAACACCTCAAAGTCCGCGCGCTGCTTTTCATCCTTCAGCGCCGTCACTGCGGCATGCACCACGGCCGCGTCGGCGTCCATGCCGGGCAATGCGCCGGTCACAAAGGCCTTGATCTGCTGCACGCCCAGCGCCACAAACAGCTGCAGCAGGCGCTCAAAGCGCTCCTGCAGCACGGGCAGCTCCGAGGTGATGTTCTGCAAGCCATCGCGCAGCTCCTGCAGCTCGTCACTGGCCGCATACAACGTGAGCGCGTCCGTCAGGTGATTGGCCAGGCCGATGTAATCCACCACGTAGCCCCGGTGCTTGCCCTGGCGCACGCGGTTGGTGCGTGCTATGGCCTGCAACAACGTGTGTTCGCGCAGCTTTTTGTCGATGTACATCACCTGCTCCACCGGCGCGTCAAAGCCCGTGAGCAGCATGTCGCACACGATCAGAAAGGCAATGCCGGTGTTGGCCTTGTCCGGGTCGTCCAGGTCAAAGCTCTTGCAGAAGTTGTCCACCGCCTTGAGCCGCGCCGCCTCCTTGCGCGCCAGGGTGATGAAGGCCGCCTCGTTGGTGCCGTCGGACGAGATCACCACGGCTGTCTTCAGAAAACGCAGGCGCCGGATGAGCTGCGCATCGGGCTGGGCCTGGCCTTCCTCCAATGCGATCCGCTCGGCCAGCGCGTCCTTGATGCCGTTCTGGTAGCGGATGCAGGCCAGCTTGGAGTGGCACACCACCTGCGCCTTGAAGCCGTTGGGCAGGATGTTGCCCACGTAATGCGCCACCAAGTCGCGCGCGATGGCGTTGATGCGGGCCTCGGCCTCCAGAATGTCGCCGGTGGCGCCGTACTTTTTCTTGATGGCGGCCAGCTCTTCTTCGGACCGGTCACGAAACAGGTCTTCAAACTTGCCGTCAAACGCCGCCTTTTCATTCAGGGCACTGTCGGCTGTCTTGCCCTCGTACAGGATCTGCAGCGTGGTGCCGTCGGCCACCGAATCCATCAGGCGGTAGGTGTCGATGTACTCACCAAAGCGCTTGTGCGTCTTTTTCTCGCCATGGCGATCGGTCAGCAGCGGCGTGCCAGTAAACGCCACACGCGTCGCGTTGGGGAAGGCCTCAAACAGGTTGTCGCCCAGGTCCGAGCTTTGGGTGCGGTGCGCCTCGTCAATCAGCAAGATGATGCGCTCCGAGCTGTTCACCACGCCAAACGTCTTGCCCGACGGCATGGCCAGGTAGGTGCCCAGCGCCTCGGCCACGATGTTGCTCAGGGCCTCTTTGTGCTCCTGAAATTTGTGAACCATGACCATGTTGATGTCAGACGTGTCCGTGCCCAGGTGCAGGCGCAGTTCGTTGCGGCTTTCAATCACGTTCACCCGCCCGCCAATGAGCGTGGCGGTGCCGCCCAGCTGCTCCTCCAGGTCGGTGCGGTCATTGACCAGAATGATCTTGTAGTCGTTCAGGTCGGTGCTGGCGCGCAGCATGCGCGCCAGAAACACCATGGTCAGCGACTTGCCCGACCCCTGCGTGTGCCACACCACGCCGCTGCGCTCCAGCGCCGTGGTGCCGGTGCGCAGGCGCTGGGCGATCTTGTGCGCCGCGCGAAACTGCTGGTAACGGCACACCACCTTGATGCGCGGCCCCGCATCGGTGTCCATGAAAACACTGCTGGTGCGCAGAATCTGCAGCAGGTTGGTGTGGTCCAGCATGCCGGCCACCAGCTTTTGCTGGGCGTTCATGCCGACCATGGCGGCGTCGTCCTGGGGGTGCAGCGTCTTCCACGCGTAAAAATGTTCTTCGCCCGAGGTGATGGTGCCGTAGTCGGCCAGCGTGCCCGCGCTGCGGATCAGCAGCAGGTTGCTGTGAAACAGCCGGGGCTCGCCCTCTTTCAGGCCGGCCAGCCCGGTGTCCTTGCGCCGGCGCATGTAGCGCTGCAGCTGCACAAAGGCCTCCTGCATCGGGTTGGCGCAGGTCTCGGAACCCTTCTTGCACTCCACCACGGCCAGGGGAATGCCGTTCACAAACAGCACGATGTCCGGCAGGATGAACGCCTTGACGCAGCCCGGCGTGTCCACGCGGAACTGGTTGATGGCGTGGAACTGGTTGGCCCCGGGGTTGTGAAAGTCAATCAGCCTGACCACCGGGTCGGCTTCGCCCGTGGCCTCGTTCACGTCCACCTGCGCCTTGAACAGCAGGGCCTGCACGGCCTCATTGGCCTCCAGCAGGGTGCGGTTGGGCTGGCGCAGCAGCTGCGCCTTCAGCTCGTCCAGCTGGCGGGCCGTGAGCCAGGGCTGGCCGTCGGCGCCGGTGTTGATGGCGCGCACCGCAGCATCAAACACACCGGGCAACAGCCATTCCCGAAAGCTGCCGCGCAGGCTGGGCGCGGCGTCTTGCGGTACACCGCCGCCCTGGTCGATCACCGTCCAGCCCAGCGCAGCGAGCTGCTCAAGGAACGGGCGTTCGACTTCGGTGTATTCGCTCATATTGCGCGATGCTGTTTGCGCAAGCGCTGGCCTTGGGCGGTCAGGCGGTACCGCTGCAGTCTGCTGGTCGGCTTGTCTGGCAGGGTCATCTCTATGGCGCCCGCCGCCAGAGCGGGCAACAAATAAGCCTTGCGGAAATGCTCGGCATCCTTCAGGCCAGAGAGCTTTTGCAGCTCCTGCCGCGAGGCATCACCGTCCAGCAGGCTCACCAGCTTGACGACTTCCGGGGTGACTTCCGGGGTGACTTCCGGGGTGACTTCCGGGGTGACTTCCGGGGCGCGGAAGATCAGGGTGACTCCGCGGGCATCACTTCGCCACTGTGGCGGCGGTAGCCCCTGTTCCCGGCAGGCGTGATCAATCAGCACCCCGCCTCGCCCCAGTTTTTCCATAAAACCCTGCAGGTAAAGCACATGGGCAATGTCTGGGTTGCGCAAAATGGAAATCTGCCCACGGACCAGCCCATCGGGTGTCACCCCATCGGGCAACGCACCCGAGTTCCAGATTTCCACCCGGCGCGGAAAGACCTGCACCACCACGCCACCCCGAAAGTCGGCGTAATCGCGGTGTGCAAAAGCGTTCACCAAACCTTCTCGCAGGGCCTCATCTGGATACAAACCACGGTCTTCCCGCGCCAGCGAGCCAGATGAGAACGTGCTGAGGCTGGGGGTATTACGCCGGATGTAAGAAAACACTTCGTCCAGGGTAGAGACCAGCGGCCCCTCGACATTCTTGAAGTCCTGGTAGGTATCGTCCGTCTTGTCATTGGCAAATGCCGCGCACCGCACACGCACCTGTGGATGGCGCTGCGCCGGGTTCTTGCCAAACAGCACATCACCGCCGTTGGTCAAGCGCCCGTATTTCACCAGGCTCAGGCGTTCCAGCGCTTGCGTTGCGCCAGCCGGGGCATCAGCCCACAACGTGCTGCGGCTCGTGTTCTGCCCGCGTTTCACCGCGCGTTTGATCTCTTCTTCGTCCAGGTCTTGCGACAGACCGGCATCGGAGAAGCGCCGTTCCCAGCGCTCGGGCTCCACCTGGCGGCGCATGATCATGTCGCGCAGGGTGGCCACATCCGCGCGCCGCGTTTGCTCACCCTCGCGAATAAAGACTTCGTCGCGGAAACTGTAAGGAAAGTCCTTTCCGCCCGGCACCTCCACCACCCACAGCGTCTTGCCCTCTACCTCCCGTGCTTCGAACGACACCAAGGCATTGGGCGAGAGGCCTTTCACGACCTGCTGCTCCAGCTGCTGCAAGCTGCCCCCAGCTTGCAGCCCCACCAGCCGGCCATCATCACCCACCCCCAGCACCAGATAACCGCCCCCCGAATTGAGGAAGGCACACACCTGCTGCCCCACCACCGGGGCGGCGGCCTTGGTCATGAATTCCACGGCCTGCCCTTCACCCAAGTCCAACAGTTTCGCCAGGGCATCCTGCTTCATGGAGTGCCCCCGCTCTTGGCAAGGGTGGCGGCCACGACACTGGCCGGGTCGCTGAGGTTCTCTTTCAGGAATCGCTCTACCTCTTGCACCCGTGAGAACTGGGCCGAGGCGTACAGCAACGCCGCTTCGTCGGAGTCGAATTCCTGAACCCAGTTGCCGTGCCGGTCGGCCAGCGGCAATGTGTCGAGGATGGCTTCCTCGTACATGTCGATCACCCGCATGTCTCCCAGACTTTTGCTCCCTTTGGCCAGCGCAAGAGCGGCGCGATCCGTGGACGTTTTGTAGCCCAGATCCCGCAGAAAGCGGCGGGCGAACACCACATGCTGATGCGCCAGCAGCCAGCGCGGCTTCTTGCTGGCGATGGCGCGTTGCAGCTCCTGGTGGGTGATGGAGATTTCCTGGCCATCGCGGCCCGTTCCGTAGTCGGGGGTGATCAGGCCCAGGAAGAGGTTGCAGCCATCCACAGCCGCCAGACAGTTTTCAAACGCCGTGCGGTCGGCCCGCACGGGCAATGTGCCCTTGTGCGACATCCACACCTCGTACCCGAACGAAGTGAGCACCATGTAAATGCGGTCAAGTAGTTCCTCGATGCCGTACACGGTCGAAGAAACCAGAATGGTCGGTCGTTGTCCCGTCTTCTTCACGCCTTCCTCCCTGTGGGTTGCTGTGAACCCTGCGGTCCGCAGGCTAGCATGCCTCGCGCCCGCTGGCCGTGGGGGTCGCAGTTTTGCCCGAGCACCACATGGCCGCCGCCCAGGTTTTCAAAGTCGTTGGCAACGGCGCACAGCGTGCGGATGATCGCGTCCGGGTTCCAGCCCGCCTTGTATTCGGTGCGCTCGCCCTCTTGCGTGTGCTGGCGGAGCAGGTCCAACACGTAGAGGGGAAGCTTGTCAGGCATGGGCGGATTCTGCGGCAGGTTCATGGACCTGGACCGGCACTTTGCCGGTTAGCAGGTCTTGCATGAGACCGAGCTTTTGATGCTGATACTTCAACTGCTTGACGCGCTCACTCTCCAGCGAGAGAGCGGCTACTTGAAGCACTTTGTCAATGTCCGCCTGCTCTGCGAGCGGAGGGCACCCAAAACAGAAGCTTCTTATTTGAGTTTGTCCGATGTTCCGTTGGCCACTGCTGCCACTCATCACACTTTCAATTTGGGACTTGATCACGTTTGCCTGCATCAAAGATGCCAAAAATCCTTTGTGCAAGACATCCTCCAATGGGATCAAACGCAAAAGCTTGTCAGAAAGCATCAGCCTCGGGGGAGTGTTCCGAACCTGAACCGTCAGCCCGACAAGCTCAGCGACTCCATTCGCGCGCGTCAGAATCACATCTCCATTTTTTACTTCAATAGATGGGTCTGAAACCATCGACGGTGGTAACGCCTTTGATTCCGTTGGAGTGTAAAAGCCCCGCGTCACAGCACTCACCTTCAGAACACCCCACTCGCCCGACGCAGGAGGGAACTCCAAGCAATCGGGGCTCCAGCCAGCATCAATGCGACTAAGCATGGCACCTAGCGTGGTAATTCGCCAATCTTTGGGCAACCATCCGATCACCGTTTCCTGATAAAGATCCGGCGCCTGTTCGCGGGGCGGACGGAGTTGGCCGTTGGGGAGCACGCCACGGGTGAACAGGTCGTGCATCAGGCCGGCTTTGATCTGCTGGTATTTGGCGATCAGCGCTTCGGTCTTTTCGATGGCGGTGTCGATGCTGGTGAGGATGGCGGCGATTTTTTTCTGAACGCTTGCCGCAGGAGCCGATATCGGAATCTGTCTCAGCAATTCGATGCCAAGTGATGAGCGCGTTGAACCAGTTAGCCATCTGTCAATCGCTTCCTTGACTGCGACGCTGCGCAGCGAGTGAAGCAGAAATCCCCTATCGATACCGAACGGCTCAATGACGGCCATCGTCGGAGAGATTGTTAGATCTGGCACATCTTGTCGAAAATCGATGACCTTGCCGATGCTCGCGACCCTGCCAAACCCTATCGAGTTGCGACTTAAACGATATCTCGCACCATGCTCCGTAAGAACGACTCTAGGTACTAAGCGAGCCTGACCATTCAGCAACTCACCTCGTTCGGTGAGATCACCAATTCCCGCAAAAGGCACGCCATCAACAACAGCGTCAGGAGCTCGATGGCTCGGATGCGGATCAATAATTTGGGCAACGTCGGTGAGTAGCCGGTTGGTCCAGCCTAGATTCTTGGCGGGATTTTCACTCATACCCCAACTCCACCAAAAACCGCTGCAACTCATTCGCCGCTTGATCCCGTTCCGCCTCAATCTGCCTGGCCGTCACCGCGTACTTGCTCCACAGGTTTTCGATCGCGGCCACGCAGGCGCGCTGGTCGGCGCGCAGGTACTGCTGGTAGCTGTTGAACAACACGTTGCCCAGGCGCTCGGTGATGACCTGGCGGGCCTGGTCGCGGCTGATCTTCAGGCGGGCCTGCTCCACCAGCTCCTGCTTTTTCGTCTGGGTGGTTTTGATGGTGGCCTTGAGCGTTCTGGCCTCTTCCTCCAGCGCCTTGTGGCGGGCCAGCTGTTTGTCCAGCCGCTCGGCGGTGGCTTGCAAGGCCTGGGCATCGCCCAGCGCCGGGTCACGGCGGGCCAGCTTGGCCATGCCCTTGGCCTCTTTCAGCTCGGCCTTCAGCGCCTTCACCTGGTCGGCGGGCAGCACGCCGGTGTCTTCCGTGTCTTCAAAGTCTTCTTCGCTGGCGGCGGCAAAAAGGCCTTGCAGCTCGGCCAGGCGGGCGTGCTGCTGTTCCAGCTCGGCCAGCACCTGGGGGAACTGGCTTTGCAGGATGTCGTCGTCCGGTATCAGCTCGGGACCCCAGCCGCTGGCGGCGATGGATTTGAAGTCGGACGCCAGCAGCTTGTAGTAATTGGCGAAGGCCCCGCGTATCTGGTAGCGCGTCAGCAGGGTCTGCGATCCGGGGGCTGATTCAGCCCCGCAAAAGGTGCGCTCGATGCTGTCCAGCAGGGTGGCGCGCACGGCATACACGTTGCGGGTGGTGGCGTGCTGGTTGCCGGCGTCGGGGGCCAGGGCTTCGATCACGGACAGGTGCTGCTGCCACCAGGCTTGCAGCTCATTCATGAACTGAGCCTGGCGTTGCACCACGCCGGGGTGCTGCTTTACATGCTCGGCTATCGCGCGCTTGTCTTGCAGGGCGGGGGTGAAGTCGGCGTAGGGGGCTTGTGCCGCCCGTGGTTCAAAGCAGCTTTCGCGCAGGCCGGTGTAGTTGTGCCAGAAGTGGGCCAGCGCATCCACCTCGGTCACCGGCACGCCACCGTGCAAATGGGCACGCACGTCGTGCGGTTCGGGCGGCGGGGCGTTGTCTACATAGCGGCGGATGTTGCAGTTGTAGTCTTCGGCCTTGATCTCTTCCACCGGCACGCGGCGGGCATAGGCGGTGATGTCGGTGCCGGCGCGGTAGGCGTGAATGATCTTGTCCACGTCTTCGGCGCGCAGGTGGTTCTGGGCCTTGCCCTCGCGGTATTCGCGGTCGGCGTTGATGAACAGCACATGGCCGCGCTGGGCGGCGCCGGCCTTGTTCAGCACCAATATGCAGGCCGGGATGCCCGTGCCATAAAACAGGTTGCCGGGCAGGCCGATCACGGCTTCCAGGTAGCCGCTGTCGATGAAGTGTTTGCGGGCCTCGCGCTCCTCGCCACCGCGAAACAGCACGCCGTGCGGCATCACCGTGGCCAGCCGCCCGTCGCTCTTGAGCACGGCCAGCATGTGCTGCACAAACATCAGGTCGGCCTTCTTGCCCTTTTCAGGCATCCACACCGGAAAGCGGCCGGGGAATTTGATGTCCTTGCGGATGTAGTTCTGGCTGAACGGCGGGTTGGCCAGCACGCGGTCAAAGCGGCGCAGCTGGCCGTCCTCGGCCTGGTGCTGGGGCTCGCGCAAGGTGTCTTGCTGGCGGATGTCGGCATCGGGTATGCCGTGCAGCAGCATGTTCATCTTGCAGATGGACCAGGTGGTGCCGATCTTTTCCTGACCAAACAGCGCGACCTTGCCGGCGTCTTTGCCCCGTTCACGCAGGTAGTCACGCACCTGGATCAGCATGCCGCCCGAACCCACCGTCGGGTCGTACACGCGCATGTTTTCGCCGGGGTCGCAAATCTCCACGCAGATGCGCACCACTTCGGCGGGCGTGTAAAACTCGCCGGCCTTCTTGCCGGCGGAATCGGCAAAGTTCTTGATCAGCCATTCGTAGGCAGTGCCCAGCAGGTCGGGGAACTCAAAGTCGCTGTCATGCAGCGGAATCCTGTCAAAGTTCTGGATGAAGTTGACCAGCGTGTCGTCGTCCAGCGTGGTCTGGCCGATCTTCTTGTTGAAGTTGATCGTGCCTTTCAGCACGTCCTGCAGCGCGTCGGCGTTGGCGTCTTCCAGGGCTTCCAGCGCCTTGTTCAGCGTGGAGCCCACGTTTTCCTTGGTGTGCTTCAGCGCGGGCTGCGCTTTGCCCTCGTCGTCGGTCCAGGGTTCGTTCCAGCGGGCGCGCGGCGGCACATAAAAGTATTTGCCGGCGTACTGGTCGGGGTCTTCCAGGTTCAGGGCGATGTCGGCGGGCTTCAGCCCCTGTGCCGTGCCGCCAGCGCGGATTTCTTCGCGCCGCTGGTCAAACAGGTCGCTTGCCCGCTTGAGGAACAGCATGCCAAACACGTATTCCTTGTATTCGCTGGCGTCCATGTTGCCGCGCAGGTCGTCGCAGGCGGTGAGCAGCAGGCTTTCAAGGCGAGAGAGGGTGAGTTTGGTGATGGGCATGGTGGGCGGTGGTCGGGTTTGATCGTACCAATTCACACCGCAAACAAAAACGGCACCCGAAGGTGCCGTTTTTGAGGGGTGGTGGGGCCTTACGCCGCCCCCGCCTTGACCTTCAGCCGCCACGCATGCAGCAGCGGCTCGGTGTAGCCGCTGGGCTGTTCCTTGCCCTTGAACACCAGCTCGGTCGCCGCCTGGTAGGCCGCGCCTGAATAGTTGCCGGTCATGGGCTTGTACAGCGGGTCATTGGCGTTCTGCTTGTCCACCACCTTGGCCATGCGCTTGAAGGTGGCGTTGACCTGTGCCTTGGTGACCACGCCATGGTGCAGCCAGTTGGCCATGTGCTGGCTGCTGATGCGCAGCGTGGCGCGGTCTTCCATCAGGCCCACGTTGTGGATGTCGGGCACCTTGGAGCAGCCCACGCCCTGGTCGATCCAGCGCACCACATAACCCAGGATGCCCTGGGCGTTGTTGTCCAGCTCCTGCTGCTTTTCGGTGTCGGTCCACTTCGGCGCCTTCACCACGGGGATGCTCAGCAGGTCGTTGAGGATGGCGTCGCGCGCGCCGTCGGCGTCGATCTTTTCCAGGTCTTTCTGCACGTCAGCCACCTTGACCTGGTGGTAGTGCAGCGCGTGCAGCGTGGCGCCCGTGGGGCTGGGCACCCAGGCGGTGTTGGCGCCGGCCTTGGGGTGCGCAATCTTCTGCTGCAGCATGGCGGCCATCAGGTCGGGCATGGCCCACATGCCCTTGCCGATCTGCGCCTTGCCACGCAGGCCGCAGGACAGGCCCACCAGCACATTGTTCTTCTCATAGGCCTGGATCCAGGCGCTGCTTTTCATGTCGCCCTTGCGCAGCACGGGGCCGGCCTGCATGCAGGTGTGCATTTCGTCGCCGGTGCGGTCCAGGAAGCCGGTGTTGATGAAGGCCACGCGGCTGGCGGCCGCGGCGATGCAGGCCTTCAGGTTCACGCTGGTACGGCGCTCTTCGTCCATGATGCCCAGCTTCACGGTGCTGTCCTTCAGGCCCAGCACTTTTTCCACGCGGGTGAACAGCTCGGCGGCAAAGGCCACTTCGGCGGGGCCGTGCATCTTGGGCTTGACGATGTAGACGCTGCCGGTGCGGGAGTTACGGATACCGTCCTTGCCATGGCCTTGCAGATCGTGCAGCGCGATGGTGGTGGTGATCACCGCGTCCATGATCCCCTCGGGGATTTCCTTGGTGCTGCCGTCGGCCGCCGTGTACAGGATGGCCGGGTTGGTCATCAGGTGGCCCACGTTGCGCACGAACATCAGCGAGCGGCCGTGCAGCTTCACTTCGCCGCCGTTCGGGCTGGTGTACACGCGGTCCGGGTTCAGCCCGCGCTTGAATGTGGTGCCGCCCTTGCTCACGTCCTCGGTCAGCGTGCCTTTCAGGATGCCCAGCCAGTTGCTGTACGCCAGCACCTTGTCCTGCGCGTCCACCACGGCCACGGAATCTTCCAGGTCCAGGATGGTGGACAGCGCGGCTTCCAGCACCAGGTCGCTCACGCCGGCCGGGTCGGTCGCGCCAATCGGCGTCTTGCGGTTGATGCGGATGTCCAGGTGCAGGCCGTTGTGCTCCAGCAGCACGCTGGAGGGGTTGGCCGCATCACCCTGGTAGCCGACAAAGCGCTTGTCCTTCTTCAGGCCCGTGGTCTTGCCGCTCTTGAGCGTGACCACCAGCTTGCCGCCCACCACGGCATAGCCCGTGCTGTCCACATGCGAGCCTTGCGCCAGCGGCGCCGTGCGGTCCAGCACGTGGCGTGCGTATTCGATGACCTTGGCGCCGCGTTTGGGGTTGTAGCCCGTGCCCTTTTCACAGCCATCGGCTTCAGGGATCACATCGGTGCCGTACAGCGCGTCATACAGGCTGCCCCAGCGCGCGTTGGCGGCATTCAGCGCATAGCGTGCGTTCAGGATGGGCACCACCAGCTGCGGGCCGGCCTGCGTGGCCAGCTCGGCGTCCACGTTCTTCGTGGTGGCCTTGACCTTGGCGGGCACGGGCACCAGGTAGCCGATTTTTTCCAGGAACTTGCGGTAGGTCTTCATGCCCTTGATCGGGCCGGGGTTGGCCTTGTGCCAGGCGTCCAGCTCGGTCTGCAGGCGGTCGCGCTCGGCCAGCAGTGCGATGTTTTTCGGCGCGAGGTCCGCCACGATGGCGTCAAAGCCTTTCCAGAAAGCGGCGCTGGCCACGCCGGTGCCGGGCAGTACCTGCTGCTCGATGAACTGGTGCAGCTCGGTGGCCACTTGCAGGCGATGGACGGGGGTGCGTGCGGTCATGGTTTGCTCCTTGGGAATTCAGAAAAACGAAAGTGCGTCGCGCAGGTTGGTGCCCGTGCGCGTGGGTTGCGTGCCCAGCTCTTCAAACGGCAGCTGGTAGCGGTTGACCCAGAGCGTGCGAAATCCATACCAGGTGGCTGCCAGTGCATCCCAGCCATTGCAGCTCACAAAGGCGATCTGCTTTGCGTCCAGGCCCGTGGCCTGCGGGCCCAGGGCATAGGCGTCGGGGTGGGTCTTGTATTTGCGGATCGGGTCCACGCTGATCACATGGTCCAGCAGGTCGTCCAGGCCGGCGCTCTTGACGGCCACGGCCAGCATGTCGGGGTCGCCATTGCTCAGAATGCCGGTGACGATGCCTTTGGCTTTCAGGGCTTGCAACACCTCGCGGTTTTCCGGAAAGGCGCTCAGGTGCCGGTACTGGTTCATCAGCTGGTGTTCGTGCGCCGGCGTCAGCACCAGGCCCAGCTTCTTGCAGCTGTAGCGCAGGGCGGCCTGCGTGATGTCCCAGAACGGCCTGTAGTGCGCGCCATGGTTGCTGGTCGTGACCAGGCGTGTGTATTCAATCTGCTTGTCGCGCCACAGCACGCTCAAGGCCTGGCCATGCCCTGCAAACAGCTGTTCCGCCAGCAGGCCCACGCTGTACACGTCAAACAGCGTGCCATAAGCGTCAAACAGGATTGCCTTGGGTTTTTCCATGCCATGACTGTATTCGGAACTTTGAGTGGCATTAAGTCAAAGAAAAGCGTTTTATCCATGACCAAATCAGCCCCAATCGATTGCGCACCAAGTTGGGGTAGGTCCGCATGGCGGGCACAGTGCCTGCGCATATATTTAATGTCTTAAATATTTTCGTGTTTCCATGATTCTTCTGGCCTCCAATGAAAACCCGCTGGGCATGCCCCTGGCGGCGCAAAGGGCAGCGGCTGCCGCGCTGCAGGGCGCCGGCGCCTACCCTGACGCCAACGGCACCGAACTCAAGGCCGCGCTGGCCGCGCAGCTGGGCGTGCCCGCGGGCTGGATCACGCTGGGCAGCGGCTCCAGTGAAATCCTCACGCTCACCGCGCAGGCCTGTGTGCAGCCGGGGCATGGCGTGGTGTGGTCGCAGTACGGCTTCATCGTGTACGGGCAGGCTGCGGCGCTGGCCCGGGGCCAGGCCGTGGTGGTGCCCGCGCGCGACTACGGACACGACCTGGGCGCCATGCGCGCGGCTGTCAATGTGGACACGCGCCTGATTTTTGTCGCCAACCCCAACAACCCCACCGGCAGCTTCATCGACCCGGCCTGGCTGCAGGGCTTCATTGCCAGCGTGCCGCCGCAGGTGACCGTGCTGCTGGACGAGGCCTACACCGAATACCTGTCGCCCGCGCAGCGCTACAACAGCATGGACTGGGTGCGCGCCCATCCCAACCTCATCGTGGCGCGCACGTTTTCCAAGGCCTATGGCCTGGCCGGCCTGCGCGTGGGCTACGGCGTGGCGCAGCCGGCGCTGACGGCGCGGCTCAATGCCCTGCGCCCGCGCTTCAATGTCACCACACCCGCGCTGGCCGCCGCCTGCGCCGCGCTGGCGGACGGCGACTACCTGGCGCGCAGCTATGCGCTGAACACCACGGGGCGCGAGCAGCTCATCACCGGCCTGTCGGCGCTGGGGCTGCGGTGCCTGCCGTCCGCCGGCAATTTCGTGACCGCGCGTTTTGCCGATGCGCAAGCTGCGCAGGCCGCCCATGCCCGTCTGCTGGCGGCCGGTATTGCTGTGTCCACGCTGGAGCCTTATGGCATGGCCGACTGGCTGCGCATCAGCGTGGGCTTGCCCGAACACAACCACGCCCTGCTGCAGGCGCTGGCCTGAAGCTTTCTTGACCCGCAGGCCAAGGAGCCACCCTGAGCCGCCGTGAAGCGCCGATCAAGGCGTCTGGCGTCAAGGCGCAGTAGCTCCCACCAGGCCGCTGAGTTCGCGCGCGGCCTCCAGCACTGGCTTGACGTGGCGTTCGTCATACCGGTGGGCCGGCATGGTGAGGGTGAGCGCTGCCGCGATGTGCCCGCCCGCGCCGAACACGGGTGCCGAAATGCCCGCCACGCCGGCCAGGCGGTCCCCCTCGGCGGCAAAGTAGCCACGCTCGCGGATGCCTGCATAGAGCTTGCGGTCGCGCACCGCGGCGCGGCTGCGCAGCGGGTCAAAGGCGATCAGCACGCGCGCACCGCTGCCGCGGTCGGCCGGAAGCACATCCCCTGCTTTGATGTGATCGCGCACGGGGTGGGGTGAATCCACCCGGTACAGGCACAGCCGGACCGCGTCCGCGCCCTGGCCCTGCTGCACATGGTAGGCCGCGCTCTCGCCCGTTTGCGCGACCAGGCGGCGCAGCACGGGCAGCACCACACGGTCCAGCGAGAATGAAGCGGCGTACACGCTGTTCAGGCGGGCCAGCTCCGCGCCCAGCGCATAGCGGCCATCGTCCAGCTGCTGCATCAGGCCGGCATGCTCCAGCGAGGCCAGCAGCCGCAACGTGGTGCTCTTGTACAGGCGGGTGCGCGCGGCCAGCTCGGCCAGGCTCAGTGACAGGTCACCCTGGCGGAATGCCGCCAGCAGCGAGAGCGCCCGGTCTACCGCCGCCACGCCGCCCGGCGCGGCGTGGGCGTCTGCAATGGATTCAGTCTGGGCTTTGCGTGGCATGAGGCAAGGTGGTTTGACAGCGGCAGCCAAACCGGCGAATATTTCAATAGAAAGAACTTTATTCCAACTAATGGAACAGCACAAGATGCCGGTCACGCCTGCCGCCCAGGTGACCATCAGCGAGGTGGGCCCGCGTGACGGCCTGCAGTCGGTCAGGGCCATCATGCCCACGGCGGCCAAGCTGCGCTGGATCGAGGCGCTGCATGCCGCTGGCCTGCGCGAGATCGAGGTGGCGTCCTTCGTACCGGCAAAGCTGCTGCCGCAAATGGCGGACGCCGCCGAGGTGGTGCGCCACGCCCGTGCGCTGGCCGGGCTGACGGTGATGGCGCTGGTCCCCAACCTGCAGGGCGCGCAGGCCGCGCTGGCCGCGGGCGCCCACAAGCTCACCATTCCGGTCTCGGCCAGCACGGCCCATTCCATGGCCAATGTGCGGCGCACGCCGCAAGACATGGTGGAGCAGGTGCGCGCCATCGTCGCACTGCGTGATGCCAGTGCACAGCCCGCGGGCGTCGAGGTGGGTATCTCCACCGCCTTTGGCTGCACGCTGCAAGGCGCCGTGCCCGAGGACGACGTGATCCGCCTGGCCGTGGCGCTGGCGCAGGCCGGTGTGGACGAGATCGGTATGTCGGACACCACCGGCATGGCCAACCCGGCCCAGGTGCGCTGCCTGTTCACCCGGCTGCGCGCCGAGCTGGGCGACAGGGCCGGGGCCGCCCACATGCACAACACGCGCGGTCTGGGCCTGGCCAATTGCCTGGCGGCGTATGACGTGGGCGTGCGCACGTTCGACAGTTCGCTGGGCGGCCTGGGGGGCTGCCCGTACGCGCCCGGTGCGTCGGGCAATGTGGTGACGGAGGACCTGGTCTTCATGTTCGAGGCCATGGGTATCGCCACCGGCGTGGACATTGAAAAACTCATCGCCGCGCGCGCGCCGCTCATGGCGGGCCTGCCCGGCGAACCGCTGTACGGCATGACGCCCGAAGCCGGCCTGCCCAAGGCCTTTGCACAGGGAGCTGCCCATGCCTGAAAAAGAGCTGCCTTACGCCGGCATCCGCGTCGTCGAATTCACCCACATGGTCATGGGCCCGACCTGCGGCATGGTGCTGGCCGACCTGGGCGCCGAGGTGATCAAGGTCGAGCCTATCGCTGGCGACAACACGCGCCGGCTGCTGGGCTCGGGCGCGGGCTTCTTCGCCATGTTCAACCGCAACAAGAAAAGCATTGCGCTGGACCTGCAAAAGCCCGAGGGCAAGGAGGCCGCGCTGCGCCTGATCGCCGCGGCCGACATCGTGAGCGAAAACTTCAAGCCCGGCACCATGAAGAAGCTGGGGCTGGATTACGCGAGCCTGAGCCGCCTGAACCCGCGGCTGATTTATGTGAGCCACAAGGGTTTCCTGCCCGGCCCCTATGACCACCGCACCGCGCTGGACGAAGTGGTGCAGATGATGGGCGGCCTGGCCTACATGACGGGCCGCCCCGGCGATCCGCTGCGCGCGGGCACCAGCGTGAACGACATCATGGGCGGCATGTTTGGCGCGATCGGCGCCATGGCCGCGCTGGCCCAGCGCGAAAAGACCGGTCGTGGCCAGGAAGTGCAAAGCGCGCTGTTCGAGAACAACGTGTTCCTTGTGGCGCAGCACATGATGCAGTTTGCCGTGACGGGCAAGGCTGCCGACCCGATGCCCGCGCGCATTTCGGCCTGGGGCATCTATGACGTGTTCACGCTCAGCGACGGCGGTCAGATCTTCCTGGCGGCGGTCAGCGATACGCAGTGGGCGATCTTTTGCGACGCCCTGGGCCTGGCTGACCTGAAGGCTGATGCGCGCCTGGCCACCAACAACGACCGCGTGCGCGCCCGCGAATGGCTGATGCCGCTGTTGCGCCAACGCCTGGCGGGCCACACGGCGGCGGAACTCAGCACGGTGTTTGAAAAGCACGGCCTGCCGTTTGCGCCCATTACGCGCCCGCAGGACCTGTTTGACGACCCGCACCTCAACGGCACCGGCGGCCTGGCCCCGCTGACCTTGCCCGACGGCCGCGAAACCCGTGTGCCGCTGCTGCCGCTGACGCTGGACGGCCAGCGCCCAGGCGTGCGCAGCAGCCCGCCCGCCATCGGCCAGCACACCACAGCGCTGTTGCGAGAGGCGGGTTACACCGATGACCAGATTGAGCTGATGATTTCAATGCAATCGGTGCTTCAAGGGGGTTGATTTTTAACTTTCATCCGCATAATCTGCGGCATGGACAAGCTCAAGGCACTCGAATCGTTTGTGTCAGTGGCCACCCGCGGCAGCCTGACGGCCGCCGCCAATGCCGAGGGCGTGGCGCCGGCCATCATGGGCCGCCGGCTGGACGCGCTCGAGGAAAAGCTGGGAGTCAAGCTGCTGGTGCGCACCACGCGGCGCATCTCGCTCACGCATGAGGGCAGCGCCTTCCTGGAGGACTGCCAGCGTGTGCTGGCCGACCTGGCCAATGCCGAGGCCAGCGTCAGCGCCGGCGGCGTCAAGGCCAGCGGACACCTGCGCATCACCGCACCCGCGGGCTTTGGCCGCCGCCATGTGGCGCCGCTGGTGCCGCAATTTCGCGCGCAGCATGCCGACGTGACGATTTCGCTGAACCTCAGCGACCGCGTGGTGGACCTGGCCGGTGAGGGCTATGACTGTGCCGTGCGCGTGGGCGACATGCCCGATTCGTCCCTGGTGAGCGTGCGGCTGGCCGACAACCGCCGTCTGTGCGTGGCCACGCCTGAATACCTGCAGCGCCACGGCACACCGCAGCATCCGAACGACCTGGTCAGGTTTGACTGCCTGTCGCTGTCCAGTGATGCGTCGCAAACGCGTGGCTGGGCGTTTCGCGTCGCCAAGGGCGACGACCATGAAGTCGTTCACCTCAAACCCGCCGGTCCGCTCGATTGCTCGGACGGCCAGGTCCTGCATAGCTGGTGCCTGGCGGGCTACGGCATTGCCTGGCGCAGCACCTGGGAGGTGGAAAGCGACATCGCCGCCGGCCGCCTGGTCGCAGTGCTCGAGGAATATGCCGCCCCGCCCAATGGCATTTACGCCGTGTTTCCGCAGCGCAAGCACCTTCCGCTGCGCGTGCGGCTGTGGATCGACTTCCTGAAGCACAGCTACAGCCAGACAGATTTCTGGAAGGTGGCCCCATGACGCTGGAAGCGCTGCTGGCCTACGCGCACCTGCTGGCCATTTTGACAATGGTGGTGTTCCTGGCGAGCGAGGCCGCGCTGTGCCGCACCGAATGGCTCAACGCCGCAGTGGTGCAGCGGCTGGCAAAAATCGACAGGATTTACGGTATTGCGTCTGTTGCCGTGCTGGCCACGGGCTTGATGCGCGTGTTCATGGGCGCCAAGGGGGGTGAGTGGTATGGCAGCAACCCGCTGCTGTATGTGAAGTTCGGCCTGTTCGTGGTGGTCGGCCTGCTGTCGATCAAGCCCACGCTGACTTTCATTCGCTGGCAGCGGGTGTTGCATGCCAGCGGTGCGCTGCCCGGGCCGGATGCGGTGCGCCAGACCCGCAGGCTCATCATGGTTCAGGCGCACATCCTTCCGTTTATTCCGCTGGCGGCGGTGTTTCTGGCGCGCGGCTGGAAAATCTAATCAAAATCCAATCAATTCACATCATTTTGAGTAGAATTTTTTAATCTACTCATTTGATAAGAAATGTCCCGATCCACCCGTGACCTCGATAGCGCCGTGCTGGATATCGTCCGCGCCCAGGCAGGTGCAATGGCGGCTGGGGCTATCCAGAGGCAACTGGGCGAACCACGCGCCACGGTCAACCGGGCACTGAGCCGGCTGGTCGCGCAGGCTCTGCTGAAACGAAGCGGCGCGGGCCGCGCCGTTGCCTATGAGGCCGCACTGCGCGAGCCCCCCGGCGCCTTCGTCGTGCAGGCGCGGGAGCCGGCGCCTGCACCCGTCGCAGCGGGGCCGGCGTTCCCCTGGAGCCGCGACGCCTTGTCGCTGGTGGCGGCGCTTCGCGCGCCGCTGGGCACGCGCTCGCCGGTGTCTTACAAGCGTGATTTCGTGCACGGCTACCTGCCCAATACCAGCAGTCTGCTGCCGGGCGGTCTGGCTGCCCGGCTGCTGGAGGCCGGCCGATCCGGGGAGCAACAACCGGCCGGCACCTATGCGCGCAAGGTGCTGGAGCAACTGCTGATTGACCTGTCCTGGTCATCATCGCGGCTGGAAGGCAACCGCAAAAGCCTGCCGGACACGCGCGAGCTGTTCGAGCGCGGCCGCTCGCCCGGTGACGACCGCGACGCCACCATGCTGCTCAACCACAAGGAAGCCATCGAGTTCATGGTGGACGCGGTGCCCACCGAGGGCGTGACGGTGCCGGTGGTGCGCAACCTGCAGGCCGTGCTGATGCACGACCTGCTGCCCGACCCGGCGGACCTGGGCGCCATTCGCGCCCGCATCGTCAATATCCAGGGTTCGGTGTACCTGCCCCTGCAGGTGCCCACGCTGCTTGAAGAGATGCTGGGCGCCGTGATCGACAAGGCCCGCCAGGTGCACAACGCGGTGGAGGCGGCGTTTTTCCTGTGGGTCAACCTGGCCTACCTGCAGCCTTTTGCGGACGGCAACAAGCGCACCAGCCGCCTGGCCGCCAACATGCCGCTGATGCTGTCCAACTGCGCGCCGCTGTCGTTCCTGGATGTGGAGCCTCAGGATTACGCGCTGGCCATGCTGGGCGTCTACGAGCGCTGCGATGTATCGCTGGCGGTGGAACTGTTTGAATGGACCTATCGCCGCTCCATCCAGAAATACAACGCGATCGTTGAGTCCCTCGGTGGCCCGGACCCTGTGCGCGCGCGCTACCGCGAGCAACTGGGCGAAGCCATCCGCCAGGTCGTCCACTACGGGCAGGCCGTGGGCAAGGCCGTGGATGCGCTGGGTGTGCCGCAGGCCGACCGGGCCGCCTTTGATGCCATCCTTGACGCCGAATTGCAACACCTGCACCCCTACAACTGTGCGCGGTACCGGCTTCCGTTCGGCAAGACACAGGCCTGGATCGACAACGGCCGGCCCAGGGGATGAGCCGCAAGACAAAAGGCCCGCTGTCGCGGGCCTTTTGACGGTGTGTGGGCCGCTCAGGCTTTCTTGCTCAGGCACTCGCTCATGAACTTCTTGCGCTCGTCGCCCTTGAGCGTCTTGGCCTTTTCATCGGCGTTGCAGGCCTTCATCCTGTCTTGCTGCGTCATCGGGGCGGCAGGCTTGGCGCTCAGGCACTCGCTCATGAACTTCTTGCGCTCGTCGCCCTTCTTGTCGCCGGCATCCTTGTTGCACATGGTCATCTTGTTTTGCTGGGCCGTGGGTTTTTTCTCGTCGGCGGCATGGGCCACGCCCATGGACAGGCACAGGCCGAGGGCCATCAGGGAAAGCATCTTCATGGGGTCTCCTGCAGAGGTGTTGGGGTTGAATATGTGAATCCCGTCGGGATTCCAGCACATAACGTGAGGCCCGGCAAGGCGGATGACCAGCGCCCCGTAAAATCCGCCGATGCTCTCCGTCAAACAGGAATTGCTTGGCAGCCTCGTTGCCGGGCTGGAACAGTTGTCGCCCGGCTCCGGCGCGCGCGCTGCATTTGAATCGCCCAAGGTGGCCGCGCATGGCGACTTCGCCTGTACCGCCGCCATGCAGCTGGCCAAGCCGCTCAAGCTCAACCCGCGCCAGGTGGCTGAAAACCTGCGCACCGCGCTGCTGGCCACCGCGCCCTACCAGCGCTGGGTCGAGGCCATCGACATCGCCGGCCCGGGCTTCATCAACATCAGGCTCAAGGCCGAAGCCAAACAGCAGGTAATCCACGAGGTGCTCAACGGCGGCGAGCGCTTTGGCATGCAGCCGCCCAACGGCAAGAAGCTCATGGTCGAATTTGTCTCGGCCAACCCGACCGGCCCGCTGCACGTGGGCCACGGCCGCCAGGCGGCGCTGGGCGACGCGGTGTGCAATCTGTACGCCACGCAGGGCTGGGACGTGACGCGCGAGTTCTATTACAACGACGCCGGCGTGCAGATCGCCACGCTGGCCACGTCCACCCAGCTGCGCGCCAAAGGGTTCAAACCGGGTGACAAGGAATGGCCCGAGGCTGCCTACAACGGCGAATACATCCAGGACATCGCCAACGATTTCCTGGCCAGAAAGACGGTGCATGCCGACGACCGCGAATTCACCGCCAGCGGCGACGTGAACGACCTGGACGGCATTCGGCAGTTTGCCGTGGCCCACCTGCGCCACGAGCAGGACCTGGACCTGAAGGCCTTCCAGGTGAAGTTTGACAATTACTACCTTGAGTCGAGCCTGTACACCAGCGGCAAGGTGGATGACGCCGTCAGTCGGCTGCAGGCGGCCGGCAAGACGTATGAACAGGACGGTGCGCTGTGGCTGAAATCCACCGACTACGGCGACGACAAGGACCGCGTGATGCGCAAGTCCGACGGCACGTACACCTATTTCGTGCCCGACGTGGCCTACCACATCACCAAGTGGGAGCGCGGCTTTGCCAAGGTGGTGAACATCCAGGGCACGGACCACCATGGCACGATCGCCCGCGTGCGCGCCGGCCTGCAGGCCGCCAACGTGGGCATACCGGCCGGCTACCCCGACTACGTGCTGCACACCATGGTGCGCGTGATGAAGGGCGGCGAAGAGGTCAAGATCAGCAAGCGCGCCGGCAGCTACGTCACGCTGCGCGACCTGATCGACTGGACCAGCAAGGACGCGGTGCGCTTTTTCCTGCTCAGCCGCAAGCCCGACACCGAGTACACGTTCGACGTGGACCTGGCCGTGGCGCAGAACAACGACAACCCGGTGTACTACGTGCAGTACGCGCATGCGCGCATCTGCTCGGTGCTGGCGGCGTGGGGTGGCGATGTAGCCACGCTGAAAGACGCCGACCTGGCCTCGCTGCAAAGCCCGCAGGCGCTGGCGGTGATGCTGCTGCTGGCCAAATACCCCGACATGCTGGCCGCCGCCGCGGCCGACTTTGCACCGCATGACGTGACGTTTTACCTGCGCGAGCTGGCGGCGGCGTACCACAGCTACTACGGCGCCGAGCGCATCCTGGCCGACGACGAAGCCGTGAAAAAAGCCCGCCTGGCGCTGGTCGCGGCCACCGCGCAGGTGTTGCACAATGGCCTGCAGGTGCTCGGCGTCAGCGCACCGCAGAAGATGTGAGCATGGCAACCATGAAGTTACAACGCGGCAACCTCGTCCTGGGCCTGATCATTGGCGTGGTGATCGGCCTGGCGGCGGCGCTGGCCGTGGCGGTCTATGTGACCAAGGTGCCGGTCCCCTTCATGAACAAGGGGCAAAACCGCACCGCCGACCAGGACGCCGCCGAAGCGCGCAAAAACAAGGACTGGGACCCCAACGCCCCGCTGTACGGCAAGAACCCGGTGCGCCCGGCGCCGGCCGCGTCTGGCGCGGTCACCACGCCGCCGGTGGCCGCGGCGTCAGCCCCCAGGGGCGCAGCCAGCGTGCCCAAGGCGGCCGAGAACAAGCCTGCCGTCACGGGCGGCGACCCGTTGGGCGACCTGGCGCGCGCCAAGGCCGCGGGCGCGCCCACGCCAGCAGCGGCGGGCGCCGACCCGTTCCTGTACTTCATCCAGGCCGGTGCCTTTCGCACGCCCGAGGATGCCGAGGCCCAGCGCGCCAAGCTGTCGCTGATCGGGCTGGAGGCCAAGGTCACCGAGCGTGAACAGTCCGGCCGCACGGTGTACCGCGTGCGCATCGGCCCGTTCGAGCGCAAGGAAGAAGCCGACAGGCAGAAAGAGCGGCTGGAGGCCGGTGGCGTTGAGGCGGCACTGGTGCGCCAGCAGCGTTGAACACGGCCCCCGGGGGCTGAACTTTCCCGCGGAGGCGGGCTCAGAACGGATTCAAGGAGTGAATTGACATGAAGCGACGCGAATTTTCCCTCGGCACCGCAGCTGCGCTGGCTGCAACCGGCCTGGCCCTGCCGGCCCATGCGCAGAAGAAGCCCGAGGAAGGTGCCGACTACCTCGCGCTGGACAAGCGCGTGCCCGTGGAGGCGCCGGCCGGCAAGGTCGAGGTGATCGAGTTCTTCTGGTACGCCTGCCCGCACTGCAATGCCTTCGAGCCCAAGCTGGAGGCGTGGATCAAGAAGAACCCCGCCGACGTGGTGGTCAAGCGCGTGCCGGTCGCCTTTCGCGACAGCTTCGTGCCACAGCAGCGCCTGTTCTACACGCTGGAAGCCATGGGCAAGCTGGAGGAAGTCCATCGCAAGGTGTTCAACGCGATCCATGTGGACAAGCTGCCGCTGGACAAGGAAGACACGATTTCCGCCTGGGTGGAAAAGCAGGGCGTGGACAAGGCCAAATTCGCCGAGCTGTACAACTCGTTCTCGGTGTCCACCAAGGCCCGCCGCGCCACCCAGCTGCAGGACGCCTTCAAGGTGCAGGGCGTGCCGGCCCTGGGCATTTCCGGGCGCTGGTACACCGACGGCACGCTGGCCGGCAACATGGACCGCGCCCTGCAGGTCACTGACTACCTGGTGGCCGAAGCCCGCAAGAGCCGCTGATCCAGCATCCCCCTTGGCAGGCCGACAGCCTGCCGTCATGAAAATAGCCCGCGCAAGCGGGCTGTTTCACTTGAGCGGTCAAAAGCGGCCGCTACAATGGCCAGCAAGATTCGTGCCGATATGAAACTTTCCTACGCCCCCCTTTTGATCGCAGCCGCCTGTGCACTGTCCGGGGGCGCGGCGCTGGCCGAACGGGCCGACCGCAACAAGCCCATGAACATCGAGGCCGACGCATTGCGTTACGACGACCTGCGGCAGACCAGCATCTTCACGGGGCGGGTCGTCATGACCAAGGGCACCATCGTGATCCGCGGCGCGCGGGTGGATGTGCGCCAGGACGCCGAGGGCTACCAGTTCGGCACCGTGACGGCCGAGCCCGGCAAGCTGGCCTACTACCGCCAGAAGCGCGAGGGCCTGGACGAATACATCGAGGGCGAGGCCACCAGCATTGAATACGACGGCCGTGCCGACCGCGTACGCTTCATCGGCAACGCCGAGCTGCGCCGCCTGCGTGGCGCCACGGTGGCCGACGAGATGACCGGCAGCCTGATCGTGTACGACAACACCACTGACGTTTTCACCGTGGATGGCAGCGTCACCACGCCGGGCCAGCAGGCTGGTACCGGTGGGCGCGTGCGCGCCATTCTCACGCCGCGTGGCGCGGCGTCGGCGCCCGCCGCTGCGGCCCCTGGTGCCCCGGCGCAGCTGCGCCAGAGCACCACCATCGGCGGGGAGCGCAAGTGACGGTTGTGGTGCCGGTGGCTGATACCGCCGTGGCCGCCGAGGGTGGCGCGGTCAGCCGGCTGGAAGCCCGGCACCTGCAGAAGTCCTACGGCAGCCGCAAGGTCGTCAAGGACGTGTCGCTGGCCGTGCAAAAGGGCGAGGTCGTGGGCCTGCTGGGCCCCAACGGGGCGGGCAAGACCACATCGTTTTACATGATCGTGGGCCTGGTGCGCGCCGATGCGGGCGAGATCGCCATCGACGGCCAGCCGGTGGAGCACATGCCCATTCACCGCCGTTCGCGCCTGGGCCTGAGCTACCTGCCGCAGGAAGCGTCCATCTTCCGCAAGCTCAATGTCGAGGAAAACGTCCGCGCCGTGCTGGAACTGCAGCGCGACGACAAGGGTCGCCCGCTGGGCAAGGCCGAAATCAATCAGCGCCTGACCACGCTGCTGCAGGACCTGCGGGTGGAGCACCTGCGCGGCTCGCCGTCGGTGGCGCTGTCGGGCGGCGAGCGCCGGCGCGTGGAGATCGCCCGGGCGCTGGCCACGCAGCCGCGCTTCATCCTGCTGGACGAGCCGTTTGCCGGTATTGATCCGATTGCCGTGATCGAAATCCAGCGCATCATCAGTTTCCTGAAATCGCGCGGCATCGGTGTGCTGATCACCGACCACAACGTGCGCGAAACACTGGGCATCTGCGACCATGCCTACATCATCAGCGACGGCCATGTGCTGGCCCAGGGCACGCCATCGGAGATCGTGAACAACGCCGACGTACGACGCGTGTACCTCGGTGAACATTTCCGCATGTAAGGACCTTGCCGCATGAAGCAGGGCCTTTCCCTTCGCGTTTCACAGCATCTGGCGCTCACGCCGCAGCTGCAGCAGTCCATCCGCCTGCTGCAGCTGTCCACGCTGGAGTTGAGCCAGGAAGTCGAACAGATGCTGGACGACAACCCGTTCCTGGAGCTCAACACCGACGAAGCTCCGCGCGAGGAATTCGGCCTGGCGCAGGCGGACGCACCGGTGCGCGACGACGACCGGGAAGCCGAGTTCGTGGCCGAGCCCATGGCCGCGCCGGCACCGGCCGAAAGCACCACCACCGCCACGGACGCGGATGCGCCCGCGACCGCTGAAGCCGACGAGCCCACCTGGGACGGCGATGGCACGACCGAGATGGTTCCCGACGACGGCGAATGGGGCGGGGACGCGCCCGCGCGCAAGAACAACCTGGGTGACGACGGCGAAATGGACGCGACCGAGCTGGCCCGTGGCCAGGAGCCGCTGCAGCAGCACCTGCACCGCCAGGCGCTGGCGCTTCGGCTGTCGGCCGAGGACAGCGCCGCCTTGCGCTTCCTGATCGAGTCGCTCAACGACGACGGCTACCTGGAAGACTCGCTTGAAGAGCTGGCCATCGGTCTGGCCGGCCGCGACGAAGAGCAGCTGGACGAACTGGTGCACCGCTTCACCGTGGCACTGCGCCTGCTGCACCACCTGGAGCCCGCCGGCGTGGGCGCGCGCACGCTGGGCGAATGCCTGACACTGCAGCTGCGCGCCCTGCACGACGGCGGGGATGCGCCCCCCGCTTGCGCGACGGCGCTGCGCCTGTGTGCCCAGCCCATGGAACTGCTGGCGCGGCGCGACGTGAAGCGCCTGGCGCAGGCCTGTGGCGACAGCGAGGCCGACGTCAAGGCCGCCATCGCGCTCATCACGCGGCTGGAGCCCAAGCCGGGCCGGCGCTTTGTGGATGTGGAGCGCAACATCGTCGTGCCCGACGTGATCGTCACGCGCATCGGGCGCGCGGCGCAGCCGAAATTCCGCGTGCAGCTCAACAGCGACGTCATGCCACGCCTGCGCGTGCACGACATCTATGCCGGCGCGCTCAAGGCCCACAAGGGCGAAGGCCACCAGGCGCTGCAGCAACGGCTGCAGGAAGCTCGCTGGTTCATCAAGAACATCCAGCAGCGCTTTGACACCATCCTGCGTGTGAGCAACGCGATCGTGGAGCGGCAGAAAAACTTCTTTGTGCACGGCGAGCTGGCCATGCGCCCGCTGGTGCTGCGCGAAATCGCCGACGAACTGGGCCTGCACGAATCCACCATCAGCCGCGTGACCACCGCCAAGTACATGGCCACGCCGTATGGCACGTTCGAGCTGAAATACTTTTTTGGCTCGGCGCTGGGCACCGAGACGGGCGGCAACGCGTCCAGCACGGCGGTGCGCGCGCTGATCAGGCAGTTTGTGTCCAGCGAAAGCCCCAAAAAGCCCCTGAGCGACAACCAGATATCCGAAATGCTCAAGGAGCAGGGCATTGAATGCGCGCGCCGCACCGTGGCCAAGTACCGCGAGGCACTGCGCATCGCGCCGGCCAACCTGCGCAAGGCACTGTAGAACGATCACATGGAGACACCGGACATGAAAAAGAACATCGGCATGGTGGGCATCGGCATGATGGGCCACGGCATTGCGACCAACATCCTCAAGCACGGCCATGCGCTGACGGTGCTGGAGCACCCCGGCAACCAGCCGCTGGACGCACTCAAGGCCGCCGGCGCCAGCAGCGTTGCACGCGCCGCCGACGTGGCCGCGCAGGCGGACGTGGTGATCCTGGTGCTGACCGGCTCGCCGCAGGTCGAAGCCGTGCTGACCGGTGACGGCGGTGTGCTGGCCGGCCTGCGCCCCGGTACGGTGGTGATGGACTGCTCCACCGCGCTGCCGTCGTCCACCGTGCGCATGGCGCAAGCGGTGGCGCAAGCCGGCGGCCGCTTTCTGGACACGCCCATGACGCGTACGCCCAAGGAAGCCGCCGAGGGCCGCCTGAACCTGCTGGTGGGCGGCGACGCGGCGCTGCTGGATGAATGCCGCCCCGTGCTGCAGTGCTTTGCCGAAAACATCTTCCATGCGGGCCCCATCGGCGCGGGCCACAGCATGAAGCTGCTGCACAACTTTGTGTCGCTGGGCACGGTGGCGCTGATTGCCGAGGCTGCCGCCTGCGCGGCCCAGCACGGCGTGCCGCCCGAGGCCTTTGTGGACATCCTGGCCAAGGGTGGCGGCGGCGGCGTGGCGCTGGAGCGCCTGCGCCCCTACCTGCTTTCGGGCGACACGTCCAGCCTGCGCTTCTCGCTGGCCAATGCCTGCAAGGACCTGGGCTACTACAACACCATGGCGGGTGACGCCGATTCGGCGCGGGCGATTGCCGCCGCCGTGCTGGGCACGCTGGAAGGCGCGCGCCAGGCCGCGCCTGAGGCGCTGGTGCCTGAGCTGCCGGCGCTGCTGGCCCGCCGTTGAAGGTGCCATGAACCAGCTCCAGCTCTTTTTGCCCTGCGCTGCCGGCGTTGAAGGCCTGCTGGCCGACGAAGTGCATGGCATCACCGGCCTGGCGGGCAACGACCTGCTGACCGGGCGTGGCGGTGTGCTGCTGCGCTCGTCGTGGCGCGACGCCCTGCGGCTGAACCTGCACAGCCGGCTTGCGCAGCGCGTGCTGGTGCAGCTGTCGCACACGCCGTACCGCAGCGAAAACGATTTATACGAAGCTGCCAGCGCCGTCGCGTGGGAAATCTGGTTCACCACGCGCCAGACCTTCAAGATTGAAGTGACGGCCCAGCACAGCCCGCTGAAAAGCCTGAACTTCGCCGCGCTCAAGGTCAAGGACGCGGTGGCTGACCGCTTTCGCCACAAGGGCGGCGAGCGCCCCAATGTGGAAACGCGCTGGCCTGACGTGCGCATCCATGTGCACCTGACGACCGATGAGGCCACGCTGTACATCGACACCTCGGGCGAGCCGCTGTTCAAGCGCGGCTGGCGCGAAGACAAGGGCGACGCCCCGCTGAAGGAAACCCTGGCCGCGGCCATGATCGCCGCCAGCGGCTGGCACGAACAATGCGCCGACGGCGTGCCGCTGTACGACCCTTGCTGCGGCAGCGGCACCATTGCCATTGAGGCCGCGCAGATCGCCTGCAACATTGCGCCGGGCTCGCTGCGCCGCTTTGCGTTTGAAAAAATGCTGCCGTTCCAGGGTCATGTGTGGGACGCCCTGAAGGGCGAGGCCCAGGCCGCGCAGCATGCGCCCACTGCACCGGTGTTTGGCAGCGACGTGGCCTTTCGCATGGTGGACTTTGCCCAGCGCAACGCGCAGCGCGCAGGCGTGGATGAGGTGGTGCAGCTGCGCGGCGGCGACGCGCTGCAGCGCATGCCGCCGTCTGACACACCGGGCGTGATACTGCTGAACCCGCCGTATGGAGAGCGCATTGAGGCTGCCGGTGTGGCTGGCGCGCAAAGCCAGGGCCGCTTCGGCGCGCGCGAAAGCGCGCAGACCGAGGACGGCGGCGAATTCTTCAGCCAGCTGGCCACGCACTGGAAGAAAAACTACGCCGGCTGGACGGCCTGGCTGCTGACGCCCGACCTCAAGCTGCCGTCCAAAATGCGGCTGAAGGAATCGCGCCGCGTGCCGATGTGGAACGGCCCCATCGAATGCCGGCTGTTCCGCTTTGACATGATCAAGGGATCGGCCCGTGACAAACCAGCCCCCGTTGAAAATCATTCTTGACACGAACATCGTGCTGGACGCGTTTGTGTTCAGCGATGTGGCGACCCTGCCGATTCGTGACGGCTTGACGGCCGGGACCTTGCAATGGATCGCCACGCAATCCATGCGCGACGAGCTGCAACGCGTACTGGCCTATCCCAAAATCATCCCGCGCCTGGCGTTTTACCAGCTGGATGCCGCGCAGGTTCTTGCAGCCTTTGACCGGCATGCGCGGATCGTCGAAGTTGCCCCCAAGGCCGACATCACCTGCAAGGACCCCGACGACCAGAAGTTCATTGACCTGGCCGTGGCCCGCGGCGCGCTGTTGCTGAGCAAGGATGCCGCCGTGCTCAGCATGGCCCGACGGCTGCAGGCGCGCGGCGCCGCAGCGCGCACCACGCTCGCACCGCCTGCTACATCACCAGCTTGAAGCTGTCGGCCCGCGCCTTGGGCCAGTAGAGCTTGAACACGTTGTGCAGGCTGCTGATGTCGCGGTCCAGCAGCGCGCCGGGCTGCACCTGCGGCAGCAGATTGGCCAGCAGGCGCACCTCGGTGTCGTCCAGGCGGCGCACGATGTGGTGGGCCGTGATGTCGTTGGGGTGGCTCAGGCCGGCGGCCTGCACCAGCTCTTTCAGCGCATGCAGGGTGTTGCGGTGGTACTGGTACACGCGCTCGGCCTTGTCGGGCACCACCAGCGCCTGCTGGCGCAACGGATCCTGTGTAGTGACGCCCGTGGGACAGTGGCCGGTGTGGCAGGCCTGGGCCTGGATGCAGCCCAGCGCGAACATGAAGCCGCGCCCCGCGTTGGACCAGTCAGCGCCCAGCGCCATCATGCGGGCGATGTCAAACGCCGTGATCACCTTGCCCGCGCAGCCCAGCTTGACCTGCTCGCGCAGGCCCACGCCCTTGAGCGTGTTGTGCACCAGCAGCAGTCCCTCCTGCAGCGGCGCGCCCACATGGTCGCTGAACTCCAGTGGCGCGGCGCCCGTGCCGCCCTCGGCCCCGTCCACCACGATGAAGTCGGGCGTGATGCCGGTCTGCTGCATGGCCTTGACGATGCCAAACCATTCCCACGGGTGGCCGATGCACAGCTTGAAGCCCGTGGGCTTGCCGCCGCTCAGGGCGCGCAGCCGTTCGATGAAATGCATCATTTCCAGCGGCGTACTGAATGCGCTGTGCGATGACGGCGACACGCAATCCACCCCCACCGGCACGCCGCGCGCCAGCGCGATCTCGGGCGTGACCTTGGAGCCGGGCAGGATGCCGCCGTGCCCCGGCTTGGCGCCCTGGCTGAGCTTGAGCTCGATCATCTTGACCTGCGGGTCAGTGGCACTGGCGGCAAAGCGTTCCTCGCTGAAGCTGCCGTCGTCATTGCGGCAGCCAAAGTAGCCCGAACCAATTTCCCAGATCAGGTCGCCGCCATGCACCCGGTGGTGCTGCGAAATCGAGCCTTCGCCCGTGTCGTGCACAAAGCCGCCGCGTTTCGCGCCCGCGTTCAGTGCCAGGATGGCGTTGGCCGACAGCGCGCCAAAGCTCATGGCCGAGATATTGAACACGCTGCAGCTGTACGGCTGTGCGCGGCCCGCGCCAATGGTCACGCGAAAGTCGTGCGACGCCAGCCGCGTGGGTTGCATGGAATGGTTGACCCATTCATAGCCCTGCGCGCCCACGTCCAGCTGCGTGCCAAAGGGGCGGTTGTCGGGCTCGCCCTTGGATCGCTGGTACACCAGCGAGCGCTGCGCGCGTGAAAACGGCGCGGCCTCGCGGTCGCTTTCAATGAAGTACTGCCGCATCTCGGGGCGGATGTATTCCAGCGCAAAGCGCAGGTGGCCGATGACCGGGTAGTTGCGCAGGATGGAGTGGCGCGACTGGCGCAGGTCGTACACGCCCAAGGCCAGCAGCCCGGCAAAGCACATCAGCGCGATCCAGCCTACGCCAAAAGCGACAAGGCTGAACAGGCTCAGCAGCAGGGCAAAGGCGCACAACCCCAGGACGGTGTAGCGCACGGGGTAGTGGTTGTTGAGCTGATTGAGCATGGCGCCCTACCGGAAGAACCCGGCCAACGCCTGCGCCGTCTGCGCGTGCAGCTCTTCAGGGATGAAATGCCCGGCGGGCACGGCCTGACCCGTGACGTGGCCCGCGCATTGCGCCTGCCACAGCTCCAGCGGCTTGAACAGCTTGCTGACAACGCCTCGCTCGCCCCACAGCACGTGGATGTCGCAGGCTACCTTGTCGGCGCGGGCGCGGCCTTCGCGGTCATGCTGAAGGTCGATGCCGGCGCTGGCGCGGTAGTCTTCGCAGGCGGTGTGGATGGCTTCGTCGCGGCAAAAGCACCGCTCGTACTCGGCCAGCGCCTGCGGCTCGATGTAGTTCAGGCCCGCGCTGCCCCAGCCACCCAGTTTGGCGTGCAGGTAGGCGCGCGCGTTGCCGGCAATCATTGTCTCGGGCAAGGGCGATGGCTGGATTAGGTGGAACCAGTGGTAATAGTAGGTCGCGAACTGGAGGTTGGTCGCGTTGTACATGTCCAGTGTGGGCGCAATGTCGATCACGCACAGCTTCTTCACGCGCGCCGCATGGTCCAGGGCCAGCCGGTGCGCCACCCGGCCGCCACGGTCGTGGCCGCACAGATAAAAGCTGTCAATGCCCAGGGCCGTCATCACATCCACCGCGTCCTGCGCCATGGCGCGCTTGCTGTAGTTGCTGTGATCGGGCAGGCCTGGCGCGTGGGATGAATCGCCGTAGCCGCGCAGGTCGGGCATGACGATGAAAAAGTCTTCCTTCAATGCCTGCGCCACGCGGTGCCACAGTACGTGCGTCTGCGGAAAGCCATGCAACAGCGCCAGCGCGGGCTTGCCGCGGTCGCCGCCAAAGCGGGCAAACGCCGTGGACTCCCTCAGCGCGAAACTGCGCGACTCAAAGCCGTCAAACCACGCCATCACCGCCCCCGGCCTGCGTTGAACTTCGCCAGGTTGGCCGTGGCGGTGGCGCGCACCTTGTTGCGCAGCAGCGGCGTCCAGCCCAGCAGCAGGCCCGGCGTGCCCAGCGCCTGGCGTGACCAGGCCCAGAAGTCAAAGCGGTCGCGGTGCGTGGCAATCAGCCCCTGAGGGTTGAAGGTGAACGTGGCGTCGATGCGGTTGAGCACCAGCCGCCCCGTGGCGCTGAAGCGGTAGTGCGCGTCCCAGTGGGCGCGGCCCGCGGTGGCGTCGGCCTCGATGCCGCTGTACTCCAGCTTCCAGTCGGGCAGCCCCTTGGCGCGCGTGGCCTCGCACAGCATGCGCCACATGCCCATGGTGGCCTCCTTGCCGCGCAGCGAGAAAACCTCGTCGTCAAACGCCACGTCGCTCGCGTAGCACTGGGCCATGGTGTCGGGGTCCAGCCGCGCAAAGGCCGCGTAGAACTTGCTGATGGTGTCTGCGTTCGGGTGCATGGGGGCCTTTCAAAGTGCCTTGGGTATGGCTTGCGCGAGGAAATCGTACACCGCCCGGATGCGCCGGCTGGTGCGGATCTCGCGGTGCACCGTGAGCCACATGGGCAGCGGCGGGATCCTGAGCATGGGCAGCAGCGGCACGATGGCGTTGTCGGTGCGGATCAAATAGTCGGCCATGAAGCCCACGCCCAGGCCGTTGCGCACGGCCTGCCAGGACGCGATCAGGTCGTCGGTGCGAAACGCGAAATGCTCACGCGTCACCGGGTAGCCCATGGCCGCAAAGCCCTTGAGGATGTCCTCATTGCGGTCGGCGCCCACCAGCTCGTGCGAGAGCAGGTCGGTGGGCTGGCGCGGCAGGCCGCGGCGGCGCAGGTAGTCCTGGTGCGCGCAGGCGCTCAGCGATACCTTGCCCACGCGTTTGGCTACCAGCGTGGCCTGGTCGGGCTGCACCATGCGCACGGCAATGTCGGCCTCGCGCCGCAGCAGGTTGCTGACGGCGTTGCTGGCCACCAGCTCCACCTGAACGTCCGGCAGGGCCAGCCGCATCTGCGCCAACAGGGGTGGCAGCAGGTAGCAGGCCACGGGCTGGCTGGCCGTGATGCGTACCGTGCCGGAGACGGCGCCGTCCGCGCCCGACACGCTGCGCGCCAGCTGGTGCGCGCCGGCCTCCATGGCGCGGGCCGCATCGGCCAGGCGCAGCGCCGTGTCGGTGGGCAGCAGGCCGCGCCCGGTGCGCTCGAACAGCACCACGCCCAGCTGGCTTTCCAGCTCGGCAATGTGGCGGCCAATGGTGGGCTGGCTGGCCTTGATGACCTTGGCTGCGCCCAGCAGGCTGCCCTGCTCCAGCGCGGCCAGGAAGGAACGCACCAGCGTCCAGTCAAAGCTGTTATTCATTTTTGAAATTCAGGTATGGACCGATAGGCAATTGTGTAGTGAGGCTGCAGTTTCCACAATCACCCTCATCGCTACCCCATCTGGAACCCCGTCATGACCACCACTTCCACCGTTCTTATTCTTGGCGCCCGCGGCCGCTTCGGCCAGGCCGCCGCCCGTGCCTTTGCCCGCGCGGGCTGGCAGGTGCTGGGCCAGGTGCGCCCCGGCGCGCAGGGCCCGGCCATTGCGGGCGTGCACTGGCTGGCGCTGGAGCCGTCAGACACGTTGGCATTGGCCAACGCCGCGCGGGGAGCCGCCGTGGTGGTGAACAGCCTGAACCCCGTGTACACCCACAAGGCCTGGCGCGCCGAAGCGCCGGCCCTGCTGGAATCCGCCATCCGCATCAGCCAGGTGCTGGGCGCCACGCTGATGATGCCGGGCAATGTGTACAACTTTGGCGAAGCCATGCCTGCGCTGCTGCGCGAGGGCGCGGCGCAGGCGGCCACCGGCGTCAAGGGCCGCATCCGCATTGCCATGGAGCAGCGGCTGCAGGCCGCCACGCAAGACGGCAGCTTGCGTGCCGTGGTCATCCGCGCGGGCGACTTCTTTGGCAGCGGCACCGGAGCCTGGCTGGACCAGGCCGTGGCCAGGGACCTGGCGCGCGGCCGCGTGACCTGGCCCGGCCCGCTGGACGTGGCCACGCCCTGGGCCTACCTGCCTGACCTGGCACGCAGCTTTGTGAAGGTGGCGCAGCAGCGCAGCCGGCTGGATGCCTTTGCACAGCTGCACTTTGCCGGCCACACCGTGACGGGCCAGCAGTGGGTGGAGGCGCTGACCAGCGTGGCCTGGGAGCAGGGCTGGTTGCCGCCAGCACGCGGAGACGGCGCACGTGGCGCCCGTGGCGCCCGTGGCGCCGGGGGCGCACTGCGCGTGAGCCGCATGCCCTGGCCGCTGCTGCGCGTGGCGGGCCTGGTGGTGCCCACCCTGGCCGCGCTGGCCGAGATGCGCTACCTGTGGCGCACGCCGCACCAGCTGCACAACCAGAAGCTGTGCGCGCTGATCGGCGACGAGCCGCGCACGCCGTTTGACGACGCGGTGCGCCAGTCGCTGCACGACCTGGGCCTGCTGGCGCGCCCGACCACGACCACCCCGGTCGCGGCCGCCTGACCCATTCCCTTCCAAACCCCTTCAAGGAGAACCCCATGGACCGTCGCAACTTCATCCGCCTGGCCGGTGGTGGCGTGATTGCCGCCGCTGCCGCCGCTCCCATCGCCGGCTGTTCGATCAGCAGCGCCTACCCGGCCGCCGCCGTGGAGGCCTGGAACGGCCCAGGCGCGGAAACGGACCCGCGCAAGCGCGCCGTGGCCTATGCCATCACCGCGCCCAACCCGCACAACCTGCAGCCCTGGCTGGTGGACCTGCGCGAGCCCGGCGTCATCACGCTGTACACCGACCGCGAGCGCGTGCTGCCGCACACCGACCCGTATGGCCGCCAGATATTGATCGGCCATGGCGCCTTCCTGGAGCTGCTGGTGATCGCGCTGGCCGAGCAGGGCCTGGCCGCGAACGTGGCGCTGTGGCCGCAAGGCGAGCTGGGCGCCAACCTGAAGGAGTGGGACCGCCGGCCCATTGCCCGCATCACCGTCCAGCCTGGCGGCGCGCGTGATCCGCTGTTTGCCCACATCCTGAACCGCCACACCCCCAAGAGCGACTTTGACACCACCCGGCCAGTCCTGGCGGACACCCTGCGCGCGCTGACGGCCGGCGCCGACCGCGATGGCATCACGGCCGGCGGCACGGTGGATGGCGCGGCCCTGGGCCCGCTGCGCGAGCTGTGCTGGCAGTCGGCCAAAGTAGAGCTGCTGACGCCGCGCACCGTGATGGAAAGCGTGCACCTCACGCGCGTGGGCCCTGGCGAAATACTGAAGCACCGCGACGGCATCAGCCTGAACAGCCCCTTCATCCGCGCGGTGGACGCGGTGGGCATGTTTGACCGCAAGAACCCGCCCGCCGAAGGCAGCGAGGCGTACAAAACCATGATGACCCGCTTTGAAGGCCACAGCCGCACCGCCATGGGCTTTGTATGGCTGGCCGGCCGCAACCACCGCGCCGACCAGGTTAACGCCGGCCGTGCCTATGTGCGCCTGCACCTGCAGGCCACTGCGCTGGGCGTGGGCATGCACCCCATGAGCCAGGCGCTGCAGGAGTTTGCAGAAATGGCGCCGCACTACGACCGCGCCCACCAGCTGATGCTGGGCCGCCCCGCGCCCAGGACCGCGGACGAGCCGACGGTGCAGATGTTCTGCAGGCTGGGCTACACGGCAACGCCTGCGCCGGCGACGCCGCGTAGGCCGCTGGGGGCGTTTGTGGTGTAGTAGGATTGAATCCTATTTACTCCTGATGGGAGGCAGATCATGCGGACAACCCAGCAATTCAGCATCACGTTGCCCAACGAGATGGCCGATGTTGTGAAAGCCAAGGTCCTTGCCGGCGAGTACGCCACCGAGAGCGAGGTATTTCGCGATGGCCTGCGTGCGCTTTGGGCGCGGGATCGAGCGGTCGAAAACTGGTTGAACCAGCAGGTCGGGCCGGCTTTTGACGCCTTGAAGGCCAACCCCGCGCGCGGTGTCACCGCTGAGCAGGTGCGAAAGAGACTTGCGGCCGAGCATGTGAAGGCGCGATGACCCATCGCGTCGTCTTTTCACCGGAGGCCGAAGAACAGCTTGTGGCGCTGTACCACTACATCTCTGCCGCGAGTTCGCCGGACAGGGCAATGCGCTACACGGAAGCCATCATCGGCTGCTGTGAGAGCTTGCGGACTTTCCCCCATCGCGGCACCAGGCGGGATGACGTGCGGTCTGGCTTGCGCATCACTCACTACAAAAAACGCACCGTGATTGCCTTCGCCGTGGATGCAGACCGGGTGTCCATCATTGGCGTTTTTTATGGTGGGCAGGACTACGAAACCATCCTCCACGAAGATCCAGAAGAAGACCAGGCGCACTGAAGAGCGTCAGACCTCAGCCCTTCGGCGCATCGCCCGCCGCCTGCTTAATCATGTCCAGCAGCTTCTTCTTTTCGGCGGCCGCGGCTGCAGCGTCCTTGAGTGGCGATGCCGCGGCGGGGTCGGCGCCTGCTTTGTCCAGCGCGTCTTGCAGTGCATCGGCGGGTGCACTTGGGCCGGGCGCGGGCGCCGGTGCGGGAGTCGGGGCTGTACCGGGTGGTGCTGAGGGGGCAGGCGTGCCCGGTGGCGGCGCGGCCGGGCCGGGTGGCGTGGCTGGCCCTGCGGGTGGCGGGGTGCCTGCGGGCGCGGTCGCGGGCTGACCCAGTGGATCGGGTGTTGCCGGCGGTGATGCGGACGGCGTTGCGCCGACCGGGGCAGGCGCGGGTGCTGTTGCCGGTGGCGTCGTGGCGGGTGTCGGCGCTGCATGGGGTGAAGCGGGCGCTGCAGGCGTTGCAGCGGGAGGCGGTGACGCAGCCGGGGCTGCGTCCGCACTTGCGGGTGCTGGTGCAGGCGACGGCGCAGACGCTGAGGGGGCTGGCGCGCTGTCTGCTGCCGGTGCGCTGGCAGGCTCTGCGGCGGGTTGCGCTGCAGGGGGTGGCGATGCCGCTTCTGCAGGTGCCGGCGCACTCGGGGGTGGCGCTGGTGCTTGCCCAGGTGCAGTGGCCGGTGCTGGCGCAGCTGCTGCGCCGGGGGCGGGTGCAGGAGCCGGCGACGGGGAGGGCGTCGCCGCCTCCGCCGGACTGCCTGCCGGCGCGGGGCTCGCCGCCGGCGCAGCCCCTGGCGCTGCGCCCGGCGCAGGCGTCGCACCCGGTGCAGGTGCCGCCCCAGGCGCGGCTGCGGGCGCAGGGGCCTCCGCCCCCGCTTCTTTCGCCGCGTCCTTGGCTTCTTCCTTCGCAGCTTCTTTCGCCTCGTCCTTCTTCGGCGGCTCCCCGCCGTTCTTCACGACCTCGGCCGCCACGATGGATTCGGCGCTGACCACATCGGCGCGCGCGGCGTTGGTCTGGCTCTGCGCCGCCTCTACCTTGGCGCGCGATGCTTCTATCGCTTCCTGGCCCTCGTCGCGTTTGGCGGTCACCTCTTCCTGCGCCTTGGCGGTTTGGGCGGCCATTTCCTTTTCTGCGGCCACCACCTGTTCGCGCAGGGCGTCGGCTTCTGCGGTCACTGCAGCCAGCTGCTCGTCCATTTCGGCCTGCACGCGTTGGGCTTCGTCGGCCGGCGGAGCAATGGCGTCTTGCGCTTGTTGCAGCAATTGCGCGAACTGGCGGTTGGCTTCGGCCAGTTGTTCGCGCTGGGCCGCGCCTGCGCTGGCGGCTTGCGCAGCCTGGGCATTGGCGCTGTCCTGCGCGGTTTGCAGCTCGTCCTGCAGCGGGCTGTGGGCGGTGGCAAGGGCCGCGAGGCCGGCCAGCGCGGCGTTCGCACGGTCGGCTGCGGCCTGGCCGGCGGATTCAAAGTCTTCTTTCAGCGCCGCTGCGCTGTCGGCTGCGCCGGTCACGGCGCCGCTGGCGGCTTGCAGCGCGGCGTCCAGGTCGGCCTGCAGGGCCTGCAGCTGGCTGGCCAGGGCGTCGGCGCGGCCCTGCGCCTGCTGCGCGGTGGCCTGGATGTCGCGCACCACGCCGGCAAAGTCTTGCACTGCTTCGGCCAGCGGGCCTGCGGCTTGGGCTGCATCGGCGGCACTGGCGCTGGCCTGCGCCGCCCCATCCGCCAGCTTCGCTTCCGCCTGCGCCAGCAGCTCGTCCAGCTTGGCGCGGGCGGTGGCCACCTGCGCCATGAGCTTTTCTTTCAGGTCGTCCATCAGGGCCTTGAGCTTCTGCGCGGGCTCCTTGATCTTCGCCTGCAGCTCGGCAATCTTGCTGCGCAGCAGGGCGATCTTGTCTTTCACCTGGTCCACCGGCACCTGCATTTTTGCCTGCGCGTCTTCTATGGTCTGCACCACGCGGGCTTCGGCGCTTTCCACCTGCAGGCGCACGGGCGTCACGGCCCGGCCCTTGATGGCCAGCACCTGGGCGTGCACGATGTCCACCTTCTCGCGCGGCTGCACCAGCTGCACAAAGGTGTCGCGGGCCGTGCGCACCTGTTCCACCAGTTTCACCGGCACGGCCTTCACCTGGTCGGCGGCCTCGTGCAGCTTGGCGCTGGCTTGCGTCATCTGGTCCTGCGCGGCCTCCAGCGCGGCGCGCACCTGGTCCAGCACCGCCACCACCTTGGCAATGGCCTGGCGCACCTGTTCAATCACTTTTTCCAGCGCCTCGCGCAGCTGGCCCACGATCACCAGCGCCTGGTCCAGCAGGCCGGTGGCCGTGGTGCCCGCCGAGCGCACCGCGCTGCGCGCGCCCGCAATCGTCACCTGGATGCCGGGGATGGACGCCTTCACGCCCATGAACAGCGCGCGTGCCGCCACCAGCGCCGGCGCGCGGGTGATGTATTTGGTGCATACCGCTATCGCGTTGTCGCAGCGCACGTCGGCCTGGTCCAGTTCGCGGCTGGCCTGCGACAGCGCGGCGTCGGCGCGCTCCACAAAGTCTTCCACCCGGGCCTTGATGTCTTCGATCAGCGCCTGCGCTTCGTCGATCTTGTCGTGCACGGGTTGAAAGCGGTCGGGCAGGGCCTGCAGTGTGGCCTTGATCTGGTCGATTTCCGCAATCACCTCGTCCAGCGACTGCTTCATCAGGTCAATGGCGTCGTCCACGCCCTGCACGGCCGCGTCGATCACGTTGTTGATGGCGGTGACGATGGTGTCCAGCCGGCTGATCTGCGCGTCCACCGTTTCCAGAATGCTGTCGATCACCTGGCCCACGGCCTCGATGCGCGCGGCCACGCCGTCAATGGCCACCTCCACCGCCACCACGGGCGCGGCCACCAGCAGGGCAATTTCATGCGCGCGGTCCTTGAAGCCGTCCACCTGTGTCATCAGGCCGTCGATTTCTTCTTCCAGCGCGGCCACGGCCGCATCCACGCGCTGGATCACCGCGTCCACCGAGCCGCTCACGTCGGTGGCGATCGCATCCACCTGCGTCACCACGCCGTCAATCACCGCGCCCAGGTCTTCCTGTGTGCCGTCCACCTGGGCCTGCAGGGCAGCGGTGCCGGTTTGCAGTTCGGCGCGCGCGGCCGCCACGTCGCGCAACGCCTGCAACCGCTGGCCCAGGGCCTGCGCGTCACTGGCCACCGACAGCAGCCGTGGGGGGAAGGGCGTGACGTCGGGGCGTATCGCCACCAGCCGCTGCGGCACGCCCTGCACCGTGGTCACCACGCCCTGCACGTCGCCGGCAATGCCGGCCAGGTTCTGGCCCGCCGCCGCCAGCCGCGTGCCCATGCCGGCCAGCGAGCCCACCAGGCTGCTCAGGTCCGCCTGGATGGTGGACAGCGCGGGCGGCAGTGGCGCCACCAGCGTCAGCGGGTTCACGGGCGTGGCCAGCTGCTGCAGCTGCGTCACCAGCTCGTCGATCTGGCCCGACACCGTGGTGATGGCCGTGCTGGCGTCGCTGATGCCGCTGGCCAGCTCGGTCTGCATCGTGGTGGTGGCCGTGCCCACGGCTTCCACCACGCGGGTGGCGCCTTCGCTGATGGTGTTGGTGGCCTTGGTGACGAACTGCATCAGAGTCCGTCCAGCGTCTGGGTGACCGAGCCGCTGGCCGCCGACATGGCCGATTCAATCTCGGGGATCCTGGATGGCGTGGGCGCCAGCGATACCGGCGCGATCTGGATCTCGCCCAGCGTCAGGTCAATCTGCTCCAGCGATTGCATGATTTCCGGGAGCACCTCGGCGCCTTCGATCTGCACTTCTTCCAGCACGGGCAGCAGCGGCGGCACGGGCGGCTTGATGGGCGCCACCGTCAGCGCCAGCGGTGCAGCCGGCGCGGCCGGTGGCGCGGGCACGCCGGGCAGCCCGGCGGCGGGCGCGGGCTGCGCGCTTTCGCTCACGATCAGCAGACCCTGGGCGATGGCTGAGCCCAGCGCCTGGATCACGCGGTCGTCGGTGTGGGCAAACACCCAGGTCGATGGTTCCAGCCGCTGCAGCACGGTGCGCAGCGCGCGGCAGGCAGCGGGGTCGTGCCGCCAGTAGCGCAGGTACTGCACGGCGTCGTCGGCGCGCCAGAAGCTGCGACGCCTGGCTTTTGTGACGTCGAATACCGAAGCAGGCGTTTCGGACGCCGGGGCGTCGGCGGGCGTGGGCGCGGCGGGCGGCACACCCATCATGCGAAAGGGCTGGGCTGATGCGGGCGTGGCGGCGGCCTGCGGCGCTGCGCGCGGGGTGGCGGGTGGTTTGCCGGGTGACGGTGCAGACCCTGCGGCGGGTGACGGTGCGGTAGATGGCTTGGGTGGAGGCGCCGGGGCCACGGGCGGCGGGCTCAGCCGGTCATGCAGCCACACCTGCTGGGTGCCGCGTTGCAGCCGGGCCAGCGGCAGGTTCATGTCATGGCCCCCGGCAGGCCCGCGCGGCGGCGCACCCGCATCAGAAGCATGAGCACGATGCCGAAGTTCAGCAGGTTCCAGGCAATGCCGTTGATGAAGGCCGCGTGGTAGCTGCCCGTGATGTCAAACACCTTGCCCGACATCCAGCCGCCCAGCGCCATGCCCAGCATGGTGGCCATGATGACGGTGCCCACGCGCGCGCCGGCCTCGGCGGCGGGGAAATGCTCGCGCACGATGATGGCGTAGCTGGGCACGATGCCGCCCTGGAACAGGCCGAACAGCGCCGATATGACATACAGCGGCACCAGCCCGTCAAACGGCAAAAACATCACCAGCGCCACCGTCTGCAGCGCCGAGCCCAGCAGCAGCGTGCGCAGGCCGCCGATGCGGTCGCAGATGGCGCCCGAGATCAGCCGGCTGACGATGCCGCAAGCCAGCATCAGCGACAGCATCTCGGCGCCGCGTGCCGCGCCGTAGCCCAGATCGGTGCAATAGGCCACGATGTGCACCTGCGGCATGGACATGGCCACGCAGCATGACAAGCCTGCCACGCACAGCAGCAACTGCGCCTGGCCCACGCTCAGGCCAAACGGCAGGCTGCCCGGCACCTTGCCTTGCGCGTTGAGCGGCTGCACGGCCAGCGCGGGCGGGCGCTGGCGCATCAGCTGCGCCAGCATCAAAAGCGACACGGTGCAAAACGCCGCCAGGCCCAGGTAGGTCTGGCGCCAGCCCGCCGTTTCCACAAAATGCTGCACGATGGGCGGCCAGACGGCGCCGCCCAGGTAATTGCCGCTGGCGCACACCGCCACCGCAATGCCCCGGCGACGCAGGAACCACAGCGAGGTATCCGCCAGCAGCGGCGAAAAGGTGGCCGAGCTGCCCACAAGACCGATCAGCACGCCATGCGCGATGGCAAACACCCAGATGCTGCCCGACAGCGCCGCCAGCAGGTACCCGAGCCCCAGCCCAATGGCGCCCACGCGCAGCGGCACCGCCACCCCAAAGCGGTCGGCCAGCCGCCCCATCAGGATGCCGCCCACGCCAAAGCCGATCATCAGCAGCGTGTAGGGCAGCGAGGCATCGGCCCGCGCCACGCCAAAGTCGGCCTGCACCGCCGGCAGCACCACCGGCACCACATACATGCCGCTGGCGCCCACGGTCATCAGCGCCAGCGCGACCAGCAGGCGCCGCCAGGCGTGGGGGGAGTCGATGAGGGACGGGTCGGCGGTGGGGGTCACGGATTCATTCCAGAAGCTGGTTCAACCGGAGCAGCGCATGCGCTACCGTGGCCGCGCGCACGGCGGCGCGGTCGCCGCTGAAGTGCTGCTTCTCGCTCGTCAGCACGCCGTTCACCGAAAAGCCGAACCACACCAGTCCGACGGGCTTGTCGGCGCTGCCGCCGCCCGGTCCGGCCACACCGGTCACGGCCACGCTGGCCTGCGCATGCGAATGGCGCACGGCGCCAAAGGCCATGGCGCGGGCGACCACCTCGCTCACGGCGCCGTGGGTGGCGATCAGCGCGGCGTCCACCCCCAGCAGCTCGGTCTTGGCTTCATTGGAATAGGTCACGAAGCCGCGTTCAAACCAGTTGCTGGAGCCCGCCAGGTCGGTGCAGGCGCCAGCGATCAGGCCACCGGTGCAGCTCTCGGCCGTGGCCATCATCCAGCCGCGGGCCTGCAGCTTGCCGGCCAGCGCATTCACAAGAGCGGGTGTATTCACCAGAACCTCCACAGTGCTATCACCAGCAGCGTGCAGGCGGCCGCCACCAGGTCGTCCCACATGATGCCGAAAGCACCGCGCCAGCCAAAGCCCTTGAACAGCTGGTCGGCCCAGGCCACCGGCCCGGGCTTGGCGGCGTCAAAGTAGCGAAACAGCACGAACGCGGCCAGCTGGCCCCAGAAGCCCGTCGGCATGACGAGCCACAGCACCAGCCAGAACGCGGCGATTTCATCAATGACGATTTGCCCCGGGTCGGCCACGCCCATGTGGCGCGCGGTCACCGCACTGGCCCACCAGCCCAGCACAAAGGTCACGGCAATCACAGCGCCCCATTGCCCCGTCGTGGGCTCAAACACAAACCCGATGCACAAAAACGCCAGCCAGGCCCACAGCGTGCCGGCCGTGCCAGGCGCAGCAGGGCTCAGGCCCGAGCCAAAACCCAGCGCGATGAAGTGCGCGAGGTGGCGCAGCAAAAAACCCGCACCCGCGCGTTTGAGCGGGAGTGCGGTGGCTTCGAAGGTGTCGGCTGGAGGCATGGCGGTGGCGTGTAGGGCGTGCTCAGATCTTGCCGAACCATTCGGCCCAATAGTCAATGCAGGCCCGGATCTTGGGCAGCCGGTGGCGTTGAGGCAGCATCATCGCGTAGATCGGGAAGCGCTGCGCGTCCACATAGCTGTCCAGCACCGGCACCAGCCGGCCCTGGCGCACCAGCGGCTTGGCGATCAGGTCGTTGCAGCGGCAGATGCCCAGGCCGTTGAGCACCATCGACATCATGATGCCGGTGGAGGCGGTGCGGTAGTGCCCCTGCATCGCACGCACCACGGGCTGCCCGTCCAGCACAAAGGGCCAGCGGTTCAGGTGCTGGGCCACGCTGTTGGTAATGAGGTGGTGGCCGGCCAGATCGTCCGGGTGCTGCGGCGTGCCGTGCGCGGCCAGGTATTCGGGGCTGGCGTACAGGTAGCGTGTGTGGCTGCCGATCTCGCGCGCGATCACCGCGTCGGTCTGGATGGTGCCGGTGCGTATCGCCATGTCGATGCCTTCGCGCGCCATGTCCACCAGCCGGTCGTCGGCATGAATGTCCACCTGCAGCCGGGGGTGGCGCTGCGTCAGCCCCGCCAGGCCCGGCACGATCAGGAAGTGCGCCATGGACGGGCTGACCGCCAGCCGCACCGTGCCGCCCACCTCGCGCGCCTTGTCGGCAAACTCGGCCTCCAGCTCGGTGAAGGTGCCGGCCATGCGGTGGCAGTAGTCCAGAAAGGTTTCACCCTCGGGCGTAAGCGCCAGGCCGTGGGTGGATCGGTGGATGAGCCGCGCGCCGCATGATTTTTCGATGCGCGCCAGGGACCTTGATACCTGGCTGACGGGGGCATCCCGCTCGCGTGCCACGGCCGAAAGCGTGCCGAGTTCAGCTACGCGGGCGAACAGTGCCAGGTCGTCGAATGCCAGGTCCCTCATGTCGGCAATGGTAGTGGGCTTTGTGTGTTCGATGCGGATGGCTATCGGGTCCGCGGGTTGGCGCTGACGGTGCCCGGCTCCGCGGCTGTCCCCCGAAACGGCTTCGCCGTTTCTCCTCCTTTATGCCGCTGCGCCGGGCACCATCACCACCAACCCGCTACGCGCGGGCATGCAACCGGTAGCGCGCCGCTGTGCTGGCGGGATCGGGTGGGCAGGGCGCTCTGCGCAGCGGCATAAAGGAGGAGGCGGGCGCAGCCCGCCGGGGGACAGCCGCGGAGCAGAGTGCCCTGCCCGCCCGATCCAGAAGAAGCGCAACGCAAGCTCATTGCACCCATTGCAACACCCCTTTGCTTCGCGCAAGGTTTCCGGGGACAAGCGTGGTGCCTACAGTCGAGTCACAAAACGCAAAGGTCTCCCATGCCCACCCTGCACCTCAAAGTAGCCCCGCTGCAAAACCCCGAACGCTATGAATCCCTGGCTGCCGCGCTCACCCGCATCACGGCGGATACCCTGGGCAAGCGCGCTGCAGTGACGGCCGTGACCATCGACGACCTGCCCGCCGCGCGCTGGTATGTAGGCGGCCAGGCGGTGCAGCGGCCGGCGGCGATCCTGGAGATCACCGTGACCAGCGGCACCAATACGCCCGCGCAAAAGGCCGCGTTTGTGCAGGCGGCATTTGCCGAGCTGCGCCGGCAGCTTGCTGCGGGTGGCGAGCTGGAAGAAGCCAGCTACGTCACTGTGCGTGAAGTCCCGGCAACAGACTGGGGCTACGGCGGCGTCACGCAGCACGATCGCGCGCAGAGCCGCATGCGGCTGGCGGCGTGAAGAGGGTCAGGCGCGTGCACGCGTCATGTCCTCGCGTATCACTTCGATCAGCGCCTGCCCGGCCGGCGGCAGCGAGCGCCCCTGCCGCGTCACCACATGGATGTCGCGCGACACCTTGGGCGCCGTCAGTGTCTTGACCACCAGCGAAGGGTCCGTGCCGTAGCCCGAATACCGGGCAAAGGCCGACGGCATGATGGACGCGGCCACGCCGCTGGCCGTCATCCAAAGCGCCGTCGATAAAAACGACACCTCGTTCACCACGTCCAGCATCACGCCCACGCTGGCGGCCGTGCCGTCGATCAGCGGGCGGATGCCGTAGCCCGGACGCACGGTGATCACCGGGTGGCCGGCCAGGTCGGCCCAGCGCAGCGTCCTGCGCGAGGCCAGCGGGTGGCCGCGCGGACACACCAGGCTCAGGTGGTCGCGCACCAGGGTCTGAGTGTCCACGTCGGCGCCCGCGCGCTCGGGCGTGCCGATGCCGAAGTCCACGTGCTCGCCGATCACGCGGCTGACAAACTGGTCGGGCGCGCAGTCGTCGATCACCACGCGGATGTCGGGGTACAGGCTGTTGAAGCGGCGCATGGCCGCGGGCAGCAGGATTTCGGCCAGCGTGGGCGTGATGGCCAGGGCGATGCGTCCGCGCCGCAGGCCGGCCAGGTCGCGCAGGCCCGCGCCCAGGGAATCCACGTCGCGCAGGATGCGCTGGGCCACCACCAGCGCCTCGCGCGCGGCTTGCGTGGGCTGCAGCGAGCGCGTGGTGCGGTCAAACAGCCGCGCGCCCAGGCCTTCTTCCATCTGGCGGATCAGCACGCTCACGGCCGACTGCGTGAGCGACAACTGCTCGGCCGCGGCGCTGAGCTTGCGCAGCTCGTACACCGCCACGAACGCGCGCAGCTGGCGCATGCTGGGCGTGAACTTGGGGTTGTGCGCTGGCTGATTCATGAATTCAAATCATATTTCATTCGGAATTCTTCGATTTACGAATGAATGAAACTTGATTCCAATCAAGGACAACAACTCCAGGAGACAGCCATGCACGTTATTTCCCGCCGCCTGGCGGTCGCTTTTGCGCTATGCGCCACGGCCGCCTTGCCCGCTCATGCGCAAACTGCCGCCTTCCCGACCAAACCCATCCGCATCGTGGTGACCTTCCCGCCTGGCGGCAGCGCCGACGCCGTGGTGCGCATGCTGGTGCCGCGCCTGAACGACAAGCTGGGCCAGCAGGTGGTGGTGGACAACCGCCCCGGTGCGGGCGGCAACATCGGCCTGACCGTTGTGGCCAAGGCAGCGCCCGGTGACGGCTACACGCTGGGCGTGGGCGCCGCCGGCGCACTGGCCGCCAACAGCAGCCTGTACGCGCAGATGCCGTTTGACCCGCAAAAAGACCTCAAGCCCGTGAGCATGCTGGCGGCCATTCCGTTCGTGATCATCGGCAACCCGTCGGTAGCCGCCAAAACGCAGCCCGAACTGGTGGCGCTGGCCAAGGCGCAGCCGGGCAAGCTGTCGATCGCGCACGGCGGCAACGGCACGGCCATGCACCTGTCGGCGGCGCTGTTTGCCCAGATGGCCGATGTGAAGCTGGTCGAGGTGCCGTACCGCGGCTCCGGCCCCGCGGCGCTGGACGTGCTGGCCGGCCAGGTGCCGCTGGCCGTGGTGGACCTGCCCTCGGCCCTGCAGCACATCAAGGCCGGCAAGCTCGTGGCCTATGCCGTGACCAGCCCGCAGCGCCTGCCCATGCTGCCCGACGTGCCCACGGTGTCCGAGGCAGGCTTGAGCGGCTACGACTCCACCGGCTGGTTCGGCGTGGTGGCGCCCGCGGGCACGCCGGACGCCGTGGTGGCGCGGCTGAATGCCGAGATCACCGCCGCGCTGAACGACGACGCGATCAAGACCGCCATGCGCAACCTGGGCGTGGAGCCCGTGCCCGGCACCGCGCAGGCGTTTGACGCTTACATCAAGGCCGAGACGCAGAAGTGGTCCAAGGTCATCAAGACCGCCAACATCAAGCTGGACTGAGCCCGAATGACGAAAGAGATGACGCAGCCGCTGGACTGCGACGTGCTGGTGGTGGGCGCCGGGCCCGTGGGCCTGACGCTGGCCATGGACCTGGCCGGGCGCGGCGTGCGGGTGGTGTTGGCCGAGATCCGCCGCTACGCCGAACCACCCAACGTCAAGTGCAACCATGTGTCCGCCCGCACCATGGAACAGTTTCGCCGCCTGGGCGTGGCGCACAAGCTGCGCAACGCCGGCCTGCCGGCGGATTACCCGAACGACGTGGTGTTTCGCACCAGCGTCACGGGGCAGGAGCTCACGCGCATTCCCATCCCGTGCCGGCGCGACCGCTACACCGAGACCGAAGGCCCCGACGCCTGGTGGCCCACGCCTGAGCCGCCGCACCGCATCAACCAGGTGTACCTGGAGCCCATCCTGCTGGAGCACACGGCGGCGCTGCCCAACGTGACGCTGCTCAACCGCACGCAGATCACCAGCTTCACGCAGACGCCGGGCGGCGTCGAAGCCACGGCGCTGGACCTGGGCGCCCTCACCACGCGCACCCTGCGCGCGCGTTACATGGTGGGCTGCGACGGCGGTGCGTCCCCGGTGCGCAAGCAGATGGGCGCCAAGCTGGAGGGCACGCCGGTGATCCAGCGCGTGCAGTCCACCTTTATCCGCGCGCCCAGGCTGCGCGCCATGATCCCCGGCAAGCCGGCCTGGTCGTATTACTCGGTCAATCCGCGCCGCTGCGGCACGGTGTTTGCCATTGACGGGCACGAGACCTGGCTGGTGCACAACCACCTGAACGCGCATGAGCCCGAGTTTGATTCGGTGGACCGCGACGGGTCGATCCGCCAGATCCTGGGCGTGGGCGCGGATTTTGAGTACGAGGTCATCAGCAAGGAAGACTGGGTGGGCCGCCGCCTGGTGGCCAACCGCTTTCGTGACCGTAACGTGTTCATCGCGGGTGACGCGGCGCACCTGTGGGTACCGTATGCGGGCTATGGCATGAACGCGGGCATTGCCGATGCGGTCCACCTGTCCTGGCTGCTGGCCGCGCGCGTGCAGGGCTGGGGCGACGAAGCCATCCTGGACGCCTACGAGGCCGAGCGCCAGCCGATCACCGAGCAGGTGTCGCACTTTGCCATGGACCATGCGCAGAAGATGATCCGCGCGCGCAGCGCGGTGCCGCTCAATATTGAAGCGGACGACGCAGCCGGTGCGGCCGAGCGCGCGCGCATCGGCCAGGAATCCTATGACCTGAACGTGCAGCAGTTCTGCTGCGCGGGGTTGAACTTTGGCTATTACTACAGCGGCTCGCCCGTGATCGTGGCCGACGGCGAGGCGCCGCCGGCCTACACCATGGGCAGCTTCACGCCGTCCACCGTGCCCGGCTGCCGCGCGCCGCATTTCTGGCTGGCCGACGGTCGGTCGCTGTACGACGCGTTCGGTCCGGGCTATACGCTGCTGCGGCTGGACGCCCGGGCCGACGTTGCGCCGCTGGTGGCCGCTGCACGCGCGCGCCGCATGCCGCTGGCGGTGCTGGACGTGCAGGCACGCGGTGATGTGCCCGAGGCCTACCGCCACAAGCTGGTGCTGTGCCGCGCTGACCAGCATGTGGTGTGGCGCGGCGATGCGCTGCCGGCGGATGCCGCGGCGCTGGTGGCCGTGCTGTGCGGGGCCGGGTCAGCTGCCCAAAAGGTTCTTCATGACGATGCGCAGCTTGGCCGGCGGCACGGGCTTGTACAACAGGGTGAGGCCGCTGCGGCGGACGTCGCGCGCAGTCTGTAGCGATGTGTCGCCGGTGAGCAGCAGCGCGGGCAGGTTGGGCCGCAGCCGCGCGCGCAGGCGCTGCACGACCTCGGTGCCCAGCTCGCCGTGGTCCAGCCGCAGGTCCGAGATGATCAGGTCGGGCGAGGCGGATTCACGCGCGAGCAGTGCCTCGGCCTGCGGGCCCGAGGTGGCCATGATCACACTGCAGCCCCAGCGCTCCAGCAGCCGCGCGGTGCGCTCCAGGATCAGGGCGTCATCGTCCACCACCAGCACGCGCAGGCCGGCAAAGGTGGCGGGGCCGCTGTCGTCCTCGGCCATCAGGTCAGGTTCCACCAGGGCATGGGCGGGCAACTGGCCCAGCGGTACCTGCAGCGAAAAGCGTGAACCCCGCCCCTGCACGGACTTCAATGTCACGGTGTAGCCCAGCAGCTGCGTGCAGCTTTGCACAATGGCCAGGCCCAGCCCCAGGCCGCCACGGTTGTCGTCGGCCCGCTCGATGCGAAAGAACTCGCGAAAGATCGCCTCCTGGTGCTCGGGTGCAATGCCCAGGCCCGTGTCCCACACTTCGATCTGAAGGGCCTGGCCGCGCCGGCGGCAGCCCAGCACCACGCCGCCGTGGTCGGTGTAGCGCAGCGCGTTGGACACCAGGTTGGCCAGGATGCGCTCCAGCAGCGCCGGGTCGCTGAAGACGACCGCTTCGCTGCCCAGCACGCGCAAGCTCAGGTTCTTTTTCTGCGCCACGGCCGAGAAGGCGCGGCGCAGCCGCTCCAGCACCGGCTGCAGGGGAAACGCCATGAAATTGGGCGCGATCAGGCCGCTTTCCAGCCGCGAAATCACCAGGATGGCGTCCAGCAGCGACTGCGTGGAGTGCAGGGCCGACTCCATGTGTTCCAGCAGCGGCGCGGCCTGCGGCGGCAGCGCAATGCTCCTGAGGTCGTCCAGGAACAGGCCCAGCGCATGCATGGGCTGGCGCAGGTCGTGGCTGACCGCGGCCATGAAGCGCGACTTGGCCGCGCTCGCGCGCTCGGCCTCGCTCTTTTGCGCGGCCAGCGTGGCCAGCTGCTGCACCCGCTCCTCGCGCTGCTTGAACTCGGTGATGTCGGTCACGATGGTCAGCGTGCCCGCGTGCTGGCCGTCCTTGCCGTGCACCGGGTAGGTGGTCTGCATCGTCAGCAGGGCGGAGCCGTCGCTGCGGCGCAGCGCCACGCCGGCGCTGCCGTCATGCGCGCCGCCGGCCGCATCGGGCTGCAGTGGCGCGTCGTGCATCAGGCTGTCCATGCGCAGGCCTGCAAGTTCGGCCTGCGTGTGGCCCAGCATGGTGGCCACGCGCCGGTTGGCAAAGGTGATGTGGCCTTCGGCGTCCGTCATCAGGATGCCGTCGCGCCCGGTGTCCATGATGCGGCGAAAGCGTTCCTCGCTGCCGCGCAGTGCGGCGGCGGCGCGCTCGCGCGCGCTCACGTCCTTGCCCAGGCCGCGATACACCGTCTGGCCGTCGTCGGCCGTGACCGGCACGCCGCTGATGCTGATGTGCAGCGAGCCGCCGCCGTCGGTGGGGTAGCGGATCACGATGTCATGAAAGGGCTGGCGCGCATCCAGCGCGGCGCGCAGCGCGTCCCAGTCGGCCTCGGCCCCGGCGTGCGCCAGGTCCCACCAGCTGTGGCTCAGCAGGGTCTGCGGGTCCAGGCCTGACTTCTCGGCAAAGCCTTCGGACAGATAGGCCAGGCGCCGCAGCGCATCCTGCTCCCAGTACCAGTCGGACGACAGATCGGCCAGGCTGCGAAAACGCGCCTCGCTCACGCGCAGCGACGCCTCAATGGCCTTGCGCTCCTGGGCGTACTTCATGGTCTTGACCAGCAGGCGCCCGGACAGGTCGTTCTTGACCAGGTAGTCCTGCGCGCCGGCCTTGACGGCCGACAGCGCGAGCTGCTGGTCCTCGTTGCCGGTCAGCACGATGACGGGCAGCGTCGGCGCGCGGCTTTGCAGCCGGTACAGCGTCTCCAGCCCGAAGCTGTCGGGCAGGGACAGATCCAGAAACACCACGTCGGGCAACGCAACGCCCAGTGCCGCCAGCGCGTCCTCCAGCGATTCGACCACCTGCATGTGAAAGCCGGCACGGCCGATCTCGTCGGACAGCAACTCGCGGATCAACCGCGCGTCGCCGGGGTTGTCCTCCACCAGCAGGATGCGCTGCGCGTCGTGGCTCATGACGACCCTCGCTACTCGTCCGACTTGGGCGGCAGGGTGACCAGTGCCAGCCAGAAGCGGTCGATCGAACGGATGACCTCGATGAAGTTGTCAAAATCCACCGGTGACTTGGTGACGTAGCAGTTGGCGTACAGGTCGTAGCTGCGCAGGATGTCTTCCTCGGCCTTGGAGGTGGTGAGGATCACCACCGGGATGCGGCGCAGCTGGGCGTCGGTCTTGATGTGCTGCAGCACCTCGCGCCCGTCCATGCGCGGCAGGTTCAGGTCCAGCAGGATCAGGTCGGGGCGCGCCGCGTCCACATGCTTGCCGCGCCGGTACAGGAAGTCCAGCGCCTCCACCCCGTCTTCCACCCAGTGCAGCTTGCACAGGACCTTGCCCTCGCGCAGGGCTTCCACGGTCAGGCGCATGTCGCCGGGGTTGTCCTCCACCAGCAGGATGTCCAGGGGCTTGGGTGCAACGTCGATGTTCATGTGGGCTCGCTTTCTGGGAGGGATTTGGACAGCGTGAAACTGAACGTGGTGCCCTGGCCGGGCTCGCTGGCCACGGTGATCTGGCCGCCGTGGCGCTCGACGATCTTCTTGCAGATGGACAGGCCGATGCCCGTGCCCTCGTACTTCGATCGCGAGTGCAGCCGCTGGAAGATGATGAAGATGCGCTGGAAGTACTCGGGCGCGATGCCGATGCCGTTGTCGGCGACCGAGATGGTCCAGAACTGTTCGTCTTGCGTGGCGGCGATGCGCACCACCGGCGCGGCCTCGCCGCGGAACTTGATCGCGTTGCCCACCAGGTTCTGGAATACCTGGGTGAGCCCGGCCTTTTCGCAGACCAGCTCGGGCAAGGGGCCGCGCTCAATGGTGGCGCCGTTGCGCTCGACGGCATTCGCCAGGTTGGCCAGCGCGTCGTCCAGCGCACGGTCCAGCCGCATCAGGCGCATGGGCGCGCGCGAGCGACCCGCCCGGGAATACATCAGCAGGTCGTCGATCAGCTGCTTCATGCGCTGGGCGCCGTCCACCGCGTACTTGATGAACTCGCGCCCATCGTCGTCGAACTTGTCCGCGTAGCGCCTGGACAGCAGCTGGGTGTAGCTGGCCACCATGCGCAGCGGCTCCGACAGGTCGTGCGAGGTGACGTAGGCAAACTGCTCCAGCTCCTGGTTGGAGCGAGTCAGCTCGGCCACGCGCTGGCGGATTTCTTCCTCGGCGCGGCGCTGCGCCGTGATGTCGCGCATCAGCGTGACCACCACCCAGCGCCCCTGCACGTTCACGCCGCGGCGCGAGAATTCGATGACCGTGTCGCGCCCGCCCAGGCCCAGGGGGTTGACGGTGCGCACTTCGATCACGGCCTGGGGCGCGCGCGAGATCACGTAGCGTGAGCCCCGGCGAAACCGCTCGGCATCAAAGGGCTCGCCGGACGTGGAGTAATAGCTGGCTTCCACGCCGCGCGCCAGCAGTTCCTCGCGCGACACGCCCAGCAGGTTCACTGCGGCCTGGTTCACGTCGTAGTAACCCAGTGTTTCGGGGTCGGCGATCAGGATGGCGTCCACGGCCGCGTCGTAGGCCTCACGCAGCAGCTCCAGCTCTGCCACGCGCTTTTTTATCTCGTCCTCGGCGCGCTTGCGTTGTGTGATGTCTCGCACCACCACCAGGATCAGCCACTGCCCGTCCACCCGCACCGCCTGGCGCAGCGTTTCCGTCACGAAGTCCGCCCTGCCGGGCAGGCGGACCAGGCGCTCGCTGGTGTGGATTTGGGGGTAATGGTCGATCAGCCAGAGATGGCGTTCCCGAACGGTCTCGGGTGTAAACGCGTTGTCAAACGAGCCCAGCCAGCGCATGAAGTTCACCATGCCCATTTTCAGGACCTCGTCCCGGGTGAGGCCGTAGAGCTGGCCGGCGGCATGGTTGAGCGCCACGTACTCCTGCGTGTTCGGGTCAATGATGTACATGCCGTCGGGTGCGACATCCACCACGGCCTTGAGCCGCTGGAGGTCAGCTTCGGCGGCCTTTCGGGCGGTGATGTCGCGCACCGTGATGGCGATGACCCAGCTGCCGTCCACTGCCTGCCTGAGCGCCTGGCGCTGCACCTCGGCAATGAAAGTGCTGCCGTCGGCGCGCCGTCCGTTGAGTTCGATATGGACAACGGCGGGCGACTGCCGGATGGCCTCGTCGTAGTCGGCGGACAGTTGCTCCAGCGTGGTGCCATCCCGGCTCAGGTGCGGCGCCAGGGCCAGCATCTCGTCGCGGCTGTAGCCGTGCATGCGGCATGCGGCCTCGTTCACGTCGATGATGCGCATGCTGGCACGGTCCACCAGCATGACGGCATCGGCGCCGAGGTTCAGCACGGCGGCGAACCGCTCGATGCGCGCCTGCGCCGCCTTGCGTTCGCTGATGTCCCGGTTCATGCTGATGATCAGCCACCGGCCGTTCACCTGCACGGCGCGCCGGACCGCCTCGTAGTATGCGGTGCTGCCGTCCAGCGCGACGATGGTGCGCTCCTCCGAAGTCGCGCCGGGGTAGCTGTCAATCACGGACTGGTAGACGGCCCGTATGGCATCGGGTGAGAGCTGGTCGCGGAATATGCCGTCCACGCCAAGCGCCATCAGCTGCTCGCGGCTGGCGGCGTGCGTCCGGCATACGGCCTCATTGACGTGCAGGTACTGCAACGTGACCGGATCCACAACGGCGATGCCGTCCGGCGCGGCCTCAATGGCGGCTGTCAGCAACTCCTGGCGGGCCTGGGCGGCCCTGCGTTCCGTGATGTCGCGGTTGACGCTGACGATCAGCCAGCGGCCATCCACATTGACCGCGCGACGGGTGAATTCCAGCGTTACGTCGCGGCCGTTCAGATGCGTGGCGCACTCTTCCACGACGGCATTGGGCGACTGCTCCACGATCCGGGCGTAGAACTCCCTCATCTCCTCGTCGGTGCGCTTTCCGCCCAGACCCCCTCGCGCGCCGCGTGCGAGCAGCTGTTTTCGGGTCAGTCCGTACATCTGGGCGGTGGCTTCATTCACGTCCACGTACTCCAGGGTCAGGGGGTCGATCACGACGATGGCGTCCGGCGCCGCATTGATGGCCTGGTCCATCAGCTCCAGGCGGGCAAGCGCCGTCTTGCGCTCGCTGATGTCGCGCACGGTGGTGACCACCAGCCAGCGACCTTCAGAGTGGATCGCCATGCGTTGCACTTCGGCATGAAACGTGCTGCCGTCCGCGCGCTGCGGCGTCATTTCCACGATGCTTACCTGTGGTGACTGCGCGATCACTGCGTCATATTCCGCGGCCATGCGTTCGGCGGCGTCCCGGTAGGTGGCGGTGACGCCGAATACCGGCCTGCCCAAAAGCGCCTCGCGCGGGTAGCCATACATGCGCGTGGCGCTGTCGTTGACATCGACGATATGCATTGTTTCGCGGTCCACGACGAACAGCGCGTCCGCGCTCAGGTTGACGATGGCGGCGAAGCGCTCGATGCGTTCCTGCGCTGCCTTGCGCTCGCTGATGTCCCGGCTGACGCTGATGACCAGCCACTGTTCGCCCACGCGCACCGCCCGACGCACCGAATCTGTGGTGATCTCGGTCCCGTCCGGCCGACGCACGGTTCGCTCCTCGGACACGGCCTGCGGCGACATGGCAATCAGCGCGTCATACCGCTGGCGCAGCGATTCGGGCGTGAACTGGTTGAACATGCCGAGCATGCCGCGCGCCAGGACTTCCTCGCGCGTCAGCCCGTGCAGGCGGCACACCGCGTCGTTCACGTGAACGTACTGGAAGGTGTCGGGGTCCACGATGGCAATGGCGTCGGGCGCTGCCGCCATGGCCGCCAGCAGCAGCTCCAGCTGCAGCTGCGCCAGCTTGCGTTCGGTGATGTCGCGCATCACGCTGATAACCAGCCAGTGGCCGTCCACCTGGATCGCGCGGCGGATGGACTCGGCCCATACAACCGTGCCGTCCTGGCGCGGGATCTGGCGCTCTTCGGTCAACGATTGCGGGTAGCGGGCAATCAGATCGTCATAGCGTGCGCGCAGCCCTGTGTCGTCGAAGCGGTCCGGGAACGCGCCGCGCACACCCATCGCGCGCAACTCGTCGCGCGTCACGCCATGCAGCCGGGCGGCTGCCTCGTTGACGTCCACGTAGCCGAAGTTGCCGGGATCAATGATGTAGATGGCGTCGCCTGAGGCTTCGAACGCGGCCGTGATGCGTTCGAGGTGGCGTTGCTGCTGCTTGCGCTGCGTGATGTCGATGCGCGTGGCGCGAACAAGCCAGCGCCCCCCTGAGAAGACGGCCTGGTGGTGGCTTTCAAAGGTAGCCTGCTGCCCGTCGGGCAGGGTGACCGTTTTTTCGCGGACCAGCGATCGCGGGTGGTGGGCCACCACCGACGCGAGGAAGTCCGCCAGGCCGTCCACCACCACGATGTCTTTGGGCATGGACAGCGGGCCGCCGGACAGAACGCGTTCGCGGGGCAAACCTACCAGCCGGACAAACGGCTCGTTGACATAGACGTAGCTGAGCGTCTGAACGTCGACGATGTTGGTGGCGTCTGGCGTCTGGTCGAACGAATCCTTGAACTGCTGCACCAGTGCCTGGGCCGCCACCTGCGCAGAGATGTCACGCCACGTGATGAAGATCAGCCAGCGACCTTCCACGTTCAGCGCCTGGCGTGTGGCGGCAATGGGAATGGTTCGGCCGTCTGGCGCCAGGAAATCGTACTCGTGGGTCTGTGCCTGGGGTGAACGCTCTATCAGTTGCGCATACAGGGCGTGGAAGTCTTCGGTGCCCGAACCATCGCGTCGCCGCAGGTGGGTGGGGCTGAGCGAGCGCAGCGCCTGCGGCGCGACGCCCATCAGGTCGCAGGCGGCGGGGTTGGCGTCCAGGAACTGCAACGACCGCGCGTCCACGACCATGGCCGCGTCAGTGCTCAAGGCCAGCGCCGTGCGCACACGTTCGGCCAGCCTGTCATCGGGCGCCTGCAAGCGCCTGGCTTTGACGTAAAAGACCGGGCCATCTGGCGTCTGGTCCCGTGTTGCGATGAGTTGCAGCGCAACACGGGTGCCCGGGGGGCCTGGCTGCAGATGCACGGTCACGGGTGGCAGCGGGTCATCGCCGCGCCAGTCATCGTCCAGTGGATTGGGTGACCACAACGCGGATACCGCGAGGCCTTGCAGGCCCTGGCCATCAGCGGCCGGCTCCATCAGTTTTTGGGCTGACGGATTGGCATAGCTGATACAGCCCCCGGCCACCACGAGCAGAGCATCTGACGAAAGCTGGGCAAGGTTCTTGAAGTCCGTCATGGTGCGCGGCCCGTCGCGGCGAGCCGTTGATGGGCCAGTATGGAGGATCGGTTTCGCATGTGCAACGTCACCAAACCCGCAGTGCGCCCTATACTTTGGCATATGTCCGAAGCTGACCCCACTTTCAGTAACGAGCCACCCGATCAGCACCTGAAAGTGCTGATCGCGGACGACCACTACCTGGTTCGCGAGGGGCTCAAGCTGGCATTGCGTCAGATTCAGTCCGAGGTTGAGGTGGTCGAGGCGGATACGCTGGCCAAGGCCATCGAAGCCTACCGCGCCCATCCTGACCTGGATCTGGTGCTGCTGGACCTGACCATGCCGGGCACCGTGGGCGCAGCATCCGCGCTGGATGGTTTTGAGCGCAGCTGCCCCGATGCGCGCGTGGTGGTGGTGTCAGCCGCCTATGACATGCAGACGGTGCAGTGGGCGTTGCGCAAGGGGGCCCTGGGCTTTATCCCCAAGCTGTCGGGCAAGGAGGTGCTGCTCAGCGCGTTGCGCTTTATCCTGGACGGAGGCATTTATGTGCCGCCGGAAGCGGTCGTGGGCGGTGGTGCTGACGCGCTGCCGCGGATGGAGACGGATGGCATGCCGCCGACGCCGGGCGCGGTGTCACGCCAGATCTGGCTGGACGAGCCCAAGGGCTGAGTCTGGCCGCCCAGGCGCGGCTCAGGCGAAATGGTCAAAAGACGCGTAGCGCGCGTCCAGCTCGGCCCCCTGGCTGTCCAGCAGGCGAATGCCGCTGCCGGGCTGCAGTGCGCCGATGCGCGTGGCGGTCGTGCCGGCTTGCGCGGCCGCTTGCCGCACGGCCTCGCGCCGCCCGGGCGGCGCGGTGAACGCCAGTTCGTAGTCATCGCCACCGGCCAGTATGAACTCCAGCCGGCGGCCCCCCTGGTAAGGCACAGCCATCAATCCCGCCGCCACGGAGGTGTCGATCACGGCGCCCACGCCGCTGGCGCGCAGCACATGTCCCAGGTCGCCCAGCAGGCCGTCGCTGATGTCAATGGCCGAGCTGGCGATGCCGCGCAGCGCCACACCCAGTGCCACGCGCGGCGTGGGGGCTTCCATGCGCGCACGGGCCGTGTCAAACACACCGTCAGGCAGGGACACTGTGCCGCGAAACACCTCCAGCGCCAGCCGCGCGTCGCCCAGGGTGCCGCTGACCCACAGGTCGTCGCCCGCGCGCGCGCCGCTGCGCAGCAGGGCCTGGCCGGCGGGGACTTCGCCAAACACGGTGATGCAGATGTTCAACGGCCCCTGCGTGGTGTCCCCGCCCACCAGTTCGCAGTCATGGGCGTCGGCCAGCGCCAGCAGGCCGCGCGAGAACGGCTCCAGGAATGCGGCATCGGCGCGCGGCAGCGAAAGGGCCAGCGTAAAGGCCAGCGGCGCCGCGCCGCAGGCGGCCAGGTCGCTCAGGTTCACGGCCAGCGCCTTGTGGCCCAGGCGGGCCGGGTCCACGGTTGACAGGAAGTGGCGGCCTTCGACCAGCATGTCGCTGGACACCGCCAGCTGCATGCCGGGCGCCGGCGCCAGCAGCGCGCAGTCGTCGCCCGTTCCCAAGGCGGCGCGGCGTGACGGCCGCGCGAAGTAGCGCCGGATCAGTTCGAATTCGCCCATCGGTGTGGCCATAGCCGGGCGATCATAGCGGCGCGGCGGCCTGCTACAGCCCGCGGAACTTCTGCGCCGATTGCCGCACCACCTCGGCCAGCAGCCGTTCCTGTGACTGGCGCTCGCGCAGCCAGCGCGCGTCGTTGTTGCCCAGCTCCACGCTGGTGCGCAGCAGGTGCACGCCGGCGCTGGCGCCCAGCTTCTGGATGTGCGGGTGGATGCGGGCCATGGTGGCGAGGATATGGTCACGCAGCGCCATGTGCTCGCCGGTGGCCGGGTCCACGTACACCGCCTCCAGCCCGAAGCGGCAGGCCTGGAAGCGGTTGTAGGTGTACACGAGGTAGTCGTCCTCGGCCGGCATGAAGGGGTTTTCTTCCATCAGCCAGGACGCCAGCGACTGCACGTAGGCCGCCAGCGCCGCTGCGCGGCCAACGGTCAGCGGCGTGTCGAACACGCGGATTTCGATGGTTCCATACTCGGGCTTGGGCCGGATGTCCCAGTAGAAATCCTTCATGCTTTTGACCACGCCGGTGCGGGTCATCTTGTCAAAGTAGCCGCTGAACTCGTCCCAGGTCAGTGCGAACGGCGCGCGCCCGGACAGCGGAAACGCAAACACCGAATTGAGCCGGGCCGAATCAAACGCGGTGTCCTGCGCCTGCACGAAGGGGCTGGACGCCGACAGCGCGATGAAGTGCGGTATGTAGCGCGACATGCGGTGCAGCAGCACCAGCGCGGTGTCGGCATCCGGGCAGCCCACGTGCACGTGCTGGCCAAAGATGGTGAACTGCTTGGACAGGTAGCCGTACAGCTCGGACAGCTCGCGAAAGCGCGGCTTGTCGTAGATGCGCTGGTCGTGCCACATCTGGAACGGGTGGGTGCCGCCGCCGGTGACGGCGATGTTGAGCTTGTCGGCGCTTTTGACCAGCGCGTCGCGGATCTGCGTGAGCTGGCCCAGCACCTCGGACGAGGAATGGCACACGCCGGTGGAGATCTCGATCATGCTGGACGTCATCTCGGGCACCACGCTGCCGGGCAGCGGGACCTTGGCCATCAGGCGCAGCATGTCGTCGGAATAGGGAGCCAGGTCGTAGTCATTGGTGTTGACCAGCTGCAGCTCCAGTTCCACGCCCAGCGACAGCGCGGCCGACTGGCTGAAGGGTTCAAGTGCCATGGGCTTCTCCCGCGCGTTCGCGCGGCTCCGGTGGTGAGGGCGGGGCCAGCCAGGGCTTGATGCTTTCGCCCGAGCGGTATACCGCCACCGTGGCGATCACCGCGCCCAGCACCTCCATGAGCAGGATGGCGGGCAGCGCGATGCGCGCGATCAGCGGCCCGTTGGCGGGCGACGACACGACAAACTGGGACACCAGCAGCAGCGCCACCGACGACATCGGCGCCATGGCACAGCCCACCCACAGCGCCTGGCGCCAACTGGCGCCACTGCCGGGGTTGGCCAGCGCCACGCCGGTGATCTTGGCCAGTGCCCGTACCGCAATCACGGCGAGCACCAGGCCGGCCACGGGCTTGCTCCAGTCGGCCTGCGCCGCCACCACCGACACCAGCACAAACATCAGCGTGGTCAGGATGGAGGCCGCGGTGCCCAGCTGGCGCGGCCAGGTCCAGGGCCGGGGGTTCAGCTGCTTGAGCAGCATGCCGCCCAGCAAGGCGGCCAGCGGCGCCGAGCCGCCAAAGTGCGCCGCCATGGCGGTGCCCGCGGCAATCAGCGCCAGCACCATCATGGAGGTGTTTTCGCTGGTGGGGCTCATGACGCGCAGCGCGGTGCGCAGCGCCAGTGCCAGCACCGCCCCCACCACGATGGACAGGCCCAGCACCACGGCCACGGGGTAGAAGGTGTCGGCCAGCGCGGCGTCGGCGCGGTTGAGCAGGCCGGCCTTGGCGCTGCCCCAGGTCAGCGCATACAGCGTGCCCAGCGTGGCCAGCACGATAGCCCGCTCGGTCACCGGGCCGCTGGCGCGCGTGTCCATCACCACGCGCGTCAGCACCGCGGGCGACGCGACGATGGCCACAATGGCCAGGGCCTCGGCGACGGAGGGACGAACATCCAGCCAGATCAGCACCCAGTACACAGCGGCATAGGTCAGCACGGACTCGAGCACGCTTTGCGCCAGCACCATGGGGTTGTGGCGGAACCAGCGCAGCGGAATGCGTCCGCCCGCCTCGAACAGCACCACCGCCACGCCCAGCTCCAGCAGGAAAAGGCTGATGCCCTGCAGCGGCCAGGCAGCGCCTGAAAAGCCGGCCAGCCCCGCGAACGCGCCAACGACCGAATAGCCCACCACCTTGGGCAGGCCGGTGTAGCGTTGGGCCAGATGGCCTGCTGCCGCGGCAATGGCCAGCAGGATGGACCACTGGACAGTCGGCAGACCCGCGGACGGCTTGATCCATTCGGCCCAGAAGGCCATCAGTTCATTCATGGTTGCGTCTCCCGCCGAGACTGTAGCGCGCTGTTACGTGCTTGCCTGTAGGACGGCCGCCCTATCAAAGAGATGCCAGAGGAATCTTCTCGGCCTGGGGGTCTGCGCCGTTGTGCGCTTCCAGCGCCGCGATGAGCTGACCCAGGTCGTGGTTGAGCCGGGTGAGCGTGGCCGAGTCCAGCCGTTCCAGGGCGGCGGGCAGCACGCCGCTGAAAGGCCCCGGCGCACGGGCCAGGATGCTCTGGCCCGCGGGCAGCAGGTGCAGCTGCACCGCGCGCCTGTCCGCGTCGCTGCGCAGTGCCTCCACCAGCGCCCGCTCCACCAGCTGGCGCACCAGGTTGCTGGCGGTGGACTGGTGGATGTCCATGGCGGTGGCCAGCGCCGACACACGGATGCCCGGGTGCTGCTGCACCACGCTGAGCGCCCAGACCTGCGCACCGCCAATGCCGGCCTGCTTCTCGACTTGCTGGAAATGGGTCTTGACGGCGTTGAACACCACCCGGAAGCGGCGCAACACCTGCTTTTCGGGGCTGCCGGACGCCACGGCTGCCATGGCAGGCAAAGGCTCGGACGGCGCGGCAACAGTTGGCATACGCACGAATCATAGGCGGTCCCTGTGGTGGCGCCTATGCGCCGCATGAGTCAGCGTGAACACCGCACAACAGTGTGTCGTCGGCCGCTAAAAAGAGAGCCCCAGGCGGGGCTCTGAATGCTCGGTTTCGCTGCCCTGATAAAGCAGTTGCGAGCCTGAAATGAACGTTAATTGTATTTGTGACAATGCATTTCGGCAAGGCATGGCTGCCATGTCGCACCCGGGCGAAGGGTTACCTCAGCGGCCGCGCGGCACGATGAAGCTGGCCGGACGCTGGCGCAGGCGCGCCCAGATGGCCGAGCGGATGCGCCGGCGGTCCACGCCGCTCACGCTGTTGGCACGCAGCGCCAGCTGGAAGGCCAGGTAGAAGCTGACCGCGAGGTTGAGCACGCCAATCAGCGGGATGGCCGCCATGCACCACCAAAGCGCCGGCATGCGCAGTGCGTCCAGCCCGTAACTGGCCGCGGCTGCCGCCAGCTGGCCAGTGGACAGCGTGACGTGCCGGGCTTCCAGCCCCAGTCCCACGAAGGCCAGCACCGGTGGCAGCAAGCCCAGCATGAAGCCCAGCGAGATGTTGGAGGCCAGGCCGGAGATGTGTTCGCGCATGAAGCGCGCCCAACGGTCCGCCCGCGCCACGCCCAGCACCGCGGTGATGCGCGGGTTGTACCGCACCGCGGAATCCAGCCGGTGCAGCACAAACCAGTTTTCCGTCCAGCCCGCAATCAGGCTCGAGGCAAACAGCAACACCCCGGTGAAGGCGGCGAAGAACAGCGTGCACGGTGACAGCAGGCTCAGCGAATGAAACACGTAATCCGCTTCCTTGTGGCTGATCATCGGCTGGCCGGCGGCCAGGTGAAAGCCATAGCAGATGAGCAGAACGCAGGGCGTGACCATCCCCACGTTGCCCACGACCGCCGCCACCTGCGAGCGCACCAGATGCGTCACCTCGTCCACAAAGTCCTCCACCGCGTCACGCCGGCTCAGGTCCTTGAGCTTGGCGGCCATCGCGGGCGCGGTCATGGCCGGCTGTTTGGTGGCCAGCGTCCAGTGCAGGAACTGGATCAGCACAAAGCTGGCCGAGTACATGACGCCAGCCCAGAACCCGCCCCAAAAGGCCGCCAGCCCCAAGGCGCCCATCGCAAATTTGGCGGTGGTGGTCAAGGCCGTGACGGCGCCGCCGCCGGCGGCCTTGCCCAGCATGCGGCGGTATTCCGCCGGGGTGCGCGTGATGTAGTGTTCGCCGGTTTCGGCGCTGCGCTCGGCCAGCTTGGCCGCCAGCAGGGAGGAATTGGACGCGAACAGCACGCGCAGGCTGCGCCGCTCCTCGCTGGTGCCAGCCAGGCGCGACAGCAGCCGTGCCGTCGCCGTCAGCGGTGTCGCCGACAGCAGGCAATCCATGAGCTCGCGCACGCGCAGCACGCGCTCGCGCAACTGGCGCAGCATGAACACCAGCCCCACGGAAATGCCGTGTTCTTCCAGGTGGGCATAGACGCTGTTGGCGGCCTGTCGGCAGGCATCCAGCCGCTCGCGCAGCCGGGCGGCGGCGATCTCGACCTCCCGGGGCTCGCGCGGTGTGGCCACGAACGCCGCGCGCAGCGCCTCCACATCGGCGGCCAGGTCGTGAAAAGGTTGAGTCTGGCGCGTGGGCGCGCTCATCCGGTGGCGCAGTTCGGCTGCGAAGCCGGTCGCGCGGATCTGGCCGGCGCAGAAATTGATGGCCTCCAGCAGCTCGCGCTGCCACAGCGTCAGGCCAGGCACCGGGCTGGGCGAGGTGAGCAGGGCCGCCAGCCGGCGCAGCGTCGCGTCGTCCAGCGCGGCCAGCCATTGCGCGTCAAAGCTGCCGCCCACGGCCAGGCTGAACAGCTCGGACGCGTCGTTGGTTTCGGGCGTGCCGGGCAGCAGCTTGTGGCGCAGCCGCGCGGCAAATTCGCTCATGAATGCCGTGCGCGGCGCGAAGCCGAAGTCAGCCAGCAGGGTGGACGCATCCACCGTGCCGGTCAGCGCCAGCCACCATTGCTGCAGCTTGTGCTGCACCTCGGGGCGGGCCTGTACCGCGTCCAGGAACAGGGTGACGCGGCTGGCGGCGGCCTGGGGCGACGCGCGGTCGCCGCGCACCCAGTCCAGCACAAAGATCAGCCACAGGTGGCGCTGGGCCAGCGGCGCCTGCGGGTCCAGCGTCTCCAGCAGCCGGGTCAGGCTTGCGCCTGTGCTGGCGCGTGCCATCAGTGCAGCACCCGCGACGGCCCGCCTCCGGCATCCAGCACAAAGGCGGGGATGGAGACCTCAAACCGTTCGGCGTCCTCGGCCACGCAGAAGTAGCTGCCGCGCATGGTGCCGGTGGCGGTGCGCAGGCGGCAACCGCTGGTGTACTGGAACGATTCACCCGGCTTGAGCAGCGGCTGGTGGCCCACCACACCCAGGCCCTTGACCTCTTCCGTCTGGCCCTGAGCATTGCCGATGATCCAGTGGCGCGAGATCAGCTGCGCCGGGATGTCGCCGGTGTTGGTGACGGTGATCGTGTAGGCGAAGCTGTACAGGCTCTGCTCGGGCACGGACTGGTCCGGCAGGTACTGCGGCTCGACATCGACCCTGAACTGATAGTTGGGCATGAGGCGGCAATGGTAACAAGCAAGGGCTTGTCCCGAGGTGCTGCGACAATTCGGCCCCATGAGCAAGCCCGCACCCACCTACCGCATTGCCCCGTCCATCCTGTCGGCCGACTTCGCCCGGCTGGGCGACGAGGTGCAGAACGTCATCGCCGCCGGCGCCGACTGGATCCATTTTGACGTGATGGACAACCATTACGTGCCCAACCTCACGTTCGGGCCCATGATCTGCCAGGCCCTGAAGCCACATGCGAAAACGGCTGCCGGCGTGGCCGTGCCGGTGGACGTGCACCTGATGGTCCAGCCGGTGGATGCGTTGGCCGCGGCATTTGCCGACGCCGGCGCCGACTACATCAGTTTTCACCCTGACGCATCGGCCCACGTGCACCGCAGCATCCAGGCCATCAAGGCCAAAGGCTGCAAGGCCGGGCTGGTGTTCAACCCGGCGGCGCCCATGGACGTGCTGGACTGGGTGATCGACGACCTGGACCTGATCCTGATCATGAGCGTTAACCCCGGTTTCGGCGGCCAGAGCTTTATTGATTCGGCCTTGCGCAAGGTTGAAGCCGCGCGCAAGCGCATTGACGCCAGTGGCCGCGACATCCGCCTGGAGGTGGACGGCGGGATCAAGACCGACAACATCCGCCGCGTGGCGGATGCAGGCGCAGACACTTTCGTGGCTGGCAGCGCCATCTTTGGCAAGCCTGATTACAAGGCCGTGGTGGATGTCATGCGCGCGGCGCTGGCTGGCTGATCTACCCGCCCGATTTCATCTTGCGGTAGGCGCGGTCCATCGCCGGACCCTTGTCGGTATCCACCAGACCGTGCTCCAGGTCCTTGTGGGCCTGCTCGCCCAGCTTCTTGCCGCTGGCTTCGCCGCGAGCCTGGCTGTCGGCGGACAGGTCGCGCTCGTGCGGCAACCGGGGCACCTTGTGCGGGGTGGTGGTTTCGCCTTGGGCGGGGGTGGTCTGACCGGCCTGGCGCCTGGGGTCGCGCGGCCTGCTCGTCATACGGTTGTGCATGAGTAAATCCTTTCGCTGGACGTTGCCTTCACTTTGATGCGCGCGGCGGCGGCGCGCTGTAGGAATGCAGCCCGACCTGCGGCATGGGCACAATGTCAGCATCGCAACCTGTTACACATGCCCTTGCTTCTTCCCGTGACCGTCGCGCGCCTGGACGCCGCCATCGTTGACCTGGACGGCACCATGGTGGACACCCTCGGTGACTTCCATGCCGCGCTCAACCTCATGCTCGCGGACCTGGCGTTGCCGCCGGTGGACAAGTCCGCCATCGGCCTGATGGTGGGCAAGGGCTCGGAGCACCTGATCCGCTCGGTGCTGGCCCATGTGGGCGCCGATGCCGCCCGCTACGCCGCCGCGTGGGATCGTTACCAGTACCACTACCTCACCATCAACGGCCAGCATTCCGACGTGTATATCGGGGTGGCCCAGGGCCTGGCCGCGCTGCGCAGCGCCGGCCTGCGCCTGGCCTGCCTGACCAACAAGCCCACGGCATTCGCGCGGCCGCTGCTGCTGGCCAAGGGGCTGGACGGCTATTTCGAGCTGGTGTTTGGCGGCGATGCCTTCGAGCGCAAGAAGCCCGACCCGCTGCCGCTGGTCAAGACCTGCGAGGCGCTGGGCACACTGCCCGCGCGCACGCTGATGGTGGGAGACTCCAGCAACGACGCGCGCGCCGCGCGCGCGGCCGGCTGCCCGGTCGTGCTGGTGACCTATGGCTACAACCACGGCGAGCCGGTGCGCGCCGTGGATGCCGACGGGTTCGTGGATTCGCTGGCCGAGCTGGCGTGATCAGGCCGCCTTGCCGAGCAGCGCGTCCTTCAGCTTCCAGTCGGCCGGGTTGGGCCCCAGCCAGATGCGCAGCAGGGCGTTGAAGAACTCGGGCTCCTTGAAGGGCTCACCCTGGGGCACGCCTTTGACGGTAATGACCGTACCGGTGCCCGGTACCCAGTCGATGGAGAACGCATCGCCCGCCACCAGCTTCTTGTGGTCTGAAAATATCTGGCTCATTCGCAGCACGCCGGGAATGAGCTTGGAGAAAGCGGCCTTGTCCATGTTGTCCTCCATGCCCCGCGAGAACAGCTTGCCCAGTTCGCCGGAGTCAATATCGCGCAGCATGACGATGTTCAGCCGTTTGGGGCCCGCCGCCGCGAGTACTTCGTCCGGGGTGCCTGCCTTCCTGGTCAGGTACAGGCCGGCGGTGTACACCTTGAACACGGCCTTGTAGCGCACGCCCGCGCCGTTGAGCTGCAGCTTCGTGCCGCGCGCATCCACGGACTCGTCGTATTTCACACCCGACACATTGACCTGCGCCATCGCGCCAGTGGCCAGCAGGCACAGCATTGCACCCGCAGCCAGCTGCTTCAGACTCTTCATGCTTGTCTCCTTAAAATAGAACGGTCGTTCGCTTTCCATTCTTATCCTGCACTGCAAAACCCGCAACAGGGTTTTCGAGTGCGTCCCAAAGTTTCGGTTCCGCGCCCCAGAGCCTTTGCTACACTGGCGGCCATGTTCATTCACCGCACCACCATCACAGGTTTGAGCGACCGGGGAGCCTGGCCCTGGCGTAAGCCTGATTGCGTGCGTACCTGACAGCACGGGGCAGCCCGTGCCCCCGCGCCTCACCCTGAGGCAACTGGTTTGAATGAACGCGGCCCGGCTTCCAAGTGCACGGCCGCTGAGCACTGAAAGGCTCATACCTTGATTACCGAACTCGAATTCAAAAGCCTGGCGCAGGCCGGCTACAACCGCATTCCATTGATCGCAGAAGCCTTTGCCGATCTGGAAACCCCGCTGTCGCTGTACCTGAAACTCGCGCATTCGCGTGACGGCGGCAAATACAGCTTCCTGCTCGAATCCGTGGTAGGCGGCGAGCGTTTTGGACGCTACAGCTTCATCGGCCTGCCCGCGCGCACGCTGGTGCGTGCCAGCGGCTTCGGCGCGCAAGCCCTGACCGAGGTGGTGCGCGACGGTCAGGTTATCGAAACTGCGGCCGGCAACCCGCTGGATTTTGTGGCGGCCTACCAGAAGCGCTTCAAGGTCGCGCTGCGCCCCGGGCTGCCGCGTTTTTGCGGCGGCCTGGCGGGCTACTTTGGCTACGACACCGTGCGCCATATCGAGAAAAAGCTCGAAAAAACCTGCCCGCCCGACACGCTGGGTTGCCCTGACATCCTGCTGCTGCAGTGCGAGGAGCTCGCCGTCATCGACAACCTGTCAGGCAAGCTGTACCTCATCGTCTATGCCGACCCCGGCCAGCCCGAGGCGTTTGCCAATGCCAAGAAGCGCCTGCGTGAACTGCGCGAGCAGCTCAAGTATTCCGTCAGCGCCCCGGTCATCAAGCAGAGTCAGACCTTCCCTGCCGAGCGCGACTTCGCCAAGGCCGATTACCTGGCCGCGGTGGAGCGGGCCAAGGAGCTGATCGCCGCGGGCGACTTCATGCAGGTGCAGGTGGGCCAGCGCATCAAGAAGCGCTACACCGAATCACCCTTGAGCCTGTACCGCGCGCTGCGCTCGCTGAACCCGTCGCCCTACATGTACTACTACCACTTTGGCGACTTCCATGTGGTGGGCGCGTCCCCTGAAATCCTGGTGCGCCAGGAGCAGGTGGAACATGACGGCAAACCCGCACAGAAAATCACCATCCGTCCCCTGGCGGGTACGCGCCCGCGTGGTGCTTCGCCCGAGCAGGACAAGGCCGTCGAGCAGGAACTGGTCAACGACCCCAAGGAGCGCGCCGAGCACGTGATGCTGATTGACCTGGCGCGCAACGATATCGGCCGCATCGCCAGGACCGGCACCGTCAAGGTCACCGAGGCGTTTGCCGTGGAACGCTACAGCCACGTGATGCACATCGTGAGCAATGTCGAAGGCATCCTCAATGACGGCATGACCAACATGGATGTGCTGAAGGCCACCTTCCCGGCTGGCACGCTGACCGGCGCCCCCAAGGTGCACGCCATGGAGCTGATCGACCAGCTGGAGCTGACCAAGCGCGGCCTGTACGGCGGCGCCTGCGGCTACTTGAGCTACGCGGGCGACATGGACGTGGCCATTGCCATCCGCACCGGCCTGATCAAGGACCAGGTGCTGTATGTGCAGGCGGCAGCCGGTGTGGTGGCGGATTCTGTGCCCGAGCTGGAATGGAAAGAAACCGAAGCCAAGGCGCGCGCGTTGCTGCGGGCTTCCGAGCTGGTTGAAGAAGGAATGGAGTGAGCACCATGAAGCTCCTGATGATCGACAACTACGACAGCTTCACCTACAACATCGTCCAGTACTTTGGTGAACTGGGCGCCGAAGTGGAAGTGTTCCGCAACGACGAAATCACGGTCGAGGGCGTGGCGGGCCGCAACCCCGATTTGCTGGTGGTGTCGCCGGGGCCGTGTTCGCCGGCCGAGGCCGGTATCTCCGTGGCTGCCATCCAGTACTTTGCCGGCAAGCTGCCCATCCTGGGCGTGTGCCTGGGACACCAGAGCATTGGCGCAGCGTTTGGCGGAAAGATCATTCGCGCGCAGCAGCTCATGCATGGCAAGACCAGCGTCATCACCACCACGCAGCGCGGTGTGTTTGCCGGGCTGCCTGCGCAGTTCACCGTCAACCGTTACCACTCGCTGGCCATTGAGCGCGCGACATGTCCCGATGAACTGGAGGTGACGGCCTGGACGAATGACGGCGAGATCATGGGCGTGCGCCACAAGAGCTTGCCTGTCCAAGGCGTGCAGTTCCACCCCGAGTCCATCCTGACCGAGCATGGGCACGCGATGCTCAGGAATTTTCTGGAGCAAGTATGAGGCCCCCACGCTTGTCACTTCGTGTACTGCGCTGCCCCCCGAGGGGGCTGTCGCTCCTTGGGGCGGCCCGGCGGAGCAACGCATGACACCGATGGTGGATTTGCGCAGCGACACCGTCACGCAGCCAACGCCCGCCATGCGCGCCGCCATGGCGGCGGCGCCGCTGGGCGATGACGTGTTCGCTGACGACCCCAGCGTCAATGCGCTGCAGGACAGGATCGCGCAGATGCTGGGCTTTGAGGCCGCGCTGTTCGTGCCCACCGGTACGCAGAGCAACCTGTGCGCCATCCTGTCGCACTGCCAGCGCGGCGACGAATACATCGTGGGCCAGATGCAGCACTGCTACCGCTGGGAGGGCGGTGGCGCGGCTGTGTTTGGCAGCGTGCAGCCGCAGCCGCTGGAACACGCGCCTGACGGCAGCTTGCCGCTGGCGGGCATTGAGGCGGCGATCAAGCCCGACGATGCGCACTTCGCGCGCAGCAAGCTGCTGGCGCTGGAGAACACGCTGGGCGGCAAGCTCATCCCCTTCAGCTACGTGCAAGAGGCCACGGCGCTGGCCCAGCGCAAGGGCCTGGCCCGCCACCTGGACGGAGCGCGCCTGTTCAACGCTGCTGTGGCGCAGGCCGCGCAAACCGGTGCAGACGCCCGCGCCGAAGCACGGCGTATCGCGCAATGCTTTGACAGTGTGTCGGTCTGCTTCAGCAAGGGCCTGGGCGCGCCGGTGGGCTCGGCGCTGTGCGGCAGCCGGGAGTTCATCGCGCGCGCCCACCGCATCCGCAAGATGGCCGGCGGCGGCATGCGCCAGGCAGGTGTGCTGGCGGCGGCCGCATCGCATGCGCTGGGCCACCACATCGAACGGCTGGCCGACGACCATGCGTTGGCGCGGAGGCTGGCCGATGGACTGGCGGGCATTGACGGCGTGCAGGTGGAGCCGCCGCACACCAACATCGTGTTCGTGGACCTGACGGGCGCCGCGCGTGACAAGTCAGCTGGCTTGCTGCCGCATCTGGCCGCGCAGGGCATCCAGGCCACCGGGCTGTACCGGCTGCGCTTTGTGACCCACCTGGACGTGGATGCGGCGGGCGTGGACCGCGCGACCATGGCCATCCGGAACTATTTTCAGACTTGAGGAGCCCCAGTGCCTGACTACCAACACCTGCTGCTGTTCGTCGCCGCCGGCTGGTTGCTGAACCTCACGCCCGGACCGGACGTTCTTTACATCGTGACGAACGCGCTGCGCTCAGGCGCTCGAGCCGGCATCGTGGCGGGCCTGGGCATCACCGGCGGTTGCTTCGTCCACATTGTCGCGGCGGCAGCCGGTGTCAGCGCCTTGCTGGCGGCCTCGGCCACGGCGTTCACCGTGCTCAAGTGGATTGGCGCGGCGTACCTGGTGTGGATCGGCGTCAAGCTGCTGCTGGCCAGGGCGCCCCAGATCCCCCCCGACCTGATGGCCCTGGCCGCGGCCGAGCCGCCTCGCAGTCTGCGTGCCATCTGGCTGGGCGGCTTCTGGACCAATGTTCTCAACCCGAAGGTGGCGATTTTTTTCCTGGCCTTCGTGCCGCAGTTCATCGCACCTGACGCCGACAACAAGGCCCTGGCCTTTGTGCTGCTGGGCGTGCTGTTCAACCTCAACGCCATTCCGGTCAACTCGGGCTGGGCGCTGGCGGCCGCGTGGATGGCGCGGCGCGATGCGGTCCAGCGCGGCATGCACTGGCTTGACCGCGTGGCCGGCATCATGTTCATCGGCTTTGGTGTGCGCCTGGCCACGTCCGACAATCCAAGCAACTGAAGGAGGCTGCCATGCCCATCACCCCCCAGGAGGCGCTACAGCGCACCATCGAACACCGCGAAATCTTCCACGACGAAATGCTCAAGGTCGTGCGCATGATCATGAGCGGCGAACTGTCGCCGGTCATGATGGCAGCGCTGATCACAGGCCTGCGCGTCAAGAAGGAAACCATTGGCGAAATCACGGCGGCGGCGCAGGTGATGCGCGAGTTCTCCACCAAGGTCAATGTGGCTGACAAGACCCACCTGGTGGACATCGTGGGCACGGGCGGCGATGGTTCGCACACGTTCAACATCTCCACCTGTTCGATGTTCGTGGCGGCGGCCGCGGGCGCCAAGATCAGCAAGCACGGCGGGCGCAGCGTCAGCAGCAAAAGCGGCAGCGCCGACGTGCTGGAGGCGCTGGGCGTCAACATCAACCTCAAGCCTGACGCGATCGCCAGGTGCATCCAGGACGTGGGTATCGGCTTCATGTTCGCGCCCAACCACCACAGTGCCATGAAGCATGTGGCGCCCGTGCGCAAGGAACTGGGCGTGCGCACCATCTTCAACATCCTGGGCCCGCTGACCAACCCGGCGGGTGCGCCCAACATCCTCATGGGCGTGTTTCATCCTGACCTGGTGGGCATCCAGGTGCGCGCGCTGCAGCGCCTGGGCACCGAGCATGCCGTAGTGGTCTATGGCCGCGACGGCATGGACGAAGTGAGCCTGGGCGCGGCCACCCTGGTGGGCGAACTCAAGAACGGCGAGATCACGGAGTACGAGATCCATCCCGAGGACTTCGGCCTGCCCATGGCCAGCAACCGCGCGCTCAAGGTGGAAACGCCCGAACAGTCGCGTGCCATGCTCATGGGCGTGCTGGACAACCAGCCCGGCGCGGCGCGCGACATCGTCATGCTCAACGCAGGCGTGGCGCTGTATGCCGCCAACCTGGCGGGCTCGATGAAAGAAGGCCTGGAAAAGGCCCGTGCCGCGGTTGAATCGGGCGCCGCCAAGACACGGCTGGCGCAGTTTGTCGCGGCCACACAGACGCTGGCGGGTTGAACCATGTCCGACATCCTCAACCAGATCGTGGCCGTCAAGCGTGACGAAGTGGCCGCCGCGTCGCGCAAACAGCCGCTGGCCGCCGTGCGCGCCGACGCTGAAAGCCGTGTGCTCACGCGCGACTTCACCGGCGCGATGCGCGCCCGGATCGCGGCTGGCCAGGCGGCGGTGATCGCCGAGGTGAAGAAAGCCAGCCCCAGCAAGGGCGTGCTGCGCGCTGATTTCATCCCCGCCGACATCGCCCAGAGCTACGCCGAGGGCGACGGCAAGACCAGCGCGGCCTGCCTGTCGGTGCTGACCGACCGGCAGTTTTTCCAGGGCAGTGTGGATTTTCTCAAGCAGGCCCGCGCGTCGTGCAACCTGCCCGTGCTGCGCAAGGATTTCATCATCGACGCCTACCAGGTGTACGAGTCGCGCGCGATGGGCGCCGATTGCATCCTGCTGATTGCCGCGTGCCTGGATGATGCGCAGATGGCCGAATTCGAGGCCATCGCCCGCAACCTGGACATGGCCGTGCTGGTGGAAGTGCACGACCGCGCCGAACTGGACCGCGCGCTCAAGCTCAAGACGCCGCTGGTGGGCATCAACAACCGCAACCTGCGCACTTTTGAGGTGTCGCTCGATACCACGCTGGGCATGCTGGCTGCGGTGCCGGCGGATCGCCTGCTGGTGACCGAATCAGGCATCCTGGCGCCCGCTGACGTCAAGAAGATGCGTGATGCCGGTGTGCACGCCTTCCTGGTGGGCGAGGCCTTCATGCGCGCTGACGACCCCGGCCTGGCGCTGGCGGCGCTGTTTGGCGCGTGAACGCCATGGCGCAGGGCGACCTCGGGTTTGACACGGCGCCCGCGCTGGCCGAATGGGCGCCGCAGCAGTGGCCGGTGGATCCCGGCTGGCAGGGCGTGGTGGACGGGTTTCTGGCGAGCGCGCCAGGCCAGCGGCTGGCCGCCTTCGTCACGGCGCGGCTGGCAGCGGGCGCAATGGTGTACCCGCCACAGCCTTTTCGCGCGCTGCAACTTAGCGCGCTGCACGCGGTCAAGGTCGTGATCCTGGGCCAGGATCCTTACCATGGGCCCGGTCAGGCCGAGGGGCTGGCGTTTTCAGTCGCGCCGGGCGTGCGCCTGCCGCCGTCGCTGCGCAACATTTTCAAGGAACGCCAACGCGGCCTGGGCCTGGCCATTCCTGAGTCAGGCTCGCTCGCAGGTTGGGCACGCGATGGCGTTTTGCTGCTCAACACCAGCCTGAGCGTGGAGCAGGGTCTGCCCGCCAGCCACGCGGGCCAGGGCTGGGAGCAGTTGACTGATGCCGTGCTTCAGGCCGTCGCCGCCAGCGCGTCGCCTTGTGCTTACATGCTGTGGGGGGCGCACGCCCAGGCCAAGGCTGGCCTGATTTCAGCCACGGCCGTGCAGCACGGGCGCGAGGCGTTGATCCTCACCGCCAATCACCCGTCGCCGCTGTCGGCCAACCGCCCGCCCGTGCCTTTCATGGGCTGTGGGCACTTCGAGCAGGCCCGCAACTGGCTTGCCACGCGCGGCGTCAGCGTTTCCTTCGGCTGAACAGTGCACTGATCAGCGACCCCAGGCCACGACGGGGCACGGGCGTGGGGCTGTTGGCGCGCCGCACGCTGTCCACACGCGTGTCGTCCAGGTAGTCCCGCCGGATGTCGATCGTGCTGCGTTGGCCCAGGTCGTCAAAGTGGCGCTTGAGCCACTGCTGGCCGCTGGCCTGGCCCATCTCGAACAGCGTGCGGATGAGTCCCGCGTCCGCAGAGCTGCGCGACGAAGCCGGGTAACCCTGCATGGCGGCGCCGCCGTCAATGCGGTGCAGCAGCACGCTGCGACACCGGTTGCCCTGGAGCAGGCCTTGGGCCAGCAGGCGGTTGATGAAGTCGATCTCGCGCATCTGCGCCATCAGGCTGGCGTTGAACGTCAACTCGCTCACGCGGTCCAGGATGTCGCCTGGCGTTTGCGGCGTGCGTTCACGCAGCACGGGGTTGATCTGCACCAGCACGATGTCGGTGCTGGCGCAGTGATCCACCAGCGGCATGATGGCGGGATTGGCCGAATACCCTCCATCCCAATAGGGTTCGCCGTCAATTTCCACCGCGCGGAACAACATGGGCAGGCAGGCTGAAGCCATGACCGCCTGGGCGGAAAGCCGTGAACCGCTGAAGAGAGCGGCTTTGCCGGTTGTGACATGGGTCGCAGATACGAAGACCCGCAACGTCTGGAGAGCGGCAATGGCCGGGAAGTCAACCTCGCGTATCAACAGGTCCCGCAGCGGGTTGATGTCCAGCGGGTTGGCCTGGTACGGAGAAAACCAGTTGCGCATGGCCGAAGCAACCATGTTTGTGGGCGCAAACTCCTTCGGAAAACCTCCCCAGATAAGGTTCACGAGATTCTGCGAGACTGCCCCCGCGCGGCCGAGCGCAACCACCTCCCCCCAGACGCGGGCCAATGCATCGCGCGCTGCCTGTCGTGGATCCACCCCCGTGGCCAGTCCCCGTGCGTGACCGCTGGCCAATGCCACCGCATTGACCGCGCCCGCGCTCGCGCCGCTGATGCCGTCCAGTGCAATGCGCCGGTCTGCCAGCAGGGCGTCCAGCACGCCCCAGGTAAAGGCGCCGTGCGAACCGCCGCCCTGCAAGGCCAGGCTGATGGTGCGGGTGGGCGGGGTGGCGGGCTGGTTCATCCGGCAGATTCTGTCAGCTCAATGCACACAAGGCTGTGAAGCGGACATAAAACCGTGCTATATTTCGAGGTTCGGTGCGACACGTTTTCGTCGCTCGTGGCAGGCCATGTGCCTGCATTCAAGAGGTGTTGGTCTGCGCTTGCGCTGCCAATTCCATCGGGTGCAAGACCCGATCTATCAAAGTGCACTTGCTTCTGGCAACAGAAACAAGTCTGACGGAAGCTCCGAGGTTCGCCTTGGAAGGACCGTGATGCGCACTCGCCCCAGTTCGCTGGCGGCTACGATAGTCTCAGAGCTCAACTCTGATTCGCCTTGTCACACATTTAGCGAGCAATCGCCGAATGACCGTGACCTCACGTACGACCGTGAGTAGCCTACGGAGGCATGCATCGCCGGTAACGGTCTTGTGTGAAGCCCTCCTGACAATGTACCCCCGCGTGAGCGGCGGCGCGACTCCGCGAGGAGCTGTGTCGGAAACTGCCAGCAGAAGGCGGTGGAGGGGCTAGGCTAGTTCCGCATGGGTAAGGTAACTGAACTACTGTTTGAATCCGGGTAAGAAATGAGTGGCCAAATCTGCTGATAGGCCATAACCAAAAGGTACGCTGGCTGGCTGCACTTGTCGAATCTGAGTGCACGTCGTCACTATGCCGCTCCGGAAGAGGTAGACCCTAAACGGACATCATCGCGTGAGCGGTGCTGGTGAAACAGGGAACGTGGTAAGCCCCACTATCCGCCCACGCACGTCAGTGCGAGGGCAGGGAAGCCGCAAGGCGACCTGACGGGTGAGGGGGTATGGGATTGTGGAAAAAGCGAATGGTTGCCTGTAGCGGGTGACATAGGGGTTCCAGATTTGCCCCAACGCGAAAGCGTGCTGACTTCCACGCGGTGCAATCGTCGCTAGACGGCTGCAAACGTTCATGAACGCCCTGAAGGGATGCACTATCCCTTCAGGGAGACGTGCGTCCTCGAAGGATTAACTTCCAAGAGGAAAAGCATGAGAACAATCATCAACAATGATGATTCTGCGTCTTCTCGCGAACCGCAAGACTGGCACGCCATTGATTGGCGGCTGGTCGAGCGCAACGTGCGAACGACGCAGAAGCGCATAGCGAAGGCTACGCAGGAACGCGATTGGCGCAGGGTGAAAGCCCTGCAAAGGTCGCTGACCCACTCGTTCTCCGCCAGGGCACTGGCGGTACGGCGAGTGACAGAAAACCAAGGCAAGCAAACGGCAGGGGTCGATCGCGAGCTCTGGGACACGCCTGACCTGAAATGGAAGGCTGTTGGTAAGTTGAAGCAGCAAAGAGGATATAGACCGATGCCGCTGCGGCGGGTCTACATCCCCAAGCCGAACGGGAAGGAGCGCCCTCTGGGTATTCCGACCATGTTCGACCGGGCTATGCAGGCACTCCACCTGCTAAGTCTTGAGCCTGTGGCTGAGTCCACGAGCGATCCGAACTCCTACGGATTTCGGAGAAATCGCTCGACGGCGGACGCCATGAGCCAGGTATTCGTTTGCATGTCCCAGAAGGCCTCGGCCCAATGGGTACTGGAAGCGGATATCCAAGGTTGCTTCGACCACATCAACCATGACTGGCTGGTGACTCACGTTCGAATGAACACGACGATCCTGAAAAGATGGTTGAAGGCAGGAGTGGTCCACAAGGGCCAGCTGACACTGACCGACGAGGGCACGCCGCAAGGCGGCATCATCTCGCCAACCCTGGCGAATGTGACCTTGAACGGGCTGGAACTGGAACTGCTTGCGCACCTCGGTGCCAAGTTGGGGAAGGTGAAAGCCGGGAAGCTCAAGATCAATGTGGTCCGGTACGCCGACGACTTCATCGTGACGGGGGCCTCGAAGGAGGTTCTCGAAACCGAAGTCCGGCCGTGGATAGAAGCATTCCTCGCACGACGAGGTCTGCGACTGTCACCGGAAAAGACGCGAGTCACCCACATTGACAATGGGTTTGACTTCCTGGGGTGGAATTTCCGCAAGTACCGCGGAACTCTGCTCATCAAGCCGAGCCGGAAGAACGCGAAAGCGTTCTACGACAAGGTGGCGGAAGTCATCAAGAGTCACCTGATGGTGAAGCAGGTTGACCTGATAGAGAAGCTGAATCCGATCCTTCGGGGTTGGGCTCAGTACCACCAACCAGTGGTCGCGAAAGAAACGTTCAGCAAGTTGGATTCGCTGATTCATTGGCGGCTAACGCGCTGGGCGCGGCGACGGCACCCGAAGAAAAGTCCGACCTGGTGCTTCCAGAAGTATTGGAAGCATTTGGACGACCGCACTGAGTTCGCCGCCGCACGACCTGCGGACGACGGCACATGGCAATCGGTTCGGCTGAATCTGCTCGCAGATACGGCCATCACCCGGCACATGAAGATCAAGGGAGACTACAACCCCTTTGATCCGAAATGGGAGCTGTATGGAGAGGAGCTGCGCGGAAAACGGATGCTGCAAAGCATCGGCTACCGCAAGGCGTTGACTCAGCTGTACAAGTCTCAGTCGGGGAACTGCGTGGCATGTGGTACGGCCATAACCCGGGAAACCGGGTGGCACGACCACCATATCGTCCGGAAAGTGGACGGCGGGTCTGACCTGCTGTCCAACCGGGTGCTCATGCACCCGGTCTGTCATGGGCAGTTGCACGTCAAACGGTTGACTGTGGCAAAACCGGCCCCGCAAGGGGTTTAGGAAGCCAGATTCCAGCGAAACCAAAACACCATATAATGGCAGGCTAGCTTGAATTTGGATGAGTTGTGCTTGAGCCGGATGCGGTGAAAGTCGCAAGTCCGGTTCTGAGGGGGGAGTAGGTCAGCAATGGCCTATTCCTACCCTACCCGGAGGGGTGCCCGAGTGGCTAAAGGGGGCAGACTGTAAATCTGTTGGCTTACGCCTACGCTGGTTCGAATCCAGCCTCCTCCACCAGTTCCTTTTTTTGGGGCTTGGCGAAATGTGTTGAAGATTGATTTGTGTGGCGCTCTGGGGAGCCTGCAAGGGTCGTTGAAGTTTGCGCCCGACGCGGGAGTAGTTCAATGGTAGAACCCTAGCCTTCCAAGCTAATGACGCGGGTTCGATTCCCGTCTCCCGCTCCACAGTCAATCCAGGCGCGCGGCGAAAGATTTTCGCCCTTGTGGCTCAGTGGTAGAGCACTCCCTTGGTAAGGGAGAGGTCGCGGGTCCGATTCCCGCCAAGGGCACCAGTTTTGTGGATGTTGATCTAGTTACTTTTTCGGAGTCGAAAAATGGCAAAAGGAAAATTCGAACGTACCAAGCCGCACGTGAACGTGGGCACGATTGGTCACGTTGACCATGGCAAGACGACGCTGACGGCGGCGATCACGACGGTGCTGTCGAGCAAGTTCGGCGGCGAAGCCAAGGCCTACGACCAGATCGATGCGGCGCCGGAAGAAAAGGCGCGCGGCATCACGATCAACACCGCGCACGTGGAATACGAGACGGCCAACCGTCACTACGCGCACGTGGACTGCCCGGGCCACGCCGACTACGTGAAGAACATGATCACGGGTGCCGCCCAGATGGACGGCGCCATCCTGGTGTGCTCGGCCGCGGACGGCCCGATGCCCCAGACGCGCGAGCACATCCTGCTGGCCCGCCAGGTGGGCGTGCCGCACATCATCGTGTTCCTGAACAAGTGCGACATGGTGGACGACAAGGAGCTGCTGGAACTGGTCGAAATGGAAGTGCGCGAACTGCTGAGCAAGTACGACTTCCCGGGCGACGACACCCCGATCATCCACGGCAGCGCCAAGCTGGCCATGGAAGGCGACAAGGGTGAACTGGGCGAAGGCGCCATCATGAAGCTGGCCGAAGCCATGGACACGTACTTCCCCACGCCCGAGCGCGCGGTGGACGGCGCGTTCCTGATGCCGGTGGAAGACGTGTTCTCGATCTCGGGTCGCGGCACGGTGGTGACGGGTCGCGTGGAGCGCGGCGTCGTGAAAGTCGGCGAAGAAATCGAAATCGTGGGCATCAAGGCCACGCAGAAGACGACCTGCACGGGCGTGGAAATGTTCCGCAAGCTGCTGGACCAGGGCCAGGCGGGCGACAACGTGGGTATCCTGCTGCGCGGCACGAAGCGTGAAGACGTCGAACGCGGCCAGGTGCTGTGCAAGCCCGGCTCGATCAAGCCGCACACGCACTTCACGGCCGAGGTGTACGTGCTGAGCAAGGACGAAGGCGGGCGTCACACGCCGTTCTTCAACAACTACCGCCCGCAGTTCTACTTCCGCACGACGGACGTGACGGGCGCGATCGAGCTGCCTGAAGGCAAGGAAATGGTCATGCCTGGCGACAACGTGAGCATCACGGTCAAGCTGATCAACCCGATCGCCATGCAGGAAGGCCTGCGCTTTGCCATCCGCGAAGGCGGCAAGACCGTGGGTTCGGGCGTCGTCGCCAAGATCATGGAGTAATTCCACAGGGGTATAGCTCAATTGGCAGAGCGTCGGTCTCCAAAACCGAAGGTTGTAGGTTCGATTCCTACTGCCCCTGCCACCTGAGTGGCGAAAACCAAGCCCGTCACGCAGTGACGGGCTTAGTCTCTTCAAGGGACGCGTTGAATCTGAAGCAGGAACAAGCCAAAAATGGCCACTTCGCAAGTTGAAACTGTCAGTACCGGAGCCGACAAAGCCAAGCTGGTTGCGGCCGTGGCACTGGTTATCGCTGCCTTTGTGGGCTTCTACCTGCTGGGCAAGCAGGGGCAGATCGCCCAGTGGGGTGCCTTGCTGGTGGGCTTGGGTGCCGCCGTGGTGGTGTTCGCCACATCCGAGTCCGGCAAGGAGTTTGTCGCCTTTGGCCGTGATGCATGGCGCGAAGTCAAGAAGGTTGTCTGGCCCACCCGCAAAGAGGCTATCCAGATCACGGCTTACGTGTTCGCCTTCGTGGTGGTTATGGCGTTGTTCCTCTGGCTGACTGACAAGACTCTGGAGTGGGTTTTCTATGACCTCATCCTGGGCTGGAAAAAGTAAATGACTGAAGCTGAAACCTCTGCTGCAGACGCTACCCCCGCCACACCGGCGAACCCGGATCTGCGGTGGTACGTGGTGCACGCCTATTCGGGCATGGAAAAGGCGGTTGAGCGCAACATCATCGAGCGCATCAACCGGGCCGGCATGCAGGCCAAGTTTGGCCGTATCCTGGTGCCCACCGAAGAAGTGGTCGAGGTCAAGAACGGCCAGAAGCGTACCACCGAGCGTCGCTTTTTCCCCGGTTATGTGCTGGTGGAAATGGTCATGGACGACGACACCTGGCACCTGGTCAAGCACACCAACAAGGTCACGGGCTTTGTAGGTGGCGCCAAGAACCGCCCGGCGCCGATCTCCGAGGACGAGGTCCAGAAGATCGTGAGCCAGATGCAGGAGGGCACCGACAAGCCGCGCCACAAGGTCGAGTTTGTCGTGGGCGAGTATGTGCGTGTCAAGGAAGGCCCGTTCACCGACTTCAATGGCACGGTGGAAGAGGTCAACTACGAGAAAAGCAAGGTTCGCGTGTCCGTCACGATTTTTGGTCGTGCCACGCCCGTCGAGCTTGAGTTTTCCCAGGTCGAAAAGACCTGATCCGTTTCGCGCTTTACGGCTCGGCGCGAGATCTGTTTTTGAGCTGTTAACCCCGGGGAGCTTTTGGCCCAGAGCCAGAGCGCTATCACCCGCAAGGAGTAAAAAACCATGGCGAAAAAAATCGTCGGTTTTGTGAAGCTGCAGGTTCCTGCAGGCAAAGCCAATCCGTCGCCGCCCATCGGCCCGGCACTGGGCCAGCGCGGCCTGAACATCATGGAGTTCTGCAAGGCGTTCAACGCCCAGACCCAGGGCGTTGAGCCCGGGCTGCCGTTGCCGGTGGTGATCACCGCGTTCGCGGACAAGAGCTTCACCTTCATCATCAAGACACCGCCCGCAACGGTTCTGATCAAGAAGGCCATCAAGCTGGACAAGGGTTCTTCCAAGCCGCACAGCGACAAGGTCGGCAAGATCACGCGCGCCCAGCTCGAGGAAATCGCCAAGACCAAGCTCAAGGACATGAATGCCGCAAGCGTGGATGCCGCGATCCGCACACTGGCAGGCTCCGCCCGTTCCATGGGCATCACCGTGGAGGGTGTGTAAATGACCAAGCTCACCAAGAAGCAAAAGGCCCTGCAGGGCAAGGTTGACAGCAACAAGCTGTACGCCCTGACCGAGGCACTGGTGATCGTCAAGGAAGCCGCCACCGCCAAGTTCGATGAATCCATCGACGTGGCCGTGCAGCTGGGCATTGACGCCAAGAAGTCGGACCAGGTGGTGCGTGGCGCCGTCGTGATGCCCAATGGCACCGGCAAGACCAAGCGCGTGGCCGTGTTCGCCCAGGGCGCCAAGGCCGAGGAAGCCAAGGCTGCCGGTGCCGACATCGTCGGCATGGACGACCTGGCTGCCATGGTGAAGGCGGGTGACATGCCCTTCGACGTCGTGATCGCCGCCCCGGATGCCATGCGCATTGTCGGTACGCTGGGCCAGATCCTGGGCCCGCGCGGCCTGATGCCCAACCCCAAGGTTGGCACCGTGACGCCCGATGTGGCCACCGCGGTCAAGAACGCCAAGGCAGGCCAGGTGCAGTTCCGCGTTGACAAGGCCGGGATCGTGCACGGCACGATCGGCCGCCGTTCGTTTGACAACGACAAACTGCAGGGCAACCTGGCTGCGCTGATCGAGGCCCTGAACAAGGCCAAGCCGGCGTCCAGCAAGGGTGTGTACCTGCGCAAAGTGGCTGTTTCGTCCACCATGGGTGTGGGTGTCCGCGTGGACACGCAGACCCTGCAGGCTTGACAGCATGAAATCTGGCCGGCCTGAAAGGGCCGGCCGATGTGGTGGGTCGTGGCGGTTGCAAGACTGCCGCGGGCCATCCAGGACCGTTGGCGCGCAGCAATGCGCTTAATCTGAAAGCCAACGCAGATGGCGATCCCGCTGCAGACGGAATTGAGAGATTTCCTGAAAACAGTTGGTCGCTGAAACTAAGGCGCGCCGGAGGATTCCAACCCGAAGGCGCATTTGAAGGAGTAGACCTTGAGTCTGAATCGCAGTGAGAAGCAAGCGGTCATTGATGAAGTGACCAGCCTCGCCGCTAAAGCTCAAACGCTGGTGATGGCGGAATACCGCGGCATCACGGTCGCTGACATGACCAAACTGCGCAACGATGCGCGCAGCAAGGGCGTGAACCTGAGTGTTCTGAAGAACACCCTGGCCCGCCGTGCTGTCGCTGGCAGCGCGTTTGAAGTCGTCGGCGACCAGATGACCGGCCCGCTGATCTATGGCTTCTCCGTGGACGCAACGGCCGCCGCCAAGGTGGTGGCCGACTTCGCGAAGACCAACGACAAGCTGGTTATTCGTGGTGGCGCCTACGGTGGCAAGCCGCTGGATGTCAACGGCGTGAAAGCCCTGGCCAACATTCCCTCCAAGGAAGTGTTGCTGGCCCAGCTGTGTGGCTTGCTGATGTCCCCGATCTCGCGCACGGCCGTCGTGCTGGGCGCGCTCGCGGCAAAGCGTGGCGAAGGTGCTGTCGAGCAACCGGCAGCCGAGGCCGCCGCGGCTTGATCGCGCGGCAAACGTACCAATCTATTTAGGAAATCAAAATGGCATTCGATAAAGACGCATTTCTGACCTCGCTGGACAGCATGACGGTCATGGAACTCAACGACCTGGTGAAAGCCATCGAAGAGAAGTTTGGCGTGAGCGCCGCCGCCATGGCTGCCCCCGCCGCCGGTGGCGGTGGTGGTGCTGCCCCGGCCGCTGAAGAGAAGACCGAGTTCAACGTCGTGCTGCTCGAAGCCGGCGCGAACAAGGTGTCCGTCATCAAGGCCGTGCGCGAAATCACCGGTCTGGGCCTGAAGGAAGCCAAGGACATGGTCGATGGCGCTCCCAAGGCCGTCAAGGAAGGCATTGCCAAGGCCGACGCCGAAGCAGCCAAGAAGAAGCTGGAAGAAGCCGGCGCCAAGGTCGAACTCAAGTAATTCGACCCGCGCCCAAGGCTGGAGTGCTCCGAAAGGGCCTCCAGCCTTTGGTGCTTCAAGGATGCGTGAAGAACGCATTCATAAGTGCTGCAAAAGGTGCAGCCCTTATGAGTGTCTTCTGACCCCGACTGCAGAAGATGCCCTGGTTCGGGCGATGTGCAATGCATCGCCGTCCGCCATGGTTGGTAGTGGCCAACCCACCAGGAATGCCCCTCGTCCGATCCGGCCGGGGCGTGACAGTTGCTAAGAGCTCATAGCCCGGAGATCTCATGGCCTACTCATACACCGAACGCAAGCGCATCCGCAAAAGCTTCGGCAGCCGCGACAGCGTGCTGGAAGTTCCTTACCTGCTGCAGATGCAGAAAGACGCGTACACCGCGTTCCTGCAAGCCGACGCAGCCCCTCAAAAACGCACCATCGAGGGTCTGCAGGCCGCGTTTGACGCCGCCTTCCCCATCGTCTCGCACAACGGCTTTGTGGAGATGAAGTTCATTGAGTACAACCTGGCCAAACCAGCATTCGACGTTCGCGAGTGCCAGACCCGCGGCCTGACCTTCGCCTCGGCCGTGCGTGCCAAGGTCCAGCTGATCATTTATGACCGCGAATCCTCCACGCCGCAGTCCAAGGTGGTCAAGGAAGTGAAGGAGCAGGAGGTCTACATGGGCGAGGTGCCCCTGATGACCGACAAGGGCTCGTTCATCATCAACGGCACCGAGCGCGTGATCGTCTCGCAGCTGCACCGTTCGCCGGGCGTGTTCTTCGAGCATGACAAGGGCAAGACCCACAGCTCGGGCAAGCTGCTGTTTTCCGCGCGCATCATTCCGTACCGCGGTTCCTGGCTGGACTTCGAATTCGACCCGAAGGACATCCTGTACTTCCGCGTGGACCGCCGCCGCAAGATGCCGGTCACGATCCTGCTCAAGGCCATCGGCCTGAACCCCGAGTCCATCCTGGCGAACTTCTTCGTCAACGACAACTTCCGCCTGATGGACAGCGGCGCGCAGATGGAATTTGTGGCCGAGCGCCTGCGTGGTGAAGTCGCCCGCTTTGACATCACCGACAAGTCCGGCAAGGTCGTTGTGGCCAAGGACAAGCGCATCACCGCCCGCCATACGCGCGAGCTCGAGCAGTCGGGCACCACGCACATCAGCGTGCCCGAGGATTTCCTGGTGGGCCGCGTGGTGGCCCGTGCCATCGTGGACGCCGATACCGGCGAAATCATTGCCAAGGCCAACGACGAGCTGACCGAAGCCCTGCTGAAGAAGCTGCGCGCTGCGGGCGTCCAGGAACTGCAGTGCATCTACACCAATGAACTCGACCAGGGCGCGTACATGTCGCAGACCCTGCGCATCGACGAAACGGTGGACGAGTTCGCCGCCCGCGTGGCCATCTACCGCATGATGCGCCCCGGCGAGCCGCCGACCGAGGACGCCGTGCAGGCCCTGTTCCAGCGCCTGTTCTACAACCCGGACACCTACGACCTGTCGCGCGTGGGCCGCATGAAGTTCAACGCCAAGATCGGCCGCGATGAATCCACGGGCCCCATGGTGCTGACCAACGAGGACATCCTGGCCGTGGTCAAGATCCTGGTGGACCTGCGCAATGGCCGCGGCGAAGTCGATGACATCGACCACCTGGGCAACCGCCGCGTGCGCTGCGTCGGCGAGCTGGCCGAAAACCAGTACCGCACCGGACTGGCCCGCATCGAAAAGGCCGTGAAGGAGCGTCTGGGCCAGGCCGAGCAGGAGCCGCTGATGCCGCACGACCTGATCAACTCCAAGCCGATTTCCGCGGCCCTGAAGGAGTTCTTCGGTGCGTCCCAGCTGTCGCAGTTCATGGACCAGACCAACCCGCTGTCCGAGATCACGCACAAGCGCCGCGTTTCGGCCCTGGGCCCGGGTGGCCTGACGCGCGAGCGCGCCGGCTTCGAGGTGCGCGACGTGCACGTCACGCACTACGGCCGGGTCTGCCCGATCGAGACGCCGGAAGGCCCGAACATCGGCCTGATCAACTCGCTGGCACTGTACGCCCGCCTGAACGAATACGGCTTCATTGAAACCCCGTATCGCCGGGTGGTGGACGGCAAGGTCACCATGGACATCGACTACCTGTCCGCCATCGAGGAAGGCAAGTACGTCATCGCCCAGGCCAACGCCACGCTGGACAAGGACGGCAAGCTGACCGGCGAGCTGGTGTCCGCCCGTGAAAAGGGTGAATCCATCCTGTGCGGCGCCGAGCGCATCCAGTACATGGACGTGTCGCCGGCCCAGATCGTCTCGGTGGCGGCATCGCTGGTGCCGTTCCTCGAGCACGATGACGCCAACCGCGCGCTGATGGGCGCCAACATGCAGCGCCAGGCCGTGCCTGTGCTGCGCCCTGAAAAGGCCTTCGTCGGCACCGGTATCGAGCGCGTCTCCGCGGTCGACTCCGGCACGGTGGTCACGGCCAACCGAGGCGGCGTGGTGGACTATGTGGACGCCACCCGCATCGTGGTGCGTGTGAACGACGCAGAAGCGCAAGCCGGCGAAGTGGGCGTGGACATCTACAACCTGATCAAGTACCAGCGTTCCAACCAGAACACCAACATCCACCAGCGCCCCATCGTCAAGCGCGGCGACATCATCGCCAAGGGTGACGTGGTGGCCGACGGTGCCTCCACTGACCTGGGGGAGCTGGCGCTGGGCCAGAACATGCTGGTCGCGTTCATGCCCTGGAACGGCTACAACTTCGAGGACTCGATCCTGATCAGCGAACGCGTGGTGGCCGACGACCGCTACACCTCGATCCACATCGAGGAACTGGTGGTGATGGCGCGCGACACCAAGCTGGGCGCCGAGGAAATCACGCGCGACATCCCGAACCTGAGCGAGCAGCAGCTCAACCGCCTGGACGAGTCCGGCATCATCTACGTCGGCGCCGAAGTGCAGCCCGGCGACACGCTGGTGGGCAAGGTCACGCCCAAGGGCGAAACCACGCTGACGCCCGAAGAGAAGCTGCTGCGCGCCATCTTCGGCGAGAAGGCTTCCGATGTGAAGGACACCTCGCTGCGCGTGGACCAGGGCAGCCAGGGCACGGTGATCGACGTGCAGGTCTTCACGCGTGAAGGCATCACGCGCGACAAGCGCGCCCAGCAGATCATCGACGACGAGCTCAAGCGTTTCCGCCTGGACCTGAACGACCAGCTGCGCATCGTCGAGGCCGACGCCTTCGACCGGATCGAAAAGCTGCTCAACGGCAAGATTGCCAACGGCGGCCCGCAGAAGCTGGCCAAGGGCACCAAGATCGACAAGGCCTACCTGGCGTCGGTCGAGAAGTTCCACTGGTTCGACATCCGCCCGGCGGACGACGACGTGGCCTCGCAGCTGGAGTCCATCAAGAACTCCATCGAGCAGCAACGCCACAGCTTCGACCTGGCTTTTGAGGAAAAGCGCAAGAAGCTCACGCAGGGCGACGAGCTGCCGGCCGGCGTGCTCAAGATGGTCAAGGTGTACCTGGCCGTCAAGCGCCGCCTGCAGCCCGGCGACAAGATGGCTGGCCGCCACGGCAACAAGGGCGTGGTGTCCAAGATCGTTCCGGTCGAGGACATGCCCTACATGGCCGACGGCACGCCGTGCGACATCGTGCTCAACCCGCTGGGCGTGCCTTCGCGCATGAACGTGGGCCAGGTGCTGGAGGTGCATCTGGGCTGGGCCGCCAAGGGCATTGGCCAGCGCATCGGCGACATGCTGCAGCAAGAGGCCAAGCTGGCCGAGCTGCGTGCATTCCTGGACAAGCTGTACAACGGCTCGGGCCGCAAGGAAGACCTGTCCAGGCTGTCCGACGAGGACGTGCTGGAAATGGCCGGCAACCTCTCCAAGGGCGTGCCGTTTGCCACGCCGGTGTTCGACGGTGCCTCGGAGGACGAAATCCGCGGCATGCTGAAACTCGCCTTCCCCGACGACGTTGCGCGTGCCAAGGGCCTGACGGCCACGCGCACGCAGGCCCACCTGTACGACGGCCGCACCGGCGACCAGTTCGAGCGCCCGACGACGGTCGGCTACATGCACGTGCTCAAGCTGCACCACCTGGTGGACGACAAGATGCACGCCCGCTCGACCGGCCCGTACTCGCTGGTCACGCAACAGCCGCTGGGCGGCAAGGCGCAGTTCGGCGGCCAGCGTTTCGGCGAAATGGAAGTGTGGGCACTGGAAGCCTACGGCGCTTCCTACGTCCTGCAGGAAATGCTGACCGTGAAGTCCGACGACGTGCAGGGCCGTACCAAGGTGTACGAGTCCATCGTCAAGGGCGAGCACGCGATCGAGGCCGGCATGCCGGAATCGTTCAACGTGCTGGTCAAGGAAATCCGCTCGCTCGGCATCGACATTGAGCTCGAGCGCTCGTAATTGCAGGAAGGAACAAGGATTTAACTCATGAAATCACTACTCGACCTGTTCAAGCAATTCACGCCCGACGAGCATTTCGATGCCATCCGCATCGGCATGGCGTCGCCCGAAAAGATCCGCTCGTGGTCTTTCGGCGAAGTGAAGAAGCCCGAAACCATCAACTACCGCACCTTCAAGCCCGAGCGTGACGGCCTGTTCTGCGCCAAGATCTTCGGGCCCATCAAGGACTACGAATGCCTGTGCGGCAAGTACAAGCGCCTGAAGCACCGTGGAGTCATCTGCGAGAAGTGCGGCGTTGAAGTCACGCAGACCAAGGTGCGCCGCGAGCGCATGGGCCACATCGACCTGGCCGCGCCCTGCGCCCACATCTGGTTCCTGAAGTCCCTGCCGTCGCGTCTGGGCCTGGTGCTGGACATGACGCTGCGCGACATCGAACGCGTGCTCTACTTTGAAGCCTACGTGGTGACCGACCCCGGCATGACCCCGCTGAAGAAGTTCAGCATCATGTCCGAGGACGACTACGACGCCAAGCGCAAGGAATACGGCGACGAATTCATCGCCAAGATGGGCGCCGAAGGCATCAAGGACCTGCTCGAAGGCATCGACATCGACGATTCCATCGAGAAGCTGCGTGGCGACCTGACCGGCTCCGAAGTCAAGGTCAAGAAGAACGCCAAGCGCCTGAAGGTGCTGGAAGCCTTCAAGAAGTCCGGCATCAAGCCCCAGTGGATGGTGATGGACGTGCTGCCCGTGCTGCCGCCGGACCTGCGTCCGCTGGTGCCGCTGGACGGTGGCCGCTTCGCCACGTCGGACCTGAACGACCTGTACCGCCGCGTCATCAACCGCAACAGCCGCCTGCGCCGCCTGCTGGAGCTGAAGGCTCCGGAAATCATCGCGCGCAACGAAAAGCGCATGCTGCAGGAAGCCGTGGACAGCCTGCTGGACAACGGCCGCCGCGGCAAGGCCATGACGGGCGCCAACAAGCGCGCCCTGAAGTCGCTGGCCGACATGATCAAGGGCAAGAGCGGCCGCTTCCGCCAGAACCTGCTGGGCAAGCGCGTGGACTACTCTGGCCGTTCGGTGATCACCGTGGGCCCGACGCTCAAGCTGCACCAGTGCGGCCTGCCCAAGCTCATGGCGCTCGAACTGTTCAAGCCGTTCATCTTCTCGCGCCTGGAAGCCATGGGCATCGCCACCACCATCAAGGCGGCGAAAAAGGAAGTCGAATCCGGCACGCCGGTGGTCTGGGACATCCTTGAGGAAGTCATCAAGGAGCACCCGGTCATGCTGAACCGGGCGCCCACGCTGCACCGCCTGGGCATCCAGGCCTTCGAGCCCATCCTGATCGAAGGCAAGGCCATCCAGCTGCACCCGCTGGTGTGCGCTGCGTTCAACGCCGACTTCGACGGCGACCAGATGGCCGTGCACGTCCCGCTGTCGGTGGAAGCGCAGATGGAAGCCCGCACGCTGATGCTGGCCTCCAACAACGTGCTGTTCCCCGCCAACGGCGAGCCCTCCATCGTGCCGTCGCAGGACGTGGTGCTGGGCCTGTACTACACGACGCGCGAACGCATCAACGGCAAGGGCGAAGGCCTGATCTTCTCCGACATCGGCGAAGTGCAGCGCGCGCTGGATGCCGGCGAAGTCGAGCTGACCGCCAAGGTCAACGTGCGCCTGACCGAATGGACCAAGGACAAGGCCACGGGCGAATTCGTGCCGTCCACCAAGCTGTGGGAAACCACGGCCGGGCGCGCGCTGCTGTCCGAGATCCTGCCCAAGGGCCTGCCCTTCAGCAACATCAACAAGGCGCTGAAAAAGAAGGAAATCTCCAAGCTCATCAACGTGAGCTTCCGCAAGTGCGGCCTGAAGGAGACCGTGGTGTTCGCGGACAAGCTGCTGCAAAACGGCTTCCGCCTGGCCACCAAGGCCGGCATTTCCATCTGCATCGACGACATGCTGGTGCCGCCGCAAAAGCCCGAGATCATCGGCCGCGCCGAAAAGGAAGTGAAGGAAATCGAGCAGCAGTACGTCTCGGGTCTGGTCACCTCCGGCGAGCGCTACAACAAGGTGGTGGACATCTGGGGCAAGGCCGGCGACGAAGTGTCCAAGGTCATGATGGCCCAGCTGGCCAAGGAAAAGGTCACCGACCGCAATGGCAAGGAAGTGGACCAGGAGTCGTTCAACTCCATCTACATGATGGCTGACTCCGGCGCGCGCGGCTCCGCCGCCCAGATCCGCCAGCTGGCCGGCATGCGCGGCCTGATGGCCAAGCCCGACGGCTCGATCATCGAGACGCCCATCACGGCCAACTTCCGTGAAGGCCTGAACGTGCTGCAGTACTTCATCTCCACCCACGGCGCCCGCAAGGGCCTGGCAGACACCGCGCTGAAGACAGCCAACTCCGGTTACCTCACGCGCCGCCTGGTGGACGTGACGCAGGACCTGGTGGTGATCGAGGAAGACTGCGGCACCCACGAAGGCTCGCTGATGCGCGCCATCGTCGAGGGCGGCGAAGTGATCGAATCGCTGCGCGACCGTATCCTGGGCCGTACCGCCGCCGACGACGTGCTGCACCCGGAAAACCGCAGCGTGCTGGCCGCGGCCGGCCAGATGCTGGACGAGGACCTGATCGAGGAACTCGAAGCCGCTGGCGTGGACGAAGTCAAGGTGCGCACCGCGCTGACCTGCGAGACCCGCTTCGGCCTGTGCGCCAAGTGCTATGGCCGCGACCTGGGCCGTGGCGGCCTGGTGAACAACGGGGAGGCGGTGGGTGTGATTGCCGCCCAGTCGATTGGCGAGCCCGGCACGCAGCTCACAATGCGTACCTTCCACATCGGTGGCGCCGCTTCGCGTGCCGCCATTGCCTCCAGCGTGGAAGCCAAGTCCAACGGCGTGATCGGTTTCAATGCCACGATGCGCTACGTGACCAACAGCCGCAAGGAGCTGGTGGTGATTGCGCGTTCGGGCGAGATCGTCATCCATGACGAGCACGGCCGTGAGCGTGAGCGCCACAAGGTGCCGTACGGCGCGGTGCTGGCCGTCAAGGCGGACCAGACCATCAAGGCTGGTACGGTGCTGGCCAACTGGGACCCGCTGACCCGACCGATCATCACGGAATTCGCCGGCCAGGTGAAGTTCGAGAACGTCGAAGAAGGCCTGACGGTGGCCAAGCAGGTGGACGAAGTCACCGGCCTGTCCACGCTGGTGGTGATCGACCCCAAGCGCCGTGGCTCCGCCAAGGTGGTGCGTCCGCAGGTCAAGCTGATCGACGCGCAGGGCAACGAAGTGAAGATCCCCGGCACCGACCACTCGGTGACGATCGGCTTCCAGGTGGGCGCGCTGATCCAGGTGCGCGACGGCCAGGACGTGGGCCCCGGCGAAGTGCTGGCCCGTATCCCGATCGAAGGCCAGAAGACGCGCGACATCACCGGCGGCCTGCCGCGTGTGGCCGAGCTGTTCGAAGCCCGCAGCCCCAAGGACAAGGGCGTGCTGGCCGAGATGACCGGCACCGTGTCGTTCGGCAAGGAGACCAAAGGCAAGATCCGCCTGCAGATCACCGATCCGGACGGCAAGGTCTGGGAAGAGCTCGTGCCCAAGGAAAAGAACATCCTGGTGCACGAAGGCCAGGTAGTCAACAAGGGCGAATCCGTGGTGGACGGCCCGGCCGACCCGCAGGACATCCTGCGCCTGCTGGGCTCCGAAGAGCTGGCCCGCTACATCGTTGATGAAGTGCAGGACGTCTACCGCCTGCAGGGCGTGAAGATCAACGACAAGCACATCGAGGTGATCGTTCGCCAGATGCTGCGCCGCGTCGTGGTCGAGAACCCGGGCGATTCGGGCTACATTGCCGGCGAACAGGTGGAGCGTTCCGAAATGCTGGACACCAACGACGCGCTGCGCAAGGACGGCAAGATTCCCGCCACCTACAGCAACCTGCTGCTGGGCATCACCAAGGCATCGCTGTCCACGGATTCGTTCATCTCCGCGGCGTCCTTCCAGGAAACCACGCGCGTGCTGACCGAAGCCGCCATCATGGGCAAGCGCGACGAACTGCGGGGCCTGAAGGAAAACGTCATCGTCGGCCGCCTGATCCCCGCGGGCACCGGCCTGGCCTATCACCAGGCCCGCAAGGCCAAGGATGCGATGGACGAAGCCGAGCGCCGCGCCATCGCGGAATCGGAAGCCGCCGAGCTGGCCACCGCCACCGAAGGCGCCGCACCCGAAGCGCCTGAAAGCCCCGCGGCCGAATAAGCCGCGCGCCACGGACTGACGCCCCGCGGGGTGCCGGCCCGATGAGCCTCATGAATGCCCCACGGCCGCCAGCGCGGACGTGGGGCGTTTTTCTTTATAGTCGCGCCATGACGGGATCAATCGGCTGGTGGGCCGCAAGCGCGGTGCTGCTGTTCTGGGGCGTGGGGGCTTACAACCGGCTGGTGCGCCTGCGCGCCGACATCATCACGGCCTTTGGCGTGCTGGACACGCAGTGGCAGCGCCAACTGGCGCTGGTGGACGCAACGCTGCCCGCCTGGGCGCGGGCGCCGCGACAGACGCAACCCGCGGAGCTGATGGACGACATCATGCTGCTGTGGGCCGCGCTGCGCGGGGCCGCGGACCAGCTGTCGGTGGCGCTGGCGGCCATGCGGCCCCGGCCGCTGCAAGCCGAAGCCGCGGCAGCGCTGGCCGCCGCGCAGGATGTGCTGGGCACGGCGTGGCAGCGCCTGCAGCGGGACGCCAATGACCTTGCCGGATCGTCGCTGCCCGACGCCGTGGCCGCGCAGTGGCGCCAGCACGCCGCTGAAACCGCCAAGGCGCAGGCGCAATTCAACGACGCCGTGGCGCGCTACAACGCGGCCGTGGCGCAGTTTCCGGCGCTGCTGCTGGCCTGGCTGTTTGGCTTCAGGCGCGCGGGCGCCGTATAAGCTCATCGCCACAAAATCGTTGCCCCGGCGATGGGCTCATGGATACTACCGAGTCCTGCTGGGCAGGCCACGCCCTACAGTGACCCATCACCCGACAAACCCAGGAGAACCGCCCCATGAAAAACCTCTGGACGATGGCCGCGCTGGTGCTGGCTGCTGCCGGCGCGCAGGCGCAAACCCCCGACGCGCTGTACATCAAGAGCCTGGCCGCCACCTGCGCCAACTGCCACGGCACGGATGGCCGCGCGGTCAATGGCTCCGCCGTGCCCACGATTGCCGGCATGCCGCGCGACTACCTGGTCACCCAGCTCAAGGCATTCAAGGCCGGTACCCGTCCGGCCACCGTGATGCACCAGCTGAGCAAGGGCTACAGCGACGCGCAGATCGAGCAGATCTCCACGTACTTCGCCGCCCAGAAGAAATAACCAGGACCATTCAGGAGTACTGCCATGCAAAGACGTTCATTCCTCCAGTCGTCCGCCGCTTTGAGCCTGTTGGGCCTGGGTGCCTGCGCCACCACTTCCATCCCGTCCAAGGCCAGGGTGGTGGTCGTGGGCGGCGGCTATGGCGGCGCCACCGCCGCCAAATACGTGCGCCTGCTGTCGGACTACAAGATCGACGTGGTGCTGATCGAGCCCAACGAAGCCTTCATCTCCTGCCCCATCTCCAACCTGGTGCTGGGCGGCAGCAAGCAGATGGCCGACATCACCACGCCGTACAGCGGCCTGTCCAAAAACCATGGCGTTACGGTCGTGAGGGATGTGGCCCGGTCCATTGACACCGCCCGAAAGACCGTCGCGCTGGGCGGCGGCGCTACCGTCGCCTACGACAAGCTGGTGGTCTCCCCCGGCATCGACCTGATGTTCGGCAGCATAGAAGGCCTGCAGGCCGCCAACGCCTCGGGCCAGATCCTGCAAGCCTGGAAGGCCGGGCCCGAGACCCTGGCCCTGCGCAAACAGCTTGAAGCCATGCCCGATGGCGGCGTGTACGCGCTGACCATCCCCGAGGCGCCCTACCGCTGCCCGCCCGGCCCCTATGAGCGCGCCTGCCAGGTGGCGTGGTACTTCAAGAACGCCAAACCCAGGAGCAAGGTCCTGATCCTGGACGCCAACCCCGACGTCACCTCCAAGGGCGGGCTGTTCAAGAAGGTGTGGGCCGAGCAGTACAAAGGCATCATCGAATACCGCGGCCAGCACAAGACCACGGCGGTGGACGCGCGCGCCGGTCTCATCAAGTTCGACGTGCAGGAAGACGTCAAGGCCAATGTGATCAATGTCCTGCCATCCATGCGCGCGGGCCTGATCGCCGTGCAGACGGGCCTGAACAACCAGGCCAACAACCGCTGGTGCGGCGTCAACTACCAGACGTTCGAATCCACGGCGGCCAAAGACGTGCACGTGCTGGGCGACTCCATTCAGATCGCCCCGGCCATGCCCAAGAGCGGCCACATGGCCAACAGCCACGGCAAGGTGGCCGCGGCGGCCATCGTGGCGCAGCTGTCGGGCTGGGCCGTGAACCCTGCGCCGATGCTGACCAACACCTGCTACAGCTTCACCGACAACAAGAACGTGGTGCACGTGGCCAGCGTGCATGAATACGTGGCGGCGGAGCGCACCTTCAAGACCGTGGCCGGCTCGGGCGGCTTGAGCCCGGCACCGACCGAGGTGGAGGGTGTCTACGCCATGAACTGGGCTCAGAACATCTGGGCCGACTCATTGGCGTAACCCCCCGAAGCGCCTGCGGCGCCTCCCCCCCCCAGGGGGCGCCCCCTGCGGCCCGGCAAAGCCGGTTCCGCGGCGGCGCTGGGATAGGATGCCGTCATGGTCAGTTCTATCCCCCTCTGGCGGCAGCTTCAGGCTGCCGCTTCTGTTTTGGCAGCCGTGCGGGCGGGCCGTTCGGCCACCGACGCGCTGGCGGGTGTGGACGCCGCGCTGCGCCCCGGCGTGCAGGCGCTGGTGTTCCAGGCGCTGCGCCAGCTGGGCCGGGCCGAAGCCCTGCGCCGCCAGCTGGCCCGGCGTGCGCCGCCACCCGAAGCAGATGCCCTGCTGTGCCTGGCGCTGGCCCTGGGCTGGGACCCGGATAACGCGCCGTATGAAGTCTTCACGCTGGTCAACCAGGCGGTGGAGGCGGCCAAGCGCCAGCACGCCACGCAGCCGCAGGCCGGGTTTGTGAACGCCTGCCTGCGCCGCTTCCTGCGCGAGCGCGACGCGCTGGTGGCTGCCACCGGCAGCGACCCGGTGGCCCAATGGAACCACCCGCGCTGGTGGATTGCCCGGCTGCAAAAAGACCACCCCACGCGCTGGCAGGACATCCTGCGCGCCAGCAACGTCCCCGCGCCCATGACGCTGCGCGTCAACGCGCGCCAGGCCACGCCCACGCAGTACCGGCAAACGCTGGCCGAAGCCGGCATCACCGCCACGCCCATCGGCGCCCATGGCCTGGTGCTGGACCAGGGCCGCCCCGTGCACGAACTGCCGGGCTTTGATGCCGGCATGGTGTCGGTGCAGGACGCCGCTGCCCAGCAAGCCGCGCCGCTGCTGCTGGCGGGCTTGCAGGCCGCACCCGGTGCGCGGCTGCAGGTGCTGGACGCCTGCGCCGCGCCGGGCGGCAAAACGGCGCACCTGCTGGAGCTGGCCGATGCGGACGTGACCGCGCTGGACGTGGACCCGCAGCGCTGCGAACGCATCCACCAGAACCTGCAGCGCATCGGCCTGGCCGCGCGCGTGGCAGTGGGCGATGCGGCCAACCCGGTCACCTGGTGGGACGGCCAGCCGTTTGACGCCATCCTGCTGGACGCACCCTGCACGGCGTCGGGCATCGTGCGCCGCCACCCCGACGTGCGCTGGCTGCGCCGCGAATCCGACATTGCCCAGCTGGCGGCCATCCAGGCGAGGTTGCTGGCCGCGCTGTGGCCGCTGCTCAAGCCCGGCGGGCGGCTGCTGTATTGCACGTGTTCGGTGTTTCGGGCCGAAGGCGACGCACAGATACAAACGTTTGTTGCGCACAACACCGGCGCCGTTTTGCTGTCGTCACCCGGCCATTTAATGCCCCAATCCGGGGCAAACGCCAACCCGGTCCCGGACAATCTGGAAGGTGATCACGACGGATTTTTCTACGCCCTGCTGCAAAAGCGACCCGCCCCCGGCCCTGTTCAAGCCACGGCTTGAGCGCCTGATGCGCTGGCTGCTCGCCTGCTTCCTGCTGAGCCTGGCCGCCCTGGCGGCCGCCCCGGCGGCGGCAGACGTGGCCACCGACATCACGCAGATGCGCCTGGAGCGCACGGAAGAAGGCGTGTTCCTGTCGGCCACCGTGCGCTTTGAGCTGCCCCCGGTGGTGGAAGACGCGCTGCTCAAGGGCATCTCGATGTACTTTGTGGCCGAAGCCGAAGTCTTTCGCGACCGCTGGTACTGGTACGACAAGAAGCTCACCACCACCACGCGCCATATGCGGCTGTCCTACCAGCCGCTCACGCGCCGCTGGCGGCTGCACACCAGCCCCAGCCCCATCAGCAACACGGGCCTGGGCGTGACGCTGGGCCAGAACTTTGAAACACTGGACGAGGCCATGGGTGCCGTGCAGCGCATCTCGCGCTGGAAAGTGGCCGAAGCCACCGACATCGAGCCCGATTCGCGCCACAACGTGGACTTCCGCTTCCGCCTGGATGTGACGCAACTGCCCCGGCCATTCCAGATTGGCGCCGTGGGCCAGCCCGACTGGCGCATCAGCGCCACGCGCAACCAGCGGCTGACGGTCGAAAGCGCGCCATGAGCGCACGGGAGCGCGCGCCGTGACACCCCGCCCACCGGACGCCGCGCCGGACACTGCCCGGTTTTCGCTGCAGACCTCGCGCGCGCTGCGCTGGGCGCTGGGGCTGGGCGTGGCGGCCATGGCGGTCATTGGCGTGGTGCTGCTGTTCCTGCTGACACTGGCCACCAACAACCGCGAACTGTACGAGCGCAACTACGGCTGGCTGTTCGTCATCAACATGGTGGTGGCCGGGCTGCTGCTGCTGGTCATCCTGTGGGTCATGGTGCGGCTGTATGTGCGGCTGCGCCGGGGCAAGTTCGGCAGCCGACTGCTGGTCAAGCTGGCGGCCATCTTCGCGCTGGTGGGCTTCATGCCCGGCGTGCTGATCTACGTGGTGTCCTACCAGTTCGTGTCGCGCTCCATTGAAAGCTGGTTCGACGTGAAAGTCGAAGGCGCGCTGGACGCCGGCCTGAGCCTGGGCCGCGCCACGCTGGACACGCTGGCCGGCGACCTTGCCAACAAGACCCGCGTCGCGGCCAACCAGCTGTCTGACGTGCCCGACGCCGCCGCCGGCGTGACGCTGGAGCGCCTGCGCGACCAGCTCGCGGCCAACGACGTGATCCTGTGGAGCAGCACCGGCCAGCTGCTGGCCAGCGCGGGGCAATCGCGCTTTCTTCTCAACCCCGAAAAGCCCGCCGCGCAGATGGTGCGCAACGCCCGCACCCAGCGCGCCACGGCCGTGGTGGAGGGCCTGGACGACCCGGGCATCAGCGCCGTGTCCAACGCGCGCATCAAGGCGCTGGCGCTGGTCACGCCCTCGGCCGTGGGGCTGCTGGCGGAGCCACGCTTTTTGCAGGTGACGCAGGCGCTGCCGCCCACCCTGGTGGCCAACGCCGTGGCCGTGCAGGAGGCCTACCGCGAATACCAGGAACGCGCCCTGGCCCGCGAAGGACTGCGCCGCATGTACATCGGCACGCTGACGCTCAGCCTGTTCCTGGCGGTGTTTGGCGCGGTACTGCTGGCGGTGCTGCTGGGCAACCAGCTGGCGCGCCCGCTGCTGGTGCTGGCCGCCGGTGTGCGCGAGGTGGCCGCTGGCGACCTGTCTCCGAAGCCTGCGCTGCAGGGCAAGGACGAGCTGGGCGGCCTCACACGCTCATTCGCGCAGATGACGCAACAGCTGGCCGACGCCCGCGCGGCGGTGGACAAAAGCATGGGCCAGGTGAACGCCGCGCGCGCCAACCTGCAGACCATCCTGGACAACCTGACAGCCGGCGTGATCGTGCTGGACGACCACGGCGTGATCCAGTCGTCCAACCCCGGCGCCACCCGTATCCTGCGCGTGCCGCTGGCCGCGCACGAAGGCTCGGTGTTGTCTGAAGTGCCGGGGCTGGAAGCCTTTGGCGACAGCGTCAAAAAGCAGTTTGAAGAGTACCTGCGTGAGCGCCAGGAGCATGGCCTGGACCACTGGCAACAGTCATTCGAGCTGGGCGCCGAGCAGGCCGGCGCGCAGAAAAACACCATCACCCTGGTAGCCCGCGGCGCCGAGATGCCTGCCAGCACGCCCGGCAAGCAGGCCTGGCTGCTGGTGTTTGACGACATCTCGGAAATCGTCTCGGCCCAGCGCGCCCAGGCCTGGGGCGAAGTGGCCCGCCGCCTGGCCCATGAGATCAAGAACCCGCTGACGCCCATCCAGCTGTCGGCCGAGCGGCTGGAAATGAAGCTTGCCGGCAAAGTGGCCGAGCCCGAGCAGGCTGTACTCACCAAGTCGGTCAAGACCATCGTGGACCAGGTGGACGCGATGAAACGGCTGGTGAATGAATTCCGCGACTACGCCCGCCTGCCCGCGGCCGAGCTCAAGCCGGTGGACTTGAACGCGCTGGTGGCCGACGTGCTGCAGCTGTACCTGGGCGAGGGCGGCGACGCCACGGCCGAGGTGCCGGTGCGCATGGCGCTGGACGCCGCCTGCCCGCCCATCCTGGGCGACCCGCAGCAGCTGCGCCAGGTCATCCACAACCTGCTGCAAAACGCCCAGGACGCCACCGAAGGCTGCCCGGTGCGCGAGGTGACGATCAAGACGCAATGGAACGCCACGTCGCGCCGCGTGCGCCTGGCCGTGCAGGACACAGGCACCGGCTTTCCAGAGCACATCCTGAAGCGGGCGTTTGAGCCCTATGTGACCACCAAGGCCAAGGGCACCGGCCTGGGCCTGGCGGTGGTGAAAAAGATCGCCGACGAGCACGGCGCGCGCATTGACCTTTCCAACCGCGTGACAGACGGCACCGTGCGCGGGGCGCAAGTATCGCTATCATTCGCAGTTGCGGCATAACAACAGCCGCGCCGAACCTGCAGGGACCGCACGACACATGGCAAACATACTGGTGGTAGACGACGAGCTCGGCATCCGCGACCTGCTCTCTGAAATCCTGAACGACGAAGGCCACAACGTCGAGCTGGCCGAAAACGCCGCGCAGGCCCGCGCCGCCCGCGGCCGCGCCCGGCCTGACCTGGTGCTGCTGGACATCTGGATGCCCGACACCGACGGCGTGACGCTGCTGAAAGAATGGTCCACCACCGGCCTGCTGACCATGCCCGTGATCATGATGAGCGGCCACGCCACCATCGACACCGCGGTGGAAGCCACCAAGATTGGCGCCCAGTCGTTCCTGGAAAAGCCCATCACCCTGCAAAAGCTCTTGAAGGCGGTGGAATCAGGCCTGGCCCGCAACGGCGGGCGCAAGCCCGTGCCCACGCAGATCATGACCCCGGCCGACCTGACGGTGGAAGCCGCCATGACCGGCGGCCAAAGCCTGCCTCCCGTGGTGGAAATGGGCCCCCAGGCCCGCCAGCTGTTCGAGCTGGACAAGCCGCTGCGCGACGCGCGGGACGAATTCGAGAAGAGCTACTTTGAATTCCACCTGGCCAAAGAAGGCGGCAGCATGACCCGCGTGGCCGAAAAGACGGGGCTGGAACGCACCCACCTGTACCGCAAGCTCAAGCAGCTGGGCGTGGACCTGTCACGCGGAAAACGCAGCGCCGGCTGATGTATAATCGCTGGCTCACGGCCCGGTAGCTCAGTTGGTAGAGCAGCGGATTGAAAATCCGCGTGTCGGTGGTTCGATTCCGCCCCAGGCCACCAGAATTTGAAAGCCCTTGATCAGAAATGGTCAGGGGCTTTTTTCATGGCCGAGCGCTGTTCACCGGCGGACCGTCGGCTGCAAAACCTGATGGGCTACCGGAGCATTTGCATGGCTTGCTCCGTTTGCAGTAACGTTGGTTTGCCCGTCCGTTTGGCGCATCTGCAGCGGTGGCCAGCGTTCCAGCATTACCCGTGGGTCATCAACGCGAAGAAGGAAATCCCGACATGGCGGATGATTTTGATGAGGTGGACGAGCCGCAGCCTGCCGGGGCGCGATTGCCTCAGGCCGGCATCCAGCCCGGCACCTATGACGCGTTTTCCGATCGCATTGTGATTGAGGGGCGCGGCGGTGTGGCTAGCCGTCACATCGCCTTGATCAGGTCGGAAAAGAACGCATCGCTGTTCCGGCGGCACTTGCTGATGTTCATCGTGCCGGATGACAGGAACCGGTTCATTCTGGACAAAAGCATGACGTATGCCTACTTCCAGGCAAAAAATGACAACGAATCCTATCTGGCGCTCAAGGCAAAGCTGGTCCGCTGGACCGCCCCGAGCAAGGCGCCCGCTGTGCCGCCTGTCGGTACAGCTGCGGGTATCCATTGGGCCTTTGGGCGGGGGCCGATCGAAGAGGCAAGGTCGGGCCAGGCGAAAGAAAGAATCCGTGAGGCCAATGCCGGCGGCTCGTATGAGCTGCTGGTCGGTCATCTGGTCAAGGACTACGAGCTGTCCGTGCGGTCCGTGGTGGAGCAGGAGCTCAAAGACCTGTCGCTGGATATTGACGGCCTGTACAAACTGTTTGCGCAGTACAGCACGGCCGAAGAGTTTTTTGTCTCTCAACATTTCGAAGGCAAGGTGGCCGCCATCCATGAAGACTTTGCCAGGGCCAGAAGAACGATCGAGGAGGATCTCATGGAGCTGCTCTCAAGGATTCACAAGATCGTCACCAATGTCTATGGCGTGCGGGACTTGCGCAGGCGATCGAAGACCCTGTTTGACGGCGACTCGTTCAAGGATGAATACCTTGCAGAGGTCTTCATCCAGAGCTGCCCGGCCCACTCCTGCTTTTTCTCCACCTCTGACGGCGACCGGCGCCAGGTGAGGATTTACGACGAACAGAACGATGTGCAGCTTGAGCGCAATCAGAAGCTGCAACTGGAAGGCCTGTCCAACAGCCTGGCCCATTGCCTGGCTCTTGACGTACCGCTGGCAAGAAAAAAGCTTCAGATCGAGCGGGCGCGGGGCAAGGCCCTGACGATCCCCGAGTTCCTGAACTTGAACAAAACCCAGGCCTCCTAGGCCTTCCCCGCGCGGCACGGATAATCCAGCGCCACCATGCGTTCCCCCATCCACATCGTCGACGTCGACCGCCCGCAGACCTGGACGCGATACAGCGCGGGGCTGTGCGATTCCTGCGCGGCCAACTGCTGCACCATGCCCGTGGAGGTGCGGCTGCCGGACCTGGTGCGCCTGGGCCTGGTGGATCCGTTTGAGGCCGAGCACGAGCCGCCCAAGCAGATCGCCAGACGCCTGCTCAAGTCGGGGGCGCTGGACCACTTCAATTTCAGGAACGAAATCTTCACGCTCGCGCGCCGGGCCGATGGCGACTGCGCCTTTCTGGACGACGGCACGCGTCGCTGCACCGTGTATGCCCGGCGGCCTGACACCTGCCGCAAGCACCCGCAGGTAGGCCCGCGGCCGGGGCATTGCCCTTATGGGGCCCGCGTTTCCCCGTCTGCCGTGGCGTAACGTCAGCGCGCGGCTGCCGCCGCCGCCAGTGCATCAAAGGCCTGGCCCCAGCCCATGCCGTGGCCGTCACGCTCGTCCACGCTGTCAAAGCCGGTCTGTTCAAAGTGCATGTCGCAGCCGCCGCCGCTGGCACTCAGGCGGATGCGCACCACGGTCTCGGGGCTGGTGCGCCGGCCGGCCTCGTCCAGCCAGGCGTGCGTCATCTCCAGGTAGCCGGGGCGCTCGATCGCGCGGTATTCGCCGCCGTTGCGCATCACCGTGCCATCAGGTGCGCGCATTTCGATCAGCCAGCGCCCGCCGGGCGCCAGCGTGGCCTCACGCCGCACCAGCGTAAAGCCCTGCGGGCCCCAGAAGTCTTCAGGGCGCGCCGGGTCTTCGGTCCACAGCGCAAACACGCGCTCGGGCGGCGCGGCAATGTGGCGGCGCAGGGTCAGGGTGAGTGGGGCTGGTGCAGAGGCAGGGTTGGGGGTGTTCATGGGCGGGGTTCCTGGGTGGCAATGCGCTCCAGCGCATCAAAACTTTCATTCCAGTGCTGTTTGTAATAGCGCAACCAGTCTTGCGCGCTGCGCAGCGCGGCGGCGTCCAGGCTGCAGAAATGCTGGCGGCCCTCCACCCGGCGGCGCACCAGGCCGGCGGCCTCCAGCACCCGCAGGTGCTTGGACGCCGCCGCAAGCGACATGGCAAAAGGCCGTGCCAGCTCGCTCACCGTGCAGGCCGACTGCGCCAGGCGCTGCACCATGGCGCGGCGGGTCTGGTCGGCCAAGGCGTGGAATACGGCGTCCAGCTGGGCGGGCAGCAGGGCGGGGGGAAGTAAATGTTCAACCATGTAGTTGATTATTCGCGTTCATCCGCGATTAGTCAACTGTTTGGTTGAATGATCGTGGATGTCAGGCCCCGCTGACACGCAGACGGCCTGTCGTCCGCAGCCTTCAGGCCGGGCGCCGGCGCAAAGTCACCCTGACAGGAGATTGCGCCATGCCCATAGACCCCACACCCCCCAGCGCCGGCATCATGACCCAAACGCCGGAAGACAAAAAACTGCCCCAGCCTGAAGAGACGGGCAACGGCCAGCCCGAAGCCGAGCCCAACCCGCGTGACACCGACGTCCGCCGCCGGCCCCAACTGCCTACCGACACCGAAGTGACGGCGGCCGATGTCGAGGACGAAGAGGCCGACCCGGTAGTGGACACCGGCCCCGGCATTGCCGACGGCCCCGGCATTGCCGACGGCCCCGATACCCGCCGTTGAAGGGAAGCCCCATGACAGACCCCAACATGCCCCCACCCGAGCCGGTGCCCCCGCTCACCCCCGACCCGAAGCCCGCTGATCCCAGGCCGGTGCCACCGGCGCCGGAGGACGAGCGCGGCCCCATGCCGCCGGTGGAATTGCCCGGCGCCCCGGGCGCGCCCGCGCGGGTCTGAAGGCAGCAGGCCCAGGGCGGGCGGCAGCCCGCTGAGACGGCCGAAACGGGCCTCCTGACAGGTTCAGGCGGTGCCGGTGGAGACACTCGCGGCAGAAATCCGACTATTTCTGTAGACTTCGCAACCGCTCCCATCCGGTCCAACCCCGAGCACCTTTTTCATCACCGCTGCCCACCGGCTGCGCTGCATGACGGGCGCTCAACAATCGCAAACCCTGCCATGCCGTCAGCATCTCTTGCGCGCCTGCGTACTGCGTTCCCAATCCCTTCCCTCAGCTCCATCCGCGTCCCACTGCTGGCTGCAGCGGCGCTTGCCCTGGCCGCCTGTGGCGGAGGTGGCGGGCAGGGCGGCCCCGGCGGGCCCGGCGGCGGCATGCCGCCTTCGCCGGTGTCGGTGATGCAGGTGTCGCTGGCCACGCTGCCGGCCACCTATGAATACGTGGGCCAGGCGGCAGGCTCGCGCGAGGTTGAGGTGCGCGCGCGCACCTCGGGCATCCTGCTCAAGCGCAATTTCCGCGAAGGCGCCGCCGTCTCGCGCGGCCAGTCACTGTATTCGCTGGACCCTGCGCCGCTGAAGGCCGCGCTGGACCGCGCCGACGCCGACGTGGCATCGGCCGAGGCCCGCCTCGGCCAGGCCACGCGCACCCAGGCCCGCCTGAAGCCGCTGTACGAGGCCAAGGCCGTTAGCCAGAAAGACTTTGACGACGCCGTCTCGGCCGAGGCCATTGCGCGCGCAGACCTCAAGGGCGCGCAGGCGCGCCGCGCCGAAGCCGCGCTGAACCTGGGCTACACGCGGGTCGAGGCGCCGATTGGCGGCGTGATCGGCCGCTCGCAGGTGTCCGAGGGCACGCTGGTGTCCGGCCCGGCGGTGCTGCTCACCTCCATCACCCAGACCGACCCGGCGCTGATCCGTTTTGGCATTGCCGACACCGACCAGATGCGCTGGCGCCAGGAGGTGGAGGCCGGCCGCCTCGTGCTGCCCAAGGGCGGCGCCTTTGACGTGGAGGTCGTTCTGGCCGACGGCACCGTGCTCAAGCGCAAAGGCAAGCTGCAGTTCACCGACGCGCGCGTGTCGGCGTCCACCGGCACCAACGAGGCCCAGGCCGAAGTGCCCAACGCCGACGGCCTGCTCAAGCCTGGCCAGTTTGTGCGCGTGCGCCTGCAAGGCGCCACGCGGCCCGCGGCGGTCAAGGTGCCCACGCGCGCCGTGCTCGAAGGCCCGCAGGGCAAGTTCGTCTACGTGGTCGAAGACAACAAGGCGCAGGCGCGTCCGGTGCAGGTGGGCGAGCAGCTGGGCGACCAGTGGCTGGTCAACGGCGGTCTGAAGCAGGGCGACACGGTGATCGTGGATGGCGTGATGCGTATTGGCCCCGGTGCGCCGGTGCAGGTGGCGGCACCCCAGCCGCAGGCAGGTGCCAGTGCGCCGGCAGCGGGCGCCAGCGCCCCGGCCAAGGCCGCTTCCAAGTAAGCCGGGAGCCCACGCATGTTCTCCCGCTTCTTTATTGACCGCCCGATTTTTGCGGCGGTGCTGTCGGTGTTCATCGTCATCGCCGGCCTGGCCGCGATGCGCGCATTGCCCATCGCCCAGTACCCCGAGATCGCGCCGCCCGTGGTGACGGTCACCGCCATCTACCCCGGCGCCAGCGCCGAGGTGATCGAGCAGACCGTGGCCGCGCCGATTGAAAACGCCATCAACGGCGTGGAACGCATGATCTACATGAACTCCACGTCCACCTCCAACGGCGTGGTGCAGATCCAGGTGACGTTTGACATCGGCACCAACGTGGACCAGGCCGCGCTGAACGTGAACAACCGCGTCAAGCAGGCCGAGGCCAAGCTGCCGCAGGAGGTGCGCCGCCAGGGCGTCACGGTGGAAAAGGGCTCGTCCTCGTTCCTGCAGGTGATCGCCTTTTTCTCTACCGACGGCCGCTTTGACGACCTGGCGACCAGCAACTATGTGACGCTGAACGTGCTGGACGCGCTCAAGCGCGTGCCGGGCACCACCAACGTGCAGATCTTTGGCGCCAAGGACTACGCCATGCGCGTGTGGCTCAAGCCAGACCGCCTGGCGCAGCTGAAGGTCACGCCCGGCGACATCGCGCGCGCCATCAACGAGCAGAACGCGCAGTTTGCCGCCGGCAAGGTGGGCCAGGCGCCCACCGGCGGCGCGCAGGAGATGGTCTACACCATCACCACGCAGGGCCGCATGTCCGAGCCCGCGCAGTTCGAGCAGATCATCGTGCGCGCCAACCCCGACGGCACCGCCGTGCGGCTGGCCGACGTGGCCCGCGTGGAGCTGGGCGCCAAGGACTACGACTTCAAGGGCAAGGTCAACGGCAAGCCGGCCACGCTGATCGGCGTGTTCCTGCAGCCGGGCGCCAATGCCATTGACGTGGGCAAGGACGTGGAGAAAACCGTGGCCGAGCTGGCCACGCGCTTCCCGCAGGGCCTGGGCTATTCCATCCCCTACGACACCACGCGCTTTGTGGAAGTGTCCATCCGCGAAGTGGTCAAGACCCTGGCCGAGGCCATGGTGCTGGTGGTGCTGGTGGTGTTTGTGTTCCTGCAGAACTGGCGCGCCACGCTGATCCCGGTGGTGGCCGTGCCGGTGTCGCTGATTGGCACCTTTGCGGGCCTGTTGCTGCTGGGCTATTCGATCAATACGCTCACGCTGTTCGGCATGGTGCTGGCCATCGGCATCGTGGTGGACGACGCGATCGTGGTGCTGGAAAACGTCGAACGCATCATGCATGAAGAGCACCTGCACGCCCGCGAGGCCGCCATCAAGGCCATGCAGGAAGTCACCGGCCCGGTGATCGCCATCGTGCTGGTACTGTGCGCGGTGTTTGTGCCTATTGCCTTCCTGGGCGGCCTCACGGGTGAGCTGTACCGCCAGTTTGCGGTGACGATCGCGATTGCCGTGGTCATCTCGGGCATCGTGGCGCTGACGCTCACGCCCGCGCTGTGCGTGCTCATCCTCAAACGCGAGCACAAGCAGCCGGGCAAATTCTTCCAGGCGTTCAACCGCGTGTTTGGCCGCATCACCCACCGCTATGTGGGGGGCGTGGGCTTCATGGTGCGGCGTGCGGCCGTGGGCATCCTGCTGTTTGCGGGCATGGTGACCATCACCTTCGGCCTGTGGAAGGTCACGCCCGGCTCGCTGGTGCCGGATGAAGACCAGGGCTTCTACATTGCGGCGGTGATCCTGCCCGACGGCTCGTCGCTGGAGCGCACCGACAAGATCACGGCCGAGGTGACCGAGATCATCAAGAGCAACCCCAACAACCTGGACGTGGTGGCCTTCACCGGCTTTGACTTCCTGGGCGGGGGCTACCGCAACAACGCGGCCACCATCTTCGTCACGCAAAAGCACTGGGACGAGCGCTCTGTGCCCGTGCAGGCGCTGGTGGGCGAGCTGTTCGGCAAGACGGGCCACATCAAGGAGGCGCTGGTGCTGGCCTTCAACCCGCCGCCGATCTTCGGCCTGGGCACGGCCGGGGGCTTTGAGTTCTACATCCAGAACCGGGGCGAGGGCGGTGCGGCGCGCATGGCCGAGGTCATGGGTCAGTTCCAGGCGGCGGCGGGCAAGGACCCGCAGCTGGCCGGCGTGCAGTCCTTGTGGCGCGCCACTGCACCGCAGCTGCGCGTGGACGTGGACCGCGAGCGCGCCAAGGCGTTGGGCGTGCCGGTGGACGAGCTGTTCAACACGCTGTCGGCCACGCTGGGCAGCGCCTATGTGAACGACTTCAACAAATACGGCCGCGCCTGGCAGGTGCTGATGTCGGCCGACGCCAGCTACCGCAAGCGGCCCGACGACATTGGCCGCATGTGGGTGCGCTCGGACAAGGGCGAGATGATCCCCGTGTCCGCGCTGGCCAAGGTCAGCTATTCCGCCGGGCCCGAGACGCTGGACCGCTTCAACAACCTGCCGTCGGTCAAGCTGTTTGGCCAGGGCGCGCCGGGCGTCAGCTCGGGCCAGGCGATTGCCGCCGTGGAAAAGATTGCGCGCGACACCCTGCCGCCGGACTTCAGCTTCGACTGGGGCGGCGCGTCCTACCAGGAAAAGCGTTCGTCGGGCACCTCGGGCCTGGCGCTGGGGCTGGCCGCCGTGATGGTGTTTTTGATCCTGGCGGCGCAGTACGAGAAATGGTCCTTGCCGTTCTCGGTGCTTCTGGCCATGCCGTTTGGCATCTTTGGCGCGCTGGCGGCGGTGTGGCTGCGCGGGCTGACGAATGACGTGTACTTCCAGATCGGCCTGGTCACGCTGCTGGGCCTGGCGGCCAAGAACGCGATCCTGATCGTGGAATACGCCGAGCTGAAACACCGCGAAGGCATGACGGCGTCCGCCGCCGCGCTGGAGGCCGCGCGCCTGCGTTTCCGCCCCATCATCATGACGTCGCTGGCGTTCATCCTGGGCGTGCTGCCGCTGGCGATCTCCAGCGGCGCGGGCGCGGGTGCGCGCACCTCGGTGGGCACGGGTGTGATGGGCGGCATGCTGGCCGCCACCTTCCTGGCCATCTTTTTCGTGCCCATGTTCTTCCGCATCATTGTGGATCGCAAGCTCAAGGAGCCGCGCAGCACCGCGCAGATGCAGGCCGAAGCGCGCGAGGCGCACCAACGCGCCACCGCAGAAGCGGCCAACCGGGAGGGCGCACGATGAAAGCGCTGAAGATGAAATACGCTTTGCTGGCATTGCCCGCGCTGCTCGCCGCATGTGCCGGCGCGCCGTCCACGCCCATGCCCCCTGCCACGATGGAGCTGCCCACCGCCACCGCGCCGCAGCAGCAACCCGTCAAGGCCGACTGGTGGACGCTGTACGGCGACGCCCAGCTGGACGCGCTGGTGGCCGAGGCCCTCGCCAACAACACCGACCTGGCCCGCGCGGCCGCGCGCATTGACGAATCGCGTGCGCTGGTGCGCCTGGCCCGTGCCGATGCCTTGCCCTCGGTGGGCGCCACCGCCGGTGCCGCGCGCCAGCGCAACGGGGCCAATGCGGGCTTGAACGCACCGGTGACGGCCAACAACTTCAACCTCGGTCTGAACGTGTCGTGGGAGCTGGACCTGTGGGGCCGCCTGGCCGCGGGCAGCCGTGCCGCGCGCGAGGATCTGGCCGCCACCACGCTGGACCGCGACGCCCTGCGCACCGCGCTGGCCGCGCAGGTGGTGCAGGCCTATGCGGCCGTGCAGTCCATTGACGCCCAGACGCTGGCATTCCGTGAAGCCGTGGTGGCCCAGCGCGACGGCGTGCGCCTGCAGCGCCTGCGCGAGCAGGGCGGCGAGCTGTCGCAGCTGGACTTGCGCCAGATCGAGGCCGAGCTGGCCGGCAACGAAAGCCAGCTGCTCAAGCTGGACCGCGCGCGCGGCGAAACATCGCGCGCGCTGGTGGTGCTGCTGGGCCGTTCCCCGCGCGCCGTGTGGGACGCAGCCATTGCCGCGCCGGCCAAACCATTGGCCGTGACCGGCGGCGTGCCCGCCGGCCTGCCGTCCACCCTGCTGCAGCAGCGCCCCGACGTGGCCGCGGCCGAGGCCCGCCTGCGCGCCGCCGGCGCGCGCGTGGACGTAGCGCGCGCCGCCTACCTGCCCGGCGTGGCACTCAGCGCATCGCTGGGCAAGGCCAGCACGGACCTGAGCAACCTGCTGGACGGCCCGTCCACCATCTGGAGCCTGGTCGCGTCACTGACGCAGCCCATCTGGAACGCTGGCCGCCTGGATGCCGGCCGCGAAGCCGTGCTGGCCCGCCAGCGCCAGGCCGAGCTGGATTACCGCGACGCAGTGGCCCGTGCCTTCCGTGAAGTGCGCGACGCGCTGGACGCGCAGGCCGAAGCCTCGGCATCGCTCGCACTGGCCCGCCAGCGCGCCGACGCATTGCGCCAGGCGTCGCGCCTGACGCAGCTGCGGGTGGATGCGGGGGAGTCGAGCCGGCTCAATGCCATTGAGGCCGAGCGCATTGCATTGGCAGCGCAGTCGCAGCTGGCGGATCAGCAACGTGCGCTGGCGGCGGCGCAGGCGGATGTGTTCCGTGCGTTGGGGGGTGGTTGGGTGGCTGAGTCTTCGGCGCGCTAGTCACAGGCCTGCGCTACCTCTGGAACAGGCGTGCGGGGTACTCTGCTCCGCGGCTGTCCCCCGCCGGGCTGCGCCCGGCTCCTCCTTTATGCCGCTGCGCAGAGCACCCCACCCACCTGTTCCCGCCACATGTTGGCACGTCACCGGTGGTGTACCAACGACGCAGCGGGGTGGTGGTGATGGTGCCCTCCGCAGCGAAATAAAGGAGGAGGGGCGAAGCCCCGGGGGACATTCGCGGAGGAGGGTCCCGTCGCCGCCACCCTGCGGGGCAAAAAGCCAAAGAGCCCGAAAACAGGACCCGTCTATCATCCGCCGACAAGCACACACGAGGGGCTCACATGGACTGGTCACGCATCGGGGGCATCCGGCTTAGGCCCAGCATCGTCATGCTGTTCATTGCGATGGTGTTGCCGGTGTTCAGCGCGGCGCTGTGGGTCAGCTATGTGTCCAACGACCGCATGGCGCGCCAGACGGCCACGCAGACGGTGGAGCGGGCCCGGCTGGAGACCATTGCCCAGACCGAGGCGCTGCTCAACCCCATGGCGGCCATGGTGCGGATCGCGGCACAAGTGGGCGCGGCGCAGCCCGATTTTTACCGCGACGCACGCGCGCTGCCGTCCATGCTGGAAACCGCCGCGCGCAATGCCAACATCTCCAGCGTCTATGTGGGCTTTGCCGACGGCTCGTACCGCATGGCGCTGCGCGTGCCGCCGAAGTTCACGGTGTTCAACACGCCGCCGCCGGCCGGCACACTGTTTGCCACCCGCTGGATTGACCGGCGCGCGGGCGGCGCGCCGCAGGACCGCTACACATTCCTGGGCAAAGACAACGCCGCTCTAGGCGAGGCGGCTGCCGCGGCGGTGTATGACCCGCGCACGCGACCCTGGTTCAAGGATGCGGTGGAGCGCCGTGGCCTGGTCATCTCCAACCCCTACATCTATGCCACCACCGGCCTGCCCGGCGTCACCGTGGCCATGCCGTTCTATGCGGGCGACGCGCTGGTGGGCGTGGTGGCCATCGACATCCTGCTGGACAGCCTGTCGCAGTACCTGAAAGACCGGCCGGTCAGCCGCAATTCAATCTCGCTGGTGGCCGACAGCGACGGCCTGATCGTGGCCCACCCCGACACGCAGCAGGCGCTCAAGCGCGACAACGGCAACCTGATCCGCGCGCGCCTGACCGAGCTGTCAGACCCGCGTCCCGCGCTGGCGGTGGGCATGCGCGCAGCACAGGCCCCGAACTCGGCAGCCAACCAGTTCACCTTCACCCATGGTGGTGAGGAATACGTGGCGATGTTCTCGCCGTTTCCGCGCGAGTTCGGCAAGGCCTGGGAGGTGGTCATCGTCGCGCCGCTGGAAGATTTTGTGGGCGAATGGCGCGCCAACAACCGCAAGCTGCTGATCTTCGGCCTGGGCGCCATCGCGCTGCAGGTGCTGCTGATCAACCTGCTGTCGCGCCGCATCGCGCGGCCGCTGGAGCAGCTGGCCACGCAGGTGGCACGGGTGCAAAATTTTGAGCCACCCGGCACGCAGGTGGTGCGCTCACCGGTGCGCGAAATCAGCGCGCTGGCCGAGTCGGTCAACACGCTGCAGGGTGCGATCAGCGCGTTCTCGGCCTTTGTGCCGCGCGGCCTGGTACGCCAGCTGGTCGGCTCGGGCCATGCGCTGGAGCTGGGTGGGCGCAGCCGCTTCCTGACCATCATGTTCACCGACCTGGAGTCGTTCTCCACCTGGGCCGAGGCGACGCCCGCGCAGGCGCTGCTGGAGCGCGTGTCGGCCTACTTCGAGGCCGTGACGCTGGCCGTCAATGCCGAAGAGGGCACCATCGACAAATTCATCGGCGACGGCGTCATGGCCTTCTGGGGTGCGCCCGCGCTGCTGGACGACCATGCGTACCGCGCCTGCGTGGCCGCGCTGCGCGCGCGCCAGCGCATGGCCGAGGTCAACCGCCAGTGGCAGGCCCAGGGCCTGAACACGCTGCACATGCGCGTGGGCATCCACAGCGACGCCGTGCTGGTGGGCAACATGGGCTCGTCCGAGCGCATGAGCTACACCGTGATGGGCGACGGCGTGAACCTGGCCGCCCGGCTGGAAGGCGTGAACAAGGAATTCGGCACGGCCATCTGCGTGAGCCATGCGGTGTTCCGCGAAGCGGGTGAGCGGCTTTGGCTGCGCCGTATCGGCGTGGTGACGGTCAAGGGCCGGCGCGCCGACATGCAGGTGTACGAGCTGCTGGGCACACGCGGCGGTGACCCGGCGCTGGAGGCCACGCCCGAGATGCAGCGCCTGTGCCAACTGACCGACCATGCGTATGAAGCCTTTGAACGCAGCGAATGGAAAGAGGCCGAGGACCGCTACCGCGCGATTGCGCAGGAATTCCCCGACGACCGGCTGGCGCGCGTGATGGTGCTGCGCTGCCATGCCGCCGCGCAGGCCGCGCAACAAGGTCAGGCGGGCGCCTTGCCCGAATAGCGCAGCAGCCGCTGCGCGTGGCGCGCCAGCTCGGTGCGCAGGCGTGGCGGGCTGATCACGTCAAACACACATTCCAGCCGCGCCAGCTGGCGCGCAAACCAGCGCAGGTCGTCCACCTGGGCGTACAGCATCAGGTTTTTGCCCATGGGCTGGAACAGGCCTATGGTTTCAAACAGCTGCTCGTGCGCCGTGGCCAGGTCGGTCTTGAGCAGCACCTGCACGCTGATCGCGCGCGGCAGCGTGGCCAGGCCCAGCGCCAGGTGGCGCACGGCGTCAAAGTCGGCGGGCGGGTCAAAGGTGGCCAGGCGTGGCTCAATCGCCTGCACCCGGTCGATGCGAAAGCTGCGCATGCCCCCGCGCAGGTGGCAGTGCCCCACGGCATACCAGCGCGCGTTGCGCAGCGCCACGCCATACACATCCACTTCGCGTCCCGTGGCCTCGCCGTCGGCGGATTCATAGCGCAGGTGCACGCGCTGGCGCACGTGGGCAGCTTCGCTCAATGCGAGCAGCGCGGCGTTGTCACCCGCGGGCAGGGTGCGCGCCAGGTCCATCTGGATGGTGTCGCCCAGGGCGCGCACGCGGGTCTTCAGCGGCGCGGGCATCACGCGCTCCAGCTTGGCTTGGGCGCTGTCGGCTGCCGGTGCGGCACCCGCCACCCCAATCTGCCGCGCCGCCAGCAGCCCCAGCGACAGCGCCACTGCTTCGGCGTTGCTGAACATCATGGGCGGCAGCTTGAAACCCGGCATCAGCGAATAGCAGCCGTAGCGCCCGCGCTCGGCCTGCACGGGGATGCCCAGTTCCTCCAGCCGCGCGATGTAGCGGCGCAGCGTGCGGCCGTCCACCTTCACGCGCCGGGCCAGTTCGGCGCCAGTCAGCCGGCCCTCGCTTTGCAGCAGGTCCAGCACGGCCAGTACGCGGGTGGTGGGCGAATACATGCCGGCCAGTGTAGGGCTGAATCAGGGCGGAATGTGACCTGTAATGCTCATACAGTGCGGCCATCAATTTTCAACAAGGCATGCACATGGAACCCACCCAGCTCTGGCTCTTCTTCCTCATGGTCCTGGGCATCGTGGTGCTGCCGGGCATGGACATGGCTTTCATCGCGGCCAATGCCCTGGCAGGCGGCGCGCGCCGTGGCCTGCTGGCCGTGGCTGGCGTGATTGCGGGCGCAGTGGTGCACGTGGCGGCGTCGGCCCTGGGCATTGGCCTGGTGCTGCAGATGGTGCCCGCGCTGTTCAACGCCATGCTGCTGGCCGGCGCCGCCTACATCGCCTGGATTGGGATCACGCTGCTGCGCATGCGCAGCGCGTCGGGCGCGCTGCCCGCCGCGCAGGCGGCGGCCTCAGGCTGGGCCACCTTCCGCCAGGCGGCGCTGACCAACCTGCTCAACCCCAAGGCCTACCTGTTCATGTTCGCGGTGTTCCCGCAGTTCTTCCGTCCCGGCGCGGGCGCCGTGTGGCTGCATGCGGCAGTGCTGTGGTTCATCATCGCGTTCACGCAGGCGCTGGTGTATGGGCCGATTGCGCTGGCGGCGGGCGGCGCTGCGACGGGTCTGGCCACGCGGCCCAGGTTGCAGCTGCTGGTGGTGCGTGTAGCGGGGGCAATGCTGCTGCTGGGGGCGGCGTGGACGGCGTATGAGGGTTGGCGGGGGTTGTAGATTTCACTTTCCATCTACGGTACCCTCGCGTTCTCAACAGGGTGGTGAGATGTCACTTGTTATAGCGCGAGCAAACGCCGGGGATTTTGTCATTCTGGGAGACATCGCTCTTAGTTACGACGACCGGGCTGCAAACCCGTTCTTCGAAGGCTGCCTGAAGCAATATCGTCTTTCCGATGAACTGGCATTGGCCTTTGCTGGTGATGCGGCCGCATTTGAGGCTGCTTGCCCCCAGCTACTTTCTTGTCACACAGCAAAAGAAGTGCTCCAAATAGGCCTTCGATTGTTTGATGGTCGAGTACCCTTTGACCTGCTGATCTGTGAGCGGGGACAAGAAAATATTCAATTCCTCAAAGGCGGCCTTGTGAGTGAAGCTCCGGCGGGATTTATCGGTGATGCCGCTGCCTACGATTGCTTTCAGCGCGCATTTAGTAGTGGTCTGCAAAGAGACCTGGAGGGGGATAGTCAAGGGATTCTTCAAATAATGAGAATTCCTGAGCAGAACAAAGCTATCGACAACTACTCAAGACTATTCAATGCTTTGGAGCAGGTTATAGCTGATCCGAATGTCCCGAGCGTCGGGGGAGCTGTAGTTCCGCTGTGCACCGACAAAGGTGCATTTCGCTATATGTGCTACGCAAAAAGCAGTGCCTTTTATCCCACAGATGGCCAGGAAAAACACACCATGCATTTTGGTGGCCCTGAACTGGGTGGGTATAGCATTGACCTATCAGATGACTCGGGGCGCGGCGGAAGCGGTGATGAGGTCGGTCTTTACTTTCTTCAAGGCGGATTAGGAGTTTTCTTCCCGGCAAATGCATCAGGCTTCCGTCGAGCCAGTACGCTTGCACCACGGAGCCCTGCGCTTTGGGTCTATGAGACAGAACAGAGGTTGGGTCATGGAATTCTGTCTATGTATCTGAGTGCCGTTCACTGTTTTCTCGCAGGAGAAGACTTGCTGGCTCAGGGCCTGCCGGAAAAAGCCTTGTTTTGCTACGAGCTTAGAAAAGACAGCAGGGAGTTGACCGAATCTCCTGAGATAGGCGACCGCTACGTGGCGGGGCATGCAGAAAGCTTGTATGGAGCTGGCAAAAGAAATGAGGCAGTTCATTTGATTTGCCAGCGCCTCGTCAAGTTTCCAGGCTCTCCGATCTGTCGCCGATCCTTGAACTATTTCTTGGGACTTAAAGGCCCGCAGGGTGAGGCGGGCTTTTCGTAGTTGCCTGAGATTAGTCAAGAGGTTTGCAGGCTGTCATGAGCCTACTACGCGTTGGCACGAACCTAGATTCGAATTACTCGCGCGTCACCCTCACCAGCTCTTCACGCGAGGTGATGCCCTCACGCACCAGCCGCTCGCCGTCATCGCGCATCAGCACCATGCCGGCCTTGAGCGCTGCGTCGCGGATCTCGGCTTCGGACGCCTTGTTGTGGATCTGCGCGCGGATGGCCTCATCCGTCACCAGCAGCTCGAACACGCCGGTACGGCCCTGGTAGCCGGTTTGTCCGCATTCAGCGCAGCCCGCACCGTGGCAATGCGTGCACAGCTTGCGCACCAGCCGCTGGGCCAGCGCGCCCAGCAAGGATGAACTGAGCAGGAACGGCTCCACGCCCATGTCGGTCAGGCGTGTCACGGCGCTGGCGGCGTCGTTGGTGTGCAGCGTGGCCAGCACCAGATGGCCGGTGAGCGAGGCCTGGATGGCGATCTGCGCGGTTTCAAAGTCGCGGATTTCGCCGATCATGATCACATCCGGGTCCTGGCGCAGGATGGCGCGCAGCGCCTTGGCAAAGGTCAGGTCGATCTTGGCATTGACCTGCGTCTGGCCGATGCCGGGCAGCTCGTATTCAATCGGGTCTTCCACCGTCATGATGTTGCCCTGGCTGGCGTCCAGGCGCTGCAGCGCGGCGTACAGCGTGGTCGTCTTGCCCGAACCCGTCGGGCCGGTGACCAGGATGATGCCGTGCGGCTGCGCGATCAGCTGCTCAAACCGGCGCAACACATCGCCCTGCATGCCCACCGATTCCAGGCTGAGCTTGCTTTCGCTTTTGTCCAGCAGGCGCAGCACGGCGCGTTCGCCATGGGCGCTGGGCAGCGTGCTCACGCGCACGTCCACCGCGCGGGTGCCGATGCGCAAGCTGATGCGGCCGTCCTGCGGCAGGCGCTTCTCGGCAATGTCCAGCTCGGCCATGATTTTCAGGCGCGAGATCAGCGCGGCATGCAGTGCGCGGTTGGGCTGCACCACCTCGCGCAGCGTGCCGTCCACGCGAAAGCGCACGCTGGATGTGCGCTCATACGGCTCGATGTGGATGTCGCTGGCGCCGTCGCGCGCGGCCTGCGTCAGCAGCGCGTTCAGCATGCGGATGATGGGCGCGTCGTCGGAGGTTTCCAGCAGGTCTTCCACCGCAGGCAGCTCCTGCATCATGCGCGACAGGTCGGCGTCGTTCTGTACCTCGCTCACCACCGTGGCGGCGCTGGATTCGCCCTGCGAATAGGCGGCGCTGATGCGCTGGGCCAGCGCGGCGGCGTCCAGCGGTTGCACCGAGCGCACCGGGTATTTGCGCATGACTTCGCTCCAGGCCCCGCGCGCGGGCTGCGCGCCGTGCCACAGCGTCAGGTCCTGGCCGTCGTCTTCCAGCAGCAGCTGGCTGGTGCGCGCAAAGGCGTAGGGCAGCGGGTAGCGCATGGCCACGCCTTAGTTCCTGGCGGGGGCAGCGGGCGCGGGCTGGCCCAGCGGCGCTGGTGCCGCGGGCGACGCCACAGCCGGGCGCGTGCCTGGCAGCGTCGGCAGCACCGGCGCCTCGTTCACCGGCACCACCTTGCTGGGCGCGGGCTGGGCCAGCTCCTGCTTCAGGCGCATCAGGTCGTAGCGGTCCAGCGACAGGCTGTCGCTTTGCTGCGCGTCGCGCACCACCACGGGCCGCAGGAACACCATGAGGTTGGTCTTCTTGCGGCTGCGGGTTTCGCCCTTGAACAGGTTGCCAAACAGCGGCACGTCGCCCAGGCCGGGCACCTTTTCCTGGTTGCCGGAGTATTCGTCCTGCAGCAGTCCGCCCAGCACCACGATGGAGCCGTCGTCCACCAGCACGTTGGATTCAATCGAGCGCTTGTTGGTGATCAGCCCGCTGGCGGAGTTGATCGACGAGGCCTGCACGCTGGACACTTCCTGGAAGATCTGCAGCTTGACGGTGCCGTTCTCGCTGATCTGCGGCTTCACGCGCAGCGTCAGGCCAACGTCCTTGCGCTCGATGGTCTGGAACGGGTTAACCGAGCCGCTGCTGGAGTTGTTGTTGGTGTACTGGCCCGTCACGAACGGCACGTTCTGGCCGATGACGATCTTGGCTTCTTCGTTGTCCAGCGTCAGCAGGTTGGGCGTGGACAGGATGTTGCCGTCGCCGTTGGCCTCCAGGAAGCGGGCCAGGAAGCCCAGCACGTACACGCCGTTGGTCTGGTGCGCAATGCCGAAGTTGCCGCCGGTGGAGGGCACCACGTTGCCGCTGGCCGCGCCCGTGGCCAGCGAGATGATGTTCTGCCCGCCGATGCTGAAGTTGGTGCCCAGCAGGCCGATGTTCTTGTCGCCGTTCTTGCCCAGGGCGCCCTGCCACTGGATGCCGAACTCGGCCGCCTTGTCGGCGTTCACCTCGGCGATCAGGCTTTCCACGAACACCTGGGCGCGGCGCTGGTCCAGCCGGTCGATCACGGCGCGCAGCTGGCGGTATTGCGGCTCGGGCGCGGTGATGATCAGCGAATTGGTGGCCGGGTCGGCCTGGATCTGGCCGCCGGTGGACGGTTGGGCCGATGCGGAAATCGGCGCCGTGGCGGCGTTGGCCCCCGCCGCCATGGCCAGCGTGGGCTGGGTGATGGGCGCGCCGCCGCCGGTGGCGCCGCTGCCGGTGTTGGCCGACATGGCCGCGCGCAGCGTCACGGCCAGCTTGGCCGCGTCGGCGTTTTTCAGATACACCACATAGATGTTGCCCGACGGGGTCTGCGCCGTGGGCTGGTCCAGCCGCTCGACCAGCGCGCGCACCAGGTTCAGCCGCGCCGGGTTGGCCGCGCGCACGATCAGCGTATTGCTGCGCGGCTCGGCCACCACCGTGGTGCGAAACGAGGTGTCGGCCTGGCCGGCCGACGGGGCGGGCGCGCCGGTGGCGGTGTTGCCCGATTCAATCAGCCGCACCACCAGCGGGGCCAGGTCGGAGGCAATCGCGTGCTTGAGCGGCAGGATTTCCACGTCGGTGGCGTTGGACACATCCAGCGCCGAGATGATGCGGCCCAGGCGCTGCAGGTTGTCGGCGTAGTCGGTGATCACCAGCGAGTTGTTGCCGGGGTTCACGTTGATGGTGTTGTTGGGGCTGATCAGCGGGCGCAGGATCGGCACCAGGTTGTTGGCCGATTCATAGCTCAGGCGAAAGATCTGCGTGACGATCTGGCTGCCGCCGGGCCCCACGGGGCCGGTTTGCACCGCGCCGCCTTGCAGTTTGGCGTCGGCCTCAGGCACCACCTTGTAGATGCCGCCGGCTTCCACCACCGTGTAGCCGGACAGGCGCAGCGTCGCGAGGAACTGGTTGTAGGCCGCCGCGGGCGTCACCGGCTTTTCGGTGTTGAGGTTCATCGTGCCCTTCACGCGCGGGTCCACCACGATGTTGCGCCCGGTGATCACGCCCATGGTGCGGGCCACGGCTTCGATCTCGGCGCCGGCGAAATTCAGCGTAATGGGCTCGCCCGGGCGCTGTGCATGCACGGCGGCCGGCAGGCCTGCCAGGGCCATGCAGGCGGCAAGGGAAGCGAGTGCAAAGCGGGGTGTTCTCATGGGTCAGCCGATGGTGATGATGGAGCGCGCGCCGCTGCGCCGTCCGATGATGTTCAGCAGGTTGGAAAGCGCCGCCTCGCGCTCGGGTGCCGCGCTGGCCACGCCCTCAAAGCGCAGGCGGGAACCCACCCAGCGGCCGTTGCCGCTGAGCTGCAGGCTGCCTTCCAGCGTGGCCAGTTCAAGCGTTGACGTAGCGCCTCCGGTGAGGGTGATGCGGTAACTGCCCATGGGCCGCAGCGTGGACAGCCTGGATGAGATGCGTGCCGCGGCCATTTCGGCCTTGCCCGACAGGGCCAGCCGGCCTGCGGACCATTCTACTGAAAGGCCCTGTGTGGACAGGCCCAGTTCGCCGTCCAGCTGCAGGGTGTTCCAGGGCGTGCCCAGCCCGGCCAGCAAGGCGGCCGGCCACATGGACACACCATCGGCCACCGCGACGCGCGCCTTGCCCAGGCCCAGCGCCACACGCAGCTGCAGCGGTGCCGTGGTGCAGCAGTCGGCGCCGACGCGCACCGCCACCCCATTGAATGCGGGGCGCAGCTGCCATTGCAGCCGCCCGGGCAGGGCGGCTGCGTCGGTGCTGCCTGCGCCCCCGGTCAGCACCAGCCGCGCCGTGCCGTCCCAGACGGTGCCGCGGGCATCGGCCAGCATCACATGGCCCGCGCTTGCGCGCTCAATCGCGCCGGTGAGCCAGCGCGCCGGTGCAAACAGCACCAGCGCCGCGAGCGCGCCAGCCAGCAACCCGGCCGTGGCCCAGCCCCAGGGTGTGCCCAGGCGCTGGCCGGGCAGGACGGGGGGCTTGTGCCGCGCCACGGCTGTCACTGCCCCTGGCGCGCGGGCAGGGTCATGACCAGCGTGCCGTCCCACTGGCCGGCGGCGTTGCGCGTGAGGCGCGCCTCGGCCGGCAGCGCGCGCGCGTTCACGCGGGCCTGGGTCAGCCACTGGGCCAGGGTGTCGGGCGCGGCAGCGGTGAGCGTGATGCTCACCCGGTCTGCGCTGATGCTGTAGCGCGCCGTGGTGCCAAAGCGCTGGCGGATGGTCTGCTCCAGCGCCCGCAGGGCTTCGTCGTAACCCTGTTTGGGCTGGGCCTGCAGCGCCTGGGCCTGCGCCTGCAATGCCTGCATGCGCTGCAGCTGCGCGTCCAGGCTGCGGTGCTGTTCGGGCGCGCTGCGCAACGTCTGCAGCGCAGGGGCCAGGCCCACCCACCACAGCAGCGCCACGCCCACCACGGCGGCGGCGGTGCCCACCAGCAGCTTCTCACGCGGGGCCAACACGGCCCAGCGCGCGGCGAGGGCGGCGCTCATGGCGTGACTCCCTGGCGCACCACCAGCGTGTCGCCTTCACCGGCGGCACGGTAGCCCAGTGCCTGCAGCCCTGCGCCCGCCTGCTGCGCTGCCGGTGCGGCGCCAGGGCCTTTCAGGCGCAGCTCGTTGCCGGTGAATTCAATGGCGGTGGGGGCCAGTCCCGCAGGCGCCGCGGCGGCCAGCGCCGCCAATATGGATTCCATGTCGCGCCCGGATGCGGCGCCGGTGGCCTGGCGCAGCGCGGCCACCTCGCGCTCCATCTGCACGGGGGCGTCCACCACCACCCGCACTGAGGGGAAGGTGCTGGTCAGCGTGGTGCGCACCTGCTCGCGCTTGGCCTTGAGCGCGCCGCGCTCCATCCAGGCCCAGGCATTGAGGCCGGCCAGGTTGGCCAGCACCAGTGCCACCAGCCCCCAGCGCGCGGCCCGCCACTGGGGGGCGCGCAGCAGCCCCGCCCAGCCGCTGGACAGCTTCTTGAATGCACGGGCGCGTCCGGAGCTGGCCAGGTCAAACTGCGCCAGGTCCCAGGGCGACTGGGCCGCCAGCAGGCGGCGCTGCGCGGCCTGCTGCAGTGTCACGGGGCGTTGCAGTGCCTGCTCCGCCAGGCCGGCCACGGCAGGCTCGGCCAGTACGGGCAGGTTGTCGGGCACGCTGGCGGGCAGGGCCTGCAGACCGGCGTGCATGTCACCTCCCACGGGCCAGACCAGCACGCCGCTTTCATCCGTCAGGGCCAGGGCCGCGTTGCCGGGCTCGCCCGTCACATACAGCGCGGCGGGCTCACCCGGCCACAGCTCGGGCACGATGCGGCTGGCCGGACGCTGCGCGGCTTCAAGGGCCTGCACGGCCGCGCGCAGCCAGGGGCGGCTGCACGCTGCCACCCAGGCCGGCGCGCCGGGCCGGGCCTGGGGCTGCAGCGCGAAATGCAGCTCGGCCGGGTCGTCCAGCAGGCGTTCTTCCAGCAGGCCCTCCAGCACGGCGCGCAGCCGCGGCGACGTGGCCGAGGTGCCCTTGGGCAGCTCCACCTGGTGCCAGGACAGTGCCCGCGCTGGCACCACGGCCACCACCTCGGCGCCCGCGCCGGTGGGCTGGGGCAGCAAGGCCGCGGCGGCACTGGCCGCGCTGCCCACCTGCTGGCCGTCGGGCGTGAGCACGTAGTCGTATTCAGTGGATGGGGCAGACCCGCTGGCGGTGTCGCCGGGCAGGGGGAGGGTGACGATCAGCGTGCGCATGGGGATGGGGGGTTGGGTGGCATTGTAGGGACGTGCCGTGGCGGTTCCCGCGCCGGCCGGTCAACGCTGCGGCCCGGCGGCCGCGGGCGCCGCCGCCAGCGCGCCCGGATCGACCGCGCCGCGCTCGCGCCACAGCACTTTCACGTCCAGCCCGGTGCGTTCCAGAACCGAGCGTTCTTCCACCACCATCTGGTCCAGCCGCAGGCGGCCGCGCACCTCGAAGTAGCGCGTGGCCACGCTGTGGCGGCCTTCGCCGAATGCGCCCTCGCTGCCCAGGATGCGGCCCGCGTCGGTGATGCTGCGAAAGTGGGTGCGGTCGCGTTCGGCCACCAGCCGTTGGGCGTCGGCCAGGCCCAGGGCGGGCACGCTGGCGCACAGGGCTTCCGGGCTGGCGGTGTTGAGGTTCAGCGGCGTGGTGCCCGGCAGCACCGTGACATAGGGCAGCAGGGTGGCCGCTGTCTGGGGCGACAGGCCCAGCCAGGTGAGTTGCTCCACCCGCTGCGGCAGCAGCGGCGCGAACTGGCCCGAGCGGTTGTCGGCGCTGGTGTCGGCGGCAAAGCGCAGGTTCTCCACGAGCCGGCTGAGTTCCTGCGGCGGCAGGCCCAGCAGCTCGAACAGCTTGGCAAAGGTGCGCAGCCAGGGCTCGGACACGGTACCGCCTTGCACCAGGTTCATCACGTTCAGGTGCGATTGCAGGTCGATGATCTGGCCCGACAGGAAGGCGTCCTGCGTGTCGGTGCTGTTGGGGTCGGTGGCGGCGGTGGTGTCGCTGGCCGCCAGGAAGGTGGACAGGCGCGCCTCCTGCAGCGGCACGGCCCAGGGCTCGGCCAGGTGGTCAGCGCCGCCCGAGCGCGCGTCCTCGCGCAGGATCAGCCGCGCCCAGTCCAGCGAGCCCGTCAGCACCCAGGCTGACTGCACCCGCCCACGCTCGGCAATTTCAATCTCCACCGCACGCCACTGCTGCCACAGGGCAGACGCGGCAAAGGTGGCCACCAGCGCCACGGTGAGCATGGCAGCCAGCAGGGCGGCACCATATGAGCGCCTGCGGCGGCTCATGATTTGCCTCCGCTGACGGTGGGGCGGACCCAGTCGCGCGTCAGTTTGCCTGCCAGGGCCCGGCCCGCTGGAAGCTGCAGCACCAGCCTCACGCCGTCGGGAATGTTGCTGCTGTTGCCCGTGCTGACCGTCGTGCCCCCTACCGCGTCGCTGGACAGCGGGTTGGTCCAGGCGTCGCTGCGAAAGTAGAAGATCTGCCATTCATCCAGTGGCACCACGGCCACTTCAAAGCGCTTTTGCTCGTCGCCGGCGTTCTGCGCCCAGATGGACGCCTGCTGCCAGGCGTCGGCCAGCGCGCCGCGTCCGGTCAGCGCGGGCGACTGCCAGCGCAGCCACTGGCCGCGTCCATCGACCACGCGGCGCGTCCAGGCCACCACCAGCACGCCGTCGGTGGCCGCCGCGCTGCTGCGGCGCGTCAGGCGCAGCACGCTGCCGTTCCAGTCCAGCGCGTTGAGCTGCGGTGTCTGCACGATGGCATCCAGGTCGGCCGCCCATTGCGACAGGCCCACCTGCAGCGCCAGCACCTCGTCGGCGCGGGCTTCGGTCTGCGCACGGGCGCGCACCATGCCGTCCAGGCCGCGCCAGCTCATCAGCGCCAGCAGCGCCATCATGGACAGGGCCACCAGCAGCTCAATCAGGGTGAAGCCCCGCAGCGATGGTCTGGCGCGCATGGTCATCAGTAGCGCCCCACAACGGTGGACAGGCGCAGCACCGGCGTGGCTTCGTCCAGCACCTGCGCATCGACCCGGCGAAAGCTGGGGTTGGGCGTGGGCCGCACGTTCACGGTCACGCTGAAGTTGCGCCCGGCCTGTTCGCAGGGCACGGTGTTGTCACCCACGCCCGGCATCTGTTTGGACAGCCGCACCTTGACGAGCTCGTTTTCAGCGCACACCTGCGCCAGCAGCGCGTCCGACTGGCGCTGCGCGTTACGCGTGAGCGCGGTGGTGGCCTGCAGCCCCGCCAGCAGCGCCACGGCCACGATGCCCAGGGCCACGAGCACTTCGACCAGCGTGAAGCCGCGTTGCCGGGCGTGAGGGCTGCATAGCTTCATGGGGTGTCCGTGGACTGCACGGTGAATGGCCGCAGCCCGTCAGTGGCCAGGCGCAGCGTGCGCGACGGCTCGCTGATGGAGCCCAGCAGCACGCTCTGGCGGCCGATGATGGGCTCGGGCCCCAGCACCAGCATCGCGGTGCCCAGCACGCGGGTGTCAGTGCCCAGCCAGTTCTCGGGCAGGGCCTTCGGGGGAACGCCCTCGAACTTGAAACCACCGTCGGTGGTGTGCCAGCGCACCGGCATGCCGCTGGCACGCGACTGCGCCCGGGCCGATTCAAACAGAGCGGCCAGCCGCTGCGCCTCACGCTCCAGCAGCGTGCCCGAGTTGTCGCGGATGGCAAAGGCCACGCCGGCCGAGGCGATGGCGATGATGGTGATGACGACCAGCAGCTCCAGCAGCGTGAAGCCACCGAGCCTGCTCTTTTTTTTCCAGCTACTGCCAGCTGCCGACGTCGGCATCTTTGCCCTCTCCGCCGGACTGGCCATCGGCGCCGAACGACATCACGTCGATCTCGCCCTTCACGCCGGGGTTGAGGTACTGGTACGGCCGGCCCCAGGGGTCGTTGGGCAGCTTTTCCAGATAGGGCTTCCAGTTGGGCGGCGCCACGCCGGCCGTGGGCCGTGTGACCAGCGCCTGCAGGCCCTGGTCGGCTGACGGGTAGCGCTGGTTGTCCAGCTTGTACAGCTTGAGCGCCTGCATCAGGTTGCTGACGTCGGTGCGCGCGGCGGTCACACGCGCGTCGTCGGCGCGGTCCAGCACATTCGGCACGATCAGCGCGGCCAGCACGCCGATGATCACCAGCACCACCATGAGCTCGATCAGGGTGAAGCCGGCTTGCAGGCCGCGCACGGCGCGGCGCAGCAGGGTAGGGGTGGATGTCATCTGGGGTACTGCCTTGCGTGGGTTCGCTTCAATGATAATCGCCCGATGTCCACCCTGGCCCATAACCCCTGGCTGCCCCGCGCGGGCTCGTTCGCCGTGTGGCTGCTGGCGGCCGGGTGCGCTGTTTACTGGGGCCTGAAGCTGCCGGCGGCCTCCGGCGCGGCGGCACCGGCGCCTGTGCCGGCCGGCCCCGCCGCGCCGGCCGATCCTGCGGCGGTGGCGCGGCTGCTGGGTGCCACCGCTGCCGTGCCCGGCGCCGGCCCCGTGGCCACGCCCGCGCGGTCCAGCCGGTTTGCGCTGGTGGGCGTGGTGTCGGGCCGCTCCCAGGGCGGTGCGGCGCTGATCGCGGTGGACGGCAAGCCGGCCAAACCCTACCGCGTGGGCGCGACGGTCGAAGACGGCCTGGTGCTGCAGTCCGTGGCGCCGCGGCGCGCCACGCTGGGGCCCGCCGCGAACGGGCCGGCGGCGTTCACGCTTGAAATGCCCCTGCCCAGGCGGTAGCCATCATGGCGGCTGATCGCGTTCCTGCCGAACCTGGCTCCGCTTCCAGCCCTTCGGCCAGCCTGCTGGCCAACCTGCGCCAGGAACTGGTGCGTTCGCCGCCGTTTGCCCAGATGGATGCGCCCGCGCTCGACGATTTCCTGACCCAATGCCAGCAGCGCTACTACGCGCCGGGCGACATGCTGGTCGAGCCTGCCCATGGCGTGGTGCAGGAAATCTTTTATATCCGCCAGGGCGCGGTGACCGGCGTGCGAGGCATGGCCGACCTGTCCGGTGGCGCCTTCCAGTACGAGGCGGGTGACCTGTTTCCCGTGAGTGCCGCCGTCGCGCAGCGCGCCGTCACTGCCAGCTACCGTGCGGTGCAGGACACCTTCGTGCTGGTGCTGCCGGTGGATGCCATGCGCGCGCTGGCCGGGCGCAGCGCGGCGTTTGCCGACTTCCTGAACGGGCGGGTGCTGAAGTTCCTGGACCTGTCGCGCCGCGCGCTGCAGGTGGCGTATTCGTCGCAGGCGCTGGCCGAACAGTCGCTGGAAACGCCGCTGGGCGAGCTGGCCCGTACCGCGCCCGTGACCTGCGGTCCCGACGCGCCGCTGCGCGACGTGCTGTCCGTGATGCACGGCAAGCGCATCGGCTCCATGCTGGTGACCGACGCCCCCGGCCGCCCGCTGGGCATCCTCACGCGCTACGACGTGCTGGGCCGGGTGGCGCTGGCGCAGGTGCCGCTGGAGGCGCCGGTGTCGCGGGTGATGGTGCAGCCGGTGCATTGCCTGACGGTGGAGCACACCGCGCAGGACGCGGCGCTGCTGATGTCGGCCCACGGCATCCGCCATGTGCCGGTCACGCGCGCCGGGGTGGCGGTGGGCATGGTGTCCGAGCGCGACCTGTTCGCCATGCAGCGCCTGAGCCTCAAGCAGGTCAGTACCTCCATCCGCGCGGCACCGGACGTGGACACCCTGAAGCTGGTGGCGCAGGACATCCGCCGTTTTGCGCGCAGCCTGCTGGGCCAGGGCGTGCAGGCGCGCCAGCTCACCGCGCTGATCAGCCATCTGAACGACGTGCTGACCCAGCGCCTGCTGGAAATCCTGGCCGCGCAGCATGGCATCGACCTCACTCGCCTTTGCTGGCTCGCCCTGGGCTCGGAAGGGCGCAGCGAGCAGACCGTGGCCACCGACCAGGACAACGCACTGATCCTGCCCGATGACACCACGCCTGCTCAGCGCGAAGCCGCGCGCGCGTTTGGCCGCGCGGTGAACCTGGCGCTGGACGCCTGCGGCTACCCGCTGTGCAGGGGCGGCATCATGGCCGGTGAGCCGGGGTGTTGCCTGACGCTGCGCGAATGGCGCGAACGCTTTGCCCACTGGATAGAACACGGCGCGCCGCAGGACCTGCTCAACGCCAGCATCTACTTTGACTTCCGTGCGCTGGCGGGCGACGCGGCCATGGCCGACGCGCTGCGTGCCGAGGTGGTGGAGGCCGCCCGGCGCACGCCGCGCTTTCTGAAGCAGATGGCGCTGAATGCCTTGACCCATGCCGCGCCGCTGAACTGGCTGGGTAGCATTGACGTGGACGACACCGGCGCGGTGGATCTGAAGCTGCAGGGCACCGCGATTTTCGTGGATGCGTCGCGCCTGTACGCGTTGGCCCATGGCGTGACGGCGACGGGCACGCGCGAGCGGCTGGAGACCGTGGGCACGCGTCTGGGCCTGGCACCGCACGAATACCAGGCCTGGACAGGGGGCTTCGAGTTCCTGCAGATGCTGCGACTGCGCGTGCAGCTGGAGGATGTGGCGGACGCCGCGCGGCCCAACCGCATCGTGTTGGACAGCCTGAACGACATCGACCGGCGCATCCTGAAAGAGTCGTTCCGCGTTGCCCGCGCATTGCAGCAGCGCCTGCAGCTGGACTACGAGCGGTGAGCTGGTGGAAGCGCCCGCCGCCGGTGGACGAGGGCCGCTGGGTGATGCTGGATGTGGAAACCAGCGGGCTGGACCCGCGCCGCGACCGGCTGCTGGCCATTGCCGCCATTGCCATGCGGGTGGACTGGCCCGCGCGGCGCCTGAGCGTGCTGCCCGGCGACAGCTTTGAAGTGGTGCTGCGCCAGGAGGTGGCGTCCACGCATGACAACATCCTGCTGCACGGTATCGGCGCGCAGCGCCAGCGCGACGGCATGGAACCCGCCGCCGCGCTGCAGGCTTTTGCGTCCTACGTGGGTGCGTCTCCGCTGCTGGCCTTTCACGCGGCGTTTGACCAGACGCTGATCGGCCGCTTTGCGCAGGCGCACCTGGGCCGGGAACTGCCCAACCCCTGGGTGGACATCGAGCACCTGTGCGCCGTGACACACGAGGGCGTACGCGCCCGATCGCTGGACGAATGGATGGCGCATTTCGGCATCACCTGCGCGGTGCGCCACCAGGCGGCCGCCGACACGCTGGCCGAATGCGAGCTGCTGCAGCGGGTGTGGCCGCGCGTGGCGGCGCAGTGCCGCGACTGGCGCAGCGTGCACAAGCTGGCCGCGCAGCAACGCTGGATCGCGCGGGCCTGAGCCGAGCGGCGCGGGCGCTCAGCGTTCGATGATCTGCCATTGGCCGAAGCCGCAGGCGGCGGATGGCCATTGCGCGGCCTGGGTCACGCTGGCCTGGCCCGCATGCAGCAGCGCCGCAGCGCGGATCACGCCGGCGTGGGTGATCCATACCGTGTTCGCGTCGTGGAGGGTGGCCTCATCCCATGCCTGCGCCACCCGCGCCATGAAGCTATGCACCGATTCTCCGCCGCCCGGGCGATGGTGGGCGAAATCATCGGTCCAGGCCTTCAGTTCGGCTGGCGCCAGCGCGTCCCAGCGCTGGCCTTCCCAGGCGCCGAAATCCATCTCGCGCAGGCGGCTGTCGGTGGTGAACGTCAGATCGGCGCGCAACGCGCACAGCGCGGCGGCCAGCTGGGTGCAACGCTGCAGCGGCGAGCTGTGCAGCACCGCGTCCGGGGGCAAGGCCTGCGCCAACGCCAGCGCGGCCTGCCGCGTGGACGCCTCGTCAGCGGCCACGTCCAGCGCGCCGTAGCAGGTGCCCTGGGGCACCTGGGGCAGGGCATGCCGCACCAGCCACAGCCGCATCACAGCGCGGCGGCCAGGCCGAAGTAAAACGCGATCTCGCACACCTGCTGGGTGGCGCCAAGGCAATCGCCGGTGAAGCCCTGCAGGCGGCGCGCAAAGAGGCGGCCCATCCACAGCAGTGCCACGCCACCGGCCAGCACGGCCGCGGCCACCGGCACCGCGCCCAAGGCCAGCGCTGCCGCTGCCAGGGGCAACACGCACCACAGGCCTGCAATGGCCAGCGCAGTGGTTGTGATCTGGTCGGCCAGCGGCTTGCTCTTGGAGCCGTGGTCGTCGCCCACGTGCGCCAGCGCGCGCACCAGTACCAGCGGGCAGAACCGCGAGGCCACATGCGCGGCCACCAGCGCTGCCACCGCGACGGCCAGTCCCTGGCTGCCCAGCACCGCCAGCAGCGACACCTTGGCCAGCAGGGCCAGTGCCAGCGCCATGGCGCCAAACGCGCCGACGCGCGAATCCTTCATGATTTCCAGTGCCCGTTGACGGTCGGCATTGCCGCCCAGGCCGTCGGCCACATCGGCCAGGCCGTCCTCATGAAAGCCGCCGGTGAGCAGCGCGGTGGCAATGGTGCAGGCCACGGCCGCGGCCAGCGGCGTGAAGGCACTGGCCGGCAGCAGCAGCGCCGTGGCCGCATACACGGCGCCGGCCACCGCCGCCACCAGCCAGCCCACACCGGGAAAATGCGCGGCGCTGGCGCGCAGCATCGCGGGGCTGAAGCCCACCCAGCCGGCCAGCGGGCCGGTCACCGGAATGCGTGTAAAGAACTGGACGGCAAGCAGGTAGTGGCGCAGGAAGTTCACCCGCGCATGGTAAAGCCCGTTGCGCTACAGCTCGGCCTCGTGCGGCTGGCCTACAAAGCCCACCGACAGCGCATTGGGGCCTGTGTTCACCGAGTTGGTCGGCGCCATTTCCTGCAGCGTGACCTGCACGCCCTTGGCCTGCGCTTCGGCCACCAGGGAGCGGTATTCGGGCAAGGCCAGCACATCGGCCGTGTCACCGGAGTAGCTGACGGCCACAAACGGTGCCAGCAGGCCGCGGCCGACTTCACGGCGTGCCAGGTTCAGCACATGCTGGCGTGCCGCGGCCACGCCGCGCACCTTGGCCACGGCTTCCGTCTTGCCCTGAAAGCCGCGCAGCACGGGCATGATGCCCAGCATCTTGGCGGCCGTCTGGCCCAGAAAGCCCACGCTGGTGTCGCCGCGCGCGCGGGCCCGCGTGAGCAGGAAATCGAGGTTTGACGGCGCGAGATAACCGTAGGACGATTTGCTGAGCTCCTGCATGTGGGCGCGGATGTTGGCCACCAGTGGCTCGGCTTCAAATTCGCGCAGCGCCTCCAGCACCTGCACGCCGTAGCCCGAGAACAGGTTCTGGCTGTCGTAGCATTCCACCAGCAGCGGCCCCTTGATGCCCGCGCGCATGCGCACGGGCATGGAGTCGGTGATGGCGCGCGACGCGGCCTCGAAGGCGTTCTTGAAGATCGGCGAGCGCGTGGAGGTGACGAACAGGCCGAACACATGGTCGAACCCGGTGGCCAGCTGTTCGATCATGAACTTGCGGATCTCGGGTTCGTCCGGCGGCACCGAACGCGAGACCTCGGCGGTTTTCAGATCAAGCATGCGCGCGTTGAAGTCGCGCGTGGCGTCGGGGTTGCGCTCGTCCACGTAGCGCTTGTCGTCAATGCGTATCTTGACGGGCAGCAGGCGGACGTGCGGGTTGGCCAGAATGCTGGCGGGCACCTCGGCTGCGGAGTCGATCACGATCCCGAGTCTCAACATCGCCTGTCTCCTTGCGCGGACGGCTGCCGCACTGGTTGTTACATGCTACGTCTGCAGAAACAATCGGTAAACAGGGTTGTTGGTTTCTTCCACGTAGGGATAACCCAAGGTGTCCAGGAAGGCATTGAATGCCTTCGTATCAGCCTGGGGAACCTGCAGGCCCACCAGGATGCGGCCATAGTCGGCGCCCTGGTTGCGGTAGTGAAAGAGGCTGATGTTCCATCCCGGGCGCATCAGGCTGAGGAACTTCATCAGCGCGCCGGGCCGCTCCGGGAAGACGAAGCGCAGCAGCCGCTCTTCCCGGGCCAGCGCCGAATGGCCCCCGACCATGTGACGGATGTGCTCCTTGGCCAGTTCGTCATGCGTGAGGTCCAGCGTGGCAAAGCCGTTCTTGCTGAAATTGGCGGCGATCTTCGGGCTTTCGCCCTTGCCGTGGGTCGTCAGACCGACGAACACATGGGCCTGGGCCGAGTCGCTGATGCGGTAGTTGAATTCCGTCACGTTGCGCGCGCCGCCGGGCAGGTTGCCGATCAGCTCGCAAAAGCGCCGGAAGCTGCCGCGCTCCTCGGGGATGGTCACGGCAAACAGCGCCTCGCGCTCTTCACCAACCTCGGCCCGCTCGGCCACGAAGCGCAGGCGGTCGAAGTTCATGTTGGCGCCGCACAGGATGGCGGCGTAGGTCTCGCCCCGGGTCTTGTGGGTGGCCACATATTGCTTGATGGCGGCCACCGCCAGCGCGCCCGAGGGCTCGACGATGCTGCGCGTGTCCACGAAGATGTCCTTGATGGCCGCGCACACCGCGTCGGTGTCCACGATCACATAGTCATCCACCAGCTCGCGCGCCACGCGGAAGGTCTCCTCGCCCACCAGCTTGACGGCGGTGCCGTCGGCAAACAGGCCCACGTCGGGCAGCGTCACGCGCTTTCGGGCAGCAACGGAGCGGGCCATGGCGTCGGAGTCGTTCATCTGCACGCCGATGACCTTGACCTCGGGCCGCACGGCCTTGATGTAGTTGGCCACGCCGCTGATCAGGCCGCCGCCGCCGATGGCGACGAACACGGCGTCCAGCGGCCCCTGGTGCTGGCGCAGGATTTCCATGGCGATCGTGCCCTGACCGGCGATCACGTCGGGGTCATCGAACGGGTGCACGAAGGTCAGGCCCTGCTTTTTCTCCAGCTGCGTGGCGTGGGTGTAGGCGTCGGAATAGCTCTCGCCGTGCAGCACCACCTCGCCGCCCAGGGCGCGCACCGCATCCACCTTCATCTGCGGCGTGGTCACCGGCATCACGATCACCGAACGCACACCCATCTTGTGCGCTGACAGCGCCACGCCCTGGGCATGGTTGCCGGCGGACGCGCAGATGACGCCTTTCTTGAGCTGGGCGGGGGTCAGGTTCGCCATCTTGTTGTAGGCGCCGCGCAGCTTGAAGCTGAACACGGCCTGCTGGTCCTCGCGCTTGAGCAGCACCTTGTTGTGCAGGCGCCGGCTCAGATTTTTTGCGGGCTCCAGGGCCGACTCCACGGCGACGTCATAGACGCGCGCGGTCAGGATTTTCTTGAGGTAGTCGGCGGGCTTGAGGTGTTTCGTCATGGGCCGCTGATGATAAAGGTTGACGTCGCGCGGCCGCGCCCGGAAAAAAGCCCCCGGGACTTGCGACCCGGGGGCTGAATCCACCAAAGGAGGAGGTGGAGGAGACAACCAGTGCATGAAGGAAAACCCTTATGCTTGAGGCCAGTATAGCCACGGTTTGCTGCGACGCAACATGGCTGAAGGTCTCGGCTTGAGACAAAGTCGGCACTATTAGCTGAATTTATTCGGCGCAAGCAGGTTTGATAAAGGTACGATGAAATGATGGAATGCACGGTGAGCTGGACGGGCGCCACGGGCGCACGCTCGGGCATGGGGTTTCTGGCGGAAACCGGCAGCGGCCACACCCTGGTGATGGACGGCGCCCCGGACGCCGCCAAACCTGCCAATGGCGGGCAGAATCTGGCGCCCCGGCCCATGGAAACCGTGCTGGCCGGCACCGGTGGCTGCACGGCCTATGACGTGGTGCTGATCCTCAAGCGCGGCCGGCACGACGTTCAGGGCTGCTCGGTCAAGCTCACCTCCGAGCGGGCCGAGGTGGATCCGAAGGTGTTCACCAAAATCCACATGCACTTCACCGTGACCGGCAAAGGCATTCCGGCGGCCGCCGTGGAACGTGCGATCGCCATGAGTCACGAGAAGTACTGCTCGGCCAGCATCATGCTGGGCAAGACGGCGGACATCACGACGAGCTTCGAGCTGGCCGAGAGCTGAGCGCGGACAGCCCCTCAGATGTAGTGGGCCGTCGTCGTCATGACGCGGGCGGCGCCCGCCATCAGCGCCTTGACCGGCGCAGGCAACGCGACCGCGCCTGCGGCAGTGGCCTGGCTGGCGTGCTCGGCTTCGTCATCCTTCATCTGCACCACGATGGCGCGTGATGCATGGTCCTGGGCCGGCAGGCGTTCCAGGTGCCCTTGCAGGTGCGCCTCCACCTGGCGTTCCGTCTCCACGACAAAACCCAGACTCACAGCGTCGCCCAGGCGGCCCGCCAGCAGCCCCAGGCCAAAGGCGCCGGCATACCAAAGCGGATTGAGCAGCGAAGGTCGCGCGCCCAGTTCGTCCAGGCGAGACCGGGTCCAGGCCAGATGGTCGGTTTCTTCATGGGCAGCCCGCAGGAAATGGGCCCGCAGCCTGGGATTGGACGTGGCAGCGGCCTGCGCGGTGTAAAGCGCCTGCGCGCAGACCTCGCCAACATGGTTGACCCGCATCAGCGAGGCTGAAAGTACGCGTTCGGCCGGCTCCAGCCGGGTTTCGTCGGCAGCCACCACGGGGCAGGCACGGGAGGCACGGGCGGGCGCAAAGAGGGTGCGCAAGGCGGCGTCGGCCGCATTCAGGATTCTGTCCATGGCTACAGCTTAACCGGGGGGCGCTGCCCACGGCGTGGCGGGGGGCAATGCGGCGTAGCGCAAAATGACTCAAAGCGCAACTGTTGCGCAAGGTCAACGCAGCGCGTGAATGATGTTGCAGGGGTGCAACGAAACAGGGCGCGCAAGGCTAAATGCTTTGCGAAAGAAAGCCTGCTCTGTTGCAATACATCCAACTTCCCAAAAGGAGGTTGGCCCGGGGATCCGGTGGGAGCACATTGCGTGCCCGCACTCACGTGAACCCGTCGAACCGGAGCCCTATGTTTAACCTTGGAGAAACTTGCAATGAAAAAGTCCCTGATTGCTCTGGCTGTGCTGGCGACCGCTGGCGTGGCTTCTGCCCAATCTTCTGTCACCCTGTTCGGTATCGTTGACGCGAACCTGGCCATCGGCAAAGGCTCCGGCGTTGGTTCTTTCGACCGCACCTCGATGAAGAACTCTGGCTACAACTCCAGCCGTCTGGGCTTCCGTGGCACGGAAGACCTGGGTGGTGGCATGTCCGCCAGCTTCTGGATTGAAGGCGCCCTGTCGAATGACGACGGCAATGCCACTGGTCTGACCTTCCAGCGTCGCTCGACCGTCAGCTTGGCTGGTGGTTTCGGCGAAATCCGCCTGGGCCGTGACTACACCCCGCAATTCTGGAACCTGACCGTGTTCGATCCGTTCGGCACGAACGGTGTGGGCACCACCCAGACCCTGAATGGCACGGCTAGCAACCCCGCTACCGGCGCTGGCCTGGGCAACCTGGGCGGCGGTACCACGGTGCGTGCCAACAACAGCTTCGGTTACTTCCTGCCCCGCAACCTGGGCGGCTTCTACGGTCAAGCCCAGTACTACCTGGGCGAGCAAGCTCAAAACGGTGCGGTGACGGAAGACGACGGCACCGGCTACGGTGTGCGCGTAGGCTACGCTGCTGGCCCTGTGAACGTCGCACTGGCCTTCTCGAAGACCAACGCTACTGCCGCTGGCATTTCGGCTGACGTCAGTTCCTCCAACATCGGTGGTCAATACGACTTCGGCGTGGCCAAGCTGATGGCGCACTATGCACGCAACCGTGTCGACAACGGCGCAACCGGCAAGGGCTACCTGGTTGGTGGCCTGATCCCCATGGGCGCTGGTGAAATCCGCCTGGCTTACAGCCGCTACAAGACCACGGCTGCTGGCTCCCCTGAGTCCAAGAAGTACGCCATTGGCTACGTGCACAACCTGTCCAAGCGTACTGCCCTCTACACGACGTACGCTCGCGTGAGCAACGGCGGCGGCGCCAACTCTTCGCTGAACGACGCTGTCACGGCTGCCAACAACAAGTCTTCGGGCTTCGATCTGGGTATCCGTCACAGCTTCTAATTGCTTTGCTGGCCTTGCGCCAGCATTGCGATCAGACTGGAAAGCCGCCTTCGGGCGGCTTTTTTTATTTTGAAAGCGTATTTTTGAAAACCTGGGGCAAGCAGACGTGCATTACCGTCTTTTGAGGCTGATTTGCGTGGTGCTGGCGTGTGTGGTGCTGGCAGGGTGCGCCATCCCGGCGGCGACACCTGCAGCTGATCTGGCTGCCACGCCGTGGGCGCAACAGTCTTCGTTGCAAGACGGGCAATGGCGCCACTATGCGCTGCCGGGTAAAGCCAGCTCGCAGTTTGCCTACACCCGAAAAGATGGGCGCGATGCCATGGCTGTGACTGCCATGTCGTCAGCCAGCATGGTGCGAAAGAAGGTGCGTGTGGAGCCGGCAGAGCTGGGCAGTGTCCGCTTTTCCTGGAAGGTCCCGGAACTGATCGCCCAGGCGGACATGGCCCTGCGCGAGGCAGATGACTCGCCCGTGCGGATCGTCCTGGCATTTGAGGGTGATCGTTCCCGCCTGTCCGCGCGCAATGCCGCGCTGTCGGAGCTGGCGTTGGCCTTGACGGGCGAAGAAATGCCGTATGCCACGCTGATGTACGTCTGGTGCAACCAGCGTGTGCCGGGCAGCGTGATCGTGAATCCGCGCACCGACCGCATCCGCAAGCTGGTGGTGGAGTCCGGGCGGGGCAAGCTGAACCAGTGGCTCGATTACGAGCGCAACATCCGCGCAGACTACGAAAAGGCGTTTGGCGAAGCCCCCGGTGCCCTGGTGGGTATTGGCATCATGACCGACAGCGACAACACCCGTTCGTCGGCCCGGGCCTGGTACGGGCCGGTGCAGTTGCCTCTGGCCGGCCGCGGCACTACCGTGCGCTGAGTGCTGGCGCTTGTCGCGGGCGCAACAGGGCTTGCGGGAAACCCCTTTTGACGGGGCAGGCACGCATGCTGCATAGTCGGCCCTTTCAAATTCAAGAGGGTTCCATGAAGCTCAAATTCGCTCTGATCTCCGCCGCCGCCATGGCTGCCATTGCAGCCGCCCCGGCCGTGCAAGCCAAGCCGTTCAAATGGTCCAGCGCCAGCGACATTCCGACGCTGGACATCCATTCGCAGAACAATGCGCTGGGCAACGGCGTGCACGCGGCCGTCTATGACTCGCTGGTGTACTACAACAGCCAGACCTTCAAGCCCGAGCCCCAGCTGGCCACGTCGTGGCGCGAGATGTCGCCCACCCAGGTGCGGTTCAACCTGCGCACCGGCGTGAAGTTCAGCGACGGCACGCCCTTCACGGCGGATGACGTGGTGTATTCCATCGGCCGCGCCATGTCGAAGACGTCCAACTATGCCGTGTACACCCAGGGCATTGATCGCGTGGTGAAGGTCAATGATTCGACCGTGGACTTCATCATGAAGGGCCCGAACCCGGTGCTGCTGAACCAGCTGACCGAGCTGCGCATCATGAGCAAGGCCTGGGCCGAGAAAAACAAGTCTGTCGAACCCAAGGACATCCGCACCAAGGACGAAACCTTTGCGCACCGCAACGCCATGGGCACGGGCCAGTACATGGTCAAGGAATGGCAGCCCGACCAGAAGCTGGTGCTGGTGCGCAACCCCAACTACTGGGGCAAGGTTGACAGCAACGTCACCGAGATCATCTACACGCCCATCAAGTCGGAAGCCACGCGCGTCGCCGCGCTGCTGTCGGGCGAGGTGGACTTCATCCTGGACCCGAGTCCCCAGGATCTGGGCCGCATGCGCGCCAACCCCAACCTGAAAGTGATCGACGGCGTTGAAAACCGCACGATCTTCTTCGGCATGGACCAGTTCCGCACCGAACTGCCCGGCTCCAACATCAAGGGCAAGAACCCGCTGAAGGATCTGAAGGTGCGCATGGCGCTGTACCAGGCGATCGACAGCGACAGCCTGCACCGCGTGACCATGCGCGGGCTGAGCCAGCCTACCGGCGCGATGGTGGCGCCGCAGGTGGCTGGCTGGACCGAAGCCGTGCACAAGCGTCATCCGTACAACCCCGAAACCTCCAGGAAGCTGCTGGCCGAAGCCGGCTACCCGCAAGGCTTCGAGGTTGACTTCGCATGTCCCAACAACCGCTACATCAACGACGAGGAAATCTGCCAGGCCGTGACGGCCATGTGGGCCAAGGTGGGCGTCAAGGCCAAGCTGCGCACGATGCCGCTGGTGACGTACTTCCCGATGATCCAGCGCTACGAAGCCAGCATCTACATGCTGGGCTGGGGCGTGCCGACGTTTGACGCGCTGTACAGCCTGCAGTCGCTCACGCGCAGCGTGGGCACGGGCGGTGACGGCAACTACAACGTGGGCCGCTACAGCAACCAGCGCATGGACTATGTGGTGGACCGCATCAAGACCGAGACCGACCTGCCGGTGCGCAACCGCCTGCTGACCGAAGGCCTGCAGCTGAGCAACGACACCGTGTCGCACATTCCGCTGCACAACCAGATCATTCCCTGGGCGCTGAAGAAGAACGTGGATGTGGTGCACCGCGCCGACAACCGTCTCGACTGGCGCCTGATCAAGGTGAATTGACCCTCAAGGTGAAAAAGGAAGGCCCGTGGGCCTTCCTTTTCATGGCACATTAGTTCCTTTAAACCTAAAGGAAATCCCTGTGCTGGCACGGCATTTGCGCTGCTAGCATCGGTCATCCTTTCAGCGTAAACCGAATGTTCGCCTTTATCCTGCGCCGCCTCATACAGGCCGTGATCGTGATGGTCACGGTCGCTTTCATTGCATTCCTGCTGTTTCAGTATGTGGGCGACCCGGTTGTCTTCCTGCTGGGCCAGGATGCCACACCGGAGCAGATCCGCGAACTGCGCGCCGACCTGGGGCTGGACAAGCCCTTTTTCGTGCAGTTCTGGCACTTCCTCGCCAATGCGGCGCAAGGCGAATTCGGCCTGAGCCTGCGCCAGGGTGCCAAGGTTTCGCGCCTGATTGCCGAACGCTTCCCCGCCACGCTGGAGCTGGCGCTGATCGCCGCGCTGATGGCCCTCGTGATCGGCATTCCCATGGGCGTGTACTCGGCCCTGCGCCGCGGCAGCTTTCTGAGCCAGGTCTTCATGACGATTTCCCTGCTGGGCGTTTCGTTGCCCACGTTCCTGATCGGCATCCTGCTGATCCTGGTGTTCGCCGTCGGGCTGGGCTGGTTCCCGAGCTTTGGCCGGGGCGAGACCATGCAGCTTGGCTGGTGGAGCACGGGCCTGCTCAAGGCCAAGGGCTGGCACCATATCGTGCTGCCGGCCATCACGCTGGCGATCTTCCAGCTCACGCTGATCATGCGGCTGGTGCGCGCCGAAATGCTGGAAGTGCTGCGCACCGACTACATCAAGTTCGCGCGCGCGCGGGGCCTGACCAACCGCGCCATCCATTTTGGCCACGCGCTGAAGAACACGCTGGTGCCGGTCATGACCATCACGGGCCTGCAGTTGGGCGGCCTGATTGCCTTTGCCATCATCACCGAGACCGTTTTCCAGTGGCCCGGCATGGGTCTGCTGTTCATCCAGGCGGTGACCTTCGCGGACATCCCGGTGATGGCGGCCTACCTGTGCCTGATCGCGCTGATCTTCGTCGTGATCAACCTGATCGTTGACCTGCTGTACTTCGCGGTGGACCCGCGCCTGCGCCTGGGCAAGGCAGGGGGCCACTGATGCTGGCACCCGTCACGCAGCCTGCGCGCCTGAAAGCCAACGGGCGCGCGTTCGCGCACATCGCGCAGTTCCACCCCGAGCTGACCGCGTTGCGGCGTGACCTGCACGCCCACCCCGAGCTGGGCTTCGAAGAGGTGTACACGTCTGGCCGCGTCAGGGAAGCGCTGAAGCTGTGCGGCGTGGATGAAATCCACGACGGCATCGGCAAGACCGGCGTGGTGGCCGTGATCAAGGGCCGCCAGACCGGCAGCGGCCGCATGACCGGCCTGCGCGCCGACATGGACGCCCTGACCATGACCGAGCACAACGACTTCGCCTGGAAGTCCTCACGCCCCGGCATGATGCACGGTTGCGGCCACGACGGCCACGTCACCATGCTGGTGGGCGCGGCGCGCTACCTGGCAGAAACGCGCAACTTTGATGGCACCGCGGTGCTGATCTTCCAGCCCGGCGAAGAAGGTTTTGCCGGCGCCAAGGCCATGATCGAGGACGGCCTGTTCGACCGGTTTCCTGTCAACGCGGTGTACGCCATGCACAACTGGCCCGGCATGCGCCCCGGCACGGTGGGCCTGAACCCTGGGGCCATGATGGCCGCCGCCGACCGCATCACCATCGAGATCACCGGCAAGGGCGGCCATGGCGCGCATGCCTATCTCACGATAGATCCGGTGCTGGTGGCGGGCCACATCATCACGGCGGTGCAAAGCATCGTCTCGCGCAACGTGCGACCGGTGGAGGGCGCCGTCATCAGCCTGTGCGGCATGCAGGCCGGCGACCTGGGGGCCATGAGCGTGGTCCCCGGCAAGGCCACGCTGGTGGGTACCGTGCGCACCTTCAACCCCGAAGTGCAGGACATGATCGAGCGCCGCCTGAACGAACTGTGCAGCGCGGTGGCGCTGGCGTTTGGCGCCACCGCGAGCGTGAAGTACGAGCGCATCTACCCGGCGACGGTCAACTCGTCGCGCGAAGCCCTGTTTGCCGCCGACGTGGCGCAGTCGCTGATTGGCCCGGACCATGTGGTGCGTGACATGGAGCCCAGCATGGGCGCCGAGGATTTTTCATTCATGCTGCAGGTCAAGCCCGGGGCCTACCTGCGCATTGGCCAGGGCGGCGAAGGCAGCTGCTTCCTGCACAACAGCCGTTACGACTTCAACGACGACATCCTCCCGCTGGGCTCGGCCCTGCACGCGGGTCTGATCGAGCAGTCCATGCCGCTGGCCGGGCCCGCGCTTCACGCGTGACACAGGCGCATTTCCTTTTTCCAACCGTCATCCCCTGCACAAGGAGCCAAAGATGAAATTCAAACGCAACCTGATCCCGGCCGCCGTATTCTGCGCCGTGGCCGCCATGAGCCTGGGCGCTTCCGCCCAGACGGTGCGCATTGCCAACCAGGGCGACGCATTGTCCATGGACCCGCATTCGCTCAACGAATCCCTGCAACTGACCGTGACGGGCAACGTGTACGAGGGCCTGGTCGGTCGCAACAAGGACCTGAGCCTTGCCCCGGCGCTGGCAACCTCCTGGAAGCAGACCTCGCCGACCGTGTGGCGCTTTGAATTGCGCAAAGGCGTGCAGTTCCATGACGGCACGCCATTCAATGCGGATGATGTGCTGTTCTCGTTTGCGCGCACCCAGGTGGACGGCTCCGACATGAAGAGCTACACCAACGACTTCAAGGAAGTGCGCAAGATCAACGACTACACCATCGAGATCGAAACCAAGGCGCCGTTCCCCATCCTGCCCGACGTGATCTCGCTGGTCTACATCATGAGCAAGAAATGGTCCGAAACCAACCAGGCCCAGCGCCCGGTGGACCGCCGCAAGGGCATTGAAAACGCGGCATCCTTCCGCGCGAACGGCACCGGCCCGTACCGCCTGCGTGAACGCCAGCCCAACGTGCGCACGACCTTCGTGCGCAACGGCAACTACTGGGGCAAGATCGAGGGCAACGTCAGCGAAGTGATCTTCACGCCCATCGGCAACGACGCCACGCGCGTGGCGGCGCTGCTGTCGGGCGAAGTGGACGTGATGGAGCCCGTGCCGGTGCAGGACATTGACCGCATCAATGCCGCGGCCAATGCGCGCGTGCTGGCCGGCCCGGAACTGCGCACCATCTTCCTGGGCATGGACCAAAAGCGTGACGAGCTGCTGTACTCCAACATCAAGGGCAAGAACCCGTTCAAGGACAAGCGTGTGCGCCAGGCCTTCTACCAGGCCATTGACATCGACGGCATCAAGCGCACCGTGATGCGCGGCGCCTCCAACCCCACGGCGCTCATGGTCGGCCCGGGCATCAACGGTTTCACCGCCGAGCAGAACAAGCGCCTGCCCTATGACGCGGACGCCGCCAAGAAGCTGCTGGCCGATGCCGGCTACCCCAACGGCTTTGAAGTGACCATGAACTGCCCCAACGACCGCTACGTCAACGACGCGCGGATCTGCCAGACGGTGGCCGCCAACCTCGCGCGCATCGGCGTCAAGATCAACCTGGCCGCCGAAACCAAGGGCACCTACTTCCCCAAGATCCTGCGCCGCGACACCAGCTTCTACATGCTGGGCTGGACGCCGGGCACCTATGACGCGCACAACGCGCTGAACGCGCTGATGGCCTGCGTGGACGACAAGGGCGCTGGCCAGTTCAACCTGGGCAGCTATTGCAATCCCAAGGTCGACCAGCTGACCAAGGCCATCCAGTCTGAGACTGACAAGGCCAAGCGCGCTGCCATGATCAAGGAAGCTTTTGACCTGCACGCAACCGATATCGGCCATCTGCCGCTGCACCAGCAGGCGCTGGCCTGGGGCCTGTCCAAGAAGGTGGAACTGGTCCAGCTGGCGGACAACTTCATGCCTTACAAGTGGATCAGCATCAAGAAGTAAACCGCTGAACCCGCAACGGGCGCCGCCGGCCACAAGCCGTGCGGCGTCACGCAGCTCTTTCGCCCCACAATGAAAAAAGCACTTGCCCGCTGGCTCGACAGTGATGTCGGCTACAGCTTTCGCACCTCGCCCATGGCCATCGCCGCGGCGCTGGTGGCCTTCATCTGCGTGTTCTGCTCGGCGTTTGCCGGGCTGATCGCGCCGCACAACCCGTTTGACCTGGTCACGCTGGAACTCAGCGACGCGCGGCTGCCGCCGTCGTGGTCGACGGGTGGCACCACCAAATACCTGCTGGGCACCGACGACCAGGGCCGCGACATCCTGTCCGCGCTGTTCTATGGCGCGCGCATCTCGCTGGTGGTGGGCGCCGTGTCGGTGTTGCTGTCCATGCTGATCGGCGTGGGCTTTGGCCTGCTGGCGGGTTTTCGCGGCGGCTGGATCGATACCCTGCTCATGCGCCTGTGCGACGTGATGCTCAGCTTTCCCCCCATCCTGGTGGCGCTGCTGATCGCCGGCGTGGGCCGTGCGCTGTTTCCCAACGCGCAGGACTCCGTGGCGTTCGGCGTGCTGATCCTGTCCATTACGCTGACCGGCTGGGTGCAGTACGCGCGCACCGTGCGCGGCTCCACCATGGTGGAGCGCAACAAGGAATACGTGCAGGCCGCCCGCGTGACCGGCGTGGCGCCGCTGCGCATCATGGCGCGCCACGTGCTGCCCAACGTCATGGGCCCGGTGCTGGTGCTGGCCACCATCCAGGTGGCCACGGCCATCATCACCGAAGCCACGCTGTCGTTCCTGGGCGTGGGCGTGCCGCCGACCTCGCCGTCACTGGGCACGCTGATCCGGGTGGGCAATGACTACCTGTTCTCGGGTGAGTGGTGGATCACCGTGTTCCCCGGCCTGATGCTCATCACCATTGCGCTGTCGGTCAACCTGCTGGGCGACTGGCTGCGCGATGCACTGAACCCGAGGTTGCGCTAAATGAGCCTGCTAGAAGTCAAGAACCTCGTCGTCGAATTCCCCAACCGCCGCGGCACGCTGCGCGCGCTGGACGACATCTCCTTTGCCATCGCGCCCGGTGAAATCCTGGGCGTGGTGGGTGAGTCCGGTGCGGGCAAGAGCCTGACGGGCGCCGCGATCATCGGCCTGCTGGAGCCGCCGGGCCGCGTGGCCAGCGGCCAGATCCTGCTGGAGGGCCAGCGCATCGACAACCTGCCCTATGAGCAGATGCGCCACATCCGCGGCCGCAAGATCGGCGCGATCTTCCAGGACCCGCTGACCTCCTTGAACCCGCTTTACTCCATCGGGCGGCAGCTGACCGAAACCATCCAGACGCACCTGCCGGTCAGCTACGAGGAAGCGCGCAAGCGCGCCATCGGCCTGCTGGAAGACACGGGCATCCCGGCGGCGGCCGAGCGCATCGACCACTATCCGCACCAGTTCAGCGGCGGCATGCGCCAGCGCGTGGTGATCGCCCTGGCGCTGGCGGCCGAGCCCAAGCTGATCGTGGCCGACGAGCCCACAACCGCGCTGGACGTGTCGATCCAGGCGCAGATCATCCAGCTGCTCAAGCGCATCTGCAAGGACCGCGGCGCGGCCGTGATGCTGATCACCCATGACATGGGCGTCATTGCCGAAACATGTGACCGCGTGGCCGTGATGTATGCCGGGCGCATTGCCGAAATCGGCCCGGTGCACGAGGTCATCAACCAGCCCGCCCACCCCTACACCGAGGGGCTGATGGCGGCCATTCCCGACATCACGGTGGACCGTGAACGCCTGAACCAGATTGACGGTGCCATGCCCCGCCTGAACGCCATCCCCACCGGCTGCGCCTACAACCCGCGCTGCCCCAAGACCTTTGACCGCTGCAAGGTGGACCGCCCCGACCTGATGTCTGCCGGCGCCACGCGCGCGGCCTGCTGGCTGCATGAAAGCGGGGGTGTGCGATGAGCGGCTCGAAGGCTTTGGTCCAGGCACACGACCTGGCGAAAACATTTGACGTTTCGGTCCCCTGGCTCAACCGTGTCATTGAGCGGCGGCCCCGCCAACTGCTCAATGCCGTGGACGGCGTGAGCTTTGAAATCGAAAAGGGCAAGACCCTGGCCCTGGTGGGCGAATCGGGCTGCGGCAAGAGCACGGTGGCACGCCTGCTGGTGGGCCTGTACGAGCCCACGCGCGGCGGCCTGACCTTTGACGGGCAGGACGCGCACGCGGCGTTCAAGACGCCCGAGGGGCGCAAGCTGCGCCGGCGCATCCAGATGATCTTCCAGGACCCGTATGCGAGCCTGAACCCGCGCTGGATCGTGGAAGACATCGTGGGTGAGCCGCTGAAAGAGCACGGCATCATCACCGACAGCGCGCAGCTCAAGCAGCGCGTGGGCGAGCTGCTCAAGTCCGTGGGCCTGAGCCCGCTGGACATGGTCAAGTACCCGCACCAGTTCAGCGGTGGCCAGCGCCAGCGCATCTCCATTGCGCGGGCCCTGGCCACCGAACCCGAGTTCCTGGTGTGCGACGAACCCACCAGCGCGCTGGACGTCTCGGTGCAGGCGCAGGTGCTCAACATCATGAAGGACCTGCAGCAAAAGCAGGGCCTGACCTACCTGTTTATCTCGCACAACCTCGCGGTGGTGCGCCATGTGAGCGACGAAGTCGGCGTGATGTACCTGGGCCGCCTGGTGGAGCTGGCGCCCAAGCAGGCGCTGTTTGCCACGCCGCAGCACCCGTACACGCGCATGCTGCTGGACGCCATTCCCAAGATGCACGACACCGGCCGCCAGCGCACGCCGGTCAGCGGCGAGGTGCCCAACCCGCTGAACCCGCCCACCGGCTGTACCTTCCACCCCCGCTGCCAGCACGCCAACGACCGCTGCAAGTCCGAGCGGCCCAAGCTTCTGGACCTGCGCGGTGTGAAGATTGCCTGCCACGCCGTCGAAGAAGGCCGGATTTAAGTTACTTCAGCAGGCCACCTCGGGGGTGGGCTAGGCATACCGCTTGTTGCGCAGGTTGTTCTTCATTTCGCGCAGCAGCGGCTGCAACCGGGAGCCGCCAATGCGAAGCGCCACGGTAGTGGCCAGCACGTCAATGATCATCAGGTGCAGCAGGCGCGACACCATGGGGCTGTAGCGGTCGTAACCCTCGGGGTGGTCGGCCGCCAGATGGATGTGGCCGGCGGAGGCCAGCGGGGAGCCGGTGGCGGTGATGACGATGGTCGTGGCGCCGTTCTTGCGCGCGATGTCGCAGGCGTCCATCAGGTCGCGGGTGCGGCCTGAATTGCTCACCACGACCACGCAGTCACCCGGCCCCAGCAGCGATGCGCTCATGACCTGCATATGCCCGTCGCTGTAGGCGATGGTGTTGACGCCCAGCCGGAAGAACTTGTGCTGCGCGTCCTGCGCGACGATGCCCGAATTGCCCACGCCGAAGAACTCGATGCGTTTGCCGGTCTGGAAAGTGCCCGCCAGCGCCTCCACCGCCTTTTCAATCGCAAAGGTGGATGCGTCGTTGCGGTACTTCAGGAAGGCGGCGACCGCGTTGTCGATGACCTTGACCAGCACATCGCCCGTCTTGTCGTCGGCGTCCACGCTGCGGTGGATGAAGGGCACGCCCTCGCTGACGCTGCCCGCGAGCTTGAGCTTGAAGTCCGACAGGCCGTCATAACCCACGCTGCGGCAAAAGCGCACCACGGTGGGCTTGCTCACGTGCGCGCGATCCGCCAGCTCGGTGACCGGCAGGTTGGCGAACGAGCGCGGGTCGGCCAGGACCAGACGGGCCACGCGTTGCTCGGCCGGGGCGAGGGAGGGGAGCGAAGCCTTGATGCGGTCTAGCATTCTTCGCTCCAGCAGTAGCCGTCACGCGCGATCATGGCGCTGGCGGCGCTGGGGCCCCAGGTGCCCGCGGCATACAGCCGCGGGCCGGTGGCGTCGTTGCGCCAGTGTTCCAGCACGGGCTCGACCCAGCGCCAGGCCTCTTCCTGCTCGTCGCTGCGCACGAACAGGTTGAGGCGACCGTCAATCACGTCCAGCAGGAGGCGTTCATACGCGCCCACGCGCTCGGCGCCAAAGCGTTTGTCAAAGTCGAGGTCCAGGTGCACGGGTGCCAGGGATGCGGGCGCCAAGCGGGCGCCGTGGCGGCCGTCCTGCCCCTGGGCGAGCAGGTGCAGCTCCAGCCCGTCACGCGGCTGCAGGTTGATGACCAGGCTGTTGGCTGCACCGGCCGGAGTGTGAAAGATCGCATGCGGGGCCGGCCGGAAGTTCACCACGATACGCGCGTCGCGTCCGGCCAGCCGCTTGCCGGTGCGGATGTAAAACGGAACGCCCGCCCAGCGCCAGTTGGCGATTTCAGCGCGCAGGGCCACGAAGGTTTCGGTGTTGCTGGCCGGGTTGACCCCGGGCTCGTCCCGGTAGGCCGGCACCGCGGCGCCGCCGGCGTTGCCCGCGCCATACTGGCCGCGCACCGCATGCTGGGCCAGCGACGCGGCGTCCCAGGCCTTGAGCGAGCGCAGGACCTTGAGCTTTTCGTCGCGAATGGCGTCGGCGTGGGCGTTGATCGGGGGCTCCATCCCGATGGCGCACACCAGCTGGAGCGCATGGTTCTGCACCATGTCGCGCAGGGCGCCGGTATTGTCATAGAACGCGCCGCGCTTTTCCACGCCCAGGTCCTCGGCAATGGTGATCTGGATGTTGGCAATGGTCTCGCGCCGCCACAGCGGTTCGAACAAGGCGTTGCCAAAGCGCAGGGCGAACAGGTTTTGCACCGACGGCTTGCCCAGGTAGTGGTCAATGCGAAAGACCTGGCGCTCGCCGAACGCCTGGCGCACTGTCTCGTTGATGGCGCGGTTGGATGCAAGGTCATGGCCCAGCGGCTTTTCCAACACGATGCGCGTTTGCGCCGTGTTGAGCCCGGCGGCGGCCAGCTGCTCGCACACGGTGGTGAACAGCGTGGGCGCCGTGGCCAGGTACATCACCACGGTCTGCGCATTGCGCTCGCGCAGGGCTTCGGCCAGGCGCGCGTAGTCGGCAGGGCGCGACAGGTCCATGCGCACAAAGTGCAGCAAGGACGCAAAGCGCGCGAATTCTTCCGGGCTGGGCCGCTTGGCACCCTCGACGTCCTGGAACCGGGCCTCGATCAGCGCGCGGTATCTCGCATCGTCCAGGTCGTCACGCGCCACGCCGATGATGCGGCCTCCGTCGGGCAGCGTGCCATGGCGAAACGCCTGAAACAGAGCGGGCATCAGCTTGCGCCAGGCCAGGTCGCCGGTGCCACCAAACAGGACGAGGTCAAAACTCATGTGTGCCTTGGGATCGGAACGGTACTGTAACTTAGTTTCACGTCATCCAATGACAGTTTCGTGACAATTTGGTGTTTTCCCGCATAGGTCTTTCAAGGCGCACGGCTATCCTGCGTCGGTAATCAAATTACTACGAGGATTTCATGAAGAAGATCGCGATTGCCGCGGCCGTTGCTGCTGCTTCCTTTGGCGCCGCCGCGCAAGGCCAGGTCAACATCATCTGCTCTGTGCAGGCTGAATGGTGCAACCTGATGTCTACCGTGTATTCACGCACAACCGGCGTGAAGGTCAACATGACGGCCAAGGGATCGGGCGAGGCGCTGGCCCAGCTCAACGCCGAAAAGGCCAACCCCAAGACGGACATCTGGTTTGGTGGCACTGGCGATCCGCACCTGCAGGCCGCCGAGCAGGGTCTGACGCTCGAGTACAGGTCCGAGCAGCTCAAGGACCTGCACCCCTGGGCCCAGAAGCAGGCAGCAGACTCCAGATACCGCACCGTGGGCGTGTACCTGGGCCCGCTGGGCTTTGGCTTCAACAACGAACTGCTGGCCAAGAAGAAGGTCAAGGCACCCGCCTCGTGGGCCGACCTGCTCAAGCCCGAATTCAAGGGCGAGGTGCAGATGGCCAACCCGGCCTCCAGCGGCACGGCCTACACCATGATCGCCACGCTGGTGCAGCTGATGGGCGAGGACAAGGCCTTTGACTACATGAAGAAGCTGCATCCGAACATCAGCACCTACACCCGCTCGGGCACGGCGCCGGTGAAGGCTGCGGCGCGGGGCGAGACCACGGTGTCCATCAGCTTTGTGCATGACGTGACGACTGAATCCGTCAACGGCTTCCCGGTGGGCTCGGCCACCCCGTCTGAAGGCACGGGCGCGGAAGTCGGCTCCATGAGCATCGTCAAGAGCGGCCCGAACACGGAGGCCGCGAAGAAGTTCTACGAATGGGCGCTCACGCCCGGCGGCCAGCAATTTGGCCTGGCGGCCAAGCAGTTCCAGCTGCCCAGCAACGCCAAGGTGCCCAAGGACCCGCGCATGACGGACCCGGCCAGGATCAAACTCATCAACTACGACTACGCCAAGTACGGCGCCAGCGCAGAGCGCCGCCGCCTGATCGCCAAGTGGGAAAAGGAAGTGCAGAACCAGTCGCGTTGAGCCGACGCGGCTGACTGACGACCCGAGCCCGCAACGGCATCGCCCATCATGAATCTTTCTGTCAACAAGCCCTTGTGGCTTTGGGTGGCTGTGGGCGCGCTCGCCTACCTTGCCTTGCCCTGGTATGCGATCCAGGACACCAATGGCCTGCGCCTGATCCCGCAGGTGTTCTCGCAGGAGCAGGCCGGCAACGGCTTGCTGCAGGCGGCGCGCTATGGCCGGCCCTGGCTCTGGCTGGGGCTCGTGGGCGTGGCGATTGCGGCCGTGGGGGCCTGCCTGCCGCCGGGGCGGCGCCAGGGTGCGGTGCTGATGGCCGGTGGTGGCCTGGGGCTGCTGGCCTTGCTGGTCAGCGGCTTCACCATCGGTGCACGCGGCTGGGCCTTTGAATCGCTGACGGCCGGCTTTGGCGAACTCGCCGCACGCCAGCCTGGCGTGGGCTGGGGTGGCTTTGTGGCGCTGACGGCGCTGCTGATGCTGGCGGCGTTTGGCGTGGCGCGACGCGGGTATTTCAAAGGCGACCTGTTCGTGGCCGCGGCTGTGCTGGGCTGCGGCAGCTTGCTGGCGCTGTTCATCCTGTTCCCGGTGCTGAAGGCCCTGAGTGCTGCGTTCCTGCTGGAGGATGGCGGCTTTGCCTTGGGTGCCACCGTGGACCGCGTGGCCAGCGAGCGCAACTTCGGCCTGGGTTGCGTCACCGGCGGGCAACGCTGCGGCGTGGCGTGGAACACACTGTTTCTGGGGTTGATGACGGCGGCCAGCACCACGCTGCTGGGCACGCTGATGGCGTTGATGGCCGAGCGCACGTCCAGGCGCTACGGCCGGCCTCTGAACATCGTGGCCATGCTGCCCATCATCACGCCGCCGTTCGTCGTGGGGCTGGGGCTGATCCTGCTGTTCGGCCGCGCTGGCGTGGCCAACCAGTTCCTGGAATGGGCCTTCGGCATACCGCCCACACGGTGGTTCTACGGCTGGTTTGGCGTGTGGATTGCGCAGACCTTTGCCTTCACACCGATTGCCTTCATGATCATGCGCGGCGTGGTGCAGGGCGTGGCGCCCAGCCTGGAAGAAGCCGCACAGACCCTGCGCGCGAGCCCTCAGCAGACCTTCATGACGGTGACGCTGCCCCTGCTCAAGCCCGGCCTGGCCAACGCGTTCCTGGTCGGTTTCATCGAAAGCATGGCCGATTTCGGCAACCCCATCGTGGTGGGCGGGCAGTTCTCGGTGCTGTCCACGGAAATCTTCTTTGCGATCGTCGGCGCGCAATACGACCAGGGGCGCGCGGCGTCGCTGGCTTGGATCCTCACGCTGTTCGCGCTCACGGTGTTTGCCATCCAGCGCGGCCTGCTGGGCAAGCAGAACTTCACCACGGTTTCCGGCAAGGGCGACTCGGGCATAGCCATGCCGCTGCCCGCGGGCGTGCGCCGCGTCGTGTACTGCGTGGCGCTGCCCTGGATGGCGTTCACCCTGGTGGTGTACCTGTTTGCCTTTGCCGGTGGCTTTGTGCAGACCTGGGGGCGCGACTACACGATCACGCTGAACCACTTTCGCACGGCGTTCGCGCTGGAGTGGGGCCAGTTCGGCCTGGTCTGGGCCGGCACGGCCTGGAATTCATTTTTCACCACCCTCAAGCTGGCGGCCATCTCGGCGCCCATGACGGCCACGGTGGGCCTGATGATTGCGTGGCTGCTGGCGCGCACTGAATTCCGCGGCCAGGGCGCGTTTGAATTTTCGGCCCTGCTGGCGTTTGCCATCCCCGGCACGGTGCTGGGCGTGAGCTACATCCTGGCGTTCAACGTGCCGCCCTTCGAGCTGACGGGTACCGCGCTGATCATCGTGCTGTGCTTCATGTTCCGCAACCTGCCGGTGGGCGTGCGGGCCGGCACGGCCGCCTTCAAGCAGCTGGACCGCTCGCTGGACGAAGCCTCGCTCATGCTGCGCGCCAACAGCGTGCAGACGCTGCGCCATGTGGTGCTGCCGCTGCTCAAGCCCGCACTGGTCGCGGCGCTGGTGTACAGCTTCGTGCGCGCCATCACCACGGTCAGCGCGGTGATCTTCCTGGTCACGGCCGAGAACGAGCTGGCCACCACCTACATCATTGGCCGGGTGGGCAACGGGGACTATGGCGTGGCGCTGGCCTATTGCACCGTGCTCATTCTCCTCATGTCCCTGGCGACCGCACTGATTCAATACGTCGTCGGTGAGCGCAAGCTCGGCCGGCGCAAAAACACCAACCCACAAGGAATGCACTGATGACTGATTCAGGCATCGTTTTCAACAACGTCACCAAGCGCTATGGCGCCGACCCGTCGGCGCCGCTGGCGGTACGGGGCATCAGCTTCGAGGTGCCGCGCGGCACGCTGACGACCATCCTGGGGCCCTCGGGCTGCGGCAAGACCACCACGCTGCGCATGATCGCGGGGCTGGAGTCGCCCACCTCGGGCCAGATCATCATCGCCGGCAAGGACGTGACCACGCTGGGGCCCGCGCAGCGCAACGTGAGCATGATGTTCCAGAGCTACGCGCTGTTTCCGCACATGAGCGTGGTGGAAAACGTGATGTACGGCCTGCGCATGTCCGGCATCGCGCCGGACGTCGCGCGGCCGCAGGCCGTGGAGGCGCTGCGCAACGTGGGCCTGGTCGGCTACGACGACCGCCTGCCCAGCGAACTGTCGGGCGGGCAGCAGCAGCGCGTGGCGCTGGCGCGTGCGCTGGTGCTGGAGCCGGCCGTGTTGCTGTTTGACGAGCCGCTGTCCAACCTGGACGCGCGGCTGCGCCGTGAGATGCGCGAGGAAATCCGCACGCTGCAGCAGCGCCTGCAGCTGACCGTGGCCTATGTAACGCATGACCAGAGCGAGGCGCTGGCGGTCAGCGACCAGATCATCGTGATGAATCACGGGTTGATCGCGCAGCGCGGCACGCCGCAGGACCTTTACGAATACCCGCAGTCGGAATTTGTCGCGGGCTTCATGGGTGAGGCCATGCTGTTCCCGGCCACCGCAAGCGCCGACGGTACGGTGACACTGGGCCCGCTGACGCTGACGGCGCGCCGGCCGGTCGCGCCCGGGGCAGTCAAGGCCGCGGTGCGACCCGAGGCCTGGAACATCCACCGCGACGGTACCGGGCTGGCGGGTACCTGCATCAAGTCCGCCTATCTGGGCAATGTGTATGAGTACACATTCAAGACCGGGCTCGGCCAGATCTTCGTGATGTCGCCGAACCTGACAGATGTGCTGGCCCCGGGTGCTGAGGTGGGGCTGACCCTGGCCGACCACGGCGTCTCCGTCGTGTCGGCTGCGTAAGGCCTGGGGTTAGCGCAGCGCAACGGCGGGCACAGCCGGCGTGCGCACCACGGTGGCTGTGTCAAAACCCGTCTCGCGCGCATAGTCCAGCAGGGCCTGCAGGCGCGCGCCGTCCATCTGCGGCGTGCGTGACAGCACCCAGAGGTATTTGCGGTCCGGCGTGCCGATCAGCGCAACCTGGTAGTCCGCATCCAGCTGCATGATCCAGTAGTCGCCCCAGACCGGCGGGACCCAGCCGAGCCAGCGCGGCGCAAAGCTGACTTCCAGCCGCCCTGCGTCCGGTTGCCCCGGAACGGGCACGGCGCGGGCCAGCCCCTGGGCTGTCTCGGTGCTGCCGTCTGCCTTGGCGCACCGGTTGATGACGCGAACGCGCGCGTCGGCCAGCAGCTCGTACGTGGCCGACACCTGGCCGGTACAGCCGCGCTGGAAGCGGTTGGGCAGGCGTGCCTGCTCGTACCAGGTGCCTGAATAGCGCTTCAGGTCAACGGGTGCAGCGACTGGCAGCGCGGTGGCAGGTGGCGGGGTGTTGATGTTGGCTTGCGTGCCCACCGAGACCGTGGACGTCTGGGCGTGCGCCGCCAGCGCCACCAGGCCTGTCAGGGCGAAGAAAAATGCGGCGAGAAAAGGTGTGAACGGCATGCACGCGAGTGTGCCTGCGCCCAGGTGTGTGAATGGTCGGCAGGGCGCGGCAGCCGATGTCAGTCGCTGCCTACACCTGTGGCCCCGGGTTTGTAACCCGGAGGTTCCCACGCAGCGCGGGCAGGCCGGATAATCCCCGGCATGAACCAACTCGACGCGCTCAAACAGTTCACCACCGTGGTGGCCGACACCGGCGACTTCCGGCAGATGGATGCCTTCAAGCCGCAGGACGCAACGACCAACCCGTCGCTGATCCTCAAGGCCGTGCAAAAGCCCGACTACCAGCCGCTGCTCAAGGACACTGTGGCCGCCCACCGGGGCAAGCCGCTGGACGAGATCATGGACCGGCTGCTGGTGCGTTTTGGACGCGAGATCCTGGGGTTGATTCCCGGGCGTGTCTCCACCGAAGTGGACGCGCGCCTGAGCTTTGATGCCGATGCGACCTTCACACGCGCTGAACGCATCATCGAGCTGTACCAGGCCGAGGGCGTGCCCACCGAGCGCGTGCTGATCAAGATCGCTGCTACCTGGGAAGGCATGCAGGCCGCAGGCCGGCTTCAGCGGCGCGGCATCAACACCAACCTGACGCTGCTGTTCTCGTTTTGCCAGGCGGTGGTGTGCGGGCAGGAGAAGGTGCAGCTGATCTCTCCGTTTGTGGGACGCATCTACGACTGGTACAAAAAGCAGGCAGGCGCTTCATGGGACGAAGCTGCCCATGCAGGCGCCAACGACCCCGGTGTGAAATCGGTGCGGCAGATCTACAACCACTACAAGCATTTCGGCATTGCCACGGAAGTCATGGGCGCCAGCTTTCGCAACGTGGGCCAGATCACGGCGCTGGCAGGGTGTGACCTGCTGACCATCAGCCCGGACCTGCTCGCCGCCCTGGCGGCCAGCGACGCGCCGCTGGCCCGCGTGCTGGACGCGCAGGCCGCGCGCGGCATGGACCTGGCGCCGGTGAATCTGGACGAAGCGGGCTTTCGTTACGCGCTGAACGAAGACGCCATGGCGACCGAAAAGCTGGCTGAAGGCATACGCGCCTTCGCGGCCGACGCCGTCAAGCTCGAGCAGCTCATGCTGGCGGCGTAAACACGATGGGCCACCGACCTGACGAGCGGCTGCGCTGCGACCAGGCACCGGCCTGGGCTGCCCTGCAGACGCAGTTCTACACAGCGGGGCGCGCCTTTGATGTGCGTGACGCTTTTGCCGCGGACCCCGGGCGCTTCGATGCGTTCAGCCTGCAGGCACCGCATGTGTTTGCAGACCTGTCCAGGAACCTGGTGGACAGCACCACGCAGGGCCTGCTGCTGGCGCTGGCGGCCGAATGCAATGTGGCGCAGTATCGCGACGCGATGTTCGCCGGTGAGCCCATCAACACCTCGGAGCAGCGCGCCGTCATGCATTGGCTGCTGCGCTCACCCGTTGCCGTGCCGGGCCTTGAAACCTGGTATGCGCAAGTGGCAGCCACACGCGATGCGATGCTGGCCTATGCCGACGCCGTGCGGGCAGACGATGGCATCACCGACATCGTGAACATCGGCATCGGCGGCTCCGACCTGGGGCCGCAGATGGCGGTGCTGGCGCTGCAGGGGTACGCGCATCCCGGCAAACGCTTTCACTTTGTGTCCAACGTGGACGGGCATGAGCTGGCAGCCGTGCTCGCGCAGCTGCGCTCGGACAATACGCTGTTCCTGATCGCGTCCAAGACCTTCACCACGATAGAGACCATGACCAACGCGCATTCGGCGCGCCAATGGTTTGACAGCAACGGCGGGCGCGACGTGGCGCGGCACTTCGCGGCGCTCACCACGAACGTGGAGGCCGCGCGCGATTTCGGCATCACCACCACCTTCGGCTTCTGGGACTGGGTGGGCGGGCGGTACTCCATGTGGTCGGCCATCGGGCTGCCGATTGCCATCGCGATCGGTTCCGCGCGCTTCCTGGGCATGCTGGACGGCGCGCATGCCATGGACGAGCACTTTCGCACCGCGCCACTGGCTCACAACCTCCCGGTGTGCCTGGCGCTGCTGGACGTCTGGTACCGCAACTTCCACGGATTCAGCAGCCGCAGCATCGCGCCGTACCACAGTGCCCTGCGCAGGTTGCCGGCCTATTTGCAGCAGCTGGAGATGGAAAGCAACGGCAAGCGCGTGGACCGCCATGGCGACGCGCTGCAGCTGCAGACCGCGCCGGTGCTGTGGGGCGAGCCCGGCACCAATGGCCAGCATGCCTACTTCCAGATGCTGCATCAGGGCACGGACGTGGTGCCGGTGGAATTTGTGGCGGTGCGCCGCGCCGCGCACGCGCTGGCGGGTCATCAGGAGCAACTGCTGGCCAACGTGATCGCGCAGGCCCAGGCGCTGACGCTTGGCAAAGCCGATGCGGGCGGGCACCGCCATTTCCCGGGCAACCGGCCCAGCACCCTGCTGTTGCTGGACGAGCTGACCCCGCAAAGCCTGGGTGCCTTGATTGCGATGCACGAGCACCGCGTGTTCACCAGCGGCTCGCTGTGGGGCATCAACAGCTTTGACCAGTGGGGAGTGGAGCTGGGCAAGGTGCTGGCCAGGGACATTGCGCTGCGCCTGCGCAGCGGGGATACGTCGGGCCTGGACGCGTCCACTGCGGGCCTGGTGCAGAAGCTGCGTTCCTGAAGGTGTTCCGACCATAAAAAAAGCCGGGCATAGCCCGGCTTTTAGTTGCGCACAGCGCGTGGGCTTACATGTCCATGCCGCCCATGCCACCCATACCACCCATGCCGCCGCCGGGCATCGCGGGCGCTTCTTCCTTCGGTGCCTCGGCGACCATGGCTTCGGTCGTGAGCATCAGCGCGGCAACGGAGGCCGCGTTCTGCAGGGCCGTGCGGGTCACCTTGGTCGGATCCAGGATACCCATTTCGATCATGTCGCCATAGGTGTCGTTGGCGGCGTTGAAGCCGTAGTTGCCCTTGCCGGCCAGCACGGCGTTCACCACAACGGAGGCTTCGCCGCCGGCGTTGTAAACGATCTCGCGCAGCGGGGCTTCAATGGCGCGCAGCACCAGCTTGATGCCGGCTTCCTGGTCGGCGTTGTCGCCCTTGATGGCGCCAGCAGCCTGCTTGGCGCGCAGCAGCGCCACGCCACCACCGGCCACGATGCCTTCCTCAACGGCAGCACGCGTGGCGTGCAGCGCGTCTTCCACGCGGGCCTTCTTTTCCTTCATTTCGACTTCGGTGGCGGCGCCGACCTTGATCACGGCCACACCGCCAGCCAGCTTGGCCACGCGCTCTTGCAGCTTTTCGCGGTCGTAGTCGGACGTGGCTTCCTCGATCTGGATGCGGATCTGCTTGACGCGGGCTTCGATGTCACCAGCGGCGCCGGCGCCGTCGATGATGGTGGTGTTTTCCTTGCCCACTTCGATGCGCTTGGCCTGGCCCAGGTCGGCCAGGGTTACCTTCTCCAGCGTCAGGCCGACTTCTTCAGCGATGACCTTGCCGCCCGTCAGGATGGCGATGTCTTCCAGCATGGCCTTGCGGCGGTCGCCGAAGCCAGGCGCCTTGACGGCCACAACCTTCAGGATGCCGCGAATGGTGTTGACCACCAGCGTCGCCAGGGCTTCGCCTTCCACTTCCTCGGCAATGATCAGCAGCGGACGGCCAGCCTTGGCGACTTGCTCCAGCACGGGCAGCAGGTCACGGATGTTGCTGATCTTCTTGTCGAACAGCAGCACGAAGGGGTTGTCCAGCAGGGCAGCCTGCTTGTCGGGGTTGTTGATGAAGTACGGGCTCAGGTAGCCGCGGTCGAACTGCATGCCTTCGACGATGTCGAGCTCGTTGTCCAGGCTCTTGCCGTCTTCAACGGTGATCACGCCTTCCTTGCCGACCTTGTCCATGGCCTTGGCGATGATCTCGCCGATGGATTCGTCGCTGTTGGCGGAAATGGAGCCGACCTGGGCGATTTCCTTGCTGGTCGTGGTGGCCTTGGAGGCCTTCTTCAGCTCGGCGACCAGGGCCGTCACGGCCTTGTCGATGCCGCGCTTGAGGTCCATCGGGTTCATGCCGGCGGCCACGTACTTCATGCCTTCGCGCACGATGGCCTGGGCCAGCACGGTCGCGGTGGTGGTGCCGTCACCGGCGTTGTCGCTGGTCTTGGAAGCGACTTCCTTGACCATCTGCGCGCCCATGTTCTGCAGCTTGTCCTTGAGCTCGATTTCCTTGGCCACGGACACACCGTCCTTGGTCACGGTGGGGGCGCCGAAGGAGCGCTCGAGCACCACGTTGCGGCCCTTGGGGCCCAGGGTCACCTTGACTGCGTTGGCCAGGATGTTCACACCCTCGACCATGCGCGCGCGGGCTTCGCCGCCGAAGACTACGTCTTTTGCTGCCATGTTTGTTTCTCCAAAAAATTAAGGTTGATCAGTCCGGCGAAATCACTTGGCTTCGACGACTGCGAACAGGTCTTCTTCCTTCATGACCAGCAGCTCGTCGCCGTCGACCTTGACGGTCTGGCCGCTGTATTTGCCGAACAGCACGCGGTCACCGACCTTGACGCCGACAGCGGACACTTCGCCCTTGTCGTTCTTTTTGCCGGGGCCCACTGCCAGCACTTCACCTTGGTCCGGCTTCTCGGCGGCGGCGTCGGGGATGACGATGCCCGAGGCGGTCTTGGTTTCGCTGTCGATACGCTTGACGATCACGCGATCGTGCAAAGGACGAAGTTTCATTGCATCTCCTGGTCTTGAAACGAGTTGGTAAATCAAAAGCACTGAAAGTCAGTACTTATTAACTTGCGCCGATGGCTTTGTTAGCACTCAGCGATGGCGAGTGCTAATGATAAGGGGTTTTGTGTCGTTTTCAAGTCAGGCGCGAACAAGCTTATGCAGGCAAAATCGCTGTACATGTCTGCCCCCCTGATTGTTCACCTCGGCCCGCGGCTGAGTCTGCCCTGGCTTGTGCCCCCTGAAGACGGTTGCCGCGTGATTGGCGAAGTCAGCCGTGGCCAGGAAATGGGCCAGCTGGCCATCACACCCGACGGCCAGTATGTGCAGGTCAACGGTTCCATGGTCCAGCCGCTGAACACGTCGCGGGTGCTTGCCGCTTTGCGCAAGGCGGCTCGCCAGCAAAACGTCAATCTGCAGGAACTCGTGCAGCCGCGCGCGCAGGTCGCGCCGGTGGTGATCGTGCGCAAGAAGCGGCGCATTGTGAAAGAGCAACCCTAGTGCCGGCACCTGGGGGGGCTGCGCAGCCGCAGCGGCGTCCCCATGCGCTGGTCCGTCGTGCAGCGCTGGTGCGGCGCCGCCTGGGCCAGCTCAATCCCACCACGCGCGGGTTGTTGTGGTCAGCGCTCGCCGGCGTCCTGTTCGTCCAGCTGAATGCGGCCATGCGCGGCCTGGCGTTGCAGCTCGATGCATTTCAGACCCAGTTCCTGCGCTACGTGGCGGGTTGTGCCGTGCTGGCGCCGCTGGTGCTGCGTGCCGGGTGGGCGGCCTACCGGCCGCAGAACATCGGCGGGCAATTCGCGCGTGGGGCCGTGCACACGGGCGGGCTGTGTCTGTGGTTCATCGCCATCCCGCACATCACGCTGGCGGACACCACGGCCATCGGGTTCACGACCCCGATCTTCATCATGCTGGGCGCGTGGCTGGTGTTTCGCGAGCCCATGCGGTGGGAGCGATGGGTGGCCGCGATGATCGGCTTTGGCGGCGTGCTGATCGTGGTCGCACCCAAGCTGTCGGGCGCAGGCGGCCTGTACAGCCTGGTCATGCTGGCGTCGGCGCCGGTGTTCGCGGCATCGTTCCTGATTACCAAAGGTCTCACGCGCACCGAGCGGCCCACGGTCATCGTGGTGTGGCAGTCCATTACCGTGGCGCTGTCCAGTTTGCCGCTGGCGCTCTTGAACTGGCAACACCCCACGCTGGCGCAGTGGGGCATGTTCCTGCTGTGCGGGCTGCTGGGCAGCGCGGGGCACTATTGCCTGACGCGCTCCTTCAGCGTCGCCGACATTTCGGCCACGCAGTCTGTGAAGTTCCTGGAGCTGGTCTGGGCATCGCTGTTGGGTTGGGTGATGTTTGCCGACCGGCCCAACCGGTCCACCTTGCTGGGGGGCCTGGTGATTTTTGCCGCCACGCTCTGGATTGCCCGCCGGGAGGCGCGAGCGTTGCGCGCCTGATGCGGCGCGCGGCACAATGCGGCCGATGCACACCACCGCACTGGTCCTGTTCTCTGGCGGGCAGGACTCCACCACCTGCCTGGCCCAGGCGCTGTCGCGCTACCAGCGCGTGGAGACCATAGGCTTTGACTACCGCCAGCGCCACAGCGTGGAGTTGCAGGCGCGGCTGAAGGTGCTGGGTGCGGTGCGTGCGCAATTCCCCCACTGGGCGGCACGCCTGGGCCAGGACCACATGCTGGACCTGGCGGTACTGGGCCAGGTGAGCGAAACATCACTGACGCGCGACATGGCTTTCAGCATGGAGCGCACCGGGCTGCCCAACACCTTCGTGCCGGGGCGCAACCTGCTGTTCCTGACGCTGGCCGGCGCGCTTGCCTACCGGCGCGGTCTGGAGGTCATCGTCACAGGTGTGTGCGAGACCGATTTTTCAGGCTATCCCGATTGCCGCGACGACACCATGAAGGCGATGCAGCTGGCGCTGTCCCTGGGCATGGACAAGCGCTTTGTGATCGACACGCCGCTGATGTGGATCGACAAGGCCGCCACATGGCAGCTGGCGGAATCACTGGGCGGCGAGCGGCTGGTGAAGCTCATCGTGGAGCACACTCACACCTGCTACCTGGGCGACCGCGAGCACCGCCACGATTGGGGTTATGGCTGCGGCAGTTGCCCCGCCTGCGAGCTGCGTTCCCGCGGCTGGGACCGCTACCGCGCCGTCACGCCGCCTGCTGCGTGAGTGTGTAGCGCGCAGGCGAACCGTCTGGCGCCTTTTGCAGCGCCCAGTGCCGGTCGTGAAAGGCCGCCACAGCGGGCCGGTGGGCAATGGACACCAGCGCACCCTGTGCCTGCCTGACATGGACAATCAGCTTTTCATACACAGCCTGCTCTGTGGTTTCGTCCAGCGCGCTGGTGGCTTCGTCGGCAAACACCCAACGCGGCTTGCGCAGCAGCACACGTGCAATGGCCAGGCGCTGCTGCTCGCCGCCCGACAGCTTTTGCGCCCAGGCGTCCTCATCATCCAGCCGGTCGGCCAGCTGTGGCAGCCGCGCATCGGACAACGCCTGGCGCAAGGCTTCATCCGTGAAGCCGGCGGCCGGCGATGGGTAGGCCAGCGCGTCGCGCAGACGGCCATTGGGCACATACGGCCGCTGCGGGATGAACATGGCGTCCTGTGGCACCTGCGCGTGGCCGCTGGCAAAGGGCCAGATGCCGGCGAAGGCCCGAAACAGCGTGGATTTGCCACTGCCCGAGGGGCCTTGCAGCAGCACGGTATCGCCCGCTTGCGCGGACAGTGCGGCGCCTGCCAGAAGCGTGGCACCGTCCGGCAGCTGGATGTTCATGTCCTGCGTGCTGAGCTGGTCCGCCGCGCTGATCTGCAGGCTGGCTTTCGCATTGGCCTGGGCGCGCATGGCCTCTTCGAAGCTTGTCAGGCGATCCGTGGTGGCACGCCAGGCGGCGATGCTGTCGTAGTTGTCCACGATCCATGACAGCGAGTCCTGCACACGACCAAAGGCGGAGTTGACCTGCATGAGCTGGCCCAGCTGGATGGCTCCGCTGAAAAAGCGCGGTGCCTGCACGATAAACGCGAAGATGACCGATGCCTGGCCAAACGACGCGGTAAACGCCACCAGGTTCTTCTGCTGGCGGATGAGCTGCAGGTAGTTCCTGAGCACGGTGCCAAAGCGGGTGTCCAGCTGCCGGTGCTCCACGGTCTGGCCGCGATCCAGCGCGATGGCTTCGCTGTACTCGCGCACACGCACCAGGTGGTGGCGAAAGTCGGCTTCGTAGCGTTGCTGCAGGAAGTTCAGGTTTACCAGCGGGCGGCCGATGTAGTGGGTGATGACGGTGCCCGCGGCGCAGTAGGCGATGGCGACCCACACCATGGAGCCGGCGATCGTGTAGGTCTGCCCACCCAGGGGAATGCTGACCGTGCCGGACAGGCCCCACAGAATGCCCACGAAGCTGACCAGCGTGACCACGGCGTTGAGCAGGCCCATGGTCAACGACACGGTGTAGCTGGTGAACAGCTGCATGTCTTCCTGGATGCGCTGGTCCGGGTTGTCGGGCGTGGTGCCGTTGCCTGTTGCGTAGCGCGCAAGCTCCAGCCGGTAGAACGTGTTGTCGGCCATCCAGCGGCCCAGGTAGTCGCGGGTCATCCAGGCGCGCCAGCGCATCTGGAACAGCTGCGTCAGGTAGAACTTCAGGATGGCAATCACGATGTACGCGGCGGCGATCCAGCAGAAAAAGGCGATCTCGCGCCAGAACGTCGCCTGGTCCTTGTTCTGCAGCGCATCGTAGAAGCGGGCGTACCACTCGTTGTTCAGCACCAGCATGTACACCGTGCCCAGGTTCAGCGCGACGATGCTGATCAGCAGGCCGCGTGCGAGCCATTTTTCGTCTGACCGGAAATAGGGCGCAACCAGCGCCGCAATGCGGCGCACGGTTTGGGCAAAGGTGGCGGCTCGGCCAGCGGGCAAGGTCATCATGGGGCTCCTGCCGGACACGTGCGCCGGCGTTGGCGGCATCGTAGCGGAGCCTGCCGCCGCGTGCGTTCAACCAGCGTTGGAGATACCGCTTGCGACGTGGCCTGACGGCACATGGCGCGCGGCGGAGTCCACGTGCCCCGTCTGGTCATCGAAGAAAAAATCAGGTTCGAACTCGCGCAGGAACTCGCCTTTGGGCAAGCCGCCCAGGAACATCGCCTCGTCCACATCAACGTTCCAGTTCATCAGCGTGCGGATGGCGCGCTCATGGGCCGGGGCGCTGCGGGCCGTGACCAGCGCGGTGCGGATACGCATGGTGGGTGTGCCTGCCTGCTGCAGCCGGTGTAGCGCTGCCAGCAGCGGCTTGAACGGGCCCTCGGGCAGCGGCTGCGCGGCCTTGTCGCGCTCGTGCTGCTGGAAAGCGACCAGGCCCTGCGCCTGGAAAACGCGCTCCGCCTCGTCCGAGAACAGCACTGCATCACCGTCAAAAGCGATGCGTACTTCATGGGGGTATGCGTCAGAGGCCAGCACGGAATGCGGATACACCTGTGCTGCGGGCACGCCCGCGTCGAGCGCGGCGCGTACATCGCTCAGGTGCGCGGACAGGAACAGGTTGGCATTGAGCGGCTTGAGGTACCGCCAGGGCGGTTGCCCACGGGTGAAGCTGCCGCGCTCAATCGGCAGGCCGTAGTGCTGTGCCGAACGGAACACGCGCATGCCCGACACCGGGTCGTTGCGCGACAGGATGACCACCTCCACGCGCTGCGCGTCCGCATCGTTGAACGCGAGCAGCTTGCGCACCAGCGAGAACGCCACGCCGGGCTTGGCCGGCTGGTCCAGGCGCTGCAGCTGCAGCTGCATATAGGCGCGGTCATCGCCCTGCTCGAAGATCTGGTTTTCTTCTTCGAAGTCAAACAGCGCGCGCGATGAAATCGCGACGACCAGCTTGCCGTCCAGTGAAACGCCCATCAGCGCACCAACTGGTTGAGCTGGATGATCGGCAGCAGCACGGCCAGCACGATCAGCATCACCATCAAACCCATGGCCACGATCAGCAGCGGCTCCAGGATGGTGGCCAGCTGCAGGGCCCGGCGCTGCACCTCGGCACTCAGTTGCGCGGCGGCGCGCTGCAACATCACAGGCAGCTGGCCGGTTTGCTCACCCAGTCGGGCAAACATGCCCAGAAGGCCTGGAAAGCGCTTCTTCTGAGTGAGGGCAGACGCCAGGGGGGCGCCCTCACGTACCAACACGAGCGCGTCCAGCGCGTCGGCGCGCATGGCCCGGTTGCTGAGGGTTTCTGCCGCGGCTTGCAGGGCTTTCAGGATGGGGACTCCTGCCGAAGCCAGCATGGCCAGCGTGCTGGCGAATCGCGCAGCGTTGTACCCGCGCGACAGTTTGCCAAGTACCGGCAGCCGCAGCCATGCGGTGTCAAACGCCTGACGAAAGCCTTCGTTGCGCAGGCCGAAATGCAAACCGGTACTGGCCGATACCAGCGTCAGCAGCATCAGCCAGCCGTAGTTTCGTACGCCATCGCTGAGTCCGAGCATCGCCGTTGTCAGAAAAGGCAGAGAGCGTTTGGTGCCTGCAAAGACGTTGGCAACCTGGGGTACGACATAGCCCACCAGAAAAAGAACGATCACGATGGCGATCAGCGTGACGATCGCTGGGTACAGCATGGCGCCGGTCAACTTGGCTTTGAGCAATTGTCGCTCCTCCAGGTCGTCGGCGAGCCGTTCAAGAACCAACCCCAGATTACCGCTTTGTTCGCCCGCGCTGATCACGGCCACATAGATGTCTGAAAACTCCCCCGGGTGCATCGCCAATGCTCGGGCAAACGAGGAGCCAGCGTTTACTTCGGCTCGCAGGCCAGCGACCAGGTCGCGCAACGCGTCATCCTCGGCCTCTTCAGTCAGTGCTGTGAGCGCCCTCTCCAAGGGCAAGCCGGACGACACCAGGCCAGCGAGCTGGCGGGTCCAGACCGACAGGCCGGTGCTGCTGAACACGCGCTTTCCAATCACCCACAGCGATGACATCGCCCCGCCATGGGATTTGCCTGACGGGCCCGGGCCATGAACCGGTTCCACCAGCAAGGGCACAAGGGCCTGACCTCTAAGCAAACTTCGTGCCGATTTTGCGGTATCGGCTTCCAGGACGCCCCGGCGTGTGGCGCCGTCGGCGTCTAGCGCCTCAAAGGTGTATGCGGGCATGGGGCAGTTTATCGATGGTGGCATCAATTGTGACGCGGCCCAGCCAGCGCCATTGAATTGATGATGGGGTTGGGCCGAATTTCTGTTACATATCAGTCAGGTGCATTCGAATGTTGAGGTGTATTCACGGCGCTTTTTGCTGCTACCGGGCGCGAATTCTGCATCTAGAATCAGGTGTGTTTGCGTACAGACTTTGGTATGTGACTTTGTGCGCAGAAGCGGTACATATTCCCTCCCCCCAAAAGACATGAATTGTTACAAAGACCCTGCTTCCACTAGACTTACGGTCTTAATGTAACGACGTGTTAATTGTGCGTAAAAAGGTCAGTCAAGAAGAATCGGGGTAATAGCGTTTGAGCGTGTTTGGGGCCACCTTGTGGGGTCAATTGTCGCGGCTGAAAATGTCGACGGCGCGAGCATTGTTCGCGGCGTTGGCGGGGGTGATGCTGTGCCTGTTCCTTCCGCTTGTGGCCCAGGCGCAGACTTCAGTGACCAACGTAGCGACCATTACGCCGCCGGCGTCTGTGGTCAACAGCAACCCGTCGACGTCATGTACCGGGGCGGGCGTTTGCTCGGCGGCAGATACAGATACCGTCCTGACGAGTTCGGATCTCAGCATCACAAAGACAACCAGTGTGACGGCCGGCACCGCGGGGGTGACCTTCACCTATGTCATCCGCTTTGCCAATGCAGGGCCCAGCACGGCGCAGAACCTCACGCTGACGGACTCGCTGACTGCCGCGGGTCTGACGCTGGTTAGCGCCGCGACGAGTTCTGGCAGTCTCAACACATCCACGGGCGGCGTGACGCTCACCTTGGCCAGCCTCGCGTCCGGCAGCTCGGGAACGTTGACCTTGAGCGTAGTAGCCACGGCCGTGTCTGGCTCCATCACCAATGCCGCGGCGATCACCAGCACGACGGCTGACCCCACGCCGGGCAACAACACCAGCAGCGTGACAATTTCCCGGGTGGTCAGCGCCGATCTGAGTGTGACCAAAACCGCCAGTGTCAGCTCCGGCACGGTTGGGGCCACGTTCACGTATGCCATTGCCTATTTGAACGCGGGCCCAAGCGCCGCAACCAGCGTAACCCTGACGGATAGCTTGAGTGCAGCGGGCCTGACCTTGGTGAGGGCGACTGTCAGCGGCTCCTTGGGGTTGACGACCAGTACAACGAGCATCACGGCGACGGCCGCCAGCCTGGCGGCAGGTGCGGGTGGAACGGTTACTTTGACCGTGCTGGTAAGTGAGGTCGCCGGATCCATCACCAATACCGTGGGCATCACATCGACGACGCCCGATCCGTCGGCCAGCAACAACACAAGTACCAGCACGATAGGCCGGATCATCGTCGTCACGCCGAGCCTGACAAAGACAGTGGGCAGCAGCACGATCGCGGTGGGTGGAACGACGACGTTCACGATCGTGATAGGCAACGCGGGGCCAAGCACGCTGACGACGGCGAGCATCGTGGACACACTGCCGAGCAACCTGACGGCGACAGGCGTGAGCAGCAACGCGGGCGGGGGTGCGAGCGTGGCGACGGCGTTCGCGGCGAGCGGCACAACGGTACGTGGCAGCGTGACGATTCCGACGGGCGGGACGGTGACGGTGACGGTGGTGGTGCAGGCGACGGGCGCGGGCGGGTACACGAACACGGTGACCTTGACGCCGCTGGTGGGGGTGACGAACCTGGGCAGCAGCACGGCGACGGCGCCTGGGACGGCGACAGTGCAGGTGACGCCGAGCCTGACAAAGACAGTGGGCAGCAGCACGATCGCGGTGGGTGGAACGACGACGTTCACGATCGTGATAGGCAACGCGGGGCCAAGCACGCTGACGACGGCGAGCATCGTGGACACACTGC
>JBFWUB010000005.1:0-215210 GCA_050247515.1 Ramlibacter sp. | reverse complement strand
CAACGAAAGGAGAAACGATAACGTCGACGTTAGACTTATCCACAACCGAGTAGCCCGGCTACTCCACCAAGGGTGGGGTCAAAATTAGATGAAAAACCGGGGTCAGGATTCAGTGGAAATCAACACCATCAGGCCGTTGACGATCTCATGGTCGACTCTCCGTCGGGTCAAGGCTGTGGCCAGACGATGCCGCATCAGGTTCCAGGGCAGCGGCCAATCGAAGATCTCAAGCGCACTCAATGTTTTTTCGCTGACTTCCGTCCAGGCCAGTTCCGGCTTGGTGCTGATGAGAAACAGCAGGGGCAGTGATGTGCTGGGTTGCCAATCTGCTAGACGCTCCACTTCTTTTGAAAACAAGCTGTCAATAGGCTTTAGCAACCTGGAAAGGCGCTTCAGGTGGGGCCGAAGCACATGCTCAAGGATGTCCACCACCAAGGGGGGGAGCGGAACAAGACGTCCATCATGCAGTTGGGAGGACACTTTGTCGGCGATAAAGATCCGCCCGTTTTGAAGATCCATCCAGTCGATGGACTCAAACGGCGAGCGAATGGGCCTCGCGCCAGTAGCTGACAACAGCATCACTGCGACGTAGGCAATCAAGGCGTTGTGGTGCGCCGCCCAACTCTTCGGATCGGTGGCCAACCGGTTGACCTTGTGGATTGCATCGGCGCAGGCCTGCTTCAGCAATTCCTCGATCGGGTCAAGTTCACTCCCCGCGGCATTGCGTCTCTCGTCCGGCAACGATTCCGGTGGATTTGCCGTTGTGCCGGTTGCCGCCTGCAGGGCCGAGAGAACAAAGTCGGCGGAATATGCGCTGTACGCACAGGCTGCAGGCAGTCCGGAATGGGGATGGCTCGACAGCAGGAGCGCCAAGGTCTGATCCTGCGTCGACTCAAATATCAGTTGACCCAGCAGGCGCGACAGCATCCCGGATGTGACGCGCTGCAGATGGTTGGCAGCGCAAGCTTGGTTGAACTGTTGCTCTGCTGTCGTCGCATGACGCCACAGTTGACCCAGCAAGGTACTGGCCTGTGCACGGACGTGCATGGCCCGGACCGCTCGGGCAACGGGTTCGGGCAGTGGAATCTGTATTGCTGGCGCCAACGGTGAAACCCAGTTGCTCGCCGCGCCGTCAGCGTGCCAGCTGTTGTACCGCCGCGGAGGTAGGCGATGAAGAAGACCGCCGGCAACATCGATTCGCCAGTCCTTGGCTGGCTCCGCTCCCAGCTCCAAGCGCATGACCGTCCGGAGTGAATTGCTGCTCAGGGCAGACAGCCAGACCAACGCTGCCAATTCCTGCAGGTCGGCATCAGTGCCAGCCCAAACTCGGTTGAGCCACGCTTGGAGGGTTTTGCGCTCAGCCGTATTGGGACGGTTCCAGCTGAACGGCAGGACCTGCCGGTCCTCGATCGATGCCAGCAAAATGCCTGCGGCTTTGCGTTCCTGTTCTACAGGAGTCTCGTTCTCGTCGACGCCAACGATTTGGCAGGCATTGTTCTCCACGCCCGCATTGCCCAGAGGGATGAGGCCAAGATCAGTGGCCGATTCCCCGTAAAGGCCTGGTTCATCCTCATCGGTCTCAGGCGTTTGGCTGCTCAAGCCCCAGTTCTGACTGGCAGGAGATGCTTGCCACTCCTTAGAAAACAGCCTGCCGGATTCCAGCGGGGTCGCACTTTGACCAGATGGCCACTTACCTTGCGCAAACTTCTCCAGCTCGCGCAGCGTGGTCAACTCGATCGGCCGGGCGTGCGCCAGTTCACCGCGCAGCGCCCCCGCACGGGTGGCTAAATGTCGCGTGATCCCGTGGAACGAATCGAACGGCCCCCTTAGTCGACTGAACAAGGCCAGCCAGGCCGGCTCTGTGTCAATCCCCATGCGCAGCTTTTCTGCAGCGTTGACGAGGTATGGGTTTGGCTGGCACCCCGTGAAGGCGGCATTGAGAAACTGTACAAAAAACCAGCAGCGTAGCGCCTCAATCCAAGTCGAATCGGCCTGCGGGCATGGCGGCAGCGGCCGCGCAAGGAGCGCTAGAAGTGGCAGCTCGCCGAGCGAACCACCGACCAGCTGACGCTCGATGGCCCGTTGCCCGGGGGCGGCAGGATTCTGCTCATATATATATGGCGCAATGCTGCTGGCTTCCAGCAACTCCAGGAGGTCTGGCAAAAGAGGGACTTCATCTTGCCAAGTCCGCAGGTAACGCTGCGACTCGGGCATCCGCAGATAACCGAGGGCGGTGCCGATTTGATGGGGGTATTCGAGCGTCCGGGTGGCATCTATGACGAGGGCCAGCGTTGGCTGGAGACCAAGCTTGCTTGCCCAGTCTAGAAGGCTGACCAGTTTTGACCCAATGGTCACACCAGATCTGACCTGACGACCGGCGATGATGGGATCAGTTGGTTCCAATTGGCATGTCAGGCTGAGCTGATGTTGCCGTGGACTGTACCCCTATTTGAGAGGTATAACCGCTTTTTTAGCGGTTATACGCCTATTCTCAACATCTTATATGCTGGTATTTGGCGTAGCCTCATAACCATCTTGCTCGCGCAACCAACAAACCAGCGAGATATACGCTGTGCACAAAACGCCCACTTTTCAGTGGGCGTTTCTGTTTCTCCACCTCCTTTTTTTTCGCCTGCTGCGTCACCGTCATGTCATGCACGACATGCACATTGCGGCTGATTCAGGCGTAAATATTGCACGGGTTTCGTAAGGGTTAGTATTTAGAAGCAAGCCCTGAAAGGTTCATAGAATGTTTTCACGCCATTGATTGTTGGCAGCAACAGTGCGCCTGTTTTTTAAAACTTTGTCACACTTTTTGAGGGGAATGCCATGGCAGACAGCTTGCAAAAATGGGTGGGCCGCAACAGGCCGCCGCGCGTCCAGATCACATATGACGTCGAGATCGGCGACGCGGTCGAGAAAAAGGAGCTGCCCATGGTGGTCGGCCTGCTGGCCGATCTGTCGGGCCAGCCGGCAACGCCTCTGCCCAAGCTCAAGGACCGTCGGCTGGTCGAGATCGACCGCGACAACTTCAATGAAATCATGGGCAAGATCAGCCCGCGACTGGATCTGTCGGTGCCCGACACCATGAAGGGGGAGGGCAACCTCAAGATCGAGCTCAATTTCAAGGAGTTCGACGATTTCCACCCCGAAGCCATCGTCAAGCAGGTGCCCCGTCTGGCCAAGCTGCTGGAGGCGCGCCAACAACTGCGTGACTTGCTGGCCAAGCTCGACGGCAATGACGAGCTGGACAGTCTGCTCGAAAACATCGTCGCCAATACCGAAGACCTCAAGAAGGTTCAGTCCGAAGCCAACGCCGGTGCAGAGGCTCCCGCAGGCGAATCCGCCCCGGCGGCCTGATCAAACCATTCTGGTGCACCCTTGTTGGTGCGTCGCAACAATTTGGAACGGTGAAACAAAATGGCAGAAACTCAAGCAAGCGCTGAAGGCGGCGCAGCAACCGCAACCGCTGACATGACCCTTCTGGACAAGATCATCCACGAAGGCAACATGGCGGTCGAACCGTCGCAAGGTCCCTACGCCAAAAAGCTGATCGGGCAATTTGCGTCCCAGATCCTGGACGAGGGCATGAAAGCCGCGCCGGACAAGGGCGTTGTGGCCATGATCAACGAGCGCGTCGCTGAAATCGACAAGCTTCTCACGGATCAGCTGAACGCAATCATGCATGACGCGAAGTTCCAGGCCCTTGAAGCATCCTGGCGCGGCCTGCACGACATGGTGTTTGGTACAGAGACCAGCTCGCGCCTGAAACTGCGCCTGCTCAACGTCACCAAGAAAGAGCTGCTCAAGGACCTGGAGTCCGCCGTCGATCACGACATGAGCGTGCTGTTCAAGAAGATCTACGAAGAAGAGTACGGCACGTTCGGCGGCCATCCCTACTCGCTGTTGATCGGCGACTACACCTTTGGCCGCCACCCGCAGGACATGGCCCTGCTGGAGCGCATCTCCAAGGTGGCTGCCGCCGCGCATGCACCGTTCATCGCCGCTGCGTCGCCTGCATTGTTCGACATGAAGTCGTTCACCGACCTGGGTGTGCCGCGCGACATGTCCAAGATTTTCGAAAGCGCCGAGCTGGCCACGTGGCGCAGCTTCCGCGAGTCGGAAGATTCCCGCTACGTCTCGCTGGTGCTGCCCAGTTACGCAGCCCGCCTGCCGTATGGCGCCAAGACCATTCCCGTGGACAACTTCAATTTTGAAGAAGACGTGGACGGCAAGGACCATTCCAAGTACCTGTGGGCCAATTCCTGCTACCAGCTGGGCCTGCGCATTACCGACGCGTTTGCCAAGTACGGTTGGTCCACGGCCATCCGCGGCGTGGAAGGCGGCGGCAAGGTCGAGGGCATGACCGCCCACGCCTACAAGACGGATGAGGGCGACGTGGTGCTCAAGTGCCCCACCGAAGTCACCATCACGGACCGCCGCGAAAAGGAGCTCAACGACCTGGGCTTCATCGCCATCGTCAACTCCAAGGGCTCCAACTTCGCAGCCTTCTTCGGCGGCCAGACGGTCAACAAGCCCAAGCTGTACAACAAGGACGCCGCCAACGCCAATGCCCAGCTGTCGGCGCGCCTGCCGTACGTGCTGGCGGCATCGCGCTTTGCCCACTACATCAAGGTCATCATGCGTGACAAGGTTGGCAGCTTCCAGACGCGCGGCGAGGTGGAAACCTACCTGAACAACTGGATTGCCGACTACGTGCTGATCAACGACTCCGCGCCGCAGGCCACCAAGGCCCGCTTCCCGCTGGGTCAGGCGCGCGTGGACGTGACCGAGGTGCCCGGCAAGCCCGGCGCTTACCAGGCCACCTGCTTCCTGCGCCCGCATTTCCAGATGGAAGAACTGACGGCGTCCATCCGCCTGGTGGCTGAACTGCCGCCGGCCGCCGCGTGATACCTGCCACTTTCAATATTCCAGGAGTAAACCATGGACGTCATCATTCTCGACATCAAGGACATCAAGGGCAATTGCACCATTGATGGCTACGCCGACAAAATCATCCTGAATTCATACAGCCACAGCGTTGCGCTGCCCATGAGCATGGACGTGGCGAACACCGAGCGCACGGCGGGCAAGCCGATGTTCTCTGAGATGAATTTCTCCAAGATGACCGACCAGTCCACGCCGGCGCTGTACGCCGCGTGCACGGAAGGCAAGAAGCTGGGCGATGCCACGCTGCACATTGGCCGCAATGAGGGCGGCAAGTTCATGTCGCTCATGAAGTACGTGATGACCAACGCGATGGTGTCCAACATCAACACGTCGGGCGGTGGCGGCATTCCGTCCGATTCGTTCTCTCTGAACTTCACCAAGATCACGTCCGAGTTCACCCAGCAGAACCCCGACTCGACCAAGAAGGGCACGGCGACGTTTGGCTGGGATCTCACGACCAACAAGGCGGCCTGAGCATCGCGGACTACTCCGTCGTTCGTCCCTGGTCCCCGCATTTCCATGGGAGGGGCTAGAAGATGTCGGAGCTTGTCCGAGGGTCGTCCGTCCCGCTGTTTGACCGGCTGGCTACCCAGGAAGGCGCCGGCAAGGACGCTTCCTGGCTGTTGTTGCCCGAGCAGCTCCAGGCATCGATAGCCAGGGAGCTGTCCCGGCTGTTCAACACGCGCAGCCGCCTTCCGCCCTCGGAATTTCACCAGAATTCCGGCACGGTCATTGACTATGGCGTGCCGGATTTTTCCGCGCTGTACGCGCGCCGCGGCGACGATGTGGCCGTGCTCGAATCTGCGCTGACCCATGCCGTGACGCTGTTCGAGCCGCGGCTGTCCAATGTGTCTGTCAAGGTGCAGGGCATGGCCCATCGGGCCGATGCGGCGGCGGTCACAGTCGGTGGCGATGTCATGATCGGGCTGAAAGCCCAGCGTGTGAGCTTCGAGTTGGAAATGAACCCTTCGGACACGGTGTGAAAGCGGCATGACCGGTGGCTGAAATCCTTCACAACGACCTGCTGCAGTACTACAAGCGCGAGCTCTCCTTCTTGCGGGGGCAGGGCGCTGATTTCGCGCGCCGCTATCCCAAGGTGGCCTCCCGGCTTGCCTTGCATGGCTCGGAGTCCATTGACCCCCATACCGAGCGGCTGGTGGAGGCGGTGGCTTTCCTGGCCGCGCGGGTGCACCGCGACCTGGACCGTGAATTTCCCCAGATTGCCGCCGCACTGCTGGACAACCTGTGCCCGTCACTGATCCAGCCTGTCCCGTCCATGACCGTGGCGCAGTTCACGCTGGACCCTTCCCAGGGCAAGGTCACGGCGGGCTACCGGGTGCCGCGCCACACCATTCTCTACGCGTCCACCTCTGGTGGTGAACAGTGCCGCTTTCGCACGGCTTGGGATACCACGCTGTGGCCGGTGTCGGTCGTGGCCGCCAGCCTTCCGGGCGATTCCACGCTTCGCCTCACGCTCGAATGTGAGCCCGGCGCGGATTTTTCCGAGCTGGAAATAGATTCGTTGCGCCTGCATGTGCACGGTGACTGGATGGCGGCCATGCCGCTGTACGACCTGCTGGTGTCGGGCGTTGCCAACGTCACGACGCAGGGCACGGACGGCGTGCGCCACACGCTGGGCAGCGGTGCCTGGCGCGAAGTGGGCTATGCCGATGACGAAGAGGTGTTGCCGCTGCCCGGACATGCCCAGCCCGCTTACGGGATGATGCAGGAGTACTTTGCCTTCCCGCGCAAGTTCCATTTCTTTGAGCTGAACCGGCTGCGCGGGCGCCTGGGTGCCGGCACGCGCTGCGACATCACCCTGACGCTGGACCGGCCGCAGCGCGGACTGCGCACCGTCAGTGCCGACAACTTCCGCCTGGGCTGCGTGCCCGCGATCAACCTGTTCCCGCGCACCAGCGAGCCCATCGTCATCGACAACCGGCACTATGAATACCTGCTGTCGGCGGACCGGCAGCGCGGCGCAACGACCGAAGTGCATTCCATCGTCTCGGTGACTGCGTCCGATCCCAATGCCGACCGGCCCGTCATCGTGCCCAGCTTCGCCGCCATGGGCCCCAGCCGAGATGGTGGCGACACCACGTTCTGGGCCTCGCGGCGTGAACAGAGCCTGCGCGAAAACATTTCCGGCACCGATGTGTTCCTGACCTTCGTGGACCAGGCCAACGCATTGAAGCCGCCCAGCGAGCCGGTGGTCTATGCCAACCTGCTGTGCACCAACCGCCGCCTGGCCGAGCAGGTGCCCGTGGGCGCGCGCATGGTGGTGGAAGGCGTGTCGCAAAGCATCCAGGTCAGCTGCCTGTACGAGCCCACCAGCCAGCGCGATCCGCCGCTGGGCAGCGAGACGCTGTGGCGCCTGGTGTCGCTGTTGACGCTGAACCACCAGTCGCTGGTCAGCGGCACCACGGGCACCGACCAGCTTCGCGAAATGCTCATGCTGTTTGCATCCGACAGCATGCGAGATCACGAACAGATCCGCGGCATTCGCGGCCTGCAGGCGCGCAGCATCACGGCGCGCATTGGCCAGGACGCCTGGCGCGGTTACTGCCGCGGCACCGAAGTGGTGGTGGAGTACGACGAGGAAGCCTTCGTCGGCGGCTCGCCACTGTTGATGTCAGCCGTGCTGGCGCGTTTTTTTGCGATGTACACCTCGGTCAACTCCTTTGTCCGCCTGGCTGTGCGTCGCGGTGACGAAGTATGGAAACAATGGGAACCGATGAGCGGCCGCCAGCAGGTACTCTGACCGGTCGGCTGGCCAGCCGACCGCACGGGTTCAACCTGTTCCAGGCCATCAGCCTGCTGGAGCGGGCCGCGCCTGACATGCCTGCCGTCGGCCAGGGCCACGGCGAGCCCGAGGCCGTGCGCCTGAACGCGGTGGTGTCGCTGGGTTTTCAGGCCAGCGACGTCAGCGCGGTGAAGGCCGGTTCCGAATCCGGCGAGGCCTTCACCCTGCTGTCGCCCGTGATGTCGCTGGCCGGTGCGCAGGGACCGCTGCCCCTGCCGTTCACCGAGATGGTGCTGGAGCGCAAAGCCGCGCGCGACCACGCCACCGCCGATTTCCTGGACATCTTCAACCACCGCTTCCTGGCGTTCCTGTACCGCAGCCGCAAGAAGCACCACATGGGCCTGAACTGGCGTGAGCCGCAGGACTCCGCGCTGGCCGGCAGCCTGGACGCGCTGAGCTCGCTGGGCCTGCGCGCGGGCGTGCACGGCCCGGGCGGCGTGACGCCATGGCTGCGCCATGCCGGCTTGCTGGGAGGGGCGCCGCGCTCCATGACCGGCCTGCTGGCCTTGCTGGGCGATCGCCTGGGCCTGCGGGTGCGCGGCTCGCAGTTCCGCGGCGAGTGGCGCGACCTGGAAGCGTCGGACCTGTCACGCCTGGGCGCCACCGGGGCCGCCGCGCCCCGCCTGGGGCAAACGGCGGTGCTGGGCCGGCGTGCCTGGTACCAGGGCGCGGGCATCATTGTGGAATTCAGCCGGCTGGCGCTGGCGCGGTTGCGCAAGCTGCAACCGGGCGGTGAAGAGCATGAGTTGCTGAAGTGGCTGATTGACCGGTACGTGCAGCAGGAAATGGGCGTCACGCTGGTGCTGGGCGTGGACGCAGCCCAGATCAAGCCGCTGCAGCTGGCGTGGCCGCGCACGGACGCCCCCGCTGGCCGCGCGGACGCGGCCAGCGCCCAGCCACCCCGGCTGGGCTGGACGACCTGGCTGGCCGGCGGCCGGCCAGGGGCCAACGCACGTCATCTGCCCCCCGTACGCCTGCGCCTGGGCGCCTTGCAGCCTGGTCATTCCACCCACGGATACTGACACCCATGGACATCGACATCCGGACACTGCTAGGCAGGCTCAACCCCGAGTGCAAGCGCACGCTCAACCACGCGGCCGAGCTGTGCGTGCAGCAGACCCACTACAACGTGGATGTGGAGCATCTGCTGTTCAAGCTGCTCGAAGGGCCCGCACCCGACGTTGGCCTGATCCTCGCGCAGTTCGAGCTCAAGGCCGATGCGCTGCAGGCGCAACTGCAACAGGCCATGGACCGCTTCAAGCGCGGCAACAGCCGTACGCCGTCGTTTTCGCCCAACCTCGCGCCGCTGCTCCAGGAGGCGTGGCTGCTCAGCTCCATGCTGCTGGGCGAACAGCAGGTGCGCTCCGGCACGCTGCTGCTGGCACTGCTCGAAGTGGACAGCCTGCGCGGGCTGCTGCTCGAGTCAGCGCCCAGCCTGCTGCAGATTCCGCGCGAGACACTGCGCAACGGCCTGGCTGACTTGCTGGCCACGTCGGCCGAAGACGCCGGTGGCGCGGCCCGCGCATCCGGCCCCGCGCCAGCACCAACCGCCGCCGCGCAGGCCGGCGTACCTGGAGACGTGCCGCGCCAGATGCCAACGATGCGCAAAGGCAGCGGCAACACGCCGTCGCTGGACCAGTACACGATCGACATGACCCAGGCCGCGCGCGACGGCAAGATCGACCCCATCCGCGGTCGCGACCCCGAGATCCGCCAGATCGTGGACGTGCTGCTGCGCCGCCGCCAGAACAACCCCATCCTCACCGGCGAGGCCGGCGTGGGCAAGACAGCCGTGGTCGAAGGCTTTGCCCAGCGCATCGTCTCGGGCGATGTGCCGCCGTCCCTGAAGAACGTGTCGCTGCGCGCGCTGGACCTGGGCCTGCTGCAGGCCGGCGCGGGCATGAAGGGCGAGTTTGAAAACCGCCTGAAGTCCGTGATCGCCGAAGTCAAGGCCTCGCCCACGCCCATCATCCTGTTCATTGACGAGGCGCACCAGCTCATCGGCGCGGGCGGCGCCGAAGGCCAGGGCGACGCCGCCAACCTGCTCAAGCCGGCGCTGGCGCGCGGCGAACTGCGCACGGTGGCGGCCACCACCTGGGCCGAATACAAGAAGTACGTGGAGCGCGACCCGGCGCTGGCCCGCCGCTTCCAGGTGGTGAAGGTCGAGGAGCCCAGCGAAGAGGTCGCCATCGACATGCTGCGCGGCATGGTCGCCACGCTGCAAAAGCACCATGGCGTGGAGATCGTGGACGACGCCGTGCGCGATGCCGTCAAGCTGTCGCACCGCTACATCTCGGGCCGCCAGCTGCCCGACAAGGCCATCAGCGTGCTGGACACGGCCTGCGCCCGCGTGGCCATCGGCCAGAGCGCGCTGCCGCTGGAGATCGAGGACATCACCCGCGACATCGGCAGCGCTGAAAACCAGTTGCGCATCCTGCGCCATGAAGCCGCCACCGGCAAGGACAACGCCGGGGCCATCACCACGCTCACGGCGGAGCTGGAAGGCCTGCGCCAGAAGCACAAGCGCCTGTCCGACAAACTGGGCGACGAGAAAAACGCCGTTGCTGAAATCGTTGCCTTGCGCAAGCGCATCGCCGACAGCGTGGACGCGCAGGCCCCGGGCGAGGACGCCGACAACGCGGACATGCTCAAGGCCAGCCTGCAGCGCCTGGAAAAAGGCCTGGAGGCGGTGCAGGACGACGAGCCCATGGTGCCGGTGTGCGTGGACTCCTCCGTGGTGGCGCAGGTCATCTCTGGCTGGACGGGCATCCCCGTGGGGCGCATGCTGGCCGACGAGCTGCACACCGTGCTCAACCTGAAAGAAAAGCTGCGCGAGCGCGTGGTCGGGCAGGACCAGGCGCTGGACGCGATTGCCCGGCGCGTGCGCACCTTCCGCGCCGACCTGGACGACCCCGGCAAGCCGGTGGGTGTGTTCATGCTCGTGGGCCCCAGCGGCGTGGGCAAGACCGAAACCGCGTTCGCGCTGGCCGACCTGCTGTACGGCGGCGAACGCAACATGGTTACGGTCAACATGTCCGAGTTCCAGGAAGCGCACACCGTCTCCAGCCTCAAGGGCGCGCCACCGGGCTACGTGGGCTACGGCCGCGGCGGCGTGCTGACCGAGGCCGTGCGCCGCCGCCCCTACAGCGTGGTGCTGCTGGACGAAATGGAAAAGGCCCACCCCGACGTGCTGGAGCTGTTCTTCCAGGTCTTTGACAAGGGCCAGATGGAGGACGGCGAAGGCGTGATGATCGACTTCAAGAACACGCTGATCCTGCTCACCTCCAACGCCGCGCAGGACGTCATCACCGACGCCTGCGAGGGCGGGCGGCGGCCCGACGCGCAGCAGCTGGTGGACCTGCTGCGCCCGGCGCTGCTCAAGCAGTTCTCGCCCGCGTTCCTGGGGCGGCTGGTGCTGGCGCCGTACTACCCGCTGGGCGACGAACAGATCAAGTCCATCGTCAACCTCAAGCTTGGCAAGCTGGCCCAGCGCTTTGCGCGCAACCACAAGGCAGAGTTCACCTGGGACGACGCGGTGTCGCGCGCCATCACCGAGCGCTGCACCGAGGTGGACAGCGGCGCGCGCAACGTGGACCACATCCTCACGCAGTCGGTGTTGCCCGAGGTGTCGCGCCTGGTGCTGGAGCGCATTTCCGTGGCTGACCCGTTTGGCAGCGTGCACATGGGCTTGGGCGCGGACGGGCAGTTCAGCTTCCGGTTCGGGCCGGTGCGCAAGGACTAGGGCCAACACATGCGTACCGGCTTCACCCAGGCAAACGCCTTCCTCACAGTCACCACGCCCTTTGGCGCGGACGTGCTGCTGCTGGACGCGTTTGACGGAACGGAGGCCATTTCGCAGCCATTCCGCTTTTCGCTGAGCATGCGCGCATCCAGCGCGACGCTGGACGCGGCCACCATCGTGGGCGCGGTCGCCACCGTCAAGATGGCGCTGGCCAATGGCCCCACGCGTTACTTCAGCGGCATCGTGTCGCGCTTTGTGCATTCGGGCGGCGACCGGGAGTTTTCGGCCTACTCGGCCGAGCTGGTGCCCAAGCTGTGGCTGCTCACGCTCAGCCGCAACCGCGTGATCTGGCAGAACAAGACGGCGGCCGACATCATCAAGGCCGTGCTGGGTGAGTTTGGCGTCACGTTTGACGCCAAACTCACCGCCACCTACCCCACGCGTGAATACTGCGTGCAGCATGACGAAACGGCGTTTGATTTCATCTCGCGCCTGATGGAAGAAGAAGGCATCTTCTATTTCTTCACCTTCGCCAACGGCACCCACACCATGGTGCTGGGCGACGCCACCAGTGCCCACACCGCCTGCGCCGACGCCGCCACGCTGCGCTTTCTGCCGCCCACGGGCGGCGGGCGCGAGCTGGTGGACACGGTCACGCGCATGGAGGCTGAAAGCCGCCTGGTCGCGCAGCAATACACCTCCAACGACTACGACTACCTCAAGCCCAGCACCTCCTTGCTGGCCGACCAGACCGGCACGGCCGGCAAGGGCGCGCAGTTTGAATACCCGGGCGGCCACACGGTGGCGGCCGACGGTACGCAGCGCGCCAAGGTGCGGGTGCAGGCCGAGCAGGTGCAAAGCGCGGTCGCGCGGGGCCAGAGCTTTTGCTATGCGCTGACAGCCGGCACCAAGTTCACGCTGTCGGGCCACACCCGCACGGCGCTCAACGCCGCCCACGTGCTGCGCACCGTGACGCACACGGCCAGCGAGCAGCACTACAGCAATGCGTTCGAGACCTTCCCGGCCACGGTGCCGTTCCGTCCGCCGCGCAGCACGCCGCGCCCGCGCGTGGCCGGCAGCCAGATTGCCACCGTGGTGGGCTCCAGCGGCGAGGAAATCTGGACCGACAAGCACGGGCGCATCAAGGTACAGTTTCCCTGGGACCGCCTGGGCAAGAAGGACGAAAACAGCTCCTGCTGGGTGCGGGTGTCGCAGACCTGGGCGGGCCAGGGTTGGGGCGCGCTGTTTTTACCGCGCATCGGGCAGGAAGTCATCATCAGCTACATCGACGGCGACCCTGACCGGCCGCTGGTGACCGGCAGCGTCTACAACGCCGAGAAAACCCCGCCGGTCACGCTGCCGTCCAACCAGACGCAAAGCACCATCAAGTCGCGCTCGTCCAAGAGCGGTTCGGCGGGCAATGAAATCCGCTTTGAGGACAAGAAGGATTCCGAGGAGTTCTACTTCCATGCCCAGAAGGACATGAAGGTCGAGATCGAGAACGCCCTGACCACCACCGTCAAGGCCAGCCACGAAGTGCACACGCTTGAAAAAGGCGACCGCACCGTGGACGTGCAGACCGGCAAGGAAGTGCACAAGGTCAAGGGCACGCGCGAGGTGGAAGTCACCGGCAACGAAACCCACACCGACAAGGCCGACTTCACCCACAAGGTCACGGGCAACTACGAGCTCAAGGTCACCGGCAACCTGGTGATCGACGTGACGGGCTCGGTCACCATCAAGGGTGCCAAGGACGTCGGGATCAAGGCGGGCACGACGCTGCAGGCCGAAGCGGGCACGGCCCTGACCAACAAGGCGGGCACGGCGCTGACCAATCAGGCCGGTACATCGCTGACCAACAAGGCCAGCCTGGACCTGACCAACCAGGCGGGCACCGGCCTGAAAAACAAGGCCGGCACCACGCTGGACAACGAGGGCGCCATGGTCACCAACAAGGGCTCGGCCATGCAGACGGTGGACGGCGGCGGCATGCTGACGCTCAAGGGCGGTCTGGTGAAGATCAACTGACATGACGGCCAGCGACAAGACCCCGGCCACCTTGCCCCCCACGGGCGAGATCGTTGTGTTCGAGCAACGCGACGAGGCGGGCGTGCTGATCAGCCGCACGCAGCTGCAAGACGGCGTGCCCCAGGGCGAGATGACGCGCTTTGGCCCGGATGGGCGCCCCGCGGCACAGGCCAGCTACCAGGACGGCGTGCTGCACGGCATCTCCCGCCTGTGGGACGACAAGGGCCAGCTCGTGCAGGAAGCCGGCTACCGCGCTGGCCAGCAGCATGGCGTGACCCGGGTGTATGCCGGGGGCCGGCTGCTGTCCGAGCAGCTGTTCGCGCTTGGCCTGCCGCACGGCGAGATGACGTCCTATTCAGAGGCCGGCGTGCCCACCTGCAAGCTGATGTTCCAGCGCGGCGAGATCGAAGGCGAGGCGCTTTTCATGCATGAGGGCCAGCTCGTGCGGCGCGCCAATTACCGCAAGGGTCTTCTGGAGGGCCAGGTGATCGACTACGATCGGGACGGAGCCAAGGTGCAAAGCGCCGACTACAAGGCCAACCTGCTGGACGGCTGGCTGCGGCGCTACTGGCCCAACGGCGAAGTGATGGAAGAGCTGCAGTACAAGGCCGGCAAGCCATTGGGCAAGCCGAAGCGCTTCAACAGCAAGGGGGCCGAACAACACGATGACGCTGCTGGCCAGGCCAGCCTGATGCAGCGGCTCGAGAAACTCGTGAGGGGATAGGGGCATGGCAATACAGGCAGCCATGGGGGCGACGTTGCAGTGCAGTTTTGGCGTGGCGCCGGGCACGCTGATGGTGCTGCCCGCCAACAGGGTCATGACCGGCGGACCGCCGGGCGGCAACATCATGGACAACAAGCCCATGGTGAATGTGTTGCCGTTCGGCATGTGCAGCTCACCATCCAACCCCATGGTGGCCGCGGCCACCGCCGCTGCCCTGGGCGTGCTGACGCCCATGCCCTGCATTCCCGTCACCGCCGCGCCCTGGGTGCCGGGCGCTCCCACCGTGCTGATCGGCAACATGCCGGCGCTGCAGAACTCCTGCAAGCTCATGTGCAACTGGGGCGGCGTCATCCAGATGCTGGTGCCGGGCCAGTTCACCGTGATGGTTCCCTGACACCGCCCACGCCATGCAATACACCATCTCCATGACCTCCCGGATGCTTGCGCTGGCGGCGCTGTGCGTCTTTCTGCTGTGCGTGCTGCTGTTCCTGCTGGGCGTGGAGCTGGGCAAGCGGTTTGCCGCCCCCGCGGCGCCCGCCCCCGTGGCCGATCGCATGAACCTCGCCGAGCCGGCGCCTGCCCCGCAGGCCCCGTCGTCGGCGCCGATTTCCATAAAACCATAAGGCTGGGACGATCCATGTTCTCAAACCACTTCCTCCACCATGCCCGCGGCCGGGCGGGTCTCTGGCTGCGTTGGGCCGTCCTGGCGCTGGGCGTGGCCGCAAGCACAGCCGCGCTGACCCAGACGGCACCGGCCAAGCCGGCCCCTGTTGCCGCCAGACCCGCGCCAGCGCCCGCTGCTGCCGCGGCGCCGGTTCCGGCTGCCGCTGCCAGCGGCGCGGCGCAGGCGGCGCAGGCCGCCGTTGCACTGTCGCCGGCACCCGCCCTGGTGAAGGTGGCTGACGGGCGCCTGCTCGCGCCGGACATTGCCCGCATCGTGACGCGCGGCGAACTCATCGTCGCCATGCTCGGCGTGGACACACCGCCGTTCTTCTACGAAAGAAAAGGCGAGCTGGTGGGCCTGGAGGTGGATCTGGCTCGTGCCATCGGCAAGGAGCTGGGCGTCAAGGTGCGCTTCAACCGCGAAGCCAAGACCTTCAACGCCGTGGTGGACATCATCGCGCGCGGCGAAGCCGACATGGCCATCAGCAAGCTGTCGCGCACGCTGGCGCGCACCCAGGTCATCAGCTTCAGCCAGCCCTACCTCACGCTGAACCACGCGCTGATCCTCAACCGCGTGAAGTTCGCTCAGTACGCCAAGGACAAGCCCCTGCCGCAGGTCATCCGCAACTTCACGGGCACCATTGGCGTGATCGCGAAGTCGTCGTTCTCCGACTATGCGCAGCGCAACTTCCCCAAGGCCAAGGTCCAGGAATACCCGGGCTGGGGCGACGTGCTCAAGGCGCTTGAAAAAGGCGAGGTCATCGGTGCCTACCGCGACGAGTTCGAGGTCAAGCGCATCCTGAAGGCGGACCCCACCGCCTCGCTGGTGTTGCGCACCGTGACGCTCAAGGATCTGGAAGACACCCTGGGCATCGCCGTGGGCATCACCGACAAGGTGCTGCTGGCATTTGTCAATGAGTACCTCACGCAGCGCACCGACAAGCTGACCACCGACAAGGTGCTCGCGGCCCTCGAAAAATAACCGGCAAGGCACGATATGGACGCAAAAAAACTCTACGCGCTCGCACTCAACCCCTGGGTGGTGATCGGCAGCCTGGCCGCCGGCTTTGCCGTCGGCATGATGGCGCCCGCTTTTGCCATCAAGCTGGGTTTCATCGGCGACGTCTATGTGGACCTGCTCAAGATGATCACGCTGCCCTTCATGGTGTCGGCGGTGATCTTCAGCCTGCAGCGGCTGTTTCGCGAGGGCGGCACCGGCAAGCTGCTGGGCCGGGTGGTGGTGGTGTTCCTGGCGTTCTCGGCGGTGGTGGCCATCCTGGGCGCCCTCACGCTGCTGATCATGCGCCCCGGCGAAAACCTCTCGCCCCAGACCATGCAGACCTTCGGCCAGATCGTGGGCAACGACCTGAACTCCAGCGACACCGTCATGGAACTCAAGGGCGTGGACGCCGTGCAGAAGACGGTGGGTTTCTCGGAGGTGCTGCTCAGCCTGGTGCCCACCAACATCTTCTCGGCCCTGGCCAGCGGCGACACATTGAAGGCCCTGGTGTTTGCCATGTTGTTCGGGCTGGCCGTGGGGCATGTGCCATCGCGCATCTCCGACGGCCTGACCCATTCGCTGGAGACCATCTACCACTCGTGCCAGACGCTGGTGCGCTGGCTCAACTACCCGTTGCCCATCGTCCTGTTCTGCATGAGCGCGGCGCAGCTGGGCAAGACGGGCATGGAGCCGCTGCAGGCCATGATCCAGTTCGTGGTGGCGTTCTTCGTGGCCTCCATCGTCATCCTGGTGATCGCCGCCGTCATCATCTGGCAGCGTTCCAACAACTCGTTCGGCCAGACGCTGAACGCGCTGCGCGGGCCGTTTGCGCTGGCGCTGGCCACGCGCAGCAGCGCCACCTGCATGCCCATCATGATTGAAAGCCTGGCCGACCGTCTGGGCTTCGCGCGATCGCGCGTGGAGCTGCTGGTGCCGCTGGCGGTGTCGCTGCTGCGAACCGGGCCGGTGGTGTATTACGTCTGCGCCACGCTGTTCATCGCCCAGCTCTACGGCCGCGCGCTCAGCCCGACCGACGTGGCCGTGGTCATGGTCGCATCGATCCTGGCCGGGTTCGCTTCCGCCGGCATGACGGGCCTGGTCACGGTGTCGCTGGTGGGCATGACCTGCACCTACCTGGGTCTGCCGTTCGAGGCCGCGTTCATCCTGTTCCTGGCCGTGGACCCGATCTGCGACATGCTGCGCACGCTGGTTCTGGTCATCGGCAACACCGCGGCCGTGTCGTTGATCTGCCCGAAACCGCTCAAGATATAGGGGGCTTGCCATGTCGCGCATCGGTGTGTTCGGCGGAATGGGCCCCCAGGCCACGGTGGATTTTCTGGACAAGCTCGTGCGGCTCACGCCCGCGTCGCGCGATCAGGAGCACCTGCCCGTGATCGTGGCCAGCCTGCCGCACATCCATGACCGTTCGCGCGCCATCCTGGGCACCGGGCCCGACCCGCTGCCCATGCTGCTGTCGGGCATTGATTTCCTCAACAGCTCGGGCGTGGGCGTCATCGCCATCCCCTGCAATTCATCGCACCACTGGTACGAGCAGATGAGCCAGCGCAGCGCGGTGCCCATCCTGCATATCGCCCAGACCTGCGTGGCGGCCATGGCGCAACCCGCCGGCAAGGTTGCCGTCCTTGCCACGCGCGGGGCGCTGGCTTCGGGCTTTTACCAGCGTGCGCTGCAGGCCCGCGGTATCGGCTTCGTCGTGCCGGACCCTGATACCGCCCAGGTGCAGGTGGACGGCTGCATCCGCGAAATCAAGGCCGGCAACATGGCCGCGGGTGGCGCGCACCTGGCGGCGGTGCTGGCCGATGCCCAGTCACGCGGGGCCACGGCGGTCATCATGGGCTGCACCGAAATCCCGATTGCCGCGCTGCACGCGGGCGACACGCCGCTGACGCTGGTGGACAGCTCGCTGGAGCTGGCCCGCGCCAGCGTCAATTACGCGCTGGAGCGCGGCTGGAACAGGCCCGGATGGGATTCCTGACCCGGCTCTCAGGCAATCCGCTGGCGTTGCTGGCCTGCGTGGTCGCCGGCGCGCTGGTGGGCATTTTCCTGCCCGAACTGGGCACCAGCGCAGCCGTGCTCAGCCAGCTGTATCTGGCCGTGGTCAGCATGGCGGCGCTGCCGCTGCTGCTGGTGGCCACGTTCTTTGGCCTGCGCCAGACCATGGCTCTGCCCCAGCCGGGCCTGCGGGTGCTCATGATCGCCGCGCTGGCGGTGGTGCTGGTGCTCGTCTGTGCCGCCGCCGGCACGCTCATGGGGGCGGTGGCGGCACCGGGGCAGAACCTGGGCCACGACACGCGTGAATACCTGGGCGGCATGGTGCAAAGCGCCGGCGGTGACGCCGCCAGCACCGAGATCACCCTCATGGACCGCGGCGGGCCGCCAGCCAGCGACAAGCCGTTGCTGTCCGGGGTGTTTCCCGACAACTTCTTTCGCGCCCTGGCCGAGGGCAAGTCGCTGGGCATCCTGCTGTGCGCCATCCTGTTCGGGCTGGCCTTTGCCGCGCTGAGCAGGACGCAGAACAACGCGCTCACGCAGGTGTTCGAGGCGATCTACCGCGCGCTTGAGATCATCATTTCGCGGGTCAACCTGTTCATCCCGCTGCTGGTGTTCGGCGTGGCGGCATCGTTCTTTGCGGTCACCGAGCCGCGCACGGTGGCCGCCATGCAGAGCTTCCTGTGGAGTTTCATGCTCATGGCGCTGGTGCTGGGCGCGCTGGCCGTGGGGCTGATCGCGCGCCAGTCGGGGCTGCCGGTGCTGGCCGTGCTGCAGGCGCTGAAGGCCCCCGCGCTGATCAGCCTGACGTCGGCCAGCACCACCGCCAGCATCCCCGACACCATTGAAGCCATGAGCACGCGCCTGGGCTTCAGCCGCGGCGTGGTGGAACTGGTCACCCCCATCTCCTCGGTGTTCCTGCGCTCGGGCTCGGCGCTGTACTACGCCTTGCTGGCGGTGTTCGTGGCCAACCTGTACGGCCGCGCGCTCACGCCCGACCAGCTGGCCCTGATCTGCGCGGGCTCGGCGCTGGCGGCCTTTGCCTCGGCGGGCAGCAACAGCCTGGCCAATGTGGCCTACGCGAGCATGGTGCTCGCGCTGCTTCAGCTGCCGGCCGAGGCTGCCCTGGCGCTGTTCCTGGCCATCGACCTGATCTGCGAGGCCCCGCGCAACTGGCTGACGCTGATGTTCTCTTGCGCGCTGATGGCGCTGGTGTCGCGCGGCCTGCCGTCCGAGCGCCAGGCCGCGCAGGAGCCTGGCGCCGCCGTGGCCGCACTGCCGGTGCGTTTTGCATTCACCCGCAGCGACCTTATGATCGCCGCGGCATGCTCGATGGCGGCTGCGCTGCTGATCGTCATGCTGGGCATAGGCGTCGGCCTGCGCCGTGGCGAGGGCGCCCAGGCCCCCGGCCTGAGCCTGGGCCATGCGTGGACAGCGGAAACAACCCGAACGTGATGAACCGAAAAAGCTTTCTCTTCGCCGCCCTGGGGGGCCTGGGCGCCAGCCTGCTGGCTGGCTGCGGCAGCGTCAACCGTGTGATGAACCTGGTGGGCTTCAAGGGCACCCGCCTGGCCTGGAAAGAGGTCGTCATCGCCGCGGCGGATGGCGCCAACCAGAACAGCGCCGTGGCCGTGGACATCGTGCTCGTGCTGGAAGAGGCCGCCGTTGAAAAGCTGACGGCGCTGGCGGCGTCGAAATGGTTTGCCAGCCGGGCGGACCTGCTCAAGACCTTCCCGGGCGAGTTCAGCTACAGGAGCTGGGAGATCACGCCGGGCCAGACCCTGCGGCTGCCCGGCTCGGTCTTTGGCTCGCCCAATGTGCTGACAGTGTTTGTTTTTGCGGACTACCTGGCGCCCGGAGAGCACAGAATGAGAGTAGATCAGCTGCAAAACGGGATAATGATCCAGTTGGCGGCGCGCGGCTTTACCGTGCAACCGCACAAGGTGGATTAGGAGGCCGATTGAACCCCCAGAACGTACCGCAACGCATCGAATGGCATGAGGGCATGCTGCTCGCGCCGCAGCATTTCCAGCAGGTCTCGGCCCGGCTGGACGCGCTGGTGGCCTGGCATACCCTGGTTGTTTCGCCGTTCGGCTGGGGGGTGCGGCGGCTGGCGCTGGATTCAGCCCTGCTGCCCGCGGGCCTGTTCCGTGTGCGCCAGCTGGAGGCCATCCTGCCCGACGGCACGGCGGTGGTGTTCTCGGCCGACGACCCGCAGCACGGCACGCTGGATCTGGACCTCGCGCCCTTTGCCGCCCAGCTGGACGCCGGCCCGCTGGACATCCACCTGGTGCTGCCGCTGTCGCGCAGCACACGCGAGCGCGGTACGCCCTCGCGCTTTCGCTCGGTGGCGGGCCAGCCCGTTGAAGACGAAGTCTCCGAGGCCGTTGCCGCCGACGTGCCCCGGCTGATTCCCAACCTGGGTCTTTCGGCCGGCGCCACGCCGTCGGGCCTGTACACCCACTTCCGATTGGCCACGGTTTACAAGGACAACGAACTGATCAAGATGGGGGCCGCGTTGCCCCCTCTTCTTGACCTGCCCAAGGATGGCGAGCTGTGGGAGCGCGTGGCCGGCTTTGTGGGCCAGCTGCGTGCCAAGGCCGCGTTCGTGGCCAAGCAGACAGCCATCCCCTCGTCCAAGACCGAGGACCGCCTGGCCTACATGGAGCAAAAGGAGCGCCTGCGCAACCTGCTGTCGGGCCTGCCGCAGATCGAAGCCGTGCTGCGCACGCCATCGCTGCACCCGTATTCGCTGTACCTGGCGCTGTGCGCGCTGCTCGGGCCGCTGAGCATGCTCAAGCCCGGCGCGCTGCCGCCCGTGCCCCCGGCCTACGACCACGCCGACCCGTCGGCCACGCTGGACCCGCTGGTCGCCTCGCTGCAGGACGCGCTGCAGGAGGTGAGCCAGGAGTACCGCGAGATCAAGTTTGAATTCAGGCACGGCGCCTACGAACTCACGCTGCTGCCCGAATGGATCGACAAGCGCCTGGTCGTGGGCCTGCGCGGCCAGCCCGAGAAGGACCTGATCGCCTGGCTGGAGGGCGCCATCATCGGCTCGCAGTCGGCCTATGCCTCGCTGCGCGAGCGGCGCGTGCTGGGGGCGGTGCGCGCGCCCATCGAGGTGGCCGAGGAGCTGGGCGTGCGCACCAGCTCGGGCTACACGCTGTTCGCCATCCAGGCCAGCCCCGGCCTCACGCTGCCCGCGCAGCCGCTGATCATCAGCAACTCCGCCGAGAGCGCCGCCGCCCAGCGCCCGCAGGAGCTGGTGCTGTTCGTCAAGGGCTGAGGCCGAAGGACCGCACCGCACCATGGCACGCCAACCCACGGACAAGTCAGACGACGATCACCTGGTCCAGCAGTTCCGTGCCTTTTTTGACGAGGTCTCCAAGGCCCAGGCGCGCGCCATCGACATGCGCGAGACCGACCCGGCCATGGCCGCCCAGAACCTCAGCCGCCACCTTGAGAACCTCATCGAGCTGCAGACGCTGGAGTCGCGCCGCGACGGCAACCGCTTCGAGCTTGAAAGCATTGCCGACGCGCGCTACCTCAAGGCCGCGCTGGCCGACGAAATCCTGCTGAACACCCAGTGGATCGGCCGCGACCACTGGACCGAGCACCTGCTGGAAGCTTCACTGTTTCGCACCAGCATCGCCGGCGAGAAAATCTTCGAGCGTATTGAAGAAGTGCTGTCCAGCCGCGAGCCGTCGCGCCGCGACATTGCCCGGCTGTACCTGTTTGCGCTGGCGCTGGGCTACCAGGGCAAGTACCGCGGCGCCGCTGCCGATTCAGCCCGCTTTGCCGGCTACCGCGAGGAACTCTTCCAGTTTGTGTACCAGCGCCCGCCGTCCATCGGCGCGCGCGACCGCGTGCTGTCCGAGCGCGCCTATGCCAGCACGCTGTCACACATCGCGCCGCGCAAGCTGCCCACGCTCAGCCGCTGGGCGGTCATCTTCCTGCTGGGCATGCTGGGGCTTCTGGCCATCTCTGAAATCTTGTGGCTGTGGCAGTCCTGGCCGGTGCGCCAGGTGCTGCAGGGCGGCGCGCCCCCCGTGACGGAGGTGCAGCGATGAGCCGCCGGGGCACAACCAGGAGGGGGCAGCGATGCTGAGGGACAACCTGTTCCTGGCCTCGTTGGCCGTGCTGATCGTCCTGGTGCTGGTCATCCTGGGGCTGGTGCTGTACTTCGCGGTGCGCCGGTCGTCGGCCAAGACCTCGGCCGACCCCAAGATCACCAAGCTGCGGTTTGACTCCCTGCGCAGCTCGTTCAAGCAGGCGGTGGAGCTGATCGAGCAGAACATTGCCTCCCGTTCGGAGCGCTACAGCATCCCCTGGGTGATGGTGCTCAACGAAGGCAAGGGCCAGCGCCAGCTGCCCATCGAGCAGTCCGGCGTGGCCAGCGCGCTCAGCTCCGAGGCCGCCATGGCCGCGTCGGCGCAGGGCATCTCGTGGCATTTCTTTGACCGTGGCGTGGTGATCGACCTGCAGGGCACCTACCTGGGCTCGCCCGACGACGAAGACGCGGCCGAAAAGCCCTGGGACGAATTCCTGGGCCTGTGCCGCAAGTACCGCCCGCAGCGCCCGTTTGATTCTGTGGTCATTACCGTGCCGGCCAGCCTGCTGCTGGACGACAACCCCGATGCCCGGCTGGAGCTGGGCAAGCTGGCCAAGCTCGCGCACCGGCGCCTGTGGCTCGCGCAGAACCGCTTTGCCATGCGCTTTGCGGTGTATGTGGTGGTGTCCGAGTGCGAGCAGATCGAGGGCTTTGCGCAGTTTGCGCGGCGCGTGCCCGACTCCATGCGCGCCAGCATGCTGGGCTGGTCGTCGCCGTTCGACCTGTCCACCACCTACCAGGCCGAATGGGTGGGCGAGGCGGTGGACACCGTGGTGCGCACCGTGTCGGACACCAGCGCCGAGCTGTTCGCGCAGAACAGCCCCGCGGGCGACGCCGGCAAATTCTTTTTGCTGCCCTCGCGCATTGAGCGCATCCGCTCGCAGCTGCAGCTGTATGTGGACGAGCTCATGCGCCCCAGCGCCTACCACGAGCCGTTTTTCTTCCGCGGCATTTACCTCACCGGCGACAGCAGCGAATCGGCCCAAAAGGCGCTGGCCATGGACGAAGCCGACGCCGCCGCCGACATGGACGCCGGCGCGGGCGAGCACGGTGCCGACCTGGTCTCGCAGCTCATGCGCGAGCCGGCCTTCCTGCGCGACCTGTTTGAAAAGAAGGTTTTCTCCGAATACGGCCTGGCCCGCCCGTCGCGCCAGCAGCTCAGCCGCCCGGCGCTGAGCCGCGCCGCGCGCTGGGGCGCCATCGCCGTGCTGGGCACCTGGAGCGTGGGCCTGGTGGTGGCGACCGTGCAGATTGAGACGCGCCACAACGAACTGGCGCGCGCGCTGCAGCAGATCCAGGCCGATGCCGACTTCCGCGCCCGCGCGGCCGAACGCGGCGAAATCATCCCGTCCGACTGGTACCGCCGCAAGGCCCTGTCGCTGCTGGCCACCATCGAAAAGCTCAGCATCGACACACCCTGGACCTTCTTCATGCCCGGCTCCTGGCGCGTGTTTGACGACCTGGAAGAGCGCGCGGGCGAGCGCATCGAACGCGAGTTTGGCGAAATCGCCATCAACACCCTGCGCCGCGAGCTGTACACCCGCGCCAGCGAAATGACCGGTGTCGCGCAGGACGTCAGCACGGGTGAGCTCATCATCGGTGGCGAATGCGCGGCGCCCACCGGCTTCGCCGCCATAGCCGAGCTGCCGCGCAAGCCCTCGCTGGCGGTCGAAGACCTGCACGAATTTGCCGCCATGCTGCAGTACCTGACGCAGCTGGAGCAGCTGGACAACGCCATTGCCGCCATGCAGCGGCTGCAAAAACCCAGCCAGAACGAAGCCAGCGACCTGCGCATGCTGGTCAAGTACGCGCTGGGCGCCGAGCTGCCGGGCAACATCTCGCGCAGCGTGCAGTTCTTCCGCGGCGGGCCGGCCACGCTCAGCGTCACGCCGATGCAGCAGGCCGTGCGTTGCACCCTGGGCAAGGGCATGAACGCGCTGGAAGCACGCCTGTTCGTCAACAACGACCTGCTGGTGTCCGAGCAACGGCTGTCCAAGCTGGCCGTGCGCCTGTTCGTGACCGACGGCAACACTGGCACCTATGGCCAGACGGTGGACGCCTACCGCGAAGTGCTGGCCGCCGTGAAGGAACAGGAAACCCTGCTGGCCGCGGGCAAGGGCGGCTGGATGCGCCAGAACTCGCTGGCGCTGGGCCCGGCCTATGACCGCGTCCTGGCCCGCATCGCGCAGATCCGCCTGCTGGGCGCCGACGTGGCCGACCAGACCCGCCAGCAGGCGGCGGTCGCCTTCCAGAAGTTCAGCGCCGAATTCTCGGCGCGGCTGGGGACCGAGACGCAAAGCGGCGTGATCTGGCAGGACAAGGAAGCGCGCTTTGCGCTGTCGGCCGACCGCATTGCGCTGCGCGACGCCCTGGGCAACCTGCTGAACCAGCCGTTCATGACCAACCCGCGCGACCGCGAGCTGCCCGACGTGCCGGTTCAAGGTTCGATCGCCTGGGACGCGCAGCGGCTGGACCAGGCCCTGGCGCTGGGTGACGTGCGCAAGCGATTCACGGCCGAGGGGCTGCTCAAGTTTCCGCCGGCCGCGCGGCCCAGCGTTGAAAACTTCGTCAACCAGCAGTTCGCGCGGCTGGTGAATGACCAAGTGGTGGAAGCCCTGTCGGTCACCGGCCGGCCCGAGCCCGGCCTGCAGGCCGATGCACTGGCCTTTGACGCCTCGCGCACGCGCCTGATCAAGGTGCAGGCGCTGCTGATGGAGCTGAACGCGCGCGGCAAGGCCGACGAGCTGCGCGGCCTGATCTCGCGCGATGCCATCGCGCGTCTTCGCCAGGTGGATGAAAGCCTGACGCGCTCCGAGCTGTATTCGGTGCGCGGGCGCGACTTCCGCGGCTGGATGGGCGACAAGGGGCCGCTGCTGCAGGCCTTTGGCGTGCAGGACGTCGCCGGCATGCAGCAGTACCTGGCGCAGCAGCAGGCGCGCGCCGAAACCCTGGCCCGCCAGGCCGAAAACTACATTGCCTCGCTGGACCTGCCCGCGCCCGGCCCGATCACGCTGCGCTGGCAGGCCATCAGCCGCGACCTGGAACGCTACAAGCTCAAGAACCCCAACAGCAGCCTGGTGATGCTGGAGCAGTTCCTGCTGACGCTGGGCCCCGAGCTGGACCGCTACAACTGCAGCGAAAAGCTCGCCGGCAAGGGCCCGGGCAGCCGCCCTGCGGACTACTTCGCCGACCGCCACCTGCAGATCTATACCGCGCTGGTCACGCGCTGCAACGAACTGCGCACGCGCGACCAGCAGGAGCAGTGGGCCCTGTTTGCCAGCAACTTCAACCGCGTGGCCGCCGGGCGGCTGCCCTTCAGCCAGTCGTTGTCGCGCGACGCGGGCGTGGCCGACCTGGAAGAAGTCGGCCAGCTCATCCGCACATTTGACCGCGCCTCGCGCACGCTCAAGGAAATCCAGGCCGATCCGGCCCAGCGCAACAACCCGCAGGCGCCGCAGGCCCGCCGCTTCGTGGACCAGTTCGAGCGCGTCAAGAACTTCCTGGCGCCGCTGTACCCGGCCGAGGAAACCATCGTGGCGGGCTATGACGTCACGGCCGAACTGCGCGCCAACCAGGCCGCTGAAATCGACGGCAACAAGGTGATCGACTGGACCCTGGAAATTGGCGGCCAGGTGCTGCGCCTGCGTGACGGCCCCAAGGTGCTGCGCTGGGAGCCGGGCACCCCCGTGACGCTGACGTTGCGCCTGGCCAAGGATTCACCCCTGAACGTGGTGGCCGATCCGCAGCAACCCGCGATGCTGGCCGAAGGCAAGTCCGTGAGCTTCCGTTACACCGACCCGTGGGCACTGATCACCCTGATCCAGCGCCAGCGCGAGCCTGACGGCTCCCTGCGCGCGGACGGCCGCTCGCAGCTGCTGCGCATGGAATTTCCGCTGGTGGGCAACGGCAGTGACGACCCGCGTGCGCAGGCCATGGAAGCGCGCTCGCGCGTGTACCTGCGCCTGACGCTGTCGCCCGTGGGCAAGAAGACACCCCTGGTCTGGCCCGGCCTCTTCCCGGTGCGCGCGCCGGAATGGAACACACGTTGAACCTCCATGCTTGAGCGAGACCGATTCGCCCCCGAGATCGAACCCCTGCTGCTGCCCATTGCCGCGAACGCGCCGTCGGGCGCGTCGCTGCGCTATGACCCGGTGTTCCTGCAGCTGCGCCAGGCCCGCGAGGAGGACGACCCCACGCTGCCCATGGGCGAATGGGAACGCCCGCTCAAAAAAGCCGACTGGCGCGCCATGGCCAACCAGTGCGCGGGCCTGCTGTCGTCGCGCTCCAAGGACCTGCAGCTGGCCGCCTGGCTGTGCGAGGCCTGGACGCGCCAGCACCGCATGGACGGCTTCCTGGCCGGCGTGCGGCTGCTCAATGGCCTGGTGGACCAGCACTGGGACAGCGTGCACCCGCAGATCGAGGACGGCGACGTGGACGCGCGCGTGGCGTCGTTCGTCTGGATGAACGAAAACCTGTCGCTGCTGCTGCGCCTGCATGTGCCGGTGGCGCTGCTGCCCGAGCGCCGGCCGCCGCACATCAACCTGGCCGAATGGGAACAGCTCATTTCTGGCGTGGTGCCCGAGCGCGGCGAAGACGAAACCCCGCTGGACCGCGACCAGGTGGTGGAGGCGATCGACACGCGCGGCCTGCTGTGGCTGGACGACCTGGGCCGCTGCGTGCAGCAGGCGGCCGACGACTGGGACGCGCTGTCGCGCAAGCTGGACGACAAGCTGGCGCTGGAGGCGCCCAGCCTGGGCAAGGTCAGCGACACACTGCGCCGCATGCAGCGCGCCTGCGCCAGCCTGATGAACGGGCGCAGCCCGCACCCGCCCGCGCCGCCGGCCCCTGCCGCCGCGCAGCCCGAACAAGACCTTCCCGAGGAGCAGACCATGACGGACGACAGCACCCCCGCAGCCGGCGCAGGCGCCGCGCAGGCGCAGGCCAGCCTGCCGTCCGGCCCCATCACCAGCCGCGAGGACGCCTACCGCCTGCTGGAAGCCGCGGCCGAATTCCTGCAGCGCACCGAACCGCACAGCCCCACGCCGTACCTGGTCAAGCGCGCGGTCAGCTGGGGCCAGATGTCACTGGCCGACCTGATGCAGGAAATCGTGCGCGAGGAAGGCGACCTCACGCGGTATTTCTCGCTGCTGGGGATCCACTCGCCGCGCGACTGACGTGCAACCGTCCCGCCGACACCTGCTGGCCACCCTTGCCACCTGCGCCGCGCTGCCGCTGGCAACGCGCGCCCAGGCCCAGGCCTTCCCCGCCAGACCCCTGCGCATCGTCGTGCCCTTTGGCGCCGGCGGCATTGCCGACCTGACGGCCCGCGCCGTGGCGCAAAAGCTGGCCGACGAGCTGCGCCAGGGCGTGGTGATCGAGAACAAGCCCGGCGCGGGCGGCATCGTGGCCGGCGAGGCCGTGGCCCGGGCCGAGCCCGATGGCCATACGCTGCTGCTCATGAGCAACGGCACGGCGGTGAGCGCGGGGCTGTTCAAGGCGCTGCCGTTTAACGCGCAGAAAGACTTTGCGCCGGTGGCCACGCTGGGTTTCTTTGACATCGCGATCCTGGTCAACGGCAACAGCCGCTTCCAGACCCTGCCCGAGCTGCTGGCCCATGCCAAGGCCAACCCCGGCAAGCTGAACGTGGCGTCCATCAACATCGGCAGCACGCAGCACCTGGCGGCCGAGCTGTTCAAGACCACGGCTGGCATCGACATGCAGGTGGTGCCGTTCAATGGCTCGCCGGCGGTGCTGACGGCGCTGCGCGGCGGCCAGGTGGATGTGGCCGTGGAAATCCTGGGGCCCATGATGGGCCAGATCGCGTCCAAAGCCGTGCGGGCGCTGGCCGTGATGGGCGCCAGGCGATCCGCATCACTGCCCGACGTGCCCACGGTGGCCGAGGCGGGGGTGCACGGCTTCAACGTGGCTTCATGGAACGCGCTGGCCGCCCCGGCGCGCACGCCGCCCGCGGTGATCGCCACGCTGAACGCGGCGGTGAACAAGGTGCTGGGTGACGCCGCGCTGCGAAAGCAGCTGGCCGACATCAACGTGACGCCGGCCGGCGGTACGCCCGAGCAGCTGCGCGAGCTGCTGGGCTCGGAGATCAAACGCTGGGCCGAGGTGATTGCGCGCTCGGGGGTGCCGCGGCAGTGAGCTGATACCTGCCAGTAGCCAAACGGCAGCCGTTCCCGCATAATTCGTTTTCAAATAAAAAACATTCGTTTCTTTTTTGAAAACAAACCAAACCCTGGCGGAGCTGCTGTTCCCCAACCAATACCGACGCAAAGTGCTGGCACTGCTGCTCATGCAGCCAGACCAGAAAGTGCACCTGCGCGAGCTGGCCCGGCAAACACAAGCCGCCCCGGGCACCCTCAAAAAAGAGCTGGACGCGCTGTGCCTGGTGGGGCTGCTGCGCAGCGAGCGGGTGGGCAACCAGGTGCACTTTCAGGCCAACCAGGACCACCCGGTATTTGCCGAACTGCAGGCCCTGGTGCGCAAGACCACCGGCCTGGCCGACGTGCTGCGCCAGGCCCTGCGATCCCTGGGTGCCCAGATCGACCTGGCGCTGGTGTTTGGCTCCATGGCCAGCGGCAGCGCGCATGCCGGCAGCGACGTGGACCTGCTGGTGGTGGGCAGCGCCAGCTTCGGCCAGGTGGTGGAAGCCACCTACGCCGCCCAAACCGAGCTGGGGCGCGACATCAACCCCAAGGTCATGACCCCCGCCGAATGGGCCGCCAAAAAGGCCGAAGGAAACCCCTTTGTCCAGGAGCTGCTGGCCCGGCCCCACCTCGTGCTGACAGGAAGCCTCCATGCCTGAAGAAGAACTCAACAACCTCGCCCGCATCGGCCAGCTCGACAAGGTGCCGTTCTCCGCCGACCTGCTGCGCAAAATGCTGGCCACCGCCCGCACCCGCCTGCAAGACGCGCAGCGCACCGACAACTGCACCGAGACGCGCTTTGACTGCGCCTACACCGCCATCCGCGCCGTGGCCGACGCGGCCTTGCTGGCCCAGGGCTGGCGCACCAGCACCAGCAAGCCCGGCCACCACCAGACCACCCTTGGTTGCCTGGTGCACACCTTGGGCGTGAGCCCTGCCACCGTGCGCGTGCTTGACGCACTGCGCAAACAGCGCAACCTCAGCGACTACGACGGTGAACTTGTCACCGACCAGGCCCTGCAGGAATGCCTGCAACAGGCCGACGCCCTGTGCCGCCTTGCTGATCAGAAACTGCGGGCGCTCGCTGACCAACATACCCCGTCGCCCAGGTAGGACGTGCGCATGCTGATATCAAATCGTGGCGGCGCAGATGGCGGCGCAGATGGCGGCGTTCGAGCGCTGGATCCTGATGTGCAAGCGCATGGGGGATTCGTCGCAGTAAGGCGACAACGCCAGCGTCATGGATAAATCCCTGTTGCAACAGCAGGTGCTGGAACGGCTCGCCGACGACCTGCTGCAGGCCGAACAGGCAGCGCAGACGGCCCATGAGACGGCGACCCACGAAGAAAACATCGCCGAAAACAAATACGACACATTGGGACTTGAAGCCGCCTACCTGGCCACGGGCCACGTCCGGCGCGCTGAAGCGATCCGCCAGGCGCTGGCGCATTGGCGCCAGTTCCGCCCACCTGCCTACGATGCCACAAAAGGCATACAGCTCGGCGCGCTGGTCTGCCTGGCCGACGCCGACGGAAAAGAGCAACACCTCTTTCTTGGCCCGGAAGGGGGCAGCATGACGCTGCTCAGCGGCAACCGGCTGATTCAGGTGATCAGCGGCGAAGCCCCGTTGAGCAGGGCTGTGCTGGGCAAATGCGAGGGTGACGAGGTGTCGATACAGATCGGCCCCCACCGGCAGCAGTTTGACGTGCTGTGGGTTGACGGGATGCCGGGTCCCGCAGAGCCAAGGTGACAGCAACACCGTGGGCCGGTGCCTATGATCCGGCCCGCAGACACCCAAGTCACCAGGAAGCCACATGGAGTTCGACGACGTCATTCTCGGCCGGCGCAGCATCCGCGGCTACAAGCCCGATCCGGTACCGCGCGCGCTGATCGAGGAAATCATCAGGCTCGCCATGCGGGCGCCGTCGTCCATGAACACGCAGCCGTGGAACTTCTACGTCATCACCGGCGAACCGCTGGCGCGCATACGCCAGGGCAACACGGAGCGAATGGCCGCCGGCGTACCCCAGTCGCGCGAATTCCGCACCGGGCAGCCGTTCGCGGGCCCGCATCGCGAGCGCCAGATCGGCGTGGCCAAACAACTGTTCGCGGCCATGGGCATTGCGCGGGACGACCAGGCGATGCGCCAGGACTGGGTGATGCGCGGCTTTCGCCAGTTTGATGCGCCGGTGTGCATCATCGTCACCTACGACCGTGGCGTCGATGGCAGCGACGACACGCCGTTCGATTGCGGCGCTGTGACCACGGCGCTTGTCAACGCCGCCTGGTCGCGCGGCCTGGGCTGCGTGATCAACAGCCAGGGCATCATGCAATCGCCCGTGGTGCGCGAGCACGCCGGCATCGCCGACGACCAGGTCATCATGAAGAGCATCGCACTCGGATGGCCTGACGAAACCTTCCCCGCCAATGCGGTGGTGTCCGAACGCAAGAGCGTTGCGGAGGCGACCGTCTTTGTGGGATTCAACGGGTAGAGCGCGCATGGCGTGCGTTCATGGCAGCCATGGCAGGCTGAACTGATGAGTGCTTCCGTCGGCGTCGGCAACGTCCACGAAGAGAACGCAAGCTGCGAATGCCAGTCGATTGGCCACCGCTAGAACTTCGAGAACCTCTGCATCTGAGTGTTGCGGCTCGATGATTCCCTCACCAACCCACCGTTGAACCTGAATCGCGCCGCCATGGACGAATGCGCTCATCGCCGACCAGCCCTCACGCTTCACTTTCGACAGCATCGGTGGAAGTTCGTGCTTCGACTCCAGCTGTTTGATCGCCGCATCCGGGCTGGGATCGTATCGACCGTCGACGAAGGCTTGAAGGTTATCGATGGGTGCGACATATGCTGCCCACGCACCACGCCACACCGCGTCGAAAACTGACCTGAGCAATGCGAATGCCGAGCTCCGCATCCGATTCCGCAGCAGAAGGATGAGAGCAACGTGATGGTCGAGCGCTACCGAAAAAAGCGCACTTGAGACAGTAAGCCGAAGTCGTTGCGCCGAGGCGAGGCTCTCGCTTTCAGTGGCTTCTGTCGGCAGCGAGGGTAGTTTTACCTCGGCTGGCTGCGCCCGGCGCGCCTGAACGGCCCCAACGATTCGCTTGAAAACGCGCCAGTGAGTACTGGATTGCGCAGATGTCAGGTTGGCGCGGCTGGCGGGGGGGGGGGGATTTTCCGGGTCGAGCGGCGGGGTGGGCAGCCACCATCGTGAATGTCATGGCTGCAGGGGGCTTTTGCCGGCCAACAAGTCGGCCTGTGCCGAAAGCGCCTTCAGCAACCATTGCCGCAACGCCTTCACGCGCACGGTCTCGCGCAGTTCCGGGTGGGACAGCAACCAGAGTTCCGAGTCGCACATGGGTATCGGATCGCCCATGCGGGCAAGGCCAGGTTCGGTGTCACCCAGGAAGCATGGCAGCACGGCCAGCCCCAACCCTTGGGCGCAGGCCGACCGCACCATCAGCAGACCCGAAAACCGCAGCGTGACGTGCTCCAGCGGCAGCAGCTGCGCGAGCCACACCAGCGCGTGGCTACCGGCAGCGGAGTCGTCCAGCGCGATCCAGGGCTGCTGATCGAGCCCGGCCCGGCGGAAGCGCCGCGCCTTCTCGCGCTGCGCATACACGGCGTGCCGCAGCGGCCCGATGCAATGGCCGATCAGGTGCTCGGGGGGCCGGGTCGCAGGCCGCAAGGCCAGATCGGCCTCGCGCTGCGAGAGGTTGTGAAATTCATTTCGCGCCGAACAAAGCACTTTCAGGTCCGGCAGCGCTCTGCGCATTGCGGGCAGCAATGGCGAAAGCAGCCCTCCTATCACGCCCTCCGTGCTGGCGACCCGGACCAGCCCTTGCGGCCGAAGGTCCTGTCCCTGAACACGCAGCAAGGCGGCATCGGCCTGGGCCCGCATCTCTCGGGCCGCTTCGGCAAGCGCCTCGCCGGCGGCGGTGGCCGCATATCTGCCTGCGCGGCGCTCGAACAAGCGCACACCCAGGCGCAGTTCCAACGCAGCCAGGCGTCTGAAGGCCGTGGCATGGCTGATGCCCAGCCGCTTCGCCGCCGACACCAGACTGGCCTGCTCGGCCACCAGGGCTACGAGCAACCAGTCGTCCAGACCGGGAGTGGGGTTCTCTTTCATTTCTGCAAGCCTTGTTGTCAATTCTGAAGAATTTTTTTGCATTAATGCTGAATAAAGTGCGTTTCGCGCCGGATCCGCCGGCCTCACCAGGAGATTGACGATGTCAACCAAGCTTTCATTCACGCTTTGCGCCAGCCTTTTGACGCTGGCTTTCTCGGTCACCACGCATGCAGCGCAGCCCATCTGGGACGGCAACAAGGTGCAGATGCGCAGCCAGCAACTGGCCCCGGGGGTGTACGCCCATCTGGCGGCCGACGCCGCCGAGCTCAACGCCAAGGGCGGTGCCGCTGCGACCAGTGGCGGCTTGATCGTGGGCACGCGCGGCGCGATGCTGATCGAGACGATGCTCAACCGTCGTCTGCACGAGCAGGTCCGAGCCTTCGCCAAACACAAAGCCGCTGGGCTGCCCCTTCTGTATGCGGTCAACACCAGTTCGCACGGCGACCACTCTTTCGGCAACATGTTCCTGCCAAACGAGACCCGGCTCATTCAGCATGAGCAGACGACGCGATTCATCAAAGACCACCTGGAGAAAGACAAGGCCTTCATGCTCCAGCATTTCGGCAAGGGGCGAGGCATCGAGCCCATCCGTGCACGGGAACCCGACATCGTGGTGCCAGCTGGCGGAAAACTGATCCTGGACCTGGGGGGCCGACAGGCGGAGATCCACGACTTCGGCTTTGCGCAGACGGGCGGCGATCTGTTTGTCTGGGATCCGCAGTCCAGGACGATGTGGGCCGGCAACCCGGTGATCGCCGGTAAACCGGCGCTGCCGTGGCTGTTGGACGGCAGGCTGGTGCAGACCCTGGCAACGCTGCAGAAGGTCTACGACTTTCTGCCGCCCGACAGCACCATCGTGCCAGGACACGGCGTGCCCATACCGCGCGAAGGCCTGGTTTGGCACTTGGACTATCTCAAGGCCGTGCATTCCGCCGTCAAGGATGCAGTGGCCCGAGGCCTGAGCCTGGAACAGACCGTGGCCGAGGTCAAGATGCCAGAGTTCCGGGGCTACCGGTTGTTCGATTGGGTTCATCCAGGACTGAACGTTCCTGCGGCCTACAAGGACCTGGCGGCAAAGCAGTAGTACCTGGCGAGACCGCTGCGGCCTAACCGGCATCGCACGTCAATCGCATGACATTGGACGCGCGTTGATGATGTGCCCGTTCACCGGATGCGTATTTGTGCAAGCAGTAAACACTTTTGTGCGCTTGCTTGCCGGGAAATGCTTGATTGGCGCGGCTGGCGGGGATCGAACCCACGACCCTTGGCTTCGGAGGCCAATACTCTATCCACTGAGCTACAGCCGCGTGTCTGTTGCGCCTGCCCCGTGAGGGCAGCCGCGCATTATCCCCCATTCCGCCCGGCCGGGCCCAGCCCCAGGCCCTTGGCGTAGGTGTCCAGCGCCCGGCGGCCCGTGGCCACCAGGTCAAAGGCGCCCGGCTCCAGCAGCCAGTTCTGGATCAGGCCGTCAATCAGCCCCAGCAGCCCTTGCGCCGCCGTGGCCGCGGGCAGGGGCAGACGCTGGCCGCGCAGCCGCGCGGCGGCGCGCAGGTCGCGCGCCATGCGGTTCAGGCAGCGCCCGCGCGCGGCCAGGTGGTGTTCGCGCACGGCGTTCAGCTCGCTGATGTACTCCACCTTGTGCGTGATCACGTCAAACACGCGCCGTGTCTGTTCGTCGTGCGCAATGCGGTGCAGCGCGTCCAGCACCGCGCCGCGCACATGGGCCAGCGGGTCGGTGCTGGTGGGCGGGCTGCCCAGCAAGGCGTCCTCCATGGGCAGCGTCACCCGCTCCAGCATGGCGTTGAACAGGTCCGCCTTGTCCTTGAAGTGCCAGTACACCGCGCCGCGCGTGGCGCCCGCCGCCTGCGCGATGTCGTTGAGCGACGTGCGCGACACACCCTGCGCCTGGAACAGCGTTTCGGCGCAGTCCAGCAGGCGCGTGCGGGTGGCCTGGGCTTCTTGCTTGGTGCGGCGGGCCATGGGCGTGGCAGGTGGTGGTGGATGGACCCGGATTTACCGGGGGTTAACGCAAGCTGGCACTATACATGCATCAGTGCATGTATATACTCGCTGCAGCCAGTTGTCCTGCGGCGTGACCCGTCATGCCAGCCCCTCAAGGAATCCCCCATGCCCGCGTCATTCACCACCGGCATTGCCCAAGCTGTTTCCCCCTTTCACCATGCCGCGCTGGTACTGGCTGCCGCCGTGGCGCTGACCGCCTGTGGCAAGGCTGGCGACACTGCCGCCCCCGCGGCGCCGCCCCCGCCCCAGGTCGGTGTCATCACCGTCGCCCCCGGCGACGTGGGCCTGGTGACCGAGCTGCCCGGCCGGCTGGAGGCGTCGCGCGTGGCCCAGGTGCGCGCGCGTGCCACGGGCATCCTGCAGCAGCGCCTGTTCCGCGAGGGCAGCGACGTGCGCGCCGGCCAACCGCTGTTTCGCATTGATTCGGCCCCCTACGCTGCCGCGTATGAGAGCGCCCAGGCCACGCTGGCCAAGGGCCAGGCCAACCTGGCGCAGGCCAGCGCGCTGGCCGAGCGCTACAAGCCGCTGGTGGAGGCCAACGCCATCAGCAAGCAGGAGTACGCCAACGCCGTGGCCGCGCAAAAGCTGGCCGAGGCCGACGTGGCCATGGGCAAGGCAGCCGTGCAGACGGCCAAAATCAACCTGGACTACGCAGCTGTCACCGCCCCCATCTCGGGTCGCATCGGCCGCGCGCTGGTGACCGAAGGCGCGCTGGTGGGCCAGGGCGAGGCCACGCAGCTGGCCGTCATCCAGCAGATCGACCCGATGTACGTCAACTTCACCCAGCCCGCAGCCGAGGTATTGAAGCTGCGCCGCGCGCTGGAAAGCGGGCAGCTCAAGCGCGCCAGCGAAGGCGCTGCCAGCGTGCGTGTGGTGCTGGAGGACGGCACCGAGCACACCCGCCCCGGCAAGCTGCTGTTCTCGGACCTCACGGTGGACGCGTCCAGCGGCCAGATCACGCTGCGCGCCGAGGTGCCCAACCCCGGCGGCGCGCTGCTGCCCGGCCTGTATGTGCGCGTGCGGCTGGAGCAGGCCCGCGCGGGCAATGCCATCCTGCTGCCGCAGCAGGCCGTCACGCGCTCGGGCGCTGGCGACAGCGTCATGGTCGTGGCGGCCGACGGCAAGGTCAGCCCGCGCCCGGTCAAGATCGGCGAAGCGCAAAACGGCCGCTGGGTGGTGCTGGACGGCCTGAAGGCTGGTGAACAGGTGGTGGTGGACGGCTTCCAGAAGATACGGCCCAACGCGCCGGTCAAGCCCGTGCCCTGGCAGCCCGGGGGTGCCAAACCCGCCGCCGCTGCGGCTTCTGCGCCGGCCACCAGGTAAGGGGCCGCAAGCATGGCCAAGTTTTTCATTGACCGCCCCATCTTCGCGTGGGTGATCGCGCTGTTCATCATCGTGATGGGCAGCGTGGCCATCACCCAGCTGCCCATTGCGCAGTACCCGCCGGTGGCGCCGCCGTCCATCGTGGTGTCGGCCACTTACCCCGGCGCCTCGGCCAAGACGCTGGAGGAAAGCGTCATCAGCGTGATCGAGCAGGAGATGAACGGCTCGCCCGGCCTGATCTACATGGAGTCTGTGACGCAGGCCAACGGCGGCGGCCAGATCACCCTGAGCTACCAGCCCGGCACCAACCCCGACCTGGCGCAGGTGGACGTGCAAAACCGCCTGTCGCGTGCCACGCCGCGCCTGCCCGCGGCCGTGACACAGCAGGGCGTGCGCGTGGACAAGGCGCGCTCGAACTTCCTGCTGTTCACCATCCTGTCGTCCACCGACCCGAACATGACGCCGGTGCAGCTGGGCGACTACGCCTCGCGCACCGTGCTGCCGGAGATCCAGCGCATCCCCGGCGTGGGCCAGGCCCAGCTGTTCGGCACCGAGCACGCCATGCGTGTGTGGATCGACCCGGCCAAGCTGGTCGGCTTCAACCTGTCGTCGGCCGACGTCACCGCCGCCATCCGCGCGCAGAACGCGCAGGTGTCGTCCGGCTCCATCGGCGAGCTGCCCAACATCGCCGGCCAGGGCATTGCCGCCACGGTGGTGGTCAACGGCCAGCTCAATTCCATTGAGCAGTTCGGCAACATCGTGCTGCGCGCCAACACCGACGGGTCCTCCGTGCGCCTGCGCGACGTGGCCCGCATCGAGCTGGGCGCGCAGAACTACGCCACGTCAGCGCGCCTCAATGGCAAGCCGTCCACCGGCATTGGCGTGCAGCTGGCGCCCACCGGCAATGCGCTGGCCACGGCGGACGCGATCAAGAAGCGCATGGGCGAGCTGTCGCAGTTCTTCCCCCAGGGCATGACTTGGGCCATCCCGTATGACAGCTCGCGCTTCATCCGCATCTCCATCAGCCAGGTGGTAGAGACGCTGCTGGAGGCCGTGGCCCTGGTGTTCCTGGTGATGTTCCTGTTCCTGCAGAACTGGCGTTACACCATCATCCCCACGCTGGTCGTGCCCATTGCACTGCTGGGCACCTTCGGCACGCTTTTGGCGCTGGGCTTTTCCATCAACGTGCTGACCATGTTCGGCATGGTGCTGGTGATCGGCATCGTGGTGGACGACGCCATCGTGGTGGTGGAAAACGTCGAACGCATCATGAGCGAAGAGGGCCTGCCCCCGCGCGAGGCCACGCGCAAGGCCATGGGCCAGATCCAGGGCGCCATCGTGGGCGTGACGGTGGTGCTGATTTCGGTGTTTGTGCCGCTGGCGTTCTTTGCGGGCTCCACCGGCAACATCTACCGGCAGTTCGCGGCCGTGATGGTGGCATCCATCGGCTTCTCGGCCTTCATGGCGCTGTCGCTCACGCCGGCGCTGTGCGCCACGCTGCTCAAGCCCGTGGCCGCCGGCCACCACGAAGGCAAGCGCGGCTTTTACGGCTGGTTCAACCGGGTGTTCTCGCGCACCGCCAGGGGTTACGAGAGCATGGTCGCGCGCATCCTCAAGCGCGCGGCGCGCTACCTGGTGATCTACGCAGCCATCATCGGCGTGGTGGCGCTGGTGTACACCCGCCTGCCCACCTCGTTCCTGCCCGCCGAGGACCAGGGCAACATGCTGGTCAACGTGCAGCTGCCCCCCGGCGCCACGCAGGAGCGCACCCGCGCCGTCATGGAGCAGGTGGAGGCCTGGGTGCTCAAGCAGCCCGAGGTGCAGAGCATGGTGGGCGTGCTGGGCTTCAGCTTCTCGGGCCAGGGGCAAAACGCGGCGCTCGCCTTCATCACGCTCAAGGACTGGTCCGAGCGCACCGAGGCCAGCCAGTCGGCCCAGGCGCTGGCGGGCCGTGCATTCGGCGCGCTGTCGGGCATACGCGATGCGTTCATCTTCCCCTTGAGCCCGCCGCCCATCCCCGAGCTGGGCACGGCCTCGGGCTTCACCTTCCGCCTGCAGGACCGCGGCGGCGCGGGGCAGGCCGCGCTGATGGCCGCGCGCAACCAGCTGCTGGGCCTGGCCGGGCAGAGCAAGGTGCTGGCCCAGGTGCGCCCCGACGGGCTGGAGGACGCGCCCCAGCTGCAGGTGGACATCGACCGCGACAAGGCCAGTGCTTTAGGCGTGTCGTTTGACGCCATCAACGCCACGCTGTCCACCGCGCTGGGCTCCAGCTATGTGAACGACTTTCCCAACCGCGGGCGGCTGCAGCGCGTGGTGGTGCAGGCCGATGCGCCCGCGCGCATGCAGCCGGCTGACCTGTTGCGGCTGAACGCGGTCAATAACCAGGGCCGCGCCGTGCCGCTGTCGGCCTTTGCCAGCACGCGCTGGATCACCGGGCCCATGCAGACAGTGCGCTACAACGGCTACCCGGCCATGCGCATTTCGGGCGCGCCCGCGCCGGGCTACAGCACGGGCGCGGCCATGGCCGAGATGGAGCGGCTGGCCGCGCAATTGCCGGCCGGCTTCGGCTATGAATGGACGGGGCAGTCGCGCGAGGAAAAGCTGGCCGGCTCGCAGGCCATGATTCTTTACGGCTTTGCCATCCTGGCTGTCTTCCTGTGCCTGGCCGCGCTGTACGAGAGCTGGTCGATCCCGCTGGCGGTGATCCTGGTGGTGCCGCTGGGGGTGCTGGGGGTGCTGCTGGCCACGCTGTTCAGGGGGTATGCCAACGATGTGTATTTCCAGGTGGGGCTGATCACCATCATCGGCCTGTCGGCCAAGAATGCGATTTTGATCATTGAATTTGCCAAGGACCTGCAGGCCCAGGGCAAGGGCGTGATCGAATCCGCGCTGGCAGCCGCCCACCTGCGCTTTCGTCCCATCGTGATGACCTCCATGGCCTTTGGCCTGGGCGTGCTGCCGCTGGCCCTGGCCGGCGGCGCGGGCTCGGCCAGCCAGCGCGCCATCGGCACCGGCGTGCTGGGCGGCATGCTCACGGGCACCGCGCTGGCGGTGTTCTTTGTGCCGGTGTTTTTTGTGGTGATCCGCGGCTTCTTCAAGGACAGCGAGCGCCAGCGCCGCATCCATGCCCACGAGCTGGACCACGAGCCGCCACCCGGCGCCCGGGCGGGAGACCAGGTATGAAAGCCACCCGTACGTTGACTCCCCGCCTGAGCATGCTGGCTGCTGCCTTGCTGCTGGCCGGCTGCTCGATGATCCCCACCTACGAGCGGCCCGCCGCCCCGGTGGCGCCGGCCTGGGCCGGCACGCCGGGCACGCCGGCAGCCCAGCCCGCGGCCGACATCGAATGGCAAAGCTATTTCAATGACGCCCAGCTGCGCCAGCTCATCACACTGGCACTGCAGGGCAACCGCGACCTGCGCGTGGCCGCGCTCAACATCGAGCAGGCCCGCGCGCAGTACCAGGTGCGCGGGGCAGACCGGTTCCCTACCGTCAACGCCGCCGTCACGGGCTCGCGCACGCCCACTGCGTCCGGCGGCATCACCAGCGTGTACAACGCCGGTTTCAGCACCAGCGCCTGGGAGATTGATTTTTTTGGCCGCCTGTCCAGCCTGAAAGAAGCGGCGCAGGCGCAATACCTGGCCACCGAAGAGGGCCGCAAGGCCGCGCAGATCAGCCTGGTAGCGGCCGTGGCCACGAGCTGGCTGAACCTGCTGGCCGATGAAGAGCTGCTGGCCATCACGCGCCAGACGCTGGCCACGCGCGAGGAGTCCCTGCGCCTGTCCAGGCTGCGCTTTGACAACGGCGCCGCGTCCGAGCTGGACTTGCGTCAGGCCCAATCGCTGACCGAAACGGCCCGCGTGGCCCTGGCCCAGCAGCAGCGCCAGCGTGCGCTGGACGAAAACGCGCTGGTACTGCTGCTGGGGCAACCGCTGCCGGCAGCCTTTGCCGTGACCGGCACCACGGCAGCCATCACGCTGGCTGAGCTGCCTGCAGGCCTGCCGTCCGAGCTGCTGGTGCGCCGCCCCGACATCCGCCAGGCCGAGCAGCAACTGGTGGCGGCCAATGCCAGCATCGGCGCCGCCCGCGCGGCGTTCTTCCCGCGCATTGCGCTGACGGCGGGCGTGGGCACCGCCAGCAGCCAGTTGTCCAACCTGTTCAGCAGTGGCTCCTGGGGCTGGACGCTGGCGCCCCAGGCGCTGCTGCCGATTTTCGACGCCGGGCGCAACCAGGCCAACCTGGAATCGGTGACGGCGGCGCGCGGCGTGGCGCTGGCCCAGTATGAAAAGTCCATCCAGGTGGCGTTTCGCGAGGTGGCTGACGCGCTGGCCGGCCGCGCCACGCTGGGCGAGCAACTGCGCGCCCAGCAGGCCCAGGCCGACGCCGAAGCCGCGCGCTTCAACCTGTCCGACCTGCGCTACCGCAACGGCGTGGCCAGCTACCTGGACCTGCTGGACGCCCAGCGCGCGCTGTTCACCGCGCGCCAGGCCGTGGTGCAGACGCGCCTGGCGCAGCTGCAAAACCAGGTGACGTTGTACAAGGCCCTGGGCGGCGGCTGGAAGGACGCGGCGCCGCGCTGATGTCCCGGGGCTGCGGGTTTCCCCGCAAGGCCCCCGTTATAATCGCGGGTTGATTTCAAAGCCCCGCATTTGAGGACGCCATGAGCGAAAGCACCCACGAAGAAGCCCACACCGGCCCGATCAAGAACCCCAAGCAGCTCCTGCTGGCGGTGTTTTTCTCGTTCGTCGTCCCTGTGTTCGCCATCATTGGCCTGGTGTACTACGTGGCGTCCGACGCCAAGCCGTCCACCAGCGCCGCGCCCACCAGCCTGGGCGGCGTCAGCGAAGACGACCGCGCCAAGAGCCTGGCCGCACGCATCCAGAAGGTCGGCATGGTGGAAATCCGCGACGCCAACCGTGCCCTGCAAACCGGTGAAGCCGTGTTCAAGGCCCAGTGCTCGGCCTGCCACACTGCCGGTGTGGCCAACGCCCCCAAGCTGGGTGACGCAGGCGCCTGGGGCGCCCGCATCAAGACTGGCCTGGACGCACTGGTGAACTCCGCCCTCAAGGGCAAGGGCGCCATGGGCCCGCAGGGCGGTGGTGATTTTGACGACGTTGAAATCGCCCGCGCCGTGGTGTACATGGCCAATTCGGCCGGTGCCAAGTTTGCCGAGCCGCAGCGCCCCGCAGCAGCTTCTGCGACTGCAGCCGCCGCGCCCGAAGCCAAGAAGTAAGCACCCGCGCGCCTTGCGCTTCCCGTCAAAAGCCGGTCACTGACCGGCTTTTTTCATGGCGGCTTCTTTCATGGGTGCGGCTTTTTGCGGGCTGCGCACATAGCCAAAGTGCGTCGGCAAATCCGTGCTGGCCATCTCCTGGGGCGTCCACAGGCCCTGCTCAATGGCGTCGGCGGCCAGTCCCACGTCCTGGGTGTGCACCAGGCCGAAGCCGATGTCGCATTCCAGATACAGCCGCCCGTGCTCGTCCAGCACGGCGCTGCGCACGGTGCCGCTGGCGCCCGTGTGGGCGGCCACGGAGAAATCGCTGTTCACGCGCCAGACCATCGGCGTGAGCTCCAGCTCCACATACACGCGTTGCGGCCCGTTCTGGAAGAACCAGCGCCCCTGGGCGTCGCTTTCGTAGTTGCGCTGGATGAACTCCACCAGCTTTTCATGGCGCAGCAGCGAGCCGCGGCTGGCCGGCGTGCCGCCGTCGGTGGCGGCAAACGGGCCGGCGGCCTGGGCCTTGTCGTCGCGCATGTACCAGCTGCCGCGCGCGTCCAGCCCCAGCCAGCCGTAGCAGTCGGGCACGTTGGGCCATTTGGCAATGGCCTGGCGGACGATGTCATCCATAGGGATACCTTAACGCAGCTCAGCGTAAAAAGGCGTCATAACCGGTCTTCAGGATCAGCGCCGTGACGACAACGATGAACACCCCGCGCACAAACCCCGCCCCATGCTTGAGCGCCATGTGCGTGCCCAGCACGCTGCCCAGCACGTTGGCGATGGCCAGCGCCAGCGCAAAGTGCCACCACACATGGCCCTTGACGGCAAACAGGATCAGCGCGGCCAGGTTGGTGGCGGTGTTCAGCAGCTTGGCCGACGCCGACGCGTTCAGGAAGTCGTAGCCCAGCAGCCGCACGAACAGGAATACGAAGAAGCTGCCCGTGCCGGGGCCGAAAAACCCGTCGTAAAAGCCGATCAGCAGGCCGATGGTGCTGGCGGCCAGCATTTCGGTGCGCCCGGCCAGGCGGGGCGCGTGGTCGCGGCCCAGTTCCTTGCGGGCCAGCGTGTACACCAGCACGGCCAGCAGAATGAACGGCAGCACCTTGCGCAGAAACCCCGGCGAGATGACCGTGACCACCCAGGCGCCGGCAAATGAGCCCGCGAAGCCGGCGGCGGCCGCCGGCAGCAGGGCGCGCCAGCGCATGTCCACGCGGCGGCTGTACTGCCAGGTGGCCATGGCCGTGCCCCAGACGGATGCGCTTTTGTTGATGCCAAACAGGGTGGCGGGGTGGGTATTGGGAAAGACGGCGAACAGCGCCGGCACCAGCACCAGCCCGCCCCCACCCACGATCGAATCCACGAAACCGGCCAGCAGCGAGGCCAGCGTCACAAGCATCAATTCCATAAGTGCGGGCATTGTCGCAGCCTGCCCCGCACACCCCTGCCCGCGCCCAATAAAAAGGCGCCGGGGTTGCCGGCGCCTTGCAAGAGGCATCTCGTGGGATGCCCGGATATTGAATTCGACTTGTGGGGGGTGTCTCCTCGGTCCCTCGCCCTTGCGCGCGCAGCGCGCTTGCGAGTGCATGGAATGTAACGAACGCACCCGCATAGTGCATTGGGGGTTTCCCGCCCTTGCTTTGGTGCATGCCGGGCCCGCATCAGGGTTAACCAGCAATTGGCATGACTTATGCGTGAAGTTGCGACCACAGATATACCAAGAACAGAGGGCCTCCATATGCGTGCAGTTGGGAAGCAAACCATGGTGTTCATTGCCTTGTGGCTGGCCGTCCATGCGGGCGCTTGGGCCCAGGCCAGCGCAGCGGCACCTGCCAGCGCACCCGAGGCGGCCGCCACGCCTGCCGCGCCCGCCCCCGCACCGGAGCCTGCCGCAGCACCCGCACCGGTTGCCACGGCGGCCCCTCCTGCGCCCGCGCCGCTGACGCGCCCCGGCATGGTGGCCACCGACACCATCAGCGGCGCCGACACCGCCTGGATGATGACGTCCACCGCGCTGGTGCTGCTCATGACGCTGCCCGGCATTGCGCTGTTCTATGCGGGCATGGTCCGCAAGAAGAGCGTGATCAACACCATGGCCTGCGTGGTCGCCATTGCGGCGCTGGTCAGCCTGCTGTGGTTTGCCGTGGGTTATTCGTGGGCGTTCACCCCGGGCAGCAGCTTTCTGGGCAATGGTGACCGCATGTGGTTCAGCGGTCTGGATTACCTGAAGGAAAGCGGCAAGGTGGCTGTCAGCCACATTGCGCCCAACATCCCTGAGTCGGTGTATTCGATGTACCAGCTCACCTTCGCCATCATCACGGCGGCGCTGGTGGTGGGCGCGTTTGTGGAGCGCATGAAGTTCTCGGCCATGCTGTGGTTCATCGGCATGTGGTCGCTGGTGGTCTATGCGCCGATTGCCCACTGGGTGTGGGAGCCGGGGGGCTGGCTGGCCAGGCTGGGTGCGCTGGACTTCGCCGGCGGCTCGGTGGTGCACATCAACGCCGGCATCTCCGGCCTGGTCGTGGCCTATTTCCTCGGGCCGCGCCGCGGCTACGGGCGCGAGGCCTTTGAGCCCTTCAACCTGGGTCTGACCATGGCAGGCGCCGGCATGCTGTGGGTAGGCTGGTTTGGCTTCAACGCGGGCTCGGCCGTGGCGGCCGACGGTCGCGCCGGCCTGGCCATGGCGGTCACGCACATTGCCGCCTCGGCCGGCGCCATTTCATGGATGCTCGGTGAATGGGTGCTGCGCGGGCGGCCGTCGCTGCTGGGCCTGTGCTCGGGCTTGGTGGCGGGGCTGGTGGCCATCACGCCGGCGGCGGGCTTTGTGACGCCGGTGTCGGCGCTCATGATCGGCTTCATTGCCGGGCTGGCGTGCTACTGGGGCGCCACGGGCCTCAAGCGCCTGCTGCGCGCCGACGATTCGCTGGATGTCTTTGGCGTGCACGGCATCGGCGGCATTGTGGGTTCGCTGCTGACCGGCATTTTTGCCAGCAAGGCGGTCTCGGGCGTGCAGGGCAGCGTGCTCACGCAGGCCATTGGTGTCGGCGCGGTCATGCTCTACAGCCTGGTCATGACGGCACTGCTGCTGTGGCTGACCAAGCTCATCGTGGGCCTGCGTGTGGACGAGCAAAGCGAGCTGACCGGGCTTGACATTGCACAGCACCGCGAGCGCATCAGTTCCTAGTAGCCGGTCCAGGCTTTCACACCCGGGAGGTATTCCATGCTGGTCAGTGAAAAACTCGCAATGGCAGCGCATCTGCATGTGCTGCTGCGCCGCAAGACAGGCCGCGTGACCGATACCGAGTGGATGGCCGCGAACGCCGAGTACGCGATGGAGATCGTGCGCTTTGCGCGCGCCAAGGCGCAGGAGGACGGCCACCCCGACCTGGCCGAATGGGCCGACAAGCTGGAGCGCGCGACGCTGGAGACGGCGGCGAAGGCGCCGGCCAAGCCGCTGGCCCAGACCGCCATGCAGCTGCTGCGCGAGCGCCAGGCGGCGGCCCCGGTGGCCACGGCGCCAGCGCCGCTGGTGGAGCAACCCGCGCCCGCGCCCGAGCATGCCAGCGGCTTTCTGAATTCGGTGTTTGGCGAATCGGGCTTTGCCGACTCCACCTTCGGGCGTGACGCCAAGCCGCGTGACCCCAACGCGCCGCGCTACGTGGGCGGCATCCGTTAAGGGCGGATCACGCCGCGCGCGCCGCGGCGCGGATCCAGCCCGCAGCCTTCTCGGCCATCATCAGCGTGGGCGAATTGGTGTTGCCGCTGGTGATGGTGGGCATGGCGCCCGCGTCCACCACGCGCAGCCCGCCAATCAGGCCGCCTTGACCGTCGCGCACGCGCATCCGTGAATCAAGCACCGCCATCGGGTCGTCGTCCCGGCCCATTTTGGTGGTGCCCACCGGGTGAAAGATCGTGGTGGCGATGTCGCCGGCCAGCCGGGCCAGGTCTTCGTCGCTCTGGAACTGCGTACCCGGCTTCCATTCCTGGGGTTTGAACTTCGCCAGTGCCGGTTGCGCCACGATGCGCCGCGTGACGCGCAGTGAATCGGCGGCCACCTTGCGGTCCTCGTCGGTGCTGAGGTAGTTGGGCGCGATGGCCGGCGCGTCGTCGAACTTCGCGCTGCGGATCGTAACCGTGCCCCGGCTGGTGGGGTTGAGGTTGCACACGCTGGCGGTGAACGCGGGCACGGTGTGCAGCGGCTCGCCAAAGGCGTCCAGGCTGAGCGGTTGCACGTGGTATTCAATGTTGGCCCAGGGCTGGTCGGGCGAGCTGCGGGTGAACGCGCCCAGCTGCGACGGCGCCATGCTCATGGGCCCGCTGCGCCTGAGCGCGTATTCCAGCCCGATCTTTGCCTTGCCCCACAGCGTGTTGGCCATGGTGTTCAGCGTGGGCACGCCCTGCACCTTGAACACGGCACGGATCTGCAGGTGGTCCTGCAGGTTGGCGCCCACGCCGGGCAGGTCGCTCACCACGTCGATGCCATGCTTTTTCAGCAAGTCCGCAGGCCCGATGCCTGACAGCTGCAGGATCTGCGGCGAGCCAATGCTGCCCGCGCACAGGATCACCTCGCGCGCGGCGCTGGCGGTGGTCATGCCGTTGCCAGTCCACACCTGGGCGCCGGTGCAGCGGCGGCTGCCGTCGGGCTGCGTTTCAATGACGAGCCGGGTCACCTGCGCCGAGGTCCACATTTCAAAGTTGGGCCGCGCATAGCAGGTGGGCCGCAGGAAGGCCTTGGCCGTGTTCCAGCGCCAGCCGTTTTTCTGGTTGACCTGGAAGTAGCCCACGCCTTCGTTGTCGCCGCGGTTGAAGTCCTCGCTGTGCGGTATGCCGGCTTGCTGCGCCGCCTGGGCAAATGCGTCCAGGATGTCCCAGCGCAGGCGCTGGCGCTCCACGCGCCATTCGCCGCCGGCGCCGTGCAGGGCGTCGGCGCCCTTGTAATGGTCTTCGTGGCGCTTGAAGTCGGGCAGGCAGTTGTCCCAGGCCCAGCTGGCGTCGCCGGTCAGTTGCGCCCACTGGTCGTAGTCGCGCGCCTGGCCGCGCATGTAGATCATGCCGTTGATGCTGCTGCACCCGCCCAGTGTCTTGCCGCGCGGGTAGCGCAGCGTGCGCCCGTTCAGGCCGGCGTCGGGCTCGGTCTTGTACAGCCAGTCGGTGCGCGGGTTGCCAATGCAGTACAGGTAACCCACGGGAATATGGATCCAGTGGTAGTCGTCCTTGCGCCCCGCCTCGATCAGCAGCACGCGCTTGCTGGCATCGGCACTCAGCCGGTTGGCCAGCAGGCAGCCGGCCGTGCCGCCACCAATGATGATGTAGTCGAAGCTTGTCTCGCTCATGGTGTCTGTCTCGTTGTTGTTTTCGCCGGTAGTTTGTATGGCGTTGCTTTCCGTGCCCTTACCTCGCGGCAAAGCCACGCCTGCGGCGCACGGGCCTGGGGGCTTCACTGTGACGATCGCCTGCGGCGACTCCCCTGTGCTGCTCAGGGATCGGTCGCACCGCACAACTCGCTACGCGCTGCGCGCTGCGCTCGGACAGGTGCGGTGAGTCAGAGCACGAAGCGCGCTCACGCGCGCCGACACTCACCCCTGCGCTGCTCGGCGTCACAGAGGCGCCCCCAGGCCCGTGCGCCGCAGGCGTGGCTTTGCAGAGCTAGGGCTGGTGCGCCACCACTGGGCGCGCCCGGGATCGGGCATCGCAGCGGAGTTTTTGCGCAGCAAAAACCACCGCAGCATGAGCCCCGCCGCATACCGCCCGCCGCGAACCCCGCGAGTGAAGTAACAGGACAACAAGGTCTACTTGGCGGTAGGCATCACAAATTCAGCGCCCTTGCCAATACTCTCCGGCCAGCGCTGCATGATCGACTTCTGCCTGGTATAGAACCGCACACCTTCTTCGCCATAAGCGTGCATGTCACCAAAGAGCGACTTCTTCCAGCCGCCAAAGCCGTGCCACGCCATGGGCACCGGAATGGGCACGTTGATGCCCACCATGCCCACCTGGATGTGGCGGCTGAATTCGCGCGCCACATTGCCGTCGCGCGTGAAGCAGCTCACGCCGTTGCCGAACTCGTGCGCGTTGATCAGGTTCACCGCTTCCTTCAGGTCGTGCACCCGCACGCATGACAGCACCGGGCCGAAGATTTCTTCCTTGTAGATTTTCATGTCCGGCGTCACGTGGTCAAACAGCGCGCCGCCCAGCCAGAAACCGTTGTCGCAGCCCTTGCCGGCGCTCGCGCCCTTGAATTCGCGGCCGTCCACGATGAGCTTTGCGCCTTCCTTCACGCCCTGCTCGATGTAGCCGGTGATGCGCTGGTACGCCGCGCTGGTCACGATGGGGCCCATCTCGGCGTCCAGCTCGGTGCCGTTTTTCACCTTCAGCGTTTTGGCGCGCTCGGCCAGCATGGGCACCAGCTTGTCGGCCACGTCGCCCACCATCACCGCCACGCTGATCGCCATGCAGCGCTCGCCGGCGGATCCATAGGCGCTGCCGATCAGTGCGTCCACGGTCTGCTCCAGATCGGCGTCGGGCATGACCACCATGTGGTTCTTGGCGCCGCCCAGGGCCTGCACGCGCTTGCCGTGCTTCGCGCCGGTCTCGTAGATGTAATTCGCAATCGGCGTGGAGCCCACAAAGCTCACGGCCTTCACGTCCGGGTGCACCAGCAGTGCGTCCACGGCTTCCTTGTCGCCCTGCACCACGTTGAACACGCCGTCGGGCAGGCCCGCGCGTTTCAGCAGGTCGGCCATCATCAGGCTCGCGCTGGGGTCGATGGGGCTGGGCTTGAGCACGAAGCAGTTGCCCGCGGCAATGGCCACCGGGTACATCCACATCGGCACCATCACCGGGAAATTGAACGGCGTGATGCCGGCCACCACGCCCAGCGGCTGGCGCAGCGTCCAGTTGTCGATGCCGGTGGAGACCTGGTCGGTGTAGTCGCCCTTGAGCAGCTGCGGGATGCCGCAGGCGAATTCGACGATGTCGATGCCGCGCGTGACCTCGCCCTGCGCGTCGGTGAACACCTTGCCGTGCTCGGCGGTGATGGCATGCGCCAGCGTGTCACGCTCCTGGTTCAGCAGTTCCAGGAACTTGAACATCACGCGCGCGCGGCGGATCGGCGGCGTGTCGGCCCAGGCCGGGAAGGCCGCCTGCGCGGCGGCCACGGCGGCGGACACCTCGGCGTTGTTGGCCAGCGCCACCTGGCCGGTCACGGCGCCGGTGGCGGGGTTGAACACATCGGCGCGCCGGCCGCTCTGGCCGGGCACCACGCGCCCGTTGATCCAGTGTTCGATGGAGGCCACGGCGGCGGCGGGGCGGGTCAGGTCGGGGGCGTTCATGGTGCTTCCTTGAGGTGGCTGCAATGCAAGGCCGCCAGTCTATGCCCGTCACCGCGCTTTGGGAATACGGGTTTACTGATTACATTGTTCATTGAACTGAACAATATGGGGCTGCAAATGGCAACTGCTTTCTCCGACCTCCACCTGCTGGGCGTGCTGGCGCAGACGCGCAGCTACACCCAGGCTGCGCGCCGTCTGGGCATCTCCAAGGCGTCGGCCAGCACCCGCATCGGCGAGCTGGAGCGCGCCGCGGGCGTGCCGCTGGTGCGGCGCACCACGCGATCGGTCGGGCTGACCGAGGCGGGCCTGCAACTGGTGTCGGAAACCCAGGCCGCGTTCGAGCGCATCGAGCAGAGTTTTGCCGGCGTGCGCGACCTGGCCGGCTCGCCGCGCGGGCTGTTGCGCGTGACGGCGCCGGTGGCGCTGGGGCGCCAGCATGTGGCGCCCACGCTGGCCGCCTTCCTCAAGCGCTACCCCGAAATCCGCATCGAGCTGGACCTGAGCGACCGCTTCGTCAATCTGGTGCAGGAGGGCTTTGACCTGGCCATCCGCCACACGCAGGCGCCGCCCGACACGCACGTGGCCTGGGCGCTGTGCGCGTCGCGCTCGCTGCTGGTGGCAAGCCCTGCCTATGTGCGCCAGCACGGCACGCCGGACCATCCGTCGCAGCTGGCGGCCCACCAGTGCCTGCTGTACCTGCGCGACGGCGGCAGCCAGAGCTGGTCGTTTGTGCGCGAGGGCGTGCGAAAAAAAGCCGAGCAGGTGGTGGTGCCGGTGAACGGCCCGCTGCGCGCCAACAACAGCGAGGTGCTGCGCGACGCGGTGCTCGGCGGCCTGGGCCTGGGCCTGCTGCCGGATTTCAGCGCGGCGGCGCACCTGGACCCGCGGCGTCTGGTGCAGGTGTTGCCGCGCTGGCGCCCGCAGGGCTTTTTTGGCGACCGGCTGTACGCCATCCGCCCCTGGGCCCCGCAGGTGCCGCGCGCGGTGCAGTGCCTGGTGGATCACCTGCGTGAATGCTTTCGTTCAGGTTTTGAAGTGCGCACGCCTGAGTGACAATGGTCCACAGCGAATAAAGCAGAAATGGCGAGCCAAAAAAGGGCGCCGAGAGCCTTGGGTCATTGCGATGTTGATGGACAGATGGGTCGTGGGGAAATGGCTGCGCCTGGGCGCGCTGGTGGTGACCAGCGTGCTGTGCGCTGCCACCACCGTTTTGCATGCGCAGGTTTGCGGCGTTCCCGGGCATCAAGGCCTTGTCACGACGGCAAGCTTTGAACCCAACAGCTATTTCGCCGGTACCGGCAGCCCGGCCGCGGGCGCAAGCTCCCTGACCCTGGCCACGGGAACCAATGCCAATCGCGGCGCCACCACCACGCTCCTGGCGGGCGACCTGGTGCTCATCATCCAGATGCAGGACTCCAGCGGCTCGCTGGAAGGCAACTACGAATACGCCGTTGTGACCGTGGGCGGTGGTGTGGGGGCCACCATCCAGCTGGGCGCGCCGCTGCAGAACTCCTACGCGCAGAGTGTGTCTGCCGGCACCATCCGCACTTACCAGGTGGTGCGCGTGCCGCAATATTCAGCCGCGACCATCTCGGGCACGATCGATGTGCTGCCCTGGTATGTGGAGCCCACGAACGGGTTTGGCACCGGCGGCGTCTATGCGGTGGACGTGGCCGGCGCGCTGACGATGAACGGCGTGACCATCAACGCGCTGGGCAAGGGCTTTCGCGGCGGGCGCGGCGTCAACAGTGGACAAAACCGCGCCGGGGGCACGCCGTTTGACGCCGACTACGCCTGCACACCCGCCACTCTGAACGGTGCGTTCAAGGGGGAGGGAACCGAAGGCATTCCCCAGCAGGTGTTCGGCTACAACATCACGGCAACCGCCGGCGGCACGCTGACCTATGACGCCGCCGGGCAGCTGTTCAACGCGGGGCAGGGCTATCCGGCGGGCTCCTGCGGTCAGGGGGCTCAAGGCAACGCTGGCGGCGGCGGCAACGACGGCCAGCCACCGTCGCAAACCAACGGCCTGAATGCGGGCGGCGGCGGCGGCGCCAATGGCGGCACCGGCGGGATTGGCGGCAATTCATGGAACCAGAACGACAACCCCAACGCCACGTACAACAACCCCACCTCCGCCGCCGGTTCCGGCATAGGCGGCTTTGACGCGGGCGGGCGCGGCGGCGCCGGCCTGTCGCCCAATGTCACGGCCAAGATCTTTCTGGGCGGCGGCGGCGGCGCAGGTGGCTCCAACAACGGCACGGCGGACAGCATCACGACGTTCCCGCCGACCAACGTGGCCACGGCCAACGGCGCCTCGGGCTCGGTCACTTCGTCGGGTGCGCCGGGCGGCGGCATTGTGATGATCCGGGCCGGCACGCTGGTGGTCAGCGCGGCCAGCACCATCAATGCGCAGGGCATCCGCTCGTACAACAAGAACCCTGTTGGCGCGACGGACGCCGCCGGTGGTGGCGGTGGCGGCGGCACGGTGATCATGGATGTGCCGGGCACGGGCGCCGTTGCCAATCTGGCCATCAACGCATTTGGCGGCATCGGCGGCAACTCCAACTATTTCAATCACGGGCCGGGCGGTGGTGGTGGTGGCGGCTACGTGGCCACCAGCTTTACCGGCGCCACCATTGACGTGAGCGGGGGCGCCCCCGGCACGGACGGCTGCTGCGGCGGCACGGCCGGCAACCTGAGCCCCAAAAATTACCGGGCTGCTGCCGGCGCCGCGGGTACCGCGGTGACAGGCAGCTCAGGCGTATTGCCGCCGGGCTCGGGTGCCAGTGCCCGCTGTCTGCCCAACCTCACGGTCACCAAGACCGCGAACACCCCGCTCATCACCACCACCACGGGTGCCACGGCTTCCTACACCATCAATGTGCGCAACACCGGCGGCGCCGCGACCAACGTGTTCCTGTTCGACACCAGCCTGCCCCCCGGCTGGGTCTACAGAACAACGGCGCCTGCGCCGGTTTATGACTATTCGCCTGCGCCGCCTCTGGCCGGTGGGGCGTTTGCCGCCGGCGCGCACAACGCGCCCAATCCTCCGGCGATCACTTCGCCACCAGTGCTTCCCGTGGACTCCACCACGCTGGCCGCCTCGGTCACTGCCGTGGTGCTGCGTGGCGCCGGCGTTGCACCCCGCCGCGTGCCGACGGCGGGGCAGGGCAGCGTGACCTTTGGTGGTTTTTTTGTGCCTCAGGGCGGCAGCATCAGCGTGACCTTCGGTGTGACGATTCCCGATACAGCAACCGTGGGCACCTATCACAACCCGGCTGGCGCGGTCTACCTGGACCCGACGCGCAACGCAGCGGGTGCCCGCATGGTGGCCATGGCCACCAATGTGAACGCCAACCGCAACACGCTGTCCTATTCATCCAACACCAGCTTTCAGAGTGGTGGCACCACCACCATTCCCGGCAGCCATCACAGCGGGCTGGTGGCCGGGCCTGCCGATGACGACGTGGTGTTGCTCGCCGACCTGAGCATCACCAAGTCCGCACCGGCCACGGCAGCGGCGGGCAGCACCTTCAGCTACACGCTGACGCCGCGCAACAACGGGCGTGCGCTGGGTACCTATACCTTCGCCGCAACACAGGCGACGCCGCTGGCCGACGCGGCGGCTGTTGGTGCGGCCATTGGCGCGTCACCGCTGACCTTGACGGACACCTTGCCCGACGGCATGCGCATGACGACCACCTTCGCCGGTACCGGCTGGACTTGCGTCGGCACGGCCACCGCCGTATGCACCCTGCCGGCCGCCACCGCCTTCCCCCGGGCGGCCGCCACCAACTTTCCCACGCTGAGCGGCGTGGTGTCGCCCGTCTGTGGCGACAGCGGCTTCAAGCTGAACACCGTGGTGATCCAGCAGGCCACGGGCGCGCTGGTCACCGCCAACAACACCGGCACGGCAACCACCACCATCTCGCCGGCTTGCGTCACCGCCACGCTGACCATCAGCAAGAGCAGTACGCCCACGGGTTCGTTGCTGACGGGATCAACCGTGAGTTACACGCTCACCGTGGCAAATTTGGGCCCGTCCAGCGCGCCGGGCGCGATCGTGACGGACCAGCCCGGCGCGGGGCTCAACTGCACGGCGGGCACGGTAAGCTGCTCGGTGCTGGCCGGGGCGGCGTCGTGCCCGGCATCGCCAACCGTGGCGGCGCTGACCAGCACAGGCCTGACCATCACACCCACCTTCAACGCGAGTTCGACCCTGGCGTTTGTGGTGACCTGCGCGGTAGAGGCTACAGGTCTGTAGCCCGCACGCGCACCGGCAGGGTCAGCAGGATCTGCGCCATGCCCTTGCCCAGCGGGTCGTTGCGCAGGCTGGCCATGCCGCCGCCGTCCAGCGCCTGCTCGCACACGAAGTTCATGGCGTGGATGCCGGGCACCTCATGGCGCGTGACGGGCCCCTGCACCAGATGCGCCAGCCACTGGGCCACCCGTTCGGGCGTGAGCTGCGCCCGCAGCAGCGGCAGCCATTCAGGCCGGCGCGCGATCACGCCGATGTTGGAGGTATTGCCCTTGTCGCCGCTGCGTGCCCAGGCCAGCTGGATCAGCGGGACTTCGACGCTGTCATCGGTTTGCGCCGGGCTTGCACCTGCCGTTCGGCCAGAGCCTGTCGCAGCCCGCAGCCCTTCAACAGGCTCAGGGCGGCTGGAAAGTTGCGTCGGCACGTCCACCGCATGCAGCACGCCGTCCAGGTCCACCACCGGCTGCAGGCGCTGCTTGTCCAGCAGAAAAGCAAACTGCCGGATGCAGGGCGCCGGGCTGGGCCGCCCCGCCGCGCCCGTGGTGCCGGGGGCCCAGCTGGTGCCCGCCGGCGCGATCTCTCGCGCAAACAGCTCCAGCGCCGCCTTGTGCGGGTGCATCACGGCCAGGTGCAGCACCGCCTCGCGCACCTGGGCGGTCTGCGCGTGCGGGCCGAAGTTGCCCGCCTCGCTGCCCAGCACCTCGATGTGGGTGCGGCTGTAGTCGGGCAGGCCGGCCTGCGCGAACAGCGCCCGGGTGCGCGCCAGGATGGCCTCGCCGGTGCGGCGCGCCTTGCGCGCGGCGTCGGTGCCCACCACGGTGAGCTGGCCGGTGCAGCGAAAGCCGTCCATGTACGTAGACGACACCTTGTAGGACGGGCCTGGCGGGCGACCACGCGCGCCGCGCACATCCACGCGGTGTTCCCCAATCTGTTGCAACGTGACCTGGGTGAAGTCGCACACCACATCCGGCAGCAGGTAGCTGCGCGGGTCGCCGATCTCATACAGCATCTGTTCGGCGATCACGGCGCAGTTGACCAGCCCGCCCGTGCCCGCGGGCTTGGTGGCCACAAAATGGCCGTCGGCATGGCATTCGATCACCGGGTAGCCGATGTTGGGCCAGTCCGGCACCGACTCCCAGTCGGTGTGCAGGCCGCCGGTGGCCTGGCAGCCGCATTCAATGATGTGGCCGGCCAGGCTGCCCTGGGCCAGGCGGTGGTAGTCGTCGGCCGCCCAGCCGAAGTCATGCATCAGCGCGCCCAGCGTCACCGCGCTGTCCACGCAGCGCCCGGTAATGACGATCTGCGCGCCCGCATCGAGCGCCCGCTTCACCGGCAGCGCGCCCAGGTAGGCGTTGGCGGTGAGCACTTTGGCGGGCAGCGGGGTGCCGCTTTGCAGTTCGCGCACGTCTTCAGTGCGCAGCGCGTCCACCAGCGGCATCACGTCGTCGCCCAGCACCACGGCCACCTTCACGGCCACGCCCTGCTCGGCCGCCAGCGTGCGGATGGCCTGCGCACAGGCCTGCGGATTCACGCCGCCCGCGTTGCTGATGACGCGAATGTTCTTTGCGGCCACGTCTTTCAGGATGGCTTTCATGGTGACCGTGACGAAATCGGTCGCATAGCCCAGCTCGGGGTTCTTGCCCCGTGCCGCCGCCAGGATGGACATGGTCAGCTCGGCCAGGTAGTCAAACACCAGGTAGTCCACGCCCGCGGCCACGAGCTGTGGCGCGCCCACGCTGCTGTCGCCCCAGAAGCCGCTCGCGCCGCCGATGCGGATCACTTTGCCGGTCATCACTGGCCTTTCCATTCGGGTTTGCGTTTTTGCTGGAAGGCGGCCTGTCCTTCTTTTGCGTCGTCGGTCAGCGTGAACAAGGCGATCTGGCTTTCGGTGAAGCTCATGCTTTCCTCAAACGCCATGGCCTCGATCTTCTTCATGGTGTACAGGCCGCGGCGGATGGCGGCGGGGGACTTGTCCAGCAGGCGGTCCAGCAGCCATTGCAGCCTGGCGTCCGCATCGTCATCCACGTAGTTCACCAGGCCGAACTGCAGCGCCTGCTCCGAAGTGATGGGCTCACCGGTGATGCACATCTCGGCCAGCGTGCGCCGCGGGATCAGATGCTGCAGCACGCTGAGCACCTGCGCGGGGAACACGCCCACCTTCACCTCCGGCAGGCCGAACACCGCATGGCGGGCCGCCACGGCCATGTCGCACATGGACAACAGGCCCATGCCGCCGGCCATGCACGCGCCGTTCACCCGGGCCACCAGCGGCACGTGGCTGGCCCGCGCCACGCGCAGCAGCTTCGCCAGGTGGCCGTGGGGCTCTGAATAGTCGGTGGTGAAGGCGTTGGCCGACTGCAGGTCGGCGCCCGCGCAAAAGGCCTTGCTGCCCGTGCCGGTGATCACGATGGCGCGCACGCTGCGGTCCGTTTGCGCCGCCGTGATGGCCTGCGCCATGCCGGCCAGCACCCCGTGGCTCATGGCGTTGCGGCGCGCCTCGCGATCTATGGTGAGCCACAGCACGGGGCCGCGCTGCTGCACCAGCAGTTCGGCAACAGGGGTGGGGTCGGTCATGTTGTCTCCTGGCGCGCGCGTCGGGCGGCCTTCCTGCACCACTGTACATGGGCTGCGGGTTACGATGGCAGTCCCGCCCACTCCGACCCATTCCTGATGGAGCCATCCACGCCCCGCACCGAAAAGCAGGACGCCGCCGACGGCGCCAGCCTGCGTGTGCTGGGGGTCTGGACGGCGGGGCATTTTGCCGACGCGCGGATGTACCACAGCGCCGTGGCGGCGCTGGCTGACGCGCCGCCCGGCGCCGTCTGGGACCTGCGCGAGGCCGGGCAGATCGATCACCTGGGCGCGCAATTGCTGTGGAACCACTGGGGCCGCCAATGGCCGAAAGCGCTGGACGCCGAGCCCGGCCAGCGCGCCGTGCTGGAGCGTGTGGCCCGGTTCACGGTGGACCTGCCCCCGCGCGGGCGGCTGACCTGGGCCGAACGCTACCTGGGGCTGGGTGCCCTGGTGCTGCTGGCCGGGCGCCATGTGCGCGGCTTTGTGCGGCTGATCGGCCAGCTGATGATCAACCTGGGCCGCCTGGCGCGCGCGCCGCACAACGGCCCCTGGCGCGATGTATCGGGCCACCTGTACCGCATTGGCGCCACGGCGTTGCCCATCACGGCCCTGGTGGGCTTCCTGATCGGCGTGGTGCTGGCCTACCTGACGTCGCAGCAGCTCAAGCAGTTCGGCGCGGACGCCTACATCGTCAACATCCTGGGCGTGTCGCTGATCCGCGAGCTGGGTCCCATGCTGGCGGCCATCCTGATCGCGGGGCGCTCGGGCTCGGCCATCACCGCGCAGATCGGCGTGATGCGCGTGACCGACGAGCTTGACGCCATGCGCGTGATGGGCATATCGCACAGCTGGCGCCTGGTGATGCCGCGCGCGATGGCGCTGGCCATTGCCATGCCGCTGATCAGCGTGTGGACCACGCTGGCCGCACTGGCCGGCGGCATGCTGTCGGCCGACCTGTCCATGGGCATCACGCCGCAGTATTTCTTCAACGCGCTGCCGGCGGCGGCCAGCATCAACAACCTGTACCTGGCCACGGCCAAGTCGGTGGTGTTCGGCGTGATGATCGCGCTGATCGGCTGCCACTATGGCCTGCGCGTCAAGCCCAACACCCAGAGCCTGGGCGAGGGCACCACGGCGTCGGTGGTTACCTCCATCACCGCGGTGATCCTGGTCGACGCGCTGTTTGCCATCCTGTTCAAGGACGTGGGCGTATGACAGCGGGCAACGGCCACGTCATCGAGATCCGTGGGCTGTGGACCGAATTCCCCGGGGCCGAGCGAAATTTCGTCGTGCACCAGGACCTTGATCTTTCCGTGCAGCGCGGCGAGGTGCTGTCGCTCGTGGGCGGCTCGGGCACGGGCAAGACGGTGCTGCTGCGCCAGATCCTGGGGCTGGAGTCGCCCTCGCGCGGGCGCATCAGCGTGCTGGGCCAGGCGCCCGCCAGCCTGGGCGAGCGCGGCGCGGCCAGCCGCGTGGGCATGCTGTTCCAGCATGGGGCGCTGTTCTCGGCCTTCAGCGTGCTGGACAACATCGCCTTTCCGCTGCGCGAACTCAAGACGCTGCCGCCCGCGCTGATCCGCGACGCGGCCCTGGTCAAGCTGCAGATGGTGGGCCTGGGCCCCGAACACGCCGACAAGATGCCGGCCGACCTGTCGGGCGGCATGATCAAGCGCGTGGCACTGGCGCGCGCGCTCATCATGGACCCGCCGCTTTTGCTGCTGGACGAACCCACCGCCGGGCTGGACCCGGACAGTTCGGACAGCTTCGTCACGCTGCTGCGTTCGCTGCACCGCGACCTGGGCCTGACCGTGGTGATGGTCACGCACGACCTGGACACACTGTTCGAGCTGAGCACCCGCATCGCCGTGCTGGCCGACCGCAAGGTGATCGTGAACGGACCGCCCAAGGAGGTGATTGCGTTCCAGCACCCGTTCATCCACCATTTTTTCCTGGGCGAACGGGGCCAGCGCGCGATGGAACTGCTGCGCGAATACCCGTTTGCCGTCTAGAAAGAGAGCACCACCATGGAAAACAAATCCCATGCGCTGGCCGCCGGCATCTTCGTGCTGGTGGCCAGCGCCCTGCTGGCGGCGCTGGCCGTCTGGCTCACGCGCGACCAGGGCGAATACCACCTGTATGAAATCTCCACCAGCGAAATCGTCAGCGGCCTGCAGCCGCAGGCGCCGGTGCGCTACCGCGGGGTGGACGTGGGCAAGGTGGCCTCCATCGGCTTTGACCCGCAAAAGCGCGGCAATGTGCTGGTGCGCCTGCAGGTGGACGAAGCCGCGCCCATGACGCAGGCCACCTTTGCCCAGCTGAACTTCCAGGGCGTGACGGGCCTGGCCTTTGTGCAGCTGGACGACGGCGGCAAGGCTGCGCCGCCGCTGGCGCACAACGACGACCAGCCGCCGCGCATCCCGCTCAAGCCCAGCCTGTTTGGCAAGCTGGCCGAGCGCGGCGAGGTCATCATCGATCAGGTGGAAAAGGCCACGGCGCAGCTGAACAGGCTGCTGGCCGATGACAACCAGAAGCGCATCGCCACCGCGTTGGAAGGCGCGGCCCAGGCCACGCAGAACGTGGCCGCGCTGTCGGCGCGCATGCAGGTGGTGCTGGATGCCCAACTGGGCCCGGAGCGGGTGAACGTGCCCGCGCTGGTGAAGGAGACGACCGCCACGATGAAGGAGGCTTCCGCCACCATGAAGTCGCTGCAGGCCACGTCCGACAAGGCCGGGCAGGCCGTGGACGAGGTGGCCAAAACGGCGCGCCGGCTCAATGAAAAGGACGGCCCGATTGACCGCCTGGCCGAAGGCACGCAGGCGCTGTCGGCGGCGGCCGATGCGTTCAACGCCGCCACGCTGCCGCGCATCAACCAGGCCACCGAGGAAACCTCGCGCGCGGTGCGCCGGCTGAGCCGCGCGGCCAATGCCATCAACGACAACCCGCAATCACTGATCTTCGGCAACGGCGCGGCCAACCCCGGCCCCGGCGAGCCGGGCTTTGCGGCGCCCCAGGGAGGCAACCGATGAAACCACACCACACCGTGGCAGGGGGGCTTGCGCTGGCCCTGGCGCTGCTGGCCGGCTGCGCGGGCCCTGACCGGCCCGTTCGCGCCATGCTGTATGACTTTGGCCCCGGCGCCACGCAGGTGCAACCCGCCACCCGCATCGCACCCTTGCCCCCGATTGCGCTGGGCGACATCGACGCGGGCGGTGCGCTGGACAGCAGCGCCATGCTGTACCGGCTGGGGTATGCGGACGCCAACCAGCTGCGCCCCTATGCCCAGGCCCGCTGGACGGCCCCGCCCGCGCAGCTGGTGCGCCAGCGCGTGCGCGAACACCTGTCGCAACGGCGCGTGGTGCTGAACACCGGCGAGGGCGCCGCGCTGCTGCGCTCGGGTGGCGCGGCCCCGCGCGTGCTGCGCCTGGAGCTGGAGGAATTCAGCCACCTGTTTGAATCCCCCACCCAAAGCGCCGGCGTCATCCGGCTGCGCGCGACGCTGGCCGAGAACACGCCGTCGGGTGAGAGACTGCTGGCCCAGCGCGCGGTGATCGTGCAGCGCCCCGCGCCCACCGCCGACGCGCCGGGCGGCGTGCGGGCCCTGGCCGCGGCCACCGACGCGGCCGCCGAGGAACTGTCCCAATGGCTGCAGCAGGTGCCGTGAGCCCCCTGCCTGTTGCGGCGCTGTCGCCTGCCGGGGTCTGCGGGCCGCTGTCGCAGCGGCCCGAGCTGCTGCGCGAATCGGCCCTGCTGCAGGACTTCACCGCAGCCGAGGCCGACGTGCTGGGGGCGGCCATGCAACTGGTGCGCGCGGGCCCGGGCCAGGTGCTGATCGCCGAAGGCACGGTGGACGACTGGATGATGCTGCTGCTGGCCGGCACGGTGGACGTGACCAAACGCAAGGTCGGGGCCGAAAGCGACAGCCAGGAGGCAGGCGACACCACCCGTCTGGCGGTCATCCGCCCTGGCGCTGTGATCGGCGAGATGTCCATGCTGGACGGCGAGCCGCGCTACGCCACCTGCACCGCGCTGGACGAGGTAGAGGCCGCCGTGCTCACGCGCGCGGCCGTGGGCCAGCTGATCCACGACCACCCGGCCGTGGGCGCCAAGCTGCTGGTCAAAATCACGCAGCTGCTGGCGCAGCGGCTGCGCAACACCAGCAACCAGCTGGTCAGGAAGCTGCGCGCGGGCCCGGTGGTCAGCGGCTGAGCGCCGGAAACAGCTTGAGCAGCCCGTCGGCCATCACCTCCACCGCCAGCGCCGCCAGGATCAGGCCCATCAGGCGCGTCATGACGTTGATGCCCGTTTTGCCGAGCACGCGGGCGATCGGCTGGGCCAGCGCAAAGCACAGGGCCGTGGCAATGCCGATCACGATGCCATAACCCACCAGCGTGCCGAGCTGCCAGAACGTCTTGGCCTTCTCGGCGTAGATCACCACGGTGGACATGGTGGCCGGGCCCGTCAGCAGCGGAATGGTCAGCGGCACCACGGCAATGCTCGCGCCCATGGCGGCCTTCTCCGCGCCTTCTTCCATTTCGTTGGTGTGGGGCTTGGCCTCGGCCGGCTGGGCATTGAGCATGTTCAGCGAACTGATGAGCAGCAACATGCCGCCGCCGACCTGGAAGCTCGCCAGCGAGATGCTGAAGAACTCCAGGATCTTCAGGCCCAGCAGCGCGCTGGTGGCAATGACGACGAACGCGCTGAACGACGCCGTCCCGATCGTGCGGCGGCGCTGCGCGCGGCTGAAACCCTGGGTGTAGTGGATGAAAAACGGCACGATGGCCAGCGGGTTCACGATGGCCAGCAGCGTGATCAGCGGCTTGAAATCCATCACTGCTCCCGCGCCAGCACGGTGGGGTCGGGCGTACGGCGCTGGAACATGCCATAGCCTTCCATGTGCAGCACCTTGTCACCGTCCTGGTTGAACATCTCCCAGGTGGTCCGCACCAGGCCCACGTCGGCGCGCTTGCGCAAGGGGCGCGACTCCACGATGGTGTGGCGCAGGCTCAGCGTGTCGCCCGGATACACAGGCTTGAGCCATTTGAGCGTCTCCAGCCCCGGTGAGCCCATGCTGGCGGCGCGGCACAGGAAGTTGTCCACCATCAGGCGCATGGCCAGGCTGCAGGTGTGCCAGCCGCTGGCGCACAGGCCGCCGAAGATGGACGCCTTGCCGGCGGCTTCATCCAGGTGAAAGGGCTGGGGGTCAAACTGCCGGGCAAAGTGCATGATTTCCTGGGCGGTGGGCGTCACGCTGCCCAGTTCCATGGTGCTGCCGGGCTCCAGGTCTTCCCAGTAGATGGTGATGTGCGGTGCGGGCATCAGCGGCCTCCTGAGACGTCCACAAGGGACATGGTGGTGTAGCTGGCCTCGTCGGACATCAGCCACACGATGGCCTGGGCCACCTCGTCGGCCGTGCCGCCGCGCTGCATGGGCACCTGGTGGGCCAGGTCGCGCACGCGGTGGGGCAGTCCGCCGGACGCATGGATGTCGGTCTCGATCAGCCCCGGTCGCACCGCGTTGACGCGGATGCCCTCGGCGCCGACCTCCTTGGCCAGCCCAATGGTCATGGTATCGATGGCGCCCTTGGCCGCCGCGTAGTCCACGTACTGGCCCGGCGCGCCCAGCCGCGCCGCGGCGCTGGACACATTGACGATGCTGCCGCCCCTGCCGCCGTGGCGTGTGCTCATGCGGCGCACGGCCTCGCGCGCGCACAGGAACGAGCCCAGGATGTTGATGTCGAACATGCGCTTCAGCCGCGCCAGGCTCATGTCTTCCACCCTGCTGGTCACGTCCACCACCCCGGCGTTGTTGACCAGCGCGTCCAGCCGGCCCCACTGCGCGTCCACGGTGGCAAACATCGCCAGCACCTGGGCCTCGTCGGCCACGTCGGCCTGCACGGCCAGCGCGGTGCCGCCGCCGGCGCTGATCTGGTGCACCACGGCCTGGGCGGCCTGGGCATTGGCTGTGTAATTGACGGCGACGGCATAGCCATGGCGTGCCGCCAGCAGCGCCGTGGCGGCGCCAATGCCCCGGCTGGCGCCGGTGATCAGAACGGTCTTCTTGTCGGTCTTGGCCAAAACCTGTCTCCTGCAGGGCTTCCGTGGGTAAGCTACAACCCGCATTACAGCACCCCGCGCGCCCGGCGCCATCCGCACAACTGAGGAGACAGGCTTGAGCCCCACCATCGACTATTACTTTGCACCGCAAAGCCCCTGGACCTACCTGGGCCACGACCGCTTTGTGACCATCGCCCGCGCCGCGGGCGCCACGGTGCGCGTGCTGCCCGCTGACCTGGGGGCGGTGTTCTCGGTGTCGGGCGGGCTGCCGCTGGGCAAGCGCGCGCCGCAGCGCCAGGCCTACCGGCTGGTGGAGTTGCGCCGCTTCTCGCAGCACCTGGGCCTGCCGATGAACATCCAGCCACAGTACTTTCCGGTGGCGGGGGATGACGCGGCGCGGCTGATCATCACGGTGAACCAGCATGACGGCACCGACGCCGCGTTGGCCATCAGCGGCGCCATCTTTCGCGCCTGCTGGGCGCAGCAGCGCAACATGGCGGACGCGGACACGCTGGCGGCGCTGCTGGCCGAATGCAACCTGCCGGCGCAGCGCCTGGCGCAATCACGCGGTGCCGACGTGCAGGAAGTGTATGAAGCCAACACGCGCCAGGCCATTGACGCGGGCGTGTTCGGCGCGCCAAGCTATGTGGTCAACGGCGAGATCTTCTGGGGACAGGACCGCCTGGACTTCCTCGAACGCCACCTCAACAACCAGGGAGCCTGATCCATGGGCCAATTCATCGAACTCAAGGCCGCTGACGGCACCGCTTTTGCGGCCTACGTGGCGCAGCCTGCGGGCAAGCCACGCGGCGCCGTGGTGGTGCTGCAGGAAATCTTTGGCGTCAACGCGCACATCCGCGCGGTGGCTGATGGCTATGCGGCTGACGGCTACCTGGCGGTGGCACCCGCCACCTTTGATCGCGTCAAGCGCCAGGTGGAGCTGGGCTACACCCCCGAGGACATCCAGGCCGGCGCGGCGCTGAAGGCCGCCGTAGAGGCGCTGCCCGCGCCCGGCGTGCTGCAGGACGTGCAGGCGGCCATCGACCATGCGGCCCAGGCCAGTAACGGCGGCAAGGTCGGTATCGTGGGCTACTGCTACGGTGGCCTGCTGTCCTGGCGTGCCGCCTGCGAGCTGCAGGGCCTGAGCGCGGCCGCGCCGTACTACGGTGGCGGCACCACCACCATCGCGGCCGAAGTGGCCCGCAAGCCCCGGGTGCCGGTGCTGGCCCACTACGGCGACCGTGACAAGCACATCCCGGTGGACACCGTTCAGGCGTTCGCCGGTGCGCACCCCGAAGTGACCGTGCATGTGTACGAAGCCGACCACGGTTTCAACTGCGACCACCGCGGCTCGTATGACGCGGCGGCCGCAAAGCGGGCGCGCGAGCGCACGCTCGCGTTTTTCAACCAGCACCTGGGCTGACGCCATGCGCCGCGCCCTGACCCTGCTGCTGGCCACGCTGTGCGTGGCCGCGTCTGCCCAGACCGGCGGCTACACCGGCCCGTTGTTTGATGCCCACCTGCATTACAACGAAGAAGCGTGGAACGGGCAGGCCGGGCCGCACCCGCTCAGCGACGTGCTGGCACGCATGCAGCGCAACGGCGTCAAGGCCATCGTGGCCAACAGCCGGCCGAATGACGGGACCAAGGCGCTGGCCGCGTCACCCCAGACGCGGGCGGCCGGCGTGACCGTGGTGCCGTTCATCCGCCTGTACCGCAACCGCGCCGACTACAACAACTGGTTCCGCGACGACACCATCTACGACATGGTGCAGGCCGAATACGCCCGCGGCACGGCCAATGGTCCGTTCCGCGGCATTGGTGAATTCCACCTGTACGACAGCGCCAACGCCAACGGCCACGTGGCGAAAAAGCTCATGGCCTTTGCCGAGGAGAAAAACCTCGCGGTGCTGGCGCACGTGGACGACGTGGCGATTGACCTGCTGATGGCCAGCACCCCCAGCAAGGGCCAGAAGGCCCGCCTGATCTGGGCCCATACCGGCATCGGCGGCGCCAGCGCGGCGCGGGTGGACGAACTGTTCACGAAATACCCGCTGCTCATGGGCGAGCTGTCCTACCGGCCGGGCCTGACCTGTGACGGCGGCAAGCTCTGCCCGGAATGGCGCGCGCTCATGCTCAAGTACCCGGGCCGCTTCATGATCGGCAGCGATACCTGGGTCAACCAGCGCTGGCAGTATTACGACGAGCTCATGCAGGGTTACCGCGCCTGGCTGGGGGATCTGCCGGCCGATGTGGCGAAGAAGATTGCGTGGGACAACGGCGCCGGTCTGTTCGGAGTGAAGTGACATGATCCAGCTGCACTACTACCCCAGCACCGCCGCGATGATCCCGCACATCCTGCTCGAAGAGCTGGGCGTGCCTTACGAGCGCGTGCTGGTGGACCGCGCGGTGGACGCCCACAAGGCGCCCGCTTATCTCAAGCTCAACCCCAACGGCCTGCTGCCGGCCCTGACCGACGGTGACCTGGTGCTGTACGAGACGGCGGCCATCGTGCTGCACCTGTGTGACACGCACCCGCAGGCGGCGCTTGCGCCCGCGTTGGGCACGGCGCAGCGCGCGCATTTCTACAAATGGCTCATGTGGCTGACCAACACGCTGCAGTCGGCCCTGATCATTTACTTCTACGGCGAGCGCTGGATGAACGAGGGCAATGCCGCGGGTGCGGCCGAGCTGAAGGCCAACGCCCAGAAGAAGATCGGCGCCATGATTGACCAGCTCGACGCCCACCTGGTCGGCCACGGTGGGCCCTGGTTCATGGGCGCGGACTACACCGCGCTGGATGCCTATGTGTTCACGCTGTGCCGCTGGACGCGCAACTTCAGCGCAGCCCCGGCGCGTGAACGGCCTCATCTGGGGCCGTACCTGCAGCGGGTGCTGGCGCGCCCCGCCGTGCAGCGGGTGTTCGCCAACGAGAAGCTGGCGCCGCCGTTCGTTTAGTCAATCTTCGCGCCACTTCGTTTCCAGAAAGGCCACCAGCGCCTTGAGCGCGGCGCTGTTGTGCCTGCGTTGCGTGTAGGCGGCATACAGCCACACGTCGCGCGGCGAATAGTCCTGCAGCGTGGCCACCAGCGCGCCGCTGTCCAGGTGCTGCTGCACCATGGGGCGGGGCAGGCACACGGCGCCCAGGCCCAGCAGCGCCAGCCCGACCAGCGGGCCGGCATCGGTGGCATCCATGCGGCTGCGCACGGGCACGCTCTGGATCTGGCCGTCGATCTCGAAGCGCCATTCGGCCTGGCTGCCCAGCAGCGAATAGGTCAGCGCGTCGTGGTCGGCCAGGTCATCGGGGTGCCCGGGCAGGCCGCGCTGGTCCCAGTAGGCGGGCGTGGCGCACACCACAAAGTCAATCAGCTTGAGCTTGCGCACGATCAGCGTGGAGTCCTGGATGCGGCCCACCCGCAGCGCGACATCGATGCCTTCGTCCACCATGTCCACCATGCGGTTGTTCAGGTCCAGGCTGATGTGGACTTCAGGGTAGGTCCGCATGAACTCGCCCAGCAGCCGTGGCAGGTCAAACTGCGCCAGGCCGTGCGGCGCGGTCAGCCGCACGCGCCCGCTGGGCTTGCGCGCGCGCTGCTGCAGCTCCAGCCGAGTGAGCTCGAACATTTCCATCACCGGCGTGCTGCGTGCCAGCAACAGGCTGCCGGCGTCGGTCAGGCTCACGGTGCGGGTGGTGCGGTTGAGCAGGCGCACGCCCAGGCGGGTTTCCAGCTCGGCCACGTATTTGCTGACGTTGGCCTTGGACACATCCAGCGTTCGCGCCGCCATGGAAAAGCTGCCGCGCTGGGCGACTTCACGAAAGGTCCGTATGAGTTCGAGGGTGTCCATTGTTTCCGGCGGCGAAACGCACTGGTTCGTTCTGGGGCTGTTTAAAGCGGCAACTTGATGCGCATCTGCTTCTCACAGGAGAGCAGTGTCTGCAAACCTGAAAGACCAGATGGTCTGGCCTGTTTTAACTTCTGAAAGAGAACCATCATGAACGCATCCAGATTCCTCGCCGTTGCCGCCCTGTCCGCTGTTGCCGCGCTGGGCTCCGTGGCCCATGCCGACGAGGCTGACGCCTCCCAGTTCGCCGTGCAGTTCGACGGCAGCCGCACGCGCGCTGAAGTCAAGGCGGAAGCCGCGGCCGTGTCGCAAAACCGCAGCACCGAACCCGCCGGCTCGCGCGTGGCCGCGCCGGTGAACTCCGCCACCGACCGCGCCACGGTGCGCGCGCAGGCTGTAGAAGCGCTGCGCCTGGGCCAGATCTCCCACGGCGAAACCTACGTGCTGTAAGTGCGCGGCCTGCCTGGCGCCTCAGCGTTTGCTGGTGCGTGCCAGGTAGCGTTTGCGCCAGAACACGACCACCAGCGCGGCGCTGACCAGCGCCATCGACGCCATGGCCCACCAGAAGCCGTCCTGGCGGTGGATCAGCGGAATGAACTCGAAGTTCATTCCGAAGATACCCGCAATCAGGTTCAGCGGCAGGAAGATGGCCGTGAGCGCGGTGAGCGTGCGCATGATGTCGTTGGTGCGGTTGCTCTGCGCGCTGAAGTGGATCTGCACCACCGTTTCCGCCGACTGTTCCAGCCGCCGCGCGTGGTGAACCACGCGCTGGATGTGCTCGATGACGTCGCGCGCGCGTGCAACCAGCTGGTCCTGCTGGGCCCGTGCCAGGCGCGGGTCCGCCGCGAATGACGTCAGAGGCTGCTCGCGCAGGCTGTCCAGCCATTCCTGCATGGCGTCATGCTGTTCGTCGCACAGGTCTTCCAGCACATGCAGCTGGCTGCGCGCGGACATGATCGAATTCCAGTTGGAAAAGCGCGCATTGGGCTTGAGCAGCTCGGCCTGCCAGTGTTCCAGCTGCTGGGTCAGCTCGCGGCGCAGGTCCAGGTAGCTGTCCACCATCACGTTGACCATGCGCAGCACCAGGTCGGCCGGGCTGCTGGGCAGACGGCTGCGCGCCGACGTGGCGTCCACGCTGAACTTGGCGTCCGACAAAAAGCGCTCCAGGAAGCTGCGCGCCGTGTAGCAGCCGCGCGGGTGCACGCTGACCAGCAGGTGGTCAAACACCACAAAGCCGACCGCGCGGGAGCTGATGCGGCTGAACGCGGCCGGGCCTTCGATGCGCTTGCGCGGCGCGCCGCCCTGGCCGTGGTACGCGGCGATGGCCGCTTCGTGCTCGGTCTCGGCCCGGGTTTCCAGCTGGGTGGCCAGCCGGCGGAAGATCACCAGATCGTAGACCGAGGTGTAGTCGTAGTGCGAGGGGTGGGCGGCGTTGCCCAGGTCCTGGCAATGCAGGTCCAGCAGGGCCGAGCCGCCCAGCTGCTGGGCGGCCTGCTGCAACTGGGGCAGGGATGATTCAAACTCTTCACGGTCCAGGAAGATCCACACAAAACCGTCCGGCGGCGCCCTCAGCGGCACCGCGTCGGCGAAACGCAGGCTGTCGGCGGTGAATTCGACGATCTGCACGTCAGCGGCGCAGCAGTCGCGCGGCATCCCGCGCAAAGTAGGTCAGCACGCCATCGGCGCCAGCCCGCTTGAAGGCCAGCAGGCTTTCCAGCATGACGGCGTCGTGGTCCAGCCAGCCGTTGTGCGCGGCGGCCTGGAGCATGGCGTATTCGCCGCTGACCTGGTAGGCAAAGGTCGGCACGCGGAACTCGTCCTTCACGCGGCGCACCACGTCTAGGTAGGGCATGCCGGGCTTGACCATGACCATGTCCGCGCCTTCGGCGATGTCCATGGCCACTTCGCGCAAGGCTTCGTCGGTGTTGCCCGGGTCCATCTGGTAGACCTTCTTGTTGCTCTTGCCCAGGTTGCCGGCGGAGCCGACCGCGTCGCGAAACGGGCCGTAGAAGGCGCTGGCGTATTTGGCGCTGTAGGCCATGATGCGCGTGTGGATGAACTTGCGGGCCTCCAGGGCCTCGCGAATTGCGCCAATCCTGCCGTCCATCATGTCGCTGGGCGCCACGATGTCCACGCCCGCTTGCGCCTGCGTCAGCGCCTGGCCGGTCAGCACTTCGACCGTTTCGTCATTCAGGATGTAGCCCGTGTCGTCCAGCAGCCCGTCCTGGCCGTGGCTGGTGAAAGGGTCCAGCGCCACGTCGGTCATCACGCCCAGGCCGGGGAACTCCTTTTTCAGCGCCCGCACCACGCGCGGCACCAGGCCGTCGGGGTTCAGCGCCTCCTTGCCGTCTGGGGTTTTCAGCGCCGGGTCGATCACCGGGAACAGTGCCATCACCGGGATGCCCAGGTCCACGCACTCCTGAGCCACGGGCAGCAGCAGGTCCAGGCTCAGGCGCTCCACGCCCGGCATGGAGGCCACGGCTTCGCGCCGGCCCTGGCCGTCCAGCACGAACACGGGGTAGATCAGGTCGTGTGGTGTCAAGGCGTGCTCGCGCACGAGGTTGCGGGTGAATTCGTCGCGGCGCAGCCGCCGGGGGCGGCCAAGGGGGTAGGGGGCATGCAGGCTCATGGGGAAAATTGTGCCTGATTGGGTGGGAGCGCGCCGCGCGGCGTGTCCGGCACCGGCTGTCAGGAACTGTTCTGTCTGATGGTACGTCGTTGCCAAAACTGTCACGCTCCAGACAGGTAAAGGGCGCATTCCCCCTTGAAACCGACCGGCCGGTTTGTTAAATTACCCGTGGGCGGTTCGCCGCTCCCCGCTTTTCCTCCCTGAGCGGGTGCCTTAATGTGTGACAGCAAAAAGGCTTCCCACCCCAGCCCTGTGCTGGGGTTTTTTTTGGGTCCGACCGGAATGCCCCCACTACACTCGGGCGCATGCTCTGGATCAAAGCCTTTCACATTGTTTTTGTCGCGAGCTGGTTTGCCGGCCTGTTTTACCTGCCGCGCATCTTTGTGAACCTGGCCATGGTGGCGCCTGAATCCATTGCCGAACGCGACCGGCTGCTGCTCATGGCGCGCAAACTGCTGCGCTTTACCACCTTGCTGGCCGTGCCGGCGCTGGCGCTGGGCCTGTGGCTCTGGCTGGGCTACGGCATCGGGCGCGGCCCGGGCAATGGCTGGATGCATGCGAAGCTGGTAGTGGTGGGGCTTGCCATTGGCTACCACCATGCCTGTGCCGTGCTGCTGCGCAAGTTCGTGGCCGGGACCAACCGGCACGGCCATCGCTGGTACCGCTGGTTCAACGAGGCGCCGGTGCTGTTGCTGCTGGCGGCGGTGGTGCTGGTGGTGGTCAAACCCTTCTGAGCGGGACGCCGCGGCAGTGCCCCACAAGACATCCGCCTGGCCACTGGCGCTCATCTACATGGTGCTGGTGGTGTATGCCAGCCTGTACCCGTTTGAAGGCTGGCGCGACCAGGGCATTGCGCCCTGGGCCTTCCTGGCCAGCCCGCTGCCCAAATACTGGACCGGTTTCGACGTGGCCGCCAACGTGGCGGGCTACGTCCCGTTGGGCTTCCTGCTGGCACTGAGCGCGATGCGCCGCGGCGGCGGTACCCAGGTACGCGCCGTGCTGCTGGCCACCGGAGCGGCGCTGGGCCTGTCGTTGGGCATGGAAATGCTGCAGAGCTACCTGCCCGTGCGGGTGGCGTCCAACGTGGACCTGGCCCTGAACGTGGCGGGCGCATGGCTGGGCGCGTCCATCGCATGGGTGCTGGAGCGTCTGGGCGCCATTGACCGCTGGAGCCGCTTTCGGGATCGCTGGTTCGTGCAGGACGCGCGTGGTGCGCTGGTGCTGCTGGCGCTGTGGCCGGCGGCACTGCTGTTTCCTGCGTCGGTACCGTTTGGGCTGGGGCAGGTGTTCGAGCGGCTGGAGGCCGCGCTGGCCGAGTGGCTGGAAGACACGCCATTCCTGGAATGGATGCCCGTGCGTGACATCGAGCTGCAGCCGCTGGTGCCCGGTGTTGAGCTGCTGTGCGTGATGCTGGGCGCACTGATCCCCTGCCTGCTGGCGTACTGCGTGGTGCGCACCGCCGGGCGTCGGCTGCTGGTCATGCTGACGGCGCTGGCCATCGGCGTGCTGGCCACGGCGCTGTCCGCGGCCTTGAGCTGGGGCCCGGTGCATGCCTGGGCCTGGCTGAGCGCGCCGGTGCGTGCGGGGCTGGTGGCCAGCCTGGTGCTGGCGCTGATGGCGCTGCCGTTGCCGCGCCGGGGCTGCGCGGCGGTGCTGCTGCTGGCGCTGGCAGTGCATCTGAGCCTGTTGAACCAGGCGCCGGCCAGCGCCTATTTCACCCAGACATTGCAGACCTGGGAGCAGGGACGCTTCATCCGCTTCAACGGCCTGGCGCAGTGGCTGGGCTGGCTCTGGCCTTACACCGCGCTGGCCTATGTGCTGCTGCGGCTGTCACGCCGCGAACCCAAAAACTAGAATCCTGCCATGACAGATCCGCATTCCCAGTCCTACTACGGCCGCCATATCTTCTTTTGCCTGAACGAGCGCGAGAACGGCGAAGATTGCTGCGCCAACCACCACGCCAGGGAGGCGTTTGACCGCTGCAAGGCGCAGGTCAAGGCGGCTGGCCTGGCCGGCCCCGGCAAGGTGCGCGTGAACAAGGCCGGTTGCCTGGACCGCTGTGCTGGCGGCCCGGTGGCCGTGGTGTACCCCGAAGCGGTCTGGTACACCTACGTGGACGGCAACGACATCGACGAGATCGTTGAATCACACCTGAAGAACGGCAAGGTCGTGGAGCGCCTGGTGACGCCCGCGCATCTGGGCCGCTGACGCCGTGAACGCGCAGACGCAAAAGCTCACGCTGGCTGGCGGCGCCGGTGCCGTGCAGGCCTTGCGCGATGACCCGGCGGGCGACGTGCCACCCAGGGGCGTGGCCGTGATCGCCCATCCCCACCCCCTGTTTGGCGGCACCATGGACAACAAGGTGGTGCAGACGCTGGCACGCGCGTTCACCCAATGCGGATGGACCGCGGTGCGCTTCAACTTTCGCGGCGTGGGCGCCAGCGCCGGCGTGCATGACGGCGGCGCCGGCGAGGCGGGCGACCTGCTGCAGGTGGTGCAGGCCGTAGCGCCGCAAGGCCCGCTGGCGCTGGCCGGGTTTTCGTTCGGCGCCTACGTCACGTGCAGCGCCATCGCACAGCTGTGGCCGCAACGCACCATCGACAAAATCGTGCTGGTGGGCACCGCTGCGTCGCGCTTTGACGTGCAGCCGCTGCCGCTTGAGGCCCACGACCGCGCGCTGGTTGTCCACGGCGAGCAGGACGACACCGTGGCGCTTGCGTCGGTCATGGACTGGGCGCGCCCGCAGTCGCTGCCTGTTACGGTTGTGCCGGGGGGCGGGCACTTCTTTCACGGACAATTGCCGCTTCTGAAAAATCTGGTGGTCCGCCACCTCTGTTCCTGAATCTTCCCGAATGAATCGTTTTCTGCAGGCGCTGTGCGCGCCCTTCCTGGCAACGCTATGTGCTGCCGCTTTGGCCCAGGCGCCCCAGCCCCCCGAAATCGCGGCCCGCAGCTACCTGCTGATGGACCTGACAGCCAACCAGCTGCTGGCGGCCAGGGACATTGATTCACCGGTGGAACCGGCGTCGCTGACCAAGCTGATGACGCAGTACCTCGTGTTTGACGCGCTCAGGGCCAAAAAGATTGACCTCAAGCAGGCGCTGCCGGTGAGCGAGCGCGCCTGGCGCATGCCAGGTTCGCGCATGTTCATCGACCCGAAGATGAAAGTGCCGGTGGACGATCTGATCAAGGGCATGGTGGTGCAGTCGGGCAACGACGCGACCGTGGCGCTGGCCGAGGGCGTGGGCGGCACGGTGGAGCGGTTCGTTCAGCTCATGAATGAGCAGGCCAAGGCGCTGGGAATGAAATCCACCAGCTACCGGAACCCCGAAGGCCTGACTGAAGCGGGCCACACCACCACCGCGCGCGACCTGTCCATCCTGGCGACGCGGCTCATGCAGGATTTTCCCGAGTACATGAGCTACTACGCGATCAAAAAATACCGCTACGAAGGCACGCCGGCGGCCAACGACACCAACCGCAACCTGCTGCTGTTCCGTGACCCTTCGGTGGACGGGCTGAAAACCGGGCACACCGAGGCGGCGGGCTACTGCCTGATTGCCACGGCGCGCCGCGACTACCCCAACCTGGCCCCGGGCGGGCGACGCCTGCTGTCCATCGTGCTGGGCACGGCCAGCGAGAACGCCCGGGCCAACGAATCCCAGAAGCTGCTGAACTGGGGCTACACCGCGTTTGAGGCGGTCAAGCTGTTTGACGCCAACCAGCCCGTTGCCATGCCGCCAGTCTGGAAAGGCGCCGCCAGCACCGTCAAGCTGGGCCGTCCGAGCGCCATCGTGGTGGCGGTGCCGTCCGGAACCGCCGGACGCCTGAAGACCCAGGTGGTTCGTCCCGATCCGCTGGTGGCGCCTTTTTCCAGGGGCCAGGCCGTGGGCACGCTGAAGGTTCTGGCCAACGAGCAGCCGGTGCTGGACATCCCCCTTGTGGCCCTGGAAGGCGTGGACCAGGCTGGTTTGCTGGGCCGTGCCTGGGACGGCATCCGGCTCTGGATCAAGTAATCCACGCAAGCGACCACTGACTTTTGATCGCTTGCATTGCGGGATTCCCCGCGCAAGGCTATACTGGAAGGCTTTTCCGCTTTTGGGGCGGAAAAGTTTCTCAAATTTTGACGATTCATTTGACGTTTTAGGGACGTTTTCAATGCCAACCATCAACCAACTGGTGCGTCAGGGGCGCGAGGTCGAAAAGACCAAGTCCAAAAGCCCTGCGATGCAGAACTCACCGCAGCGTCGCGGTGTGTGTACCCGCGTGTACACCACGACGCCGAAGAAGCCGAACTCGGCCCTTCGCAAGGTCGCCAAGGTCCGCCTGACCAACGGCTTCGAAGTCATTTCCTACATCGGCGGTGAAGGCCACAACCTGCAGGAACACAGCGTGGTGCTGGTTCGCGGCGGTCGTGTCAAGGACTTGCCCGGTGTGCGTTACCACATCGTTCGTGGCTCGCTGGACCTGCAAGGCGTGAAAGACCGCAAGCAGTCGCGTTCCAAGTACGGTGCCAAGCGCCCGAAGAAGGCCTAAGCGCTTTCGTTTTTTCGTAGTTTCAAGGTGCTGGTCAGGCTGTGGCGGTCTGTATCGGCGTAGTGACCCGCTGTTGGGTCGAGTAAGTGGGAGTCCTGAATGGCTCTCGCGGCATCCGCAAAACGGTGCCAACTGAAGCAAAGAGGTGAAAAATGCCACGTCGTCGCGAAGTCCCTAAACGTGAAATCCTGCCGGATCCCAAGTTCGGCAACGTCGAGCTCTCCAAGTTCATGAACGTGATCATGGAAGGCGGCAAAAAAGCTGTTGCCGAGCGCATCATCTACGGTGCCCTCGACTTCATCGAGAAGAAAAACCCGGGCAAGGACCCGGTCGAAGCCTTCACCATGGCCATCAACAACGTGAAGCCCATGGTTGAAGTGAAATCCCGCCGCGTCGGCGGCGCCAACTATCAGGTGCCCGTTGAAGTGCGCCCGGTCCGCCGCCTGGCTCTGTCCATGCGCTGGATCAAGGAAGCGGCCCGCAAGCGCGGCGAAAAGTCGATGGCACTGCGTCTGGCCAACGAACTGATGGAAGCCACGGAAGGCCGTGGCGGTGCCATGAAGAAGCGCGACGAAGTGCACCGTATGGCCGAGGCCAACAAGGCCTTCAGCCACTTCCGCTTCTAAGAATCGTCCCCATCTGAAGTGCGGGCCCGCCACGAGCGGGCCGTACTGTTTTAACGAAAGAACATCATGGCTCGCAAAACGCCTATTGAGCGCTATCGCAACATTGGTATCTCGGCTCACATTGATGCCGGCAAAACGACGACCACCGAGCGCATCCTTTTCTACACCGGCGTGAACCACAAGATCGGTGAAGTGCACGACGGCGCCGCCACCATGGACTGGATGGAGCAGGAGCAGGAGCGTGGCATCACGATCACCTCCGCTGCTACTACCTGCTTCTGGAAGGGCATGGACATGTCTTTCCCCGAGCATCGCATCAACATCATCGACACCCCCGGCCACGTGGACTTCACCATCGAGGTGGAGCGTTCCATGCGCGTGCTGGACGGCGCCTGCATGGTGTACTGCGCCGTGGGTGGCGTGCAGCCCCAGTCTGAAACCGTCTGGCGCCAGGCCAACAAGTACAAGGTGCCCCGCCTTGCGTTCGTCAACAAGATGGACCGTACCGGCGCCAACTTCTTCAAGGTCGTGGACCAGATGAAGCTGCGCCTGAAGGCCAACCCCGTGCCCATCGTGATCCCGATCGGCGCCGAGGAAAACTTCAAGGGCGTGGTGGACCTGCGCAAGATGAAGGCCATCATCTGGGACGAAGCTTCCCAGGGCATGAAGTTCACCTTCGAGGACATCCCGGCAGACCTGGCGGAGACCGCCAAGGAATGGCGCGAGAAGATGGTCGAGGCCGCCGCCGAGGCGTCCGAGGACCTGATGAACAAGTACCTGGAAGAAGGTGATCTGTCCGAAGAGGAAATCACCCAGGGCCTGCGCACGCGCACCATTGCCGGCGAAATCCAGCCCATGCTATGCGGCACCGCGTTCAAGAACAAGGGTGTGCAGCGCATGCTGGACGCCGTGATCGAACTCATGCCTTCGCCCCTGGACATTCCGCCTGTGACCGGCACGGACGAAGAGGAGAAGGAAACCAGCCGCAAGGCCGACGACAACGAGAAGTTCTCGGCGCTGGCGTTCAAGCTCATGACCGACCCGTTTGTCGGCCAGCTGACCTTCGTGCGTGTCTATTCGGGCGTGCTGAGCAAGGGCGACACGGTTTACAACCCGGTGCGCGGCAAGAAGGAGCGCATTGGCCGGATCGTGCAGATGCACGCCAACAACCGCCAGGAAGTGGAAGAAATCCGCGCCGGCGACATCGCTGCCTGCGTGGGCCTGAAGGATGTGACCACGGGTGAAACCCTGTGTGATCCGGCGGCCATCGTCACGCTGGAGCGCATGGTGTTCCCCGAGCCCGTGATCCGCCAGGCAGTGGAGCCCAAGTCCAAGGCTGATCAGGAAAAGATGGGCATCGCCCTGTCGCGCCTGGCCAACGAGGACCCCTCGTTCCGCGTGAACACCGACGAAGAGTCCGGCCAGACCATCATCGGCGGCATGGGCGAACTGCACCTGGAAATCATCGTTGACCGCATGAAGCGCGAGTTTGGCGTGGAAGCCAACGTGGGCAAGCCGCAGGTGGCCTACCGCGAAACCATCCGCAAGACGGTTGAGGAAGCCGAAGGCAAGTTCGTGCGCCAGTCGGGCGGCAAGGGCCAGTATGGTCACGTGGTGCTCAAGATCGAGCCGAACGAAGCCGGCAAGGGTGTCGAGTTCGTCGATGCGATCAAGGGCGGCGTTGTGCCCCGCGAATTCATCCCCGCGGTGGAAAAGGGTATCAACGAAGCCGTCACGCAAGGCGTTCTGGCCGGCTACCCGGTGGTCGACGTGAAGGTCACGCTGCACTTCGGTTCGTACCACGACGTGGACTCGAACGAACTGGCGTTCAAGATGGCCGCCATCTTCGGCTTCAAGGAGGGCTGCAAGAAGGCTTCCCCGGTCATCCTCGAGCCGATGATGTCCGTCGAGGTGGAGACGCCTGAGGACTACGCCGGCAACGTGATGGGCGACCTGTCGTCCCGTCGCGGCATGGTGCAGGGCATGGACGACATGGTCGGTGGCGGCAAAGCGATCAAGGCCGAAGTGCCGCTGTCCGAAATGTTCGGTTACTCGACCACGCTGCGCTCGATGTCGCAAGGTCGCGCCACCTACACGATGGAGTTCAAGCACTACTCTGAAGCACCGCGCAACGTGGCCGAGGCTATTGTGGCGGCCCGTGCCAAGTAACTGATCAGAGACCTGTCTGCGATCACACACCCCGCTGTGCCCGTGCGGTGGGAAAGGTGATGTGATGCAGACGTTAAACCTCACACGGGCTTGCTCTTTGGAGAAAAGAAAATGGCAAAAGGAAAATTCGAACGTACCAAGCCGCACGTGAACGTGGGCACGATTGGTCACGTTGACCATGGCAAGACGACGCTGACGGCGGCGATCACGACGGTGCTGTCGAGCAAGTTCGGCGGCGAAGCCAAGGCCTACGACCAGATCGATGCGGCGCCGGAAGAAAAGGCGCGCGGCATCACGATCAACACCGCGCACGTGGAATACGAGACGGCCAACCGTCACTACGCGCACGTGGACTGCCCGGGCCACGCCGACTACGTGAAGAACATGATCACGGGTGCCGCCCAGATGGACGGCGCCATCCTGGTGTGCTCGGCCGCGGACGGCCCGATGCCCCAGACGCGCGAGCACATCCTGCTGGCCCGCCAGGTGGGCGTGCCGCACATCATCGTGTTCCTGAACAAGTGCGACATGGTGGACGACAAGGAGCTGCTGGAACTGGTCGAAATGGAAGTGCGCGAACTGCTGAGCAAGTACGACTTCCCGGGCGACGACACCCCGATCATCCACGGCAGCGCCAAGCTGGCCATGGAAGGCGACAAGGGTGAACTGGGCGAAGGCGCCATCATGAAGCTGGCCGAAGCCATGGACACGTACTTCCCCACGCCCGAGCGCGCGGTGGACGGCGCGTTCCTGATGCCGGTGGAAGACGTGTTCTCGATCTCGGGTCGCGGCACGGTGGTGACGGGTCGCGTGGAGCGCGGCGTCGTGAAAGTCGGCGAAGAAATCGAAATCGTGGGCATCAAGGCCACGCAGAAGACGACCTGCACGGGCGTGGAAATGTTCCGCAAGCTGCTGGACCAGGGCCAGGCGGGCGACAACGTGGGTATCCTGCTGCGCGGCACGAAGCGTGAAGACGTCGAACGCGGCCAGGTGCTGTGCAAGCCCGGCTCGATCAAGCCGCACACGCACTTCACGGCCGAGGTGTACGTGCTGAGCAAGGACGAAGGCGGGCGTCACACGCCGTTCTTCAACAACTACCGCCCGCAGTTCTACTTCCGCACGACGGACGTGACGGGCGCGATCGAGCTGCCTGAAGGCAAGGAAATGGTCATGCCTGGCGACAACGTGAGCATCACGGTCAAGCTGATCAACCCGATCGCCATGCAGGAAGGCCTGCGCTTTGCCATCCGCGAAGGCGGCAAGACCGTGGGTTCGGGCGTCGTTGCCAAGATCATGGAGTAACAGCTATGTCGACCAAGCAAAAAATCCGTATCCGCCTCAAGGCATTCGACTACAAGCTGATCGACCAGTCTGCCGCCGAAATCGTTGACACCGCCAAGCGCACCGGCGCCATCGTCAAGGGTCCGGTGCCCCTGCCGACACGCATGAAGCGTTTTGACATCCTGCGTTCACCGCACGTCAACAAGACCAGCCGTGACCAGTTCGAAATCCGCACGCACCAGCGCCTGATGGACATCGTGGATCCAACCGACAAGACGGTTGACGCTCTGATGAAGCTGGACCTGCCGGCAGGCGTGGACGTGGAAATCAAGCTGCAGTAAGCCGGTTTTCGCCGATCAAGACGCGGGCTTGCCTGAAAAGGCAGCCCGCGTTATAATTTTAGGCTCTGCCCATTTTGGCTGCACAAGCAGCCAGCAGGTGGCGGAGTTTTATTAACCTTCTTTCACGTCAAAACGCTGTCGCCAATTGCAGTGACAGCGGTGGAAGTTTTGGAGAAACAAATGAGTCTGAGCAACTCCCTCGGGTTGCTGGGCCGCAAGGTGGGCATGATGCGTCTGTTCACCGATGATGGGGACGCAGTTCCTGTCACGGTGGTGGATGTGTCCAACAACCGTGTGACCCAGGTAAAAACCCAAGAGAACGACGGCTACGTCGCCCTTCAGGTGACGTTCGGCGCGCGTAAAGCATCGCGCGTGACCAAGCCGCAAGCCGGTCACCTCGCCAAGGCGGGCGTGCAGGCCGGTGAAATCATCCAGGAATTCCGCGTGACCGCCGACACTGCAGCCAAGTACGCTGCCGGTGCTGCCGTGCCGGTCGCCGATCTGTTCACGGTGGGCCAGAAGGTGGACGTGCAGGGCACGACCATCGGCAAGGGCTACGCCGGCACGATCAAGCGTCACCACATGGCTTCGCAGCGCGCATCGCACGGCAACAGCCGATCGCACAATGTGCCCGGCTCGATCGGCATGGCGCAGGATCCCGGCCGCGTGTTCCCCGGCAAGCGCATGACGGGCCATCTGGGTGTTGACACCGTCACCACGCAGAACCTGGACGTCATCCGCATCGACGAAGCCCGTCAGCTGCTGCTGATCAAGGGCGCCGTTCCCGGCTCCAAGGGCGGTTTCGTGACCGTGCGTCCGGCCGTCAAGGCCAAGCCGCAAGCTGCTGACAAGGGAGCGAAGTAATGCAACTTGAACTCCTGAACGAGCAAGGTCAGGCCGCGTCCAAGTACGACGCCCCCGAGACCGTGTTCGGCCGCGAATACAACGAAGATCTGGTGCACCAGATCGTGGTCGCTTTCCAGGCCAATGCCCGCCAGGGCACCCGCGCCCAGAAGGACCGCGAGCAGGTCAAGCACTCGACCAAGAAGCCGTTCAAGCAAAAAGGAACGGGCCGCGCCCGTGCCGGTATGACGTCCTCGCCGCTGTGGCGCGGGGGTGGCCGCATCTTCCCGAACATGCCGGACGAAAACTTCACCCAGAAGATCAACAAGAAGATGTACCGCGCCGGCATGGCGTCCATCTTCTCGCAGCTGGCCCGTGAGGGCCGCCTGGCCGTGGTCGATTCCATGAAGGTGGATTCGCCCAAGACCAAGCAGCTGGCTGCCCGCTTCAAGGCCATGAACCTGGAGTCGGTGCTGGTGATCGCTGAAGAAGTCGACGAAAACCTGTACCTGGCCTCGCGCAACCTGGTGAACGTGCTCGTCGTCGAGCCCCGTTACGCCGATCCGTTGTCGCTGGTGCACTACAAGAAGGTGCTGGTCACCAAGGGTGCCATCGACAAGCTCAAGGAGATGTTCGCATGAGCCGCGTCAATCCCACACCCGCACAACGCACTTTTGACGAAGGCCGTCTGATGCAGGTTCTGGTTGCCCCTATCGTGTCTGAAAAGGCAACGATGGTTGGCGACAAGTCCAACGCAGTGACGTTCAAGGTGCTGCAGGACGCCACCAAACCCGAAATCAAGGCCGCCGTGGAATTGATGTTCAAGGTTGAGGTCAAGGGCGTCTCTGTGGTCAACACCAAGGGCAAGGCCAAGCGCTTCGGCAAATCCAATGGTCGCCGCGACAACGTTCGCAAGGCCTATGTGATGCTCAAGCCGGGCCAAGAGCTGAACCTTGCAGGGGAGGCCGCGTAAGCGCGCAATACATCATGGCAGTCATCAAGATGAAACCCACCTCGCCCGGCCAGCGCGCCGTGGTGAAGGTAACGCGTGACCACCTGTACAAGGGCGAAGCCTACGCTCCTCTGCTGGAACCCCAGCACCAGAAGTCGGGCCGCAACAACAACGGTCACATCACCACCCGCCACAAGGGCGGCGGTCACAAGCACCACTACCGTGTTGTGGACTTCGTTCGCAACAAGGACGGCATTCCGGCCAAGGTTGAGCGCATTGAGTACGACCCGAACCGCACGGCTCACATCGCCCTGGTGTGCTATGCCGACGGCGAGCGCCGTTACATCATCGCCCCGCGTGGCCTGGAAGTCGGCGCTTCGCTGCTGTCCGGCGCCGAGGCACCGATCCGCGCCGGTAACACGCTTCCGATCCGCAACATCCCGGTGGGTTCGACCATCCACTGCATCGAGCTCAAGCCCGGTGCCGGTGCACAGATCGCCCGTTCGGCCGGTACGTCGGCCACGCTGCTGGCTCGCGAAGGCACCTACGCACAGGTTCGCATGCGCTCTGGTGAAGTCCGCAAGATCCATATCGAGTGCCGCGCCACCATTGGCGAAGTTGCCAACGAAGAACACAGCCTGCGCCAGCTTGGCAAGGCCGGTGTGAAGCGCTGGATGGGCATCCGCCCGACGGTCCGTGGCGTTGCCATGAACCCGATCGACCACCCGCACGGCGGCGGCGAAGGCCGCACCGGCGAGGGCCGTCATGCAGTCGACCCGTGGGGCAATCTGACCAAGGGCTACCGCACCCGCAACAACAAGCGCACGCAGGTCATGATCGTGTCGCGTCGCAAAAAGTAAGGGGTAACAAATGACTCGCTCTCTCAAAAAGGGTCCGTTTGTTGACCATCACCTGGTGGCCAAGGCTGACAAGGCCGTGACCACCAAGGACAAGAAACCGATCAAGACCTGGTCGCGTCGCTCCATGATCCTGCCTGAGTTCATCGGGTTGACGATCGCCGTGCACAACGGCAAGCAGCATGTGCCGGTCTATATCACTGACCAGATGGTGGGCCACAAGCTGGGCGAATTCGCCCTGACGCGCACCTTCAAGGGTCACCCGGCGGACAAAAAAGTCCAGAAGAAGTAAGGAATGACCATGGAAACACGTGCAGTCCTCAGGGGCGTCCGTCTGTCGGTCGACAAGGGCCGTCTGGTCGCCGATCTGATTCGCGGCAAGAAGGTTGATCAAGCGCTGAACGTTCTGGAGTTCACCCAGAAAAAAGCGGCTGTGATCATCAAGAAGGTGCTGGAGTCCGCCATTGCGAACGCCGAGCACAACGACGGTGCCGACATCGACGAATTGAAGGTCAAGACCATCTACGTCGAGCAAGGTGCCACGCTCAAGCGCTTTACCGCGCGCGCCAAAGGCCGCGGCAACCGCATCAGCAAGCCCACGTGCCATGTGTACGTGACGGTCGGCAATTAACAGGGCCTGGAAGAAACATGGGACAGAAAATCCATCCTACTGGCTTCCGCCTGGCGGTCAGCCGCAACTGGGCCAGCCGCTGGTACGCAAGCAACCGCGACTTCGCCGGCATGCTGGCCGAAGACATCAAGGTGCGCGAGTACCTGAAGGCCAAGCTCAAGAACGCCGCCGTGTCGCGCGTGCTGATCGAGCGTCCGGCCAAGAGCGCTCGCATCACCATCTTCTCGGCACGTCCGGGCGTGGTGATCGGCAAGAAGGGCGAAGACATTGAGGCGCTGAAGAAAGAGCTCGGCAAGCGCCTGGGCGTGCCGGTGGCGGTGAACATCGAGGAAGTGCGCAAGCCCGAAATCGATGCCCAGCTGATTGCCGACAGCATCACGCAGCAGCTCGAGAAGCGCATCATGTTCCGCCGTGCCATGAAGCGCGCCATGCAGAACGCCATGCGTCTGGGCGCCCAAGGCATCAAGATCATGTCCGCCGGCCGCCTGAACGGCATCGAAATCGCCCGCACTGAGTGGTACCGCGAAGGCCGCGTGCCGCTGCATACCCTGCGCGCTGATATCGACTATGGCTTTTCCGAAGCCAAGACGACCTACGGCGTGATCGGCGTGAAGGTCTGGGTCTACAAGGGTGACACGCTAGGCCGTAACGACGCGCCCGTTGCCGAAACCCCGCGTCCCGACGAAGAGCGTCGTCCGCGCGGTCCGCGTCGCGATGCACGCCCGGGCGACCGTCCGGCAGGTGACCGCCGTGGTGGCCCGCGCCGCCCGGCTGGTGCCGGCAATGTGGCGCCCGCCGATGGCAGCGACAAACCCGCAGAAGCAACAGGTGCCGATGCACCGAAAACTACCGTTAAGCGCGTCCGCAAGGTTGCCGCGCCGGCCGCTCCCGCTGCCGACGGTAAAGGAGAATAAACATGCTGCAACCCGCTCGCCGCAAATACCGCAAAGAGCAAAAGGGCCGTAACACCGGCGTCGCCACCCGGGGCAACTCGGTTGCGTTCGGTGACTTTGGCCTGAAGTGCACGGACCGTGGCCGTCTGACGGCCCGCCAGATCGAGGCCGCGCGTCGCGCGATCTCCCGTCACGTCAAGCGTGGCGGCCGCATCTGGATCCGTGTGTTCCCCGACAAGCCGATTTCCCACAAGCCTGCTGAAGTGCGTATGGGTAACGGCAAGGGTAACCCCGAGTACTACGTGGCTGAGATCCAGCCCGGCAAGGTGGTGTTCGAGATCGTTGGCGTGCCTGAAGAGCTGGCTCGCGAGGCGTTCAAGCTGGCAGCTGCCAAGCTGCCGCTGCGCACCACGTTCGTCAGCCGCATGATCGGCCAGTAATCAGGAGAATGAAGAAATGAAAGCTGCTGAACTGCGCCAAAAGGACGTTGCCGGCCTGCAAACCGAGGTCAAGGAGCTGCAAAAGGCCCACTTTGGCCTACGCATGCAAAAAGCCACGCAACAACTGAACAACACCGCCACGCTGCGCGTTACGCGCCGCGACATCGCCCGTGCCAAGACGATCCTCGCTGAAAAGCAGGCCGCCGAAGCATCGAAAGTCTAAGGAGTGACCATGACGGAAGCTAAAAAATCCCTCAAGCGCACCTTGATCGGCAAGGTGGTCAGCGACAAGCGTGCCAAGACCGTGACGGTTCTGGTCGAGCGCCGCGTGAAGCACGAGCTCTACGGCAAGATTGTTGCCAAGTCGAGCAAGTACCACGCACACGATGAAAAGAGCGAGTACCACACGGGCGACGTGATCGAGATCACGGAGAGCCGCCCGATCTCCAAGACCAAGAACTGGGTTGCCACCCGCCTGGTCGAAAAGGCCGCGGAGATCTAAATCCTCCACGCTCCGGGGGGCTGCGCGAGCAGCTTGCCCGCCGCACGCCAAAACGGCCCACAATGTGGGTCGTTTTTCTTTTTCTGGAGCACTGAATGATCAAAGTCGGAGACACCCTTCCCGCCGCCACCCTGATGGAATATTCCGAAGTGGAAGGCAATGGCTGCAGCATTGGCCCCAACCCGGTGGACGTGGCCAAGGCCTCCGCCGGCAAGACCATTGCACTGTTTGCACTGCCGGGCGCCTTCACGCCGACCTGCTCGGCCAAGCATGTGCCCGGTTATGTCGAGCAGGCCGAGGCCTTCAAGGCTGCGGGCGTGGACGAGATCTGGTGCGTCAGCGTCAATGATGCCTTCGTCATGGGCGCCTGGGCGCGCGACCAGAAGACCGGCGGCAAGGTCCGCATGCTGGGTGACGGCAGTGCCGATTTCGCCAAGGCCACCGGTCTGACGCTGGACCTGACGGGCCGCGGCATGGGCCTGCGCAGCAACCGTTACTCGATGCTCGTGAAGGACGGCAAGGTGGCCAGCCTGAATGTCGAGGCGCCCGGCAAGTTCGAAGTGAGCGACGCGGCCACGCTGCTGGCCCAGGTCAAGGCCTGACCCATGCCCGCGGGCTACAGGCTGGCCCGCAGGTAGTGCGCCCCGGGGATGGGGTTGTGGTAATAGGGCGGAATGTCCTCGAATCCCAGATCCTCGTACAGGGCGCGGGCGGCTTCCATGTCGTCCAGCGTATCCAGCAGGATGCTGGCATACCCCGCCTGGCGTGCCGCGTCCATGACGGCCTCCGCCAGCTGGCGGCCCAGGCCAAAGCCGCGAAACGCCTTGCGCACGTACAGGCGCTTCATCTCGGCGGCGTTGGGGTAGTCCACATTGTCCAGCGGGCGCAGGGCGACGCAGCCCGCCACCTGGCCTTCGATGGTCGCAAGGATGAGCGTGCCGCGCGGTGGCGCATAGTCGCCGGGCAGGCTGGCAAGTTCGGCATCGAACGACTGGAAGCACAAGTCCACACCCAAGCCAGCCGCATACTCCCGAAAAATGTCACGGGCGGCGTCAAGCTGCTCGGCTTGCACGGCTGTTATCAGCTGGATCTGGGATTTTTCCAAGACGTTGGCATCGGCATGGCGTTGGCGCAGTTTACAGCCCTGTTGCAGTGACGCTGCAGGTCAGCAGGATCAGCACAGATGAACTGGCTGGCAATGTGGGCAACAGCAGACCCGCACCTTGCAATCCAGCGATGGTGGGTGAGGCAGGGCAACTGGCACCGCCAGACGCCGTGCAGCTGAGCTCCGAACAATTCAGCCCCGTGGCGGACGGATCGGTCAGCACGGTGCCATCCGCGGCATTGGGTCCGTTGTTGCTGACGGTGATGCCGTAGACGGTGGTGGTCCCTGACACCACGCTGGACACAGTATTGGTCTTTGATACGCTGAGGTTGGTGCTGACGGGGATCGTGACCGTTGCCGATGCGGTGTTGTTGCCGGGCAGCGGGTCAATGACACCCACTGGTGCAGTCACGGACGCAACGTTGACCTGTTCCCCCACGCCGCCCGCAATGGCCCGCAAGGTGAAAGTGATGCTGGTGAAAGGTGGCAGCGTCATGGTGGCATTGGCCTGCGCCGACACCGACGTACGCGCCGTCACGGTGGCACCCGCGCCACCGGTGGTCACGCCGGTGATGGTCACGCCGGCCAGCCCGGAGGGCAAGGTGTCGTTGAAGGTCGCGCCGGTGGCCGTGTTCGGTCCCAGGTTGCGCACCGTCACGGTGAACGACGTGGTCTGGTCGACAAGGATGATCGTGGGCGTGGCGGATTTGCTGATGCTCAGGTCGGCCTGGGGACCGATGTTCACCACGGCGGTGGCCGTGTTGTTGGCGGGGTTGACATCGGTGGTGCCGGCAGGCGGCGCAAGGGTCACTGTGTTGACTACGGAGCCGATGGCGCCTGCCACAGCCCGCAGCACCACGGTCAAGGAGCTGCCCACGGGCAGCGTGGCCGTGCCGGTGAAGGTGCTGCCGGCCACCGTGCGACTGGTCAGCGTGCTCCCGCTGGCGGTCGTGGCAGACACGTATGTCAGGGTTCCAAGCCCCGTTGGCAACGTGTCCGTGATGCGTGCGCCAGTCACTGCGCTGGGCCCGCCATTGCTGAACGTCAGCGTGAACGTCGTGGTCTGGCCCACCACCAGCGACGGTGTGCTGGCCACCTTGGTCGATGCCAGGTCGGCGCTGGGGCCGATCACCACCGAGGCACTGCCCACGTTGTTGGACAAGCTGGTGTCGCTGGCATTGGCCGCTGCGTTGACCGTCGCGTAATTGACCGGCGCGCCGTTGGCTGCGGCGACCGCACGCAAAACAATCGTGAGGGTCTGGTTGACGGGGATGGTCACCGTCCCCGTGAACGTGGTTGCGCCGTTGATGCTGGCCGATGTCAGCGTGGTGGCTCCGCTTGAACCCGCGGCGCTCACAAAACTCAGCGTGCCCAGTCCGGTGGGCAACGCATCGATCACGGTGGCGGCCGTGGCCTGCTGCGGCCCGGCATTGCCCACGGTCAATGTAAAAAGCGTGGTTTGCCCGATCGACAGGGTGCTGGTGCTGGCGATCTTGGTCATCGACAGGTCGGTCAGGGGCAGGCACTTGTATCCTGAATTGCTTACCGGGTCGGCGGATTCCGCGATCAGCAGGTTGACCCCCGAGTTGCCGGGAAGCGCGCCATGGTCCACGCCCCCGGGTGGCGCATCTGCGGTATTGGTCTGTCCATTGGCGCCGCCGCTCACGTCGCCCGATACGGCGCCGGTGCGCACGATCACACCACCCCCGCCCCCGCCGCCGCCGCTGTGCGCCGATCCGCCACCCAGCCATGAATCGCCTCCGCGACCGCCCTGGGCGTTGACCGTGATCACGCCTGTGGTCCAGTTTGGCGAAATCACCACTGCGCTGCCCCCGCCAGCGCCGCCACCTGCCGCGTCGTTGAGCGGCTGGTCGTTGGCCGATCCGCCGCGCACGTCGATCGTGCCGTTGCCCGTCAGGTTCCCCGCGCGGATCATTACCAGCCCGCCGCCCGTGGCGCCGCTGGTGCGCCCGCGCGACAGCGGGCCGTTCGTGTCGCCGGAGTTGCCGTTCTGGTCACCCGCGCCGCCGCCGCCGCCCAGCACCAGCCGTGCTGCGCTGGCGCCACCGAAGGCGCCCGCACCAAAGGCTGCCAGGTGCTGGCCTGTGACCGCCTCGATGTTGGAGTAGTCGCTCAGCACCGTACCCCATCCCGCCGCGCGCCAGCCAAATGCACCGCGGCCCCCGGCGCCGCCGTTTCCACCGCCACCGCCACCGCCATTGTGGTAGTTGCCGTCAAAGTACTGGCCGCCGCCGCCCGCGTTACCCGGCGCGCCGCGGGCAAAGTCGAAGTCGGCCGTGGTACCGGTGCCGGGATAGCCCACGTAGCCCAGCGCGGAGCTGTCCACGAAAGTGCCGACGATGGTGGCGCGGTCGAAGGGGCTGTCGTCCACCCAGAGGTAGCGGGGCGTACCGGCGATGCCTTCGCCCTTGGACGCGTTGGCCAGTCCATCCGCTTCACGGCTGCGCTGCGGATTGTTGCTGTTGACCGTGCTCTGGCGCCCGCCGCCGCCGCGAAAACCGCGTGCTGCCATGTCGATGGTCTGCCCGTTGAAGGCCAGGGTCTTGGCCACGTCCAGTGCCAGCACACCGCCGTTCGTGCCGTTCCAGGCCAGGCCTGCCAGCGTGCCGCCCAGCGTCAGGTTGCCGTACTGCGGCACACGGATGATCTGGAAGCTGCGCCGGGGTGTGGTGGCTGTCGGGTTGGCCTGGACATAGGTGTTCTGAAGCGTGGCGCCAGCCACAAAGCTGGTGCCGGAGGTTCCGGCGCCCGCCGGAACGTACTCGTACTGGCCCACCTTGCAGGTGCCTGTTGTTTCCAGATACCCCTGGGCCGGCCGGCCGGCTGCGCCGTCGCCGTAGGTGTCGCTCTCGGTGCGGTCCATGTCCACGCACTGCATCTGAATGATGAGCGCGAGGTCGCCCGTCGCCCAGGTGGTGGAGCCGCGGCCGCCGCTCAGTGCGATGGTGGGCTGGCTGCCCGCGCTGTAGCTGCCGTTGGCGGGCGTGAAATAGCCGTTGACCGTCTGGCCCGCGGCCGACGTGAAGTTTGCGCCGTTGTTCTGCGGCACGGCGCACACCTGTGCCACGGCCCAACCGCTCAGAAAGAGCAACGCAAGGGTCAGCGCGCGCCGCGCGACCCAACCCAACCAGCCCATGAAAAATCCCGTGAAACGACGCCCAAGCTTGATGTTACGAGATGTTTCGCCGGACTCAGGCCTTCATGGTGACAAGCCAGTACACAAATGCAGCGCAAATGCCAAAAATCACCGTGGCCACCAGCCGGGAAGTGGCGTCGTCGCGGGACGACACGGCAACCCCGGGCTTGTCGCCACTGAGCATGGGTTTGATGAGGTTGTCCTTTTTCTTCCAGAGGTAGAACAGGATGGCCGCAATGTGCAACACCACCAGCGCGATCATCAGCCATTGACCTACCTGCTTGTGGTACCAGGTGGCCAGCAGGCCATTGGCGCTGGACACAAAGCGGTTCAATGGCCCTGTAAAAGAGATCTCATCGTCGCTCACCAGCCCGCTGCCCACCTGGGCGAGCAGCACCAGCAGCATCGCAAACACCGAGCCCGCACCTAGAGGGTTGTGGCCGATCAGGTGATCGGGGTGGGCGCGGCCCCTGAGGTAATTGATGACGCTGGACGGGCCATAGATAAATGAGGAAAAGCGCGACCAGCGCCCCCCCACCAAGCCCCAGACCAGTCGGAACAGCAGCAGGGTCAGCACGGCATAGCCCAGCCGGGCATGCCAGTCGATCCATGCGCCGCCGACCTTGCCGGTGACGACCAGGCCCAGGACGCAGACCACCAGGGCCCAGTGAAACACGCGTGTGGGCAGGTCCCACACCCGGATCTTGTTTGCCATCTTGAATCCCTCTTTGATGAAGTGCTGCGGCCGTGCCCGGCCTGTCATTGGCTTGTATTTTGCTGTGCCCATGATGGGCGCCACCGATTAGTAAATTCCCTGAGGCAAATAGTTCCGGATGAACTTTTCGCTTCACGCATACTCAGGCGGACTGGGCACTTCATTTTTTACCCACGGAGAAGCACAAACATGAAAATCATTGCATCGCTCACCCTGGCTGCCGCAGCGCTCGCGGTTGCCGCGCCGGCATCGGCCCAGTTCGCCAAGCCGGAAGACGCCATCAAATACCGCCAGAGCTCGCTGTTCGTGATGGCGCAGCACTTTGGCCGCATTGGCGCCATGGCCAACGGCCGCGTGCCGTTCGATGCCAAGGTGGCCGCCGACAATGCCGAGATCGTGGCCGACATGGCCAAACTGCCGTGGGCAGGCTTCGGCGCCGGCACCGACAAGGGCGCCCCGACCAAGGCCAAGGCCGAAATCTGGACCGAGCAGGCCAAGTTCAAGGAAGGCGCCGACAAACTGGTGGCTGAGTCCGCCAAGCTGGCCGCCGCCGCCAAGACCGGTAACCTCGATGCCGTGAAGACCGCCTTTGGCGCCACCGCCGGTACCTGCAAGGCCTGCCACGACGCCTACCGCACGCAATAAACCGCTGCCTGAAAGCCAAAAAAAAAGCCTGCCGGCGAGCCCACCGGCAGGCTTTTTTTTGTGGCTGGCGGGCTCAGCCTTCGGCCAGCAGCTTTTCGATCAGGCGATGCAACTCGGCAAAGTCGGGCTCGCCCACATAGCGCTTGACGATGTCGCCGCGCCGGTTGACCACGAAGGTGGTGGGCGTCAGCTGCACGTCGCCCCAGGCCTTGGCCACCGCGCCGGTGTTGTCGATGGCCACCGGGAACGGCAGCTTGCGGGTCTGCGCGTAGTTGACGACGTAGCTGGGCGGGTCGTAGCTCATGGCCACGGCCACGGTGTCGTAGCCACGCGCCTTGTACTTGTCGTAGGTGGACATGAGCTTGGGCATCTCGGCCACGCAGGTGGTGCAGCTCGTGGCCCAGAAATTGACCAGCGTGACCTTGCCTTTCATGTCCGCCGTGGTCTTGCGCGAGCCATCCAGCAACACGAACGTCGATTCCGGCGCGGCGGAGCTGCCGGTGGCCACAAATACCGCCCCGGCGATTGCCAGAACCACCGCGGCTGCGGCACCATAGAGAACAGGTTTTTTCATTTTCAAGGGGCTAGACCATGGACCGACGCCAGTTTAATTCCGCTGCCACCACCACGCTGGGCGCCTTGGCGATGGCAGCCTTGCACCAGGCCCATGCGCTCACGCTCAACGACCTGACCGAAAACGAGGCTTCGCAGGGCCTGCGCACCGCGCTGGAAAAAGGCGCGCTGGCGGCAGTGAACCTGCTGGGCAAGACCGATGGATTCCTGGGCAACCCGAAAGTTCGGATTCCCTTGCCCGGATTTCTGGAAGACGGCGCAAAAATCCTGAAATCCCTGGGGCAGGGCAAGCGTGTCGATGAGCTGGTGACGGCCATGAACCGCGCCGCCGAGGCCGCTGTGCCCATGGCCCGCGACCTGCTGGTGAACGCCGTGAAATCCATGAATGTGAACGACGCGCGCCGCATACTGGCTGGCGGCGATACGTCAGTGACGACTTTCTTCGCCGAAAAAACACGCGAACCGCTGGCCGTCAAATTCCTGCCGGTGGTGACGAAGGCCACCGAAAAAGTAGGCCTGGCCGACAAATACAACCGCGTGGCCGGCAAGGCGGCGGGGTTTGGGCTGGTGAAAAAGGAAGACGCCAACATCCAGCAGTACGTCACGGGCAAGTCGCTGGACGGGCTGTACCTGATGATCGGCGAGGAAGAAAAGAAGATCCGCCAGGACCCGGTGGGCACCGGCAGTGCGGTGCTGAAAAAGGTGTTTGGCGCGCTGAAATAGCCCGCTCAGCTCGCGCGCCTGGGCGTGAGCTTGCCGCAAGCGGTTGCCAACCCGGCGTCCAGGTAGGCGCCGTGGAAGTCCGGCATGGCCACGCCCGCGAAGTCCCGCACTGGCCGGCGGTCGCCCGTCACACTGATCTGCAAGGCCTGCAGGCCGTACGCGCCCAGGCAGCCGTCAACGTCGCCGAGGCGGCCCCAGCCCCACGCTGAAGTGGCGGCGGCTGATGGGCTCACGCTGTGCAATCGAGCAGCAGCTGGGTCAATTCATGGGGCGCGCTCACCATGGGGTCATGGCCCGTCTTGAGCTCCACCACACGCGCGCCACCGCCTGCCAGCCAGGCGCCGTCCCAGAAGTTCGGGTCCACCACGCGCGTGCGGATGGCGTCGATGGTGGCCAGTGGCGGCTGGCTGCAGTTGACAAAGGTGCGCGGCACCGCAGCCACGCGCCGCACGTCAAACGCCAGCGGTGCGCTGTAAGTGTGCCCGGGGTGCGGTGTCTGGCGGCGCCTGACCCATTCGCAATCGGCATCCGCAAGGCCGAAGATGGCGGGGTCGGGCGCCGGAAAGCTGAACAGGGCCGAGGCCTGTGCCGCGGCCAGCCGTGCCTCCCGCGTGGTGCTGGCGTGCGTGCTGCTCCAGCTTTCGCCTGGGCGCGGCACCACCGCGTCCACATAGACCAGATGCTTCAGCCGCCCTGCCATCCGGTCAGCCACGGCCGTGCCCAGCATGCCGGCATACGAATGCACGGCCAGGACCACGTCGCCCATCTCCTCCGCCTCGATGGCGTTCATGACGTCGCTGATGTGCGTCTCCAGCGTGATGGTGCTGGACAGCAGGTGCGCGCGCTCGCCCAGCCCGGTCAGCGTCACCGCATGGGCGCGGTGGCCCGCGCGCACCAGGGCGTCGCTGACGCGCCGCCAGCACCAGGCGCCATGCCACGCTCCATGCACGAGGATGAAGTTCGCCATCAGATGACCTTGCCTTTCTTCAGTTCAGACAGTTTTTCGTCCGGGTAGTTCAGCACGTCGCGCAGCACCTGCTGCGTGTGCTGGCCCAGCAGCGGAGGCGGCAGGTCGGTGCGCACCGGCGTGGCGCTGAGCTTCATCGGGCTGGCCACCAGGCGCAGCCCGTCCTTGAGCGGGTGGGGCCATTGCGTGACCATGCCGCGTTCGTTGACCTGCGGGTCGGCAAACACCTCGGCCAGGTTGTTGATGGCGCCGCAGGGTACCTTGGCTGCTTCCAGCGCGGCCAGCCAGTCGGCTTTGGTGCGGGTTTTCATGATGGCCTCAAGCGCAGGTACCAGCTCGGACCGGTTGCGCACGCGGTCCTGATTTTTTGCGTAGCGCGGGTCGCTGGCCAGGTCGGGCCGCCCCGCCACGGCGCAGAACTTGGCGTACTGGCCGTCATTGCCTACGGCCAGGATGATGTGGTCCTTGGCTTTGTCGGCGGCGGGCGCGACCTCAAACACCTGATAGGGCACGATGTTCTGGTGCGCGTTGCCCGCGCGGCCCGGTGCGTTGCCGCTGACCAGGTAGTTGGCGCCCAGGTTGGCCAGCATGGCCACCTGGGTGTCCAGCAGCGCCATGTCCACGTACTGGCCTTCGCCGGTGCGCTCGGCGTGGCGCAGCGCGGCCAGGATGGCCACGGTGGCGTACATGCCGGTGAACAGGTCGGCCACGGCCACGCCCACCTTCTGCGGGCCGCCACCGATGTCGTCGCGCTCGCCGGTCACGCTCATCAGGCCGCCCATGCCCTGCACGGCGTAGTCGTAGCCCGCGCGCTCGCGGTAGGGCCCGGTCTGGCCGAAGCCGGTCACGCTGCAATACACCAGGCGCGGGTTCAGCGCGCGCAGCGATGCATAGTCCAGCCCGTAGCGCGCCATGTCGCCGACCTTGAAGTTCTCGACAAACACGTCGCAATGGGCTACCAGGTCGCGCACCAGCGCCTGGCCCGCCGGCTGCGCGATGTCGCAGGTGACCGAACGCTTGTTGCGGTTGGCGCCCAGGTAATAGGCGGCCTCGGCCGTGTCGTTGCCATCGCTGTCCTTCAGGAATGGCGGCCCCCAGGTGCGGGTGTCGTCGCCGCTGCCGGGCCGCTCGATCTTGATCACGTCAGCGCCCAGATCGGCCAGGGTCTGGGTGCACCAGGGGCCCGCGAGCACGCGGGAAAGGTCGAGGATGCGGATGCCGTCTAGTGAGTTCATGGGCAGCATTTTCAGGCGAAACGGATAATGCGGCCGATGCGTTTTCCTTTTCTGGCCACCCTGCTGGCGCTGGCGGCGTGCAGCCCCGAACTGAACTGGCGTGAAGTCCGGGCCGAACCCACCGCACTGACCGTGCTGCTGCCGTGCAAGCCCGATCGCGGCGCGCGCGTGGTGCCGCTGGCGGGCCGGGACACCTCCCTGACCATGCTGGGTTGCGACGCGGGCGGCGCCACGTTCGCCGTGGCGTTTGCCGATGCCCCGGACGCCGGCCAGGCCGTGTTGGCCCTCGCCCAATGGCGTGCGGCCACGCTGGCCAACATGCGCGCGGGCACGCCGGTGCAGCAAGCCTTTGCCGTGGCTGGCGGTGTGGCGGCAACGCGGGTGTCCGCCAGTGGCCAGCGCGCGGATGGCAAGCCGGTGCAAAGCCAGGCGGTTTATTTTTCCCAGGGCCCGCGGGTGTACCAGGCCGTGATCTATGCCGACAGGTTGCCCGCGGATGTGGCCGACACCTTCTTCGGCGGGCTGCGGCTGCCATGAGCATGGACGCCACGGGTCTGCTGTCGCGCCGCGCGGCGGTGCTGGTTTTTCTGGCATTTGCCTTCGCCTATTTTTTCTCGGCGCTGCTGCGCGCCATCACCGCCACCCTGTCGCCCACGCTGACGCAGGAGTTCGCGCTGCACGCGCGCGACCTGGGGCTGCTGGCCGGCGGCTATTTCCTGGGCTTTGCCGCCACGCAGCTGCCGTTGGGGACGTGGCTGGACCGCCATGGCCCCAAGAAGGTGATCCTGGCTTTTTTGGGGGTGGCGGTGGCGGGTTGCCTGGCGTTTTCGCTGGCCACCAGCTTTTCGGGCCTGCTGGCCGCCCGGGTGCTGTGCGGCGTGGGCGTCAGCGCCTGCCTGATGGCGCCCCTGACGGGCTTTCGCCGGTGGTTCGAGCCCACGGCCCAGCTGCGCGCCAATTCATGGATGCTCATGACAGGGTCGCTGGGCATGGTGGCATCCACGCTGCCGGTGCAGTGGCTGGTGCCGTTGGCGGGCTGGCGCCCGCTGTTCTGGGGGCTGGCACTGGCGGTGCTGCTGTCCATGGCCGTGATCGCCTGGCAGGTGCCGCGCTGGCCGGTTACACCCGCTGCGCCAGCTGGCCCTCAGACCGGCCGGCCGGACGCCCACGCAGGCTACGCCGCCGTCTGGCGCAACGCATATTTCCGGCGCATGACGCCCATCGGCTTTTTCAGCTACGGCGGCATGATCGCCGTGCAGACATTGTGGGCCGGGCCGTGGATGGTCAAGGTGGCCGGGTATGACCCTCTGGATGCGGCACAGGGCCTGTTCTGGATCAACGTGTCCATGCTGTGCACGTTCTGGAGCTGGGGGTTGCTGAACCCCCTGCTGGCGCGCCGAGGCTACACCACCGAGCGACTGATCGCCTGGGGCCTGCCGCTGAGCTTCGTGGTGCTGGCGGCCACCATTGCGCTGGGCCCCCGGGCCGGCGCAGGCGCATGGGCGCTGTTCTGCATGACCTGCACTTTTGTATCGCTGGCCCAGCCCGCGGTGGGCATGGCCTTTGCGCCGGCGCTCGCGGGCCGGGCGCTGTCGGCCTACAACCTGGTGATCTTCGCGGGCGTGTTCGTGGTGCAGTGGGGCATCGGCCTGCTGGTGGACGCTTTCGGCGCCGCCGGCATGGATACCGTGGAGGCATTCAGGGCCGCCATGGCGGTCTTCCTGGCTTGCAGCATGGCGTCGTACGGCTATTTCCTGCTGGCCAGACCTGATAATCGGCCGGTCCTTTGAGCATTCATGAACAAGATCCTCATCATTGCCCACGCCCCGCTGGCCCATGCGCTGCGCCAGTGTGCCTTGCATGTATTTCCGGATTGCGAACAGTTCGTGGGCGCGGTGGATGTGCAGCCCAACGTGTCGCCCGACGAGACGCTGGGTTCGGCGCGCATCATGCTGGCCCAGCTGGGCGGCGGCACCGACATCAAGGGCGTGCTGGTGCTGACCGACATCTTTGGCGCGACGCCGTGCAACGTGGCGCAGAAGCTGGTGGACGGCGTCAGGTCAAAACTCATCGCCGGGGTGAACCTGCCCATGCTGCTGCGCAGCGTAAGCTACCGGCATGAATCACTGGACGCTCTGGTGACGCGCGCGGTGGCGGGCGGCACACAGGGCGTGATGCAGGTGGCGATCACCGCGCCGCAGAATCAGGCCAGACGCAAACATGATCAAGACACACACGACCATCAGCAATAAGCTGGGCCTGCATGCCCGCGCCTCGGCCAAGCTCACCAAGCTGGCGGGCAGCTACCCCTGCGAAGTCTGGATGAGCCGCGGCGAGCGCCGCGTCAACGCCAAGAGCATCATGGGCGTGATGATGCTGGCCGCGGGCATCGGCACCGAGGTCAGCATAGAAACCAATGGGGACCGCGAGCAGGAGTGCATGGACGCGCTGCTGGCATTGATCGCCGACAAATTCGGAGAAGGCGAGTGATGTTGGCCCCCACGGTCGCGCACTGCGTGTGGCGCCCGGCCCCCCGGGGGGGCCGCGTCTTGCCTTGGGACGGCCCGGCGGCAAAACCATGACTTTCGCTGTCCACGGTCTGGCAGTCGCCCGCGGCATCGCCATTGGGCGTGCGGTGCTGGTGGCGTCCAGCCGCGTGGACGTGGCTCACTATTTCATCGAGCCGTCACAGGTGGATGCCGAGATCGGCCGCGTGCGGGCCGGGCGCAATGCCGTCGTGGACGAAATCCACCGCCTGCAGCAAAGCATTGCGACCATGGGCCCCAAGGAAGCGCCGCACGAGCTGGCCGCGCTGCTGGACGTGCACTTGATGCTGCTGCAGGACGAAGAGCTCATCAGCGGGGTCAAGCACTGGGTCACCGATCGCCTGTACAACGCCGAATGGGCGCTGACCACCCAGCTGGAAGTGATCGCGCGCCAGTTCGACGAGATGGAGGACGAGTACCTGCGCGAGCGCAAGGCCGACCTGGAGCAGGTGGTCGAGCGGATCCTGCGTTACATGAAGGGCGTGGCGTCACCCGTGGCGCCGCCGTCCAGTCACAGGCGCCCGTCATCGCCCCGCCAGCAGGACCTGCTGCTGGACGACGACAACCTGGACGTGCCGCTGGTGCTGGTGGCACACGACCTGTCGCCCGCGGACATGATGCAGTTCAAGCAGAGCGTGTTTGCCGGCTTCGTGACGGACGTGGGTGGCAAGACATCGCACACGGCCATTGTGGCGCGCAGCATGGACATCCCAGCCGTGGTGGGCGCGCGCGGCGCCAGCCAGCTGGTGCGCCAGGACGACTGGCTGATCGTGGACGGCGATGCGGGCGTGATGATCGTGGACCCCTCGCCCATCATCCTGGCCGAGTACGGCTTCAAGCAGCGCCAGGGCGAGCTGGAGCGCACCCGGCTGGCCCGGCTGCGGCACACGCCGGCCGTCACGCTGGACGGGCAGAAGGTCGAGCTGCTGGCCAACATCGAACTGCCCGAGGACGCGGCGGCCGCCGTCAATGCCGGCGCCGTCGGCGTGGGCCTGTTTCGCAGCGAATTCCTGTTCATGGGCCGCCAGGGCGACCTGCCAGGCGAGGAAGAGCAGTACCAGGCCTACAAGCGTGCGGTTGAAGGCATGCAGGGCCTGCCCGTGACCATCCGCACCATCGACGTGGGCGCCGACAAGCCGCTGGGCGGCAACGAGCGTGACTCGGCCCACCTGAACCCGGCCCTGGGCCTGCGGGCCATCCGCTGGAGTCTGGCCGACCCGGGCATGTTCCTGAACCAGCTGCGCGCAATCCTGCGCGCGGCGGCGCACGGGCAGGTCAACATGCTGATCCCCATGCTGGCGCACGCCAGCGAAATCCGCCACACGGTGGCGCTGGTGGACTTTGCCCGCGCCGAGCTGGACAACAAGGGCATCGCCTACGGCCCCATCAAGCTGGGCGCGATGATCGAGGTGCCTGCGGCGGCGCTGATGCTCAAGACCTTCCTGAAGTACTTTGACTTCCTGTCCATCGGCACCAACGACCTGATCCAGTACACGCTGGCAATTGATCGGGCCGACGAATCGGTGGCGCACCTGTATGACCCGCTGCACCCCGCCGTGCTGCGCCTGGTGGCCGAGACGATTGCCGAATGCAACGCCCAGGGCAAGGGCGTGAGCGTGTGCGGTGAGATGGCCGGCGACATCGCGCTGACCCGGCTGCTGCTGGGCCTGGGGCTGCGCAGCTTTTCCATGCACCCGGCGCAGATTCTGGCGGTCAAGCAGGAGGTGCTGCGTGCCGATACGCAGCGGCTGACGCCCTGGGCGCAGAACATCCTGCAGGCCGAGGACCCGGCGCAGGCCATGGGCACTTGAGAGCGCTGGCTCAGCGCGTGCGTGTGCCCAGCACGGCGGCGCCGATGATCATCACCGCGGCAAGACCGATACTCCAGCTGAACGCGCGCCCGCTCACCGCCAGCAGCAGCGCGGTGGATGCCAACGGCGTGATGTAGCTCAGGATTCCGATCTGGCGGGCATCGCCCAGCTTGAGCGCCCGGTCCCACAGGAAGAACGCGGCGCCCAGCGGCCCCAGGCCCATCGCGGCCAGCAGCAGCCAGTCGCGCGCGGACAGCGCGGCAGCCGGCTCCAGCAGTACATGGCACAGCAGCGACAGCAGGCCCGACACCAGCCCGAACAGGCCGATGGCAGCGGTGGGGAAGGCCGCCACCCGCTGGGTCAGCAGCGAATAGCTGGCCCAGATGAAAGCCGACCCCAGCGCCGGCAGATAGCCCCAGGACCAGCCGCTGCCCGCACTGCCGCCCGCGCCCAGGATCGCGATGGCCGCGCCTGCAAAGCCCGCCAGCGCCGCCACCACATGCGCCGGGCGCAGCGTCACGCCCCGCAGGAACACGGGTGCCAGCACCACGATGAACAGCGGCCACAGGTAGTTGATCAGGTTGGCTTCCACCGCCGGCGCGATGCGCAGCGCAATGAACAGCAGAAAGTGAAAGCCGAACAACCCGTAGATGCCCAGCGCCAGCGTGGACGGCGCAATCGCCCACAGCCGCGGGTTGCGCGCCACCAGCGGCCAGGCCGGCAGGCTGCCGATCACCAGCGCAATGCCGGTCAGCAGAAAAGGCGGCACATGGCGCAGCGTGACGCCCAGCGAGGCCAGCACGGCCCACAGGGCAATCGCGCCCAGGGCGTAGAGGTTGGCTTTGGCAGAGGCTTGCATGGCAAGCACTTTACGGCCGCACGTCGTCGCAAAACGACGGTCTGGCAGCGCGCGGCGCCGGTTCTCAGTGCAGCGCGCCTTCGCGGCGCATGGCGGCCGTCAGCGCCGATGGGGACCGGTAGCCGCAGCGGCGTGCCGCTTCAGCCACAGGCAGGCCTCCGTCGCGCAGCAGCCGCGCATGCAGCAGGCGCTGGCCGCGCAGCCAGTGCATGGCGCTGACGCCATTTTCCTCGCGGCAGCGCGCGGCAAACTGGGTCGGGCTCAGATGGGCCTGCGCGGCCAGATCGGCCACTGACAGCGGCAGGTGCCAGCGCGCCTGCGCCCAGCGGCCCAGTGCCGCCCAGTCCACGGGGCGACGGTAGCGCCGGGCTGTATCCGTGCCCCAGGCGTGCAGCAGCAGGGCCGGTGCCAGTTGCACGGCCTGCTTCTGGCCCGCGCCCAGTGACGCTGCCAGGTAGCGCGCGAGCGCCCACGTCACGTCTCGGTGGCGAGGCTGGGCGGGGCAGCGCGCCCAGCCAGCCGCCGTGGTGTCCAGCACCAGGCACTGGCTGCCCTGGCGCGATTCGAAATCATGGCGCTCCCCGGGCGGGACCACGAAACCCTGGCCAGTTTCAATGCGCAGACCGCGCCCGTCCACTTCGAGTTCAAGCGCACCTTCGAGCCCCACCAGAACCTGGAAGTGATCGTGGCTGTGGCTGCCGTGCGATGCGCCGTACTGGCGAACGGACAACCCGTTCATCGGTTCAGAACGTCGTGCGCCTGCTGGTCGGCGTGGTAGCTGGAACGCACCATCGCGCCCACGGCGGCGTGCGTGAAACCCATCCTGTACGCCTCGGCCTCGAACATCTTGAAGGTGTCCGGGTGCACGTAGCGGCGCACCGGCAGGTGGCTCAGTGTAGGCGCCAGGTACTGGCCGATGGTCAGCATGTCGATGTCGTGCGCGCGCATGTCACGCATGACGTCAAGGATTTCCTCGTCGGTTTCGCCCAGGCCAACCATCAGGCCGCTCTTGGTGGGCACGCCCGGGTGCAGGGCCTTGAACTTCTTCAGCAGGTTCAGGCTGAACTGGTAGTCCGAGCCCGGGCGCGCCTCCTTGTACAGGCGCGGAATAGTCTCCAGGTTGTGGTTCATCACGTCCGGCGGCGCCGCCTTGAGGATCTCCAGCGCGCGGTCGTCGCGGCCGCGAAAGTCGGGCACCAGCACCTCGATCTGCGTACCCGGTGACAGCTCGCGCGTGCGCCGGATGCACTCCACAAAATGCCCCGCGCCGCCATCGCGCAGGTCGTCGCGGTCCACGCTGGTGATCACGACGTACTTGAGCTTCAGCTTTGCGATCGTGCGGGCCAGATTGTCGGGCTCGTTCACGTCCAGCGGGTCAGGCCGGCCGTGGCCCACGTCGCAGAACGGGCAGCGGCGCGTGCACTTGTCGCCCATGATCATGAAGGTGGCCGTGCCCTTGCCGAAGCATTCGCCGATGTTGGGGCACGACGCCTCCTCGCACACCGTGTGCAGGTTGCTCTCGCGCAGGATCTGCTTGATCTCGTAAAAGCGCGTGGTGGGGCTGCCGGCCTTGACGCGGATCCATTCGGGCTTTTTCAGCACCTCGGCCTGCTCCACCTTGACGGGGATGCGCGACAGCTTGGCGCCGGCCTTCTGCTTGGCCGAGGCGTTGTAGTTTTCGGTGCTTTGCGCTTCGCGCACGACTTCGGAGCTGCTCATCGACTTTTACGGTGCCAGCAACGCGCTGAGCTGTTGGCCCAGCACGCGGGCGGCTTCGTCCCAGGTGGTAGATACACCGATTGTAGAAAGGTCCACGGTTTTCAGCCCCGCGTAGCCGCAGGGGTTGATCCGCGAGAAGGGTTCCAGGTCCATCGCCACATTCAGCGCCACGCCATGCCAGGTGCAATGGCGCGTGACCTTGATGCCCAGCGCGGCGATCTTGCCCAGGCCCTTGAACGGGTCGCCGGGCTGGGCCGGTCCGGTCAGCGCGAGGTGTGAGAACGGGTCGTCCAGCCGCACGTAAATGCCGGGTGCGCCGGCCACGCGGTGGCCTGTCACGCCATAGTGCGCCAGGGTGCGGATCACTGCTTCCTCGATCCGGTAGACATATTCCTTGACGTAGTAGCCCGCGCGCTTGAGGTCCACCAGCGGGTAAGCCACCACCTGGCCTGGCCCGTGATACGTCACCTGGCCGCCGCGCGTGGCTTGCACGACGGGGATGTCACCGGGATCCAGCACGTGGTCGGCCTTGCCGGCCAGGCCCTGGGTGAAAACGGGCGGATGCTCGTACAGCCAGAGGGCGTCGGGTGTCGCGGCGTCGCGGCCGAGCGTGAAGGCCTGCATCGCCTCGACGGTGGGCAGGTAGTCCGCTCGACCCAGGACCTGAATATCAATGCTCATGCGACCAGAGCATCCAATTGCTTGTCGGCTCGAGCTGACGACGAGGACAGCCCCCCGCTGTGATGAAGTCGAGTGTGGGCATGGGGTTCATTTCACCTTCAGCTCGTAGCGTGCCTTGAGCCGGGTCAGCGGGCTGGCATAAGGCACGGCCCCCATGTGCTGCAGGCAGCCGACGACGATGCCGGGATGGACGTCAATACTCTGGGCAAAGGCCTTGATGGCAGCGTCGCCTGGGGCGACGCTGGCCAGCTTTTTTCTGTCCGCAGGGGCAATCAAAACATCCGCCGCGAATTGGTTGGCCTCTTTTTCTTCCCGGCTGTCAGTGGTGTCGCCCGAGCTGGCGTCATCCAGAAACACCGCGCGTTTGGGGTGCTTCAGGATGTGGGCAACCTCGTGGAAAAAGCTGAACCAGAAAACGTCGTTCCATTTGCCCAGCAGCGACAGCTGAATCAGCGGGCGGTCACCGAGCCAGCGTGCAACGCCGCTCACGTGGGTCCCCGGAAAGGGGGGCACAAACGCCAGAAGCACGCCGGCCTTGGCGCACAAGGCGGTCAGTTCGTTGCCAATTTGGGAAGGCGCCTTTGTGGTCAATGCCCGCATCGCAGTGATATTGCTTTGCAGCACTTCGGGGCTGTGGGGGGGCAAGTCTGCTTTGTTGGCCTCCAGTTCGCCCAGCCTGAGCCAGGCCGTGATGGCAGCGTTGTTCGTCTGCTTGGCTGGATTGGCACGGCGGAATGCGGCCTGCACCCGCCCGTATTGCTCCTGCCAACCTTCCGGGGAGGCCACGCCGAAGAATCGCAGCGCGGGCTCCACCAGTGATGCCTTGAATGCCGGGGTCAGGCGCCCCGCAGGCAGGTGGCCGGCTTCCTGCAGTTGTTTGAGGGGGAGTTGGTCCAGCCAATCGACCCGGCTTTCCGCGCGTCCGGCGTCCCGTTGGCGGGCCAGGTATTCCCGGTACCGGGACTCCCGGGCCAGCCAGAAATGTGCGGGCGTGCCCAGCACACGTTCCAGCTCCAGCGCGGTGTCCTCTGTAATTTCTTTGGCGCCCAGGACGATTTCATTGATGGCATTGAGCGGGCGGCCCATGCGGCGGGCCAGCTCGGCCTGCGCGATGCCACGTTCTTCAATGAGTTCGGCCAGCGTGTCGCCAGGCGGCGATACGCGGACCGGCCGGTAGCTGAGATTCAGTTCATTCATGGTAGTCCACCACTTCAACGATATAGAAACTGTCAATGGCTCGCCAGTCCAGGCCTCCATCTGGCTTGACCGGCGGCGGTTGTTTTTGCGGCTTCACGATGAGCCGCAGGCCGCCGTGCAACCGGGCAGAGAATTGCCCGGCGCGTTCTTTTTTGAGTTCTTCCCAATGGCCCGGCAGGGTGCGCATGTCCTCCATCGACTGCGCGGCGTCCAGATCGTCCAGCCGTTGTACCAGGCGCTTGGCGGCCAGGGCTCCATAGGACTTGACAAGTTGCCGGGAGTTCTGGAACAACCCCTTGTCCCTGTCGCTGAGGAAATTGATTTTCAATTTTTCATCCACCCTTAGGATGGATGATTATAGAGTGGCCTTTGCTTGCCCGGCCAGGGGCGCATGTGCGACCTACAAGACTACCTTGACCATCGGGTGCGTGGACAAGGTCCGGTACAGCTCGTCCAGCTGCTCGCGGCTGGTGGCGGTGATGGTCAGCGTGATGCCCAGGTAGTTGCCGGCCTTGCTGTCACGCAGCTCGATGCTGGCGGCGTCGAATGCCGGATCAAACTCGCGGGCAATGGTGGTCATGGCATGCACAAAGCCATCGACCTTGGCGCCCATCACCTTGACGGGAAATTTCGACGGGTAGTCGATCAGCGAATCACGCCGGGCATCAACTGGCGCGGAAGGAGGGGCGGGTTGTGTCATGAGGTGCTTTCCTGCTTGGCACGCTGGTAGCCAGCATGCAGCTTCTGGCAGATGGGGCCGGGCACGCCGTTTCCAACCGGGCGACCGTCCAGCCGGGTGATGGCCAGCACCTCCTTGGTGGCGGACGACAGCAGCAGTTCGTCGGCGGCCAGCACTTCCTCGCGCGAAATCCGGCGCAGCTCGAACGCAATGCCCGCCTCGCGGCACAGCGACTCGATCAGCCCGTAGCGGATGCCCTCCAGCACCAGGTGGTCGCGCGGCGGGCCCATCACGGTGCCGTCCTTCACCACCCAGACGTTGCAGGCCGCGCCCTCGCTCAGGTGGCCATCGCGGAACATCACGGTCTCCACCGCGCCCACGTCGGCGCTGATCTGGCGCGCCAACACCGCGCCCAGCAGGCTCACGGCTTTGATGTGGGCCTTTTCCCAGCGGAAATCGTCGGCCGTAACGCAGGCCACGCCCTGTTCGCGCTCGGCGGCGCTGGGCGCCTTCATGATGTTGCTCATGGCAAACACCGTGGGCGTGATGTCGGTGGGCATGACGTGGTCGCGCATGGCCACGCCGCGCGTGACCTGGATGTACACCAACTGGTCGGTGTCGGCCGGGGCGCGGCCCACCGAGCGTGCGTATTCGGCAATCAGCCGGTCCACCAGCGCACGCCATTGCGCGTGCGGCATCGGGTTGGCCATGCGCAGCTCGCCCAGGCTGCGGTCCAGGCGCGCCATGTGCTCGGCAAAACGGAACGGCCGCCCGGCGTAGACCGGCACGACTTCATAAACACCGTCACCAAAAATGAAGCCGCGGTCCATGACGCTGACCTTGGCGTTGGGAAGGGTGGTGAATTCGCCGTTCAGGTAGCAGGGCAGATCGGGAAGGGTATTGCTCATGCGCTGGATTGTCCCGCAGCCTAACCACCGCCGTGCGTGACGGGCCGGCGCCGCCCGCGTCGCTTCCAGGCGATGCGCGCGCGCCAGCCCAGCTTGACGCCAAAGTAGCCGCCCACCCCGCCCACGATGGAGAAAACGCCCATGCCCAGCATCGCAGGCCAGCCCAGGGCGACCAGCACTTGCCAGACGGATGCATCCTGGTCCGCCTGGACCGGCGGTGGCGCGTCAATCAGGCGGCTGCCTACCAGGTAGGCGGCCCACAGCCAGAAACCGGTGGTCAGGGGATTCGTGATCAGCGTCAGGCCCGTCGCAATCGGAATGTTGCCGCGCCACCAGACGCAATGCGCGGCCGACACGATGATCTGCGGGCAGGGCAGGAAGAATGCCCAGAAAAGGCCGATCGCCACGCCGCGCGCCACGGCTTCATGGTGCGTGCGCCACAGGGCCGGGGCCAGCACGCGCCGCGCGATGCGGCGCAGCAGGGGGTGGGCGGCCAGCTCCTCGCGGGCCGGCACGGTGATGCGAAGGCGACGCGCCAGGCGCTGCAGCCGCGTCATCGCGCTACCCCGCTCAGTGCAGCAGCAGCACGGCCGCGATGGCGACCCATCCGAGCCCCAGGTTGATCTTGGCCAGCAGCACGATCTGGCCGATGCGTCGCGCGCCTTCAGGCCAGTCGCCGACGGCGACAGCCAGCTTGAGCCGGCGAAACGGTGCGAAATAAATGTGCGCAAAGATGGCGACCATCACCATGCCGATGCCCAACATCAGGTGCCAGCCCAGGGGCGCTGCCTTCATGCCCACTGACGCCAGCATGGGAAAGCCGGTGACCAGCAGCGCGGCAATACTGGCCCACACCACCACAAAGAACCGCCCCAGCACCGCAGCCATCAGCGGCAGGCGCACCGGCGGCTGCAGGCTGGCATGTACAGGCGGGCACAGCGCCAGCATGATGAAAGCCATGCCGCCGATCCAGAAAATGGCCGCAGCCAGATGGAAGAACTTGAGCAGGGGGTACATGGTGAGGGCGGTGTGCGGACGGGTTGGCGATTGTCCGGCGATTGTGACTTGCACGCAAAACACCTTTGCGCACGCACCTTATCCGACAAGCGGACTCGAAATGGCGGAGTGCTGCGGGTTTTTACTTATAATCAATGGCTTTGCTGAATTTCAGGGCTGCAACCGGGGCGTCATTCAAAATGAAAACAATCGCTCCGTACCCTGAAACAAAAGCAGATGAACCCGAAACGTTCAAGCCGCTGACCGCCGAGGAGGCGCGTCGGCTGAGTGAACAGAATCCATCGGTTTCCCCCTGGTGGGTGGTGGCGGGGCAGGTTGTTGTGGGCCTTGTGGTGGCGTTGGCCACCTGGGGCATCACCGGGAGGCAAGAAGCAGGTTGGTCGGCCGCATACGGCGCTCTGGCAGTCATACTGCCCGCGGCGCTGTTCGCGCGGGGGCTCACCGGGCGTTTTGCCTCGCTGAACCCGGGGACCGCGGTGGTCGGGTTCTTCCTGTGGGAAATGGTCAAGTTGGCCTTGTCGGTGGCGATGCTGATCGCCGCGCCAAGGCTGGTGAGTGCCCTGAGCTGGCCGGCATTGCTGGCGGGCCTGGTGCTCACGATGAAGGTGTATTGGGTGGCGATGGCTTTCGCGCCCAAGCGTACGAAACACGTGGCGAAACAAACAGACGAGTAATCAGATGGCTACTGGAACCGGACCGACCGCAGGCGAGTACATCGTCCATCACCTGCAGCACCTGCAGAACAAGACCCCGTCAGGCGTCGCCGACTTTTCCGTTTTCAACCTCGATTCCCTTTTCTATTCCATCGTGCTGGGTGTGCTGGGCTGCTGGCTGCTGTGGCTGGCCGCCCGCAAGGCCACCTCGGGCGTGCCCGGCCGCTTCCAGGCCGCGGTCGAGATCCTGGTCGAGATGGTCGATTCCCAGGCCAAGGGCATCGTGCACAACGCCAACAGCCGCAAGCTGGTGGCCCCGCTGGCGCTGGTGGTGTTCGTCTGGATTTTCCTGATGAACGCCATGGATCTGTTGCCGGTGGACCTGTTGCCCGCCATCTGGCACAGCGCCGGCCCGGCGCTTGGCATGAAGGACTACATGCGCGTCGTGCCCACGGCTGACCTGTCGGTCACCATGGGTCTCTCGGTGGGTGTGCTGCTGCTGTGCATCTACTACAACATCAAGATCAAGGGTGCCGGTGGCTGGATCCACGAGCTGTTCACGGCCCCCTTTGGCGCGCACCCCCTGCTGTGGCCGTTCAACTTCCTCATGCAGATCATTGAATTCGTCGCCAAGACTGTGTCGCACGGCATGCGGCTGTTCGGCAACATGTACGCTGGCGAACTGATCTTCATGCTGATCGCCCTGATGGGTGGTGCCTGGTCGCTGTCGGCCACGGGCATCGGCCTGGCGATCGGCCACATCATTGCCGGCACGGCGTGGGCGATCTTCCACATCCTGATCATCACGCTGCAGGCCTTCGTGTTCATGATGCTGACCCTGGTGTACATCGGGCAGGCCCATGACGCGCATTGATCCGGTTGTTTTCTCGCTTTCCCTTTTCTTTTCTCGTTAACCAAGACCTTTAGGAGTCATCATGGAAGTTATCAGCTTTGTTGCACTGGCCGCCGGCCTGATCATCGGCCTGGGCGCTGTCGGCGCCTGTATCGGCATCGGCATCATGGGCAGCAAGTACCTTGAGTCCGCCGCCCGCCAACCTGAACTGATGGGCGAACTGCAGACCAAGATGTTCCTGCTGGCTGGCCTGATCGACGCGGCTTTCATTATCGGTACCGGTATTGCGCTGTGGTTCGCCACCGCCAACCCGTTCCTGGCGCAGATCGCCAACCTGCCGAAGTAAATCATCCATGAAGCCTTGCCGGGCTGCTGGCGTTGCCTCCTTGCGGGGGGATCGGCGCAGCCGCAACGGGGGCGGGGGAATTAAATGAGCATCACCGGTACCCTGATCATCCAGATGATCGTGTTCCTGATCCTGGTCGGGTTCACGATGAAATTCGTGTGGCCTCCCATCGCCACGGCGCTGGACGAGCGCGCGAAGAAAATCGCCGAAGGCCTCGCTGCCGCCGACAAGGCCAAGTCCGAGCTGTCCGCTGCCAACGCACGGGTGGAAGAAGAGCTGGCCAAGTCGCGCAACGAGACGGCCGTCCGCCTGGCTGATGCCGAGCGCCGCGCCCAGACCATCATCGAGGAAGCCAAGGCGCGCGCCACGGAAGAGGGCAACAAGATTGTTGCCGCCGCCCGTGTGGAAGCCGAGCAGCAGACCGTGAAGGCCCGCGAAGCCCTGCGCGAGCAGGTGGCCGCGCTGGCCGTCAAGGGCGCCGAGCAGATCCTGCGCAAGGAAGTCAATGCTGGCGTCCATGCGGATTTGCTGAACCGCCTCAAGACCGAGCTGTAAGAGGACACCATGGCCGAAATCGCCACCATTGCACGCCCCTACGCTGAGGCCCTGTACCAGTCGGCCAAGGCCGACCTGGGCGCCGCAGCTGCCTGGCTGGAGCCGCTCGCGGCTGTTGCCGGCAACGATCAGCTGCAGCAGTTTGCCAGCAACCCCAAGGTCACCGACCAGCAGGTGTTCGATGTGATCGCGGGCGTGGCCAAAACGGCACTGCCCGAGACCGCCAGGAACTTCCTGCGCACCGTGATCGAGAACGGCCGTCTGCAAGCCTTGCCCGAAATCGCGGCCCAGTTCCGCGCGTTGAAGAACGCGCAGGCCGGGTCCTCCGACGCCGTGGTCTACAGCGCGTTCCCGGTGGACGCGGCGGCACTGGCGGGCTTGTCGGCCGTGCTGGAAAAGCGGTTTGGCCGCAAGCTCAATGTCCGTGTCGAGCAGGACGCCGGGCTGATCGGTGGCATTCGCGTGGTGGTGGGTGACGAGGTGCTGGACACCTCTGTCAAGGCCCGCCTGGAACAAATGAAAACGGCGCTGACCGCTTGAAGCGGACCAGCTAACTAAAGAAAGAAGGAAAGAGTCATGCAACTCAATCCCGCAGAAATTTCTGAACTGATCAAGAGCCGCATTGAAGGGCTGTCCGCCAGCGCCGACATTCGCAACCAGGGCACCGTGGTGTCCGTGACCGATGGCATCGTGCGCATCCATGGCCTGTCCGACGTGATGCAGGGCGAAATGCTCGAATTCCCGGCTACCGCCGACGGCACCCCCACGTTCGGCCTGGCGCTGAACCTGGAGCGTGACTCCGTGGGCTCGGTGATTCTGGGTGAATACGAGCACATCTCCGAAGGCGACACGGTCAAGTGCACGGGTCGCATCCTGGAAGTGCCGGTTGGCCCCGAGCTGATTGGCCGCGTGGTGAACGCCCTGGGCCAGCCGATTGACGGCAAGGGCCCGATCAACGCCAAGATGACCGACGTGATCGAGAAGGTTGCGCCCGGCGTGATCGCGCGTAAATCGGTGGACCAGCCGGTGCAGACCGGTCTGAAGTCGATCGACTCCATGGTGCCCGTGGGCCGTGGCCAGCGCGAACTGATCATTGGTGACCGCCAGACCGGCAAGACGGCCGTGGCCATCGACGCGATCATCAACCAGAAGGGTCAGAACATGACCTGCGTGTACGTCGCGATCGGCCAGAAGGCTTCGTCGATCAAGAACGTGGTGCGCGCTCTGGAGCAGGCTGGTGCGATGGAGTACACCATCGTCGTGGCGGCTTCCGCCTCCGAATCCGCCGCCATGCAGTATGTGTCCGCGTACTCGGGCTGCACCATGGGCGAATACTTCCGCGACCGCGGCCAGGACGCCCTGATTGTTTATGACGACCTGTCCAAGCAGGCCGTGGCCTACCGCCAGGTTTCGCTGCTGCTGCGCCGCCCGCCGGGCCGCGAAGCCTACCCCGGCGACGTGTTCTATCTGCACAGCCGCCTGCTGGAGCGTGCCGCCCGCGTGAACGCCGACTACGTCGAAGCCTTCACCAAGGGTGAAGTCAAGGGCAAGACCGGCTCGCTGACCGCGCTGCCCATCATTGAAACGCAGGCCGGCGACGTGTCCGCTTTCGTGCCGACCAACGTGATCTCGATCACCGACGGCCAGATCTTCCTGGAAACCAGCCTGTTCAACGCCGGTATCCGCCCCGCCATCAACGCTGGTATCTCGGTGTCGCGCGTCGGTGGCGCAGCCCAGACCAAGCTGATCAAGTCGCTGTCCGGTGGTATCCGTACCGACCTGGCCCAGTACCGCGAACTGGCCGCCTTTGCGCAATTCGCCTCCGACCTGGACGAAGCCACCCGCAAGCAGCTGGACCGCGGTGCCCGCGTGACCGAGCTGCTCAAGCAGGCCCAGTACAGCCCGCTGTCCATCGCCCTGATGGCCGCCTCGCTGTTCGCGGTGAACAAGGGCTTCATGGACGACGTGGACGTCAAGAAGGTCCTCGCGTTTGAACATGGCATGCACGCTTACCTCAAGGACAAGCACGCAGCACTGCTGTCCAAGCTGGAAAACGACCGCGCCATGGACAAGGATGCCGAAGCCGAATTGACCGCCGCCATCGCCGCGTTCAAGAAGTCGTTCGCTTAATTCCACCAGCAGGAGCCACTCATGGCAGCAGGCAAGGAAATACGCGGCAAGATCAAATCGGTGGAAAACACCAAGAAGATCACCAAGGCCATGGAAATGGTGGCCGCGTCCAAGATGCGCAAGGCGCAGGAACGCATGCGCGCGGCCCGTCCTTACAGCGACAAGGTGCGCAACATCGCGGCCAACCTCGGCAAGGCGAACCCGGAGTACACGCATCCGTTCATGAAACTGAACGATGCCAAGGCGACCGGTTTCATCGTCGTGACGACGGACAAGGGCCTGTGCGGCGGCATGAACACCAACGTGCTGCGTGCCGTGACCACCAAGCTCAAGGACGCCCAGGCCGCGGGCCAGGCGACCCAGGCCGTGGCCATTGGCAACAAGGGCCTGGGCTTCCTGAACCGCATCGGCGCTCAGGTCGTGTCGCATGTCACCCAGCTGGGCGACACGCCGCACCTGGAGCGCCTGATCGGCCCCGTCAAGGTGCTGCTGGACGCGTACGCCGAGGGCAAGGTCAGCGCGGTGTACCTGTCGTACACCAAGTTCATCAATACCATGAAGCAGGAGCCCGTGGTCGAGCAGCTGCTGCCCCTGTCGGCCGACAAGATGCAGGCGGATGCCGCGGCCCATGGTGGCGAGCACGGCTGGGACTACATCTACGAACCCGACGCGCAGACCGTCATTGACGACCTGCTGCTGCGTTACGTGGAAGCGCTGGTGTACCAGGCCGTCGCCGAGAACATGGCGTCCGAGCAATCGGCGCGCATGGTGGCCATGAAGGCCGCCACCGACAACGCCGGCAGCGTGATCGGCGAACTCAAGCTGGTCTACAACAAAACCCGCCAGGCGGCGATCACCAAGGAATTGTCCGAGATCGTTTCCGGGGCTGCGGCGATCGGGGCCTGACCCCCACGCAACGGCTGGCAACAGATTCAAATTTTTGGAGCAAAAGTCATGGCTCAAGTGCAAGGCAAGATTGTTCAATGTATCGGCGCCGTGGTGGACGTCGAGTTCCCGCGCGACCAGATGCCCCGCGTCTATGACGCCCTCAAGATGGACGGCTCGGCCCTGACGCTGGAAGTCCAGCAGCAGCTGGGCGACGGCATCGTGCGCACCATTGCGCTGGGCTCGTCCGACGGCCTGCGCCGCGGCAACATGGTCTACAACACCCACAACCCGATCACCGTGCCCGTGGGCAAGGCGACGCTGGGCCGCATCATGGACGTGCTGGGCAACCCGATCGACGAGCGTGGCCCGGTGTCCGCCGAGCTGTCGGCGTCCATCCACCGCAAGGCTCCGGCCTACGACGAGCTGAGCCCGTCGCAGGAACTGCTGGAAACCGGCATCAAGGTGATTGACCTGGTGTGCCCGTTCGCCAAGGGCGGCAAGGTGGGCCTGTTCGGCGGCGCCGGCGTGGGCAAGACCGTGAACATGATGGAGCTCATCAACAACATCGCCAAGGCGCACTCGGGTCTGTCCGTGTTCGCCGGCGTGGGCGAGCGTACCCGTGAAGGCAACGACTTCTATCACGAGATGGCCGATTCCGGCGTGGTGAAACTGGACAACCTGGCCGAATCCAAGGTGGCCATGGTGTACGGCCAGATGAACGAGCCCCCGGGCAACCGTCTGCGCGTGGCCCTGACCGGCCTGACCATTGCCGAGTCGTTCCGCGACGAAGGCCGCGACGTGCTGTTCTTCGTGGACAACATCTACCGCTACACGCTGGCCGGTACCGAGGTGTCCGCCCTGCTGGGCCGCATGCCTTCCGCCGTGGGCTACCAGCCGACGCTGGCCGAGGAAATGGGCCGCCTGCAAGAGCGCATCACCTCCACCAAGGTTGGCTCAATCACCTCCATCCAGGCCGTGTACGTGCCGGCGGATGACTTGACCGACCCGTCGCCCGCCACCACCTTCGCCCACCTGGACTCCACCGTGGTGCTGAGCCGTGACATCGCCGCCCTGGGTATCTACCCCGCCGTGGACCCGCTGGACTCCACCAGCCGCCAGCTGGACCCGCTGGTGGTGGGTGAGGAGCACTACAACACGGCCCGCGCCGTGCAGGGCACGCTGCAGCGCTACAAGGAACTGCGCGACATCATCGCGATTCTGGGCATGGACGAACTGGCCCCCGAGGACAAGCTGGCCGTGGCCCGCGCCCGCAAGATCCAGCGTTTCCTGAGCCAGCCGTTCCACGTGGCCGAAGTGTTCACCGGCTCGCCCGGCAAGTACGTGCCGCTGGCCGAAACCATCCGCGGCTTCAAGATGATCACCGCTGGCGAATGCGACCACCTGCCCGAGCAGGCGTTCTACATGGTCGGCACCATCGACGAAGCCTTCGAAAAAGCGAAGAAGGTCGCCTAAGAAAGGCAGCTAGCAATGAACACCATTCACGTTGATGTGGTGAGCGCCGAGGAGGCCATTTTCTCGGGTGAGGCCAAGTTCGTGGCCCTGCCCGGTGAAGCCGGCGAACTCGGCATCTACCCGCGCCACACGCCACTGATCACGCGCATCCGGCCCGGCTCGGTGCGCATCGAGATGGCCGACGGCAGCGAGGAATTCGTCTTCGTGGCGGGCGGCATCCTGGAAGTGCAGCCCAACTGTGTGACCGTCCTGTCCGACACCGCGATCCGCGGCAAGGACCTGGACGACGAAAAGGCCAACGCCGCCAAGGCCGCCGCCGAAGAGGCCCTGAAGAACGCCAAGGGTGAGCTTGACATCGCCCGCGCCCAATCCGAGCTGGCTGTGATGGCCGCCCAGATCGCCGCGCTGCGCAAGTACCGCCAGAAGAAATAAGCCGGTTCATACAACCAGCCTGAAGCCCCGCTCGAAAGACCGGGGTTTTTTCTTTTTGGTTCGGGCCTGGTGCGCGGGATAGTGCATGACCGCACGATCTGCATTTCTCGCGCCAATCCATCTTGTGGGACACCGCTGCCTCGATGGAGCAGCTCTCGTCCACTGTCCGCCAGAACGCGGTCAAGGCGGACCGGCTCGCCCAGAGCGCGTCGCGCGTGGCCGTCGAGGGGGGTCAGATGGTCAGCCAGGTCATTGCCACCATGCGCCACATCAACGAAAGCTCGCGCAAGATCGCCGACATCATCAACGTCATTGTGGTCGAAGAGATGGCCGGCGCGGCGGGCAGCCTGCGCACCCAGGCGACGGACCTGGTGTCCGCGGTGGCTGTGTTCCGCCTGTCGGAGCAGCACAGGGCGCCGCTGGCCCGGGCCACTGCAACACCGCCAGCGCGTGGGAAGCTTCTGGCGCAAGCCGCCTGACTAGCCGATGGAAGGCTCGTCCGGCAGTTCGTTCGGGTTGGTCTGGCCCTCGGCCAGCGGGAAATGCGCCACCAGCAGCGCAGACACTTCCTCCAGCGCCTGGGTCAACCCATCCTCGAAGCGGCGTTCGCGAAACGCCGCACCCATGCGCGCGACGATGGCTTGCCATTCCCCAGCGGTCACATGCTGGTTGAGTCCGCGGTCGGCCACGATCTCGATCGCGTGCTCGGCCAGCAGCAGGTAGATCAGCACGCCGTTGTTGTGCTCGGTGTCCCACACGCGCAGCTTGCCGAACAGCGCCACCGCGCGCTCGCGGGCCGTGGCATGGCGCAGCAGGTAGCTGGTGGGCAGGCCGGCTTCAACGTGAATGCGGACCTCACCGCTGTGGCGCTTCTCACTGGCCGTCACGCGCCGGCGCAGGCGTTCCAGCAGGTCGGGCGGGATGGCGCGGCGCGTGTCGGCCTCGTCCAGCCAGCGGTGCCTCAGGAAGCGTTGGATCATGCCCGCCATCACCAGTCCCCCGAGGCGCCGCCGCCCCCAAAATCGCCGCCCCCGCCCGAGCTGAAGCCGCCGCCACCGGAGCCGCCGCTCCAGCCACCGCCACCGCTGCTCCAGCCGCCGCCGCTGCCGCGCGTGAACGAGCCGGGGTTGAAGCTGGCGAACAGGCCAAACAGCATCGCCACCAGCGCCGCGATAGCGGCGATCAGCAGGCTGGAAGTGACCACCAGGGCCACCGCACCCGTGCCCGCGCCGATCAGCAGCGCGCCCAGCTTGCGGCCGAAAATGCGCCGCACCACCGATGCGCCGACCATCACCGCGAAAAAAATGAAGATCGCGAGGTCTTCCCAGTCAAAGCCTTCCACATCAAACGCCGCCTGCGGCGCGGGTGCGGGCAAGGCCTCGCCCTTGATCAGCGCCATGATGCGGTCTGCCGCAGCGTCCAGCCCGGCGGCGTAGTCGCCCCGGCGAAAGGCGGGCGTGATGGCTTCGTCAATCACCTGTTTGGCCGCCAGGTCGGGAATGGCGCCTTCCAGCGCCTTGGCCACTTCAATGCGGACCTTGCGGTCGTTTTTGGCCACCACCAGCAGCAGGCCGTCGCCCACACCCTTGCGGCCGATCTTCCAGGTGTTACCCACGCGGTTGGCGTAGCTGGCAATGTCTTCGGGCTGGGTGGTGGGCACCAGCAGCATCACCACCTGCGAGCCGCTGCCCTTTTCAAACGCATCGAGCTTGGCGTCCAGCGCCTGCAGCTGTGCGGCGTCCAGCGTGCCGGTTTCGTCCAGCACGTGCGCCGTCAATGCCGGCACGCTCTGCAGGTCCTGCGCCCAGGCGGGCACCAACAGTGCTGCCAGCGCCAGCAGCGCGGTGGAGGCGCTGGCCCGCAAGGCGCGCATCAGCGGCATCAGGGCACCTTATTTCTTGTTGAAGTCCACCTGCGGCGGCGTGACAATCTGCGCTTCGTTCTGCACGGTGAAGCTGGGCTTGGGGCTGTAGCTGAACACCATGGCCGTCAGGTTGCTCGGGAAGCTGCGGGCCAGCACGTTGTATTCCTGCACGGCCTGGATATAGCGGTTGCGCGCGACGGTGATGCGGTTCTCGGTGCCTTCGAGCTGCACGCGCAGGTCGCGAAAGCCCTGGTTCGCCTTCAGGTCAGGGTAGCGTTCCACCGTCACCATCAGGCGGCTCAGCGCGCTGCCCAGCTCGCCCTGGGCCTGCTGGAACTTGTTGAACGCCTCGGGGTTGTTCAGCGTCTCGGGCGTGACCTGGATGGACGTGGCCCTGGCGCGCGCCTCGATCACCTTGGTCAGCGTTTCCTGCTCGAAATTGGCCTCGCCCTTGACCGTGTTCACGATGTTGGGGATCAGGTCAGCGCGCCGCTGGTACTGGTTGAGCACCTCGCTCCACGCGGCCTTGGTCTGTTCGTCCAGGCGCTGGAAGTCGTTGTAGCCGCAGCCTTTCAGGCCCAGCAGCGCCAGGGTGGAGGTCAGGATCAGGAGCCAGCGTTTCATGGAGCGTTCCTCAAAGGGCAGGGGCTGTAAAGGTAGCATAGATGGGATGCCAGTCACCCCGCTTCAAGCCCTTCAGGCGGCCAGCCGCCCCATGCCCGCCGCGCCAGAGGATTCGGCGCTGCTCGTGGCCGGCGCCACGGGCACGCTGGGCAACGAGGTGCTGCGCCGCCTGGCCGGCGCGCGGCGCTTTGCGCGCACGCTGGTGCTGGCGCGCGAACCGTTCACCGACGGGATGCGTGGTGTGACCATGGTGCAGACCGGCGATGTCGCGCCCGACCATTGGCCGCTCGTAGCGGCGCAGGCGGGCGTGATCATGTTCGATCCCCCGCGCCTGTTCCACGACCGCGAACGCGCGCTGTGGACGCCGGCGCCCGCCGATCTGGCACCGGTGGCCGCATGGATGCGCCACTGCGGCGCGACCACGCTGGCGGTGGTGTTGCCGCATGCCCAGGGCCGCCTGCCCGAGGCGCTCAAGCGCGGCCTGGCCGGCCTGGACGAGCAGGCAGTGGCGGCGCTGGGCTTTGAGCGTGTGATCTTTGTGCGCTCGGCGCAGCGGCCGGGCGCGCCCGGTGGGCTGAATCTGCCTCAACGCGCCGCGCGCTGGATGCTGTCGGTCTTCCAGTACATGGTGCCCAGCAGCGAGCAGCCGGTGCGTGCCGTCAAGGTGGCTGAATTCCTGGATGTGGCGCTGCAGCTGGCGCCACGCGGCATCCATGTGGCCGCGCCCGAGCTGGTATGGCGGGCCGCGCAAAAGGACCTGCGTGCCACGGTGGCCCACTGGCTGGGCGGCGCGCCGATGCAAAATCAAGCACCCCCCACCCAATAGCAAAGCCGGCCGGACCATGCCCAAAACCCGACACCAGGCCGCCGCCATCGGCGGCTCAGCCGATGACATCGAAGCCGCGCTCTATGAGGCGCTGCAGACCGGCGACATAGAAAAGCTCATGGCCTGCTGGGCGGACGAGGATGAAATCGTCTGCGTGCACCCGGGCGGCCCGCGCGTGGTCGGGGCGCTGGCGATACGCGCAGCCTTCGAGGCCATGTTTTCCAACGGGCCGATCAGCGCCGTGCCGCAACGCGTGCGCAAGGTCGAATCGCTGGCGAGCGTCGTGCACAACGTGCTGGAGCGCATCGACGTCATGACGCCCGACGGCCCGCGCCAGGCCTGGGTGATTGCCACCAACGTCTATCACAAGACCGCGCAGGGTTGGCGCCTGGTGGTGCACCACGCCAGCCCCGGCACGCCCAGTGAGCTGCAGGAAGTGGGCGACGCACCGCAGGTGCTTCATTGAATGCAGGTGCTGCATTGAACTACCAGGCGCCCTGGTGGTTGCCCGGCGGCAACCTGCAGACCATCTGGCCGGCGCTGTATGCGCGCCGTGTGTTCGGCCCCGCCCCCCAGTACCGTCGCGAGCGCTGGGCCACACCCGACGGCGATTTCATCGACGTGGACTTCCTGGTGCCAGCCGCCGCGCCCGCGCAGCCGCTGCTGGTGTTGTTTCACGGCCTGGAGGGTTCATCGCGCAGCCACTACGCCGAAGCCTTCGCTGACTTTGCCCAAGCGCGTGGCTGGGCCTACGCGGTCCCCCATTTCCGCGGCTGCAGCGGCGAGCTCAACCAGGGGCCGCGCGCCTACCACTCAGGTGACTTTGAAGAAATCGGCTGGGTGCTGGGGCGCCTGGCGGCAGCGCACGCCGGCCCGCTGGTGGCCGTAGGTGTGTCGCTGGGCGGCAATGCGCTGATGCGCTGGGCCGCAGAGATGGGCGACGCAGCCCGGGCCGTTGCGTGGGCTGTGGCGTCGGTCTGCTCGCCGATTGACCTGGCGGCCGGCGGCCGCGCGATCGGCCAGGGCTTCAACCGGCTGGTCTACACGCGCATGTTCCTGCGCACCATGGTGCCCAAGGCGCTGCAGAAGCTGCAGCAGCACCCCGGCCTGTTTGACCGCGACCGGCTGCTGCGCGCGCGCGACCTCTACGAGTTCGACAACATCTTCACCGCGCCGCTGCACGGCTTTCGTGACACCGACGACTACTGGGCGCGCGCGTCGGCCAAGCCCCACCTGCACCGCATCCGGGTGCCGGCACTGGTGGTCAATGCGCTGAACGACCCGTTTGTGCCGGCATCCAGCCTGCCCCGTGCACACGAGGTCGGCAAACATGTGACGCTGTGGCAGCCTGCGGATGGCGGGCACGTGGGTTTCCCGCAGGGGCGCTGGCCGGGGCATGTGCGGGCGATGCCCGACGCCGTGGGCGCCTGGCTGGCGCAGGCTGCAGGCCTGCGTTAAGGCGCAACCGGCGCCGAAGCTGCCGCAGCCGGCACCGGCGGCCAGCCTACATCCGCCGCGTTGCGCGGCTTGCCAATGGGTGCCGCAGCCTGGCCCTTGCGCACGGCGGCCATGTCTTCGTCGCTGGGGTACTGGTTCATGAGCCAGTAGTCAAAAACGCGCCGCGCAATCGGTGCGGCGTGCGCGGCGCCAAACCCCGCGTTTTCCACGATCACGGCCAGGGCGATCTTCGGGTCTTCCGCTGGCGCGAATGCCATGTACAGGGCATGGTCGCGCTGGTGCTCCTCGAGCTTGGCGGCGTTGTATTTGTCTTTCTGGCCAATGGTCACGGCCTGGGCCGTGCCGGTCTTGCCGCCCGACAGGTAGCCCGCCCCTGCAAACACGCGCGCTGACGTGCCCTCCTGTGTCACGCCCACCAGCGCCTTGCGCACGACGGCCACGTTTTCCGGCTTGTAGCCCAGGTCGACAGGTGGTTCGGCCGGCACCGGGATGCGCGCCCGCGAGACCGAGTCCTGCGTGGCAATCACCAGCCGCGGCTTGTGCTTGACGCCGTTGTTGGCCAGGATGGCCGTGGCCTGCGCGAGCTGCAGCATGGTGAACGCGTTGTAGCCCTGGCCGATGCCCAGCGAAATGGTCTCGCCCGCGTACCACTTCTTCTGCTCGGGGCGCTTGTAGTAGTTGCGCTTCCAGTCCTGGCTGGGCAGCACGCCGCGTACTTCGCCCTGCACGTCAATGCCGGTGATCTGGCCAAAGCCCAGCGGTTTCATGAAGTCATGCATGGCGTCCACGCCCAGCTCGTTGGCCAGCGAGTAGTAATACACGTTGCTTGACTTGACGATGCTCGTGTGCATGTCCACCGGGCCGAGGCCGTGGTCGCCGTGGCTGCGGAACACATGGCCGCCGAAGTTCCAGGAGCCCGCGTCGTTGATCACGGTGGTGGCGGACCGCTTGCCCGTCTGCAGCGCGGCCATGGCCATGAACGGCTTGTACGTGGAGCCCGGCGGGTAGGTGCCGCGCAGCGCGCGGTTCAGCAGGGGCTTGTCGATGGACTCGTTGAGCATCTGCCAGCTTTCGGTGTCGATGCCGTCCACGAACAGGTTGGGGTCGAATGTGGGCTTGCTCACGAACGACAGCACTTCGCCGGTTTTGGGGTCGATGGCCACCAGTGCGCCGCGGCGTTCGCCGAACATGTCTTCCACCAGCTTTTGCAGCTTGATGTCGATGGACAGCATGACGGTGTTGCCCGGTGTTGCCGGGATGCTCGCCAGCTTGCGCACCGCGCGCCCGCCGGCGGAGGTTTCCACCTGCTCCACGCCGGTGATGCCGTGCAGCTGCTTTTCAAAGCTCTGCTCCACGCCCAGCTTGCCGATGTATTCGGTGCCGCGGTAGTTGCCCTGGTCCTCGTCGGACCATTCTTCCATGGCCTTCTTCTCGCTCTGGTTGATGCGGCCGATGTAGCCCACCACGTGGCTGGCCAGCTCCCCCCAGGGGTAATTTCGAAACAGCCGCGCCTTGATCTCCACGCCGGGGAAGCGAAAGCGCTGCGCGGCAAACCGTGCCACCTCCTCGTCCGTCAGGCGGGTGCGGATGGGCAGGGATTCAAAGCTGCGCGATTCGTCCAGCAGCTTGCGAAAGCGACGGCGGTCGCGCAGCTGGATGTCGACCACCTGGGCCAGTTCATCAATGGTATCTTCCAGCGGCATGGACAGCCGCGACGGCGTGATCTCCAGCGTGTAGGCCGAATAGTTGGTGGCCAGGATCACGCCGTTGCGGTCCAGGATCAGGCCGCGGTTGGGCACGATGGGCACAATGGCCGTGCGATTGGCCTCGGCCTGTTCGTCCAGGTCGTCGTGACGCACCACCTGCAGGTACACCAGGCGCGACGCCACCAGCACAAAGGCCAGCACCACGACGATGCTGGCCACCAGAATGCGCGCGCGAAAGCGCGACAGGTCCGCTTCGACGTTCCTGAGCTCGGTCATAACGGACGATTTTCGTCAGGGTCGGGGGCCCGGCGCTGTGGGGCCAGCAGCATGATGCTCACCACAGGCCACAACACAGATTCCAGCAGCGGCGCCAGCACCACCTGCCAGCCGGGGAACGCGCCGCCGCTGACCATGCGGATGGCCAGCTCGATGGCGTGCGCCGCCACGAACAGCGGCAGCACTTGCACGGCCTGTGACGGCACGCTGAACCACAGCAGGCGGCGGTGGATGGTGATGGCAAAAAAGCTCAACGCCGTGTAGGCCAGCGCATGCTGGCCCAGCAGGGCTGTCTGGTGCACGTCCATGCACAGGCCAAAGAAAAACGCGGCGCCGATGCCCACGCGCAGCGGCTGGTGCACGCTCCAGAACACCAGCACCAGGATCAGGAAGTCCGGCAACCAGGGCGCGCGCCCCAGCGGCAGCATGTTCAGCACCAGTGCGGCCACCAGGCTGCCCCAGATGAACAGCGGGTTGGCTGGCAGAAGCAACTGCTGCCCCGGACGCATGATCATTTGCGGGCCCCCTTTCTGGCCGCAGCCGGGTGCGGCGTGTGGTCAGGCGCGGGCCGCGGCGGGATCTGGACAGACACGGGTTTGAGCACCATCACATGCTTGGCGCCCGTGACCAAAGCCTGCGGCACGCAATATATGCGGGCAAAGGCAGAGTCCGCCCGCCGCTCCACGCGGTCCACCCGCGCCACCGGCAACCCGGCCGGATAGATTCCGTCCACGCCGCTGGTGGTGAGCAGGTCGCCGGCCTGCACGTCGGCGTTGCCTGCCATGAAGCGCAGCTCCAGCTCACCGCCATGGGTGGGGTCGCCAAAGGCCACGCTGCGCGCGCCGGTGCGCGAATTCAGCACGGGAATGGCCTGGTCGCTGTCGATCACCAGCGTCACTTCGCTGATCAGCGGGTGCACGCGCGTGACCTGGCCCAGCACGCCCGCTTCATCAATCACCGGCGAACCCGGCTCGATGCCCTGGGCCAGACCCTTGTCGATGATGATCTTGCGTGTGTAGGGGTCTGCCGCGTCGTACAGCACCTCGGCGGCCTGGCCAGGCGCACTGATCCGGTCGCGCAGCGCAAGCAGCTTGCGAAGGCGGCTGTTTTCCAGCGCCAGCTGCTCCACCTGGCCGGCGCGCTGCGCCTGCACGGCCAGGCGCTGGCGCGCCGCCGCCTCGCTGGACTGCGCGGCCTGAAGGTCCTGGAAATACTGGCCACCATGGCGCACCAGCAGCACCGGGCGCATGGCCAGCCACTGCACGGGGTACAGCACCGTGGCGACGGCCGCGCGCAGCGGCTGCGTGATGCGAAAGCGCACGTCCGCCACCATCAGGAACAGCGCGAGCGCGCTGAACACCATCAGCTTCGAAAGCGCCGACGGGCCCTGCTTGAAGAAGGGGGGTGGGGACCTGTCCAGCGTACCAAGTGGCATCGCTGCTCCGGTTGGGTTACTCGCTGGTGAAGATCGAGCCCAGGCGCTCCATGCGCTCCAGGGCGATGCCGCAGCCGCGCACCACGCAGGTCAGGGGGTCTTCGGCCACCAGCACGGGCAGGCCGGTTTCCTCGGCCAGCAGGCGGTCCAGGTCACGCAGCAGCGCACCGCCGCCGGTGAGCATCATGCCGCGCTCGGCAATGTCCGCACCCAGCTCGGGCGGGGTGTGCTCCAGCGCGTTCTTGACCGCGCTCACGATGTTGTTCAGCGGATCGGTCAGGGCTTCCAGGATTTCGTTGCTGGAGATCGTGAACGAACGCGGCACGCCTTCGGACAGATTGCGCCCGCGCACTTCCATTTCCTTGACCTCGCTGCCCGGAAAGGCGCTGCCGATGTTCTTCTTGATGGCTTCCGCCGTGGGCTCGCCGATCAGCATGCCGTAGTTGCGGCGGATGTAGCTGATGATGGCCTCGTCGAACTTGTCGCCGCCCACGCGCACGCTGCCTTTGTAGACCATGCCGCCCAGGCTGATGACGCCCACCTCGGTGGTGCCGCCGCCAATGTCCACCACCATGGAGCCCGAGGCCTCAGATACCGGCAGCCCGGCCCCGATGGCCGCTGCCATGGGCTCTTCAATCAGGTACACCTCCGAGGCGCCGGCGCCCAGCGCCGACTCGCGGATGGCGCGACGCTCCACCTGGGTGGAGCCGCAGGGCACGCAGATGATGATGCGTGGGCTGGGCTTCAGGACGGACCGGGGATGGACCATCTTGATGAACTGCTTGAGCATCTGCTCGGTGACGGTGAAGTCGGCGATCACGCCGTCCTTCATGGGGCGGATGGCCTCGATGTTGCCGGGCACCTTGCCCAGCATGGCCTTGGCCTCATGGCCCACGGCCTGGATGGTTTTCTTGCCTTGGGGGCCGCCTTCGTGGCGGATCGCGACCACCGAGGGTTCATCGAGGACGATGCCCTTGTCGCGTACAAAAATCAGGGTGTTGGCGGTGCCGAGGTCGATGGCCAGGTCGGTGGAGAAGTACCGACGGAATGCTCCGAACATTAGAAATCCTCTCGCGCTAAGGGCCGGCACCGCAGCCGGCCAACGCCTTGTTTGTCGTGTTGAAAGCCGCTTTTTCCTGCAAATACCAGCGGTTTCGCGGGTGTTGCACCAAAGGCGGGATAATACCCCATCCCCTGTGAATAACTGCCCGACACCGGGCCAAAATTTTCCCTTTACAACTGGTTTCGCGACCGTTTTTCCCCATGGCTTTGACCCCCCAAGACATCGTCCGAATTGCCAATCTGGCGCGGCTGGAATTGAGCAGCGAAGAAAGCGAGCGCATGCTCACCCAATTGAATGGCTTCTTTGACGTGGTCGAGCAGATGCGTGCTGTGGATACCGCGGGCGTTGAGCCTCTTTCGCACCCTGTTGCGGCCATTCAGGATGTGGCGCTGCGCCTGCGCGACGACGTGGTGAGCGAGCCCAACCAGCGCGAGGCCAACCAGCAAAGCGCACCGGCCGTGGAGCGGGGTTTGTTTCTGGTGCCGAAGGTGATCGAATGAGTGCGTTGCATGAACTGACGGTGGCCGGGCTGGCTGCGAAGCTGCGCGCGAAAGAGGTGTCGGCCGTGGAGGCTGCGCAGCATTTTCTGACCCGAGGCGCACAGCATTCAAATCTGGGTGCGTACCTGGACATTCGCGAGGACGTGACGCTTGCACAGGCCCAGGCTGCGGACGCACGCATCGCGGCGGGCGACGTTTCGCCGCTGCTGGGCGTGCCCATCGCCCACAAGGACATCTTCGTCACCAGGGATTTCGTGAGTACGGCCGGCTCGAAGATGCTGGCCGGCTACCGCTCGCCTTTCAACGCCACCGTGGTGGACAAGCTGGCGCAGTCCGGCGCCGTCACGCTGGGCAAGCTCAACTGCGATGAATTCGCCATGGGCTCGTCCAATGAAAACTCGGCGTTCAAACCCGCGCGCAACCCGTGGGACACCACGCGAATCCCCGGGGGCTCGTCAGGCGGCAGCGCCGTGGCCGTGGCCGCGCGCCTGGCGCCGGCCGTGACCGGCACCGACACCGGTGGCTCCATACGCCAGCCTGCGGGCTTTTGCGGCATCACGGGCATCAAGCCCACCTACGGCCGCGCGTCGCGCTACGGCATGATCGCCTTCGCCTCCAGCCTGGACCAGGCCGGCCCGATGGCGCGAACGGCTGAAGACTGCGCCCTGCTGCTGTCGGCCATGTGTGGCCCTGACGCAGACCGCGACGCCACCTCGCTCGATGTGCCGGCGGAAGATTTCACGCGCTCGCTCAACGACAGCCTTGAAGGCCTGCGCATTGGCCTGCCCAAGGAGTTTTTCGGCGAAGGCCTGGCGGCGGACGTGCGTGCCGCGGTGGACGGTGCACTGAAGGAATATGAAAAGCTCGGTGCGAAGCTGGTGCCGATCTCATTGCCGCGCACGCAGCTGTCGATTCCCGTGTACTACATCATCGCGCCGGCGGAAGCCTCGTCCAACCTCAGCCGCTTTGACGGCGTGAAGTTCGGCCATCGCGCGAACAAGTACACTGACCTGCTGGACATGTACAAAAAGACCCGCGCCGAAGCCTTTGGCGACGAGGTCAAGCGCCGCATCATGATCGGCACCTATGTGCTCAGCCACGGCTATTACGACGCCTACTACCTGCAGGCGCAGAAGATCCGCCGCATGATCGCCGACGACTTCCAGCAGGCCTTCAAGCAGTGTGACGTGATTGCCGGCCCGGTGGCGCCCACGGTCGCATGGAAGCTGGGCGAGCATGGCAACGACCCGCTGGCAGATTACCTGGCTGACATCTTCACGCTGCCCGGCTCGCTGGCCGGCCTGCCCGGCATGAGCGTTCCTGCGGGCTTTGGCGAGGGTGGCATGCCCGTGGGGCTGCAGTTGCTGGGCAACTACTTCAGCGAAGCAAAGCTTCTGAATGCTGCACATCAATTGCAGCAAGCCACTGATTTCCACCTCCGCACCCCGGAGGGCTTCTGACATGACGAGCAAACTGATCCAGGGCTACGAAGTTGTCATCGGCTTTGAGACACATGCCCAGCTGTCCACGCAAAGCAAGATCTTCAGCCGTGCCGCCACGGCATTTGGCGCCGAGCCCAACACACAGGCCTGTGCGGTGGATCTGGCGCTGCCTGGCACGCTGCCAGTGATGAACAAGGGCGCGGTCGAGCGCGCGATTGAATTCGGCCTGGCCGTGAACGCCACGATTGCGCCCAGGAGCATCTTTGCGCGCAAGAACTACTTCTACCCCGACCTGCCCAAGGGCTACCAGATCAGCCAGTTTGAAATCCCGGTGGTGCAGGGCGGCAGCGTCGAATTTTTTCTGGGTGAGGAAAAGAAAAGCGTGCGCCTGGTGCGCGCCCATCTGGAAGAAGACGCGGGCAAGTCGCTGCATGAAGACTTCATCGGCCAGTCAGGCATCGACCTGAACCGCGCCGGCACGCCGCTGCTGGAGATCGTGACCGAGCCCGACATGCGCGGCAGCGAAGAAGCCGTGGCCTATGCCAAGGAACTGCACAAGATCGTGACCTGGATCGGCATCTGCGACGGCAACATGCAGGAGGGCTCTTTCCGCTGCGACGCCAACGTGTCGGTGCGCAAGCCCGGCGCGCCGCTGGGCACGCGCCGAGAGATCAAGAACCTGAACAGCTTCAAGTTCATGCAGCAGGCGATTGACTACGAAATCCGCTGGCAGATCGAGCAGATTGAAGACGGCCACGCGATCCAGCAGGCCACCGTGCTGTTTGACCCCGACACCGGCGAGACGCGCGCCATGCGCACCAAGGAAGACGCGGCCGATTACCGCTATTTCCCCGACCCGGACCTGCCGCCGCTGGTGGTGGCGCCTGAGTGGGTGGAGCGTGTGCGTGGCCAGATGGCCGAGCTTCCACGCGTGATGGCGGCGCGCTTCGTGGCGGACTATGGCCTGCCCGAATACGACGCCACCACGCTCACGCAGAGCAAGGCCATGGCGGCGTATTTCGAAGCAGCGGCCAGGGCCTGCGGCCAGCCCAAGCTGGCCAGCAACTGGGTGATGGGCGAGGTGTCACGACGGCTCAACGCGCAGGACATCGGCATCGACGCCGCGCCAGTCAGCCCCGTGCAGCTTGCAGCGCTGATCGGCCGGATCGCCGACAACACCGTGTCCAACAGCGCCGCGCGCCAGGTGTTTGACGCGCTGTGGTCGGGCGAGGGCAATGAGGTTGACGCGGTGATCGAGGCCAAGGGCCTCAAGCAGATGAACGACACCGGGGCGCTGGAAAAGATCATCGACGACATCATTGCCGCCAATCCCGACAACGTCGCGCAGTTCCGCGCGGGCAAGGACAAGGCCTTCAACGCGCTGGTCGGCCAGGCCATGAAAGCCACCAAGGGCAAGGGCAACCCGCAACAGGTCAATGATCTGCTGCGCAGGAAGCTCGGCTAGGCAGCGTCACTTCTGGATCAGGCGGGCAGGGCACTCTGCTCCGCGAATGTCCTCCGGCGGGCTGCGCCCGCCTCCCCCTTTATTTCGCTGCGCAGAGCGCCCTACCCACCTGATCCTGCTGACATGTCAGCGTGCCAACGGTGGTGAGCCACACATGCAGCGGGTTGGTGGTGATGGTGCCCGGCGCAGCGAAATAAAGGGGGAGGGCCGGCGAAGCCGGTCCGGAGGACATTCGCGGAGCCGGGCACCGTCAGCGCCAACCCGCGGACCAACAAAACTACCGTCCGCTGAACCGAGCAGGACGCTTCTCTGTAAACGACCGAACCCCCTCAGCCGCGTCCTCGCTGTTGGCAAGCCGCTGCTGCGTGCTGATGAAATCCTGCATGGCCATCAACGGCCCATGCTCCACGGCCTTCAGCATGTTCATGCGCGTGGCCACCACCGCCAGCGGTGCCTGCCCGGCAATGGCCTGCGCGATGCGCAGCGCCTCGTCCAGCACCTGCGCTGCCGGCACCACCTTCTGCACAAAGTTCAGGCGCAGGGCTTCGGCGCTGCCGAACTCATCGCCCGTCAGCAGATGCAGCATCGCATTGCCCAGGCCCGCGCGCTCGGCCATGCGCAGCGTGGCGCCGCCCGTGGCCATGATGCCGCGCTTGACTTCCAGCTGCGAGAAGCGGCAGTCGTCGGCCGCCACCACGATGTCGGCCGCCAGCATCAGCTCGATGCCCACGGTGAAGGTGATGCCCTTGACCGCGGCCACCATGGGCTTGGTGCGCCGCCGGTAGCCCGGCGTGCCCAGGTCGTTGGGCTCCACCAGCCCGAAGGCAAAAGCCTTTTCACCGCGCTGCATCAGCGGCGCAATGGTGGGCAGGTCCAGCCCGGCGGTGAAATGGTCGCCAAAGGCATGCAGCACGCCCACGCGCAGGTCCGAATCGTCGTCCAGCAGGGTGTAGGCCTCGGCCAGCTCGCGGTACATGCGCGGCGTGAAGCCGTTGCGCTTGGCGGGCCGGTTGATGCCGATCAGCAGCAGCGCGCCGTGCCGCTCGGTGGTGATGGTGCCCTCGGGCGGCGCTGTGCCGGGGTTGGGCGCAAGGGTGGGCGTGTTCATGCACGCATGCTAGCGGCGCGACGGGCGCGCGCGCATCACGTGGGTGACAGCGCGGCCTCGGTGGTGGGTGACGGCGCGGGCGCGGCGGCGGCGCTGGCCGCCTCGATGGCCATGGCGTCGTCCAGCATGCTGTCCAGCAGCATCAGGTCGCGGTACACGCCCAGCGGCAGCAACGGCGGGCCCATGGCCTTCACGCGCATGTCGTGCTCGCCCAGCATCCAGCGCAGGATCCACATGCGCGCGGGCCGCAGCGGCCACTGGCCTACGATGCCGTTGCACAGGTGGGTGTCGTCCAGCAACTCGGCGCCGGCCGTGGACGGGGCTGACCACTGCGGTGCGTTCTGGCCGAAGCGGGCGCGAAAGGCGTCGCGCGCGACCTCCCATTCCTGCTGCAGGGCCAGCTCCTTGTACAGCTCGCGCAGTTCCATGAACACCCACGGGCTGGTGTAGCGGAAGTCCACCAGGTGCTGCTGCAGCAGCAGCACGGCCGCCACCACGTCGCCGCGCTTGCGCCGGCGCTGCAGCTTCTGGTCCATCTGGTGCAGGTCGATCAGCGTGGCCTCGCGGCGCGAGTTGGTCTCGCCAATGGCGGTGACGTAGATGGCGCGCGCCGCCTCGGCCGGGTTGGGGTTGTCAGGCAGGATGTCGTCCAGGCTGTTCACGCGCGTGACGATGGACGACGCCGCGGGCTGCACATCCGCCCACAGCACGGAGTCGCTTTCGCGCCTGTTGCGCCGCCGCTCGATCACCCAGCCAATGCTGGATACCAGCGCAATGCCGCCCAGCGCCACCGTCAGTGGTACCAGGCTGGGTGCCGTGCGCGCGGCGGAGGCCGCGCCGCGCAATGCAGCCACGCCGTGGGCAATGGAGCCGGTTCGGGGGGCGGGCGTGTCGGCTGGGGTGGGCGCTGCAGGTGCCGCGGCGGCGGGCGGCTCAACGGCTTCGGGCGCGGCAGCGGGTGCGGGTGCGGGTGCGGGTGCGGGTGCGGGTGCGGGTGCGGGTGCGGCGGGCGCAGGCACCCGGCCCAGCGACGGGCTCAGACGCAGCGTTGCGGGCTGTGCTTCGGGGGTGCCGCCGGACGCCATGGTGTGGACGCTGCGGGCGGGGCTTCAGTAGCTGTACACGCCGCGGCCGGTCTTGCGGCCCAGGCGGCCGGCGGCGACCATTTCCTTGAGCAGCGGGCAGGCCCTGTACTTGCTGTCGCCAAACTCGGCCAGGTACACGTCCATCACGGCCAGGCACACGTCCAGCCCGATCATGTCGGCCAGCGCCAGCGGGCCGATCGGCTGGTTGCAGCCCAGCTTCATGCCGGCGTCGATGTCCTCGGCTGTCGCCAGGCCCTCGGCCAGCACAAAGAAGGCTTCATTGATCATGGGCACCAGGATGCGGTTGACCACGAAGCCCGGCGCGTTCTTCACGGTGATCGGGCTCTTGCCCAGCGTTTCGGCCAGCGCCTTCACCGCGTCATGCGTGGCGTCGCTGGTCTGCAGGCCGCGGATGATTTCCACCAGCGCCATCATGGGCACGGGGTTGAAGAAATGCATGCCGATGAAGCGGTCCGCGCGCGACGTGGCCGCCGCCAGCTTGGTGATGGAAATGGACGAGGTGTTGGACGCCAGGATCACCTGCGGCGCCACCAGCGCGTCCACCTGGCGCAGGATCCTGAGCTTGAGTTCGTAGTTCTCGGTCGCGGCCTCGATCACGATCTGCGCCGCCTTGAGGTCGTCATAGGCTGTGCTGCCCTGGATGAGGCCCAGCGCAGCGGCCTTGCCGGCTTCGGTGATCTTTTCCTTCTTGACCAGCCGGTCCAGGCTGGCGGCCACGCTGGCCAGACCCTTGGCCACGGCGGCGTCCGATACGTCCACCATCACCACCCGCAGCCCCGCCACGGCGCAGGCCTGCGCGATGCCGTTGCCCATGGTGCCGGCGCCGATGATGCCCACCACGTCCAGACCCCTACCCAATTCGTTCGCCATGTGGATTCCCGTCAGTTGCCCGGCGCTGCCGACCCGGCTGGCCGAAGAACCCGGATGTTAACGGGTGTTACATGGCGGGCCAATCCGGGGTAAGGTACGCGCCTGTATCACCAGGAGGGGACGCAAGTGCTTGACTACATCATCATCGGCGGCGGCTCGGCCGGCTGCGTGCTGGCCGGGCGGCTTTCTGAAGATCCTTCGGTGCGTGTGGCGCTGCTGGAGGCGGGGCCCAGCGACACCAGTCCGCTCATTCACTGCCCCGCCGGGCTGGCGCTGCTGGCCAAAAACGGCCAGGCCAACTGGGCGCTCAACACCGTGCCCCAGCCCGGCCTGAACGGCCGGCGCGGCTACCAGCCGCGCGGCAAGGTGCTGGGCGGCTCCAGTTCGGTCAACGCCATGATCTATGCGCGCGGCGTGCCAGAGGACTATGACCATTGGGCGCAGCAGGGCAACCCCGGCTGGGGCTGGGCCGACGTGCTGCCGTACTTCAAGCGCGCCGAGCACAACGAACGCGGTGCCGATGCCTTCCATGGCACGGGCGGCCCCCTGAATGTGCGCGACCTCACCACGCCCAACCGGTTTGGCCCGGTGTTCGTGCAGGCAGGCGTGCAGGCCGGCTACCCCGCCAACCCCGACTTCAACGGCGCGCGGCAGGAAGGTGTGGGGATGTACCAGGTCACGCACAAGAACGGCGAGCGCTTCAGCGCGGCCAAGGCCTACCTCACGCCCCACCTGTCACGGCCCAACCTGCAGGTCATCACGGGTGCGCACGCCACGCGCATCCTTACCGAAGGCCGCCGTGCGGTGGGCGTGGAATACCGCCAGGGCGGCGAGCTGCGCCAGCTGCGCGCGGCGCGCGAGTTGCTGCTGTGTGCCGGCGCGCTCCTGTCGCCCCAGCTGCTGCTGCTGTCAGGTATTGGCGCGGCGGCCCAATTGCAACAACACGGTATTGGCGTGGTGCACGACCTGCCCGGCGTGGGCATGCACCTGCACGACCATGTGGATGTGGTGCAGGTGGTGAACGCACCGCACCTGAAAGACCTGTTCGGCCTGTCATTCACGGGCCTGGTGCGCGCGGTGAAGGGCATTTTTGAATGGCGCAACTTCCGCACCGGCATGCTGACCACCAACTTTGCCGAGGCCGGTGGTTTCATCAAGAGCCAGCCGCACGAAGCCCTGCCCGACCTGCAGCTGCACTTCGTGATCGGCAAGCTGGTGGACCATGGCCGCAAGACGGTGTTCGGCCACGGCTATTCATGCCATGTGTGCCTGCTGCGCCCGCAAAGCCGCGGCAGCGTAACGCTGGCCAGCGCCGACCCGCTGGCGCCGCCGCTGGTGGACCCGAACTTCCTCGCGGAGCCGGACGACATGGCCCGCATGGTGCGTGGCTTCAAGCTCATGCGCACCCTCTTGCAGCAGCCCGCGCTGGCCGGCTACCGGGGGCAGGAGCTGCCGGCGTCGGCGGCCGCGCAGACCGATGAAGAGATCGGGCAATTCATCCGCAACTACGGCGACACCATCTACCACCCGGTGGGCAGCTGCCGCATGGGGCCCGGCCCGCTGGACGTGGTGGACGCGCAGCTGCGCGTGCACGGCATGCAGGGGCTGCGGGTGGTGGACGCGTCGGTGATGCCGCGCATCGTGGGCGGCAACACCAATGCGCCGGTGATCATGATGGCCGAGAAGGCGGCCGACATGATCCGGGCCGCGTAGAGCTGTGACGCAGTTCACAGCCGGCGTCGGGCACGGCGAAATTTAAGGTTCTTTTAGCAATCGTTTAAGCAATTCTTAGCGGCGCGACAAGCCGCGTTCTTTGACACTTCTTTCTGCGGTGCACGGTGCACCGGACAAGACGGAAAGAAAACCATGAAGATCGATTCAAAGGAACTGCAGCAGGTAGCTGCCGCCCAGGCTCCCCGCATGGACATGTATGCCGGCATCCACAAGGCGATGCGCGCGTTGATGGCCGACACCCTGCTGGCGCTGGGCCGCATGGACTGCGACGACGACCTGGAGCTGGCCCAGACCACCCAGCAGGTGCTGGCGCTGATGGACGCCTGTGCCTCGCACCTGAAGCATGAAAACGACTTCATCCACGCCGCGCTGGAAGCCCGCGCCACCGGCGCCAGCGCCGTGATCGCGCATGAGCATGACGACCACCTGGCCCACATCAGCCGCCTGGCCGGCGCCGCCACTGCGCTTCTGGGTAGGCCCACCGCGCAGCGGGCCGCCGCCGTGCTGGCGCTGTACCGCGACCTGTCGCTGTTCATCGCCGAGAACTTCCACCACATGCATGTGGAAGAAACCGCGCACAACGCCGTGCTGTGGGCCCGCTACACCGACGCCGAGCTGGAGGCCATCCATGATGCGCTGGTGGCCTCCATCCCGCCCGAGGAAATGATGCGCATCGTGCGCTGGCTGGTGCCCTTCATGAACCCCGCCGAGCGCGCGGCGCTGCTGGCCGACATGCGCGCCAAGGCACCCGAGCCGGTGTTTCACGCGGTGCTGGACGCGGCGCGGCCACACCTGACGCAGCGCGAATGGACCAAGCTGGCGCGCAGCCTGGGCCTGGCGCCGGTGGACGGCCTGGTGGTGGTTTAAGCCTCTGTCAGCGCCACGGGGCGCAGCACCGCCAGGCGCAAGCGCCCGCGCCCGGTTTTCTCGATGCGGATGTGCGGGCTGTGCTCCACCAGCCGGCGCTGCAGCAGCACCAGGCGCGCCTCCAGGTTGTCGGCCACGTCGGGCAGGCCGATGGAGGCGTCCAGGCGCAGCTCGCGGTTGCTGAATTCGGTGCGGCCATGCTGGGTGAAGTCTTTCAGCAGCTTCCACAGGATGGCACCGGCCACGCCTTTGATGAGGTAGGTGTCATTGATGAACACGCTGTCGTTGGCGCTGAAATGCCGCACCTGCACCACGGTGCCCGTGGCCCCGGCGACGGACTGCGCCGGCGCACCGGCGGGCGCGGGCGGCTCGGCGGCTTCGGTGCTGGCCTGCATCAGGTCCATGGCCGCGCCCAGGTGGCCAGCCACCGCCACCAGCAGGTCTTCATCTTCGTAGCTGAAGCGCAGCTCGGCGGGGCTTTCCACGAACAGCACGCCCAGCAGCCGCCCCGCCGACAGCACCGGCACGGCCAGTTGGCTGTGCGGCTGGGCCAGGCCGGGGTAGGGGATGTCGGTGGCCGGGTCGATGTCGGGCACGTTGTCGTGCAGGCTGCGGCGCATGGCGCGGCTGTACAGGTAGGCGCTGGTCATGTGGCCGATGCGCACCGGCGTGCGCTCGCGCGCGGCCACGCCCACCACGCCCTCGCCCATGTCGATTTCCGAGCCCACGCCCGAGGTGGCATAGCCGCTGCTGGCCACCGTGTACAGGCGTTGCGTGCGCTCGTCCAGCATCAGCACCATGGCGTGATGGATGCCCATGAAGTCCGTCATGGCGCCTAAAGTGGCGTTCAGCAGCTCGTCCATGGCGGTGCAGCGCGCCATGCGTTCGCTGCAGCGGCGCAGCGCATTGAGCAGGCCCGCGCGCGGTGCCGGCGCGGGCAGCGGCTCGCCGGGCACGGCCTCCACCTGCTGTACCTCGTACACGTCCGAGCCCAGCAGCCGGAACACGCCGTCCATGCCGGTGTGCGATGCGATGCCCGCGAGCTGGGCCTTCATCTGCTCAAACAGCGGCCCGGCGGTTTCGGTGCGCACATAGCGCAGGTGCAGCCGGTAAAACGACACGGTCTGCGGGTCCAGCACCAGCACGGTGGCCACCGGGTTGGCCAGGATGTTGCGCCGCGTGGTGTTGAAAAACTGGAACGACAGCGCCACATGGCGCGCGTCCACGTAGTACACCTGCGAGATGTAGGCCACGTTGGGCGTGCCGTCCGCCGCGCAGGTGCCCATCATCGCGGGGATGGCGCCCTCAAAGCAGGGGCGGATGGCGTCCAGCGAGGGCGGCGCGTTCATTGCAGTGGCGCCCCGGCCTGCGGCCCCGGCGTCTGGTCAAAGGCCTGCTCGGGCACGAAGCTCACGGCCACCAGGTCGTCCAGCCGGTGGGCGAGCATGGCGCGCGTCATCGGCGGCGGATAGCCCACACGCTGGATTTCATGCTCCATGGACTGCAGGTAGCGCGCCAGCACCGGCGCGTCGGTCTCGGTGGCGGCGCGTATGCGCGCCTGGCGCGCCTTGAGCTGCACCGTGCGGTGCGAAGCGGGCTCGCTGAACACCACCGTCACATGGCCGGTGGCGGCGATGTCCTGCAGCAGCTGGCGCGACTGGCTGCGCGCCAGGTACACCGTGATCAGCCGCCCGCCGTCGTCCACCTGGCTGCCCACCGCGCGCATGATGCTGGGCCGGTGGGCCAGGTCGCGCGAGCCCACGATGGCCGAGACACCACGCGCCATCATCTCGACGAACGCCGGCGGCAGCTGGGTAAGGGCGGTGCTCATGGCGCGCGTGTGTTCAGGCCTGGAAGCGTTTGCGTGTGAGCGCCAGCGCCACCCAGAACGCCACCACCGTGTAGGCCAGCAGCACCAGCGCGTGGCGCGCCGGGTGCGCCGGCCACTGGTCCATGAACAGCGGGCGCACGATCTCCACCGCATTGGTCAGCGGCAACCAGTCGGACACCACGCGCACCGCGTATGGCAGCTGCTCGCGCGGGAAGAACACGCCCGACAAGAACATCATGGGCGTGAGGAACAGCGTGAAGTAGTAGGTGAAGAAGTCGTAGCCCTTGGCCAGCGCGTTGAAGATCAGCGCAATGCAGCTGAAGGTGATGCCCGCGCCCAGCAGCACCGGCCACGCCAGCAACAGCTTAGGCGCGTGGCTGATGCCCAAAGCGAGCATCACGCCCAGGATGGCCGTGACGGTGAACATCGACTTGAACGCGGCCCACATCATCTCGGCCATCACCACGTTGTCCAGGCTGATCGGCGCGTTCATGATGCCGTCCCAGGTCTTTTGCACATGCATGCGTGAAAACGCCGAATACAGCGCCTCAAAGCTGGCCGCGTTCATCGCGCTCATGCAGATGGAGCCGCTGGCCAGGAACAGGATGTAGGGCACTTTCTCGCCGCCCACCTGCACCTGCCCCACCAGCGCGCCCATGCCGTAGCCAAACGCCACCAGCCACATGAGCGGCTCGGCGATGTTGCCCACCAGGCTGGGGATGGCGAGCTTCTTCCACACCAGCAGGTTGCGCAGGAACACGGGCCACCAGCGCGCCGACAGGTCGGGCGCGCGCCAGATTGACGAAGAGATTCGTTTCATGCGTGCCCGTACCAGTGCCGCCGCGGAACCGGCTTTGCCGGGCCGCTGGGGGCGCCCCCTTGAGGGGGAGACGGCCGAAGGCCGTTTCGGGGGTGATTCATGCTTCCTCCCTGATCTGGCGGCCTGTCAGCTTGAGGAACAGGTCTTCCAGGTTCGCGGGGCGGTGCAGGGTGCGCAGCTTGGGGTGCGCGGCCAGAGCGTCCAGCAGCGGCCGCGCGTCCTGTGTGTAAAAGAACACGGTCTCGCCGCTGACCTCCACCCGCGCGGCCAGCGCCTTCAGCGCGGCGTCCTGGGCCAGCGCCAGCGCGCCGTTGCCATAGGCTTCCACCACGTCGGGCTCCAGGTGCTGGGCGATCAGGTCGCGCGGCGTGCCCTCGGATATTTTTTTGCCGTGGTCCAGCACCAGCAGGCGCGAGCACAGGCGCTCGGCCTCGTCCATGAAATGGGTGGTCAGCAGGATGGACTTGCCCTGCTGCAGCAGCAGCTGCAGCCGCTCCCACATCAGGTGGCGCGCCTGCGGGTCCAGCCCGGTGGTGGGCTCGTCCAGCAGCAGGAGTTTGGGGTCGTTGACCAGCGCGCGCGCCAGGCTCAGGCGCCGGCGCATGCCGCCCGACAGCTCGCCGGGCTTGGCATTCGCCTTGTGCGACAGCGCGGCGAACTCCAGCAGCTGGGGCGTGCGCTCGCGGATGGCGGCGTCCTTCATGCCGAAATAGCGGCCATAGACGAGCAGGTTCTCGGCGCAGGTGAAGTCCGGGTCCAGCGTGTCGAACTGGCTCACCACGCCCAGCTGGGCCTTGATGGCCAGCGCATCCTGCGGCATCTGCAGCCCCAGGGCATGGATGCTGCCGGCGTCGGGCACGCTCAGGCCCAGGCACATGCGGATGGTGGTGGTCTTGCCCGCGCCGTTGGGGCCGATCACGCCCAGGCATTCACCGGACGCAATGGCAAACGACAGGTCGTTCACGACCGTCGTGTCACCGTAGCGCTTGCTCAGGTGCTGCGCTTCAAACAGGGGGGCTACCATGGCTGGTATTGTGTCGCAGCTAGAATTTTCAACCCACCCTGAAAGTCGCCTCCGTGTCCGATCGCCTGGCCGTGCTGCCGCAATACCTGTTGCCCAAGCGGGCGCTCACCGTTTTTGCGGGCCGGGTGGCCGGGGCCCGCGCCGGCGGCATCACCACCGCCATCATCCGCCGCTTTGTGGCGCGCTATGGCGTGAACATGGCCGAGGCCGCCAATCCCGACATCGCAAGCTACGCCAGCTTCAATGAATTTTTCACCCGGCCCCTGAAGCCCGGCGCCCGCCCGCTGGCGGATGCCCGCTGGGTGTGCCCGGTGGACGGCGCCGTCAGCCAGCTGGGGCCCATCGAGCGTGACCAGATCTTCCAGGCCAAGGGCCACCACTACAGCACGCGGGCCCTGCTGGGCGGCGACGCCACACTGGCCGCGCAGTTTGACGACGGCGCATTTGCCACGATCTACCTGAGCCCCAAGGACTACCACCGCATCCACATGCCTTGCGCGGGGCGCCTGACGCGCATGATCTACGTGCCCGGCGACCTGTTCTCGGTCAACCCCACCACGGCGCGCGGCGTGCCGGGCCTGTTTGCCCGCAACGAGCGGGTGGTGTGCGTGTTTGACACGCCGCATGGCCCGTTCGTCAATGTGCTGGTGGGCGCCACCATCGTGGGCAGCATGGCCACCGTCTGGCACGGCGTGGTCAACCCGCCGCGCCCCGGCAGTGTGCGCGAATGGACCTATGCGGACAAAAACATCACGCTGTCGCAGGGCGACGAGATGGGGCGCTTCCTGCTGGGCTCCACCGTGGTGATGCTGTGGCCCAAAGGCACGATCCAGTTCAACCCGGCCTGGGCGGCCGCTCAGCCGGTGCGGCTGGGCGAGGCCATGGGCCACCCCCTTTGAGAAGCCCGCCATGACCACCCTCGGAACGCCCCTGTCTCCCCACGCCACCAAAGTCATGCTGCTGGGCAGCGGCGAGCTCGGCAAGGAAGTGCTGATCGCGCTGCAGCGCCTGGGTGTGGAAACCATTGCCGTTGACCGCTATGACAACGCGCCCGGCCACCAGGTGGCCCACCATGCGCGCACCATCACCATGAGCGATCCGGCGCAGCTCAAGGCATTGATCGAGGCCGAGCGGCCCCACCTGGTGGTACCCGAGATTGAAGCCATTGCCACGCCCATGCTGCAGGAACTGGAGGCTGCGGGCACCGTGCGCGTGATTCCCACGGCCCGCGCCGCGCGCCTGACCATGGACCGCGAAGGCATCCGCCGCCTGGCGGCCGAGACGCTGGGCCTGCCCACCAGCCCGTACAAATTCTGCGATTCACTGGCCGAGCTGCAGGCTGCGATTGACGCCGGTATCGGTTACCCCTGCATCGTCAAGCCGGTGATGAGCAGCAGCGGCAAGGGTCAGAGCAGGATCGACGGCCCCGCCGATGTGCAAAAGGCCTGGGACTACGCCATGTCGGGCGGGCGGGTCGGGCCGGGCCGTGTCATCGTGGAAGGCTTCATTGACTTTGACTACGAGATCACCCAGCTGACCGTGCGCGCCCTGGGCACCGACGGCAACGTGCAAACGCATTTCTGCGACCCCATCGGCCACGTGCAGGTCAGCGGCGACTATGTGGAGAGCTGGCAGCCCCACCCCATGACGCCCGCCGCGCTGCAAAAGTCGCGCGACATTGCCAAGGCGGTGACCGACAACCTGGGCGTGGGGCTGGACGGGCAGCCCTGCGGGCTGGGCTTGTTCGGCGTGGAGCTGTTCGTGAAAGGCGACATGGTGTGGTTCAGTGAAGTGAGCCCGCGCCCGCACGACACCGGCATGGTCACCATGATCACCCAGTGGCAAAACGAATTCGAGCTGCACGCGCGCGCCATCCTGGGCCTGCCTGTGAGCACCGCGCTTAAAAGCCCCGGCGCCAGTGCCGTGATCTATGGCGGCGTGGATGCCCAGGGCATCGTGTTTGACGGCGTGGAAGACGCCCTGCGCATCCCCAACACCGAGCTGCGCCTGTTCGGCAAGCCCGAAAGCTTTGTGAAGCGCCGCATGGGCGTGGCCCTGGCGTTTGATGCCGATGTGGAAAAGGCGCGCGACACCGCCAAACTGGCGGCGTCAAAAGTCAGGCCACGCAAGGCTTAGACGGTCAACCGCTGGCCGCCGGGTTCCACGGGTTCAGCACCGTCGCGCCGATTCCTGCAAAGTCCGCAACATTGCGAGTGACCACGGTCAGGCCATGCACCAGCGCCGTCGCTGCGATCAGGCCGTCATGCACGGGGCGCGGGTCCGGCACACTCAGCTGGGCACTGCGCTGGGCAACTGTTACATCCACAGGCAAGATCCGGCCCAAAAATGCGGGCAGTACGTGCTGGTTCATCCAGGTGCGCAACAGGGCGCCCTGGGCAGCGTCGCGGCGCTCCACCAGCAACACGCCAAGCTCAAGTTCGTGAACGCTGATCGCAGACAGGTACAGGTCCGCTGCATCGACGCTGTCGGCCCAGGTCGCCACATGCACATTGGCTTTGCCCAGCCGGACCTTGCGCAGTTCCGAGACAACGTTGGTGTCCAGCAGATACATAGGGCTCAGTCGAAATCGGCTGGCTTTGCCACATCGGCCGGACGCGGTGCTTCAAAGGCTATGCCCTCAACGCCGGGCATTGCCAGCAAATCTGCGATCCGCGCATGGGCGCCCGTCATTTTTTTATAGGCGTCGAAGGTCATCAACACATGCGCGGGCCGACCCCGGTCAGTGATGATGACGGGCCCCTTCAGTGCTGCCTTCTTGGCTTTGCTGGTGTCCTGGTTGAACTGTCGGCTGGAAAGGGTGGAGACATTCATGGGCGTGCTCCCAAAACTGAATTGTAGAAATGTTACTACAAAGCAGGCGGGGCCATGGACGCGGGCTACTGAAACGCCACTTCCGCAAAGCTGCGCAGCTTCCTGCTGTGCAGCCGGTCCACACCCTCGCCGCGCAATATTTCAATGGCCCGCATGCCGATGCGCAGGTGCTGGTCCACGCGTTCGCGGTAGAAATGGTTGGCCATGCCGGGCAGCTTGATCTCGCCGTGCAGGGGCTTGTCGCTCACGCACAGCAGGGTGCCGTAGGGCACGCGAAAGCGGAATCCGTTGGCGGCAATGGTGGCGCTTTCCATGTCCAGCGCCACGGCGCGGCTCTGGCTGAAGCGGCGCTGGGGCTGGTTGCCGGGCAGCAGCTCCCAGTTGCGGTTGTCGGTGCTGGCCACGGTGCCGGTGCGCATGATGCGCTTGAGGTCGGCACCGCGCACCTGGGTCACGTCTTCTACCGCCTGCTCCAGCGCCAGCTGGATTTCGGCCAGCGCGGGGATGGGCACCCACAGCGGCAGCTCTTCGTCCAGCACATGGTCCTCGCGCACATAGGCATGGGCCAGCACGTAGTCGCCCAGCTGCTGGCTGTTGCGCAGGCCCGCGCAGTGGCCCAGCATCATCCAGGCGTGCGGGCGCAGCACGGCCACATGGTCTGTGATCGTCTTGGCATTGGCCGGGCCCACGCCGATGTTGACCATGGTGATGCCGCTGCGGTCCGCGCGCACCAGGTGGTAGGCCGGCATTTGCGGCAGGCGCGGCGGCGCCATGCCCAGCTCGTCACCGGGCTCGGCGCCAAGCCCCGTGCGGCGGGTGATGACGTTGCCGGGTTCGATGAAGGCGCTGTACTCACTGTTCTCCTTGCGCATTTCTTCATGGCCCAGCTTCACGAATTCGTCGATATAGAACTGGTAGTTGGTGAACAGCACGAAATTCTGGAAGCCCTCGGGCGCCGTGCCGGTGTAGTGGCGCAGGCGGTGCAGTGAATAGTCCACCCGCGCGGCGGTGAACAGCGCCAGCGGCTGGGCCTCGCCCGGCCGGGCCTCCCAGGTGCCGTTGGCAATGCCGTCGTCCATGGCGGCCAGGTCGGGCAGGTCGAACACGTCGCGCATCAGCAGGCGGCGTTCGGCGCTCAGCGTGCCCTCGATGTGGTCATGCTCGGCAAACGAAAAATGCACGGGAATCGGCTGCGTGCTGGTGCCCACCTCCAGCTCCACGCCGTGGTTCTGCAGCAGCAGGCGAAACTGCTCCAGGTAGTAATCGGCATACAGGTCGGGGCGGGTCAGCGTGGTCTCGTACCGGCCGGGGCCCGCCACAAAGCCGTAGCTCAGCTGCGCGGCCTCCGCCGGGCTCAGGCGGGCCACCGTGTCGGTGTGGATGCGCACAAAGGGGTAGCACGCACGCACATGACCGGGTAACGCCTCGCCCGCCACGAAGCGCTGCATCGCGTCACGCAGGTGGCCGATCTGCTGGTTGTAGATGGCGCGCACCTGGGCCAGGGCGGCGGCAGGGTCGGTATAGCGGCTGGGGGCAATGAAGGGGGGCAGGTAGGGCATGCCTTCATTGTGCATTTTGTGCAATGGGTCACGCGCGGCAGCGTTTTGTGACCCTGTCAGACAAATCCCTACAAGCTGTGACGGGCTTGGCCGACTGCGCCGCACCCCGGCCCTTGCCTACAGTGGCCTCACACACCGGCCAACACGGTGTTTTCTGAAATGAACAAGGAGCCGACTACATGAATTCGACCGCCATGCTTGCCGCCAACCCCTTTGCCCTGATGGTTGACCCCCAGCGTGTCCAGGCCGCCATCGCCCGCTCCAAGTCCCTGAACCAGCTGCGCAACCGGGAGTGCCATCCGCTGGACCGCGCCGTGATCCGCAGCGCCAGCGCCGAGCTGGCCGCCTGGGACGGCAAGATCGACCGCAAGACCAAGTACCTGGCGCCGGAAGATCACCCCGCGCCCATCGTGCGCCCCGGCACCGAAGTGCTGGCCTGATCAGCCCGCCGGCGCCGGCTCGCGCATCGTCACAAATTCTTCGGCCGCCGTGGGGTGGATGCCCACGGTGCTGTCAAAGACAGCCTTGGTCGCACCGGCTTTCATGGCCACGGCAAACCCCTGAACAATCTCGCCCGCGTCGGCGCCCACCATGTGCAGGCCCACCACGCGGTCGCTGGCCGCATCGACCACCAGCTTCATCAGCGTGCGCTCCTGGCTGCCCGACAGCGTGTGCTTCAGTGCCTTGAACTCGCTGCGGTAGATGGCCACGTTCCTGAACTGCCTGCGTGCCTCCTCTTCGGTGAGGCCGACGGTGCCGATGTTGGGGTGCGTGAACACTGCCGTGGGAATCAGCTCGTAGTCAACCCGGCGGGCTGCCTTGCCGGCCGGCGGGCCAAACAGATGGTCCACCAGCGCCATGGCCTCGCCCAGCGCCACGGGCGTGAGCTGCTTTTTGGTGGACACGTCGCCCAGGGCGTAGATGGACGGCACACGGGTGCGGTAGTGCCTGTCAACCACAATGCTTCGCCGGTCATCGCAGGCCACGCCCGCCGCGTCCAGGCCCAGGCCCTCGACGTTGGGGTAGCGCCCGGTGGCATACAGCACGGTGTCGGCCAAAACCTGGGCACCGCCCGACAGGGTGACCAGCAGGCCGTCGGCGCGCTTCTCAATGGCGGCGACCGTGGCGTTGAGCTTCAGGTCCACGCCGTGCTTGCGCATTTCCTGCGCCACAAAGGCCGACACGTCGGCGTCAAAGCCGCCCAGCACCCGCGCGGCGCGCTGCACCTGCGTGACCTGCGCGCCCAGCCCGTTGAAGATGGACGCGAATTCGCAGGCGATGTAGCCGCCCCCGACGATCAGCAGGCGCTTGGGGAAGGCAGGCAAGTCAAACATGTGGTCGGACGTGACCACATGCTCGCGGCCCGCCACCGCCGGCACCAGCGGCGTGCCGCCGGTGGCAATGAGGATGTGCCTGGCGCTGATGCGCTGGTCACCGTCCGCCGTGCGCACCTGCACCGTGTGCGCGTCGGCCAGCGTGGCCCAGCCTTGCAGCAGGCGCACACCCGCGCCGCGCAACAGCTGCTCGTACACGCCGTTCAGGCGGGTGATCTCCCTGGCGCGCGCGGCTTTGAGCTTGCCCCAGTCAAACTGCGTTTCGCCCACGGTCCAGCCGTAGCCCGCGGCTTCCTCGAACGCTTCGGCGTAGTGGGCCGCATAGCTGTACAGCTTCTTGGGGATGCAACCCACGTTCACGCAGGTGCCGCCCAGCGCGGCGGCCTCGGCCAGCACCACGCGCGCGCCGCGCTGCGCGGCCATGCGCGCGGCGCGCACGCCGCCGCTGCCGCCGCCGATGACGAACAGGTCGCAGTCAAAGTCCTTCATGGTGTCCTTTCAGGGCTACCCGCCCCCGGGAAGATTGGAATCCAGACGGCCTGTCAGCGCGGCGCGAAGGGTCTTTGCACCGGGCACGCGCAGACAACACAATGTTGGCATGACCTCACCCGCCGCGCCTTACCCCGTCATTGCCGAGCCGTTTCACGAGGGCGAAAAGGCGCTGCAGCACGAGACGGGCGCCTTTGGCACGCTGTCGGTGGCCGGGCCGCGGGTGATACGCAGCTTCATGCCCGATCAGCACCGCAGCTTCTTCGCGCAGCTGCCCTGGCTGGTGGTGGGCGCGCTGGACGCGCAGGGCCAGCCGCGGGCACATGCGCTGGCCGGGCCGCCGGGGTTTGTGCAGTCGCCGGACCCGCTGCAGCTGGTCGTACGCTCGCCCCTGGAAGGGTTGGCTGCGGGCCATCCGGTGGGTTTGCTGGGCATTGAGCCGCACACGCGCCGGCGCAATCGCCTGAACGGCGTGGTGAGCGCGGCCGATGGGCACGGCTTCAGCGTGCAAGTGTCGCAAAGCTTTGGCAACTGCCCCAAGTACATCCAGGCGCGAGAGGCCACCTGGGCCGGCCCGTGGGCGGCAGGCGCTGTGCGGGAAGCCGCGTCGCTGGATGACACCGCGCGGCGCATCATCGCGGCGGCCGACACCTTCTTCATTGCCACGGCGCACCCCGCAGCGCACTCCGCAGCGCATCGAGGCGGCGCGTCGTCACACGGCGTGGACGTCTCGCACCGTGGCGGGCGACCCGGATTTGTGCGCATGGCCGAAGACGGCAGCCTGCTGGTGCCCGACTACAACGGCAACCATTTCTTCAATACGCTGGGCAACATCGCCCTGAACCCGCGCTGCGGCCTGCTGTTCATTGACTTTGAAACGGGCGGTCTGCTGCAAGTAGCAGCCAGCGCCGAGCTGTTGTGGGAGGGCCCGGCAGTCACCGCCCACCCGGGCGCCCAGCGGCTGCTGGTACTGCGGGTGCTGGCCATGCGGCATGCGCTGTCGGCATTGCCGTTGCGCTGGGGGCCGGCGGCGCTGTCGCCGGTGTTGCCCTAGGCAACGCGCAACGCGGGCCCCGTGCGCCCGCTTGCCGGGTCGATCCAGGCCGTGGGCAACTGATAGGCCCGGTCGTCAAACAGGTCCACGCCGCACATCAGGGTTTCAATCCAGTCAAAGAAATCGTTGATCGCCTGGCGCCCCTGGATGGGGGCGCCGTGCTGGGGTACCAGCATGCTGATGTCCAGCTGGCGCGCCATGCGCGCCCACAGCCGAAGGATCTTGTTGGACACCATGTAGCGCCGGTGAAAACCCTCCATCAGCGGGATGTGGGCCTTCAGGTCGGTCACGGGTTTGCCGGCGTCCTTGCCCGACATCATGGACACCGCCAGATCGCCGGTAAACAGGATCTTGCTGACGGGGTCGTAGAAGTGGAAGTTGCCCTCGGAATGCATGAAGTGCGCGGGCAAAAGCCACAGCTCGCTCTTGCCCAGCGGCAGCCTGGCGCCCGCGTCGGGCACGCCGATCACCCGGTCCACTGTCTTGCCCGCCTTGGTGAAGTGCGGTGCAAAGCGCTCCCAAATGCGCGAAATGACCAGCCTGGCCTGGGTGGAGGTCATCCAGCGGTCCAGCGAGGCGATGATGTCCGGGTCCGCGTGCGAGGCGATCAGGTAACTCAGCTTGTTGGGCGAAAAGTGCTGCGACATCGTGAGGAACAGGTCATTGAACGCCAGGTTGCCGCCCGGATCAATCACGGCGCCGGTGCCGTTGTCCACGATCAGGAACTGGTTGGCCTGCACGGCCTGGCCGTCCTCTTCAATCAGGTCGGTGAACATCAGGCAGGCGTGGTTGTCGTTGCGAAACAGTTCGATGGCCATGGTCTTGTTCCGGGCAGGCTGTGGGGGTACCTCACTGTAGGCAGAGCCTGCCCATTGCGCCTTGATGCATGTCAAGCGCCTGAATCGCCCACGGCCGCGGGGTGCGCCGCTATCATGGATGCATGACCCCCCAGGTGAATGATTCGCTGCACCGCGCGGCCCGCACGCCCTGGCGCTGGGCGGTGGCCTGGTGGCGCATCGTGCACTTTGGCGCGCTGATGGTGGTGCTGGCGCTGTCGCCGTCCAGCTACGGCGCAGCCAGCCGGCAGGCCATGGCGCGCCACATCTACCTGGACACGGCGCCGGTGCTCACCTGGTTCACCGTGCTGTGCGCGCTGGTCAGCCTGGTGATCACGCGCATCGTGGTGGTCACGGCGCTGAGCTACGGCCTCACGCAGTACGCGATGGAAATGGTCATCCGCGTGCTGGTGCTGGAGCTGATCCCGCTGACGGCGGCCCTGTTCGTGGCGCTGCGCTGCACGATTCCCAACGGGGCGGAACTGGCACAGATGCGCCGGCGCGGCGTCTTTGATGCCATGCGCGCGCAGGGCGTGGACCCGGTGGGCCGCGAGCTGCTGCCGCGCGTGGTGGCGGGCATGTTCTCGGTCATCACGCTGGCCGCGCTGAGCTGCGTGGTGGCCATGGTGCTGGCCTACCTGGCGGTGTATGGCTTCACGGCGGCGGGGCTGCCGGCGTACACGCGCATGTTCGGCCAGGTGTTCAACCCGGCGGTCACGCTGGTGTTCGTGCTCAAGACGCTGTTTTTCAGTCTGGCCGTGTCGCTCATGCCCATGGCCGCCGGCCTGTACGAGAGCAACGTGGCCGGCTGGCGCACCAGTGACGAGCTGCAGGGCCTGGTGCGGGTGTTTGCCGTGCTGGTGCTGATCGAGGTGGTGTCACTGGTCGGCAATTACTATTGAATTCCCGATGAGCCCAACCCAGACCCCCGCTGACCCGTCCGACCCGCCGCTGCCGTCACCGCCGCCGGTGAAGAACGTGGAATTCAAGGCCTTGCTGCTGCTGGTGTTCACGGCGCTGCTGGTGGGGGCTTCCGTGCTGTACCTGCTGTATTCGCGCGGCGCGTTCGAGACCACGCAGCGCCTGGTGCTGGTGGCCGACGATTCCGAGGGCGTGGTGGTGGGCATGAACCTCACGTTCTCGGGCTTTCCCATCGGGCGGGTGCGCCGCATCGAGCTGGCCGAGGACGGCAACGCCCGCATCCTGATCGACGTGCCCACGCGCGACGCGCACTGGCTGCGCCAGTCCAGCGTGTTCACGCTGGTGCGCGGCGTGGTGGGCAACACCAACATCCGCGCCTACAGCGGCGTGCTGACCGACCCGCCGCTGCCCGACGGCGCCGTGCGCCAGGTGCTGCGCGGTGACGCATCGGCCGAGATCCCGCGCGTGGTGTCCGCGGCCAAGGAACTGCTGGACAACCTGAACGCGCTGGCCGCCAAGGAAGGGCCCCTGGGCGCCAGCCTGGCCAACCTGCAGGCGATGACCGAAAAGCTCAACGGGCCGCGCGGCGCCCTGGGCGTGCTGACCGGCAACGACACCGACGCGCAAAAGCTCATCCTGGCGCTGGACCGCACCAACACGCTGCTGGCGCGGCTGGACGGGCTGGTCATCAAGGCCGACGGCATCGCCGCCAAGGCCGACACGCAGGTGTTCGGCCCGCAAGGCGTGGTGCCTGATGTGAAGGCCGCGATCGGCCAGGTGAACGCGCTGCTGGCCGACACGCGCGAAAGCCTGAAAAAGATGGACGCCGTGCTGGTGGAGGCCAAGGCCGTGGGCGCCAATGCCCGCGTGGCCACCGAAGACCTGGGCACGCTGCGCGCCGAGGTGGAAGCCAACCTGCGCAAGGTCGAAGGCCTGATCAACGAGATCAACCGCAAGTGGCCGTTCAAGCGCGACACGGAGATCAAGCTGCCATGACCCGCACGACCTTTACCGCGCTGGTGTCGGCTGCCGTGCTGGCCGCCTGCAGCAACACACCGCCCACGCCCGACTGGCAGATGAGCGCCCGCGGCGCGCTCGACGATTTCACCGCCGCGTACATGAGCGGCAACACGCGTGTGGAGGCGGCCGAGTTCGCCCGTGCGCGCCGCGCGCTGTCGTCCACGGGCCAGCCCGAACAGGTTGCGCGGGCCGAGCTGCTGCGCTGCGCCGTGCAGGTGGCCAGCCTGGTGTTCGAGCCTTGCCTGGGCTTCGAGCCGCTGCGCCAGGACGCGCCCGCAGCCGAGCGCGCCTATGCCGCTTACCTGGCCGGGCAGGCCCAGCCGCAGGACGCGGCCCTTTTGCCTGCGCCGCAGCGCGCCGTGCTGGCGGGCGGCCCAGACGCGGTCAAGGCCGTGGCCGATCCGCTGTCGCGCCTGGTCGCGGCCGGTGTGCTGATGCGCATGGGCCGCGCCAGCCCCGACGTGATCGCGCAGGCCGTGGACACCGCATCAGCCCAGGGCTGGCGCCGCCCGCTGCTGGCCTGGCTGGGCGTGCAGGCCCAGCGGGCCGAAGCGGCAGGCGCGGGCAACGAGGCCGCGCGCATCCGCCGGCGCATGGCGTTGGTGGCGCCGTAGGGCTGCGCAAGCCGGCGGCGTCAATGCACGGCTTCGCCCGGCTGAAGGTGCAGCCACCAGCGCGATCGCGGCGAGCACATGGCAACCCAGGCGGCAACGGCTGATTCGATGACCGCCAGCTCGCGCGATGAACAGCGCCCACGCGCCTGTTCGCAGTACGACACCAGGTGTGCGGGCACGCTCGCGCGGCGTTCGCGCAGCATCAGCCAGTGACGCAGCGCCAGCTTGTGCTGGCCCAGCCGCATGTTGCGCTCCAGCAACCGCAGCAAGGCAGCGGTGGTGGCGTCGTCGGGCTGCACGGCTTCGTCCACCTGCCTGCGGATGCCATGGCTGAAAGGCTCGTTTTCATGCGCCAGGGCAATGCGGCTGATGCCCAGCGTGCGCCGCCGGGTGACGACGCGGCCCACCTCGCCGGGCTCGGCTGCCGGAGTCTGGGCGCGTGCGGGCAGGCCGGACGGCAGGCTGCGTCGTTTCATGTGGCCTCCCGCGTTGTAGTTGCGGCCGCCACCGGTGCAGGGAGCACCACCTTGCCGGGGTTCATCAGGTTCCGCGGGTCCAGGGCCTGCTTGATCCGGCGCATCAGCCCCACCCCGGCCGTGCCATGCTCTTCTTCCAGGTAGGCGATCTTGTGCAGGCCCACGCCGTGCTCGCCGCTGCAGGTGCCGTCCATGGCGATTGCGCGGCGCACCAGCCGGTGGGCCAGCGCCTCGGCCCGCGCTACCTCGCCGGGGTCGGCCGTGTCGACCAGCACAACGCAGTGAAAGTTGCCGTCACCCACATGGCCAAACACCGGCGCAACAAGCCCGCTGGCGTCGATGTCGGCGACCGTTTCGACCACGCAGTCCGCCAGCCGCGACAGCGGCACGCAGGCGTCGGTAGACACGGCGCGGCTGCCGGGGCGAAGCTGCAGGCAGGCAAAGTAGGCGTGGTGGCGCGGCGTCCACAGGCGTCGTCGCTCTTCGGGCCGCGTGGCCCACTGGAAGCCGCCGCCTTCATGCTCGGCCATGATGGCCTGCATCACGCCGGTCTGTTCGCGCACCTGCGCGTCGGATCCGCAGAACTCCAGGAACAGCGTAGGCTGTTCTGGCAGACCCGTATGGCTGTGGGCGTTGATGGCTCGCATGGTCAGTGCGTCCAGCAGCTCGGCGCGCGCCAGCGGCACACCCATCTGCAGCGCCTGGATCACGGCCTGCACCGCCTGGCCAACGCTGGGGAAGTGGACCACGGCCGCCGCAATCGCCTCGGGCTGCGGGTGCAGACGGACCGTGACCTCGGTGATGATGCCCAGCGTGCCCTCGGAACCCGCGAACAGCTGGGTGAGGTTGTAGCCGGCCGAGCTTTTGCGCGCGCGCCGCGCGGTGCGCACGACCTCGCCGTCGGCCAGCACCACGGTCAGCGACAGCAGGTTGTCGCGCATGGTGCCGTAGCGCACCGTGTTTGTGCCCGATGCCCCGGTGGCCACCATGCCGCCCAGGGTGGCATCTGCGCCCGGGTCCACCGAGAAGAAGAACCCGCTGTCCGCCAGCGCGCTGTTCAGCGCCTCGCGCGTCACGCCGGCCTGCGCGGTGCAACTCAGATCCTGCGGGTCGATGGACAGCACGCGGTTCATTCGCGACAGGTTGACGCAGACGCCGCCGTGCAGGGCCAGCACATGGCCCTCCACCGACGAACCCACGCCGAACGCCACCACCGGCGTCGCATGCAGCGCGCACAGCCGCACGATGGCGGCGACTTCGCCGGTGGACTCCGGCCAGACCACCGCGTCGGGCGGCATGCACGGGTAGCTGGATTCGTCGCTGCCGTGCTGGCGGCGCACGGCCGTGTTGAGCGTGAAGCGATCGCCCAGCAACGCGGCCAGCTCGGCGGCCAGGGCGGGCGTCAGCGCGCCTGGCGGTTGGGATGATGTGGTTGGCGCGTCCATGGTCTCCTGCCGTTGTTGAAAAGTGGCGGGAGTCTAGGCGGCGCCCCTGCGCCTGGGAAATACGGAATTCGTCTGCCCCCATCGCGCCGCGCGATGGGGCGCCCGCGCGCGGCTACAGGGCTACAGCAGCTTGACGCCGCGCCACAGCCGCCCTCGCACCCGCTGGCGGGTCACCTCCAGTAGCAGGTCGTGTACGACCTGGCCGGCCTGCGAAAGGCCGGCGTCGGTCGTGGTGCAGACGTGAACGCGGCGCGTCAGTGCCGGCGTGATGCGGGTGGCGACCAGGCGACCCGCCTGCACGTCGTCGGCAACGGCGCCCCAGGGCATGACACCATGGGCCATGCCCTCGTACAGCGCGTGCCGCATGATGCTCATGGAGTTGGCGCAAACCGCGAGCGGGCCCAGGCGCAGCCCCTGCCTTGCCAGGGCCTGGTCCAGGATGGGGCGCACGCCCTGGCCAGGGCCGGGCAAGGCCAATGGCAGCGCGTGCAGCTGGCGCAGCGAAACCGATTTGCGCGCGGGCGCCATGCCGGCGCGCGAGACCATGAACAGCAGCTCGTCCATCAGCGCCACGCCGGGAACCAGACGGGCGTCGTCATCGTTGACCAGCACGCCGATGTCGAGTCGGCCGCTGTTCAGGCCGTGCAGCAGATTGCCGCTGATTTCGTCAAAGAACTCGATCACGATGCCGGGGTGGCGCTCGCGCACGGCTGCCAGCAGGGGCAGCGCGTACTGGGCGGCGGTGCTCAGTGGCAGGCCGACGCACACCGTGCCAGAGGGTTGCGCGGCGCACTGCTGCACCGCTGACGCCGTGTCGTCCACCTGACGCAGCAGGCGCTGCGCATGCCGGTAAAACGCCTCGCCCGGCCCGGTCAGCCTGACGCCGCGCGGCTCGCGCAACAACAGCGCTTGACCCAGCTCGGCCTCCAGCTGAGCCATCTGCTGGCTCAGCGCCGGTTGGGCAATGTGCAGCGCGCGCGATGCCCTGGAGAAACTTCCGAGATCAGCGATCTTGACGAAATATTTGAACTGCCGGATTTCCATGTGCGTTGCATTTACTGCAATGGGCATTGTGGCGCAGACATAATGACTGCCCCGTAGTCCCTTGATTGAAAGTCCGCTTCATGAAGTTCTCCTTGAACGCCAGCGCGTTGCTGCTGTCCTTGGGCCTTGCTTCGGCGGCGCTGGCGCAACCCGCCGCCGCCGGCTCCACCGTCACCACATCATCGGGCCTGGTGTACCAGTCTCTCAAGGACGGCACGGGCGCCTCGCCCGCCGCCACCGACGTGGTGCAGGTGCATTACCGCGGCACCTTCCCTGACGGGCGCGAGTTCGACAGCTCGTACCGGCGCGGCCAGCCCACGGAATTCCCGCTCAACCGCGTGATCCCCTGCTGGACCGAAGGCGTGCAGCGCATGAAGCCCGGCGGCAAGGCCCGGCTGACCTGCCCGCCGGCCATTGCCTATGGCGAGCGCGGCGCGGGCAATGTGATTCCGCCCAATGCCACGCTCCATTTTGAAATCGAGCTGATCGCGGTCAAGCGCTGAAGCCTCCCACGGCCATGGATGCCCAGGGGATCCCAGCCGAGCGTCTGCACGCGCTGGACAACCTGCGCGCGCTGATGATGTGGCTGGGCATCGTGCTGCATGTGGCGGTGATCCACATGGTGCACGACTCGCCCCTGCCCTGGCAGGACGACCGCACCACGCCGGTGGCCGACCTGATTGGCGCGTTTATCCACGCCTTTCGCATGCCGGTGTTTTTCATCCTGGCGGGGTTCTTCGCGGCCATGCTGGTGCAAAAGCGCGGTGTGCGCGGCATGGTGCACCACCGCCTGCGCCGCCTGGGCCTGCCGTTCGCCATCTTCTGGCCGCCCCTGTTCGCGGCCTGCGCGGTGCTGGCGCTGCTGTTCCTGCACCGCATGGTGCGCGGCACCTGGGGGCTGGACGCCGGCATCGTGCCGCCCCGGCCCAACATGCCGACCGGCCCGACCACGCTGCACCTGTGGTTCCTGTGGATGCTGTTGTGGTTTTGCATGCTGGCCGCGCCGGTGCTGTGGCTGGGCGCGCGCCTGCCGGTCGTGTCAGCCGCGGTGACCCGTGTGCTGGGCCGCCTGGGCAGCGCGCCGTGGGGCTTTGCGGTGCTGGCGCTGCCCCTGGCCGGTGTGGGCGCGCTGTACCCGCACGGCGTGGTGGTGCCCGGTGGCGCCTTCGTGCCACCGCTGGCCGAATGGCTGCACAACGGGCTGTTCTTCGTCTTTGGCTGGGCGCTGTGGCGCCACCAGCAGGCGCTGTTTGCGCTGTACACGCGGCGCTGGGCCGCTTTCGCGCTGGCGGGCGTGCCGCTGTTCCTGGCCACCGGTGCGCTGGTGGAGGCGCAGCGCGCGGGGCAGCTGCCCGGCTGGAACCTGCCGCTGTGGATTGCGTATGTGTACAACGGCGCGTCCTGGCTGTGGAGCTTTGCGTTCATCGGCCTGTTCCTGCGCTACCTCCAGCGCCCGCACCCCGTGCTGGGTTACCTGGCCGACAGCTCGTACTGGGTGTACCTGCTGCACCTGCCGCTGACCATCGGCTTTGGTGCCCTGCTGTTTGGCGCGCCGCTGCCGGCGCTGGCCAAGATGGCGCTGAACATTGTGGCCACCACCGCGGTCTGCGTGGTGAGCTACCAGCTGTTCGTGCGTGACACCGCCATCGGCAGCCTGCTCAATGGCAAACGCCACGCGCGCCGCGTGCCGGTGTCGGCCACGGGCTGACGGCATGGCGCAGACCCGTCCTACGCGCGCGGCGGGAATTGTTTTTGACACTGGATGTCCGTCAACCCCCTGCGCCATCCACCATGAAAAAGTTTCCCCTGATCTCCAGCGTCCTGCTGGCCTCCTTGCTGGCCGCCTGCGGCGGTGGCGGAGACGATCCCGATCCGACCAACCTCAACTCGGCCTTCACCATCACGTCGGCCACCGACGCGACCTTGAACGGCGCCTATGGCAGCAGCAACACGCCGCTGTCGGGCGTGAACAAGCTCGAGCGCATCGGCGCCACTGATTCGTGCTCGTTCACCTTCGAGAACATTCCGCGCCTGGCCGGCGGTGCCGTTGCCAAAGGCTCGGTGGAGTACCTGGTGGACAGCACCACGGTGCGCCGCCTGGCGCTGGAGCTGGGCGGCAGCATCTACGAAACAACCACGGTGGGGACCTCCACCGTCTCGCGCGCGAACAACAACGTGAGCTTCGTGGGCAGCGTGCTGAGCGCGGGCACGCCCACGGTCACCATCTCCGGCACGATCCCGATGCGTTCGGACCGCCCGTCGGGCTGCTGAACCCGGCACGGCCCCGAGGGGCGTGGCACCGATAATGGGCCATGACCCCTAACCCTTCACAACCCGCGGTGGATCCCGCGGGTTTTGGCGCTTTGGCGCTGAGCCCGGCCATGCAGGCCAACCTGGTGCAGCTGGGCTACACCGAAATGACGCCCATCCAGGCAACTGCGCTGCCGCCGGCGCTGCTGGGCAAGGACATCATTGCCCAGGCCAAGACCGGCAGCGGCAAGACGGCGGCATTCGCGCTGGCGCTGCTGGCCAACCTGAACCCAAGGCGCTTTGCGGTGCAGGCGCTGGTGCTGTGCCCCACGCGCGAGCTGGCCGATCAGGTCACCACCGAAATCCGCCGCCTGGCGCGGGCCGAGGAAAACATCAAGGTGGTGACGCTGTGCGGCGGCGTGCCGCTGCGCAACCAGATGGCCAGCCTGGAAAACGGCGCGCACATTGCCGTGGGCACGCCCGGGCGCATCATGGACCACCTGGAGCGCGGCACGCTGAACATCGAGGCGCTGAACACGCTGGTGCTGGACGAAGCCGACCGCATGCTGGACATGGGCTTCTTCAACGACATCGTGACGGTGGCGCACCAGTGTCCCAGGGAGCGCCAGACGCTGCTGTTTTCGGCCACCTACCCCGAGGGCATCGCCAAGCTGAGCGCGCAGTTCATGCGCGAGCCCGTCGCCATCAAGGTCGATGCGCAGCACGGCAGCACGCAGATCCGCCAGCGCTGGTATGAGGTGAAGAACAGCGAGCGCCTGCATGCGGTGAGCCTGCTTCTCAACCACTTCCGCCCCGCCAGCACGCTGGCGTTTTGCAACACCAAGGCCCAGTGCCGCGACCTGGTCGCGGTGCTGCAGGCCCAGGGCTTCAGCGCGCTGGCGCTGTACGGCGAGCTGGAGCAGCGCGAACGCGACCAGGTGCTGGTGCAGTTTGCCAACCGCAGCTGCTCGGTGCTGGTGGCCACCGACGTGGCGGCGCGCGGGCTGGACATTGCCCAACTGGCCGCCGTGATCAACGTGGACACCACGCCCGACCCCGAGGTTCACATCCACCGCATCGGCCGCACCGGCCGCGCGGGCGAAGAGGGGCTGGCGCTGTGCCTGGCCAGCCTGGACGAAATGGGCTCGGTGGGCAAGATCGAGCTGCTGCAGGGCCGTGAATCCGAATGGCACACGCTGGCCGAGCTGACACCCACCGGCAACGGGCTGCTCCAGCCGCCGATGGCCACGCTGCAGATCGTGGGCGGGCGCAAGGAGAAAATCCGCGCGGGTGATGTGCTGGGCGCGCTGACGGGCGAGGCGGGTTTTACCAAGGAGCAGGTCGGCAAGATCAACGTCAACGAGTTTTCCACCTATGTGGCGGTGGAGCGCGCGATTGCGCGGCAGGCGGTGCAGCGGCTGAACGCCGGGCGCATCAAGGGCAAGAGCGTGAAAGTGCGGCTGCTGGAGGACTGAGCGCATGGACATGGCGCAGTGGTGGCCTGGTGGAGCGCAGGCGCTGGCGGCCGCGCTGGGCTGCGGCCTGCTGATGGGGCTGGAGCGTGAGCGTCGCAAGGGCCAGGGGCCGGGCCGGGCGCTGGCGGGCATGCGCAGCTTCACGCTGGCCTCCTTGACGGGCGCGGTCAGCATGTTGCTGGGCCAGGTCTGGCTGGCCATCGTGGGCGCGGCATTCATCGCAGCGTTGGGCGTGGTCGCGTACTGGCGTGACCGATCGGATGACCCCGGCGTCACCACTGAAATTGCATTGCTGCTGGCGTACCTGATTGGCGCTTTGTGCACCTGGAACATTGCGCTGGCCGCAGGGTTGACGGTGGCGGTGACCGGTCTGCTGGCCGCGCGCGACCCCATGCACCGTTTTGCGCGCGACTGGCTGCAAGCGGGTGAACTGCGCGACGGCCTGATCCTGTGCGCGCTGGCGCTGATCGCGGTGCCGCTGCTGCCCGACCGTGCGCTGTGGGGCCCCGCGCTGAACCCGCGCACCATTGCCACGCTGCTGGTGGTGTTGCTGGCCATCCAGGCGCTGGCCCATGTGGCGCGGCGCCTGCTGCAGGCACGCCATGCGCTGGTGCTGTCGTCGCTGGCGGCGGGCTTTGTGTCGAGCACCGCCACCATTGCCACCCTGGGCATGGAAGTGCGCGAAGGCCGCGCCCGCGCCCGACCCCAGGCGGGCGCGGCGCTGCTCAGCTGCGTGGGCACGCTGCTGCAGCTGCTGGCCGTGGCGGCCGCCGTGCAGCCGCGGTGGCTGGCGGTGCTGTGGCTGCCCGCTCTGGCGGGCGCGGCCCTGGTGGCGGCATGGGGCCTGTGGCTGGTACGCAGCGGCGAGACGCCGCACCGCGTAGCCCTCACGGCGAGGGACGCGCGCATGTTCAGCCTGCGCACCGCGGCTTTGGTGGCGCTGCTGCTGGGCGGCATCCAGGCCGTGGTGCATGGCCTGTCGCTGTGGTGGGGCTCCGCCGGCCTGGTGGCTGGCGTGCTGCTGGGTGCGCTGGTGGACCTGCATGCGGCGGCGGCAGCCGTGTTGATCCAGGGGCCACCCGAGCCGGCGCCGGCGGCGTTGCTGCAGGGCTTGATGGGTGCGCTGCTGGTGCACAACCTGAGCAAATGCGTGACCGCGGCCGTGAGCGGCGGGCGCGCGTACCTGCTGGCATTCGCTGCGGGGTTGCTGGTCCATGTGGCCCTGGTGCTGGGTTTGCTTGCATGGCGGGAAACGCTGTGATGCGCCTGTGCGTGCTGGTACTGGCCCTGGGCTGCGCCAGCCCGGCCACCGCACAGGTTGCGGCGCCTGACACCCCAGCGCCATCCTGGCCCGATACACCGGCCACGCGCGAGTTCCGCCAGCGTGTGCTGGACCTGGCGGTGCTGTACGGTGAATCCAGCGGCCTGGACCCCAACGGCTACCTGATTGAAACATCGGACCAGGGGCCCGCGCGGCCGGGCTGCCGCCATGTGCTGGCCCGCACCAGCCTGGGTGGCGTGGCGGTGGCCGCGCAGACGTTCGAGGTCTGCAAGCACAGCCCCGACAACAACCCGAACAAGGCGCCCTGATGGAGTTCGCGCTGGTGCTGCTGTTGGGGTTGGTGGCCGGCACGGTGGGTGGCGTGGTGGGCTTTGGCACGTCCATCATGCTGATGCCGGCGCTGGTCGTCGTGTTTGGCCCGCGCGAGGCTGTGCCCATCATGGCGATTGCCAGCATCATGGCCAATGCGTCACGCGTGGCCGTGTGGTGGCGCGACGTGAACTGGCCTGCCGTTGCGGCCTACAGTATCCCCGCCGTGCCTGCCGCGGCGCTGGGTGCGGCCACGTTGCTGACGCTGCCCGTGGGCGTGGTGGAGGCGGTGCTGGGCGTGTTCTTTATTGCCATGATCCCGGTGCGCCGCTGGCTGGCCGCGCAGCAATGGACGCTGCGCCTGCCGCACCTGGCGCTGGTGGGCGCGGTGATCGGCTTCATCACCGGCATCGTGGTCAGCACCGGGCCCATCAACGCACCGTTCTTCCTCGCATACGGCCTGGTCAAGGGTGCGTACCTGTCCACCGAGGCCCTGGGCTCGCTGGCGGTGTACATCGCCAAGGCCGCGACTTTCCGTAGCCTGGGCGCATTGCCATGGGACGCAGTGCTCAAGGGCCTGATCATCGGCAGCACCATCACCATGGGCTCATTCATTGCCAGACGTTTTGTGTTGAAGCTGGAGCCAGACAGATTCCGGCTGCTGATCGAGGGGTTGCTGCTGGTGGCGGGGCTGACGATGCTGTGGGCGGCGTGGCGCTAGGGTTCAGTCAAACCTGCTGATGCCGCGCCCTGCTTCCCACAGCCACACGCCCTCGTCATGGGTGTCCAGCCCATCGGGCCGGTTCCACAACCACGCCCGCGTGAAGCCGTGGTCATGCGGCGCCAGGCGCTCGCCCACACGCTGCAGCACGCGCGTCCAGGGCAGTGCCAGCCGGTCGGACCAGGCCAGCAGTTCCAGGCCTGCGGCGTCCACGCCGGCATACAGCCCCTGGCGGGCCTTGTCGAACTTGCGCGTCAGTGCATCGGTGGCCAGCGTTTCATCCAGCCCTGTCAGGCGCACCAGTTCAAACGCAATCTGCGCATCGCTTTCGGTGGACTTGGTGATGACGTCGGGCTCCTGCAGGCGTGGGTCGCCGCTGCGCACGGAGGTGATGTCGATGTCGGCGCGAAAGCGCGCCGCGAATTCGGTGACCAATGCCCGCTCCACCGCGCCCTTGTCGGTCTCGTCGTGACGCGGTGCGGGGATGGCCACTACGGGTGGCCGAGCAGGCGTTTGGCGTTCAGGTAGGTGGGTACTTCCACCCACAGGCCGTCCACCAGCGCGCGTTCCTCGCCACGCGCGCGGGCCGCTTCAAACTCGCTCACGACGCGTCGCGCGGCGGCCAGGTCCGACACGCTGGGTGTCAGCGCGTCGCGCAGCGCGAGTGCATGGTCTGGCCGCACCAGGCTTTTGGTGCGGTAGCCCAGGCGGCGCGAAGACTTTGCCTCCTGCACGGCGCCTGCGACATCACTGAAGGTGTAGGGCGCATCCACCGGCTCCACGCCTGCGGCGCGGCACTCCAGCACGAAGCGCCGGCGTGCGTAGTCCAGCTCGGTGGCCTCGCGGCTGCGCTCGGCGCACAGGTCGGTGGCCAGGTCTTCGGCGCCCAGCAGCGCGCAGCGGATGCGCAGGCTGGCGCCCACAATTTCGCGCACGTTCACCACGCCCAACGCGGTTTCGCACACCGGCAGGATTTCCGTCGTACCGTCGGGTATGCCCAGGGCGCGCTCCAGCGTGGTGAGGGACACATCCAGCGCGCGCATGTGCAGCGCGGTCGCGCTCTTGGGGTAGGCCACGATGTCGGGGCGCCCGGGCATCACGTCCTGCAGGTCCAGGTAGCCCTCGGCTTCCAGCGGGTTGATGCGCACGCAGACCAATGCACCGGCTTCGCGCCAGCGCTGGTACAGCGCCGGTGCCAGGGCGCGGGCTTCATGGCGACGCGCGGGCGGGGTGAAGTCTTCCAGGTCCTGGATCAGCACGTCGGCGCCGCTTTGCGTCATGGCTTCATGCACCGCGCGGTCTGCGCCCGCGCCAAACAGCCAGGTGCGGCGCAGCGCGGCGGGCAGGCGGTCGCGGGCGGCTTGGATCATGGTGCGAGTATCTCAAAGCATGAAGCGAAGAAAAAGCCCGGGGCCTTGCGGCACCGGGCTTGAAGCGGTTACCCGCCTGCTAGCTGCCCTGCTCAGGGCTTGCTGGCCGTGGGAAACGGCCAGGCTGCCTGCGGGTTCAGAGTGGTCTGAGCCGCGGGGGCAGCAGGGGCAGGGGCTGCTTTGGCTGCAGGTTTGGCAGCGGGCTTTTTCGCTGCTTTCTTCGCAGCGGGCTTTTTCGCTGCTTTCTTCGCAGCGGGCTTTTTCGCTGCTTTCTTGGCGGCAGGCTTCTTGGCAGCGGGCTTTTTGGCCGCGGCCTTTTTCGCGGGGGCCTTCTTGGCAGCGGCCTTCTTCGCCGGAGCCTTCTTGGCCGCTACTTTCTTGGCAGCGGGCTTCTTGGCTGCCGGCTTCTTGGCGGCGACCTTCTTGGCTGCCGGCTTCTTGGCCGGGGCGGCCTTCTTGGCGGCTACCTTCTTGGCTGCCGGCTTCTTGGCTGCCGGCTTTTTAGCGGCGACCTTTTTGGCCGGGGCCTTCTTCGCGACGGCCTTCTTGGCGGCCGGTTTCTTTGCAGTTGCCATTTTCGTTTCTCCTAATCAAGTTGATCAACATCAACCAAAGAAGCACTTCATGCCTGTTGGGGGCAGGAAGCGATCCATCAGGTTGGGCACACGGCCCAGCCTCATGAACACCGTGGCCCGTCCTGCGTCTGGCTCTGTGGCCGGATCATCAGCACGGGCGAATCTCGACTATCGCAGTTGCCTTCAATCTCAATCCCAGGAAAGCGCGCCACCCGACTGGTACTCAATCACGCGGGTTTCAAAGAAGTTGCGCTCTTTCTTCAGGTCAATCATTTCGCTCATCCAGGGGAAGGGGTTCTCCTCGTTGGGGAACAGTGCTTCCAGGCCGATCTGCGTGGCGCGACGGTTCGCGATGTAGCGCAGGTAGCCCTTGAACATGGACGCATTCATGCCCAGCACGCCACGCGGCATGGTGTCTTCGGCATAGCGGTATTCGAGTTCGACGGCTTTCAGGAACAGCGCCTTGATTTCGGCCTTGAATTCGGCCGTCCACAGGTGCGGGTTCTCCAGCTTGAGCTGGTTGATCAGGTCGATGCCGAAGTTGCAGTGCATCGATTCGTCGCGCAGGATGTACTGGTACTGCTCGGCGGCGCCGGTCATCTTGTTCTGGCGGCCTAAAGCGAGGATCTGCGTGAACCCCACGTAGAAGAACAGGCCTTCCATGAGGCAGGCGAACACGATCAGGCTCTTGAGCAGGCGCTGGTCGTTCTCGGGCGTGCCGGTGTGGAAGTTCGGATCCATGATCGCCTCGATGAAGGGGATCAGGAACTCGTCCTTGTCGCGGATGGACTGGACTTCGTTGTAGGCGTTGAAGATTTCGGATTCGTCCAGGCCCAGCGACTCCACGATGTACTGGTAGGCGTGGGTGTGGATGGCTTCCTCAAAGGCCTGACGCAGCAGGAACTGGCGGCACTCGGGCGCCGTGATGTGGCGGTAGGTGCCCAGCACGATGTTGTTGGCGGCCAGCGAATCGGCGGTGACGAAGAAGCCCAGGTTGCGCTTGATGATGCGGCGCTCGTCTTCGGTCAGGCCGTTGGGGTCTTTCCACAACGCGATGTCGCGCGTCATGTTCACTTCCTGCGGCATCCAGTGGTTGGCGCAGGTGGCGAGGTATTTTTCCCAGGCCCACTTGTACTTGAACGGCACCAGCTGGTTGACGTCGGTCTGGCCGTTGATGATGCGCTTGTCGGCGGCATTCACACGGCGGTGCACGGGGGGCGTTGTGGTGGCCGCGGCAGGCTTTGCAGCTTGCGCCAGCGGCATCACCGCGCCGTCATCCAGTGTGCGCAGCGCGGGTTGGGGAGCAGAGATCGTTTGCGAGGGTGCTTGCGAAAGAGGTGAGTAACCCACCTCGCGGCCCGCAGCGGGGACGCTGTTCAATGCTGGCGATGAGGGCTTGACTTCTTCGTCCCAGGTCAACATAAGTTTTCCAATGCGTGAATTATGTGAGCAGTGATGCGAATTTAAAAGTGTTCATTCACATCACCGCCTTATTGTGTTGCTCTATTGCATCGACGTTGTGTCGGACAAGGCCTCACTTACTGGCATGCCTCGCAGGTGGGATCGTCCACGCCGCAGAACTTGATGTCCGTCGCGGGCGATGCACTGAGCTGCGCGCGCGCAGCGGCGGCCGCGGCGTCCAGCGCGCTCATGGTGTTGCCCTGCGGCTCGCCGCTGCCCGACGACACGGCGTTCAGCCGGCCGCTTTGCACGGTGGACTTCTCGGCGTGCGTGGCGCTGCTGGTGCGCAGGTAGTAAGTGGTCTTCAGGCCGCGCAGCCAGGCGAGCTTGTAGGTGTCGTCCAGCTTCTTGCCCGAGGCGCCCGCCATGTAGATGTTCAGGCTTTGGGCCTGGTCGATCCACTTCTGGCGGCGTGCGGCGGCTTCCACCAGCCAGGTGGTTTCCACTTCGAACGCGGTGGCATACAGGGCCTTCACGTCCTGCGGCACGCGGTCGATCGGGCGCAGCGAGCCGTCAAAGTGCTTGAGGTCCATGACCATCACGTCGTCCCACAGGCCCAGGCGCTTCAAGTCGCGCACCAGGTAGTGGTTGATGACGGTGAATTCGCCCGACAGGTTGGACTTGACCGACAGGTTGCCAAAGCACGGCTCGATGGAGGCGTCCACGCCGATGATGTTGGAGATGGTCGCGGTGGGGGCAATGGCCACGCAGTTGGAGTTGCGCATGCCGTCGGCCGCGATCTTCCTGCGCAGCGCGTCCCAGTCCAGCGTGGACGAACGGTCCACTTCCACATAGCCGCCACGGGCCTGGGCCAGCATGTCCAGCGTGTCCAGCGGCAGCACGCCCTTGTCCCACAGCGAACCCTTGTAGCTGGAGTACTTGCCGCGCTCGCGGGCCAGCTCGGTTGACGCCCAGTAGGCGTGGTAGCAGATCGCCTCCATGGATTCGTCGGCAAACTGCACAGCCTCCTGCGAAGCGTAGGGAATGCGCAGCTCGTACAGCGCGTCCTGGAAGCCCATCAGCCCCAGACCCACGGGGCGGTGGCGCATGTTGGAGTCGCGCGCCTTCTTGACGGCGTAATAGTTGATGTCGATCACGTTGTCCAGCATGCGCATCGCGGTGCTGATGGTCTTCTTGAGCTTGTCCTGATCGACCTTGCCGTCCTTCAAATGCTGCAGCAGGTTGACCGAGCCCAGGTTGCAGACGGCGGTTTCGGTGTCGCTGGTGTTCAGCGTGATTTCGGTGCACAGGTTGGACGAGTGCACCACGCCGGCATGCTGCTGCGGGCTGCGCACGTTGCAGGCATCTTTGAAGGTGATCCAGGGATGGCCGGTCTCAAACAGCATTGACAGCATCTTGCGCCACATGTCGGTGGCCTGCACCGTCTTGCTGGGCTTGATTTCGCCGCGGCGGGCCTTTTCTTCGTAGGCGACATAGGCCTTTTCGAAGTCGGCGCCGAACTTGTCGTGCAGGTCGGGCACGTTGGACGGCGAGAACAAGGTCCACTCGCCCTTTTCCATCACGCGGCGCATGAACAGGTCGGGGATCCAGTTGGCCGTGTTCATGTCGTGCGTGCGGCGGCGGTCGTCGCCGGTGTTCTTGCGCAGCTCCAGGAACTCTTCAATGTCCAGGTGCCAGCTTTCCAGGTACGTGCAGACAGCGCCCTTGCGCTTGCCGCCCTGGTTCACGGCCACGGCCGTGTCGTTGACGACCTTCAGGAACGGCACCACGCCCTGCGATTCGCCGTTGGTGCCCTTGATGTGCGAGCCCAGGGCGCGCACGCGCGTCCAGTCGTTGCCCAGGCCGCCGGCGAATTTGGACAGCAGGGCGTTTTCCTTGATGGACTCATAGATGCCGTCCAGGTCGTCAGGCACGGTGGTCAGGTAGCAGCTGGACAGCTGGCTGCGCAGCGTGCCGGCATTGAACAGCGTGGGCGTGGACGACATGAAGTCAAAGCTGGACAGCACTTCATAGAACTCGATGGCGCGGGCTTCGCGGTCGATCTCGTTCAGCGCCAGGCCCATGGCCACGCGCATGAAGAAGGCCTGCGGCAGTTCGATCCGCGTCTTGCGCACATGCAGGAAGTAGCGGTCGTACAGGGTCTGCAGGCCCAGGTAGTCGAACTTCAGATCGCGCTCGGCCTTCAGCGCGGCGCCCAGGCGCTTGAGGTCGTACTGCAGCAGCTTTTCGTCCAGCAGTTCGTTGTCCACGCCCTTCTTGATGAAGCCGGGGAAGTAGTCGGCATACGTCTGGGCCATGTCGGCCGGGGCCACGTCGCGCCCGATGACTTCCTTGAAGATGGTGTGCAGCAGCAATCGCGCGGTGACGTAGGTGTAGTCGGGGTCCTTCTCGATCAGCGTGCGCGCGGCCAGGATGGAGGCCTTGTAGACCTCGTCCATGGGCACGCCGTCGTACAGGTTGCGCATGGTCTCGGCCACGATGGGGCCGGCCTTGACGTCCTGACCCAGGCCAGCGCAGGCGGATTCGATCAGGGCCTTGATTTCGTCCAGGTCCAGCGCGACACGCTGGCCGCCGTCGATGACGTGCAGCACCGGCGCCTTGGGCGCTTCCTGGACGGCCTGCCGGGCGCGCTCCTGGGTGCGGCGCTCGCGGTACAGCACATAGGCGCGGGCGATTTCGTGGTGGCCGCCGCGCATCAGGCCCAGCTCGACCTGGTCCTGCACGTCTTCAATATGGAAGGTGCCGCCGCCCGGGCGCGAACGCACCATGGCGCGGATCACGGCCTGCGTCAGGCTGTCCACGGTTTCGCGCACGCTGGCCGAGGCCGCGCCCTGCGTGCCGTGCACGGCCAGGAAGGCCTTCATCATGGCGATGGCGATCTTGTTGGGCTCAAATGCCACGACCGCGCCGTTGCGGCGGATGATCTGGTAATTGGCAAGCGGGTTGGTCGCCGGAGTGCCGGTCTGGCCGCTGCCGTGGGTGACGGCGATGGGGTTGCTGGTCGCAGACGGCGTACTCAGGACTGTTTGCATTGTTTCCTCTTTCTTTCGCAGTTTTGTGAGTTGGGCCACATGGCTCGGCGGGGAGCCCGGAATTCTTTTGGGGCTGGTGGTCAGCGCAACAGCAGCACACTATATCTAGGGTGCGGAGTGAATTCAAGCCACTACAGGTAGTGTACAGCGCCCGATACACATGCTTACGCGCGTGGCCCGGAAATGGTGCGCTGCGTCACGGCTGCAGCATGCCGTGGCAGGGCGCATGGGGCCTTGTTTTGGGCGTTCGCGGTGCACGCGCGCGATGCGTCAGAAACGCGTCAGGCCCTGTGTTGCGTCAACACACCTTCGGGAAAATACCGAGCCGGCCAGCCCAGCGATTTGTGCGGGCGGTCCCATTCAAAGCCCGGCCCCGGATCCTGCTTGCGCCCTGGCGCCACATGCTCGTGGCCCGCCACATGCGCGATCGGGTAGCGCTGTGCCAGCGCGGCGCACAGGCTGGCCAGCGTCTCGTACTGCATGTCTTCAAAAAGTTCGCCTTCCAGGCCTTCGAGTTCGATGCCGATCGAGTCGTCATTGCAGTTGGCGCGGCCGCGGTAGTGCGACTGGCCCGCATGCCAGGCGCGGTCGTCGCAGCTGACAAACTGCCACAGCTGGCCGTCGCGGCGGATGTAGAAGTGCGACGACACCTGCGTGCCGGCGATCTGGGTGAAATACGGGTGCGCCGCCCAGTCCAGCGTGTTGGTGAACAGCCGCTGCACTTCGTCGCCGCCATAGCGTCCGGGCGGCAGGCTGATGGAATGCAGAACGATCAGGTCGATGCACGCCTGCGCGGGGCGCGCGCCGAAGTTGGGCGAATCAAGCCGGCGCGCGTGCCTGTACCAGCCGCCTTGCCACAGCATGCCCGGCGCGGGAACCTCAGGTGGCATCGCCATGCGTGTCGTCGCCACCGGGCGTGTGGATGCCCAGCCGCGCAATGCGGTAGCGGATCTGGCGCAGGCTCAGCCCCAGGCGGCTGGCGGCGGCCGTGCGGTTGAAGCGGCTTTCGTTCAGGGCCCTGATCAGGATGTCGCGCTCCTGCTGGTCCAGCCAGCCCTGAAGGTCGGCGGGTAATGCAAGCGTGGCGGGGCCGGGTGTGGCGGGGCCGGGTGTGGCGGGTGCCGGCTCGGCCGCGGCCCCGGGCCCGCAACGGGTGGGCGCAAAGTCCACCTGCAGCACATCACCGTCGCTCAGGGCCACCGCGCGGTGCAGCAGGTTTTCCAGCTCGCGCACATTGCCTGCCAGCGGGAGCGTGCACAGCTGCTCCAGCACGGCGGGCGACAGCGCCGGCACGGGCATGCCCGCTTCATGGGCAATGCGTGCCAGCAACGCGCTGCACAGCAGGGGCAGGTCTTCGCGCCGTTCGCGCAGGGGCGGCACCAGGATCTCGATCACATTCAGGCGGTAATACAGGTCCTGGCGGAATCGCCCGTCCTGCACGTCGGCGGCCAGGTCCTTGTGGGTGGCGCTGACCACGCGCACGTCCACCATGTCTTCCTGGGTGGACCCGAGCGGGCGCACCTGCCGCTCCTGGATGGCGCGCAGCAGCTTGGATTGCATGGGCAGCGGCAGGTCACCGATTTCGTCCAGGAACAGCGTGCCGCCGCGCGCGGCCTGGAAATAGCCCTCGCGGTCCTGGGTGGCCCCGGTGTACGAGCCCTTGCGCGCGCCAAAAAACTCCGCCTCCAGGAGGTTCTCCGGGATGGCGCTGCAGTTCACGGCGACGAAGGGGCCATCCGCCCGGTGGCTGCAGGCATGCAGCGCGCGCGCCGCCAGTTCCTTGCCGGTGCCCGATTCGCCGCGCACCAGCACCGGTGCCATGCTGCGCGCCACCCTGGCGATGCGTGACTTGACCTCGCGCATGGCGGCAGACTCGCCCACCAGCCGTTGCAGCGCCGCGCTGGCGTCGGCGGGATGCTCGGACGCCCGTGGCGCCGGCGTGATGGCCCGGGCGCGTGCTGCGCTGCCCTGGGCCGTGCCCTGGATGGCGGACGCCACCACCGCGCGAAACTGCTTGAGGTCCACCGGCTTGGTCAGGTAGTCGAAGGCGCCGGCCTTCAGCGCGTCCACCGCGTTCTCGGCCGAGCCGTAGGCGGTCATCACGATGCAGCGCTCCGCGCGCTGCTGGGCCTGCAGGCTTCGCAGCAGCTCCAGCCCCAGGCCGTCGGGCAGCCGCATATCGGTGATCACGCTGTCAAAGCGGACGGCCGCCAGCAGCTCGCCGGCTTCGGCCAGCGTGGCCGCCGCGTCCACACGGTAGCCCTCGCGCAGCAGCGTCAACTCGTACAGGGTGCGCAGGTCCGGCTCGTCGTCAACGACCAGGATGCGCGGCGGAGTGGTGGGGGCAACCATCAGGCAGGTATTGTGGCAAATGCCGCCGCGTGCGCCGCCGCGCCGCCACGGGCATGGAACAGCACGAAGAATTCGTTGCCCTCGGGTGCGCCGGCCACCGCCTGCCAGGGCGCCCGCTGGTAGCCGATGAGCGCGCCGTGACGTTCGCAAAGCTCCCGGCAGATGTACAGGCCCAGGCCGCTGGAGCGGCTCTCCGACGAAAAGAACGGCTCGAACAGGTGACGCTGAATGCCCTGATCCAGCGGCGCGCCGTCGCTCCACACGCGCAGGCGCGGCAGCCCCGCGGGCGACAGGTCGGTCAGCACGCAAATGGCGCCCGGCCGCTGGCTGGCATAGCGCAGCGCGTTGTCCAGCAGGTTGACCAGCACGCGGCGCAGGTGGTCTGGCTCGAACGCGACCTGGCGCGGCGGCACGTCCAGGTCCAGCCGCAGACGCTTGGCGCAGCCGGCTTGTTGCGACCAGTCGGCGCAGACCTGGCGCACGGTGGCGCTCAGGTCCAGCAGCGCGGGCGTGGGGGCATTGCCCTCGTGCTGCACGCGCGAGATGTTCAGCACATCGTCCACGATCTGGGCCAGGCGCTGCGCGTTCTGGCGCACCATCAGCGTGAGCTTGTGCTGGGCGGGTTCGCGGATGTCTTCCTCCAGCAGCGCATTGGCCTGCATGATGGCGGCCAGCGGGTTGCGGATCTCATGCGCCACGGCGGCGGACATGCGTCCCATGGCCGCGAGCTTTTCGGTGCGCAGGCGGGCTTCCATCTCGCGCAGGTCTTGCAGGAACATCACGCACAGGCTTTCGGCCAGCGCGTCATGCGTGGCGGTCAGTCGCGTGCGTACATGCACGCGGCGCGGGCCTTCGCCGGGCTGCGCGATGTCCAGCTCCGCGGTCTGCGGCGCGCGCGTCATGAAGGTCTGGCGCGCCAGGCCAGCCAGCGGTTGCCAGGCCTGCGCCGAAGCCAGCACAAACGGCGCGGACCGGTCAGGCCATGCACCCAGCAGGCGGCGCGCGGCCGGGTTGGCCGCATGCACCGTGCCGCTGCTGTCCACCACCAGCACGCCGTCGGCCAGGGTTTCGATCACCAGCTCATTGACCTCGATCTGCACGCGGGCCAGGTGCTGGCTTTCGCGCGAACGCTTTTCCTCGCGTGCCAGCCGCGTGGCCAGCTGGTTGGCCAGCAGCGCCACAATGAAAAAGCCGGTGCCCGTCAGGCCCGCCTGCACCAGCCGCGGCGTGCTTTCGCTGCCGCCCGCCTGCCAGGCGTCAATGAGCAGCAGCAGCGTGATGGCCGCCGCCGTGCCCAGCGCCAGCAGCAGCGAGCTGAGCACCGACGCCAGCAGCAGCGGCAGTGCAAACAGCGGCACGTAGTTGATGCCGCCGGCCTGCAGGTAGTGCAGCGCAAAAAACGTGACCAGGTCCACGCCGATGGTGGACGCCCATTGCGCGTCAAAGGTCTGCCCCGGCGGGCGCGGCCCACCCAGAACGCGCACGGCGATGGTGGCCGCCAGGTACAGCACGCACAGCAGCGGCGGCCACTGCCCGCCGGGTGCGGACACGGGCACGGCCGGCAGCAACAGCCAGGTGCCGCCCAGCACCACCAGCAGCAGCAGGGCGATCATCACCCGCGCCGTCATGAAGCCGCGCCACAACCGCACGAAGGCGGAGTCCTCGATCACGACCTCCCGCAGGCCGAACCAGGATGCCAGGGCGGTGTTGGCGGGCATGCGGGTTGGGGGTGGTCAGCGCCGCCCCAGCTGGCGGTGCTCTTCGCTGCAGTACACGGCGCCGTCGGGGCCGGGCAAGGCGTCGCCGCGCGGCAGGTGCACGCCGCATGACGCGCAGCGCACCATGTCCTGCGGCTTGCCCGGGCTGGCGGCGGGCTTGCGCGTGGGGGGATTGCGCGTGGTATCACGGCGGCCGGCGCGCCAGACGTAAAAGGCCACGGCCAGGACGGCGAACACCAGCAGGTATTTCATGACGGACGGCCCAGCACGACTTCCAGCACGAAGCGTGAGCCGGCGTATGCCAGCAGCAGCAGCAGCGAGCCCATGTACAGGATCGTCACCGCCTTGCGGCCACGCCAGCCAAAGCGCGAGCGCCCGACCAGCAGCACCGCAAACGCCAGCCACGACAGCACCGAGAACACCGTTTTGTGGTCCCAGCGCCAGGCGCGGCCGGCGCCGTACAGCTGCTCACTGAACAGCAGCCCGGCCAGCAGCGTGGCCGACAGCAATACAAAGCCCGCCTGCACGAAGCGGAAAGTCAGGCGTTCCAGCGTGAGCAGCGGCACGCCCCCTGGTCCTTCGGCCGCCAGGCGGATCTGTCTTTCGGCGCGGCGCATGAGCCAGGCATGCACTACCGCGGCGGCAAACAGGCCGTAGGACGCAATGCCCAGCGCCCAGTGCATCGGCAGCCATGGCGAAGCCGTCGTGTGCAGCGGCGTGCCCGCGAATAGCAGCGCGACCAGCACGGCCGCGGCGCCCAGGCCCGACAGCGCCGCGTGGGCATTCATTTGCGGAAAGGCGCGGCTTTCAATGATGTAGACGGTCAGCACCAGCCAGGCGGTGACGGACAGCGCGGGTGCAAAGCCAAAGCGCGGCGTGTCGCCCAGCAGGCTCCAGGCCAGGGCGGCGGCGTGCAGGGCCCAGGCCAGCAGCAGCGCCGCGCGCATGCCCTGCGGGCCCAGCCGCTGCGCCACAACGGCCGGGGCGGCGTAGGCGATCACCGCAGCCACGGACAAGGTGGCACCCACGGGGGATACACTGGCTAGAATCATCGCCACAGTTTAGCCTTTTGCACTTTCGCCGCGCCACGCCGCGGCCGCCCCATGGCCTCCGCCCTCACCGACAAACTCTCCCGCCTGGTCAAGGAAATCCGCGGCCAGGCCCGTATCACCGAAGCCAACGTGCAGGACATGCTGCGCGAAGTGCGCATGGCCCTGCTGGAGGCCGACGTCGCCCTGCCGGTGGTGCGCGACTTCATCGCCCGCGTCAAGGACAAGGCGCTGGGCCAGGAGGTGCTGGGCTCGCTGTCGCCGGGCCAGGCGCTGGTGGGCATTGTCAGCCGCGAGCTGTCGGCCACCATGGGCGAGGGTGTGAGCGACATCAACCTGGCCGCCCAGCCGCCGGCCGTGATCCTCATGGCCGGCCTGCAGGGCGCGGGCAAGACCACCACCACGGCCAAGCTGGCCAGGCACCTGATCGACAAGCGCAAGAAGAAGGTGCTCACCGTGTCGGGCGACGTGTACCGCCCCGCGGCCATCGAGCAGCTCAAGACCGTGACCAGGCAGGCCGGGGCTGAGTGGTTCCCCAGCACACCCGACCAGAAGCCGGTGGACATTGCCAACGCCGCGCTCGATCACGCGCGCCGCCATTTCTTTGATGTGCTGCTGGTCGACACGGCCGGCCGCCTGGCGATTGACGAAGCGCTGATGCGCGAAATCAAGGACCTGCATGCCGCGCTGAACCCGGTGGAAACGCTGTTTGTCGTGGACGCCATGCAGGGCCAGGACGCCGTCAATACCGCCAGGGCCTTCAAGGAGGCGCTGCCGCTGACCGGCATCATCCTGACCAAGACCGATGGCGATTCGCGCGGCGGCGCGGCGCTGTCGGTGCGCCAGATCACGGGCGCGCCGATCAAGTTCGCCGGCACCAGCGAGAAGATCGACGGCCTGGAGGTGTTTGACGCCGAGCGCCATGCCGGGCGCATCCTGGGCATGGGCGACATCGTCGCGCTGGTCGAGCAGGTCGCGGCCGGGGTGGACATGCAGGCCGCGCAGAAACTCGCGGCCAAGGTCAAGAGCGGCTCGGGCTTTGACCTGGAGGACTTCCTCGGCCAGATCCAGCAGATGAAGAGCATGGGCGGCCTCTCCAGCCTGATGGACAAGATGCCCGCGCAGATGCAGGCCAAGGCCGGCCAGGTGGACATGAACAAGGCCGAGCGCGACATCAAGCGCAAGGAAGGCATCATCCAGAGCATGACGCCGCTGGAGCGGCGCAAGCCCGAGCTCATCAAGGCCACGCGCAAGCGCCGCATTGCCGCCGGCGCCGGCGTGCAGGTTCAGGACGTCAACCGCCTGCTCAATGAATTCGGGCAGATGCAGGACATGATGAAGAAGATGAAGGGCGGCGGCCTCATGAAGATGATGAAGCGCATGGGCGGCATGAAAGGCATGCCCAAGATGCCGGGCATGGGTTAGTTTTCTACCGGCCGACAGCGGTCATCGGCGGCCAGGGGGAATGGCTCCGCTCATGTCCCCCGCCGGGCTTCGCCCGGCTCCTCCTTTACTTCGCTGCGCCATTCCCCCTGGCCACCGATGACCTTGGCTCAACCGTTTGATCGTGTATTCGTCAGGGCTTGCCACATGGAAACGCCTTATTCATCGCGGTGAGAACGAGCGTAGGAGCAGGTTTGTGCCTTTCCTCTGGCTTATCAATCAAGTACTTCTCAACAACGTCCCAAGTTTGAGCTTTTGTGGCTCCTTTGGGAGGACAGAACACCATTCCGCCGGTTAGGGCTACCTCGGTCTCCAATACAGCCATCACATAAGAAACACCAACTTCACTGTCAGGGTTGAGTAGCCAGCGATGAAGTTCATTTCCGCTCGTTGTTTGACTGTGGCAGATGCCCGCGAAACTGACGGTGCAAAGGGCAATGAAACACTTCATGGATACATCCTGACTTGTCGTCGATTCCGTTTGTCATGCGATCAAAGTCCCCAAGAATGCTTTCATTCTTGTATCCATTGAGTCGAGGAGACTTATTCAGGATGGAATTTTGCGCAAACTCTCTTGGCGAGGGTTCCCTAGAGCAGGCAATAGTTCGCTTTTCGTGCACCAATACTGCCCGGCCTGTAGGCGTGGAGCTCTGCGCAGCGGCATCAATGGCCCTCCTTCATTTCGCTGAGCCTTTCTCCCTGGCGTGCTTGCCGGAGCACACGAACATCAGGCGATCCGCCGAAACCACAACACCGACAACCCGCCCGCAGCCAGCACCAGCGCCGCGGCGGCCAGCGCCAGAAGCCCCGCCAGCTCGGTTTCGCGTTTGACCACCTGCATCTGCGTGCCCAGCGTAGCGTAGATGTCGCGCAGCTTTTCGGCGGTGCCGGCCTGGTGGTAGTCGCCGCCGGTCATGCGGGCCACCTCGCGCAGCGTGGGCTCGTCCAGCTGCAGGTACATCGCCATGCTTTCGTCCCCATACGTGCCGCCGTTGGGGTTGCCCAGGCCCACCACGTGGATGCGCACGCCGCGGTCGGCGGCCAGCTTGGCGGCCTCCAGCGTGTCCATGCCGGTGGTGCGCCGGCCGTCGGTCAGCAGGATGATCGCGGCCGACGCGTACGAGCCGGGTGCCACCGGCGTGATCTGCCTGGGCGTTGGCTTGACCTTGTCGTCCAGGCTGCGCCCGCGCGGGCGGTTGCCCGAATACGGGCCGAAGTTCGCGCCAAAGGTCATCTCGCTCACGTCAATGCCATGGTCGGGAAACAGCTCGGCCACGCTCATGGCAATGGCATTGCCCACCGCCGTGGCGCGCTGCATCTGGATGGCGTCAATCGCGGCCACCAGCGCGGCGCGGTCCAGCGTGGCGCGCTGGGCCACCTGGGTGCTGCCGGCAAAAGTCACCAGGCCGACCTCCACCTTCTTGGGCAGGTCGCGCAGGAACAGCTTCGCCGCGTCCTGCGCGGCCTCCATGCGCGTGGGCTGCACGTCATTGACGCGCATGCTCAGCGACACATCCATGGCCAGCATGACGGTGGAGCGTGCCCAGGGCAACGGCACGCTGGCCACCGGCCGCGCCGCCGCCGCCAGCAGCAGCGCCAAGGCCAGCAGCAGCAGGGCTGGGGGCACATGGCGGCGCCACTGACGCCCCGCGGCGGCCGCGCGCACCACGCCCAGGCTGCTGTAGCGCAGCGCCACCTTGCCACGCCGGTGCAGCAGCCACACATAGGCCAGCGGCAGCAACGGCAGGGCCAGCATCAGCCAGAGGTACTGGGGCCATTGAAAAAACATGGCAATCATCGTGCCCGCGATGCGGCGGCTTGGCAACCGCTCCGGTCGCCGCCCTAGCGGCCTGCGGGGGTACTGCGGGCACGCTTTGGTTTGCGTGCGGGCGCCGTGACCAGCGGCGCCATGGCCTGCAGCCATTGCAGGGCCTCCACATGCGCGACGAAACGGCGCAGATAGTCGCCCGGCAGGGTGTGCATGAGCTGCAGCGACTGCAGCGCAAGCACCTGCGAATTCAACGGCCCGGCGTTGGGCAGGCGCTGCGCCGCCGCCATGGCCACGCTGTCCTGCGCGCGGCTGCGCGACCAGGCACGGCGAAACCGCGCTGCGCTGGCCAGTTCCCCGGTGGTGTGCTGAGTGCGCGGCCAGGGCACAGCGCCTGGCCTCGGCTGTGACTGCACCGCCGTGGTGCGCGTTGCCTCAGGGGCGGGTGCCTGCGCGGCGGCCTGCAGGCGCGCGCGCAGCAGCGCCTGCACCGGCGCGCCCTGGTCCGCCAGGCGGCGTGCCAGGGCTTGCTGCTGCCACTGCCGCGCGGTGCTCATCGCGCGGGGGCCACCGGCCCGGCGGCGCGCGGCACCGGCGCCATCTCCACGCGGCGGTTCTGCGCACGGCCGGCCTCGTCGGCATTGGACGCCACCGGCTGCTGCGCGCCAAAGGCCGCGGCAAACACCTGGCCCCGCGGCATGCCCTCGGCGATCAGCGCGCGCGTGACCGTCAGCGCGCGCTGCGCCGACAGCTCCAGGTTGTCCTCGAACCGCTGGTTGCGCCCGGACACGCCCCGGTCATCGGTGAAGCCGCTGACCATCAGCACCTCGCCGCGCTCGGCGGTGTACACGCGCAGCGGGTGCACCAGGCTGCGCAGCAGTTGCTGCCCTTCGGGGCGCAGCTCGGCCGAGCTGGAGGCGAACAGCACGCTGCCGCTGATGCCGATGCGCCCGTTGGCCAGCGTCACGCGGCCCGAGGCCAGCGGCACGGCCAGCGCCTTTTCAAGCGCGATGCGGCGGCGCTCTTCCACGCGGCGCTTTTCGATCTCGGCGTTCAGGCTGGCCACCAGGTCCATCTGCACCACCAGCACCCCCATCAGCACCAGCACAAACGCGCCCAGCAGGCCCGTCATCAGGTCGCCAAACACCGTCCACACCGGCGCGGTGGTGTCGCCCGTGCCGTCATCCACCACGTCTTCCAGCGCGGACATCAGGCCACCCCTGCCGGCTCGGCGCGCGCGCTGCCCAGTGTGCGCAGCTTGTCGATCACGCCGTGCTGCGCGCTGATGCTCAGGTCGATCACCTCGCGCGCCTGCGCCACGTAGTAGGCCAGCTGTTCGTCGCTGCGCGCGGTGGACCGGGTGATCGCCGACTCCACCTGCAGCAGCGCCGCCGCCAGCTCTTCGTTGCCGGCGTGGAACAGCTCCACGCCCTGGCCGAACGCGTCACCCCAGCTGGACAGCTCCACGGCATTGGCCTGCGCCAGCGTGGCCATCTGAGAGGCCTGCCGCGCGGCTTCTTCCACGGTCTGCATCAGGGCCGACAGGCGCTCCACCAGCGCCGTGCGCTCGGTGAGGGCGGCGTTTTCCTGGCTGGACAGATGGGCCATTTCCTGGCGCAGCTGGGCCAGCACACCGGCGGCGGCCTGCGGTACTTCAGACGCGGTCTGCAGCAGTCGCGCGAGCGGTGCCTCCAGTGCATTGCCCAGCGTGGCCAGGTGCTGCGCCACGGCGGCCTGCAGATCGCCCAGTCGGGCCACGGCGGCGTCGCCACGGCGCTGCTCGTCGGCGCGCAGGGCTTCCATCTGCGTCTGCCAGGTGCCGGCCAGCACGCTCATGCCGCTGTGCAGCTGCGCCGCCGTGCCCTGCGTGAGCGTGTCCACGCTAGTGGCCATCTGCTGCGCCAGCGCTTCCATGCGGGCCGTCGCGCTGCCCGTCAGGCTGTCCATGCGCCCGGCGGCTTGCGCCCACTGCGCGCCCAGCCCGTCGGCCAGGTCCTGCAACTGCCGGGACCACGCCTGCAGGCGCTGCGCCTCGTGGCGGGCCTGGTCCTGCGCGATCTGCGCCATGGCGGCTTCCATCACGGGGCGGATGCTTTCGCCCGCGGCGCGCGCGCCGTTTGCCAGGCTGTCCTGCAAGGCCGTGCCCACGTCGCGCGCCAGCGTGGAGTAGGCCGACGCGGCGTCGCGCTGGAACGCAGCCTGCGACGCCAGCATGCGTTCGTCCAGCTGTTCGCTGCGCTGCTCGATGCGCTGCATCAGCGAGTCCAGCCGGTCCACGATCTGCGGCAGCGTGGCGGCCTGCGCCTGCAGCGCGTCCACCTGGGCCTGTGCCGTGCGCAGGGCCTGCTGCTGCTGGTGCGCGGGCGAATACACGCGCAGCACCGTGGCCACGCTGCCGTCCAGCAGCCGCGCCACGGCCAGCCGTTCGCGCCGGCACAGCGTGGACATCAGCCCCAGCATGGCCGACGCCGCCACGCCCGCCACCGACGTGCCGAAAGACAGCCCCAGCCCGCGGATCGGCTCGGCCAGCGCCGCGCGGATCGTCTGCAGGTCGGTGGAGCCTTCCAGGGCGAACACCGCGCCGCGGAACGTCACCACCATGCCCAGGAACGTGCCCAGCATGCCCAGCATGACCAGCAGGCCGACCAGATACGGCGTCAGGGCCGGGCCGGGCAGGGCGCCGCGGCCGGCTTCGATGCGCAGGCGAACGGGCGTGCGCAGGCCCGCGGGCACGGCGGACAGCCAGCCGTCCAGCGTGTCACCCACGGGCTGGGCCAGCGCGCTGGCCAGCGCGGCGCTGTCGGCGCGGTACTGGCGCAGTTCCCACGCACCCGCCAGGAAGGCCGCGGCAATGGCCACCGTCATGGCCAGGGCCAGCCCATGCGTGCCCACATAGCCCACGCCCACCCAGGCCACGGCCGACAGGCCGGTGGCAAATGCAATCCAGAAAAAACGAGCGGTCATGGGCAGATCAGGGGGAATGGTTCAGTTCAACGCCGGTGGCTTCAATCAGCCCGGCAACGGGTTCAAGCCGCAGGTCCAGCTCGGCGTGCAGCGCCTGCTGCCAGTCCTGCTCAAAATGGTGCAACCAGGCGCCGGGGCGGCGCCAGAGCATGGGGTCGTCCCCGTGTGCCTCGCTGCCATCGGGCAGGGCCTGGCGCGCGTCGGCCAGCGCTTTCAGGTGGGCGGCCTGCAACTGCCCAAAGCGCCGCTCCAGCACCGTGACGGCCACCGGCAGCAAGGCCTGCTCGCGCGGGGCGATCACATTGTCCATCGCGGCGTCCAGCGCTGCCAGCTGCTGCAGCGCGGGGCCGGCCTGGACGAGCGCATCGCGCACGCGCTGGCGCAACGCATCCACGGCCAAGCCCATCTGGCGCTGCAGCTCCAGATGGCGGCGCTTGTACGGTGCGTAGGTGAATTCGTTGGGCAGGGCGGGCGCCTGGGCGATGGCGCGGGCTTGCTGACTGCGCACCTGGGCAAAGTCCCTGGCCAGCGCAGCCGGTGGTACTGGCCGGCGGCCAGGGGCTGGCGCCCGCGCCGCCACCGGGCCCATGGCCTGGATGGCGCGCAGCGCCGCATGCAGGCTGATCGCGTCAAAAGCACTGACCCACTGGGCCAGCTGATCGCCCATGCCCATGCCGGCCTCGGGCGGGGCGGCGGGCGTCCACTGCGACAGCAGGCGGACCAGGGGGGTGCTGGCAAAGGCGGGGTTCAAGGGGATGGGGCTCAGGGGAGGGCAGGCAAACCTGCACGGGGACCGTATTAGAAACGATCCGGCCGCCGGCCTGGGACTAACTGGGGCACCGCAATTGGCCGGCGCCCGCATCAAGCCTTGAGCACTGGCATCGACAGTAATTTAGACAAAATATTATTTTTGTCTAAAATTGAATAAATGGACAAAATTAAGGCCTCAACCGCAAAGCAGAACTTCGGCCATCTGCTGGAGCGCGCGGCGCTGGCGCCGGTAGGAATTGAACGGCACGGCAAACTGGTTGCGGCTCTGGTGCCGCCCCAATGGCTGGGCCGCACGCCGCCGTTGGACGAGCGCCGGCGCGCGCGCGAAGACCAGCAGCGTGTGGAGCAGGCCCGTCTGATGGCGCACCAGCGCATTGGCATCGCCATGCTGGCGCACCGCGACCGGTACAAGCAGCTCTTGGCTGACGCCAGGCGCGAAGTACAGCGCTGGGCCGAACTGCAGTTGTGCAGCCAGGACTACATCGACCGCTGGACCGATTGGCTGTCGCTGCCCGCCGCTGAACTGGTGGAGCGCATGTGCTCGGATGCCGACGGCTGGGGAACGGCCATGCGGCAAAACTCACCCTTCGCTGCGGCATTGCGATGAACCTTGATGCGCTGTTTGCCCTGCTGGCCGAGGCAAAAAAACTCTGTGGCCACAAAGACTACGTGGTGATTGGCAGCCTGTCGGTGCTGGGCATGTCCGAGGTGGCGGCTATCCCAGCGGACATGACGCTATCCATCGACGCTGACTGCTACACGCAGGCCGACCCGGGCCGCGCTCTGGACCTGCAGGCCGCGTTGGGTGAAGGCAGCCCCTGGCATGTGGCGCACGGCATCTACCTGGACCCGGTCAACCCGCACTTGCCAACGCTGCCGGATCAGTGGCAAGGGCGCCTCATCCCGCTGGCGCGGCAGGGCGTGGTGGCGCATTTTCTGGAGCCGCACGATGCGGCTGTGTCCAAGCTGGCGCGCGGCGAGCCGCGCGACCTGCGCTGGGTGCTGGCGGGTGCCCGCGCCAATATCCTGGCGTTGCCCACTGTGGCGCTGCGCATGCAAACCACCCGCTTTCTGGATGATGCAGAGCAAAGTGCCGCACGGGCATTGCTGGACAAGCTGCGCCAGACGTTGCGTTCAGCGCCCTGACACTGCGCGCCCCAGCCATGATCACCACCGAAACCCACCACTTTGCTCCCGTGCAGTTGGCTCACGCCAGCCGCCTGATCAACCACGGCCCCACGGTGCTGGTGACCAGCGCCCATGGCGCTCGCAGCAACGTGATGGCGGCGGCCTGGAGCATGCCGGTGGAATTCACCCCGCCGCGCATCGCCATCGTGATCGACAAAAAAACCTTCACGCGCGAGCTGATCGCCGCCAGCGGTGCATTTGCCATCTGCCTGCCCGGCAGCGCGCTGGCCGCCCTGACCTTTGCCGTGGGCAGCACCAGCGGGCGCGACGAAGACAAGATCGCGCGCCACGGCCTGCAGACCACACCCGGCCCCGTGCTGGGCGTGCCCGTGATCGAGCAGGGCTGCGCCGCCTGGCTGGAATGCCGCCTGATCCCCGAGCGCCACACCGAAGACGCCTACGACACCTGCTTTGCCGAAGTGGTGGCCGCGGCAGCGGACGCGCGCATCTTTGTGAGCGGGCGCTGGGACTACCGCGACGACAACGCGGCGCTGCAGCCCATCCACCACCTGGGCGCGGGGAACTTTGTGCGGGCGGGTGGCGTGGTGCGGGGTGCCGCATGAGCATGCTGGCGCGCTACCTGCCCCGCCACGACTTCAGCGAAACGCACAGCATCCACATCGCAGCGCCACCCGCCGCCGTGCTGGACGCCGTGGCCCGTGCCGACCTGACAGACGACCCGCTGGTGCGCGCGCTGCTGCGCCTGCGCGGCCTGCCGCTGCGCCTGCGCCGCCGGCTGAACCCGCAGGCGGCGGTGGGTGAGGACGTGTGGAGCGGCTTTGGCCTGCACCGCTTCACCCCGCTGGGCCGCGATGCGGACCGTGAAATCGCCTTCGGCCTGGCGGGCCGTTTCTGGGAAGCGTCGGGCGGGCTGGTGCCCGTGGCGGACGCGCAGGCGTTTGAACACTTCAAGCAGCCCGGCGCGGCCCGGCTGGTGATGACCTGGATCGCGCAGCCGCAGGCCGGCGGCACGCAGCTGACCACCATCACCCGCGTGGCCTGCCCCGATGAGGCCACGCGCAAACGCTTTGCGCCTTATTGGTATTTGATCCGGCCGGCGAGCGGCTTCATTCGCGGGAGGGCGCTGCGGCGGGTGAAGAAGATGGCGGAAAGTGGTTGATCTGCAAGGGTTTTCAGGATGATTTTGATTTTTCGAAAATTTCCCTGAAAACGTCGGCGCGCTCACGGCTACCCATCCGCAAACGCCTGGCGAAACGCATCGGCAAATGCGCTGTGGCCGCTAACTGTCAGCGTCAGCGTCAGGCGTCCTGCCACGCTGGGCGGCAGCACCACCTGCGAGCACGGCATGTCCCAGGCAATCGCGAATGGCATGCCTGCCGCATCGGTGGCTTGCAGTTCAAACACCCAATCGTCCGCATCGCCCTCATCGTCGGCACTTGACGGCGGGCCGAACAGGTGGGCGGCCCACGCCAGCACCGCTTGCACCTCGGCCAGCAAGGCCGGCAGATGATCGGGCAGCACAGACGCCATCGCGTCAAATGCGCAGGCGCCGGACTCCTCTTGCGATGCGTCAAACAGGAGATAGCGCAGTGACACGGGCATGACGCAAGAATGCCTGAGGCGACTACCATTGCCCGATGGATGACAAGCTTTTAGGTGGTTGCCAATGTGGTGCCGTACGGTATGAAGTACGTGGCGTGCCGATGCACGAGACGCTATGCCATTGCACTTTTTGTCGGCGCGTCAGTGGCGCTCCTGTGGTTGCCTGGTTCTCGGTACGCCCTGAAGCGTTCCGGGTGACGCAGGGTCAGGTGAAAAGTTTCCGCTCCTCACCCTTCGCCACCCGAAGTTTCTGCGCTGACTGCGGAACGCCGATTTCTTACCAGCGCGATGGTTTGAATGAGCTGGATGTCACGATGTGCAGCCTTGACGATCCCGAGTCTGTACCTCCGCGTGACCACACCTTTGTACGCAGTGCCGTGACTTGGGCTGCGATTGAGGATGGCTTGCCACGGCATGCCGCACTCAGGCAGCCATGAGGCATCGAACGCCTGAGGCATTCATGCCCCCGGCAACGGCAACGCCGTCTTGTACCGCACCTGTTTCAGCGCAAACGACGACCGGATCTTCTCGATCCCCGGTATCGGCGTCAGCTGCTCCAGGATGAATTTCTCCAAAGCGCCCATGTCGGCCACCGCCACGCGGATCAGGTAGTCACTGTCGCCGGTCATCAGGTAGCACTCCATCACCTCGTCGTGCTCGGCAATGCGGCGCTCGAATTCGGCCAGCGCCTGCTTGCTCTGTTCCTTCAGGCTGATGTTGATGAACACGTTCAGCCCCAGGCCCAGCGCCTTGGGGTCGGCCAGCGCGACGTACTGGCGGATCACGCCCGCCGCCTCCAGCGCCTTCACCCGCGTCAGGCAGGGGGATGGGCTCAGGTGCACGCGCTGGGCCAGCGCCACGTTGGTCAGGGCGCTGTCTTGCTGCAGCTCGGCCAGGATTCTCAGGTCGATGCTGTCCAGGCTGAAGGCCGTGGGTGCGTCGCGCATGCGCCTACTCCAGCAGCGCCGCCATGCGCGCCGCCAGGGTGTCTGGCACCAGCGGCAGCTGCAAATGGGTTTTCACGCCAAAGGCTTCGATGCGCTGGACCACGCCCTGCTCGGCCGGGTCATACAGCACCAGTACAGGCAGTCCGGCCCAGGCCAGCGTCTGGCGCAACTGCTCAGCCCACTGGCGGCGGCCTTCGTCTTGGACGCTGATGTCCACCACCAGCAGTTGCACGTCGTGGTGCCGCGCGAGGGCCTCGCTCGCGGCGGAGGCTGTGGAGACTGCCAGCGCGGTCTGGCCGATCTGGCGCGCGGCTTCGGCGCAGTGGTGCGCATGGGCTGCGTCACCCGTGATGACGAGCACGCCGGGTTCGTCCGCCGCGTTGCCGTCCTGGCCCTGCTGGCCCAGGGCCGCGGCCACTGGCGCGAGGGTGTTGGATTCCTGCGCCAGCCGCGTCCACAGGCGCAGCCCCAGGCCGTCGTGGGCTTCATCGGGCGTGGTCAGGCCCGAGATGACCCAGTTCGCGGCGTTGTGTTCCATGGAATGCCATTTCGCCGGCAGCCGCGCGGCCAGCGCGTCGGCATCGGCGTGGCCCGACAGCAGCAGCGCGCGCGCGGCGTCGGGCAGCTCCAGTGCCTCCACCACCGGGAACCGGCCGCGGTAGCCGGTGTAGCTGCAATGGGCGCAGCCGGTTTTGCGGGCGCCGGGCGTCGCGCCCGTGACTTGCAGGAACAGGCTTTCAATCGGCCGCAGGGGCGGTGTGCAAGGCACCTTGCAGTGCGGACAAAGCTGGCGCAGCAGCCGCTGCGACACGACGCCCAGCAGCGTGTCCGCCAGCATGGCCGGCGACACGCCCAGCTCCACCATGCGGGGGATGGCCCGCACCGCGTCCTGGGTGTGCAGGGTGGAAAACACCAGGTGTCCCGTAAGCGCGGCCTGCACGGCGATCTCCGCCGTTTCGCGGTCGCGGATTTCACCGATGAGCAGGATGTCGGGGTCCTGGCGCAGCACCGAGCGCAGCGCGCGCTGAAAGGTCAGGCCGGCGGCGGTGTTGACGTCGACCTGGGTCAGCCCTTCCAGGCGGTATTCCACGGGCTCTTCGACCGTGATGATTCTTCGCGTCGATTTGTTGAGCGTGGCGAGCAGCGAGTACAGCGTGGACGTTTTGCCGCTGCCGGTGGGCCCGGTGATCAGAACCAGCCCGTTGGCGCTGCTGCCCAGCCGGCGCAGCGCATGCAGCGCCCAGGGCGCGAAGTTGGTTTTTTCCAGGCTGAAGGTGCGTGACTGGTCCAGGATGCGGATGACCAGCGCCTCGGCGCCGGATGCCGGCAGGGTGGAGATGCGCAGGTCATAGGCCTTGCTGCCCAGGCTCACGCTCGCGCGGCCGTCCTGCGGCACCAGGGTGTTGGTGGAGTCCATGCCGCCCTGGGATTTGAAAAGCCGGATCGCCGCCATCAGCACGTCCCGGGTCACGGCAGCAACCCGCACCAGCTGTCCGTCGATGCGAAGGCGCGCGACGCCGCCGCCGGCGAACGGGTGAAGGTGAACGTCCGAGGCTCGGGCGCCAATGGCCTTGTGCACGAGCGCCCGGCAAAAGCGCACCAGGTCGTCGCCGCCGGAGCCCGACGCGCCCCCGGGCACACTGTCCAGGTCAAACAGGTTGGCCGTGGCCAGCGTGTCAGTGCGCGCATGGGCGTACAGCATCATCCGCGCGGCTTCGACGTCCTCCGGTGTGGCAATGCAGGCCTGCACCGGCCGGCCCCCGGCCGCGAATCTCAGGTGTGCCAGCAAGTCCGCGCGGCTCGGGTCGGCCGTGGCCACCAGCAGCACCCCGTCTTCAAGGCCAACGGGTGCGACGCCAAATTGATCAGCCACCTGCTGTGGCAGCAGGCGCGCCAGTGCATGGTCGGGCCGGCCGGTCTGCGCCAGCTTGAGCTGAAAGGCGTCGGCCACGGCGCGCGCCAGCTCTGTCGTTCCGATGCCGGCCAGGTTGGCCACCAGTTGCCAGGCGTCGGGCAGCCCGGCCGGCAGTTGGGCCTGGGCCAGCGTGGCCCGCTGGGGGTAGCGGGCCCGCGCCAACCGCAGCAGCCAGGCGTGATGGTCGGACATGGGGTGCAAGGCTCCGGTCAATTGCAGCTGCTGGTGACGAACAGACGTGTGTCAACCATCTGGGTCGCCTTGCTCAAGGCGCCGCCCGAGGTCCAGGTGTGACGGCCCGTCGCATCGACCACCTGGCCGCTGGCGTCCATGACTGCCTGGGTGATCAGCGCGTTGTCCTTGTTGAAGTAGGTCTGGATCGGTCCGGACGCCACCTGGGCGGCACTGGACGCCGCGGACGCCAAGGCCGCGGTGACGATCTGGCCCTGAAAGGCGTCCGCCGGGTCAAATCCCCCGCCGAAACTGTCCTGGTCCTGGGCCAGGACCATCTTGCCGTTGCCTCGAAGAACGCCGCCCTGGTTCAGCGTGCCCTGCCAGGCCTGGCGCCCGTTGTCATAAAGGGTCATGCGGCCGCTCACCGAATCCCATGACATGGTGAGCCGGTGGTTGGCGCCGTCGTTGATGTTCAGGCCTGTTACCGCATCGGGCAGCCCCGTGAAGGTGAGCTTGACGTTGGACGGGTCCCAGATCAGGAACTCATTGGCATTGGCCTGGCTGGCGTAGCTGAAGATCGTGGCGCCGTGAATGCCCTGGTTGGGCACCTGCGCGCCGCCCACGACGGCGATTTCAAAGGTGAACGCACGCAGGTCGCCGCCGGTGTTGAGGTTGCCGTTGTTCATGGCGAAGCCGGTGCGGGCCGGCCCGAAGGTCATGACATCACGCGGCACCTGGCGCGTCACCTGCGTCTGCGACGGCGTGCAGCTAGACGCCGCGGACGCCGCCGGCTGGGCTGGTTTCGCCGCAGCCGGGGCGGCGACCGTGGTGGCGGCTGGCCTCGCACCCGCGCAGGCCTGCGTGGGTGCGGCCGGGGCGGTTTTGCAGACCGATGCACCATCGGCCAGTGGTACGGCAAAGCTCACGGCGGCGTCGCCGACAACCGCGCCGCGGCCCATGGTGGTGGCGCGCGACAGCACATGGTGCGCCTCGCGCGTGACGTCCACGCCGCTGCCGCCCTGCTGAGCACGGGTGGCGCAAAAACGCATCATGGGTGTGTAGCCGTCCGCCGTCTGTTCAAACGCGATGTCAATGGCTGCGTAGTCGGACCGCACATTGGCCGCCTGAACCTGCTGCGCCAGTGAAGCGCAGGAGTCAGTCATTGCGCCGGCCTTGGTGGCAACGCCCATGCGCGTGCGCATCTGGTCAAACGCCAGCGCCAGGTCGGCCGCGCGGGCGCGCGCTACATAGCTCGCATAGCTGGCCAGGGCCACCTGGGCCAGCAGGGCGACGATCCCCACCACAACCAGGATTTCAAGAAGCGTGAAGCCACGCTCGCGTGGCAAGCCGGACGGGGGACGAAGGTTGGTCATGGTTGTTCCGTGATGGTGCTGGACTGGTCAATGGTCAGCGTGCCGTGACGCACCGGCATGCTCAGGCGGTAGCCGGAAGGCGTGGTCTCGAAGTTGACAAGCGCCGCCAGGGCCGCCAGAGGCACGTGATCGGGCATCTCACCGGTAATACGTCGATGCTGGTCCACGGCGGTCTTGGCCGCCTGCAACGTGGCCAGCGCCTCGGCGCGGACGGCGGACGGCGCCATGCCGAACCATCGCTTGCGCAGACCGCCCATGTCAGTCAGCACCGGAATAAGCACCGCAGCCCACAGCATGACTGCCGCAAGCTGGCGCCACCATGCGGGTCGGCGAGCTGTTGCCGCCAACGGGTGGGCCTGGGCATTGATCTGCTGGTGGGCAGACTGGGCCAACGAAGCCAGATCATCTGAAGCAGATGACCGGGTGGGTTCCGGAGAATGCATGGTGCGCGAAATATTTTTTTGAATTTTGGCATCTGGCGGCGAGATATGCCGAATACCGCGCTGATGAGCAGCATAAATGGATGCCACTGCTGTGGCAAAACACCTACAGTTGCTGACCATGACCGACCACAGCATCACCCGCTTCCTCGCCAGCGACGGCATCGACATTGACCCCGGCGAGACCGCCGAATGGCGCGACGCCTTCGCCGCTCTGGTGGCCGCGCACGGCCCGGCGCGGGCGCGCTATGTGCTGGACCAGCTGGCCGTGATGGCGCGCACGCCGCAGGTGGGCTGGCAGCCCGAGCTGGTCACGCCTTATGTCAACACCATCGCCGTGGACCAGCAGCCGCCGTTCCCCGGCGATCTGGCGGTGGAGGAAAAGCTGGCCTCGCTGATGCGGTGGAACGCGCTGGCCATGGTGGCGCGCGCGAACGGGGCGTATGGCGAGCTGGGCGGGCACATTGCCAGCTACGCTAGTGCGGCCGATCTGTTTGAGGTGGGGTTCAACCATTTCTTTCATGCAAGGAATGAGCAGCACGGCGGGGACCTTGTGTTCTTTCAGCCGCACAGCGCGCCCGGCGTTTATGCGCGTGCCTTCCTGGAAGGCCGATTGACGGAAAACGATCTGGCCCATTACCGGCAGGAGCTCACCGCCCCTGCCAACAGCGCGCGGGGCCTCAGCAGCTACCCCCACCCCTGGCTGATGCCCGACTTCTGGCAGTTCCCCACCGGCTCCATGGGCCTGGGGCCGATCAGCTCGATTTACCACGCGCGCTTCATGCGCTACCTGTCGCACCGCAACCTGCTCAACTGCGAGGGCCGCAAGGTGTGGGGCGTGTTCGGCGACGGCGAGATGGACGAGCCCGAGTCCATGAGCGCGCTCACGCTGGCCAGCCGCGAGAAGCTGGACAACCTGGTCTGGGTGGTCAACTGCAACCTGCAGCGGCTGGACGGCCCGGTGCGCGGCAACGGCCGCATCATCGACGAGCTGGAAAAGCTGTTTCGCGGCGCGGGCTGGAACGTGATCAAGCTGGTCTGGGGCAGCGACTGGGACGGCCTGTTTGCCCGCGACACCACCGGCGCGCTGACCCGCGCCTTTGCCAACACGGTGGACGGCCAGATGCAGACCTTTGCCGCCAAGGACGGCCGCTTCAACCGCGACAGCTTCTTTGGCCAGACGCCTGAGCTGGCCGCGCTGGCCCAGGGCATGACGGACGAGCAGATTGACCGCCTGAAGCGCGGCGGGCACGACCTGGTGAAGATCCATGCCGCCTATGCAGCGGCGGCCCGGCACACCGGCCAGCCCACCGTGATCCTGGCCCACACCAAAAAGGGCTACGGCATGGGCCAGGCCGGCCAGGGCAAGATGACCACGCACAGCCAGAAGAAGCTGGACGAAGGCGCGCTCATCGAGTTCCGCAACCGCTTCAACCTGCCGCTGACCGACGCGCAGGCCACCCACCTTGAATTCTTCAAACCCGCAGAAGACAGCGCCGAGATGCGTTACATGCATCAGCGGCGCGCGGCGCTCGGGGGCTACCTGCCCAAAAGGCATGTCGCTTCACAGGCACTACCCGTGCCTGCCATCGCGTCGTATGCGGCGTTTGCCACGGCGGCCGCGGGCAAGGAGATGTCCACCACCATGGCGTTCGTGCGCATGCTGGGCAATTTGCTGAAGGACAAGGAGCTGGGCCCCAGGATCGTGCCCATCGTGGCCGACGAGGCCCGCACCTTCGGCATGGCCAACCTGTTCAAGCAGGTGGGCATTTACAGCAGCGTGGGCCAGCGTTACGAGCCCGAGGACATCGGCTCGGTGCTGAGCTACCGCGAGGCGCTGGACGGCCAGATCCTGGAAGAGGGCATCTCAGAGGCCGGCGCCATCGCCAGCTGGACGGCCGCGGCCACCAGCTACAGCGTGCACGGCTTTCCGATGCTGCCGTTCTACATCTACTACAGCATGTTCGGCTTCCAGCGCGTGGGCGACGCCATCTGGGCCGCGGCCGACCAGCGCGCGCGTGGCTTTCTGCTGGGCGCCACCAGTGGCCGTACCACGCTGGGCGGCGAGGGCCTGCAGCACCAGGACGGCTCCAGCCACCTGATCGCGGCCACCATCCCCAACTGCAAGGCCTATGACCCGGCCTTTGCCGGCGAGATGGCGGTGATCATCGACCACGGCATGCGCGAAATGCTGGTGGAGCAGCAGGACGTTTTCTATTACGTGACGCTCATGAACGAGAACTACGCCCAGCCGGACCTGCCCGCGGGTGTGGAGGATGACGTGGTGCGTGGCGGCTACCGCTATGCCACCTACGGCCAGGGAGCGCCGCGCGTCACGCTGCTGGGCTCGGGCGCCATCCTGACGGAGGTGATCAAGGCCGCGCAGCAGCTGGCGGCCGACGGCATCGCCAGCGAGGTGCTCAGCATCACCAGCTGGAGCGAGCTGGCCCGCAACGGCGCCTACGCCACGCAGCTGCTGGCAGGTGCCGTGCCCATCGTGGCCGCCAGCGACTATGTGCGCGCCGTGCCCGAGAGCATCCGCCAGCATGTGCCCGCCGGGCGCAGCTACACCACGCTGGGCACCGACGGCTTTGGTCGCAGCGATACGCGTGCGGCGCTGCGCCGGTTCTTTGGCGTGGACGCGGCGAGCATCGTGCAAGCGGCCCGAGCCCGGCTGGCCTGATGGCAACGCCGGTACCAGCGCTGCCCCTGCCTGTGGCTACGGCGCGGAGGCCCAGAAATTTTTGCGGGCCAGCAACAGTGCTTCGGTCGGGGCGGGGCCCGGTGGCGTACGCACGGGCTTCAGCCGCGGCTCCTTGCTCAGGGGGTCCTGCCTGTCCAAGGGGTAGCTCACGCCGGGCTTGATCTGCAGATCCTGATCCGGCCCGCCCTTCCAGTGGGCGGGATACTTGTTGGTCCAGTAGGCCGCGTCGGGCCACTCCAGCGTACGCTGCCGCGCGTTGGGGCGAACGGGCTCGCTTTTGCGCGTGTGCGTCACCTTGCCATCGGCCACGCTGACTTCCACATGGGTGCCGACATTCTGACGCCCGATCAGGGCGATGCTGTCGTTGTTGCTGGCAGGCCGGATGGTGCCTGCGGCCACTTTCTCGTTCCACTCCTTGAGTTCGGCTTCATAGGCGCGCCATTCGTCGCTGGACGTTCCGGTCTGGCGGTACGACCGCACCCAGGCCTTGGCTTGTTCCCGGTTGAGGTCGATCACCGGTACCCATTTGGCGAAGCCGATAAGGGGTGAGACATGGAACGAGTACCCGACCATTGCGGCCCGCCACCGCGACCAGAGGGAAAGCTGGCTTCCGCCGGCCTCAAAGTCCCCCACGAAATAGGCGGCATGGAACATGCCCAGGCTGCCGCACACCTCGCAGTCGCGCACCTGCTCGAAACGGTCGGCAAGCGCAGGATGGAAGCACGACTCCACGCGCAGCCGCTCAACGGGCAGCCGCCGGTCGTTGTAGCTGCGCCAGGCTTCCAGCGCGGCCTTGCGCGCCTGCAGCAGCTGGCGGGCCGACTGCATCACAGGTTCGTAATGGGCGCCGGCCGGGCGTGCCGGCGCCGGCTGCGATGCCAGCAGTTCAGCATCCTCTATCGGCAGGCGCCCCCGCTGGCCGCAGCGCCAGCATGTGGCCTGCAGGTAGATCTGATCGACCGCCTGCTGCGCCTGGTCGTGTTCGCGCACCATTGCTTCCCATCGCGCGGACGAGGTCTGGGCCAGCGTCCGCAGGTTTGTGGCCGCCGTGGCGACCATGCGTTGCACGCGCTCCTCGCGGGCGATGCGCTCACGCTCCTTTTGCTGCGCGACCCTCAACTCCATCAGGCGCCGCTGCCGTTCAGCCTCCTGCCGTGCGGCTTCAGCGCGTGCCTGCTCGGCCAACGCCTTGGCCTTTGTCTCGACCTGCGGGTCATCCACCACGTCCCATTCGTCTCCCATGGCCTGGGCCCGGTACACCTCCTCGGCCGCACGGTTCAGGTCCTGCGGGCTGCGGCTGAATTCGGCCGGCTGTTTGGCGGTGCCAGTGGAGCGGAAGAATCCGAAAAACGGCATGGGTCGGCGGCGCAGCGGATCAAGATGGATGCAGGCATCCTAGCAAACAGCGGCGGCCAGTAAGATGCGCCCCATGGCTACACCTTCGCGATTCTGGGCGGACCTGACCACCCGTGACTTTGCCGGCCTGGATGCGGCGCGCACGGTTGCGGTGCTGCCCGTGGCCGCCACCGAGCAGCACGGCCCCCACCTGCCGCTGAGCGTGGACCAGGCGCTGGCCGACGGCGTGGTGGCGGCGTCGCTTTCGCATCTGCCGGCCGAACTGCCCGCGCTGTTCCTGCCCACCCAGGCCGTGGGCTACAGCCCCGAGCACACGGCCTTTGCCGGCACGCTCACGCTGTCGGCGCCCACCGTGATTGCGTTGTGGACCGAGCTGGGCGAGAGCGTGGCCCGCGCGGGCGTGAAAAAGCTGGTGCTGTTCAACAGCCACGGCGGCCAGGTCAGCCTGATGGACATCGTGGCGCGCGAGCTGCGCAACCGTTGCGGCCTGATCGTCTACAGCACCAGCTGGTACAGCCTGCCGCTGGGGCCTGACGTGGAGGGCCTGTTCAGCCCCGGCGAGCACCGCTTTGGCGTGCACGCGGGCGAGATTGAAACCTCCATGATGCTGGCGCTGTGCCCGCAGCAGGTGCGCATGGGGCAGGCGCAAAACTTTGCGTCGGCATCCCAGGCGCGCGCGGCGGCCAACCCCATCCTGGGCAATGGCAAGAGCGCCAAGCTCGGCTGGGCCATGCAGGACTACAACCCGGCCGGTGCCGCCGGCAACGCAGCCGCAGCCACCGCAGACAAGGGCCGCGTGGTGGTGGACGCAGCAGGGCGACAACTGGCCGCGCTGCTGCAGGAGGTGTCTGCGCTGCCGCTGTCCACCGTGGCCGGCGCGGCACAGCAGTAACCAGATAGCACTGTTGCGCGCGCGCCAAGCGCGCGGCGAAATGCGGGAACAGTGTGCGCTGCGTCACAAGGGCGCAGCCCGCGTATCGCGCCGCGCGCCCAGCCCGCCGAGCCGCTGGACCTGGACCAGCGCGTGCGCCAGTCGGGCGAGTGGCAGGCCAGCCGGCCCGCTTACCCCTGCAACGCTGACAGCAGCCGGCGCAGCCCCGCTGCGGCCTCCGCAGCTTCCCCCATCTGGGCGCGCACGATGGCGCCGTCCACGGCCAGCGCCGCAGCCTGTGCGGTGGCCGCCTGGTGCGCGCCGTGCGGCAGCAGGGCGGCAATCACATCCACCATGTCCTGCTTGTGGCGGGCCGCCACCTGCGCCACACCCGCCACGCTGCCCCCCACCTCCGTCACTGCATTGATGAACGCGCAGCCGCGAAAGGCAGTGTCGGCAAACCATTCGGCCAGGGCATCGGCCAGCGGCGCCAGCCCGCCACCGGGCCTGGCGCCGTGGCGGCCCAGCGCGTCCACAAACCAGGCCATCCAGCGTTCGTGCCGGTAATCCAGGAAGGCGCGCACCAGGTCGTCCTTGGCCGCAAAGTGCCGGTAGAAGGTGAGCTTGGCCACGCCTGACTGCGCAATGATGCGGTCCACGCCGGTGGCGCGGATGCCGTCACGGTAGAACAGGTCGTGCGCGGTGACCAGGATGCGCTCGCGCGCGCTCAGGGTGGATAGGTCCATGCACGCCATTGTAGACAGACCTGTCTACCCTGTGGCAAAGTAGACAGGTCTGTCTACATCCGGAAGATCATCCATGGAAACCAAGCCCCCGTTGCCCCCGTTCACCCTTGAGACCGCCGCGCAAAAGGCCCGCATGGCCGAAGACGCCTGGAACAGCCGCGACCCCGACCGCGTGGCGCAGGTCTATACCGAAGACACCGTGTGGCGCAACCGCGCCGAGTTTCCCGTGGGCCGCGAGCAGGTGCGCGGCTTCTTGCAGCGCAAATGGGCGCGCGAGCTGGACTACCGCTTGATCAAGGAAGTCTGGGCCTTCACAGACAACCGCATCGCCGTGCGCTTTGCCTATGAATGGCACGACGATTCAGGCCACTGGTACCGAAGCTACGGCAACGAGAACTGGGAGTTCAACGCCCAGGGCTTCATGCAACGGCGCTTTGCCAGCATCAACGATCTGCCCATCGCACAGGCTGACCGCAAGTTCCACTGGCCGCTGGGCCGCCGGCCGGACGACCACCCCGGCCTCAGTGCGCTGGGGCTTTAGCTGACCCCAGCGCCTCGGCCAGGAAATCGACAAACGCCCGCACGCGCGCAACCTGCTGGCGCCCCGGCAGGATCAGCGCCGACAGCGGCTGCGGGTCGTCGTCGTACTGGCCGGCCAGCACCGGCACCAGTTGCCCGTTCGCCAGGGCCTGCTCGCCCAGAAAGTCGCCCAGCCACACAATGCCCATGCCGGCCACCGCCAGGTCCAGCAGCACGTCGGCGCTGTCGGCGCGGACGCTGCCCGCCACGGGCACCAGCACGCGCCGCCCCTCCTGCAGCATGGGCCACTGGGCCAGCCGGGCAAAGCCCTTGAGCAGCAGGCAGTCGTGCTGCAGCAGGTCCAGTGGCGTGCGTGGCATGCCCCGGCGCGCCAGATAGGCGGGGCTGGCCGCCATGATGCGGCGCACCGTGCCCAGCGGCTTGAGGATCAGGCCGCTGTCGGCCAGCGGCCCCACGCGGATGGTCACGTCGAACTGCTGCGCCTCGGGGTCGATGCGCCGGTCGGTCACGGTCAGGTCCAGCTGCACGCCGGGATAGCGCGCGTGGAATGCGGGCAGCAGCCGCGCGAGCCGGTGGCGCGCAAACGCGGTGCCGGTGTTCACCCGCACCAGCCCCTGCACGCGCCCCTGGCTGGCGGCCAGCTCGTCCTGGCCTGCGGCCAGCGCAGCCAGCGCGGCGCGGGCGTGGGGCAGGTAGGCCTCGCCCTCCTGCGTCAGTACCAGCCGGCGGGTGCTGCGCGCCAGCAGCTTCACGCCCAGCTGGCTTTCCAGCCGCGACACGATGCGCGCCGCCGCTGAAGCCGTGATGCCCGCGGCCAGCCCGGCCGCCACAAACGAGCCGCAGTCCACGGTCTGGACGAACAGGGCCAGCGGGTCGGTGGTGTGCATGGGGCTGATTGTGACTGTTCGGGTCGCAATGTTTGGCAAAAAGACGGGTTTATCTGCTGATAGTGCATCAATAGACTGGCAACACCCTCAACCACCCGCACAAAGGATTGCCCCATGCCACTCGCCCGCATTTCCGTTCCCGCCCACCTCGGTGCCCAGCGCGTCCGCGCGCTGGCCGACGCCGTGCATGGGGGCCTGGTGGCCACCTGCAATGTGCCGGTGGACGACCATTTCCAGCTGATCACCCGCTTTGAGCCGGACGCGATGATCATCAACCCGACCTTTCCCGGCGTGCGCCGCACGGCGGATGCCAGCATTGTGGAAATCCATTTCCTGCGCGGGCGCACCGACGCCCAGAAGGTCGCGCTGTACCGCCATGTGGCCGACGCCGCCGTGCGTGCCGGCTTCCTGGGCGACGACATCTTCATGGCGCTGGTCGAAAACGGCCCCATGGACTGGTCCATGGGCCGGGGCGAACCGTTTGCGGCCAGCCACGTGCCTGCAGCCCACGCCTGACGGCGCACCAAACTGGCACAGCCGTTGCTTGCACCGGCTTTGTGCATGCCCCCGCCACCACTGCCGCCCACATCCACGCCGACCTGCTGCTCGCCTCCACCGGCGAGGGCGTGTTCGGCATTGACCTGGAAGGCCACTGCACCTTCATCAACCGGGCGGGGGCACACATGCTGGGCTTCGAGCCGGCCGAGGTGCTGGGCTGCAACATGCATGAGCTGACGCACCATTCGCACGCTGACGGCTCGCACTACCCCGACACCGACTGCCCGATCTTCAACGCCTTCCGCCAGGGGCTGCCCTGCCGCATCGACACCGAGGTGTTCTGGCGGCGCGACCGCACCGCGTTCGCGGTGGAGTATTCCAGCCATCCCGTCCTGGACGCCGGCCAGGTGCGCGGCGCGGTGATCACCTTTGTGGACATCACCGAGCGCAAGCGCGCGGCCGATGCATTGCAAAAAGCCAACGACGAGCTGGAACTGCGCGTGGCTGAACGCACGCGCGAGCTGTCGGTGGCCTTGGGCCAGCTGCGCGAGCTGGCCGCCTATTCGGAAGGCGTGCGCGAGGACGAACGCACCCGCATCGCCCGCGAGGTGCATGACGAACTCGGCAGCCTGCTGGTGGCCTTGAAGATGGATGTGAACTGGCTGGACAAGCGGCTGGGCGAGCAGCAGTCGCGCCAGGCGCAGGCCGCGCAGGACATGCGCGAGCGCATGCGCAGCAAATGCCAGAACATGAGCCGCCTGATCGAGAACGCCGTGGACAACGTGGGCCGCATCATCACCGACCTGCGCCCCAGCATCCTGGACCACCAGGGCCTGTGGGCCGCGCTGGAATGGCAGGCGCACGAGTTCGTGCAGTCGGCCGAGCTGGCGCTGGACTGGCGCATGAACGTGCAAGGCGCGCCCGAGCTGCCCGAGCCCGCGGCCATGGCGGTGTTCCGCATCTTTCAGGAAATGCTGTCCAACGTGGGCCGCCACGCGCATGCCAGCCGTGTGGAGGTGCGCATTGAAGCCGCCGCCACGCAGCTGGACGTGTCGGTGCGAGACGACGGCCGCGGTGCCGCGCCCGGGGCGTTTGAAGCCGCCACCGCCTACGGGGTGATGGGCATGCGCGAACGCGCGCGCCACTTTGGCGGGGTGATCCACATCGAAAGCCAGCTCGGCCAGGGCTCGGCCTTCCATCTGCACATGCCGTTATGACCAGCCAACCCATCCGCGTCCTGATCGGCGACGACCACCGCATCGTGCGCGAAGGCTTGAAGCAGATGCTGGCCGACGCACCCGACATTGAGGTGTGTGCCGAGGCCACCAACGGCCCCGACGTGCTGGCGGCGGTTCAGGCACTGGGCGGCCCACAGGGCCTGAGCCTGGTGCTGCTGGACATTGCCATGCCCGGGCGCGACGGCCTGGACGTGCTGCAGGAGCTGCGCAAGACCTGGCCCGCGCTGCCGGTGCTGATGCTCAGCACCTACCCTGAAAAGCAGTACGCCGTGCGCTGCATCAAGCTGGGCGCGGCCGGCTACCTGAACAAAAGCGCCGACCCCGACGACATGGTCGCCGCGGTGCGCAAAGTGGCCGCCGGTGGCGTGTATGTGACACCCGCCACAGCCGAGGCGCTGGCCAGTGCCGTGGGCGGCGCGTCGGCCAGAACCGGGCCCGAGGCGCTGTCGCACCGCGAGCACCAGGTGTTTCGCCTGCTCACGGCCGGGCAGAGCGTGAGCGAAATTGGTGCGCAGCTGAGCCTTGCACCAAATACGGTCAGCACCTACCGCGCCCGCATCCTGGAAAAGACGGGCACCAAGAACGACGTGGAGCTGGCGCTGTATGCCGAACGCCACGCCAAGGGCAGCCCGCAGGCCTGAGCGCGGCTGATTTGTAGGGCTGGCCCTACAAGGCTTCGTTGCAGCGTCAGTCATTTGCGGCGCTGGGGCCGAAAACGTCCGCCGCAGGCCCGAACGGGCCCGCCCCTTGCAAAGCCCCGTGCATCTTCCACACGAGGTGCACCATGTCCAGACTGCCCGCTTCCACCCCCGCTGCCCGGCACGACCCGTATGACGCCGACCGCCCGCTGATGCTGCGCTGCAGCTGCGGCCAGGACCATGCGCCGCAGGACCACGCCGCCGCGCTGGCCACCCAGGCCGAAGATATGGCCAACAACCACATCGAGGCCAGCCTGATGAAGGCGCTGTTCCCGGTGGACAGCGTGCGCCGCGGCTTCCTGAAGGCGGTGGGCGCCAACACCGCGCGCGCTGCCATTGCCAGCGTGCTGCCGCTGGGCGCGCTGCAGGCCATGGCCCAGGACAAGGCGCCGCTGGAGAAGAAGGACCTGAAGATCGGCTTCATCCCGATCACCTGCGCCACGCCGCTGATCATGGCGCACCCGCTGGGCTTCTACAAACAGCAGGGCCTGAACGTGGACGTGGTCAAGACGGCCGGCTGGGCGCTGATCCGCGACAAGATGCTCAACAAGGAATACGACGCCACGCATTTCCTGAGCCCCATGCCGCTGGCGATCTCCATGGGCGTGGGCTCCAGCCAGGTGCCCATGAACGTGGCCACCATCCAGAACACCAACGGCCAGGCCATTACCCTGGCCAACAAGCACAAGGACAAGCGCGACCCCAAGATGTGGAAGGGCTTCAAGTTCGCCGTGCCGTTCGAGTTCAGCATGCACAACTTCCTGCTGCGCTACTACGTGGCCGAGGCGGGCCTGAACCCCGACACCGACATCCAGATCCGCGTGGTGCCGCCGCCCGAGATGGTGGCCAACCTGCGCGCCGGCAACATCGACGGCTACCTGGGCCCGGACCCGTTCAACCAGCGCGCGGTGTACGAGGAAATCGGTTTCCTGCACGTCCTGACCAAGGACCTGTGGGACGGCCACCCGTGCTGCGCGTTTGGCACCAGCAGCGAATTCATCCAGAAGAACCCCAACACCTTTGCCGCGCTGTACCGCGCGGTACTCACGGCGTCGGCCATGGCACGCAAGCCCGAGAACCGCGAACTGATCGCCAAGGTGATTGCGCCCGCGCAGTACCTGAACCAGCCCGAAACGGTGATCTCGCAGGTGCTGACCGGCAAGTTTGCCGACGGCCTGGGCAACATCAAGACCGTGCCCAACCGCGCGGACTTCGACCCGATCCCGTGGCAGAGCATGGCCGTGTGGATGCTCACGCAGATGAAGCGCTGGGGCTATGTGAAGGGCGACGTCAACTACAAGCAGATCGCCGAGAAGGTGTTCCTGCTGACCGATGCCAAGAAGCAGATGAAGCTGCTGGACCAGAAAGTGCCTGATGGCGCCTATCCAAAGTTCACCATCATGGGCAAGGTGTTTGACCCGGCCAGGCCCGAGGAATACGTCAAGAGCTTTGCCATCAACAAGATGGGCTGATGCAGATGGGCAAGTCACTGAACCTCAAGGCCGCGCTGGTGTCGCTGCTGCTGCTGGTGGTCATGGTCGGCGCCTGGTATGCCGCCACGGTGCAGGGCGCCGCGGGCGGTACCACCGGCATGACCGCCGAGCAGATCGAATACCAGAAGATGCTGGGCAAGGACCCCGGCGCCGCGAAGACCGGCGGCTTTCCCACGCCGATGCAGATGGGCGCCACGGTCTGGCGCCACCTGTCGGACCCGGTCTATGACAACGGGCCCAACGACAAGGGCATCCTGATCCAGCTGGGCCATTCGCTGGGCCGGGTGGGGCTGGGCTTCTTGCTGGCCTGCCTGGTGGCGGTGCCGCTGGGCTTTGTGATAGGCATGAGCCCGCTGCTCAGCCGCGCGCTGGACCCGTTCATCCAGATCCTCAAGCCCATCAGCCCGCTGGCGTGGATGCCGCTGGCGCTGTACACCATCAAGGACTCCAACGTCTCGGGCATCTTCGTGATCTTCATCTGCTCCGTGTGGCCGATGTTGATCAACACCGCGTTCGGCGTGGCCTCGGTGCGGCGCGACTGGCTCAACGTGGCCCGCACGCTGGAGGTGTCACCGCTGCGCAAGGCGTTTCGCGTCATCCTGCCCGCCGCGGCGCCCACCATCCTCACGGGCATGCGCATCAGCATGGGCATTGCCTGGCTGGTGATCGTGGCCGCCGAGATGCTGGTGGGCGGTACCGGCATCGGCTACTTCGTGTGGAACGAATGGAACAACCTGTCGCTGACCAACGTGATCTTCGCCATCGGCGTGATCGGCGTGGTGGGCATGCTGCTGGACCTGATGTTTGGCCGGCTCCAGAAGATGGTGACCTATGTGGAGTGACCTCGACCAACGCGCCGCGTCCGCGGCGCTCCTGAAAGACCGACCCATGCAACAAGGCTTCCTGAAGATAGAAGGCCTGTCCAAGGCCTTCGTGCCCGCCAGGCCGGTGTTTGCCGATGTGAGCTTCACGCTGGACCGCGGCGAATTCGTCTGCATCATCGGCCATTCGGGCTGCGGCAAGACCACCATCCTGAACGTGCTGGCGGGGCTGGACACTGCGACCAGCGGCCATGTGTTCATGGACGGCCGCGAAGTGGCGGGCCCCAGTCTGGAGCGCGGCGTGGTGTTCCAGGGCCACGCGCTCATGCCCTGGCTGACGGTGCGCAGGAACATTGCCTTTGCCGTGGAGTCGCGCTGGCCGGACTGGACGCGTGCCCAGGTCAACGCGCATGTGGAAAAGTTCGTTGCCATGGTGGGCCTGATGCCCGCCATCGACAAGAAGCCGTCGCAGCTGTCCGGCGGCATGAAGCAGCGCGTGGGCATCGCGCGTGCATTTGCCATCCAGCCCAAGATGCTGTTGCTGGACGAGCCCTTTGGCGCGCTGGACGCGCTGACGCGCGGCACCATCCAGGACGAGCTGATGGGCATCGTGCGCGAGACGCAGCAGACGGTGTTCATGATCACCCACGACGTGGACGAAGCCATTTTGCTGGCCGACCGCATCCTGCTCATGAGCAACGGCTCGGAAGGCCCCGGCGGCTATGTGCCCGGCGGCATTGCCGAAACGGTGGTCAACACCCTGCCGCGCAGCCGCAGCCGCGCCAGCCTGCACCACCTGCCGGGCTACTACGAGCTGCGCAACCACATCGTCGATTTCCTCGTGACCCGCGCCAGGGCGGGTGGCGATCACTGAACCCGTACCCATCTCAAATAAAGGAGCCAACATGAACCGTCTGGAAGTGACCGAAAAAATCATCAGCACCAAGGTGTCCAAAGGCATCAAATGGGAAGACGTGGCCAAAAAGGTCGGCGAGTCCAAGGAATGGACAACCGCCCTGTGCCTGGGCCAGATGACCGCCACCGCCGCGCAGGCCAAGGTGGTCGGCAAGATCTTCGGCCTGAACGCCGAGGAGCAGAAGTGGCTGCAGGTCGTGCCGTACAAGGGCTCGCTGCCCACGGCCGTGCCGACCGATCCGCTGATCTACCGCTGGTACGAGATCGTCAACGTGTACGGCACCACGATCAAGGAGCTGATTCACGAGGAATTCGGCGACGGCATCATGAGCGCGATTGACTTCAGCATGGACATCCAGCGTCAGGCTGACCCCAAGGGTGACCGTGTGAATGTTGTTTTGTCGGGCAAGTTTTTGCCGTACAAGACGTACTGAGCTTTGCTGTTCTCTCACTCGCGGGGTTCGCGGCGGGCGCAGTGCGGCGGGGCTCATACTGCGGTGGTTTTCGCTACGCGAAAACTCCGCTCCGATGCTCGGGGGTCGGTCGCGCCGCACAACTCGCTACGCGCTACGCGCTGCGCTCGGACAGGTGCGGCGAGCATGTTCACGAAGCGCGCTAAAGCGCGCCGACACTCCCCCCTGCGCTTCTCGCCACCGCAGAAATCGCCCCGCCGCACTGCGCCCGCCGCGAACCCCGGACCCAGGCACGCCGTCGGTGGCGCGCCAACAATGCATCTTCAAAGCTGCGCCTGCGCGCACACCGCCCTGGGGGCGCCTCTGTGACGCCGAGCAGCGCAAGGGTGAGTGTCGGCGCGCTGCAAGCGCGCTTCGTGCTCTGACTCACCGCACCTGTCCGAGCGCAGCGCGCAGCGCGTGGCGAGTTGTGCGGTGCGACCGAACCGTGAGCAGCACGGGGGAGTCGCCGCAGGCGACCGTCACAGTGAAGCCCCCAGGGCGGTGTGCGCGCAGGCGCAGCTTTGCCACGAGGTGTCGCAAAAAAAGCGAACCTAAAATCCGGCATGCGCATTGAACTCCTCCGCCACCGCCTGCGCGCCCTGGGCGCCAAGCCCAAGCACGAACATCGCGTGCTGCGGCTGTGGTCGCAGGCCTTGCCGCAGGACGCGGGCAAGCGGCGGCTGGAGGACTTCATGCCCCAGACCTTGCGCGACGCTCTGCCGGCACTGGCCGACGAACTGCAAGCACTGGCGCGGCTGAAGTCCGAGCACCCTGGTGAAGACGGCTCGTCCCGTCTGCTGGTGGAGCTTGGCGATGGTCAGACGGTGGAAAGCGTGCTGCTGCCCCGCGATGGCCTGTGCGTGTCCACCCAGGTCGGCTGTGCGGTCGGCTGCATGTTCTGCATGACGGGGCAGGGTGGCCTGGTCCGCCAGGTCAGCAGCGGCGAGATCGTGGCCCAGGTCGCGCTGGCGCGCACACTGCGGCCGGTGAAAAAGGTGGTGTTCATGGGCATGGGCGAGCCCGCCCACAACCTGGACAACGTGCTTGAGGCTGTCGAGCTGCTGGGTACGGCGGGCAACATCGGCCACAAGAACCTGGTGTTTTCCACCGTGGGCGACCCGCGCGTGTTTGCCGAGCTGCCGCGCGGCGCGGTCAAGCCTGCGCTGGCGCTGTCGCTGCACACCACGCGTGCGGACCTGCGCGAAAAGCTGTTGCCCCGCGCGCCGCGCATGACGCCTGACGAGCTGGTGGAAGAAGGCGAGCGTTATGCCCGTGCCACGGGCTACCCCATCCAGTACCAGTGGACGCTGCTGGACGGCATCAACGATTCAGAAGAAGAGCTGGCGGGCATCGTGCGGCTGCTCAGGGGCAAATACGCGGTCATGAACATGATCCCGTACAACAGCGTGCCCGAGCTGGAGTTCAAGCGGCCGTCATGGGAGCGCGCCGCGCGGATCGCGCGCACGCTGCACCGCGCCGGTGTGCTGACCAAGCTGCGCCATTCGGCCGGGCAGGACGTGGACGGCGGCTGCGGCCAGCTGCGTGCGCGCGCCGAGCGGCCGGTGCGCCGCGTGATTCCCGTTGCGCCGCAGTAGGCGCTACACCCCGGCGCAGTCCGCGTAAGCGTCCAGCGCCCGGCGGTAAACCTGCGTCTGGATGCCCAAAAGCCCCAGTACCGAATGAAAGTAGTTGTCGTGGCTCAGGCGTGCGTCGCGCCGGCCCTGCAGGCAGTCGGTGCTGATGGCACTGCGCTGCGCAAAGCCGGGCGACAGCCAGGTGATCCAGGGCACGTGCTTTTGCACATCAGGTGCCAGTGCATAGGGCAGGCCGTGCAGGTACAGGTTGTTTTCACCCAGCGATTCGCCGTGGTCGGCCACATACAGCATGGCGGTGTCGTAGGCCGGCTGCTGTGCCTTGAGCCACTGGATGCCTGAGGCCAGCAGCCAGTCGGTGTAGGCGATGGAGTTGTCGTAGGCGTTGACCAGCGCGTCGTGCTCACAGTCCTGCAGGTTGACGCTGGTGCATTCGGGAAGGAAGCGTTTGATGGACGCGGGCGAGCGCTGCCAGTACGCCGGGCCGTGGCTGCCCATCTGGTGCAGTACCACCACCACGCCGCGCGCGCGGCGCACCGGGTCCAGCGCGGCAATGCGCGCGTCCAGCCCGTCCAGCATCACGCCGTCCAGGCATTCGCCGCCGGGGCACAGCCGCGGGTGCGCCAGGCTGGATGTATTCACCTGTGGCACGCGGTCGCACACGCCTTTGCAACCCGATTGGTTGTCCAGCCACAGCACAGCCAGCCCCGCGCGCTGGATCACGTCCATCAGGCTTTCGTAGTTGTGGGCGCGTGCTTCGAATGCATCGCGCCCCAGGTGCGAGAACATGCACGGCACTGACGCGGCCGTGCTGGTGCCGCACGACCAGGCGTTGCGAAAGCTCACGGCGTTCTCGCGCGCCAGCCGCGGCGTGGTGTCGCGCGCGTAGCCGTTCAGGCCGAAGTTGCCGCTGCGTCCTGTCTCGCCCAGCACCAGCAGCATCAGCGGCGGCTTGCGGCCGGGCGCGCCCGCCAGCGTGGCGTCCAGTCCGATCGGCTCCAGCCGCGATTCATCTCGCCGCAGCGGCGCGGCGGCCAGCCAGCCGGCGGCGTACAGCGCGGCCAGCGGGTTCATCAGGTAGCGCACCTGCTTGTGGTTGCGCATGGTGGACGACAGCGGCTGAAAGCTTGCCAGCCCCACCGCCAGCAGCACGGCCAGCGCGCTCGTCACCCACAGCAGGTTGCGCCAGGCGCGCGCGGTCCACGCGCCCCAGGCCACCGGGGCGCGCCACACCGCCAGGGCCGGCAGCCCGCCCAGCAGGCCCACGACCAGCAGCAGGCGCGGGCTGAGCAGTGCGGCGGCTTCGTGGCGGTCAGTCTGCAGTGCGTTGACCACCATGCCGGCGTCAATGACCACGCGGTAGCTCAGCATGAAGTACGCCGCAGCGGCGGCCGTCAGCAGCAGCACCACCAGCACCGGCTTGAGCGTCCAGCGCCAGGCCAGCAGGCCCACCACGGCCATGAGCGCCGCGGCCATGATCAGCGCCAGCGCGGCGGCAAACAGCCAGCCGGCCGGCCGTGCAAAAACCGCGAGGTCGGCCAGCGCATGCCACAGCGGCAGGTTGGCGGCGGTCGCCATCCACAGGCAGGCAGCGCCGGCCAGCCAGGCGGGTTTGAGCGGTTGGGAAGTCATGCGTACCCCGGCAGGCGGCGGGCTGCTGCATCAATCGCCCAGGCCACGCACCAGCACACCCAGAACGACCACAGCGTGTGGCTCATGAAGTGCGCGCCGCGCATCTGCTGCGCCAGGCCCAGCACCAGGCCAGCGGCGACGGCAGCGGCAAGCCAGCCGCGCGCCAGGGCCGCTTGCGTGTCGCGGAACACAAAGTACCCGCCCACAAACGAAAAGCCCGCCGATGCATGGCCAGCGGGAAAGCAGCGCCCGCTGCCGCCGTCGCCCTGTGTCCATGCCAGCCAGCGCTGCAGGCCCAGGCTGGCGTGGCGCGCCACGCCGCCGAAGTCGCTCATGTCCCAGGGGCAGCTGGCGCCGCTGAATGACTTGAGCGTGCTGACGGCCAGCGCCGCCGCCAGCGTGGTGCCCGCCAGCTGAAGCCGCCGCGCCCTGCGGATGCCGCGCAGCCAGCCCCAGGGCCACCACACGCCCAGGCACAGCGCCAGCGTCACCGCCCAGGCCAGCCGGCGCGCGCCGTCATGCAGCACATCGGTCAGCAGCCAGCTGTCGCGCAGGGCAAAGCCGTGGGCATCACCCCACCAGCGCGCCAGCGCCATGTCCTGCCGGGCGGCGTCCCAGCCCAGCAGGGCCAGCGTCAGCGCCGCGGTGGCCAGCGCGGTAAAACGGTGGGATGCAGTGGTCATGGGGCGCGACTGTGGCCGCGCTGCCTTAAGGCGGCCTTAACCCATGGCGCGCCACAATGCGCCATGCGAGTACTGGTGGTGGAAGACGACGACGGCATCGCCCAGGGGCTGAAGGCCCACCTGCGCCAGCAGGGCTGGGCCGTGGACGTAACCGGCAGCGTGGCCGGTGCCTGGGCGGCCTTGCGGGCCGAGCCGTTTGACCTGGTGTTGCTGGACCTGGGCCTGGCTGATGGCGACGGCGCGCAGGTGCTGCGCCAGTTGCGCGCCGCGCCGGATGGCAAGCTGCCGGCACCGGGCACGCCGGTGCTGATCATGACGGCACGCGACCAGGTGGCCTCGCGCATTGCCGGGCTGGACATGGGCGCGGACGACTACGTGACCAAGCCATTCGACCCCGACGAGCTGGCCGCGCGCATGCGCGCGCTGGCGCGCCGCGCGGCCGGCCGGGCGCAGGCCACATTGCAGGTGGGCGAGCTGCGCATCGACCCGGCCGCGCACGCCGTGCAGCGCGCGGGCGTGCCGGTGGAACTGTCGGCGCGCGAATTCGGCGTGCTGCTGGCACTGGTGGAGGCGCGCCCGCGCGTGCTGTCACGCGCGCAGATCGAAGCCCGGCTGTACAACTGGGAGCAGGCGCTGGAAAGCAACGCCATCGAGGTGCATGTGCACCACCTGCGCCGCAAGCTGGGCGACGGCGTGATCCGCACGCTGCGCGGTGTGGGTTACTTTGTGCCCGAGGACGCGCCATGACCGCGCGCCGCTCGCTCACCCGCCACCTGCTGGCCTGGGCGTTGGGGGCGCTGCTGGTGGTTTGGGGCAGCTTCGTCGTGGTGGGCTACCTGACGGGCCTTCACGAGGCCGACGAGCTGACCGACGGCCACCTGGCCAGTGTGGCCAGCCTGATGCTGGCCGAACGCGACGGCCGCTTTGTCGCGCGCGGCGATCCCGCCGCGCTGGCCGGCCCCGGCACGCTGCGCAGCCACGACTACCAGCAGTCGCTGAGCGTGGTGGTGTGGAACGCCGCGGGCGAAGTGATCACGCGCACCGGTGATGCGCCGACGCCGCCGTTTGCGGCCCCGGAAGGCTTTGAGACGCTGCGCCTGGGCAGCCCCGCCGTGCAGTGGCGGGCATTTTCGCGCTGGGACGGCAGCGAGCGCCAGCGCAAGGTCATGGTGCTGCTGAGCGTGCGCGAGCGCGATGACCTGGCCCAGGACATCGCCGAGCAGATCGCGCAGCCCGGCCTGTGGCTGCTGCCGGTGATCGCGCTGGTGCTGGGGCTGGCCATCCGCAAGGGGCTGCGGCCGCTGTACGACCTGTCGCGCGACGTGCATGCGCTGGACATCCGCCAGCGCGAGCCGCTGCGCAATGCCCACCCCGAGGAAGAATTCCGCGCCGTGGTGGACTCCATCAACACGCTGGCCGCGCGCTACCACGCCACGCTGACGCGCGAACGGGAGCTGGCCAACGAGCTGGCGCACGAGCTGCGCACGCCGCTGGCGGCCATCACGCTGCAGGCGCGCGCGTTGCGCGATGAGCCTTCGGGCGGGCAGCGCGACGCCATGCTGCAGCGGCTGGAAAGTGACGCCCTGCGCGCCGGCCAGGTGCTGGCCGACCTGCTGGCGCTGGCGCGCGCCAGCCGCACCGAGCTGGCCGAGGCTGCGCAGCCGCTGGACCTGGGCGATCTGGCGCGCGAGGTGGTGGGCGAATTTGCCCAGGCCGCGCATGACAGCGCGCACGACCTGTCGCTGGCCTGCCCGGGGCCGTTTGCGCTGACCGGCCACCCGGTGCTGCTGGGTCTGGCGCTGCGCAACCTGGTGGAGAACGCGCTGAGCCACACACCCCGTGGCGCGCGCGTGGAGGTGCAGCTGGACCCGGCGGGCCGCTGGGTGCAGGTGTGCGACGACGCCGGCCAGGGCGCGGTGGCTCATGCAGCCCAGCCATCCGCCGACTTTCCCGGCATGGGTGCGCTGGGCCTGGGGCTGGGCCACCGTGTGGTGGAAAAGATCGCCGCCATCCACGGCGCCACCTTCAGCCAGGCCGCGGCGCCCGAAGGCTTTGCCAGCTGCTACCGGCTGGTATTCCCGCCGGCCTGAGGCCGCGTCAGCCGAGTTCGAAAAACCGCATCACTACCCGGTCAGGGTGGCGCGCGCCGGTGCCCACGAACAGCCGTTCGCGCAGCCAGGCCAGCGATGGCGCCGACGCCTCCAGGCGCGGCGCGCAGCGAAAGTACACCAAGGCCGGGTCCACCGGCTCGCCGCGGATGAGCCGCGCCGTGACCTCGGGCGGGGCCGAGCGCAAGGCCTCGTTGCGCACATAGATCAGGTCGCCGCCGTCGGTCTCCAGCACATAGTGGGCCTCCAGCTCGGCCGTGGTGTCGCTGCTGACCAGCTGGTAGTCGGCGCCGCCGGGCAGCACGCGCGCCGTCCAGCCGTTGCCTTTGGCTTCGCCGCCGGTGATGGGGATGAAGCGCCGGCGGCCCTTGCCGGTGTGGCCGATTTCGAGGGGGGTGCCGACCTGAACAGACAGGTCGGCGAAAAAACGCAGGGTGGGGTCGGGCAGGTTCATGCGGGGTTACTTTACCGCCAGCGCGCGCCCGACAGGTGCAGCCGTCATACTCGGGGTCATTCAAAGGATTCCCATGAGCGACTGGTCAGAAGAAATTGCGGTGGCTGAAGCCACGGCCGAACAGAAGCAGGCCGCCGAGCGCGAAGCCGAAGACAGGTTTGACGCCGTGCATGCCCGCGCCCACGCCGCAGGCGAAGTGGGTGCCGCGCTGAAGACGCCCGAGTTCCGCGACTGGATGGCCGCGCGCCACGCCACCGACGCGGCCTGGGGCAACTGGTCGGTTGTGATGGACAGCAAACCACAGGCTTGAGCCCATGGCAGCAGCTACCCGACACCTGACAGAACCCGCGCGCCAGACCCCGGTGTTTGGCGAGTTTGATGTGGTGGTGCTGGGCGGCGGCCCCGCCGGTATCACGGCCGCCGCTGCCGCCGCGCGCCAGGGGCAGCGCACGCTGCTGATCGAGCGCTATGGCTTCCTGGGCGGCATGGGCACGGCCGCGGGCGTGACCAATTTCTGCGGGCTGCATGCCAACGTGCACGGCACCGTGCAACAGGTGGTGCACGGTGTGGCAGGTGACCTGCTGGCCCGCATGGCGCAGCTGGGCGGGCTGAACGCGCCGCATTCGCTGTTTGGCGGCAAGATTTCCGCGCAGGCCTATGACACCGCAGCCTTCAAGGTGGCGGCCGATGAGCTGGTGCTGGGCAGCGGCGCGCAGCTGCTGTTCCATGCGCAGGCGGTGGGCGTGGTGATGAATGCGCCGGGCGACATTGCTGCGTTGCTGATCGAAACCAAATCCGGCAGGCAGGCCGTGCTGGCGCGCATCTTCATTGACTGCTCGGGCGACGGCGATCTGGCCGCCCACGCCGGCGCGCCATTTGAGAAGGGTACCGACGGCCACGGCATGATGTACCCGTCCACCATGTTCCGCGTGAACGGCGTGGACCCGGTGCGCGCCGGCGACGCCTGGAACCATTTTGGCCACCTGATGGAAGAGGCCGAAGCCAAAGGCCGCAAGTTCCCGCGCAAATCGCCCATCATCCGCCCGCAAAAGAACCCGGCCGAATGGCGCGCCAACGTGACGCAGCTGGCCAACACCGGCGGCGGCCCGGTGGACGGCACCGACGCGCTGCAGCTGAGCGCCGCCGAGGTCGAGGGCCGGCGCCAGATCGTGGATTTTTTTGAGTTCCTGCGTGAATCAGCGCCGGGCTTTGAGCAGGCCTACATCCTGGAGATTGCACCGCAGGTGGGCGTGCGCGAGACGCGCCGCGTGGTGGGTGACTACCAGCTGACCGGCGACGACGTGCTGCAGTGCGCCAGCTTTGACGACACCATCGGTGTGAACGGCTGGATGATCGAGGAACATGTGGCCGGTGATGTGTCGTTCCGCTTCCAGGACATCCCGAACTGCCGGGGCTACAACCACCTGCCTTACCGCATGCTGCTGCCCCAGGGCATGCACAACCTCATGGTGGCGGGGCGCTGTGCGTCGATGACGCACCTGGGCCAGTCGGCAGCGCGGGTGTCGGGCGCCTGCTTTGTCATGGGGCAGGCCGCGGGCACGGCGGCGGCGCTGGCATGCAAGGCCGGTGTGGCGCCGCGCGATGTGGATGTGGCCGCGCTGCAAAAGCAGCTGCAGGCCGACGGCGCCTGGCTGGGCCGCGATCAGGCGTAAGTCACCCAGTCCTTGTACTGGGCCTCGTCCAGGTGGGGCAGGTTGTTGTAGGTCACCAGCATGTGCCGCTTGGGTGTGAAGGCAAACTCGGTCACGCTGGTGTTGCGGATGCGCAGGTTCAGCTCGATGGTGGTCTCGGCGCTGGTGCCCAGCACATGGCCCACGGCGGTGGAAATCGGCCCGCCGCTGGACACGATCAGCACGTTCTTGCCATGGTGCTGCGCGCGCACATGGTCCAGCGCGCTGGTGATGCCGCTCACGAAATCGCTGTAGCTGGGCATGCCGCGCGGGCTGACCACGCCGGCCATCCACTGGCTCAGGCCGTCGCGCAGCAGCCGGAAATGGTGGCGGTACATCTCGGGCGAGGTGGGCTTTTCCAGCTTGTGGGGGTGGATGGCGCCAATGACGGCTTCGCTGTCGTATTCATTCAGGCCGGGCCATTGCAGCACGTCGGTCTGCAGCCCCATACCCTGGGCGATGCCGGCAAACGTCTCGGTGTGGCGGCGCAGCGTGCCGGTGACCACCGCGTCAAACGCGATGCCCCTGGCCGCGAAGTATTCACCCAGGCGCAGGCTCTGCTTGTGGCCGAGCGCGCTGAGCTTGTCGTAGTCGTCCTCGCCAAACGAGGCCTGACCGTGACGAACGATGTAGAGATTGCCCATGCGCCCATTCTGGCCACGCGCGCGAGCGGGTTCAGTCGCCGGGGTGACGCCGGAGTGCTGCTGCTGTCAGGCGCGGGACAGCACCCGCGCAAACACCGCGCTGTCCACATTGCCGCCGCACAGCGTGGTGCCCACCACCTGGCCCTGCAGGCGTTCGCGCTGCTGCATGGCAGCCGCCAGCGACGCGGCGCCCGCGCCTTCGGCCACGTTGTGGGTGTCGGCAAACAGCACGCGCATGGCCTCGGCCACTTCGTCGTCGGTCACGGCCACCACGTCGTCGGCCTCGCGCAGCAGGGCGTCCAGCGCGCCGGGTTCGGGCACGCGGCAGGCCATGCCGTCGGCCAGCACCGTGGTCACGGGCGATTCGATCGCGCGGCGCGCGCGGAATGAATCCTGATACATCGTGGCATGGGCCGACACCACGCCAATCAGCTTGGTCTTCACCCCCGTGTACGCGCGCGCTGCCGCTGCCGCGCTGAAGCCCGAGCCCAAACCCAGCGGCACGAACACCACGCCGGGTTCTTCGCCTTTCGCAAAGCTTTCAAAAAATTCGACCCAATAGGTCATGACGCCGCGGATCAACTCGGGGTGGAATGACGGCACCATGTGCAGGCCCTGCGTTTCGGCCCGCTGGATGGCGTGTTCGCGTGCGGCCTGGAAATCGTCGCCGTGTTCAATCAGCGTGACGCCCAGCGCGCGCATGGCCGCGTTCTTCTCCAGCGAATTGCCATGCGGCACCACGATGGTGGCCGGGATGCCGTAGCGCCGCGCCGCAAAGCCGACCGACTGGCCATGGTTGCCGCGCGTGGCGCTGATCACGCCTTTGACCTCGCCCAGCTGTTCAAAATACGTCAGCCCGCCGCGTACCTTGAAGGCGCCAGCCGGCGTGTAGTTTTCATGCTTGACCCAGACCTTGAAGCCCAGGCGCTGCTGCAGCAGCGGCCAGGCGTACTGCGGCGTGGGCGGCATGGCGGCGTACACCGTGCGTTGCGCGGCCTGGACCTGTTCGCGGGTGAAGTTCATTTCTTTTCCTCCAGCGCAATGCGCACCGCCAACGCCGCCAGCACGCTGCCCATGACGTAGCGCTGTGCGCGCAGCCAGCCCGCGCTTTGCGACAGAAAGGCGGTGATGGTGCCCGCGCCAAGGATGATCAGCGCATTGACCGCGCCGCTGACCGTGATCTGGACCGCGCCCAGCGCCAGGCTTTGCAGCAGCACGCTGCCGCGCTCGGGGTGCAGGAACTGCGGAAAGAACGACAGGTAAAACATGGCGACCTTGGGGTTGAGCAGGTTGGTCAGGAACCCCATGCGAAACAGCGTGGCATGGCTGTCCACCGGCAATGAACGGGTTTCAAACGGTGCGGCGCCGCCCGGTCGCACGGCCTGCCAGGCCAGCCACAGCAGGTAGGCGGCGCCCGCGAGCTTGATCGCGTCAAAGGCCAGGGGCACGGCCATCAGCACAGCGGTCAGGCCCAGCGCTGCCGCCATCAGGTGCACCACAAAGCCCAGCAGCACGCCGGCCAGCGACACCAGCCCGGCGCCGCGGCCCTGCACCAGCGTGCGCGACACGCAGTAAATCATGTTGGGGCCCGGCGTGAGCACCAGCAGCAGGGCGGCCAGTGCAAACCAGCCGAGTTCAGTGATCGTCAACATGTCATGTCCCCCTTGATTCGAGCGTGACGACACCGCGCGGTGTACGCAGCGTTGCCACCAGGTTGGGCGGGCCCTGCCTGACGGTCACGCCCTGCAGGTCAATGGCCTGGTACGCCGCGCGCAGCGCGTCAGCCTGCGGGTGCCAGGCGGTCAGTGACTGCAGCGTTACGCCCGACTCCGGCATGTGGCCCGCCGGGTGCGCGCTGGCCCATTCAATGAGGGTGGGCAAGCCACCACCAAACAGCCGCTGCCCGTCGTCGCGCACGGTGATCTGCCATTCCAGCAGGCCGCGCGACGTCATGCGCGACGCTGCCAGCGCCGGGCCACGGTCTATGCCCAGGGTGGCCCAGGCGGCCAGTGACTTCGCCGCGTCGGGCACATTGGCTACAAAGTGCACCAGCTGCGGGCCAAGCTGCGCCACGCGCGCGCGCAGCGCGGGGTCGTCCATGTCAAACCAGCGGCCGGTGCGTGCGGGCACGGGTGTGGGGGCGGCCGGGTTGATGGCGATGATCTCGGCATAGGCGCGCGGGTAGTCCACTGTCGCGACCCGGAACAACCGGTTGTGGGTGCCCATGAGCGGGTGTTCGCCGCCTGGGCCGGGGGTGATCCCCAAGATCTGCTCGCACCACGCCACGCCTTCTTCCAGCGTGGCGGCGACGATAACCAGATGGTCCAGGCGGGCAGTCATTTCTTCTGTCCCGCCGCTTGTGCCACCTGCCCGCTGACAAGCCCGGGCCCGGGTACGCCACCGGTGGCGCGCCAACAGTGCAACTGCAAATCTGCGGCTGCGGGCACGCCGCCTGGGGCGCCTCTGGAGCGCCGAGCAGCGCAGCGGTGAGTGTCGGCGCGCGCAGCGCGCTTCGTGCTCTGACTCACCGCACCTGTTCGAGCGCAGCGCGTCAGCGCGTAGCGAGTTGTGCGGTGCGACCGAACCGTGAGCAGCGCAGGGGAGTCGCCGCAGGCGACCGCGCCAGTGAAGCCCCAGGCGGCGTGCCCGCAGCCGCAGATTTGCCGCGCAGTGAAACGAATAAAAGTCAAAGCGTCACAGCCCCATCAACGCAAGTCACAGACCCGCCACCAATCCAGATATCGGAACCAGCCTGATCCACAAAAACGCGCCCCGCACGGCCAAGGGCGGTCCCTTGACTGGCAACGTATTGCGAAGGCGCCAACCCCGCCCCGATCAACCACTGCGCCAGTGCCGCGTTCAGACTGCCCGTCACAGGGTCTTCCGCCATGCCGTTGTTGCCGGGGAAAAAGGCGCGAACTTCAAAGGCGATGCCTTCAGCGTCGCTGGCGCCCACAACACCGACCTTGCCGCGCGGGCCGACCACGCCCACATCCAGGCCGGCCAGCACCGAGGCGTCAGGCTTGAGGGCCAGCACCTGGTCGGCCGACTTCAGCATCACGCCACGCCAGTTGGGGCCGTTGTCACACCAGGCGTGCGCCACGATGTCGCTGCGCGCCACGCCCAGGCCGCGGGCGATCAGGGTCACGTCGTCTTCAGGCAGCGGGCCGCTTTTCTTCAGCGGCGGCGCTGCAAAGGCCAGGCGTTCGCCGTCGCGCTTGAGCCTGACCAGGCCCACGCCACACTCCTGCACCACGTACTCGCCCTGCGGCTGGCCGCCAGCCTGCAGCCAGGCATGGCAGCTGCCCAGGGTGGGGTGGCCGGCAAAGGGCAGCTCACGCCCCGGGCAGAAGATGCGCACCTTGTAGTCCGCACCCGCCTGCGTGGGCGGCAGCAAAAAGCTGGCCTCCGACAGGTTGGTCCAGTTGGTGAAGTGCTGCATCTCTTCAGTGCTCAGGCCGGTGCCGTCCAGCACCACGGCCAGCGGGTTGCCCAGGTAGGGAACGGCGGTGAACACATCAACTTGCTTGAATGCGCGGGTCTTCATCGGGATTGGCTTTCAGGAGAGAACGATGTCCAGCACGCCGCGCGACGCGGGCAGTGCCAGCATGTGCTGGTACCAGCGGTCCAGGTGCGCCCGGGGCTGGTGGGGCAGGGGCGTGCCGCGCCAGCGGTGGACCTCGCAGGCGATGGGAATGTCGGCCATGGTCAGCTGCGCGCCGGCCATGAAGGGCTGGCGCGCCAGGTGCGCGTCCAGCAGGTCCAGCAGCGGCGTGGTGGCCGCTACCGACGCTTGCACCCGGGTGGCATCGACCTGCCCGCCGGGCTTGCGGATCAGCTGCACGAATGCCTCGCGCCCCGCAGGGTTCAGCGCGGTCTGCTGCCAGTCCATCCAGCGCTCGGCGTCGAAGCGGGCCTTCAGGTCCTGCGGGTACAGCGTGTCGGGCGCGTGGCGCGCGCACAGGTAGCGCAGGATGACGTTGGACTCCCACAGGCTGTAGCCGTCGTCGTCAATCAACGGCACCAGGGCATTGGGGTTTTTCGCCAGGTAGTCGGGCGTCTGCACGATGCCGAACTGCCCGCCCGCGTCGGTGCGCTGGTGCGTCAGGTTCAGGTACTGCACGGCCCAGACGACCTTGCGCACGTTGATGGAGCTGATGCGCCCCCAGATGTGCAGCATGGCTCAGGCCGCCCTGGCTTCACGGATGGCGGCGGCCAGCGCGGCCACACCGAGGTTGATCTGCTCCACGCTGGCCGTCACAAAGCTCAGGCGCAGGGTGCGGGCGTCGGCGTTGTCGGCATAGAAGGCGGCGCCGGGCACAAAGGCCACGTTCTTCTCCACTGCCTTGGGCAGCAATTGAACAGCGCTCATGCCCGCGGGCAGCCGCGCCCACAGGAACATGCCGCCGTCAGGCGTGTTCCATTGCACGTCCAGCCCGTCCATCTCCTTTGTCAGCGCCGCCAGCATCGCGTCGCGTTGCGACTTGTACAGCGACCGGATGGTGGGCACGTGGCGGTCCAGGAAGCCGTGCTTCATCACCTCGGACACCATGCGCTGGTTGAAGCTGGGGCTGTGCAGGTCGGCCGCCTGCTTGGCCTGCAGCAGCTTGGGGTACATGGCCTTGGGCGCGACGAGGAAGCCGAGGCGCAAGCCCGGTGCCAGCACCTTGGAGAACGATCCCAGGTAGATGCAGCCCTCGGGGTTGCGCGCGGTCAGCGGCAGGGGCGGCGGTGCGTCAAACCACAGGTCGCCATAGGGGTTGTCTTCAATGATGGGCAGGCCCAGGGCGGCGGCGCGCGCCGACAGCGCGGCGCGGCGCGTCTCGCTCATGGTGCGGCCTGTGGGGTTCTGGAAGTTGGGCAGCACGTAAAGAAAACGCGCGCGGCAATCAGCAGCACCGCCTTGCGCGGCGGTGAGGGCCTTGGCGGCCAGGTCGTCCACGTCAATGCCTTCGGCGTCGCTGGCCACGCTGACCACCTCGGGCTCCATGGGTGTGAAGGCCTGCAGCGCGCCCAGGTAGGTGGGCGTTTCCACCAGGATGCGGCTGCCCGCGTCCACCAGCACCTTGGCAACCAGGTCCAGCCCCTGCTGGCTGCCGGTGGTGATCAGCACCTGGGCCGGGTCCACCATCCACGGCAGCTGCGAGGCGACCGCCTCGCGCAGCGGGCCATAGCCTTCGCTGGCGGCGTACTGCAGCGCGCCCTGGCCGTCTTCGCGCAGCACCTTGGCGCAGGCTTCTGAGAACGCGTCAATCGGAAAGGTCCTGGGCGACGGCAGGCCGCCGGCAAAGCTGATGATGCCGGGCTTCTCGGTGACCTTGAGGATCTCGCGGATGACGGACGGGTTCATCCGCTCGGCGCGGCGCGCCAGGGTCCATTGGGGGGCGGTCAGGTCGTTGAGCTTCATGGGGATCTTTCAGGTCAGTCAACAATGAAAAGGGTGGCGCCCTGCGGCGCGGTGGACCGGTGGGGCTCGGCGTTGTCGGCCACCTGGTAGCTCATGCCGGGGGTCAGCGTAAAGCAGCGACCGTCCGCGAGCTCGGTGTGCAGCTCGCCGCTCAGGCAAAAAAGGATGTGCCCCTTGGTACACCAGTGGTCTGACACATAGCCGGGCGTGTATTCGACGCGGCGCACGCGTACATCGCCAAACTGCCGCGTGCGCCAGACGGCCCGGCCCGCCTGCGCGCTGTGCTCTTCGGCCGCAACTTCAGACCAGTCGGTCACGCCAAAGGGGATGTTGTGCATCTTCATGAGGGGACTCCAGCGGCGCGAACGGGCATTTTCTTGCCGATGAATACCGTGGCGATCACGGCCAGCGCAAAGCCCAGTGTGACGGCGTCCAGCCGCTCGCCCAGCAAGGGCACGGCAAACAGCATGCCCAGAAACGGCTGGATCAGCTGCACCTGGCTCACGCGCACAGTGCCGCCCAGGGCCAGGCCGCGGTACCAGGCAAAAAAGCCCAGCCACATCGAAAACACCGCCACATAGGCAAATCCCCACCACGCCGATGCCGGCAGACCAGCGCGCGGCAGCGTCAGCGCGGCCGCCGGCAACGTGAGTGGCAGCGCCATCACCAGCGCCCAGCAGATGACGTATTCGGCGCGCATGCGCTGCGACAGCCGGGCGCCATAGCCGTAGCCCACGGCCGCGCAGCCCATGGCGGCCAGCAACAGGCCGTCAGCCGGGTGCAGCGCCAGGCCGCCGCTGCCGCTGCGCAGCACGGCAAACACCACCACCAGCGCGCTGCCAATGGCGGCGCACAGCCAGAACCCGTTGGACGGCCGCTGGCGGTGCAAAAGCGCGCCCACGGCGGCTGTGGCCAGGGGCAGCACGCCCACGATCACACTGGCGTGCACGGCCTCCACATAGCGCATGGCGACCGACGTGAACAGCGGAAAGCCAAACACCACGCCGGCCGATGTGATGGCCAGCGGCCACCAGTCTTCGCGCCGCGGCCAGGGGGCGCGCGTGGCCACCAGGAACGCCGCCGACAGCATGGCCGCCACGACCGCGCGTCCCAGCGCAATGAACAGGCCCGACATCTGCGGTGCATCGGGCGTGCCCACGGCCAGGCGCGTCATGGGCAGCGTCAGCGCAAAGATGGTGACGCCCAGCAGGCCGAGCCACAGGCCCCGGATTTCTTCGGACTTCATACGGTCAGCATCCAGAGCGCTGTCGCGATGAGCACCATCGCGAGCAGGCGGTTGAACCACAACAGGCGTTTGCCCTGCGCCAGCCACTGGCGCAGCAGCGAGCCGATCAGCGCATAGAGGAAGTTGCTGCTGAAGGCAAAGCCCATCATCACCACGCAGATGATGGCCAGGCGCTGGCCAGGGTTGCTGGCGGGCTGGCCGGCAGCGTTCACCACCCAACCGGCGGTCAGCGTCAGCGCCAGCATCCAGGCCTTGATGTTCACGAACTGCAGGCCCACGCCCTGCCAGAAGGTGACATTGAGGCGCGATGCGTCCACCTGCGACATCTGGCCGGCGCCCGCCAGCTTCCACGCCAGCCACAGCATGTAGGCCACGCCAAACAGCTTGACGCCCCAACGCAGCGCCGGCACGCCGGTGATCAGTGCGCCCAGGCCCAGGCCAGTGGCCAGCATCAGCAGCGTCCATCCCGTGGGCACGGCCAGGCAAAAACGCATCGCGCGCCTGAGGCCCAGATTGGCGGCAAGGGCCGTGGACAGCGTGGTGTTGGGCCCCGGCGAAAAGCTCATCGCGGTGCAGAACAGCAAAAGGGCGGTCAGTTCGGTGGCGCTCATGAGCAGGTGGAACAGGTGGGCGTCTTGTCAGCGGGGGAGGTTCAATGTAATCTTGGCAATCAATACACGACCAATACAGTTCGGCAGCGCAGTTGGCAATCTGTATTGGTTGCCGTGACAGTACAGCCCAAAGCCCAAGGATGCACCGCCATGCTGATGAAGACCTCCACGGTATCCCTGACAGAGCAGCTCTCGGCCCGTTTTGGCGAGCGCATCCGCACCCGGCTGCTGGCACCGGGCGCGCGCCTGCCGTCGGTGCGCCAATGCGCGCAGCAGCACAACGTAAGCCCGTCCACCGTGGTGGCGGCCTACGACCAGCTGCTGGCCCAGGGCCTGGTCGAGGCGCGCAAGAACCGCGGCTTCTTTGTGCGCGAGGCCGCGCCCGCCCGCGCCGACCCGGCGACGCCCGACCCCCACGCACCTGACGGCAACTGGAGCACGGCGCACTGGTTTGCCACGCGCGGCGTGCGGGGTGCGAGCCCGGTCAACGCGACGGCACTGATCCGCGGCATGTTCCACAAGATCAGCAACAAGCCGCAGCCGGGCATGGGCGTGTTTCCGCCCGACTGGATGGAGTCCACCTTCATGCCGGCGGCGGTGCGCAAGGTAACGGGCACGCGCGCGCTGCAGGAGTTTTCATTGCAGTACGGCGAGCCGCTGGGTGACGCCAGCCTGCGCCGCGTGCTGGCCAAGAAGCTCGCCACGCTGAACGTCCACGCCGCGCCCGAGCACATCATCACCACCGTGGGCGCCACGCATGCGCTGGACATCGTGAGCCGCACGCTGCTGCGCCCTGGCGACCCGGTGATGGTGGAAGAGCCGGGCTGGGCGGTGGAGTTTGCGCGGCTGTCCGCCATGGGCATGCACATCCTGCCGGTGCCCCGGCGTACCGACGGCCCGGACCTGGACGTCATGGCGCGGTACTGCGAAGTGCACAAGCCCAAGCTGTATGTGAGCGTGAGCGTGTTTCACAACCCCACGGGGTACTGCCTGTCACCGGGCAGCGCGCACCGTGTGCTGCAGCTGGCCAACCAGCACGACTTTCACATCGTTGAAGACGACACCTACAGCCACATCGCGCCCGACCATGCCACGCGCCTGACGTCACTGGACGGCTTGCAGCGCACCATCTATGTCAGCGGTTTCGCCAAGATCCTGGCGCCCAACTGGCGCATCGGGTTCCTCGCCGCGCCGCCGGCCCTGGTTGAGCAACTGCTGGACACCAAGCTGCTGGGCACGCTGACGACACCCACCTTGCTGGAGCGCGCGCTGGCGCTGTGCATCGAGCAAGGCCAGTTGCGCCGCCATGCCGAACGCATCCGCACCCGGCTGGATGCCGCCCGCGCGCGTACCGTCAAGCTGGCGCTGAATGCCGGCTGCGCGTTCGCGGCGCAGCCCGCGGGCCTGTTCGGCTGGGTGGACACGGGCGTGGACACCGACGCGCTGGCCCAGCGCATGCTGGACGAGGGCTATCTGCTGGCGCCGGGTGCGCTGTTCCATGCCGAGCGCAAGCCGTCCACGCTGATGCGCATCAATTTCGCCACCGCGCAGGACGCCGTGTTCTGGAAGAAATACGTGGAGGTGGTCAAAGCATTTCGTCGGGCGCCAGCGGCCCCAGCAGCTTGACCAGCAGTTTCAGGCGGGCACCGGCTTCGGGCTCGTCGGTGGCGTCGGGGTAGCCGGCACCGGGCGGGGCCCGCCACAGCAGCTTGCCGTCGGCCAGCGCCACGCGGTAGGCACCCTGGGCAAACGTGCTTTCCACCAGCCGTGTTGCCTCGCGCGACAGCGCCGCGCTGCGGATCAGCAGGGCGACTTCGCTGTTGAGGTTTTTGGAGCGCAAGTCCAGGTTCATCGAGCCGATGATGGCCAGGCGGCCGTCAATGATCACCGCCTTGGAATGCAGGCTGGCGCGCGATGCGCCGGCCTTGGAGCCGCCGCCGCTGGAGCCCAGCCACAGCCCGCGGCTGCCGCTGCCCGAGCCGGACAGGCCGCCGGCGGTCTGCTCGGTGGCGCGCATCTCGTGCAGCTCGATGCCCAGGCCCAGCAGGTCGCGCCGGTAGCGTGCGTAGCCCGCATGGGCGGCTGGCGCGTCGTTGGATGCCAGTGAATTGGTCAGCACCCGGATGCGCACGCCGCGCGCGCGCGCCTGGGCAAACGTCTGCATCATCTGCGCGCCCGGCACAAAGTACGGCGAGATGATCAATATGTCCTGCCTGGCCTGCTGCATCAACGCCAGCAGGCCGTCCACCACCGTGTCGCTGGCGTCAGCCTCGTCTTCGTCGGGGCCGATCTTGTCGGGCTTGTCCACCATGAGGCGCGACGGCGCCCAGGTCAGCGTCACGCGCCGCAGGTCCATCGGCGCGCGTTCCTGGGCCTGCGCGGCGGTCATGGTCACATCAGGCAGCACCGTGGTGCTGGCAGTCACCGGCAGGGAGGCCGGCACGGCCGCAGCCTGCTGGGGAACGCCCACGCGTGAAGGGTCTGTGGCCGCCGGCGCCTGTTCCGATGCCTTCTTGCGCAGCAGGGCCAGGTCTTCCGGCGATAAAAGGGTCTGCACCGGGTAGGCCAGCTCGTCATTCCAGTACCGGTCAAAGCTGGCCGACATGTCGCGCACGATGCGGCCCCAGGCGAGCACGTCCAGGTCGACGAAGTTGCTTTTCTCGCCGCTGCCGAAATAGGCGTCGCCCAGGTTGCGCCCGCCGGTGATGCCCATGGCGTTGTCGGCCAGGAACAGCTTGTTGTGCATGCGCTTCTGGATCCGCGATACATCGTGCAGCGAGCCCAGCAGCCGCCCCAGCAGGGAGGCGCGCGAACCGGTCAGCGGGTTGAACAGGCGGATTTCCACATTCGGCTCGAACTGCAGCAGCAGCACCTGGGCGTCCTGCCCCACGGTGTTGAAGTCGTCCAGCAGCAGCCGGACCTTGACGCCGCGGCGTGCCGCGTCGCGCAGGCGTTGCAGCAGGATCTCGGTGCTGGCATCGGCATGGATGGCGTAGTACTGCAGGTCCAGGCTGCGTTGCGCGCCTTCAATCAATGCCAGGCGGCTGGTAAAGGCCGCGTCCACGCTGTCCAGCAGGTGAAAGCCCGAATCGCTGCGGGCTCCGGACTGGGCCCGGCGGGCCTGGACCAGCTGGCCCAGCGGGGTGGCGTCGGGCGCATTGAACGCGGTAGAGGGCGACCGGGCGGTGTTGGCGGGCAGGCTGGCGCAGCCTGTGGCCCAGACGGCGATGAACATCATGGCGGCAAGGCGCCACAGGGAACGGCGGCGTGGAGCATCGGCGCTGGGCGGTGGGTTGAGCATGGATGGAGCCACTGTAGCCGCGCGCGCCGTGTTGAGGGGGCTTGCCGGGTCGGCCATCACCGGCAAACGCTGACGGACAAACGCTTACATATGAAAGGGCGCGCCTTGGGCTCGCTCTTTGCGCGCGTCAGGCGCCGCCCAGTGCTTCCCAGCGCTCCAGCGCCGCCAGCAGATCGTCGTCGATCTGCGCGCTGCGGCTGGCCAGCTCCGCGGCGCGCTGGGCGTCGCGGCTGTACAGGCTGCCGTCGGCCAGCTCGGCGGCAATGGCCTTCTGCTCGGCTTCCAGCGCTTCAATCCGCTGGGGCAGCGCTTCCAGCTCGCGCTGGTCCTTGTAGCTGAGCTTCTTTCGCGCGGGCGCCGGCGGTGCGGGGGCGGGCGGTGGTGCTGGCGCTGGCGCGGCCGCGCGCGCCGCCGGCCTGGCGGCCGCGTCGCGGATGGTCTGCGCGCGGCGCGACTGCGTGAGCCAGTCCTGCACGCCGCCTTCGTATTCGCGCCACAGGCCGTTGCCCTCGAAGGCAATGGTGCTGGTCACCACGTTGTCCAGGAAGGTGCGGTCGTGGCTGACCAGGAAGACCGTGCCGTCGTAGTTCTGCAGCAGGTCTTCCAGCAGTTCCAGCGTGTCGATGTCCAGATCGTTGGTGGGCTCGTCCAGCACCAGCACATTGGCCGGGCGGGCAAACAGCCGCGCCAGCAGCAGGCGGTTGCGCTCGCCGCCGCTGAGCGAGCGCACCGGCGATGTGGCCCGCGCGGGCGAGAACAAAAAGTCGCCCAGGTAGCTCTTGACGTGCTGGCGCTTGCTGCCGATCTCTATCCATTCGCTGCCGGGGCTGATGAAGTCTTCCAGCGTGGCGTCCAGGTTCAGCGCATTGCGCATCTGGTCAAAGTACGCCACCTGCAGGCTGGCGCCCTGGCGGATCTTGCCGCTGTCGGGGGCCAGTTCGCCCAGGATGAGCTTGAGCAGCGTGGTCTTGCCCGCGCCGTTGGGGCCGATCAGCCCGACCTTGTCGCCGCGCAGGATGGTCCCGGTGAAGTTGCGCACGATGGGCTTGTCGCCAAACGACTTGCTGACATCCGTCAGCTCGGCCACGATCTTGCCGCTGCTCTGGCCGGAGGCAATGTCCAGTTTGACGCTGCCCAGTGCCTCGCGCCGGGCCTCACGCCGCGCGCGCAGCGCCTCCAGCCGGTTGATGCGCGCCACGGCGCGTGTTCGGCGGGCTTCCACGCCCTTGCGGATCCAGATTTCCTCCTGGGCCAGCAGCTTGTCGGCGCGGGCGTTGATGACGGCCTCCTGGGCCAGCTGCTCTTCCTTCAGGATGAGGTACTGACTGAAGTTGCCCGGGTACGAACGCAGGATGCCGCGGTCCAGCTCCACGATGCGCGTGGCCACGCGGTCCAGGAAGGCGCGGTCGTGGGTGATGGTGACCACGCTGCCTTTGAAGTCCACCAGCAGGCCTTCCAGCCATTCGATCGAATCCAGGTCCAGGTGGTTGGTGGGCTCGTCCAGCAGCAGCACGTCGGGCCGCGTGACCAGTGCCTGGCCCAGCGCCACGCGTTTTTTGGTGCCGCCCGACAGCGTGGCGATGGTGGCGTCGCGGTCCAGGTGCAGGCGCTGCAGGGTTTCCTCCACGCGCTGCTCCCAGTTCCAGCCGTCCTGCGCCTCGATTTGCCCCTGCAGCGCATCCAGGTCGCCGTCGCCGTGGCTGTACTGGTCGATCCATGCACGCACATTGGCCACGCCTGCAGATACCGCGGCAAACACCGTGTCGGCCGGGTCCAGCACAGGCTCCTGCGCCACATAGGCAATGCGCAGGCCCTGCTGGAGCTGGAGCGTTCCGTCGTCGGCCTTTTCAAGCCCGCCCAGAATCTTGAGCAGGGACGATTTGCCCGCGCCGTTGCGCCCGATCAGGCCCACGCGTTCAGCGGACTCGATGGCGATGTCGGTGTGGTCGAGCAGCGCAACGTGGCCAAAGGCGAGTTGCGCGTTGAGTAGGGTAATGAGTGCCATGGGAGTGCGGGATTATCCGGTGCGTTTGCACGGCGCCTCCTCTATCGCGCTGCGGGGCGGGTCGATATAGTCAGCCGCATGGGGCCGGCGGGCGGCTTTGAGGAGCTTCATTTGGAACTGCAAATCAACGGCAAGCCGGTTCAGGCCGATGCCGACCCGGCCATGCCGCTGCTGTGGGTGCTGCGTGACGTGCTCAACATGACGGGCACCAAATTCGGCTGTGGCGTTGCAGCCTGCGGTGCCTGCACCGTGCGCGTGGACGGCCAGGCGGTGCGCTCGTGCGTCACGCCTGTATCCACCGTGGCGGGCAAGCGCATCCAGACCATCGAGTCGCTGGGCGCGCCCGGCAAGCCGCACCCGCTGCAGCAGGCCTGGATCGCCGAACAGGTGCCCCAGTGCGGCTACTGCCAAAGCGGCATGCTGATGGCCGCGGCCGCGCTGCTGGAGAAAAAGCCCAAACCCACCGACGCGGACATCGACGCCGCCATGACCAACATCTGTCGCTGCGGCACCTACCAGCGCGTGCGGGCCGCGATCAAGCGCGCAGCGGGGGTGAAAACGTGAAGCGGCGCGCACTGCTGTTGACGGCTGCGGGTGCCACCGGAGCCCTGGTGGTGGGGTGGAGCGTGCTGCCCCAGCGCTCGCGCCTGGGGTCAGCGCGAACCATGCTCCAGACGGAGGGCGACATCGCCCTCAATGGCTGGATCAAGATTGCAGCCGACGGCAGCATCATCATCGCCATGCCGCGCAGTGAAATGGGCCAGGGCGTGCACACGGCGTTGCCCATGCTGGCCGCCGAAGAGCTGGACGTGCCGCTGTCCCGTGTGCGCATCGAACAGGCCGGCGCCGACGCCATCTACGGCAACGTCGCGATGCAGCTGTCTGCGTTGCCGTTCCATCCACTGGAATCCGAAGGCATTGAAAAGCCATTGAAGATCAAGGCCGGCGAATGGATGGTCGGCAAGATCGCGCGCGAGCTGGGCATCAATGCCACGGGCGGGTCGTCTACCGTTGCCGACGCCTGGGACGTGCTGCGCCTGGCAGCGGCCACGGCGCGGGCCTCCTTGCTGGGCGCGGCGTCACTGCAGTGGAAGCTGCCTGTTGTGGAGATGACGGTCGCCAACGGGGTGATTGCGCACCCCTCGGGCAAGTCGGCGCCCTATGGCGACTTTGCCCGGTACGCGGCGGCAACGCCGCCGGGCACGGTGCGGCTCAAGGACCGCAAGGACTGGAAGCTCATCGGACAGCCCACCCCCCGGCTGGACCTGCCGGCCAAGGTCAACGGGACGGCCCGGTTCGGGCTGGACGTCCGGCTGCCGGGTCTGCTGTATGCCGCCGTGCGCATGTGCCCCATGCTGGGCGGCTCGCCAGGAGCGATCCAGCCCAATGCGGCGCTGGCGTTGCCGGGGGTGCTGCGCCTGGTCCGCCTGCCGGCTTATGCCGGATCCACCGCCGGGTTCGCCGTGGTGGGCAAAACCACCTGGCACGCGCGCCAGGGCGCCCAGGCCGTGGACGTGCAATGGCAGCAGCGGCCGCGCGGGGCGCTGGACACCCAGCGCATCCGGACCTATCTGGAAAACGCGGTTCGTACCGGCGCCGGCACCACCTTCTTTGAACAGGGCACCATCGCCGCCGCCGAGGGCCAGGCCGTGCGCACGGTGCAGGCGCTGTACAGCGCACCCTATCTGGCCCACGCAACGATGGAGCCGATGAACTGCACGGCGCAGGTGCGAGACGGCAAGGTCGAGGTCTGGGTGCCCACCCAGGTGCCGCAGATGGCGCGCGCCATCGCCGCGCAGGTCGCCGGTGTGGCGGTGCAGGACGTCACCCTGCACGTCACATTGCTGGGCGGCGGTTTTGGCCGTCGGCTGGAGGTGGATTGCGTGGCGCAGGCCGTGCGCGTGGCCATGGACTGCGCGGGCGCGCCGGTGCAGCTGTCATGGTCGCGCGAAGAAGACACCATGCATGACTTCTACCGGCCCATGCACGTGGCCCTGCTGCGAGCCACCATCGACGGAGAGGGCCATGTCAACAGCCTGCGCATCAAGTCCGCGGGCGACGCCATCACGCCGCGCTGGCTGGGCCGCAACCTGCCGGGCATGGCGGGCCCCATAGACATGGCCGACAAAACCACCGCGGAAGGCCTGTTCGACCGCCCCTATGGCATTCCCCATCAGCATATGGAGCACGTGGCCACCCGCATGGGCGTGCCCGTAGGCTTCTGGCGCTCGGTGGGCCATTCACACAATGCGTTCTTTACCGAGAGCTTTGTGGATGAACTCGCGGCGGACCTGAAGCTGGACCCCCTTGAACTGCGCCGCAAGCTGTTGGCGGGTGCGCCCCGCTACCTGGCCGTGCTCAACCTCGCCGCGGAAAAAGCCGGGTGGGGCAAGCCGCTACCGGCGGGGCGGGCGCACGGCCTGGCGCTGCATGAGTCCTTTGGCTCGATCGTGGCGCAGGTGGCCGAGATCTCTCTGTCAAATGGCCGGCTGCGAGTGCATCGCGTGGTGTGCGCCATGGACTGCGGTACCGTCGTGAACCCGAACATCGTGATGCAGCAGATGGAAAGCGCCGTGGTATTCGCGCTGACGGCCGCGCTGTATGGCCGGATCGACATACAGGACGGCGTGGTCCAGCAGGCCAACCTGCCCTCGTATCCGCTCCTCAGCCTGCCCGAGGCCCCCCATGTCCAGACATGGCTGGTGGCCAGTGAGAGAGCCCCCGGCGGAGTTGGGGAGCCCGGCGTGCCGCCACTGGCGCCTGCCGTGGCCAACGCCTTGTACGCGCTGACCGGCAGGCGCTTGCGGACACTTCCTCTGGCCGTCTGAACGGCTGTTATTGAAGCGATCAAAACCCGTGCTATAGTCGCAGGCTGTGCTGAAAACGGTGAACAAAAGCCGGGTTGCTCAGGCAACGGACTCAGCAAAGAAAAAAATCTTGGATTCGTTGACGGAAACAAAAAATCCGGTATAGAATTCAAGGCTCTGCTGAAAACGAAGCGAAAGCAACGGGATAGGCAGAAAGGGAATCGAAGGTTGATCGAATCGCAAGAAACGATGTATAATTCGAGGCTCTGCTAAAACAGCAAATGCGAAAGCAAATGCCAATTAGTAGAAACCCTGAAGTTTGACAGGTCTTTCAAAAACATGTCATAATTCAAGGCTTCGCTGATCGCAGCAAGCAAGCGTAAAACAAACAAGTTTTACGGGGTTCGTTAAAAACATACAGCCGATAAGCGTGGGCGTTTGAAGGCGATTGCCAAGTTCTTCGGAACTAAGTGCAATGCACTTTAAACGCTCATGAAGTAAAAAAGATGTGAAATTCAGAAATGAAGTTCATGTCAATTCCAA
>JBFWUB010000004.1:0-287865 GCA_050247515.1 Ramlibacter sp. | reverse complement strand
GAGACCAACAGAAACTCAAAGCGTGACAAGCACTTACGCTCGCCCCTGGAGCAGACCCCGCGCCAATCCTCGCTCTGCGGGGAGGCACGAACCGTCACTTTCTGCACTGAAATCAAATGGACCCCGCGCCGGGCACAACGTCTATGTGACGATCAACAACAAGGCGGAAGGTTCGGCGCCACTTTCGGTCCTGGCCCTGGCGCAGGAAGTGGTCGGCTCAGCGCCCGGGCACACCGGCCCTGTGCACCAGTTCGACGGCGCTGCCTGAGAGATTGAAATTCACCGTGGGAACAGTGAAGTCGCTGAACGGCGCGCCCAGCGCAATCTCGCCTTTGCCGTGCAGCACGCATTCGTCGCGCCGCAACGCCAGCTCGGTGTCGCTGCCGGCAAAGCGCACCCACGTACCGTAGCTGCTCAGGTCGGTCAGCACGAAGGCGCCATTGCGCCATTCGATCCTGGCGTGCAGGCGGGACACGCGCTGGTCGTTGACGACAAATTCCGCCTCCACCACCCGGCCCAGGTGGATGGGAAGGTCCGTGGACTTGAACGATGCGTTCACGTCCAGCCAGGACAGATCGATCTGGCCTAGAACGGTGTCAGGCCGCTGCGCCTTGAGCAGATCCAGCGAACCTGGCGCGGTCAGCAGCTCAGACACCACTTCCTCATGCCATTCAATGCGGTAGACCACGCGCTTTTCGGCCTTGCCGCGGATGCTGATTGGCCCCAGGCTGCGAAAGCGCACGCCTTCCGGCGGGTTGGCAATGCGGTCCACTACAGTGTCGGTGGCCCAGATCTGGTCCGCGCCGGACAGATCCGACAGGCGCGAAGCCACGTTCACCGCGTCGCCATAGCAGTCGCCGTCCACCTCCACGATTTCGCCACAGGCCACACCTACCTGCAACCGCATGCGCAGTTTGGGCGGCCAGTTGAGGATGCGCTTGAGGTGGTTGCGCTGCAGCTCGACCACGGCGTTGACGGCATCACTTTCCCGCGGAAATACCGCGAGCACGCCGTCGCCCAGGGTCTTGACAACCCGCCCGCCGTGGGCCTCGCACACCTGGCTGATCCACTGGGTCAGCCGGGTAATAGCCTGAGTGGCCTTGGCATTGCCCAAGGCTTCAAACACGCCGGTGCTTCCCGTCAGGTCTGCAAATACAACCGTGCTGTTGACTGCCATGCCCCGCCGTTATGGAGTTGTTGTCCGGCGAGTTTAGAGCATGTATGGCACCGCCCATCCCGCCATGAATTCGATCAGAAAATAGAATTAACCTCACGAATCGTTACCAAGTGCTTGATTTTGCGCGTTGTTTTCCGTTAACTACGTCACAGCTTTGACTTGCGTTCGGGGCATGCTCGGCATAACTTGTCGGACCTCCACAGCAAATTCGTTCCCGTAGGACAAAAAGAGCCCATGCGCTGGATCAAACCCAATCTTCGAAGCAGCATTTACGGATTGCTGGGCGCTTCGTCCCAGCCTTCGGAATCCATGCTGGAGAACGGCACGGAGGATATCCGCCAGGCCATGCTGGACATGCTCGGGACCACCGGCGCGCAACAGTTTCCGCAGGTCACCCGCCGGGTACGCTACGCCAATGATGTGCAAGCGCTGTGGTACCTGCGTGGCGACCTGATGGCGACGCTGTCGGCCATGCACGGCGAAGTCCAGGCGCGTGAACAGATCCTGCGGCTCACCGCGATGTTCAAGGGCCTGCTGCCCGCCGGCCTCACGTCCCGCCCCAGCCCGCTGATCGGCTGACAGCGCGCGGCCTGGGCCGCAGTTTCAGTGGGCCTGGCCCCACAGCAAGAGCGCGTCGCGGCCCTCCACGGCCAGGTCAATACGGGCGCCCACCGGCAGCACCACCTTGGTCGGCACATGACCAAATGGCAGGTTCTGCAGCACAGGCGCCTTCACCTGGGTGCGCAGCCAGTCCACCACCGTCTGGAGTTTGAAACCCTTGTCGTGCGGTACCAGCTTGTAGTTGGTGAATTGCCCCATGACGATGGCCTTTTGCTGCGCCAGTACGCCCGCATGCAGCAGCTGCGTCAGCATGCGCTCCACGCGGTAGGGGTGCTCATGCACTTCTTCCAGGAACAGCACACCACCCTTCACGGCGGGCAGCCAGGGTGTTCCCGCCAGGCTGGACAGCACCGCCAGGTTGCCGCCCCACAGCACGGCGTCTTTCACGGCCCACACGCCGCCCTCGCGCGCGGGCAGCGGCGGCGTGTTGCGCGGCAACTGCCAGCCGGTGCCTTCGCCCTGCCCGCCGATCAGGTCGTCAAAGCAGGCTTCCATGATGTCATCCGGCGTGCCGTCCACGCCAAAGTCCTCGCCCACCGCCGGGCCGGCCCAGGTCACGGCGCCGGTCCTCGCGAGCACCGCGCACTGGAAGGCGGTGAAGTCGCTCAGACCCACGAACCGGGTGCCGCCCTGGACGGCCTTGGCCACGCGCTTGTAGTCAATGGCGGGCAGGATGCGCGTGAGGCCATAGCCGCCGCGCGAGATCAGCGCCACGTCGGCGCCGCTGGCCGCCGCGCGGTGGATGGCAGCCACGCGGGTGGCGTCGTCTCCTGCAAAGCGCATGTGGCTTTTCAGCGCGGCCTCGTCAATTTCAACCTCATGGCCCAATGCGCGCAGGCGGGCCACACCGCGCTTGAAGGCCGCCTTGTCGCGCACGGCGCTTGACGGCGAGAAGATGTAGATGTGTTTTTTCACGGCTTGAAGTATCCCACCGCGGTCTGCGCCACGGTCTCGCCATGCTCCTGGACGAAATGGCCGGCCTGCGCCAGCACCAGGGGCGGCGGGCAGTTGCGGATCAGTTGCTGCAGTTCCTGCATCACGGCCATACCCAGCACCGGGTCCTGGGCGCCCACTGCCATCAGGGTCTGGCCTGTCCAGCGCTCGCGCCAGAAATCACGCGCCGCGCGCGAGACGGCGGCACCATCCGCGTCGGGGTGCCCTGGCACCATGGGAGGGAAGGCGCGCAGCGCGGCGCGGTGGCCCCTGTCAGGAAACGGAGCGTTGTAGGCCGCGCATTCGTCGGCGCTCATCTGCGGGTTGCCGCGCGCAAACAGGCGCCCCACGTCAAATTCAGGGTTGTTCGCGCACATCTCGCGCCAGGCCAGAAATCCCGGGCTCAGCGGCGAGTCGCCCGTGGCCAGCGTGGTGTTCATGACCAGCAGGCCACGGTAGCGCTGCGGCTCCTCCATGGGCAACGTCAGACCCAGCAACCCGCCCCAGTCCTGCACCACCAGCACCACATGGCGCAGGTCCAGCCGCTGCACCAGCTCGAGCAGCACCTGGCGGTGCCAGCTGAAGCTGTGGGCCGTGTCTTTCTTCGGCTTGTCACTTTTGCCGAAGCCGGGCATGTCCGGTGCCACCACGCGCGCGCCAGCGGACAGGAAAACGGGGATCATCCGGCGGTACAGGTAGCTCCAGGCCGGATTGCCGTGCAGGCACAACCAGGTCAGCGGCGCATCGGCGGGACCTTCGTCCAGGTAGTGCAGGCGCAGGCCGCCCAGGGCGGGCAGATCATGCAGGTAACGCGGCGCCCAGGGGTAGCCGGGCAGGCCATCAAACCGCGCGTCGGGCGTGCGCAACGCGTCTTCGCGCACAGGCGACGCCGCACCGCGCGCAGCTTCGCGACGCGCCTGGAAAAATGTGCTCAACACCGCCCCGCACTCTTGTGCCAGCACACCGCCGGTGACCCTGGTCTGGTGATTGATGCGGGCGTTGCCCAGCACGTTCAGCACCGAGCCGGCCGCGCCGGTCTTGGCATCGGGCGCACCAAACACCACCCGCGCCAGCCTGGCATGCAGCATGGCGCCACTGCACATGGCACAAGGCTCCAGCGTGACGTACAGCGTGCAGCCGTCCAGCCGGTAATTGCCCAGGCGCGCGGCGGCCGCGCGCAGTGCGACGATTTCGGCATGGGCGGTGGGGTCGTGCATGCCCACGGGCGCATTGCGGCCGGTGGCGATGACTTCACCGTTTTGCACCACCACGGCGCCCACCGGCACCTCCCCCGCGGCGGCGGCCTCGCGGGCCTGCGCCAGGGCCAGCATCATGAAGTGGGTGTCTTGCGGCTCGCTCATTGACAACTCACCCGCCCAGGCCCAGCTCGGTCATCCAGTCCGCCAGCGCACGCTGGTTGTCGTTGCCGGCGGCATATGCTGCCTTCAGTGCCGCGTGTGATTCAGGACGGTGCTGGTTGATCTTGAGCTTGCACTGCAGCTCGGTGACCCGCAGCTCGAAGGCCATGATGCCGGGCAGCATCCTGTTGGCGAAGTCCTCGCCCAGCGCCCGCCACTGGTCGGCATACGGTGGCTCATGGTCGCCGATCAGCTTCTTGAGCAGCCGGTCCTTGGCCGGGCCGTCCTCCACCAGCGTGGCCTGCACCGTGCAGTGCACTGCCAGGTAGTTCCAGCTGGGCACGCGGGCCAGATCCGGGTACACCTTGGGCGACAGGTAGGCATGCGGTCCCAGAAAAGTCGCCACGGCCGTTGGGCGCGCCTGCAGGTAGCGCCAGTGGGGATTGGGCTTGGCGCAATGGCCCAGCAGCACAAAGCCACCCTGCCCGTCTTCGCCCTGCGGCCGGTCCTCCAGGTGCAGCGGCAGGTGCGTCACATAGGGCAAACCGGCGTCGTCCACCGAGATCAGGCTGGCAAGCGGGTGCTCGCGCATCAGGCGCGCGGCGATGCCTCGGTCGGTCGATTTGAATTGCGGCGGCTGGTACATGCGCGCCATTGTGCCGCGCCGCGCACCCGGATGCTGGTCAGTCCTTCAGGCCAGCCAGCACCGTGGCCCAGAGCTCGGTCGCCGGGTTCGCGGACTTCATGTCACCCAGGAAGGCCAGGCCAAACGCCAGGTCCAGCGTCAGATCCATGTGGATGCCGGGCATGTCCAGCTTGACATGGGGGTAGGTGAAGGCCGCCAGGCTGCCCTCGATTTCCAGCTGCGACGCGCCGGGCACCAGCGCGCAGAAGTCACGCTCGCCCAGGCTGCCCAGCGCGCCGTGCTCCGGCAGGCGCCGGCGCAGCACCTGCGCCAGCAGCTGGCGGATGATGCCGGCCTGCGCCTTGTCGCCATCCCCGGTCAAAGCGGCGTAGTTGCGCACCCGCACGTAGCACAGCGCAGCGGTGGTGCCCTGGCGCATGCAATCCGCCACGGTCATGCTCACCAGCTCGCGCAAGCCGCGGGCATTCCAGCAGCCGGTGGCCGGGTCCACGCTGGCGCGCCGTTCGGCCTGGCCCAAGGCGGCGATCAGCTGGCGCTGGGTGGTACCCATGGCGTCCAGGCGAAGCTCGGCCTCGGCCATGGCGGCCAGGTCTTCCATGCCCAGGATGTCCTGCTGGGTGAAGTCGCGCACCTGGTTGTCCAGCGCGCACAGGGTGCCCACGCGCACGCCTGGGGCAATGGTCAACGGAATGCCCAGGTAAGACCGGATATAGGGCGAGCCGGTGACGAGCGGGTTGTCCCAAAAGCGCGGGTCGTTGGTGGCATCGGGCACGGCCAGCACCTTGCCCGAGGCCACGGCGTGGCCGCAAAACGAAATGTTGCGCGGCGTCTCCACCTCCGCCAGGCCCTGGGCCGAACGGAACCACTGGGCGTCGTGCTCCACGATGGAGATCAGCGCAATGGGCACATCCAGCAGACGGCGCACGGTGCGAGTAATGCGGTCAAACCGCTCTTCGCGCGGCACAAACGCGCACATGGCCTGGTTCATGGCGGCCAGGCGCTCAGCTTCGTTGTCAGGGACTGGGGGAGCGATCATCGGGGCATGGACTGTTCAGGTTGCAGAGGTACGCACCATCGTCGCCCGCGGATTCACTCCCACTCAATGGTGGCCGGCGGCTTGCTGCTCACGTCGTAGGTCACGCGGTTGATGCCGCGCACCTCGTTGATGATGCGGCTGGACACCTTCTTGAGCAGCGCATACGGCAACTCCGCCCAGTCAGCCGTCATGAAGTCGCTGGTCTGTACAGCGCGCAGGGCCACCACGTAGTCATAGGTTCGACCGTCACCCATCACGCCCACGCTCTTGACGGGCAGGAACACGGCAAACGCCTGGCTGGTCAGCTCGTACCAGGTCTTGCCGCTGGCGTCGTCCCTGAAGTTGCGCAGTTCCTCGATGAAGATCGCGTCGGCGCGGCGCAGCAGGTCGGCGTATTCCTTTTTGACCTCGCCCAGGATGCGCACGCCCAGGCCGGGGCCGGGGAACGGGTGGCGGTACACCATCTCGGGCGGCAGGCCCAGCGCCACGCCCAGCTCGCGCACCTCGTCCTTGAACAGATCGCGCAACGGCTCCAGCAGCTTCAGGCCCAGTTGCTCGGGCAGGCCGCCTACGTTGTGATGGCTCTTGATGGTGACGGCCTTCTTGCTCTTGGCGCCGCCGGATTCGATCACGTCGGGGTAGATGGTGCCCTGGGCCAGCCACTTCGCTCCCTTGGCTCCTGCACTGGTGAGTTTTGCCGCTTCCTGCTTGAAGACGGTGACGAACTCGCCACCGATGATCTTGCGCTTGGCCTCAGGATCGCTCACGCCGGCCAGCTTGCCCAGGAACAGCTCGCTGGCATCCACGCGGATCACCTTGGCGTGCAGTTTGCCCACGAACATGTCCATGACCATGTCGCCCTCGTTCAGGCGCAGCAGGCCGTGGTCCACAAACACGCAGGTCAGTTGGTCACCGATGGCTCGGTGGATCAGCGCCGCCGCCACCGACGAATCCACGCCGCCAGACAGGCCCAGGATGACCTCTTCGTCACCCACCTGCTGGCGGATCAGGTCCACTGCTTCGGCGATGTGGTCGCGCATCACCCAGTCGGGCCTGGCGGCACAGATACCCAGCACAAAGCGCTCCAGGATGGCCTTGCCCTGCTGGGTGTGCGTCACCTCGGGGTGGAACTGCACGGCATAGAAATGCCGGTTTTCATCGGCCATGCCGGCGATGGGGCAGCTGTCCGTGCTGGCCATGAGCTTGAAGCCCGGCGGCAGCTCGGTCACCTTGTCGCCGTGGCTCATCCAGACGTTGAGCATGCCGTGGCCATCCGCCGTGGTGAAGTCTGCGATGTCCTTCAGCAAGGCTGTATGGCCGCGCGCCCGCACAGCCGCAAAGCCGAACTCGCGCTTGTGGCCGCCTTCGACCTTGCCGCCCAGCTGGTGGGCCATGGTCTGCATGCCGTAGCAGATGCCCAGCACCGGCACGCCCAGCTCAAACACCGCCTGCGGCGCCTTGTCGGTGGTGTCCTCGTACACGCTGGCATGGCTGCCGGAGAGGATCACACCCTTCAGGGTGCCATCGGCGGCGTACTGCCTCACCCACTCATCGGTCACGTCACAGGGATGGACTTCACAGAACACATGCGCTTCGCGCACGCGCCGGGCAATCAGCTGGGTGACCTGTGAGCCGAAGTCGAGGATGAGGATTTTCTGGTGTGTCATGCCTTGGGGGGGATACGCAGTACCTGTCCGGGATAAATCTTGTCGGGGTGCGACAGCATGGGCTTGTTGGCCTCAAAAATCTGCATGTACGCGTTGGCGTTGCCGTAGAATTGCCTGGCAATCGCGCTCAGGGTGTCGCCGCGGCTGACCAGGTGGTATTCGCACTCGTCAGCAGGTTCGGCGCACTGCATTTCGTCGGCTACGCCGGCCACGTGCTGTACGTTGCCGCAGCACAGCACGATCTTTTCGCGGATTTCCTGCGTGGCCACCAGGCCGCTGACGGTCACGATCTGGTCCGCGCCATTGAAGCTCACCGTCAGGCCATCGGTCGGCAGATTCTGCGTGCTGATGTAATGCTTGATGGCTTCCGAGGCTGCCGCGTTGGCCGCAGCGATCTTTTCCTCGTTGGTCGGCTCGGCAATCGCGGCGGCGATCTCCGGCTTTTTGCCGAACAGCTTTTCGCCCGCTTCTTTCAGAAAAGAGATCATTCCCATAAAGCACTCCTGGTTGGTTGGAGCCACCGTTCTACACGATCGGCGTGACGCATGGGGTGGCCGGGTCAGTCGGCGCGGTAATTCGGCGCCTCTTTCGTGATCTGCACGTCATGAACGTGGCTTTCCCGGATGCCCGCCGAGGTGATTTCCACGAATTCGGCCTTGTTCTTCATCTCTTCGATGGTGGCGCAGCCGCAGTACCCCATGCTGGCGCGCACGCCGCCGGCCATCTGGAACACGATGGACACCAGCGAGCCCTTGTACGGCACGCGGCCCTCAATGCCCTCGGGCACCAGCTTGTCGGCATTGGGGTTGCCGGTGGTGGCTTCCTGGAAGTACCGGTCGGCGCTGCCCTGCTGCATGGCGCCGATGCTGCCCATGCCGCGATAGCTCTTGTAGCTGCGGCCCTGGTACAGCACGATTTCGCCGGGCGCCTCTTCGGTGCCGGCAAACATGCCGCCCATCATGACGGAGCTGGCGCCGGCCGCGATGGCCTTGGAGATGTCGCCGCTGTAGCGGATGCCGCCGTCGGCAATCAGCGGCACGCCGCTGCCACGCAGGGCCGTGGCCACGTTGTCAATGGCCATGATCTGGGGCACGCCGACACCCGCAACGATGCGGGTGGTGCAGATGGAGCCCGGGCCGATGCCCACCTTGACCGCATCCGCACCGGCCTCGGCCAGCGCCAGCGCAGCCGCGCCGGTGGCGATGTTGCCGCCCACCACATCCACCTGCGGGTAGTTTTGCTTGACCCAGCGCACCCGGTCGATCACGCCCTTGCTGTGGCCGTGCGCGGTGTCCACCACGATGGCATCCACGCCGGCCTTGACCAGCGCCTCCACCCGCTCTTCGGTGCCCTCGCCCACGCCGACGGCCGCGCCCACGCGCAGCCGCCCGGCGGCATCGCGCGCCGCATTGGGAAAGCTGGTCTGCTTGGTGATGTCCTTGACCGTGATCAGGCCCTTGAGCTCGAACGCGCCATTGACCACCAGCAGGCGCTCCAGCTTGTGCTTGTTCAAAAGCGCCTTGGCATCAGCCAGGGTGGTGCCGTCCGGCACGGTAATCAGCCGCTCGCGCGGCGTCATGATGTCGCGCACCTTGACGTCGTAGCGGGTCTCAAACCGCAGGTCGCGGCCGGTGACGATGCCGACCACCTTGCCGCCGTCCAGCACCGGAAAACCGGAGATTCCCAGCTCGTCGGACAGCTGCATGACCTGCAGCACGGTGTGTTCCGGCGTAATGACCACGGGGTCGCGCAAAACGCCGGATTCATAGCGCTTGACGCGGGCGACCTCGGCGGCCTGCTGTTTGGGGGTAAGGTTTTTGTGAACGATCCCGATGCCGCCTTCCTGGGCGATGGCGATCGCCAGGCGCGCTTCGGTCACCGTGTCCATGGCGGCGGACACAAGCGGCAGGTTCAGGCTGATGTTTCGGGAGAATTGCGTCGCAAGGGACGTGTCCTTGGGCAGGACCTGGGAGAACGCCGGCACCAGCAACACATCGTCGAAGGTGAGCGCTTTTCCTAGAAGGCGCATGAGAAAGCTCCAAAAAACGGATTGTACCCGCGTGCTTGGTGTTAACCCTGAAGGCCTGCCCGCCTGCGGCGTGAAGCAGTTGCCTGTAACAGATTGGGTACAGGCGGGCGCGGCGCTACACTGGCACGCATGAAACTGCTTCACGCGCTCACCGCCGCCCTGGCGCTGGCCCTGCCCGTTGCAGCGGCCGCCCAATGGCAATGGATCGACAAGGATGGCCGCAAGGTGTTCTCGGACCAGGCGCCACCGTCTGACGTACCGGCCAGGAACATCCTGAAGCAGCCTGCCGGCAAGGCCGCTGCCGCACCGGCGCCGGCACCGATGCCCTCTGACGCGGCTGCGGCCACTGCAGCGGACGCCGCAAAGGCCAGCGGCGCCACGCCGCCCAAACCCGCAGCCAGCGCCCCCCGGCTGAGCGGCAAGGACAAGGAACTCGAAGAGAAGAAAAAGCAGGCCGAAGCCGCCGAGGCCGCCAAGAAGAAGGCCGAGGAGGAGCGCGTCGCCAAGGTCAGGGCCGAGAACTGCGAACGCGCAAAGAAGGCGAAGGCTGCAATGGATTCCGGCGTGCGCATTGCCACCACCAATGCCAAGGGCGAACGCGAGTTCATGAGCGATGCGGCGCGCGCCGCGGAAAGCAAGCGCCTGGCAGACATCGCCGCGTCTGAATGCTCGGCGGCTCCCAAGCTCTGAAGCGAATGGCCGCAAGCAGTCAGTAGCCGGCCTTGGCGCCGGCGCGCCGCTTGGCAAACAGTCCGGCTGATCGGGCCCCCTGGCGGGCAAACCGCTCGCGGCGCGCCACTTTCGGATCCACCAGCAAGGGCCTGTAAGCCTCCACGCGGTCGTGGTCGCGCAGCACCTGGGTCAGTTCGGCCTTGCGCCGCCACACTCCCACTGTCCATCCATTTGCCTGCACCTGGCCCAGCAGACCGCTCGCCTGAAGCGCCTGCGCCACGGTTGCACCGGCGGGCAACGACAGGTTGACCTCGTGCACTTCGCGCGGCCCTGGCGAGACCAGCACAACGACATGAAGCACGCCAAGGTCAGCCATACACCTGCTCGGCCCGCTTGACGAAGGCATCCACCAGGCTGCCCGCGATCCGGTCAAACACCGGCCCCACCAGCGCACCCAATGCCAGGTTGTCAAATCCGTAATGCAGATCCAGCTCAACCCGGCACGCGCGCTGGGTCTGGTCGCCGAGCGGCACAAATCGCCAGTGACCGTCCAGCCGGGAAAAGGGGCCGTCAAGCAGCTTCATGGCAACCTCGCGTCCCGGCACATGTTCGTTCCGCGTGGTGAAGGTCTGGCGTATGCCGCTGAATGCAATCCCCACCTCGGCCTTCATCCCGCCGGCATCGGTCTCCAGCACCGCGGCATGGTCACACCACGGCAGAAATTCGGGGTACCGGGCCACGTCGGTCACCAGGGCAAACATTTCTTCGGCGCTGTACCAGATCAGGACGGACTTGTGGACGTGTTTCATGCTGCGAAAGGTGCCTGCGGGAACGTAAAATCGCGACCCGCGGCGCAAATGCATTGTATTGAGGCCACGGACCCCCACATCTATTCATGGCCAAGAAACCCGACACCTCCGCGCGCATCGCCGACAACAAGAAGGCTGCGTACAACTATTTCTTCGAGGAGCGATTCGAGGCAGGCATGGTGCTGCAGGGCTGGGAGGTCAAGGCCCTGCGCGAGGGCAAGGTCCAGCTGACCGATGGCTACGTGGTGATCCGCGACGGCGAGCTGTACGTCCTGGGCTGCCAGATCAATCCGCTCAAGACCGCTTCCACCCATGTCAACCCCGACGCCGTGCGCACCAAAAAGCTGCTGCTGCACAAGGACGAGATCCGCCGCCTGATTGGCAAGGTCGAGCAAAAGGGATACACGTTGGTCCCGCTGAACCTGCACTGGAAGGCCGGCAAGGTCAAATGCGACATCGCGCTGGCCAAAGGCAAGGCCGAGCATGACAAACGCGACACCATCAAGGACCGCGAAGGCAAGCGTGAGGTCGAACGCGCGATGAAATCGAGGAACAGGTAGCCCCCTGAGCCGCTGCGCGGCTTCCCCCCAAGGGGGACGCCACCAGTGGCCCGGCGGAGCCGGTTCCACGGTGGCCACTGGTGGTTTGTTGCCGCTTTAGCGCAGGGTGGCCAAGGGGTGGGCGTGCGGAGGCCAGGGGCTCACGAAAAACGGCTGAACCATGTCTGGCGTGACGTCTTCGATGCGCGGTGGGTTCCATTTCGGCGCATGGTCCTTGTCCACGGCCAGGGCGCGGATGCCCTCCACGGTTTCGCTGGCAGCGCCGGGGCGCAGATGGAAACAGTGGCGTACCAGGTCACGTTCCATGCGCAGGTCGTCGGCCAGGCCCAGGGCACGGCCGCGGCGCACCTGTTGCAGCACCACATGCAGCATCAGGGGTGAGCGGTGACGCAGCAGCGCCGCCGTCTCGCGCGCCCAGTCCGAGGTGTCTGCCTCCAGGGCTGCGATGATCGCTGGCACGCTGTCCAGCGCAAAAAAGTGGTCGATGGGACCACTGGCACGCGCCAGCGCCGACTGCGCGGCCGCCGACTCGACATCCACCTGCGCCGGCAGGGCCTGCGTTCCCAGGCGCACCAGGCTTTCCCACAGGTCAGGCAGGTCCTGCGACGGCATCAGCACGTCCGCCAGCTGGGCTGCCAGAGCGTCCGTGCCGCCAATGACGCTGCCGGTCAGTGCCAGATATTCGCCCACGCGCCCGGGGCAGCGCCCCAGGAAGAATCCGCCGCCAACGTCCGGAAACAACCCGATGTTGGTCTCCGGCATGGCCATCTTCGTGCGCTCGGTCACGATGCGCACCCGCGCCCCCTGCGAAATGCCCATACCGCCGCCCATGACGATGCCGTCCATGAACGCGACGTAGGGTTTGGGATAGGTGTGGATCAGGTGGTTGAGCGCGTATTCCTCGGTGAAGAAATCCTCCAGCTGCGGATTACCCGCAAGCGCCGCCTGGTGGAAGAAGCGGATGTCGCCGCCCGCGCAAAAGGCGCCGAAGACCCCCTCTTTGCCGGTACCGCGAACGGCCACCACCTCGACAGCCGGGTCATCGCGCCAGGCCAGCAAGGCAGCCGTGAGCTCGCGCACCATGCCCAGCGACAGCGCGTTCAGTGCCTTGGGCCGGTTCAATGTAATCAGGCCGGCACGGCCCCGGATTTCTGCCACTACCTCGCTCATGTACGCTGCCTCCAGCCAATGAGTTCATTCACAACCAGCGCGCCCAGCACGAGCGCGCCGCCCGCCAGCACGTTGGGGCCCGGCTGTTCATTGGCACCCAACCAGGCCAGCGCAATGCCAAAAATGATTTCCAGCAACGCCAGCAGCGAGACCTCGGGTGCCTTGAGCACGCGCGCGCAAATCACCGACAGGGTGCAGGGAATCGCCAGCTGCACGAGGCCCAGCAGGCCCAGCCAGGCCACATCGGTGCCTGTTGCCATGAAGGGGAACGACAGAGGAAATGTCACGGCGCTGGAGATCACCGCGCCGACCAGCACGCAAGGCACAAGATCCAGCTTTTCGCCATGGGCCTGGCTGCGCTGCGTAACGGTCCACTGCACCGCGCCCGCAATGGGAACGCACAAGGCCACCAGCGAGCCGAGCAGCACCCCGGGCGCCCCCAGGCTCACCTGCGAACCGTACATCCAGCCGATGCCGATGCCCGCCACGACGATCGCGGCCCAGGTGCGCGGCGGCAGCTTGTGGCCGATGAACACGCGGGCGATCAGTGCCGTGAACAGCGGCCCCAACGCCATGGTTACCAGCACATTGGCCACCGTCGTGATCGTCAGCGCGACCATGAAGGCGGTGAACATCACGCTCCAGCACACACCGGAAAGCCAGAAATACGGGCTTTTCCAGTGCATGTCGCGAAACACCGTGCGGCCCTGCCACAGCGGCAGAATCACCAGCAGCGACACCATGGTGAAAAAGCTGCGCCAGAACGTCACTTCGAAGCTTTTGGCGTGTTCCAGCTGGCGCGTCACCACGCCGGCGATGGACCACATCAGGGTCACCGCCACCATCAGCACCACCGCCCGGGTGTGCGTCAATCCGGGGGCCACCGCGGAACCGGCTTTGCCGGGCCGCTGGTGGCGCCCCCCTGGGGGGGAGGCAGCCGAAGGCTGCTTCGGGGGGGTCATTCCCGTGCAGCGCGCTTGCGTTCGTGCTCTTTCAGGAAGCGCTTGCGCAGGCGGATGCTCTTCGGTGTGATTTCGACCAGTTCGTCGTCCTCGATGAACTCGACCCCGTATTCCAGCGTAAGCTGGATCGGCGGGGTGATCTTGATGGCGTCTTCCTTGCCGCTCACGCGGAAGTTGGTCAACTGCTTGGTACGCGTGGCGTTCACCACCAGGTCGTTGTCACGGTTGTGGATGCCGACGATCATGCCCTCGTACACGGGATCATTGGCGCGCACGAACATGCGGCCGCGGTCGTCCAGCTTGCCCAGGGCGTAGTTGAAGATCTCACCGTCGTCCATGGAAATCAGCACGCCGTTCTTGCGTCCGCCGATGTCGCCCTTGTGCGGCTCGTAGCCATCAAAGATGTTGCTGATCAGACCCGAGCCCCGCGTGAGGTTCAGGAATTCGTTGGTGAAGCCGATCAGGCCCCGTGCCGGGATGCGGTACTCCAGGCGGACACGGCCGCGGCCGTCCGGTTCCATGTTGACCAGGTCGCCCTTGCGCTCGCCCAGGGCCTGCATCACGCCGCCCTGGTGCTGCTCCTCGATGTCGGCCGTCACCATTTCAATGGGCTCATGGCGCACGCCATTCACGTCGCGGAACACCACGCGCGGCTTGGAAACAGCCAGCTCGTAGCCTTCACGGCGCATGTTCTCCAGCAGGATGGTCAGGTGCAGTTCGCCACGGCCCATCACTTCAAAAATGCCCTCCTCATCGGTCTCCGACACGCGCAGGGCCACGTTGTGCTGCAGCTCCTTCTGCAGGCGGTCCCAGATCTGGCGGCTGGTCACGAACTTGCCTTCGCGTCCGGCCAGCGGGCTGGTGTTCACGCAGAAATTCATGGTCAGCGTGGGCTCGTCCACCTTCAGCATGGGCAGCGGCGCCGGGTTGGCGGGGTCGGTCACCGTCACGCCGATGCCGATGTCCTCGATGCCGTTGATCAGCACAATGTCGCCCGGCCCGGCCATCGGCGTCTGCATGCGGTCCAGGCCCTGGAACGTCAGCACCTGGTTGACGCGGCCCTTGACGGACTTGCCGTCCGGGCCTTCCATCACCAGCACGTCCTGCATGGGCTTGAGCGTCCCCTGGCTGATGCGGCCCACGCCGATGCGGCCCACGAACGTGGAAAAGTCCAGTGCCGAGATCTGCAGTTGCAGGGGCGCGGAGGCATCACCGGCATTGGCGGGAACGTGCTTGAGGATGGTGTCGAACAGGGCCGACATGTCCGGGCCCCACTGCTCGCCCTGGCCGCCCTCTTCCAGCGACGACCAGCCGTTGATGCCGGAGGCATACACCACCGGGAAGTCCAGCTGTTCGTCGGTTGCACCCAGCTTGTCAAACAGGTCGAACGCGGCATTGACGACATGCTGCGGGCGCGCGCCGGGCTTGTCCACCTTGTTCACGACCAGGATGGGGCGCAGGCCCAACGCCAGTGCCTTCTTGGTCACGAAACGCGTCTGAGGCATCGGGCCTTCCTGGGCGTCGATGAGCAGCACCACGCTGTCCACCATCGACAGGGCCCGTTCCACCTCGCCGCCGAAGTCGGCGTGGCCGGGGGTGTCCACGATGTTGATGTGCGTACCCTTCCAGGTCACGGCGCAATTCTTGGCCAGGATGGTGATGCCGCGTTCCTTTTCAATCGCGTTGTTGTCCATCACGGTGTCCACCACCTTTTCATGGTCGGCAAAGGTGCCCGACTGGCGCAGCAGCTGGTCAACCATGGTGGTCTTGCCATGGTCCACGTGGGCGATGATGGCGATGTTGCGGATTTGCTTGGTGCTCATTTTTGGGTTTCCAGGATTTGCTGTATTTCAGGGGGGCTCAGCAGTCGCCCCGGGATCAGTTCGCCGGCTTTCACATGCGCCGTGCCCAGCAACGTGCGCGGTGTGCCGAAGACCGCCACCTGCTCGCTGTCGCGCCACTCACCACGCCGGCGCAGGCCGCTCAGGAAGCGCCCGGCATTGTCGCCATCCAGCGTGACGCGCTCATGGCTGGGCAAAAGCGCCTCCAGGGGCAGCAGCCGGGCCAGGCGTTCAGGCTCGGTCATGGCTTCAAATGCCTGCAGCGTGACGCATTGCGTCACGTCAAACGGGCCAGTGGCCGTACGCCGCAAAGCGCTCAGGTGGCCGCCGCATCCCAGGGCTTCGCCGATGTCTTCGCCCAGCGTGCGGATGTAGGTGCCTTTGCTGCAATGCACGCGCAGACGCAGGAATGGTGCCTCGGCCTGCAGGCCGGCTTCAAGCAGTTCCAGGTCGTGAATGACCACGTCACGCGGCTCGCGTGCCACGGTTTCGCCGTCCCGGGCGTATTCGTAAAGAGCCTTGCCATCCTTCTTGAGCGCGCTGTGCATGGGCGGCACCTGACGGATCGGCCCCGTGAAGCGATCCAGCGCCTGCACGACCTGACCCAGCGTGCACTGCACCGGGCGCGTGTGGATGACCTCGCCCTCGGCATCGGCCGTGGACGTCTTCACGCCCAGGCGGACGGTGGTCTCGTAGGTCTTGTCGGCGTCCAGGTGCAGCTGGCTGAACTTGGTGGCCGCGCCAAAGCACAGCGGCAGCACACCGGTGGCCAGCGGGTCCAGCGTGCCGGTGTGGCCGGCCTTTTCTGCACGCAGCAGCCATTTGCACTTTTGCAGCGCGTTGTTGCTCGACAGGCCCAACGGCTTGTCCAGCAAAAGCACCCCATGCACGGGGCGCCTCACGACCCTCGTGCGCGGCGCTGTCATTTCTAGTCTTCGTTTTTGGAACGCGATGCGACAGCCTGCGCAATCAGCGCATTCATGTCGGCCGCACGCTCGGTGGTACGGTCAAAGTGGAAGTGCAGCGTGGGCACGGTGTGGATGTGCAGCCGCTTGAACAGACCTGCCCGCAGGAAGCCCGCGGCCTGGTTCAGCCCTTCTTCGGCCTGCACCGGGTCACCCACCAGCAGGCTGAAAAACACCTTGGCGTGGGCGTAGTCCGGCGTGACTTCCACCGCCTGGATCGTCACCAGACCCACCCGCGGGTCCTTCAGCTCGCGCGCGATCAGCTCCGTCAGATCGCGCTGGATCTGATCGGCAACCTTGAAACCGCGGTTGGGCGTGGCTGACTTCTTTTTCATGGCTTGTGGGCTCGAGCACCTTCAAGTGCCACCGCGGAACCGGCTATGCCGGGCCGCTGGTGGCGCCCCCCTGGGGGGGGGAGGCGCCGAAGGCGCATCGGGGGGGTTACAACGTCCTTGCGATTTCCTTGACCTCGAAGAACTCCAGCTGATCACCTTCCTTGATGTCGTTGTAGTTCTTGAGCTTGATACCGCACTCGAAGCCTTCCTTGACTTCGCGCACATCATCTTTCAGGCGCTTGAGCGTGTCGATGTCGCCGGTGTACACCACCACGTTGTCGCGCAGCAGGCGGAACTTCGAGGTGCGCGTGACCTGGCCCGAGGTGACCATGCAGCCGGCCACGGTGCCGATCTTGGACGCCACGAACACGGTGCGGATCTCGGCCGTGCCAATGACTTCCTCGCGCTTTTCCGGCGCCAGCATGCCCGACATGGCCGCCTTGAGCTCGTCCACGGCGTCATAGATGATGTTGTAGTAGCGGATGTCCACGCCGTTGCCTTCGGCCAGCTTGCGCGCGCCGGCATCAGCACGCGTATTGAAGCCGATGATCACCGCCTTGGAGGCAATGGCCAGGTTGACGTCGGACTCGCTGATGCCACCCACGGCGGCGTACACCAGCTGGACCTTGACCTCGTCGGTGGACAGCTTGAGCAGCGACGCGGCCAGGGCTTCCTGTGAACCCTGCACGTCGGCCTTGACGATGATCGGAACCATCTTGACTTCGCCGGCGGTCATGTCGGTGAACATGTTTTCCAGCTTGGCGGCCTGCTGCTTGGCCAGCTTCGTGTTGCGGAACTTGCCCGCGCGGTAGGTCGCGATTTCGCGCGCGCGGCGCTCGTCGGCCAGCACCATGAACTCGTCACCGGCCTGCGGCACTTCGGTCAGGCCCTGGATTTCCACCGGGATCGACGGACCCGCCGTCTTGATGGGCCGCCCGTTTTCGTCCAGCATGGCGCGCACGCGGCCGTAGGTCTGGCCGGCCAGCACCACGTCACCGGTCTTGAGCGTGCCCGACTGCACCAGCACCGTGGCCACCGGGCCGCGGCCCTTGTCCAGCTGCGCCTCGATCACCAGGCCCTTGGCCATGGCATCCACCGGCGCTTTCAGTTCCAGCACCTCGGCCTGCAGCAGCACCTGTTCCAGCAAGGCATCGATGCCCGCGCCGGTCTTGGCGGACACGGGCACGAACGGTGACTCGCCGCCGTACTCCTCCGGAACGACCTCCTCGGCCACCAGCTCCTGCTTGACGCGGTCGGGGTTGGAGTCGGGCTTGTCGATCTTGTTGATCGCCACCACGATGGGTACACCCGCTGCCTTGGCATGCTTGATGGCTTCCTTGGTCTGAGGCATCACGCCGTCGTCAGCCGCCACCACCAGGATCACGATGTCGGTGGCCTGCGCACCACGCGCGCGCATGGCGGTGAACGCCTCATGGCCCGGGGTGTCCAGGAAAGAGATCATCCCGCGCCCGGTTTCCACGTGGTAGGCACCGATATGCTGGGTGATGCCACCGGCCTCGCCCGACGCCACCTTGGCGCGGCGGATGTAGTCCAGCAGCGAGGTCTTGCCATGGTCCACGTGGCCCATGACGGTCACAACCGGTGCGCGCGGCAGCGGTTCGCCCTCGGCGGCGGCCACGTCCTGGTCGGTGAAGGCTTCGGGGTCGTCCAGCGCGGCCACGATGGCCTTGTGGCCCATTTCCTCGACCACGATCATGGCGGTGTCCTGGTCCAGCGGCTGGTTGATGGTGACCATCTGGCCCAGCTTCATGAGGTGCTTGATCACCTCGGACGATTTCACGGCCATCTTGTGGGCCAGTTCGGCCACGGTGATGGTCTCGGGTACGTGGACTTCAAGCACGCGGGCTTCAACCGGTGCGGCCTGGACCTGCTCATCACGCTGGTCACGGTCATTGCCGCGGCGCCCACGGGGACCACCGCGCCAGTTGTTGCGCCCTACGCCGCCAGAGGCGTCGCCGCGCGTCTTGATTTCCTTCTTTTTGGCCGGGTCTCCTGCCCAGCTGGACGACAGCTTGGCGGACTTGATTTCCTTGCCAGCGCCGGGGCCGGCCGGCGCCGCGGCCGGGGCGCCAGGACGGGGCGCGCCAGCAGCTGGCTTGTGCAGCGTGCCCTTGACGCCCGGCTTTGCGGCATCCGCCGCCTTGGCCACGGGCTTGGGTTCCTCGGGCTTCTTGGCGACCAGCACCTTCTTGGGCGTGGACATCATCGAGCGGATGGCGGCGGCCTCGGCTTCAGCCTTGCGGCGGCGCTCGCCCAGATCGGCGGCACGCGCGGCTTCCTCGTCGGCGCGTGCCTTGGACTCAGCGGCGGCTTTCTCGCGGGCTTCGGTCTGGGCACGGGCTTGCGCCTCGGCCTTGGCAGCGGCCTCGTCGGCCACATCCTTGCCTGCCGGTGCCACGGCTTGCGCCTTGGCCTCGGCCTGCTTCTGTTCGCTGGCAGCCTGGGCGGCGGCCTTTTCCGCGGCCTCGCGCTCGCGCGCTTCCTGCTCCTCGCGCTGGCGGCGTTTTTCGGCCAGTTCTTCTTCCTGGCGGCGGATCAGCTCGGCCTGGCGGCGGGCTTCTTCCTCGCGACGCGCGAGTTCGGCCTCGTCAATGAGGGGGGCCGACGGCGCTTCGGCGGCGGGCTCGGGTGCCTCGACCACGGCGGTGTCAGCGCCTTCGTCGCGCTTGATGAAGGTGCGCTTCTTGCGTACCTCGACCTGAATCGTGCGGGCCTTGCCGGACGAATCCGCCTGCTTGATCTCGCTGGTGGACTTCTTCACCAGCGTGATCTTCTTGCGCTCGGGCGAAGCGGTGCCGTGGCTGGCCTGCAGATAGCCCAGCAGCTTTTGCTTGTCGGCTTCGCTGAGGGCATCCGCCGGGGACGCCTTGGGCACGCCGGCGCTGCGCAATTGCTCAAGCAGCGTTTCGGTTGATTTCTTGAGTTCGGATGCAAACTCGGCGACGGTCGTACTGGACATGTGTCGTGTTACCTTTCATGACCGTTACTCTTGAGAGGCGGCGGCACTGGTGAACCAGTGTTCGCGCGCCTTCATGATCAGGGCTTTGGCCTCGTCCGCGGACTGGCCGGTGATATCAGTGAGTTCGTCAACGGCCAGGTCGGCCAGTTCATCGCGGGTGTGCACGCCGGAATCGGCCAGCTTGGCGATCAACTCGGGGGTCAACCCTTCCAGGTCACGCAGGTCCTGCGAGACCTCTTCCACGCTTTCCTCGCGTGCAATCTCCATGGTCAGCAGGGCATCCTTGGCGCGTGAACGCAGCTCGTTGACCGTGTCTTCGTCGAAGCTTTCGATCTCCAGCATCTCCTGCAGCGGCACATAGGCCACCTCTTCCAGGCTGGTGAAACCTTCGGCGATCAGGATGTCGGCGATTTCCTCGTCCACGTCGAGCTTTTCCATGAACAGCTTGCGCTGCACGCTGGTTTCCTCGGCCTGCTTCTGGGCGGACTCGTTGGCGTCCATGATGTTGATCTTCCAGCCCGTCAGGTCGGAAGCCAGGCGCACGTTCTGGCCGCCGCGGCCAATGGCAATGGCAAGGTTCTCCTCGTCCACCACCACGTCCATGGCGTGCTTTTCCTCGTCCACCACGATGGAGCTGACGTTGGCCGGCGCCAGCGCGCCGATCACGAACTGCGCCGGGTCCTCGGACCACAGCACGATGTCCACGCGTTCGCCGGCCAGCTCGTTGGTCACGGCGTTCACGCGGGTGCCGCGCACGCCGACGCAGGTGCCGATCGGGTCCACGCGCTTGTCATGGCTGAGCACGGCGATTTTGGCGCGGCTGCCGGGGTCACGGGCGCAGCTCTTGATCTCCAGCAGGCCCTGCTCGATTTCGGGCACTTCCTGGCGAAACAGCTCGATCATGTATTCGGGGGCCGAGCGCGACAGGATGATGGGCGCGCCGCGCAGCGTGAGGTCCACCTCCATGATCATGGCGCGCACGCGGTCGCCGTTGCGCAGGTTTTCCTTCGGGATCATCTCGCCGCGGCGCAAGCGGCCTTCGACGCGGCCGGACTCGACAATGATGTCGCCCTTGTCCATGCGCTTGACGGTGCCCACGAAGATCTTGTCGCCGCGCGACATGAAGTCGTTGAGCAGCATTTCGCGCTCGGCGTCGCGGATCTTCTGCAGGATGACCTGCTTGGCCGCCATGGCCCCGATGCGCCCGATCGGCACGGACTCCACCGGCTCCTCGATGTAGTCGCCCTCTTCCACATCGGCCACGCGCTCCCTGGCGTCCATCAGCAGCTCTTCGGCGTCCGGGTTCTGCAGACCGGCGGAATCAGGCACCACCAGCCAGCGACGGAAGGTTTCGTAGTTGCCGCTGTCGCGGTCCACCGAAACACGGATGTCCACCTCGCCCGAATACAGCTTTTTGGTCGCTTGCGCCAGGGCGGATTCCACCGCGCCGAACACGACGTCGCGCTCGACGTTCTTCTCGCGCGAGATGGCTTCCACCAGCATCAACATTTCGCGATTCATTTCACAACTCTCCTGTTTGATCGGTCGGCGACCGGCCGGGCTTGCGCCCCTTGAAATCCACGATCGAAGCCAGCCGCGCCTCTTTCAGCTCGTCCAGCGTAAAACCCAGTGCCTGCAAGGGCGCGGGCACGCGCTTCCTGCTGACCTTCTGCCCTGGCTTGGCCGCGGGTTCGTCGCTCCAGACGATCTGCCAGCCACCGGCTGCCGCACGCTCCAGCGTGCCGCGAAACTTCTTGCGGTTGGCGGCCACCCGGCCGCCGGCGGCGCTGCCCATGGGCGCCTTGAGCGTCACGTCGATCACCTCGCCGGCAAAACGCTCGAAATCCTGCTCGCGGCGAAGGGGGCGGTCAATACCGGGCGATGACACCTCGAGCCGCTTGTACTCAATTTCCTCGACTTCCAGCGCGAACTGCAGCTGGCGCGTGACTTTCTCGCAGTCTTCGACATTGACAAACTGCTCAGGCACGCCGGCCTGCCAGGGCAGATCGATCGTGATGCGCAGCAGGCCACCAGCGGAGCGTTCGATCTCCACCAGCTCATAGCCGAGCCCGGTCACGGTTTGTTCAACGATCTCCTGCAGTGCCACTTGTACCCGTTACTCCAGTCACATACCCAAAAGCGAACGCCCAAAAAAAACGGGCGGTAAATACCCGCCCGTTTGGTCGTGAAGCCGGGATTGTACTGCGTAAAGGCTTGATTTGCAACGAGTTATGAGGCAGAAGCGGCCAGCGTGCGGGTGTAGTCATGTTGCGGCGCATCCAGCACCCGCGCCACCGGCCCGGCCTCCAGCACCTCGCCGTCCTTCATGACCATCACATCGTGGGCCATCGCACGGATGACGTCCACGTCATGGGTGATCAGCAGATAGCTCAGGCCCTTGTCGCGCTGCAGTCGCTGCAGCAATTTGAGTACTTGTTTCTGAATGGTCACATCCAGCGCGCTGGTCGGTTCGTCCAGCACCAGCAGCCGCGGCTGCACGATCAGGGCCCGGGCAATGGCCAGGCGCTGGCGCTGCCCGCCCGAAAACTCATGCGGGTAGCGCGAAAGCAGCCCGGGGAACTGGGCTTCTTCCAGCCCCACTTCGGCCAGGGCCGCCATCACCCGTTCGCGCCGCTGGGCCGGGGTCAGGCCAGGTTCATGCACCAGCAGGCCTTCGCCTGCGATCTCTTCGACCGTCATGCGCGGTGACAGCGACGAAAACGGGTCCTGGAACACCACCTGCACGACGCGCCGCAAGGCCTTGCTGGCGGCGGCGTCGCGGCCCCAGGCCTGACCTGTGACCTGCAGTGTGCCGCTGAACGGCATCAAGCCCAGCGCCGCCAGCGCCAGCGTGGATTTGCCGGAGCCGGATTCACCGATGACGCCCAGCGTCCGGCCGGGCGGTACCGCAAAACTCGCACCTTTGACCGCCACGAATTCACCGCGCCGGAACCAGCCACGCACGCCGGGCAGGCGCACCGGGTAGCTCGCGCGCAGACCGTCGGCCCGCATCACCGGCTCACCGGGTACGGGGGCTGCTTCCTGGTCGTCGCGCAAGGGCCGGCTGTCGATCAGCTTGCGGGTGTAGGCATGCTGGGGGTTGGCGAAGACGTCGGCCACCGGCCCGTGCTCCACCAGATGGCCGTTTTCCATCACGGCCACCCGGTCCGCGAACTTGCGCACCAGGTTCAGGTCATGCGTGATCAGCAGCAAGGCCATGCCGTTGCGCTGCTGCAGGTCCGACAGCAGCCCCAGGATCTGCGCGCGCAGCGTCACGTCCAGTGCGGTGGTGGGCTCGTCCGCCAGCAGCAGCCGGGGCTGGCAGGCCAGCGCCATGGCGATCATGGCGCGCTGGCGCTGACCGCCTGACAGCTGATGCGGGAAGGCGGCCGCGCGTCGCTTCGCATCGGGGATGCCGGTGCTGGCCAGCAGACCCACAGCGGCCGCCCAGGCCTCCTTGCGGGTGACACCTTTTTTCAGCTCCAGCACCTCGGCAATCTGCTCGCCCACGGTGAACAGCGGGTTCAGCGCCGTCATGGGCTCCTGGAAGATCATGGAGATATCACTGCCCCGAATGCCGCGCAGCTCGCGCTCTGGCAGGGCCAGCAGGTCGCGGCCGTCAAACTGCGCGCTGCCACTGACGTCGGCATTCAGTGCCAGCTTGAGCAGACTCAGGGCCGTGACGGTCTTGCCCGAGCCGGATTCGCCCACCAGCGCGAGCTTTTCTCCGGGGTGGATGGAAAAATCCACACCATGCACGACTTCCTTGCCGCCGAATGCAGCGCGCAGGCCCTTGACGTCCAGCAGCGCGGTCATTTTTCAGCCTTTCGCGGGTCCAGCGCGTCGCGCAATGCGTCGCCCATGAAGGTCAGCAGCAACAGCGTGATGACCAGCACGCCAAAGGTGGACAACGAGATCCACCAGGCATCAATGCTGTTTTTGCCCTGGCTGAGCAGTTCGCCCAGTGAAGGCGTGCCGGGCGGCACGCCCAGGCCCAGGAAATCAAGCGAGGTCAGCGCCAGGATGGCCGCGCTCATGCGAAACGGCAGGAAGGTCACCACCGGCGTGAGGCTGTTGGGCAGGATGTGGCGCCACATGATGCGCAGGTTGCCCACGCCCAGGGCGCGAGCGGCGCGCACATAGTCCATCTGCCGGTTGCGCAGGAATTCGGCCCGCACATAGTCCGACAAACCCATCCAGCCAAACAGGCTGAGCAACACCAGCAGCAGCGCCACACTGGGCGCAAAGACAGCGCTGAAGATGATCAGCAGATACAGCTCGGGCATGGCGCCCCAGATCTCGATGAAGCGCTGGAACGCCAGGTCGGTCTTGCCGCCGAAATAGCCCTGGATCGCCCCCGTCACCACGCCGATCAGCACGCCAATGGCCGTGAGCGCCAAGCCAAACAGCACGTTCAGGCGAAAGCCGTAGATCAGCTGGGCCAGCAGATCGCGCCCGCGGTCGTCGGTGCCCAGCAGGTTGTCAAAGGTTGGTGCCGATGGGTTGGGCGACTTGGCGAAGTAGTTGATGGTCTTGGCGCCGTAGGGGTTGGGTGGGTAGATGGCCCAGTTGCCGTCCTTGCGCAGCTGTTCGCGGATGAACGGGTCCAGATAGTCGGTGGCGGTCTGGAAGTCACCGCCAAACGTGGTCTCGGGATAGTCGGTGACCAGTGGCAGGTAGTAGCTGCCGTTGTAGCGCACCACCAGCGGCTTGTCGTTGGAGATGATTTCAGCGAACAGGCTCAGCACCACCAGCGCGCAGAACAGCACCAGGCTCACAAAGCCCAGCCGGTTGCGCCGGAAGCGCTGCCAGGCGCGGCGGGTGGGGGATGCGGGGCTAGTCAAACTTGACACGGGGGTCCACCCAGACGTAGCAGAGGTCGGAAATCAACTTGGTCAACAGCCCGATCAGCGTGAAAAGGTACAGCGTGCCCAACACCACCGGGTAGTCGCGCCGGATCACGCTTTCGTAGCTCAGCAGGCCCAGCCCGTCCAGCGAGAACAGCGTCTCGATCAGCAGCGAACCCGTGAAGAACGCGCCAATGAAGGCCGCCGGAAAGCCCGTGACGATGGGGATCAGCGCGTTGCGCAAGATGTGCTTCCACAGCACCTGGCGGTCGCTCATGCCCTTGGCGCGCGCCGTCAGCACATACTGTTTGCGGATTTCTTCGAGGAAGGCGTTCTTGGTCAGCATCGCCGTCACGGCAAAGCTGCCCAGCACCATGGCCGTCACAGGCAGCGTGATGTGCCACAGGTAGTCCACGATGCGCGCGCCCCAGCTCAACTCGTCCCAGTTGCTGGAGGTGAGGCCACGCAGCGGAAACCACTGCAGTTGCCCGCCAAAGATCACCAGCAGCGCCACCCCGAGCACAAAGCCGGGTATTGCATAGCCCACCAGCACCAGCAGCGTCGTGACCAGGTCAAACCGCGTGCCGGCCCGCACCGCCTTGGCCACGCCCAGCGGCACGGCCACCAGGTAACTGATGAAAAACGTCCACAGGCCCAGGCTGATGGACACCGGCAGCTTTTCCATCACCAGCGTCCAGACGTCCTTGTTCTGGAAGAAGCTCTTGCCCAGGTCAAACCGCGCGTACTGGCCCAGCATCTGCCAGAAGCGTTCATGCGCGGGCTTGTCAAAGCCGTACAGCGCCTTGATCTGCTCCAGCCGCTTCGGGTCCACCCCCTGTGCGCCGCGGTAGCTCAGGCCCCCGCCTTCGGCGGCACCACCCGTGCCCGCCTTGGCCTCGGCCAGGTACTGCTCCACCGGACCGCCCGGCACGAACTGCGTGACCACAAAGGTCACCAGCAGCACCCCCAGCAGCGTGGGCACCATCAACAACAGACGCTTGAGGATGTAAGAGGCCATGTCAGCTCCGCGATGCCTGTTCGTGGCCGCCGTGGATCCGGCTTTGCCGGGCCGCTGGCGGCGCCCCCTCGGGGGAGGCGGCCGCAGGCCGCTTCGGGGGGTACGTCATTTCTTCCACCAGGTGTCGATGGCCCAGGCTTCGCTGTTGGCATAGGGCGGGCTGACGGGGGGCAGCGCCAGGCGCCAGGCGTTGTAGGCAATGCGGTGTGTGCCGGCCGTCCACTGGGGAATGAGGTAGTGGCTGTGGGCAATGATCCGCTCCATCGCGCGGCAGGCGGGCAGCAGCTCGGCCTTGGTGCGCGCCCCGGTCATGCGCCGGATCATGTCGTCCACCGCCGGGCTCTTGACGCCTGCGTGGTTGCCTGAATCCTCGGTGTCGGCGGCCTTGCTGCCGAACAGGTCGGCAAACTCTTGCCCGGGCGTATGCGTGCCCTGGTACGCCAGGGACGTGATTTCAAAGTCAAATTTCTGCAGCCGCTGCTGGTACAGCGCAAAGTCCACCGGCCGGAAACGCAGCTGGATGCCCAGCTTTTCCAGGTTACGCATCCAGGGCGACACCACCCGCGCACCGGACTCATTGCTGTCCATGTATTCGAGCGTGAAGGCCTCGCCCCTGCTGTTGCGCAGCACGCCGTCCCGCACCTCCCATCCCGCCTGGCGCAGCAGCTCGCGCGCGCGGCGCAGGTTGGCGCGCAGCGATGAATCGCCATCGGTGCGCGGCGGCACGTACATGGGGCCGAACACCGCATCGGGTACCTTGCCGCGCCAGGGCGCCAGCAGGGCCAGTTCCTCGGGGCGGGGCTCGCCCGTGGCCTGACAGTCCGTGTTGCCGAACAGGCCCGCCACGCGCTGGTAGGCGTTGTAGAACATCTGCCGGTTCATCCACTCATAGTCCACGGCCAGGCCCAGGGCTTCGCGCACGCGCGGGTCCTTGAGCTTGTCCTTGCGGGTGTTGAGCACGTAACTCTGGAAACCCGCGGGCAGCCGGTGCTTGAACTCGCCCTTGACCAGTTCGCCGGAGGTAAAGCGTTTGCCGTTCACGCGGCGCGCCCAGTCGCCGGCCGAGAAGAAGCGCATCAGGTCAAATTCACCCGCCTTCAGCGCCTCCAGCCGCGCCGTGTTGTCCTTGTAAATCTTGACCGTGATGCGGTCGAAATTGGATGTACCGCGCTTGACGTTCAGGTCGCGCGCCCAGTAGGCCGGGTCGCGCACGTAGGTAATGTCCTTGCCAAAGCGCACGGGACCAATCTTGTACGGTCCACTGCCGATGGGGATGTCCATCACCACCTGGTCAAAGCGCTTGGGCTTGCCGTTGTCCATGCCCCACTTGCGGCTGAACACCGGCAGGCCGCCGACCGTCAGGGGGATTTCGCGGTTCTGGCGCTTGAAGCGGTAGCGCACGGTGCGCTCGTCCAGCACGTCCAGCCCGGCCACGTCTTCCAGCGCGGTCTTGTAGGCAGGCGATGTGTAGGGCCCCATCAGCGTGTCAAAGCTGTGCTTCACATCGGCGGCCAGCACCGGGTCACCGTTGTGAAAGCGCGCCTCGCGGCGCAGGCGGAAGGTGGCCGACAGGCCGTCGGGCGCCACATCCACATCCTCGGCCAGCAGGCCGTAGCCGGCGCCGGTTTCGTCAAGCGAGCCGGCCAGCAGGCTGTCAAACATCAGGCCCGACAGGTAGGCAGGCGCCGAGCCCTTGATGGTGAACGGGTTGTATTTGTCAAAGGTGGACACGCGCTGGTTGCTGACCAGGCGCAGTTCGCCGCCCTTGGGCGCATCAGGGTTCACGTAACTGAAGTGGGCAAAGCCGGGCGGGTACTTCAGGTCGCCCCACAGCGCATAGCCATGGGCCGCCCACAGCGGGGACGACACACCCGACAACACGCCCACGACGAGCCCGGCCAACGATTTGCGCATGCGACAATTCTGCACAGATTTTTAACCCGAGAGACTTATGGGATTCCTGACCGGAAAAAAGTTGCTGATCACCGGCGTCTTGTCCAATCGTTCCATTGCCTATGGCATTGCCAAGGCCTGTCACGCGCAGGGGGCGGAGCTGGCATTCAGCTACGTGGGCGAGCGGTTCAAGGACCGCATCACCGAATTCGCCGCGGACTTCGGCTCCAGGCTGATCTTTGATTGCGACGTGGGAAGCGACGAGCAGATTGAAGCGCTGTTCAAGGACCTGTCGGCCCACTGGCCGAAGTTTGACGGCTTTGTGCACGCCATCGGCTTTGCGCCGCGCGAGGCCATCGCCGGCGACTTCCTGGACGGCCTGAGCCGCGAGGGCTTCAAGATCGCCCACGACATCAGTGCCTACAGCTTTCCCGGCATGGCCAAGGCCGCCCTGCCCTACCTCAATGACAAATCGGCCCTGCTCACGCTGACCTACCTGGGCGCGATGCGCACCGTGCCCAACTACAACACCATGGGGCTGGCCAAGGCCAGCCTGGAAGCGTCGGTGCGCTACCTGGCCGAATCCCTGGGCCCCAAGGGCATTCGCGTGAACGGCATCAGCGCCGGCCCCATCAAGACGCTGGCGGCCAGCGGCATCAAGGGCTTCGGCAAGATCCTGAGCGTGGTGGCGGAGACCTCCCCCATCCGCCGCAACGTGACGATCGACGACGTCGGCAACGTTGCCGCCTTCCTGCTGAGCGACCTGGCTGGCGGTGTGAGCGCCGAGATCACCTACGTGGACGGCGGCTTCAGCAACGTCGTCGGCGGGATAGCGGAATAGCCCCCCGAAGCGCCTTCGGCGCCTCCCCCCACGGGGGGCGCCATCAGCGGCCCGGCAAAGCCGGTTCCGCGATGGCCCGCGAAAAGACGCGGGCCTATTTCACGCAGTCGGCGTAGTAGCGGGTAACACCGTCGGGGCCAACCTCTTCCACCAGGCCGTGGATGTCGGTTTCAAAGCCGGGGCACTGGGCGTTGAACTCGCGTGAGAACTTCAGGTAGTCCACGATCTTCTTGTTGAATACTTCGCCCGGGATCAGCAGCGGGATGCCCGGCGGATAGGGCGTGACCAGGCCCACGGTAATGCGCCCTTCCAGCTGGTCAATTTCCACCCGCTCCGTCTTGCGGTGGGCGATGTGCGCGTAGGCGTCGGCGGGCTTCATGGCCGGCGCCAGGTCTGACAGGTACATCTCGGTCGTCAGGCGCGCGATGTCATAGCGCGCGTACAGCTCGTGCACGTGCTGGCACAGGTCGCGCAGGCCCATGCGCTCGTAGCGGCGGTGCGCCTGGCAGAACTCCGGCAGGATGCGCCACATCGGCTGGTTCTTCTCATAGTCGTCCTTGAACTGCTGAAGCGCCGTCAGCAACGTGTTCCAGCGGCCCTTGGTGATGCCGATGGTGAACATGATGAAGAAGCTGTACAGGCCGGTCTTTTCCACCACCACGCCGTGCTCGGCCAGGAACTTGGTGACGATGGACGCGGGAATGCCGGTCTTGTCGAACTTGCCGTCCAGGTTCAGGCCCGGGGTGACGATGGTGGCCTTGATCGGGTCCAGCATGTTGAAGCCGTCGGCGAGCTGGCCAAAGCCATGCCACTTGCTGCCCTTCTTGCCCTTGGCGTCGCTGCGGATGATCCAGTCTTCGGCCCGGCCCACGCCTTCATCCACCAGCTTTTCAGGGCCCCAGACCTTGAACCACCAGTCGTCGCCGTACTCGTCGGCAATCTTGCGCATGGCGCGACGGAAGTCCAGCGCCTCCATGATGGACTCCTCCACCAGCGCGGTGCCACCGGGCGGCTCCATCATCGCGGCGGCCACGTCGCAGCTGGCAATGATGCTGTACTGCGGGCTGGTGCTGGTGTGCATCAGGTAGGCCTCGTTGAACAGGTGGCGGTCCAGCTTTGCCGTCTGCGCGTCCTGCACCAGCACGTGGCTGGCCTGGCTGATGCCGGCCAGCAGCTTGTGGATGGACTGCGTGGCATACACCACGGCATTCTTCGGCCGCGCGCGCTTCTTGCCCATGGCGTGGTAGGCGCCATAGAACGGGTGGAACGCCGCATGCGGCAACCACGCCTCGTCAAAGTGCAGGTTGTCCACATAGCCGTCCAGCATGCCCTTGATGGCCTCGGTGTTGTACAGAACGCCGTCGTAAGTGGACTGGGTCAGCGTCATCACGCGCGGCTTGACCTTGTCGGCGTCAATGCCCTTGAGCAGTGGGTTGGCGCGGATCTTGGCCTTGATGGCCTCGGGCTCGAACTCGCTTTGCGGAATCGGGCCGATGATGCCGAAGTGGTTGCGCGTGGGCTTCATGAACACTGGAATGGCCCCGGTCATGATGATGCTGTGCAGGATGGACTTGTGACAGTTGCGGTCCACCACCACCACGTCGCCCGGCGCCACGGTGTGGTGCCACACCATCTTGTTGGACGTGCTGGTACCGTTGGTGACAAAAAAGCAGTGATCGGCATTGAAGATGCGCGCGGCGTTGCGCTCGCTCTCGCCAATGGCGCCGTTGTGGTCCAGCAGCTGGCCCAGCTCCTCGACCGCGTTGCACACGTCGGCGCGCAGCATGTTCTCGCCATAGAACTGGTGGAACATCTGCCCCACCGGCGTCTTCAGGAAGGCCACGCCGCCCGAATGACCAGGGCAGTGCCACGAATACGAGCCGTCCTCGGCGTAGTCCAGCAGCGCCTTGAAAAACGGCGGCTGCACGCCCTCCAGGTAGCTCTTGGCCTCACGGATGATGTGGCGCGCCACGAATTCGGGCGTGTCCTCGAACATGTGGATGAAGCCGTGCAGCTCGCGCAGGATGTCGTTGGGCATGTGGCGCGAGGTCTTGGTCTCGCCATACACATAAATGGGCACATCCAGGTTCTTGCGGCGCACTTCCTGGATGAAATTGCGCAGGTTCAGCACCACCGGGTCCAGCTCGGGGCCGGGGGTGAATTCCTCGTCGTCAATCGACAGGATGAACGCGCTGGCGCGGCTTTGCTGCTGGGCAAACTGCGACAGGTCGCCATAGCTGGTGACGCCCAGCACATCGAAACCCTCGGTCTCGATGGCCTGCGCCAACGCGCGGATGCCCAGGCCGGAGGTGTTCTCCGAGCGGTAGTCTTCGTCAATGATGACGATGGGAAAGCGGAACTTCATGCGGGGGCCTCCAGACAGCCGGGGCAAAAATGGCGAAACAAGGCGCGAAGTGTAGGGAAAAAAGATGTCGCAGCCCTTGCGTGGTCATTGAATCAGCCCAAAATGTGGTGCAACCCATACAAAGCAACGGAGGAACCCATGAGCGAGCCCACAGTGTGGTGGATATTGGCCGGTGCCGCGGTGGCGGTCGAGCTGCTGACGGGCACTTTTTACCTGCTGATGCTGGCGATCGGCCTGGCGGCGGCGGCGGTCGCAGCCCATGCGGGCCTGACTGTGCCGGTCCAGCTGGTGGTGGCGGCGCTGGTGGGTGGTGGGGCGGTGGCGGCCTGGCACTTCAAGCGCGGCAGCCAGCCCAAGGGGCCGCCGGCCGGCGCCAACCGCGATGTCAACCTGGACGTAGGTGAATCCGTACACATTGACAGCTGGAACGCCGACGGCACCGCCACGGTGAAGTACCGCGGCGCCAGCTGGACCGTCATTCCGGCGCCGGGCGCAGTACCTGGCACCGGCGCGCACCGCGTGCGCGAAGTGGTGGGCAACCGCCTTGTCGTCGAAAAAGCCTGAACACTCCCATCTCTCAAGGAATCCTCATGGAAATCGCGATCATCCTGTTCGTCATCGCCGTCATCTTCATCACCCGGTCCATCAAGGTCGTGCCGCAGCAGAACGCCTGGGTGGTCGAGCGCCTGGGCAAGTACCACGCTTCGCTGACGCCGGGCCTGAACTTCCTGGTGCCCTTTATCGACAAGGTGGCCTACAAGCACAACCTCAAGGAAATCCCGCTGGACGTGCCCAGCCAGGTCTGCATCACGCGCGACAACACGCAACTGCAGGTCGATGGCATCCTGTACTTTCAGGTGACCGACCCGATGCGCGCCAGCTACGGCTCGTCCAACTACATCGTGGCCGTGACCCAGCTGGCCCAGACGTCCCTGCGCAGCGTGATCGGCAAACTGGAGCTGGACAAGACGTTCGAGGAGCGCGACATCATCAACGCGCAAGTGGTGCAGGCCATTGATGAGGCGGCCCTGAACTGGGGCGTCAAGGTGCTGCGCTATGAAATCAAGGACCTTACGCCCCCGAAGGAAATCCTGCACGCCATGCAGGCGCAGATCACGGCCGAGCGCGAAAAGCGCGCGCTGATCGCCGCGTCCGAGGGCCGACGCCAGGAGCAGATCAACATCGCCACCGGCGAGCGCGAGGCCTTCATTGCGCGCTCCGAAGGCGAGAAGCAGGCCGCCATCAATGCCGCGCAGGGCGAGGCCGCCGCCATTACCTCAGTGGCCGACGCCACGGCGCAGGCCATTGAACGCATCGCCGCTGCGATCCGCCAGCCCGGTGGCGAGCAGGCGGTGCAGCTGAAAGTTGCGGAAAAGGCCGTTGAAGCCTATGGCAAGGTCGCCGCCGATGCGACCACCACGCTCATCGTCCCCAGCAACATGACCGAAGTGTCTGCGTTGATTGGCTCGGCAATGAAGATGGTGCAGGCTGGCAAGGCTGCCGGCTGAGCAAAACCACCTCATGTGGCTGCTACAATCGCGGGCTCGGAGCGGTGGATGAGCGGTTTAAGTCGCACGCCTGGAAAGCGTGTGAGGGTTAATAGCCCTCCGCGGGTTCGAATCCCGCCTGCTCCGCCAGTGAAATGAAAAAAAGCCACCTCGCGGTGGCTTTTTTCTTGGGGAGCCGAAGATCAGTTCAGCGCGGTCTTCTTGCCGTCCTTGTAGACGTACAGCGTGATCGCGGGGTTCTTCAGTTCGCCGTTGGGTTCGAACTGGATCGTGGTGGTCACGCCCTTGAAGTTCGACTTGATCAGCTCGGGCGTGTAGACCTTGGGGTCGGTCGAGTTGGCGCGCTTCATGGCGTCCACCAGCAGGAACGTCGCGTCGTAGGTGTACGGGCTGTAGACCTGGAACTGGCCAGGGTACTTCTTGTCGTACTTGGCCTTCCAGGCAGTGCCGCCGGGCATCTTGGCCAGCGAAGCGCCGCCTTCAGCGCAGACCACGTTGGCCAGCGTCTTGGCGCCAGCGGCCAGCTTGGCGATTTCAGACGTGCAGATGCCGTCGCCGCCGAAGTACTTCACGTTGGCCATGCCCAGCTGTTCCATCTGGCGCAGCATCGGGCCGGCTTGCGGGTCCATGCCGCCGTAGAAGATGGCGTCCGGGCCCTTGGCCTTGATGGCGGTCAGGATGGCCATGAAGTCGGTGGCCTTGTCGGTGGTGAACTGCTCGTCAACGATCGTCATGCCCTTTTGCTGGGCGGTCTTCTTGAAGACTTCGGCAACGCCCTGGCCGTAGGCCGTGCGGTCGTCGATGATCGCGACCTTCTTGAGTTTGAGCGCGTCAGCGGCATAGAACGCCAGGCCAGCGCCCAGGGCGTTGTCGTTGGCGATGATGCGGTACGTGGTCTTGTAGCCGGGCTTGGTGAGGTTGGGGTTGGTGGCTGCGCCCGTCACGTGGGGGATGCCGCAGTCGTTATAGACCTTGGAAGCGGGGATGGTCGTGCCCGAGTTCAGGTGACCCACCACGCCGGCGACCTTGGCGTCGCACAGTTTCTGGGCGGCTGCCGTGCCCTGTTTCGGGTCGGCGGCGTCGTCTTCCGCCTGGATTTCGAACTTGATCTTCTTGCCGCCAATGGTCGTGCCGGCGGCGTTGATTTCCTCAATGGCCATGCGGACGCCGTTTTCGTTGTCCTTGCCATAGTGCGCCTGCGCGCCGGAGACCGGGCCCACGTGGCCAATTTTCACGACCGTTTCCTGCGCGGCAGCCATGCCGGCAACAGCGGCGATAGCGGCGGCAACAGTCAGTTTCAACTTCATTTGCATAAAAAGCCTCCAAGATTTAAGGAAAAGGTTGAGATGTATTTTGTGACTCAACGGCCGCGAACATATCGCAATTTCCGGGCCCAAACCATAGGGAACACGCTAGGTGGCGGCCGATAAGGGGGTTTACTCTCACGACAGCCCGGCTTATGCCGCGCTGGGCTGTCTTCAGCGGCTGCCGGACGGCGGCACGCCGGTGCGCCCGGACAGTTCCTGCGCTACCGCGTCGGACACGGACTGACGCACCACCAGCTCGATTTCCTCGCGCAGCAAAGGCCCCAGGTTGCGCGTGTGCTCCAGCACCAGCGTGGCAATGGCTTCGCGCAGGCGTCGCTCAAGTGACAGGTCCACCCGCTGCATCACGCGGTGGATCACCTGTTCCTGCAGTTGCTCCAGGGAGAAGGCTGCCCCGTCTTCGGGCGCGGCGGCCGGCTGCACCACTTCGGTCAGCGTGGGCACATACCGCGGCGGTGTCCGGGGCGCGCCCGCCATCAGGCCTGCTCCTTGAGTGCCAGGTCGTTCTTCCTGATGGCATAGCCGCGGTCGGCGTAGTGTTTCCAGCGTCCGCGGGCGGCCTGGCGGTCGTCTTCGTCCAGCGTCACCACCTCGATCAACCGCTCGAAACGTTCAAACCCCTCGGGCACGGGCCCACCCAGGTTGACCAGCACCTGATGGTGCGGGGTGTCGTGCACGGCCTCGGTCAGCACCACGGGCGACGCCGCCAGCACGTCGGGTGCGGCCTGCCCATGGCAATGCGGCACGAACTCCAGCGGGGAAAACGTCCACAAGGTGGTGTCCAGCTCGCGCAGCAGGCCGCCCTCGCCGGTGACGACCAGCCTGGCGCCTTTGCCAACCGCCTTTCGCAGCAACCGGCAGGCGTAAGACAGCCTGTCAGGTGCGTTGAAGTGAAATTCAATGGCTGTCATGCCCGCGAGGTTATTTGCGTTTGCGCGCGGCGCGCTCCGGCCTGGCCGGCACCGCCTGGGCCGCGATGTAGTCCAGCAGCAGCGCCACGGGCCGGCCGGTGGCGCCCTTGGCGGCGCCGCTTTTCCAGGCGGTGCCGGCGATGTCCAGGTGCGCCCAGGGCATTTTGGCGGTGAACTTCTGCAGGAACTTGGCCGCGGTGATGGCGCCGCCCGCGCGGCCGGCCACATTGCCCATGTCGGCAAAGTTGGACTTCAGGCCATCGCCGTATTCATCGTCCAGCGGCATGCGCCAGCATGGGTCCAGCGCCTGCTCGCCCGCATCCATCAGCGCCTGGGCCAGGGCATCGTCGGACGCGAACAGGCCGCTGCGCACCGCGCCCAGCGCGATCACGCAGGCGCCCGTCAGCGTGGCAATGTCCACCACGGCACGTGGCTTGAAGCGCTCGGCATAGGTCAGCGCATCGCACAGGATCAGGCGGCCTTCGGCGTCGGTGTTCAGGATCTCGATGGTCTGGCCGCTCATGCTGGTGACCACGTCACCGGGCTTGACGGCGCGGCCGTCCGGCATGTTTTCGCAACTGGGGATCAGGCCCACCACGTTGACGGCCGGGCGCAACTGCGCCAGCGCGCTGAACACGCCCAGCACGCTGGCGGCGCCGCACATGTCGAACTTCATTTCGTCCATCTCGGGCGCGGGCTTGATGGATATGCCGCCGGTATCAAAGGTGATGCCCTTGCCCACCAGCACCACCGGTGCATCGGTGCGCGCAGCGCCGTTGTAATGCAGCACGATGAAGCGCAGCGGCTCGGCCGAGCCCTGCGCCACCGCCATGAACGAGCCCATGCCCAGCTTGGCCACCTCTTTGGGGCCCAGCACTTCGCAGCGGATGCCCGGCGCCTTGGCCAGGGCCTTTGCCGCGTCGGCCAGATGGGTGGGCGTGGCATGGTTGGGCGGGCGGTTGCCCCATTCCTTGGCGGTTTCAATGCCCTTGACGGCCGCGACACCATGCGCAAACGCGTCGCGCACGGCTGCGGCGTCGGGCACGGCCACGAGCACCTGACGCAGCTTGCGGGCGTCTGCCTTGGGCTTGGTGGTGGTGTAGACATAGCTGGCGTCCGCAGTCGCCAGGACCGCCGCGCGCACGGCGGCGCCGGTGGCCGCGCCGGCAAAGCACAGCGTGAGACGTTTGACGGCGGCGGCCTTGAGCGAGCCCACGGCGCCCTGCACCGCCGTGCGCACGGCCTTGGTCGATGCATCGCCACAGCCGGCCAGCACCACGCGCGGGGCGCTCACGCCGGCGGTCCTGTACAGCTGCAGCTGCTTGCCGGCCTTGGCCTCCAGGTCACCAGCCTTCAGCGCCGCAGCCAGCAGCGTGGGCAGCGCGCCGCGCCCGGGCTTGAAGCCCTCGGGTACCAGTACCACCAACGCATCACACTTGTCGGCGCAGGCGCCATCAAGGTCCAGGGTCTTGAGTTCGAAGTCCATAATCCGGGGTTTGTTAGGTGTGGCGTGGCCGTTGCCGCGCGGAATCCGACCGATGTTATTCCATTCCTCCCTCCGCAAGGAGCTGGCCCGCAGTTTCGGGGCGACGCTGGTGGTGCTGGTCACGATCGTGATGACCATGACGCTGATCCGCACGCTGGGCCAGGCCACGCGCGGCAGCGTCAACCCGTCGGAAGTCATGATGGTCATGGGCTACACCGTGCTGGGCTACCTGCCGCCCATCCTCACGCTGAGCCTGTTCATTGCCATCGTGGGCACCATCTCGCGCATGTACCGTGACAGCGAGATGGTCATCTGGTTTTCCAGCGGGCGCGGGCTGTCGGGGTTTTTGCCGCCGCTGTTCCGCTTTGCCTGGCCGGTGCTGGTGGTGATCGCGGTGCTGGCGCTGGGCGTATGGCCCTGGTCCAACCAGCAGACCCAGGACCTGCGCGACCGGTACGGCAAGCGCGGCGACCTGGAACGCGTCACGCCCGGGCAGTTCCAGGAGTCGGCAAGCGGCAGCCGCGTGTTCTTCCTGGACAAGGACACGCCCGACAACCGCTCGGGGCGCAACATCTTCATTTCCACCAATGAGCGCGGCCGCGAGACGGTCACGTCGGCGCGCAGCGGGCGCATCGACCTCATCAACGACAGCCAGTACCTGCTGCTCAGCAATGGCCAGCGGCTGGAATCCAGCAGCGATGGCGCCGAACTGAAGATCAGCGAATTCGAGGAGTACGGCAACCGCGTGAGCGGCGCCGACCTGGGCGGCGGCGGCGACTCACCCGCCAAGACACGCTCCACGCTCGCCCTGCTGCTGGAGCCCACGCGCATCCACCAGGGCGAGCTGGCCTGGCGCATCGGGCTGGCGCTGGCCGCGCTGAATTTCGTGGTGATCGCGGTCACGGTGTCCAGCGTCAACCCGCGCGCCGGGCGCAGCGGCAACCTGGTGTTCGCGCTGTTTGCATTCGTCGTGTACTACAACCTGCTCAACCTGGGCCAAAGCTGGATCGGCTCGGGCCGCGCGAGCTTCGCAGGCTTCCTGCTGGCGCTGCATGGCGGCGTCATGGTCATGGGCCTGCTGTGGCTGGCCAAGCAGCACAACAACTGGACCTGGCGCGTGCTGCTGCGCCGTCGCCAGCCGGCCGCAGGCGCCGGGGAAGGCGCGGTTTGAAAACCCTGCGCCGGCTGATCTATACCGAGGTGCTTGCGTCGGTGCTGTTCGTCGCGCTGGGCTTCCTGGCGCTGTTTTTCTTCTTCGATTTTGTGGACGAGTTGCCCAACGTCGGCAAGAACGGTGATGACGGCTACCAGGTGACGCATGCGCTGGCCTACGTGACACTGCTGCTGCCCAGCCATCTGTACGAACTGCTGCCCATCGCCGTGCTGATCGGCACGATTTTCGTCATGGCGCGGCTGGCCCAGAGTTCGGAATACACCATCCTGCGCACCAGTGGCCTGGGCCCCTGGAAGGCCCTGCGCATGCTGATGAGCCTGGGGCTGGTGTTCGTGCTGCTCACCTTTGCCACGGGCGACTACCTCGCGCCCATCGCGGACCGCTCGGCGCAGTTGCTCAAGACCCGCTACCAGGGCCGCATTACCGTGGGCCAGACGGGCGCCTGGATCAAGGAGCGCCAGGCAGAAAATGCCTACACCGTCAACGTGGGCGCGCTGTCACCCGACGGCGACATGCAGGGCGTGCGCATTTTCGAGTTTGACGCCCGTGGTGCGCTGGTATCACAGACACAGGCGCCGCGCGCCAGTTTCGGCGCCGCTGATTCCTGGACGCTGCGGGACGCCGAGCGCAGCGAATTCACCCCGCGGGCCACGGGCACCGGCGCGGACGCCGGCATCAAGGTCGAACGCCGGCGCATCGACAGTTTCCGCTGGCCCACCGGCATCAGCCCCGAGATGGTGTCCGTGGCGCTGCTCAAACCCGACCGCATGGGCACCATCGCGCTGTTCCAGTACATCCAGCACCTGAGCGCCAATGGCCAGACCTCGCAGCGCTACGAAATCGAGTTCTGGCGCAAGGTGTTCTATCCATTGAGCTGCCTGGTGATGGTGGCGCTGGCGTTGCCGTTTGCCTACCTGCACTTTCGCAGCGGCAGCATCACCACCTATGTGTTTGGCGGCGTGCTGGTGGGCATCAGCTTCTTCCTGCTGAACAACGTGTTCGGGTACATCGGCAACCTGCAGAACTGGTGGCCCTGGCTGACGGCCGCCGCGCCGGGGCTGATCTACTCGATGGTGTCGCTGGCGGCCTTTGGCTGGCTGGTGCTGCGAAGGTAGCGGCGATGTACTGCGTGATTCTTTTTGCGCACGGCTCGCGCGACCCGCTCTGGCACCGCCCGGTCGAGGCCGTTGCCGCGCGCATGCGCGCCCTGGCGCCGCATGTGCCGGTGCGCTGCGCCTACCTGGAGCTCAGCACGCCGGCCCTGCCGCAGGCCGCGGCCGAGCTGGTGGCGGCCGGCGCCACGTCGGTGCGCATCGTGCCGATGTTCCTGGGCACGGGCCGGCACGCGCGCGAGGACCTGCCCGCTCTGGTGGCACAGCTCCGCGCTGACCACCCGGCCACGGCATTTGAGCTGCCGCCCGCCGTGGGTGAAGATGCCCGCGTGATAGAACTGCTGGCTACCCTGGCACTGGAACCTGCACGCAGCGTTTGATAGACCCCTGAGGCATAATGAATTTCAGTTTTAGTAGAAATTCAATATGAACCTGCATCAGTTCCGTTTTGTCCAGGAAGCGGTCCGGCGCAACCTGAACCTGACCGAAGCTGCCAAGGCGCTGCACACCTCGCAGCCGGGCGTGTCCAAGGCCATCATCGAACTGGAAGAGGAGCTGGGCGTGGAAATCTTCGCGCGCCACGGCAAACGCCTCAAGCGCGTGACCGAGCCCGGCCAGCATGTGCTCAGGAGCATCGACCTGATCCTGCGCGAGGTCGGCAACCTCCGGCGCATTGGCGAGCAGTTCAGCGCCGAGGACAGCGGCACGCTGTCCATCGCCACCACCCACACGCAGGCGCGTTACGTACTGCCGGTGCCGGTGGCCAAACTGCGCGAGGCCTACCCCAAGGTCAACGTGAGCCTGCACCAGGGCTCGCCCGACCAGGTGGCGCGCATGGTGCTGGACGAGGTGGCCGAGATCGGCATTGCCACCGAATCGCTGTCCGACTACCCCGATCTGGTCACCCTGCCCTGCTACGAATGGCAGCATGTGCTGGTGCTGCCGCTCACGCACCCGCTGGCCAGAAAGGACCGCATTTCGCTGGAAGACCTGGCAGCCGAGCCCATCATCACCTACCACCCGTCGTTTACCGGCCGCACGCGCATTGACGCCGCCTTTGCCCAGAAGAAGCTCGCGCCGCGCATTGCGCTGGAAGCCATCGATTCGGACGTGATCAAGACCTATGTCCGCCTGGGCCTGGGCATCGGCATCGTGGCCGAGATGGCCGTGCGCGACGACGGCAGCAACGGCGACCTGCTGGTGCGCCCGCTGGGTCACCTGTTTGGCCAGAACGTGGCGCGCGTAGCGTTCAAGCGCAGCGCCTACCTGCGAAACTTCGTCTTCAAATTCGCCGAGCTGCTCAGCGACCGGCTAGACCGCAACCTCATAGCAAAAGCTATGACCGGCCACGTGAACGATTACGAGCTCTGACACCGCCATGAACACCCCAGTAACCGAACGTACCCCCGTCCTGCAGACCAAGCTGCCCGCCGTCGGCACCACCATCTTTACCGTCATGTCCCAGCTGGCCGCCGAAAAGGGCGCGGTCAACCTGGGTCAGGGCTTTCCGGACTTTGACTGCGACCCCAGGCTTGTAGGCGCAGTGACCGACGCGATGGTCAAGGGCCTGAACCAGTACCCGCCCATGACCGGCGTGCACGTGCTGCGCGAGGCTATCGCCACCAAGATCGAAGCGATGTACGGCCGCCGGTACGACGCCACCACCGAAATCACGGTCACCGCCGGTGCCACGCAGGCCATCATCACGGCCATCCTGGCGGTGGTGCGTCCGGGCGACGAGGTGATCGTGCTGGAGCCCTGCTACGACAGCTACGTGCCCAACATCGAGCTGGCCGGTGGCACCGTGGTGCGCGTGCCGCTCACGCCGGGAACCTTCCGCCCCGATTTCGGCAAGATTGCCGCGGCCATCACCCCCAGAACCCGCGCCATCCTGGTCAACAGCCCGCACAACCCCAGCGCCACCGTCTGGTCGCGCGAGGAAATGCTGGCGCTGCAGGACCTGCTGGCGCCCACCGACGTGCTGCTGATCAGCGACGAGGTGTACGAGCACATGGTGTTTGACGGCCAGCAGCACCAGAGCGCGGCGCGCTTTCCCGGCCTGGCCGCGCGGGCGTTCATCGTCTCCAGCTTCGGCAAGACCTACCACGTGACCGGCTGGAAGGTAGGCTACGTGGCCGCCCCCGCATCCCTGAGCGCGGAATTCCGCAAGGTCCACCAGTTCAATGTGTTCACCGTCAACACGCCGGTCCAGCATGGTCTGGCCCAATACATGGCGGACCCCACCCCCCACCTGGACCTGCCGGCGTTCTACCAGCGCAAGCGCGACCTGTTCCGCGACGGCCTGCGCAGCACGCGATTCAAGGTGCTGGGCACCCAGGGCAGCTATTTCCAGTGCGTGGACATCTCGCAGGTCAGCGATCTGAGCGAGGCCGATTTCTGCAAATGGCTCACCACCGAAATCGGCGTGGCGGCCATTCCCCTGTCGGCGTTCTACGGTGACGGCTTTGACCAGCGCGTGGTGCGCTTTTGCTTCGCCAAGAAGGACGAAACGCTGAACACCGCGCTGCAGCGCCTGGCCCGGCTCTGACGCACATGGCGTTGCCCGCCGGCCCATCCGCCACCCCGCGCGCCACCGCTTCCGGCTGGACCCGCGAAGCCGCCGGCGGCGCGGTGGCCGGCATGGTGGCGGTGGCCTACGCGCTGTCGTATGCGGCGCTGCTGTTCGCCGGGCCCCTGCACGCGCTGCTGCCCCTGGGCCTGGGCCTGTGCCTGGTCAACGCCATGATTGGCGCGTTCTGGCTGTCCTGGCGCAGCCAGCTGCCCTTTGCCATTGGTGGTCCGGACGGCAACACCACCTCCATCCTGGCGGCCATGGCCGCCAGCGTGGCCCTGGCGGGCACAAGCCAGGCGAGCGGCAGCGTGCTCGCGTTGCTGCTGCTCACCACGCTGTTGTGCGCCGTGCTGTTCCTTGCGCTGGGCTTTGGCCGCATGGGCCGGGCGGTGCGCTACATCCCCTACCCGGTGATCGGCGGCTTTCTGGCGTCCACCGGCTGGCTGATCGCCTCGGGCGCGCTGCGCGTGGCGGTGGACTTGCCCGGCGGGCCAGCGCTGTTCGCGGGCTTGCCTGCCGCCCTGGCCGACCCCCGCCTGTGGATCACGCTGCTGCTCTCGGGCGGCTGTTTCGTGTTGCTGCGCCGACGCAGCCACCCTGCGGTGTTGCCTGGCCTGCTGCTGGGCGGCATGGCGCTGGTGCTGGCCGGGCTGCACCTGGCGGGCTTGCCGCCGGATGCGGCACGCGCGGCCGGCTGGCTGTTTGAGTCGGCGCCGGTGCAGTGGGCGCCGCCCTGGCAGTGGCTGGACGCGGCTGGCACCGACTGGCGCTGGCTGGCGGGCCAGTGGCTGGACATGCTGGCCGTGGCCGCCGTCGCCATCATCACCGTTTTGCTGGGCGCCACCGGGCTGGAGGTCATGTCGCGGCGCGATATCTCGCTGGACCATGAACTGCGCACCCATGGCTGGCTGAACCTGCTGTGCGCGTCGCTCGGCGGCTACCTGAGCCTGGTGTCCGTCGGGCGCAGCGCGGTGCTGCTGGAAAGTGGCGCGCGCACGCGCGCCGCCGGCATGCTGGCCGCCGGCGTGTGCGCGCTCGCGCTGGCCGGCGCCGGCGTGCTGCTGGGCTGGGTGCCCAAGGTGGTGCCCGCGGCCTTCCTGCTCTACCTGGGCCTGGCCATCCTGCATGAATGGGTGGTTGACGGCCGCAAACGCCTGTCGCTGGTTGACTGGACACTGGTTGTCATCATCCTGGGCATCACGGCCACCATCGGCTTTACCGTGGCGGTGCTGGCCGGCGTTCTGGCCAGCTGCCTGAATTTCGCCTTCAACTACAGCCGGGTGGGCGTGGTGCAGCACGACCTGGACGGCACCCAGCTGCACAGCTCGGTGGCGCGGCCGGTGCTGCACCGGCAGCTGCTGGCCCGGCATGGCCGCGACATCCGCGTGCTGGTGCTGCGCGGTGTGATCTTCTTCGGCACCTCCAGCAGTGTGCTGGAGCGGGTGCGCGGGTTCGTCGATGCATCGCCGGCCCCGGGGCGGGTGCTGGTGCTTGACTTCACCCATGTGGCGGGCGCCGATTCATCGGCCGCCCTCACCTTCGCCAAGATCGGCCAGCTCGCGCAGGCCGCGGGCGTCACGCTGCTGATGTGCGGACTCAACCGCGAGACGCTGCTGGCGCTGTCGGACAACGCCGCGGCTTGCGCAGCTCACCCCACGCTGGAGCGGGCCCTGGATGCCGCCGAGGAACACCTGCTGCGCGCCCATAACCAGGACCCGATGGGCGCGCAGGAGCCGCTGGCGGCCTGGCTGCTGCGCGAATTCGGCGACGCAGTCCATTGCGAGCGGCTCATGCCGCTGCTGCAGCGCCAGCAGTTGCCCGAAGGCGGCGTGCTCATGACCCAGGGCGAGCCCTCCAACGGCGCGCTGTACCTGGTGGAAACCGGCCGCCTGGCGGTCACGCTGCGCGGGCAGCACCAGGGCCAGCGGCTGGCCAGCCTGATGGGCGGCAACATCGTGGGCGAGATGGCGCTGTATTCCAGCGCCGCGCGCTCGGCCACCGTGACCGCCGAGACCGGCTCGGTGGTGTGGACCCTGACGCGCCACGCGCTGGAGGGCCTGCACCTGCACGCGCCCGACACGGCCATGCAGTTCCATGCGTTCGTGATGCGCACCATGGCCGAACGCGTGCGTCTGGCCAACGGGACGATCGCCGCGTTGCAGCGCGGCGCCTGACTACACCAACGCAGGAAAGCCCCTACGGCACCGCAAGGCAAAGCCTGTCGGCGGGCCTTGGGCAGCAATGAAAGACTGGATGCACAACTTCCAAGGAGAACATCATGTCCCTGTCTTTCATTCTGCTCATCGTCCTCATCCTGCTGCTCATCGGCGCGCTGCCCACCTGGGGCTACAGCCGCGGCTGGGGCTATGGCCCTACCGGCGGGCTGGGGCTGGTCGTCGCCGTTGTCCTGATTCTGGTGCTCATGGGCCGGATCTGACGGGGGCAGACGGCAAAAACGGGTAAGGCGGACCCAGCACGCCGCATCGGGCGAACAGTGCTTGCGCTTTGTCAGCATGGTCTGCCTGCTCGTCCTGCGCCGCGTTCAAGGCCAGCATCCAGTGCAGCCGGGCGCTGTCATAGGCCAGTTCCTCGGCGCCCGAGCACTGCAGCCCGCGCTGCCACCACTGCACGGCGCGGGGAGTGTGACCAGCCGTCAAGGCGGCAATGCCCCGGTAAAGATGGCTGCGCGGCGCGAGGATCTGCATGCCACGCGACATCGCGGAAAACCGGTCCGCCAGCGACGCGGCCATGTCCCGGGCCGCATCACTGGTCAGCGCCGGGTCGGTGGCCACGTGCAGCACCGCGTCCACCAGCACGGCCAACGGCGCCATCGAATGAAAGCGGCCGGTGATATGGCGGGTGCGCGGCAGGATATCGCGAGCACGCTCCAGCACGCCGGCAACGTCGCCCTGGGCCGCAAGGCACAGCGCCTCATGGGCGCCCACCCGCACCTCCTCCAGCAGCACCCGCCGAACCGGGATGGCATGGACAGCATGCAGGCACTCCAGCGCTTGTGACACGGTGCCGCGTCGGGTCCTGAGCAGCGCCTGCATCTTGAAAAGCAGAGCCCAGCGCAGGATCATCGGCTGCTGGATACGGCGCGCTTCGGCCTCGGCCTGAGCCACTTCACGCAGCAGTTCGTTGAAATCACCCTTATGAAGCAGCACGAAATTTCGCCTGCCCTCGCACTCCAGCGCGTCATAGCCATATCCCATCGCCGCCAGGGTGCGTGACGTTCGCCGCAACTGGGCCAATGCTTCGGCCCATCTGCCGCCGCGAATGTAGATCATCACCATGTGGTCCAGCGCGAACGCCTCGTGAACCGGGTCAACCTGCGTCATGCAGTTGCGTGTCCAGCGAACCAGTGCTGCCTGAAGGCGCGGAAAGCGGCGAATCCTGTCGATGGCCAGCACACGGATTCGCACCGCCAGATGCGCGTCGGCATGGCCCGAGCGCCGGGCGGCCAGCGCGGCGGCGCACAGGTAAGCCAGCAGTTGCGAAACCCGTTCGCCATGCACATACAGCGGCAGCGCCAGGGCCAGCAGGCAGTGCGTCAGGGCGCGCTGTGCACCGCGCGCGAGTTCATCGTCCAGCGGCCGGGCCACCAGCGCGCGGAGCAGGCTGCGCAGGGACAGCAGCCAGGCGCTGGCCCCAGGTGGCGGCAGCCGCACGCCGCCCAATGCCACGGCCGTCTTGAAGTGCGCTGTCTCGCTCTGGTAGCCATATTGGTTGTGCACCACGGTGCCGGCCATGTAGTGCCAGATGATGCGCCAACCCACGGGAGCGCTTGCATGGTGCGCCAGCACGGCGTCCACCAGTCGCGCCGATGTCTTGTGCCAGCCCAGCCGGTGGTACAGGCGCTGCAAGGCCAGCAAAGGCGCGTGGATCTCCTCGGGTGATGAAGTCATCAGCGCCTCGTCAAACGCTGCTGCCAGTGTGGCGATCTCGGGTTGCAGCTTGTGCAGCGCGACCGCGTCCTCGCGCAGCAGTTGGTCGGACAGAGCCACCAGGCGGGCCAAGGCTGCCTGGCAGAACGTGCTTCGCAGCGCCTGGGCTTTCGGCAATTCGTCGAGCATGCGCAATCCGTACTGGCGTGTCAGCTCATGCATGCGCAGGCGGCCCTGGGTCTCCCGGCCCAGGATGGACCGCTCCATCAACTGCGCCAGCAGCCTGTCGTCCACCCCGGCACAGTCATGAGCCCAGTCCAGGTCGAACGGTCCCTTGAACAGCGCGCAGCGCATCCACGCATCCCGCAGCTCGGGGCGCAACTGGCTCCACATGTCCGCCATCACGTCCTGCATCCTGTTGTAACGGTATTCGGGCAGGTGCAGGCTGGAATCCAGCCATTCGCCCTGCTCGAGCCTTTGCACGAGCTGCGCCGGCGACAGCACGCGCAGCGACTGCGCCGCGAACTGGATGGCGAGTGGGGAGCCGTCCAGCAGGTGCACAAGGTACGTGAGATCTTCCCGCGAGTGTGGATCCATCCCGTCCAGCTCCACCCCGATGCGCCGCGCGCAGTCCAGCAGCAGCGCCAGGCCTGGCTCGCGTTCCCCCGGTCGCGCGGCAGCGAGCCCTCGCAACTCATGAACCCACCCGTAGGCCATGGGCAGCCGGGTGCGGGAAGTCACAATGAACAAGCAGCCCGGTGCCGCCAGAAGCAGTTCAGACAGGACAGTGGTCGCATTGATGCAGGCCTCAAATCCGTCAAGCACCATCAGGATGCGGCGCGAGGACAGATGGGTCTTCAGCATGGGCAGCGGTTGCGCGGTAAGCGTGAGACCCAGCCCCAACGCCGTGCCCAGGACGCTGACGAAATGGTCCTGGCTGGCCTGTTCATTGTCATGCTGCTCAAGGAAGTCAAAGCCGCAGGTCACGCGCCCGTGCTCATACCCGGGGGCCAGGCGACGCGACAGTTCAGCCGCCAGGCTGGATTTGCCCACGCCCGCGGGGCCCAGCAACAAAATCAGACGGTCGCCCTGGCGCACGCGTTCGTGTACGAGATGGATGTCCTCCTCGCGACCATACAGGGTCTGAGGCTTGCCGGCGGGCACGGCGGTCGGGGCGGGATGCGCGGCAACCACCGGATCAGGCGCGGGCGAAGCGCCCACCTCGCCCCGGCGCACCTTGTCCGCCAGCATCGCCAGGGCCACGGAAGGTTTCACGCCAAGCTCTTCAGCCATCGCCCGGCGCGAAAGCTCGAAGCTGTCCAGGGCAGCAGCGGTGGCACCTGTCTGCGCCAGCAGCCGGATCAGCGGCATCTGCACCTCTTCGTTCCAGGGCTCGATGCGCGCCCACTGCGAGAGGTGCAGGATCTCGCGCGCGGGCTTGGCCGCGCGCCGGGCAGCCTGCACCAGTTCACGCAGCAGCACCACAACGCGGCGATCAATCCGCTGGCGCTCGCTGTTGACCCAGTCCTCGAATCCGGCGCAGTCACGCAGCACGAAATCCTGGAGAAACGGCCCCCGGTAGCGGGCCACCGCGGCCTCCTGCTCCTCCAGCGGGCGCTGCAGCAGCGCATCCACGGTGCGCAGCAACTGCAAGGCATCCACATCCAGGCGTTGCGCCTGGACCAACCCCACGCTCTCGGCATCCGCATCCACCAGGCCCGGCAGCGCCTGGCGCAGTTTGGTCAGGGCCAGGCGCAGGTTCGCGCGGGCGCCGTCCTCGCCGGTGTCACCCCAGAACATGTCGGCCAGCGCTTCACGGCGCGCGCGCCGGCCTGTCATGACCAGGTAGACCAGCAAGGCTTGCGTCTTGGCCGGCAGCGACACAGGCGCCCCGTCGCTGCGGATTTCCAGCGGCCCCATTACCAGCAACGTCAATTCCGCGGACATGTCCTGCCGTTCCTCCTCGCTTGTCATTGAATCCGCAAGGGATGAAGGTCAAAGATATCACCCCGGCGCCGCGGGCACGAACGGATACGGCGACCGCACCGCGCATCGCGCGAACAGCTCATGCGCCGCCGCGCGGTGACGGGCACCGGCTTCGCCATCCAGGTAAAGCGACAGCATCCAGTTCAGTCGGGCCAGATCGTAGTCCAGCGTCCTGCCTCGGGCCAGCGCCAGCCCTGCCTGCCACGCGCGTAGCGCGGCCGCGCCGCGGCCCGCCAGCGCGGCCGCCTGGCCCCGATACAGGAGCCGACGCGGTCCGAATATGCCCATGTTCCTGGAGATCACGCCGAACTGGTCCGCGAGCGCCTGCGCGACGCTGCACAGGCGTGGGTCCGCATCCGGCGCAAAGCACAGAAACATGGTCGCATCCAGCGTCAGCGCCATGGTGACCAGCACGTGAATGCGCCCCGCACCCATGCGACGCGCGATCTGCAAAACCGCCGTTGCATGCGCCAGCACGCCCTCGGTCTGGCTGTTGCGGCACGCCAGCATGCTTTCGTGGCCACGCACGCTCAGTTCCTCGACTGGCGACTTGAATGTCGGGATCGAGTGGACTTCGCCCATGCAGGCGCTCAGCTCCTGCGCGGATCCACCGCCCGTTCGCAACCACAGCTGCAGCCGCGTCAGCAACATCCAGCGCAACACGCTGGGCTGGTTCATCTGTCGCGCCCGGTTGATCGTGTCGTCCACTTCATGCGTTGCGCGCGCGAAGTCTCCGGCGTGCATCTGAGCCACATGGAGCTCGCACAGGCATTCCAGAGAATGGTATCCGTCGCCCAGCGCGGCAAGGGAATGGGACGCGCGCCGCAGGTATGACTCAGCCTCGGCCCAGACACCGTAGTTGACCAGTATCAGGCCGGTTTCAAGCGTCGCGTACGCCGCATGCACCGGATCCACCTGCGGCAAAGTCTCACGGATGCCCTTCATGAGCCGGGCGGTGAAGACCGCGGGCACATCGGTGGGCAGGAATCTCAGCAAGCGCAGCATCACGGTCAGGCGCGCATCGGTGCTGGCCGACCGCCGCGCGGCCAGCCAGGCCTGGGCCACGCCGGACAGCAATTCCGGCAGGGGCGAACCGTTGAGGTACCGCGGACGGAGCATTTCAGAAATCGAATGCGCCAGCATGCGCTGGGCATTGCGCTGCGCCGCCGTGGCGCACGGTCGGGCCGCCAATGCTTTCAGGCAGGCCGATGCACCCACGAGCCAGGGCTTCCAGCGACCGCGCGCCAACGCGGTGCCGCCCAGCTGCACGGACTTTTTGAAGTGCACGTCAGCGCGCTGGTACCCGTAGAGGCTTCGCGCTGCCTCGCCTGCCATCCGGTGCCACGGAATCAGCCAGACCGGGTCCGCGCCGCGATGGCGCTCCAGCGCGGACTCCAGCACGGTCAACGCGGCGTATTGCCATCCCAGCCGGTGGTATGCCCGCGACAAGGCCTCCACCGCAGCGTGGATGTCCTCGGGCGCTTCCGATTGCAGGGCCATCTCGAATGCCGAAGCCAGGGTACTGACCTCGGGCTTGAGCAGTTCCACGACGGCGAAGTCCACATCCCGCAACGCAGGGAGCAATTGCACAAGCCGGGCCAGCGCCGCCCGGGCAAAGCGAAGCCGGTCGTCGTCGGCCTCGGCCATGCCGTCCAGCACGCACAGGCCGTACTGGCGAGTCAGTTCGTGCATGCGCAGCCGTTCCTGCGGCTCGCGCGCCAGCACGAAGCGGTCACGCAGGTCCGCGAGCTGGGACTCGGTCACGCCCGCGCATTCACGCGCCCATGCCAACGTGAACGACCCCTTGAAGAGCGCGCACCGGGCCCAGGCGCGCTGCAGATCCGGCGTCATTTGCGCGCGAACCTGCGCCATGACCTCGTCCAGGCTGCGGTGACGGTAGCCCGGCAGCTCATGTGATGCCTGCGGCCATGCGCCGGCAACCAGCCGGTCGGCAAGCTGGCGGGGAGAGTACAGGCACAGCGATTGAGCCGCGAACTGGATCGCCAGGGGAGAGCCGTCCAGCAGCCGGGTCAGGCGTACCAGCTGTGCCTGGTCTCCGGTTGCGTCCAGGAGCGCGCCGGCGGCCTGCGCGCATGCCAGCAGCAGCCCGACGGCGGGCGCCTGCGCCATCGGGCCGACCTCGCTGTCCAGGCCCTTGAGCTCATGGGCCCAGCCGACCATGAGCGGCAGCCAGGTCCGCGAAGTCACCAGAAGCAGGCAACCGGGCGCGGCGTCCAGCACCCGGGCCACCATGGGCGCGGCAGCTTCGCACGCTTCCAGACCGTCCAGGCACAGGATGGCGCGCAGCGTGCTCAGGTGGTCGCACAGCAAAGCGAGGGGTTGCACGGTCTGCGACAGATCCAGACCCAGCGTCGTGCCCAGTGTGGCGATGAAATGGTTCTGGCTCGCGTCGGGGTCGGCGCCTGGGTCCATGTGGTCAAAACTGCAGGTGACGACCCCATGGGGGTAGCTCGCCGCGGCGTCCTGCGCAACCGCGCGCGCAAGCCGTGTCTTGCCCACCCCGGCCGGGCCGAGCAGCATGACCAGCCGTTCGCCTTGCAGGATCTTTTCGCGTACCAGGTTCAGGTCCCTGGACCGGCCAAAAAGGCCGCCCGCCACGTCATGGACCAACGGCGCTGCATCGGTTGACGCCAGGGCCACCGGCGAAGTGTCACGCTGCGCGTGCAGGCTCGCCAGGCCCGAGGACGGCGGGCGTTGCGCCGTGGCCTCCAATGCGACCAGCGCGTCGGACGGACGCGTGCCGCAGACTTCGGCGAGCGATTGCCGGCAGGCAGCGAGGCGGTCCAGCGCCAAGGCCTGCGCGCCCTGGGCCGAAAGCAGCTGGACCAGCGGCGCAACGGCATCTTCATTCCAGGGCTCAATCTCCGTCCAGAGTTCCAGGCTATGCCGCTCGGCGATGACATCGCCCCGAGCGCGCGCGGCCTGGACCAGCTCGCGCAGGAGCACCACCGCATGGCGATCAATGCGCTGACGCTGCGCAGCCACCCAATCCTCGAACTCCGGGCAATCATGCAGCACGAAATCCTGGAGGAACGTGCCGCGGTACGCAGCTATTGCATCCTGCAATGCCGCGGCCGGGGGCCGGGGCGTCAATGTCGCCGCACGCAGCAGGCTCAAGGCATCCACTTCGCCAACCAGCTCGGTCTGCAGGCTGACGGACTGCAGGTCCGCGCTGATCAGGCCTGGCAATTCCTGCCTGAGGCGCGAAAGCGCCAGCCGCAGGTTGGCCCGCGCACCGCGTTCGCCGGTTTCACCCCAAAACATGTCGGCAAGCAATTCACGGCGCATCGGCCGTTGCTCCAGCGCCAGAAGCACCAGCAGCGCCTGCGCCTTGGCGGGCAGCGCCACCTGCGCTTGCGCGAAGCGGACGTTCACCGGACCGAGTACAGCCAGTGTCAATGCCATAGTCTTGTTGACGAGGCCGACGGCCCCGCTCCAAGCATCCCAACAGGCCCCTAGGTTCCCAGTTGTGCCCACACCTTGTCAAGGCGTTTCACACTCACAGGCTGCGGTGTGCGCAGTTCCTGCGCAAAAAAGCTCACGCGCAGTTCCTCCAGCAGCCAGCGCAGCTCCTGCATGCGCTCGTCCACCGCGCCCTTGCGCTCGGCCACCAGGCGCCAGTAGCGCTGCTCCTGCGGCCGCAGCTCGGCCAGCCTGGCGGCGTCACGCGCCGGGTCGGTGCGCAGCTTGTCCAGGCGCAGCGTCACGGCCTTCAGGTAGCGCGCAAAGTGCTGCAGCTGGGGCCAGGGCGTGGCGGCCATGAAGCGCTTGGGCACCAGCCGCTGCAGCTGCTGGGCGACGTCGGCGGTGGCGTCGGGCTGGTTTCTGGTGTCCTTGAGCTTGCGGGCCGCCGCCGCGTATTCAATCAGGATGGTCGCGGCCAGGCGCGCGACCTCGTTGGCAATCAAGGTCAGGCGGGCCCTGCCCTCTTCCACCCGGCGTTTGAAATCCGCCTCGTCCTGCGGCAGCGGGTCCAGCAGGAAGGCGCGGTCCAGCGCCACGTCGATGATCTGCTCGCGCAGATCTTCCTGCGTACCCAGCGGCATGTAGGCCACAGCCATTTTCTGCAGATCGGGGATGTTTTTTTCCAGGTACTTCAGCGCGTCCCGGATCTGCAGCGCAAACAGCCGGCGCAGGCCGGCACGGTGCTTCGCGGCGGCCACCTGCGGCTCGTCAAACACCTCGATCGTGACCGCGTCGCGCTGGTCCACCAGCGCCGGAAAGCCGATCAGCGTCTGGCCGCCCTTGCGGATTTCCATGAGCTCGGACAATTCACCAAAGGTCCAGGTGGTGTGTCTTACTCCTCCCCCCGCTGGGGGGAGGCCGGGAGGGGGGCCGGCAGGCCGAGGCTGGGGCTGCAACGCCGCCCCGCCCCCACCCCGCCCTCCCCCAGCGGGGGATGGGTCCGACTTGACCTTCAGCCCCGCCAGCGCCTGGAACGCCCCGCGCGCCTGCGCGCCCAGCTCGGCCTTCAGCGCCCCCAGGTTGCGGCCCGTGCCCAGCTGGCGGCCGTGCTCGTCCACCACGCGGAAGTTCATGAACAGGTGGGGGCTGAGCATGTCCAGCTTGAAGTCCGCCCGCTTGACGTCCAGGCTGGTCTGGTCGCGCACCAGCTTGAGCAGCGCGTCAGTCAGTGAGCCCGCGCCAAATGCGTGCGGCTCATTGAGCAGCGCCGCCAGCCGCGCCGCCGATTCGGGCAAGGGCACAAAGCGCGAGCGCGGGCGCTGCGGCAGGCTCTTGAGCAGGGCCTGGACCTTGTCCTTGAGCATGCCGGGCACCAGCCATTCGCAGCGCTCGTCGCTCACCTGGTTGAGCACAAACAGCGGCACCGTCACCGTCACGCCGTCGCGCGCATCACCCGGCTCGTGCAGGTAGGCCACGGCGCAGTCCACCCCACCCAGGCGCAGGGTCTTGCGAAAGGCATCGGTCGTGATGCCGGCGGCCTCGTGGCGCATGAGCTCGTCGCGCGTGAGCTTGAGCAGGTCGGGCTGCTGGCGCACCGCTTCGCGATACCAGGCCTCAAAAGTATGGCCGCTGTACACATCGGGCGGCACCTGCTGGTCGTAAAAGGCAAAGATCAGCTCGTCGTCCACCAGCACGTCCTGCCGGCGGGATTTGTGCTCCATTTCCTCCACCTGGCGGATCAACTTGTGGTTGGCCGCCAGGAACGGCAATTTGGTGTCCCACTGGCCGGCCACCAGCGCTTCGCGGATGAACACCTCGCGCGCGGCCTGCATGTCCACCCGGCCAAAATTCACGCGCCGCCCGCTGTACACCACCAGGCCGTACAGCGTGGCGCGCTCCAGCGCCATGACCTCGGCGGACTTTTTCTCCCAGTGCGGGTCCAGCAGCTGCTTTTTCAGCAGATGCCCCGCCACCTGCTCGATCCACTGCGGGTCGATGTTGGCGATGCCGCGGCCAAACAGGCGGGTGGTTTCCACCAACTCCGCCGCCACGATCCAGCGCCCGGGCTTCTTGCTCAGGTGGGCGCCGGGGTGACGTTGAAATTTGATGCCACGGGCACCCAGGTAAACGTCCTCATCTTCGAGCTTGCAGCCGATGTTGCCCAAAAGGCCAGCCAGCATGGACTTGTGCAACTCCTCGTAGTTGGCCGGTGTGGTGTTCAGCCGCCACTTGTGCTCGGCCACCACGGTATGCAGCTGGGTGTGGATGTCGCGCCATTCGCGCACACGCCGCACGCTGACGAAGTTCTGGCGCAACAGCTGCTCGTACTGGCGGTGGCTGAGCTTGTGTTCCTTGCCCTGCCCTCCGCGGGCATCGTTGATCCACTTCCACAGCTTCAGGTAGCCGCTGAATTCGCTCTTCTCGTCATCAAACTTCACATGGGCCTGGTCGGCCTGCTGCTGCGCGTCCATCGGGCGGTCGCGCACGTCCTGCACGCTCAGGGCGCTGGCGATCACCAGCACCTCGTCCAGCGCGCCGCGGGCACGTGCCTCCAGGATCATGCGGCCCACGCGCGGGTCCAGCGGCAGGCGGGCCAGCTCCTGGCCCATGGGCGTGAGCTCATTGGCGTCATCCACCGCGCCCAGCTCACTGAGCAGCTGGTAGCCGTCGGCAATCGCGCGGCCGGACGGCGGCTCGATGAACGGAAAGCGCGCCACATCGCCCAGGTGCAGCGACTTCATGCGCAGGATCACGCCCGCCAGCGAGCTGCGCAGGATCTCGGGGTCGGTAAAGCGCGGGCGGCTGCTGAAGTCCCGCTCGTCGTACAGCCGGATGCAGATGCCGTTGGCCACCCGGCCGCAGCGGCCCGCGCGCTGGTTGGCTGCAGCCTGGCTCACGGGCTCGACCAGCAGTTGCTCGACCTTGCTGCGAAAGCTGTAGCGCTTCACGCGCGCCGTGCCGGCGTCAATCACATAGCGGATGCCGGGGACCGTCAGCGAAGTCTCGGCCACGTTGGTCGCCAGCACGATGCGTCGGCCCGTGTGGCTGTCAAACACCCGGTCCTGCTCGGCCTGGGACAGGCGCGCAAACAGCGGCAGCACCTCGGCGGTGCGCGTCAGGGGACTGTGCGACAGGTGCTTGCGCAGGTGGTCGGCGGCTTCGCGGATTTCGCGTTCGCCCGGCAAAAACACCAGGATGTCGCCCGCAATATGTGGCCCCCACGCTCCGCGCTTCGCGTCGTCGCTGCCCCCCGAGGGGGCCGTGTCCGGCTTGGGACGGCCCTGCGCCGGACCGCCCTGCCACAGTTCGTCCACCGCATCCGCGATGGCGTCGTTCAGGTCGTGGTCGCGGCTTTCCTCGAACGGTCGCCAGCGCTGCTCCACAGGGAACATCCGCCCTGACACCATGATCACGGGCGCCGGGCCTTTTGATGAAGCGAAATGCTGCGCAAACCGGTCCGCATCAATGGTGGCCGACGTCACCACCACCTTCAGGTCGGGCCGCCGAGGCAGGATCTCGCGCAGGTAGCCCAGCAGAAAGTCGATGTTCAGGCTGCGCTCGTGGGCCTCGTCGATGATCAGCGTGTCATACGCCTTCAGCAGCGGATCGGTCTGCGTCTCGGCCAGCAGGATGCCGTCTGTCATGAGCTTGACGGACGCATCGCGGCTCAGCCGGTCCTGAAAGCGCACCTTGTAGCCCACCACCTCGCCCAACGGCGTGTCCAGCTCCTCGGCAATACGCTTGGCCACGCTGCTGGCGGCAATGCGACGCGGCTGGGTATGGCCAATGAGCTGGCCCTTCTGGCCCGGCGCCGCGTTCAGCTTGCCGCGACCCATGGCCAATGCAATCTTGGGCAACTGGGTGGTTTTGCCCGAGCCGGTCTCGCCGCAGACGATCACGACCTGGTGCGCCGCGATGGCGGCCATGATCTCGTCGCGCTTGCCCGAGACGGGCAGGGATTCGGGAAAGGTAATGCTCAGGGACGGCAAGGCTCGGGCGCTCAAAGCCCGTGATTATCGGCTCTGGCCGGCTTCATCCGCCGGCAATTCCGCGATCTGCCCCGCCGCCTGGTCATACCAGGCGATCCGGCTGGCATAGGCCCAGGCGCTGCGCGACATGGCGCGCGCCATGGCCACGGCGCTGGCGGCGCGGATGTTGGGGTGGGCCGCGGCCAGCACGCCCACGCCCACGTCGGCCTCCCAGTAGGTCTGACCCGATTCCAGCGCCGCCGGGTCGCGGCTGGTGCTCAGGGCCACGGGCCGCTGCAGCCGTGCCACCACGGCGCGCGCCAGGCGAATCAGCCGCTCGGGGTTGCGCATGTTGCGCAGCAGCAGCAAGAAACCGTCGTCGCCCAGGCGGCCCATGTCCACCCCGCCGCTGACCGATCGGCGCAACCGCGCCGCCGTGACAAACAGCGCATGGTTGACGGCCGCGCGGCCGTGCAGCTTTTCCAGTGCATAGAGGTTGCTGATGGCAACGGCCACCACGCCCACCGACAGCGGCTCGCCGTCGTGCCGGTAAAACGCCGCGCCCACCATCTGGCCAGTCTCGGCATGCGAGCGCATGCGCGTGACAGGGTCATAAGCCGGGCCGTAGGCCATGACCTGGCGCAGCTCGATCAGGTACGAATAGCGCCCCCACAGCACGGCGGCAATGATGGCCAGGTAGCCGGTGGCGGCCAGTGCGCTGAAGGCATGCAGTTGCCAGGGCACCCGCCCGCCCGACACGGCCGTCCAGCTCAGGCCCGCCAGCGCCACCAGCATGCAGAACACCGCCGCCACCGCCGCCCAGGTCAGCCGGTCGCCGCGCAGCGCACTGCGCACCGCCGTACCCAGCGCCAGCACGCCCAGGGCACAGGCCACGGCGGCGCTCAGCGCCAGCGCCTGGCCAGGGGGCAGCATCCAGCCGGCCATGAGCACCACGAATGCGCCAAAAACCAGGGCGCCGGTGGCCTTGCGCGCGGCCTGGCGCTGGCGCAGCAAGCCCAGCATGTACAGCAGCATCCAGGCCAGCAGGGTTGATGTGATGGTCGCCACATGGGCCAGCACGCGCGCGGCAGTGTCGCGGTCGCCCACGGGCAGCCAGCCCAGAAAGGCGACCACAAAGAAGGCCGACGCCAGCGCCGACAGCGCGGCGTTGATGCCGATGCGCCGCAGCCCGCGCGCCCAGGCAAAGGCGGAGCCCGCCAGCATCAGGCCCACCGTGCCGAAGTAGCTGCCCCAGAACCCTGTTGCGATGGCTTCCATCCCCTGTACCGCCTGACCCAAAACTCCACACTCTAGCGGGGCCGGTCGCCCGGCGCAAACGCCACTACACTCCTGCCGATGTCCGCCGTCTTCAACTTCACCTTCGTGCCGTGGTTCCGTTCCGTGGCGCCTTACATCCACACACACCGGGGTAAAACCTTTGTGGTGGGCATCTGCGGCGAGGCCATCGCCGCCGGCAAGCTGGCCCACCTGGCGCAAGACCTGGCCCTGATCCAGAGCATGGGCGTGCGCATTGTGCTGGTGCACGGCTTTCGCCCGCAAGTGAACGAACAACTGCGCGCCAAGGGCCACGAGGCCCGCTATTCACACGGCATGCGCATCACCGACGAGGTGGCGCTGGACTGCGCCCAGGAGGCCGCGGGCCAGCTGCGCTATGAGATTGAAGCCGCCTTCAGCCAGGGCCTGCCCAACACACCCATGGCTGGCTCCACGGTGCGGGTGATCTCGGGCAATTTCATCACGGCGCGGCCGGTGGGCGTGCTGGACGGCGTGGACTTCCAGCACAGCGGCCTGGTCCGCAAGGTGGACGTGGCCGGCATCCAGCGCACGCTGGACTTCGGCGCCATGGTGCTGCTGTCGCCGTTCGGCTTTTCACCTACAGGTGAAGCCTTCAACCTGACCATGGAGGAGGTGGCCACCAGCGTGGCCATTGCACTGCAGGCCGACAAGCTGATCTTTGTGACCGAGATCCCGGGCATCCGCATCAAGCCGGACGAGCCCGAAGGCGAGGACAACCCCATCGACACCGAGCTGCCGCTGGCGGCCGCCGAGCAGTTGCTGGCGCACGTCCCTGCCGGCCAGCGCCCCACCGACACGGCGTTTTACCTGCAGCACTGCGTGAAGGCCTGCAAGGCCGGCGTGGAGCGCAGCCACATCCTGCCGTTTGCGCTGGACGGCGCGCTGCTGCTGGAGATCTATGTGCACGACGGCGTGGGCACCATGGTGATCGACGAAAAGCTCGAGGAGCTGCGCGAGGCCACGCCCGACGACGTGGGCGGCATCCTGCAGCTGATCGAGCCGTTCGAGCGCGACGGCACGCTGGTCAAGCGCAGCCGCACCGAGATCGAACGCGACGTGGCCAACTACACCATCATCGAGCACGACGGCGTGATCTTTGCCTGCGCGGCGCTGTACCCTTATCCCGAGGCCCGCACGGCCGAGATGGCCGCGCTGACCGTGTCGCCCCAGAGCCAGGGCCAGGGCGACGGCGAAAAGGTGCTGCGCCGCATCGAGCAGCGCGCCCGCGCCATGGGGCTGGACAGCATCTTCGTGCTGACCACGCGCACCATGCACTGGTTCCTCAAGCGCGGCTTCGTGCAGGCGGACCCGGACTGGCTGCCCGAGGCACGCAAGCGCAAGTACAACTGGGACCGCAAGAGCCTGGTGCTGGTCAAGAAACTCGCCTGAAAGGACGCCCCCCGCATGGACGCCACCACCCTGCTGCTGTTTTCCACCGTGGCGCTGATCGCCATCGCCACGCCCGGGCCCACGGTGCTGCTGGCGCTGGCCAATGGCGCGCGCGTGGGCGTGCGCCGCTCGGTGCCGGGCATGCTGGGCGCCGTGGCGTCCGACGTGGTGCTGGTCACGGCGGTGGCGCTGGGGCTGGGCGCGCTGCTGGCGGCGTCGGAGTTCTGGTTCAGCGTGCTCAAGTGGGTGGGCGCGGCCTACCTGGCGTGGCTGGGGGTGCGGCTGCTGCGCTCCAGGGGCGGGTTCGACCTGCCCGCGGACGCTGCCCATGCGGGCGCTACCGGTCGCGCGATCTTCATGAAGTCCTTCCTGGTGGCCGTGACCAACCCCAAGGGCTACCTGTTCTGCTCGGCGCTGCTGCCGCAGTTCATTGACGCGCAGGCCGCGCAGGCGCCGCAGTACCTGGCCATCGGCGCGGTGTTCTGCGCGATTGATTTCACGGTGATGTTTGCTTATGCGCTGACAGGCGCGCGCTTTGTCGCGCTGTTCAAGGCGTCGGCCGTGCGCTGGCTGGACCGCGCCTGCGGCGGCGCGCTGCTGGCGCTGGCGGGGTCGCTGGCGCTTTACCGCCGCGCAAACACCTGAGGTTCAGGGCTTGTGCGCCAGACGGCGCCACACCAGCAATGCAAACACCACGCTGAATGCCGCGAACCAGACGAACGACCAGTTGGCGATCGACAGGCCCAGGAAGGTCCAGTCGATCTTGGTGCAGTCGCCGCTGCCCTTGAAGATCATGGGCACGGCCCGCTTGAGCGGGAAGGTCTCGATCATTCCGTAGAAGTCTCGCCCGCAAGACACCACCTCGGGCGGGTACCACTGCAGGAAGCTCTGGCGCGCCGCCACAAAGGCGCCAAAGCCCGCCATCAGCAGCGCCAGCACCCCCAGCCCCGTGTGGGCGCCCCGCCCCTTGAACACCGCTGCCAGCGCGGCCAGTACCGCCACCAGGATCAGCGCGTAACGCTGCACGATGCACATGGGGCAAGGCTCCAGCCCCACGACGTGCTGCAGGTACAGGCCAAAGGCCAGCATGGCCACACAAACTACAGCAATTGCAGCGAACACCCGGCGCGGGTGCATTTCCAACCAGTTCAACAGAATCAAGCGACCTCCAGCTTCTTTACCAATCACCGGGCTTTTGCGCCCAGCGGCATTGTGCGATGGTTTGGGGTCGCCGGCCGGGATAAGTTCCAGACCACTCAGCGGTACGACGCCGATGTGATGAACCGCTGGAAGGCCTCGCACCAGATCAGCACGCCCTGGTAGCGGGCCAGGTCCACGCCGGCGGGCACAGGCACGATAAAGCCGTCGAATGACTTCACATCACCCAGCGCCACGGACTGCGCCTTGACCTGAAGGAACGCATCACCCGTATCCACAAACCGGGGCGTGAGGTACAGGCGGTAGGCCGGCCCGGGTGCCAGACGGCCCTGGTGGGCCACATGGGTGGTGCTGACCGTCACGGCCCCCTCGCCCCAATGCAGCGCGTCACTGCCGGGCAGATCGCGGCGAAAGCTCGCGCGCCAGGCCGCGCCAGCGGCTGCGGCGTCCAGCTGGGCTTGCGACAGCGGCGGCGGCGCCGCCAGGATGGGCAAAAAATAGACGCCCAGCGCAAATCCGGCGGCCAGCATGGCCGCGTGGGTGGCGATCAGTAAAACAGTCTTTTTCATGGCATGGGTGTCGTTGCGCGGCCCCAGACCTTACACCGGGATGGCCGGTTGCGCGCCGCTACTTCAGCGCCGCCGCGGGCGCAGCCAGCCCTTCTACGGAGGCGCGTTCCCCCAGAAAGTCCAGGAACCGCCGCACCGCCGGCGCCATGCCCCGGCGCGAGGGAAACACCGCATGCAGCACGCCCGGGCGCGGCGCCCAGCCCGGCAGCACCTCCACCAGCCGGCGATCGGTTACCTCCTCGCGGCACATGTAGTCGGGCAAGGCGCAGATGCCGGCGCCGCGCACCACCGCCAGCTTGAGCGTGAGCAGGTCGTCGGCCACGTAGCGCGGCTGGTGGGTGAACGAATGCACCGCCCCGCCCGGCCCCACCAGCTGCCAGGTGGCCCGCCCGTCCACGGCCGACATGGCCACGGTGTCCAGCCGGTCCAGGTCGTCCACCGTGCGCGGGCGGCCCTGGCGGGCCAGCTGCGACGGGCTGCCCACCAGCAGCGTGTGCGTGAGGCCCAGGTTCTTGACCACCAGGCTGCCGCTGTCGTCCAGCGTGGTGCGCACGCGCAGCGCCACGTCCACGCCCTCTTCCACCAGATCCACCACGCGGTTGCTGACCCGCATATCCACGCGCACCTGCGGGTAGCGCGCCAGAAACACCGGCAGCACCGGGCCCACCGTGGTCTGCGCCAGCGTAACGGGGCAGGCCACGCGGATGGTGCCGCGCGGCTCGGCCTGCGCCTGAGCCACGGCCTCGGCGGCGGCCGCCGCCTCGTCGCGCATGGCGGCGCAATGGCGGTGGTAACGCTCGCCCGCTTCGGTCAGCGACAGCTTGCGGGTGGTGCGCTGCATCAGCCGCACGCCCAGGCGCGCCTCCAGTTCGGCCACGCGGCGCGACAGACGCGATTTGGGCACACCCAGCGCCCGCCCGGCAGCAGCAAAGCCGCCCCGATCCACCACCTCGGCGAAGTACAGCATGTCGTTCAGGTCCTGCATGGCGGCTCCTATTGGATTCATTGGCAGAACAATCTATCGCAGATTCGGAACCTTATCAATCAATCATCCCATCAGCACAATCTATCCATCGCCGCACGCTGCGGTAACCCCTCGGAGAACCCTCATGAAACTGCTGCATATTGACTCAAGCATCCTGGGCACCGCATCGGTGTCACGCCAACTGACCGAGCGCATTGCCGCGCAGTGGCGCGCCGCCCATCCAGGCACCGTGGTGGACTACCTGGACCTGGCCGCCAGTGCGCCCAGCCACCTGTCGGCGCAATCGCTGGGCTTTCGCCTGTCGCCCGATGCCGACAACCTGAGCGACGAACAGCGCCGCGAGAACGCCGTGTCCGAAACGCTGGTCAGCCAGTTCCTGGCGGCCGACGTGATCGTGGTGGGCGCGCCGCTGTACAACTTCTCGATCCCCAGCCAGCTCAAGGCCTGGATCGACCGCATCGCCCAGGCCGGGCGCACCTTCAAGTACACCGACAAGGGCCCGGTGGGCCTGGCCGGTGGCAAGACGGTGATCGTTGCCTCCACCCGCGGCGGCGTGTATTCCACCAGCGACGCCGGCAACGCCATGGAACACCAGGAAAGCTACCTGAAGACCGTGTTCGGCTTCCTGGGCATCACCGACGTGCGTTTTGTGCGCGCCGAGGGCGTGGCCATGGGCGACGCCCCCAAGGCCCAGGCGCTGGCCGCTGCCGACGCGGAGATCCGCGCCATGGCAGGCAGGCCCGCCAATGAGGCGCAAGTCCGTACCGCTGCCTGAAAGCCTCGCAGAGTCGCGCATGTGACAGCAGGCACCAAAAGTATGAATACTTGCACCCTATACAACTTGAATTAATGATTACTTTAGGTAACTATTTGCTGCAGGGAGTAATTCGCGGGTATTAGAACATACAGCCACAAGGCAGCCCGCCCAGTTCATACAAGGCGGGCACCATGACGACCTGGTTTGCACAGCGGCTGCCTCATCACATTCGCACCACGTCCTGGCTGGCAGCCGCCCGGCCCTGGCGCGCGCCGGCCGCGCTGGCCGCCGGTGCCCTGGCCATCTGGACGCTCTGGAACCTGGCAGGGCTGGATGGCACCGCCCTGCTCTGGCAGGCGGCGCTGGGTGCGCTGGTTTTCATGGCGGGCGTGCGGCATGCCCACCAGGGCGCGCAGCGCACCTGCCAACTGCAACTGCGCGCCCTGGCCGAAGCCAGCCACGACCTGCGCCAGCCTCTGCATGCCCTGGCCCTCTATCTGGGGGAGTTGTCCCAGGTGCCCCTGGCGCCAGCCGGGCGCCGCACGCTGGACGATGCCAGGGCCTGCGCGGGAGACCTGCACGAGATGTTCCACAACCTGTTGGGCCTGTCTGCGCTGCAGGCGGGCCCACCCCAGGCCTGTACCAGCGTCTTCAGCCTGGACCGGCTGCTGGCACGCACCGAGCACGCGTTCGCGCCGCTGGCGCGCGCGCGCAACGTGCGGCTTCAGGTACGCCCGGGCGGCTACCGGGTTCACAGCGACCCGGTCATGGTCGAGCGCATCCTCATGAACTTCACCAGCAACGCGCTGCGCCATGCGCGCGGCGGGCGCGTGCTGGTGGCCTGCCGCGTGCGCGGCAGCACATTGCGCCTGGCGGTTTACGACAACGGCTGCGGCATCCCGCTGGCGCAGCAGCAGGCGGTGTTCAGCCCGTTTTGCAAGCTGACGCCACACCGGCCCGACCAGCACGAAGGCTTTGGCCTGGGCCTGGCCATCGTCGAGCGGCTGGCGCGCGCGCTGCGCGCGCCGGTTGTGGTGCGATCCGCCCCCGGGCGCGGCTCGATGTTCGCCATCGACTTGCCGCTGGTGCGTACCGATCTGTAGCAACCCTTCAGGAGCCATGATGAACAAGACCGTACTGGTGGTTGATGACCACCCCATGTTTCGCGATGCCTTGACCCGCCTGGTTGAAGAGCCCGGCGGACGTCGGGTGATCTGCGCGGCCACGGCCGAGGAAGGCCTGCACAAGGTCCGCGAACACGCCGTGGACCTGGTGCTGCTGGACCTGGGCCTGCCCGGGGCGTCGGGCGTGGACGCGATCACGCTGTTCCGCCAGGCCTGCTGCGCCACCGTGGTGGTCGTGTCCGCGTCCGAGCATCGCCAGGAAATCGCCTCGGCCATGCGCGCCGGCGCAGGCGCGGTGGTGTCCAAGGGCGTGCCCCGCGAGGTGCTGCAGGCCACGGTGGAGCAGGCGCTGAGCGGCACCCTGCAGCCGGCGGCCAGCCACAAATGGATACGGCCCACGGGCCAACTGGCCGTGGGCCAGGAACTGGGCCGGGGCCTGACACCGCGCCAGCAGGAAATCGCCACGCTGCTGATGAACGGTCACCCGAACAAGGAAATCGGCATCCGCCTGGGCCTGGCAGAAATCACCGTCAAGACCCACCTGACCGCCATCTTCCGGCTGCTGGGCGTGGTCAACCGCACGCAGGCCGTGGTGGCGATCCGGCGCCTGGGTGTGGACTGCGCCGAGACCCGGAACCCGCAGGTCACGCTGCCTGCGCCGCTGGGCGACTTGCCGATGCCGCCGGCCCCACCGGAGCGCCCATTGCACGGCAACACAGGCTGGGGCGCTGCCGTCTGACGCAAGGCGCTGCCCACCCCTACTGATGGTTGCGCTCGCGAAACGCCGACCTCGGTATAGCTGAATGACGGGCCACCGCGGCCTAGCATGGATGGACACACCGGACCATCCGCCGCCGTGAAGTACCCCTCGTTCCTGCCCCGGACCGTCAGCGCACCCGCGGCGTTGGCCAGCGCTGGCGTCACGCCGCCGGACCCCGGCTTTGCCCAGTGGATGCGCTGCGACTGGGGCACGCACGTCACGGTGCTGGGTCACCCGGGCCGCTTCCACCAGGCCGGCGTGGTACGCGGCCGGCCCACGGTGGTGGTGGTGGCCGGCAGCGGCCACGCCGACCTGCGCGCCGCGAGCCGCGCCCATTCCTGCATGGGCGACGGTGAAACCGTCTACCACCTGGACCATGGCAGCGCGGACCTGCGCATCGGCACCCCCGCGGGCGCGCCGCTGATGCGTGACCAGGCCATCGCCTGCCTTCGGCCGGGCGACGTGGTGCTGCTCAACGGCACGCCCGTAACCCTGCTGGCGCTGAAACAGCGCGAGTGCCATCTGTGGCTGGCGCTGCTGCCCGAACCGGCGCAGGCACCGCAGATGTTGCGCGCGGGCGCCCTGCCGATCGTGCTGCCCATGCCCCCGTTGCCGCCGGGCGCCTGGCGGCTGCGCTGGGGCCCCACCACCCAGCTGCGGCTGCTGTCAGACCGGCTGCCGGGGTTTGACGAGGTGCAGCAAATGCGCCGCGGCACGCCGGTCACCCTGGGCGCGCAAGGCACGCCGGCGCTGCTGCAGGGATCATTCGTCGAGGAATGCACGCGCCAGTTTGTGACGGTGCGCCCACTGGACCGCCCGCCGCACGAGACGACCGGCGGCCTGGGCTTGAAAAGGCTGCGGTTTCAGGAGGCAGGGTTGCGGGTGGTCGACACGACCTGATGCGGGACCTGAGCATGTGAGACCTGCTGCTCCTTGCCGTGCAACAAGTCCGCGATGTGCGCCTTCATCCCGAAGTACCACGGCTTGCCCTTGCTGGTCTGGCGCATCCCGGGTCCCGCTCGCCGGCGCTGTTCTTCGTCGAGCTGGGCGCGGCGCCGTCTCAAAGCGTCAGCCGGTTGAGCTGTTCAGGCATTCCTTGATTTTTGGCTTTCGCTAAGCAAGGGCGGCGGCGCCAAAACGGCGGAGCTGGACGCGGGCTGCGCATCCGGCGCGGGTATGCTGGGCTTCACCATATTCTTGATGAACTTCGCAGCCTCTTTGGGGCTTTTGGTCATCGCCGCCATCATGCCCTGGGTCCGACTCACGATGCTGTCCGGCTTGCGCAGTGCGTCCACCGTCTGCCGCAACTGGGTGAGCAGCGCTTGTGCATCGGCAAGCAGTTCCTTGCGCTGCACGCGTCGCTCGTGAACGTGTGGTCCGGGCACTTCCAGCGGCCCGGCGGGCGTTGCCAGGATGTTCTCCAGCTCCTGAATGGCCTCTTCCATGGATTCGACGTGCCGCGGCAGTTTGGACAGTTCCTGCGCCGCCCGCTGGAGTTCAGGGCCCGTATCATCGGCGACCGCCGCTTTCACCATATTGTTGGCGGCCAGCGCGGGCGCAGTCAACATCTGAATGCCAACGAGCATACTCAAGCACTGCGTGGCGCTGACCAGGTTGGCGCCGCGGTTGCCATGGAACAAGGGGCTCGGAGATCGGCCCACGCCACGGCGCATGGCCTGTAACAGACGATCCAGCTTGGCCAGCTCGCCGATGCCGCCCGCCGCTTCGTCGGCCGACAGGTCCACGGGCGCAGCCGCCGGGCCGCCGGATGGGTGGGGATCGCGTCGCAACAACCGGTCGAGCAGCCCGGCTTTTTTTGCCGAAGGCAGCTGCGGCATGGCCGAATTCATCGTCCGGTTTCCACGGTTCAAGAGAGATTCATAGCCAGCGTTGTCCCCAGCTTTGAACTTGAACTTCATCGCCTCCAGTGCGGCCTTGTCGGCGCCCGTGAGAGGCTGGGTCGCCGCCGATGCCCCTGACAACGGGCGCAACTGGGGCGCGACTTCCCCTGGCTTGGTGGCCAGGTCCGCCTCCAGCGTTTGCAGCGGCGCCAGCCCCGCCGTCAACTCTGCGTGCATGACCAGGAAACTCTGCAGCGCGGCGACGCTCGCCGCCTTTTGGCCCTTGCTCAATTTCGAGTCCGACGCCAGCGCCTGAAGCTCCTTGTGCGCCGCATCGGCGCCTTCCATCAGTTGCTGCAACGACTGCGCCAGCCCGATTTGGGCAAATTTCAGGTTCTCCAAAGCCTTTTTCCGCCTGCTGGGGTCAGCGCAGCCCACATCGTCTGCCAGCCCGGCAATTTTCTGCAATAGCTCGCTCACATTGCCCATCTGCTTCGTGAAGATCCCGTTGCCTAGCAGGTAGTTGGTCAGGGCCCGCCCTTTCTCATGGGGCAATTGCTTTTCCAGCACCTTGGCTGCCTCGCGCGCATCCCTGGTCCGTTTCGCCAGTTGCTTGAGTGCGCCGGGAACGCCCTGGAATGCCGATTCCGCATGCAGCAGCTTGCGTTGACGCTGCGTGTCCGTCAGGCCAAATTTCTCTGACTCATACAAGCGCTGCAGCCCCAGCTGCAGGTTTGCGATCCCGCAGTGGACCTCGCCCGTGCTGGCGCGCGACAGCCCAAAGCCGCTAACCACCGGATGGGCTGGCAGATTGGCCGGCGGGGCCGGCAGGTCAGCTGGCGGCACAACAACCGCATCCATTGGGGGGTCGCTGCCCAGAGGCAGAGGGTTCGCGATGTCCACCTGCTCCTGCACCGACTCCTGCACCTGCTCCGGCATCGGCGCCAGTTGCACATCGGGCTGCGGAGCGACGGGCACAGACCCAGCAGGCGACGCGGCGGGGAGCGGGATTTCGGACCAGGCGTCCAGCAATTCAGCCCGCGTCGCCGCCATGCGGGCCTGCTGGCTTTCATCATCCAGGGCGTTCCACTCGGCCATGTGGTCCTTGATGAATCCCTCCATGTCGAAATCATCGATGCCGCAGTCGATGCTTGCCTCTTTCTCCCAAGGCTGCACCTCGGCTTGGAATTCCTTGAACTGGATCTGCCGATCAACGGCGGCCAGCAGATTGAGCGACAGAGCGCCGCAGGCCTGCGCGCCCGCCGGCTTGTTCTGCATGTCCGACTTGTGGATATGCACGTGGTCGGTGTTCCCAAACACCTCTTTCAGCGACTTCTCAAGCCGGGAATGAACGTCGTGGTTCTCACAGGCCGTCTTGTCGGAATCCATCACATGGCACTGGACATTTTTGTCCGCATCCTGGTGCAGAACCAACGGCATCCAGTGCTGGAATCCCGGGTCACCGACGTTGATGAGCGCGGCGGCGCAATTCCAAGGGCTAGCCTTCAGGCCGTCAACCAGAGCTTTCAAGGGATCGACAAATTTTTTCTGCTGGAGCTGCGCATCGGCAGTGTCCGGATAAAGCTCCAGCAGCACCGGCTTCTCCGAGAACGCTTTGAGCTTGTTCGCCGCCGGGAGCAGCTCGCCTCCGTCGATGGTCCGACCCGAGCCCAGAAATTGCACACCCACGGGCGCCGCGGGCACCCGGTGTTTCATGAACGTCTCTATGTGGCTTTTCATCGCTCCGCCGTTGTTGCCGTTCGGTGGCTCCGGCGCCCGTGCGCCCAGGTAGGCGACCGTCAGCGACAGTGCGTCGGGCTGGTTGAACAGCTGCGGGTTGCTCCCCAGCGCCTTGCCATCCGTCGACGGCGGGTCCAGCGCCAGCTGACACAGCCGGTGCGCCAGTCGCTCGATGTCGCGGCGCACGTGTGTGCTGCTGGAAGCATCGCTGCACCCGGGGTTGGCGTATACGCTGCGCAAGGCGTCCTGCGCTTTCCTGGCGTCGTCGCCCGTGCCCGCCGCCAGATTGACCAGAATGTCCACCGCCAGCTCACGTTCCTCGCGGGTGCCAGTGGCAATGTCGTTGCGCAGTACTTTCAGGCCATCCTCGGCGTCTGCGGTGGCCGCCGCCGGCGTGAAGTCGCTGGCGCCGTCCTTTTTCTCCATGTCCCGAAAAAAGGCGCCCTGCACACTGGCGCCCCAACTGAGCGGCGTACTCTGGATTGACATACTGGAAATTCCTTGACAGGTGGGGTTCAAACGTTCGGCGCGATCAGCGACAACAGTACGTTGTCCTTCCACACGCCATTGACTTTCATGAAGTCGCGCGAATAGCCTTCAATGCCAAAGCCCAGGCGGCGCAGCACGGCGGCGCTGCGCAGGTTCTCAGGCTGATGCGAGGCCATGATGCGGTGCAGCTTGTGTCGCGCTAACGTGGCCTGGATGGCCGGCGCCAGCGCGGCGCGCATCAGGCCGCGGCCCTGCAGCGCGCGGTCCATGCGAAAGCCCAGCCAGCAGCAGTCGAATTCGTCGTGCACGATGCCCGAGAAGCTGACGACGCAGCCCACCTCGGGCTGGGCGCTGTTCTTGAGGAAGCCCACCAGAAACACGCCCGTGCCGTCATTGAAGGCGCGCTGCTGGTCGCGCAGCACCGGCTCCCAGAACGCCGCTTCGGTCATGCCCGGCTCCAGCGACATGGCCAGGCGGAAGTGATCGCCGTTGCGTTGGTGCAGCCGCGCCAGCAGCGGTGCGAAGGCGGGCGTCACGGTCATCAATTGCCACTCGGGCGTTTCCAGCCAGATGGCGCCCCGCTCAGGCCGGGGTGGTGCCATGCTGCGCGGCGGCTGCGCCGGCGCTGACAGAGGTCGTTCGTCGATCACGGCCATGGCGGCTCCTTGCGTTCGGGTTGCTTCATTTGCGCGGCTTGGCCGCGCGGTTGGCGAGCAGGCCCAGGCGCTGCCAGACCGGTACCGTCACGGCTACGAAATGCTCCGCCTGCTGTTCATGCTCTTCCAGGGTGGCCGCCGGTGCGCCTTCGGCGGTCACGGCCCGGCCCAGCTCGGCGGCGCTGCGTGCGCCGCCCTGCCAGGCCAGCCAGAACAGCCGCTCCAGCCGGCTGCTGTCGATGCCGCTGCCCGCCACCGGCGATGCCAGAGTGCGCAGGGTGTTGTCGGTCAGTGACTGCCTGGCGATGACCTCGTTGAACGCCTGGGCATGCGCGTCGCGCGCGCGCTGTGCGTCGTCGGCAAACACGGGGCACACGTCACGCCGCGCGACCAGGCGCGACAGGTTCAGCACCAGGTCGTCCACCGGCCAGTCCGCCAGCGCCGTGTCGGCGCGCAGCGCGGCCAGGCTCAGCGGCTGCTGCGCGGCGGCCAGCCGCTCCAGCAGCGGGCGCAGGCGCGCTTCGTCCAGCGCCATCTTGCCGTAGGGGGTGGACAGGAACATCTGCACGTCGGCGGCAGGCCGGGCCAGCACGAATTTCACCTCGTCCAGCGCGGCCTGACGCCCGGCTGCGTCCAGGCGCATGGACCCGCGCGTGAACACGTCGCGCCTGAAGCGCCGGTTCAGCACGAAGTCGGCCGCCGTCTCGCGCAGGGGCGCGCCCAGCTGCGCGTCGATGAAGCCCGCGCCGGCCAGCCGGTCGCGCACCTCGCCCGCCACGTCCGACAGGTGCACCGAGCAGGCGAAATTCAGCCGCGCGGCCTGCAGTTGCTGCTGCACCTGCGCAAAGTAGCTCAGGCACCACGACTGGTTGAAGTATTCATGCGCGAGGCTGCCCGGGTCCTGGCGCAGCATGTCGTCCAGTGCCTGGCTGGCGCGGGTGTTTTCGGTAAAGAACGCGCTCCCGTGGCGGCGCAGCGACTGCGCGAACTTCAGCGCCTGCGCGATGCGCGCGGGCGTGGGCGCGTCGGGCGCGCCCGCATGTTCGGTGTGCAGGTACAGCAGGTCGCGCAGGGGTTTTTCCGCGTTCCAGCCGGGCAGCACGTTGTAGCTCATGAAGACCGCGCCGCCGGGCTTGAGCTTGCGCCGCATGAATTCGACCAGCGCATGCTGGGCGGCCGGGCTGACCCACGACCACACGCCGTGCAGCACGATGAAATCGAACGGCGGCGTGGGCGTGTCCAGCATGGCCTCGAAGCTCAGGTCCAGCCACTGGGCGTTGACGCCCGACTGCCGCGCCATCGCCCGTGCGTACAACGCATGGTCGGGGTTGAAGTCGGTGCCCCAGAACTCGCCGCGCGGGTTGGCCGCGGCGTGCAGGTTGGCCGACACGCCCTGGCCGTAGCCCAGTTCGCAGTAGGTGTAGGCGCCGCCGTCCGACGGCAGCGCCTGCCCGTTGACGAGCAGGTGCCACCGCAAGTACGACGGCGACAGCTCGTGGAAGTAGCCGTGTGAGTAGGTGATGTCGGCTACGTAGCCGTCTGACCAGTCGCGCTTCATTTACAGACTCCTCGGTTACTCTCGTGTGGCTCGCCTGGTCACACTTTGGCGATGGTGGCTTCCTGGGCTTCGCGGTACTGCTTGTTCAGCGTGGCCTGAAGCTCGGGCAATATGCGCACCTCCTGCACGGTGGCCTGCACTTGCAGCTGGGTCTGAACAGTGGGCTGGTTGTCCACGCCAGTCAGAAGAGTGCTCAAGGCCTCGGTGGCCTCGTCCAGCTGCTTCATGACGTCGGCTCCCGGTGCAGCCGCCGGGTGGGCGCTGGGTTTCGGTGCCGCAGGGGGGCCGCCATAAGCCGTCGGCGGCGTGTCGTTGGTGGGTCTGACGTACAAGCTCATGGTGTGGCTCCAGGTCAGGCCTTCTGGATGCAGCCCTTCATCGCATCGCCCATCTGCTTGACCAGCGTGGATGAAATTTCAAGCCGCATGTTGGTTTGCTGCATCACCATCTGCAATTCCAGCATCTTGGTCACGCTGGCATCCCCGTCCATGTCTTCGATGGCTGTCTGGATAGCGGCCTGATCCGTTTTGATAAGCGGAACAACAGTGGACGTGAGGTAGGTAAATGAAAGATCGGTTGCCATAGGATTCTCCTGGTTGCGGTCAATGAATCCACTAGCGGCGTGCAACAACGCCGCTGGCGGGGGGGGAAGAGTAGGTCATGGCCGGGGCCCAGCGGCCCAGTACCTGCAAGGCAGCGTCCAGCGCCTGCGAACAGACATTGCAAGCCGCGAATTCTTCGCGTGGAATTGGCACGGCAAGCCGGGCTTTCAGCCGCAATGCGGCTTGCTCCAGTTGCGTGGTCAGCTGCGCGCGCAGCGCATCGCCTTCGGTCATCAGGCGCTCTTCGAGTTCGGTCCATGCGGCCATGCTGTTCACCTTGTCAGTACGGCACGCTGGGTGCCATTTTCAAAAACCACCTGGCTGGCGGATATGGACGCCAGCCGCCAGCCACGCCAGACGCCGCCCTGAGACAGCTTGTCGCCTTCTGACAGCAGCACATAAGGCATGTCGCCGCCCACGACGCCGCGGACCTGGAACGGAAGCCGCCCATCGGCCCTGGGAGCCGGCGCCGGTGCGGCCGCGGCCGGGGCAAAGACCAGCGACGCGCGCAGCGGCACCGTGTGGGTTGCGGCCAACGACACCAGCGTCTGCTCCCACTGCGGCACGTCGCGCTGCTGCAGCGTGACCTGCAGCGCCAGCGCGCCATCTTTCCATTCACCGGCGGCCTGCCAGCCGCGGTTGCGCAGATCGGCCAGCAAGGCGGCTGCGGTGTCCTCGGTGGTCTGTAGCGCGTTGTCCCAGGTGACCTGCGGGAAGGCGTCAGCCACGGCCTTCAAAAGCTTGTCGCGTTCGTCCGTACGTGCAATGCGGCCCTCCAGCCTGAAGCGCCCGGGGCCCATGGCGTGCAGCTTCACGTTGGCGGCATGCGGTCCGGCCAGGCGCAGTAACGCTTCGGTCACTTCTTCACGCAGTTCATGCTCGGCGGGCAGGCGCAGGATGGGTTTGGGCTGCAGCTTTGCCAATTCGGCCAGCAGCGCCTCGCCATCCAGTTCGCTCAAGACCGGCGCGCGCACCATCCACACCGCACCCGCCGGATCAATGCGGGCGCGGCCCGTCAGACCCTGGCTCGCCAGCGCTGCCTCGATCGCCCGGCGCTGTGCAGGATCAGGCGCCACGGGCTTAGGCGCGGCCTGCGATACAGCCGCTGCCTGCGTGACGGCCGCGTTCGCGGGCCCGCCCAGCTCCAGAGGCCAGATCATCATGACGGCAACAGCCAAGACCCCCAACGACACCGCAGCAACCCGAACCACCCCTCGGGGTGAAGGGACAATTCGCAAACGGGTGCGCCAATGCCCCAGCGGAGCCAAGGTTTCGTTGGCGAACTCGGGCAAGCCCGGCTCCAGCGCCGGCGCATGCGGCACCAGCACCAATTGCTCCAGCGTGGGCCAGGCTGCATCGGCCTCATCAACGGCTACCACGACCGGGCCCAACGGCACGGCCTTGCCACATTCAAGGCGCATGGGCGCGAGCACGGGGTCTTCGCCCTCCTGGGCAACCCAATCGAGCTGCCAGCCGCTATCAGTACGCGACAGACGCGCGTGATGCGGCTGAACACCAGCATCGTCCAGAACAAAATCGCAATCGTCCAAGGCGCCCAGCAGGTAACCATCGCCGTTCAGGGGCGCTCGTGCGCCCGCATGCATGCCGCTGAGGATGCGCAGTTGCAGGACAGCCGGGGCCGGTATGGCGGGCGGCGCGGCGGCCGGTTCGCCTGCAGGCTCGCTGTCGTCCGCCAGATCCAGCATGCCCGGCACGACCACCGGAGCGGTGTCCACAGCATCAGCACCAGGTGCCATGGCATGCTCAGCCTCTCCCCGGGCTTCGTCCATCACATCCAGCACGGCATCGAAGTCAGCATTGCTCATAACTCGATCCTTGCCAGCGGCTGGATGTTGATGTCCTGCGTCATCTCCTGGTAGCTCAGAACGGGCAGCTCATACAGTTCCTGCTCGATCAGCTTGCGCAGGTAGCGGCGTATGTCCATGGACGTCAGCAGCACAGGGCGTTGCGTGGCGGCCGACAGATCCCCCACGGCCTTCTTGATGGACTCGATCAACCGCTTGCCAATGGCCGGGTCCAATGCCAGATAGCTGCCAGCGCTGGTCTGGCGGATGGCGCTGCGCAATGAGTCCTCGACCGCGGGCGCCAGCAAGTACGCCGGCAGCATGTTCTGGCCGCTGGAATATTTGTGGCTGATATGGCGCTTGAGGCTGGAGCGAACATACTCCGTCAGCAACACGGAGTCCTTTTCCTTCTGGCCCCACTCAACCAGCGATTCGAGCACGGCGCGCAGATTTCGCACCGACACTTCCTCAGACACCAGCCGCTGCAGGATTTCGGCGATCTTCTGGACTGGCATCACCCGGGTGACCTCCTTGACCAGGTCCGGGTAGCGTGCCTCCATGGCCGACATGAGGAACTTCGTCTCCTGGATACCCAGGAAATCCGCCGAATATTTTTTGAGCACGAACGCCAGGTGATAGGTCAGGACCTGGCTGGGGTTCATCAGCGGCACGCCCGCCCGCACCAGAGTCTCTTGCAGCGCAGCCTGTACCCACACGGTGGCAATGGCCGGCAGGAATTTTTTGTCCTCCTGGTAGGCGACACCCAGGGCATCCAGGTTGCGCGGGTTCTCGCGCGCCAGCAGGTACCCCGGACGCAGCTGCCCCTGCGAGACTGGCACTTCGGACAGCAGGATGCTGTAGCTTTCGCGCGGCAACTTTTCATTGAAGCGCAGCTGTATGCCCGGGAACGGCACCCCCATGTCAAAGTACAGCGCCCGGCGGATCTTGAGCAACTCGTCGTTCAGCACGTCAGCGTCGAACTCCTGGCACAGATGCTCCGCCACGTCGATCAATAACGGCACCGTGGGCACGAATTCCTCGCCGGCCTCGCTCTTTGCCTTGGTGGCAGGGGCACCGGCGGCCTGCATGGCCGGCACCTCTGTCACCTGCCCTGTCTTGGTGTCCACCACCTTGCGGGTGTTGCGCATCAGGATCACGCCCATGCCGCCAATGATCACCGCCAGGCACACAAAGGTCAGCGTGGGCATGCCCGGGATCAGGCCCATGCCCAGTGCCACCGCGGCGGCGATGATCAGCGCGCGCGGCTGCGACAGCACCTGCGCGCCGATGTCGCGGCCCACGTTGGACGGGCCCGCGTCGCCGGTGTTCACCCTTGTGACGATGATGCCCGCGCAGATGGCAATGAACAGCGCCGGAATCTGTGAAATCAACCCGTCGCCGATGGACAGCACGGAATAGACCTTGGCCGCCTCGCCCATGGTCATGTCCTTCTGCATGGTGCCCACCATGATGCCGCCCAGCAGGTTGACGGCCACGATGATCAGGCCCGCGATGGCGTCGCCCTTGACGAACTTCATGGCACCGTCCATGGCGCCGTACAGCTGGCTTTCCTTTTCCACGATACCGCGGCGGCGCTTGGCCTCGTCCATGTCGATGCTGCCCGCGCGCATGTCACCGTCAATGGACATCTGCTTGCCCGGCATCGCGTCCAGCGAGAAGCGCGCGGCCACCTCGGCCACGCGCTCGGCGCCCTTGGTGATCACCACGAACTGCACGATGGTCAGGATCAGGAAAACCACCAGACCGACCACAAGGTTGCCACCCACCACGAAATTGCCGAAGGTCTGCACGATGTGCCCCGCGTCGGCCTGCAGCAGGATCAGCCGCGTGGTGGCGATGGAGATGCCCAGGCGGAACAGCGTGGTGACCAGCAGCACCGACGGAAAGCTGGAAAACGCCAGCGGCGACGGCAGGTACATGGCCACCATCAGCAGCATGGCCGATATCGTCATGTTCATTCCGATCAGCACGTCCACCAGCCAGGTGGGCAGCGGCAGGATCATCATGAAGATGATGGCCACGATCATGACCGCCAGCACGATGTCGTTGCGGCTGGTCAGGACCATGACGCCGCGGTGCAGGCGGGCTTGCATGGGGGTGCTGGTCATACGGCGGGCTCCAGTTCACGCAAGGCCAGGCACGACTGCATGGCCTCGCCGGCCTCTTCGCGCCGGTCGCACGCCGCCAGCGCGCGCGCGCGCAGCAAGTGCCACGCGGCGTCGCGCCCACCGGCCACGGCCACCCGGTCCAGGATGTCAAGCGCGCGCTGGGGTTCGCTGCTGCGCACCAGCGCCAGCGCCAGCGCGCGCAGCACCTTGCGCTGGCCAGGCGCTGTCACGTCCAGTGCCGCCAGCAGCGTCGCGGCCTTTTCGGGCCGCGAATTCTGCAGCCAGGCCCAGGCCAGCAGTTGCACAGCGCTTTTTTCGTGTTCGTCCATGACTCCTCTTTCGGGCTCAGGCCTGGTGCAGCGCGTTACGGTAAAACTGGACCAGCTCGCGCAGCTTGATCTCTTCATTCAGCAAGCCGTGCGCGCTGTCCAGCAGCCGGGCCACGCGCGGGTTGGTGTAGCGGCGGGCATCGGCGATGCGTTCAAAATGGGTTGCGGCGGACTCCACGGCCGCGGTAAAGCGCGACGGCGACAGCAGACCCGGGGCGAATGATCCGGGCCGGATGGCCGCTTCCAGCAGCGCCTCCAGGTTCGTGGCGGCCAGCAGTTCGTCCAGCGACGTGGACTGCGCCACCGCCACGGGGGCAAGCTCGTGCGACCCAGGCAGTTGCAGCAGATCGGGGGCATCGGGTGTGCCGACGATGCTGTCTATTCCCCGATCGAAAAACGGCTTGTGGCCGATGCGTGTTTCAACCATCGCGCGCACCGTCGGACCAGCGACCCAGGTATTCAACCGCACGGCAGAGCGAATGAATGGTGAACTCGCGCGCGGGCACGCGCACCAGCACCAGCAGCAATGCGTCGGGCCCGTCGCCGCGCACGGCCAGCTGCACCGGCGTGGGATGAGCCGCAGTGTGGTGCGCGCGCACCAAAGCATTGCGCAGCACGGTGTTGCCATCAAACCCCAGCGGGCGGCCCAGGTACAACAGGATGTCAGCGCCGTCAGGCGCGGGCTCCACGGCCAGCAGCCCGCCGGCCTGCAACTCCAGTTGCGCCACGCCGTGCGGGCCCAGGCCAAGCCCGGGCAGGCCCAGCTGCTCGCCAAACTGGCGCAGGATGTCGTCAATCCAGGTTGTGTTCAGGCTCATGGGGTCAACCCCGCGTCGCGCTGCAGCTGGTCCTGGCGGTCCTGTTCTGCACGCACCGTGTCGTCGTACACCTTCTGCGTGGTCTCCACCACGCCCAGGCGAGCCTCGGCGCTGTCAAACACCAGCTCGGGCATCTGGCGCACGATCGCGCGCACGCCACTGTGAAACGCCAGCCGCTCCGGCAGCCCCGCCACTTGAAACCGCTCGGCCATGGCGGTCAGGCGCGTTGGCAGCACCCAGCGTTCGCTGGTATAGGACACCAGTTCCTTCATGAGCTCCAGGGCGTCCACGGTTTCAAGGCCATGGCGCTGTGCCACGCGCTCCGACAGCCGCGTACAGTTGTCCAGCACCGAGCCGGCAACCTCCAGCCGGTAAACGTCCTGCACCAGTGCCTGCAGCCGCACCACGTCGCGTGACGGACTGGCCGCCGACAGGTCAGCGCCCAGCGCCAGCAGCAACGCCTGCAACCCGTTGCGAAAATCATCGCCCCGCGCGGCGGGCAGGCGCTTCAGTACCGTCAGGAGCGTCTGGGCAAAGTTTTTCTCGCCCAGCACGATGTCTGTGTAGGCTTGCTGGAAGTTCTCGACGCCCTCGGCGTCGGGCGCGAAGTCGGCCGCGACCTGTGCGGTGTTGAGTCCGGCCTGTATCGCCGCGCCGTGTTCGTAATCCAGGTCCTCCAGCGCTTCCTGGAGCCGGTCCAGCACATCGGGCCCCAGGCCACGTGTGCGCGCGTCTTCCAGCGCGAGCTGCAGCAGCGCAAACTGCTGCGCCGGTGAACGCGACGCGCGCTCGGCTACATCGCTCGGGTGCGCCTGGGTCTGCATGCGCCGCACCAGGTCGGCCAGCGCCTTGGGGTCGGGAAAACGCCGCGTGGCTTCAAGATAGGCTTGGATCTGCTCGATCTGCATGCGCCGCACGCCGCGCGTGCCACTGACCTGCCGGTCCTTGATGGTTTTGCCCTGGATCTTGTCAGCCAGGTGCATGCCCAACTCTTCGCGGTTTTCTTCGCTCAGGATGGATGCTGCCGTAGAGATGCGAACCTGCTCGCCCGCCAGCGAGCCCGCACGGTCATGTGTGAGCCCCGCCGCCGGGTTGAAGCGGGTCTGGGATTGCGACGAACTGTCGATGCGATTCATGCGGCTCAGCATAGGCGAGCAGCAGCAGCGCGCACAGCGATACAGAGGTATGCGGCAGGCAGAACGGGCGAGCCCCCGGAATACCTCGGTATAGCTATCGCCGCACGGCGAACGAACCTAAATTGATTGCACGGCACACCCAACCAAACCATCGCCCACCACCATCAGCACACCATGGCATCCGCACAAGACGTCAGCGAATTCATGGCCTGCATTCAGACCCAGCTGGATCAAGCACGCAGCACCATCAGCGGACACCAGCGGATGCGCGCCGAGGTAAACCGTGTACTGGCACAGCTCAAGCCGCTGGAACAGCTGGACGATGGTGACCTGAACCAGTACGTCCGCAGCCAGCTGCACCAGGCGCAGCAGCGCCCTGTCTTGCCGGTGGCCCATATCGAAGCCGACCCGGCGGCGCACTTCGCGCGCCAGGTGCGCCGGCGCAACAACATCGTCTAACCCCTACACGTAAAGGCACATCCCATGATCTCCCTGGACAGCCGGTCACTTGCCTACCTGAACGAACGCAACCTCGCGAGTTCCACCCCTGCCCAGATGGCGAGCGCCGCCGAGGCACTAAAGGAATCGCTCGTCATCGCATTCAGCTATGGCGAGGAAGTGCCCGTGGGCACTGTGCATTTTCTGATGGATTTTTATGGCGACAACTTCGAGGACATCGCGGAGTTCCGCGAATTCCTTTACGACGAGCCCAGCCTGATCGGCCAGTACCTCAACAATGGCGGCGCCGCCACCGAGGCCATGGCCCCACTGTTGATGAGCGCCAAATTCGCCCCAATCGTTGACGAGGCCCAGCTCTACCAGAATCTGAGTACAGCTCTGACCAACGGCAAGGCCCGCAATCTGCCACCACCGGCCACGGCACTGGTCTTCCTGGCCGAAGCCAGCACCGTCGGCAACCCGCCGCTGACCACCGGCACGCCCCCGGTAAACGTCACCGGCAAATCGCTGGCCCTGGATTACGCCCGGAGCTGGGTCCAGTACGCCACCCGCAACGGCCTTGCCATCAAGCCCGATCTGCTGCAGGCCTGGTCGGCGATAGACGGGCCGGCGGCGGCTAGCGCCATCGGCGACATCCTGACTCAGCACGATGGCTGGCGCACCGCTTCGCCCGAACTGATGTACCACTACTACAAGGTCGCACCCGCCAACTGGGTGACCTTTGCCTCCAAGCAATTGCTGGTCAAGGCCGACGCCGAGGAGCCCCTGACATCGGAAGATATGTCCAAGCTGTGGGCGCTCCAGGCCCTGGACCCGCAAGTGGCCGCCGACGTGGCCGAGCACGCGCTGATCCCCGTGTACAACCGGCGCGAAGACCTCAATGCCGAGTTGCTGGAAATCTTGGCGCTTGGCAATCCGACCAAGGCTGCGCAGCTGACCGATTCCCAGCTGTTCAACCGTCTTCAATCACAGAACATTCTGGTGACCGATAGCGAGCACAACAGGGACGCCATCACCAACAACGTCAGGCCTAAATTTCGCGTTCCATTGGACAGCCTTGCCAATACAGGCGGAGTAAAGCTGGGCGACTGGTTAGGCACAACGCTCGACGGCCAGTACATGATCCCCGAAGGTTACAAGGTTACACAGGAGGACCTCGACCGGGGCTACGTCGAGTTCACTTCGCCGAACGACGTCGCCAATGGCCAGCACAGCTTTTCGGCCTTCAGCTACCGTCGTGTGTCGGGTGAAAATGTGTACTTTCCGGCCAACACGCCGCTAAATTTCCAGATAGACACCGTGCCGCTCGCCTTCGTCTGGGCCAACAACAGCGGGTTTTACGAAGTTGGCGATGGCAAGCGTGAAGGCCGGATCACCTTCCAGCTGGATGGCCAGATCGCGCACGGCGGAGCCGTACCGGATTACAAGGTCACTGCAGAGGGTCTTTTTCCAGAATTGCCGTTTCAGTTATCAACGAAGGATCTGCCTGTCAAAGGTGTCACCTTAAACAGGGAGCACGGCCTGGTCGAAGTTATCTTTGATGCAACTGCGCTGCCGGCCAGTGATATTGATATTTTTCCGCCGACCGTGAGCGTTCGGCTGTGGGGGATAGTGGACCTCGCCGGCAATCTCACGAACAACATTCAGACACCCAAGACCAAGCTCCCGTACCTCGGCAATGCCCAGTACCCGCGCGTGATCGACACCCCAGCGCGTTACTCAGTCAAGCAACCAGCCCTGACGGTAGATCACAACGCGCTGGCCGTGCTGCAAAAACTTGACGGCGCCAAGGCTGACGCCTGGCGCGAGAAGTTCAAGAACGGCAACCTGTACACCGACGCGCCAGCCGCCTACGTGCGGCCTTCGCGCCCTAAATACGGCCCGCCTCCTTCCAGCGACACGACCAGCACGTCCACCGCCAGCGGTGCCTCTTACGTCAACACCGTGGGCTGGCAGACGCTGCTGACCAAGACGCTGATGGAGAGTGCCGACTCAGCCGAACGGATGATCCAGGAGCAGATTGCCGAGACGCAGCTCAAGAACAAGGCGCTGAATGACCTGAAGGACGTGCTGGAAGCCCTGAATGCCATGGCGGCCAAAGTGCCAACCACGGCAGCCCAGGAGACCTTGATACAGAACGCCATCACAGACAAGGCGGAACGCGACAGACTTGGTCAGGCCATCAACAGTGCTATCGGCAAAATTCCCGGGCTGATCGTATTCGACTCAACTTCTGGCCCTGCGTTCGGTGCGGGCGCCGGGCAGTTCAACGACGGTCACGTCAACAAGTCCCACCTGACCGCCGCCATCGCCAAGATCAAGACCCAGCAGGAATCGCTGATCAGCACCGCCCAGGCCGACCAGATCCGGCTGCAAAGCGCGTCCGGCAAATACAACCATTTCATCCAGCTCACTTCCGAAATCCTGAGCCGCATGTACAAGATGCTGGAACAGCTGGCCCAGAAGATGGGCTGACGCAGCGGGAGCGCGCCATGAGTGAATCGATGCACCACCACACCGCCCCGCCCAGCGCTGATATGTCGCTGGATGCGCTGGCCCAGCAGGCCGTCAATCATCTGGCCCAGGGTGGCCGCCTGGGCGACATCCAGGGGCTGGACGAGTACGACTACGAGATGCTCTATGCGTTGGGCCACGGTATGTACACGCAGGGCCGCTACGCCGATGCGGCGCGGGTGTTTGGTTTCGGGTTGCTGAACAATCACCTGGACCGCCGCTTCACCATGGCCTATGCGTCTGCCCTGCAGATGAGCGGCGAATGGGCCGCTGCCATACCGCTGTACATGATGGCCGCGGTGATGGACATGAACGATCCGCACCCCTGCTTTCACAGCTGCGAATGCCTGCTGGGCCTGGGCCAGAAAGCCCAAGCCTGCGAGGGCCTGGCCATCGTGGTCCGCCAGTGCGGCGATGCCCACCCCGAGCTGCGCGAGCGGGCACAGGCCATGTTGCAGCTGTTGTCCCATCCAGACACTGAAACCCAACCCGGCAAGGAATCCCCACACCATGGAAATTGATGCCAAAAACACACTGACCAGCCCGACAAACTTGCAGGGCGGCGCAAACGGCGAGATGCAGCCCGAACGCAGCTATACGGACCTAGTCGAAGAGTACATGCGCCAGATGCCGCGCGACTGGCTACCCGTGCCGATGTCCGAACATGTGGCACTGGCACTGATCGGCACGCAGGCCGGCATACCGGGCTCGAGGCCGCCAAGGCAGTGCTCACCCGAGGAAATGATCGACTGGCTGGGCGAGCTTTTCGTCAAGTCCAATAACCGGGGCTTGCAGCTGGCCAAAGAAGGGGTCAAGTTCAGTCAACGGCAGCTGGAAGACATGCAGGCGCAAAACAAGCGCCAGCTGGACGAGTGGCTGAAGAACACCGCAGCTGCTGAAAAGAACAAGGCTGCGCAGGACGGACTCAAGTGGTTCAACCGGATCATCATGCCGGTGGCCGCGGTGCTGTCCGTGGCGCTCACCATTGCCACGGCGGGTTTGGCTTCGCCCCTGGCCGTGGCGGCCATCGCCATGACCACCTATGCCATGGCCGAACACATCAGCAAGGAAGCCGGCGGCCCCAGCCTCAGCATGGCGGACGGCCTGTCCAAGGGCTTCGCCCAGCTGTTCCAGAAGGTGGGCGGCATGAGCGAAGAGGAGGCCAAAAAATGGGGTGATCTGGCCTCTGGCGTGGTGATGGTCGCCGCCGCAGCAGCCTCGATGTTGCGCGGGGGCGGCGTCGCGGGGGCCGGTGACAAGATGGCTATGTTTTCAAAGCTGGCGAAATTCGCGGCACCCATGGCGGTCGCCATGGACGGCAAGTTTGTGGGCAACATGGCCGGCGGCGCCGCCGCGGTGGCCGGAGTCGAATCCGATGACGTCGCCATCATCAACGGCGCAGTCACCGCCGCCACGCAACTGGTCGTGAGCCTGCTCATGATGCGTGCCATGACCGGCGGCGGCAAAGCGCACGAAATGTCGGACAAGACCGCGAAGCTCGTGCACGCCGGCGGCATCCTGCAAGGTACGTTCGCCGCCGCGTCCGGCGCTACCAAGATTGCGGACGGCGCAATGACCATTGAGAACGCTGGCCACCAACGCGATGCCGACACGCTCAAGGCGGAATCCGAAAAATCGGCCGCCCAACTCGAGGAAATCGAGGCCATGCGCGAGATTTTCATGGAAATGCTTAAGAAACTGACCGAAGACATCGGCGCGTTCTATGAAGTGATGGCGGACAGAGAAAGCACACGCATCCAGCTTGAACGAGAACTCACCCAGGCCGCCGCCGCTGCCTGATCCCCCCTGCCAACCAGAAAGATCCACCATGCTCATCGCCAACAACCCGACCAACTACCAGTCCGGCTACTACGGGGAAGCCGACGCGCCCCCACCCGCTGGCGACCCACGCACCGGGCCCCCGCCCGGCTACAACCCGACCATCCGGCTGGCCCTGGATCTTGCCTCTGGCGCCACGAACCTGTCCCAGCTGTCTGAACATGATCTCGCGGCATTCCAGTCTGCGTCGGCCAATCTGGTCAACATGCTGCCCGAGACCGTCATGGCCGACACCGCTGCGCTGATGATGGTTGCGCTCGAATTCGCCACCAAGCTGAAGGAAACCACTTCCCTCTTCAAGGAAACGGCCTCGCAAAAGGCCATCCAGGAGCATCTGGAGTCCGCCGCCAAAGCCTTTGAAGCGGCGGAAGCCCAATGGAAGGCCACCATGGTGGAGGGTGTCTCTGGCGTGCTCGCAGGCGCCGTGGAGACCGGTGGCGCGGCTGCATCGCTGCGCGCTGGCTTGAAAGGCGGCGAGGCGGAGCTGGCCAGCGCGAATCACAAAAAGAATGCGAGCGACATCGACGCCGAAGCGCCGCCTGGCCAGCTGACGCTAAAGGATAAGAACGAGATCAGCAGGCTAGACGCAGAGATCCAGAGCCTCCAGAAGCAGATGTCGCCGAAAGACATCGAGGCATTCGGGGGAACCAACTTCAAGGTGACGGACCTTTCGCCCAGCGGCAGAAAGCTGTACGAGGACGAAATTATTCCCCGCCGGCAGCGCATAGATGAAATCCAGCGCATGCCACAACAACGCGCGGAAGCCATTCGCCAAGAAACCAATGCGGCCGAACAAGCGAAAGCCAAAGCCGGGCTGCTGCACTCCAAAGAGACCGCAATCCTGGCTCTGGCTCGAGGTATTGCCCAGTTGATCAAGGCCATTTCGCAGTTCCCCGAAGGTCAGTTCACCCGCGAGTCGCGCGAGCTGGACGCGAAGGGCAAGCTGGACATGGCAAGCGGCGAAGGCTGGGAAGCCCTGGCGCGCAATCTGGGTGATCTGGTCACGCAGCTCCAGGCGCTGCTGCAAAGCGCCCAGGACGGCGCCAAGACAGTTCAGCAGACCACGCGCGACACCGACTCTGCGATCAATCACATCGCTTGACCATGCAAGCCCACGCCGCCACCGCCGACCCTGTCGCCGCCCTGCTTACCCAACTCAAGCAGCAGCTGGAGTCGCTGCCCTCTGCGGGCAAGCTGACCGAGGCTAACGCAGGCACGTTCTATGCGCTGGCGTACAACGAGTATGGGCAGGGCCGTTACGACAAGGCCCTGCAGTTCTTCAAGCTGCTGTTGATCTACCGGCCCACCAACACGGTGTACCTGCTGGGCGCGGCGCTGTGCCTGCAGCGACTACGCAGCTACGAAATGGCCGCCGCCGCTTTCGTTGTGCTGAGCTACCTGGAGCCCGGCGTCCCGCAGCACGCGCTGGCGCAGGCTGAATGCCATCTGCTGTGCCACGAACGCGAGCAGGCCCGTGAGACCCTGGTGATGACCATCGACTACTGCGACCGCAACCCTGGCCATGACACGGTGCGCGCGCGCGCCCAAGCCATGCTTGAACTGATGAAAGCACACCATGAACCCGCTACAACCTCATGAGTTCCGGCTGCTGGCCGAGATCGGTTGCCTGGCCGGCCAAACAGGCGACCTGATGCGCGCCAGCACGATCTTCAGCGCCTTGGAGACCTGCCGACCTGACGCCGCCATCCCTTATGTCGGGATGTCTGTAGCGCTGCTCCTGCGCCGCAATCACCCTGAGGTTCTGTCAACGCTGGACAGAGGCCTCAAGGCGGTTTCGCCCGGCGACCGGGCGGACGTGCATGCGTTCCGGGCGCTGGCGCTGCATATGGCCGGGCGCATCGCGGAGCGCGACCGCGCGATCCACGCCGCGGGCGACCACCCCCTGGCGCGCGCGCTGGCCCTTGAGCCCCTGCAGCGGGCTTGACCTACGGCATCACTGACAAGAAAGAGAGTTACCCATGGACATCGCCTTTTCGTCCGTTTCGTTGCCCCTTACTCCGGCGCTGGGCGTCGATGATGCGGTTCCCGCACGGGCCCCGGCGAATGAAGCCAACGTGGAGCGTTTCAACGCTGCGATGGAGTCCCCCGGCGGCGCCGCGGCGACACCCGCCGTTACCGCAGCAGGCGAGGCCGCCCAACCCTATTCCGCCAGGCACGGAATAGGCGACAACATCCTGAACGGCATCAAGAGCCTGTCGGGTGAACTCGAGCAGAAGTGGGGTTCTCTTCACAAGGACATCGGCATTTCGGGCAACATGACCAGCGCCGACATGCTGCGCATGCAGATGCAGCTGTGTTCGATGACCATGCAGTTCGACCTGGTCAGCAAGGGCGTCAGCAAGACCACCCAGAACATCGAGCAACTGGTGAAGATGCAATGAAGCCGCTCACTGCTCTGCTGCTCCTGATCCTGGCGCTGACTGGTTGCACCCGCCAGGTGGAACTGATGGCAGCCATGCCCGAGGCCGAGGCCAATGAGGTCATGGCCGCACTGCAGAACGCCGGCCTGGATGCTGACAAAAAGCCAGGCAAGGAAGGCATGGTCAGCCTGTTGATCAACGCCGAACAGATGGGCCGGGCGGTGGACCTGCTGCGCGCCAAGGGCCTTCCCCAGCAACGCTATGCCGGCATGGGCCAGGTTTTCAAGAAAGAGGGCTTGATCTCGTCACCCCTGGAAGAGCGTGCGCGCTACCTGTATGCACTGTCGCAAGAGTTGGGCTCCACGCTGTCGCAGATCGACGGCGTGATCGTGGCGCGCGTGCATGTGGTGCTGCCTGAGCGCGCCGCGCCGGGCGACCCTGGCCTTGCCTCGTCGGCGGCGGTGTTCATCAAGCACCAGCAGGGCTATGACCTGGATACGCTGCAGCCCCAGATCCGCCGGCTTGTGAATAACGCCATTCCGGGCCTCACCCCTGAAAAGATTTCCATCGTACTGTTCAGCACTGATCCGCAGCGGGTTGCCAACCCGCAGGCCACCGCACCTGCAAAGTCGACCGCCGTGGCGGACAAGACCCTTCTGGCGGGACTGGCGGCAGCGGCGGTAGCCACTCTGGCGGCCCTGGGTCTGGGTCTGGGTCTGGGGCTTTGGTGGCTGCGGCGGCGCAAGTCCGGGGTGCATGATGCCGCGGAGGCCCAGGCATGACGGCAGTGCAGCGTCCGAGCTGGTTGCGCCATCCGCTGGCGGAGGCGCTGTTGCGGTTCAACCTGCTGCCATCGCTTCTGCTGCACGCGGGCCGCGGCGACGCGCAGTCCCAGGCGGGGCTTAAGGCTTTGCCGGCGCTGCACCGCCACCAGTCTGCCGCGCTGCTCAAGCAGCATGGGTTGGAGCCGGTGCTGGGCCTGGATGACCCGGCCCTGCCGCTGGCCATGTTGCCCGGCCCGCACTTCGACAAGCTGTTGCTGCTGCTGGGTGCGGCTCTCAATGCACCGCACATCCGGCGAACGATTGCCCGCGACGAAGTCAGCCTGCTGCGCAACGTGCTGGGCCCACAGACCATGGCGATGGCGCGCTCGTCGGCGGCCGCCGCGCTGGCAGGCCTGCCCGTCGCACCCGACTGGACCGCTGCGAACGCCGCCGATCTGTGCACGGCCTGGGGCGCCGCCGTTCTGGCGCAGGCTTTTGACGCCGCAGCGCCGGCCGTGGGTCGCCGTGCCCGCCTGCGCCTGGACCCCGAAGCGGACGCGCTGCGCGCCCCCCTGTCGGCCGCTGGCCTTCAGCCCGAACGTGCGCTGGGCATTGCGCGCGATGTGTTGCAAACGCTGGAGCCGGCATGGCTTTCTTCATTCCCCGCCAGCCGCTGACGCCTGGCCACCGGCTGGCGCTGGACATTGATCCCACCGCGGGGGTCGTGCGCGCGCAGGACCTGGCTGCCTGGGTCGAGGCCGAACAAGCCGTGGCTGCGGCCCGCGGCCAGGCACAGGCCATCATGGACGCTGCGCAGGCCGCCTTTGAGGCTGAACGCCAGCGCGGCTATCAGCAAGGCACCGAGCTCGCCCGCACCGAGGCAAGCCAGCACATGGCCGAGCAGGTGGCCCGCACTGACGCGTATTTCACGCAGATCGAAGACCGGCTGGTTGCCCTGGTGATGCAGGGCATCCGCAAGATCATTCTGGGCTACACCGACCATGAGCGCGTGGTGCAATCGGTGCGAAGCGCCCTGGCAGCGGTGCGCAACCAGAAACAGATGACGCTGCGCGTGCACCCTGCCAACGTGCAACACGTCGAGTCGCGCACGGCCGAGTTGCTGGCCGGCTATCCCGGTGTGGCCCTGCTGGACGTCGTGGGCGACATGCGCCTGCCCGCCGACGGGTGCGTGCTCGAAAGCGATATTGGCGTGGTCGAAGCCAGCACCGAAGGCCAGCTCGCCGCGCTGGAAGCCGCGTTTCGCAAGGCGCGCGGCGCAGCCGCCTGAACTGCCATGCAACGCTACGCCACACTGCCCGATCTGCTGGAGCAAGCGCTCGAAGAGGTCGTGACGCTGCGCATCAAAGGACGCGTTACCCAGGTGGTGGGTACCATCATCAAGGCCGTGGTTCCCACGGTCAAGGTCGGCGAACTGTGCATCCTGCGCAATCCTGGCGAGGCGTTCGAGATGGAAGCCGAGGTGGTGGGCTTTGCCAAAGAGGCCGCCTTGCTCACCCCCATAGGCGATATGTTCGGCATCGGCGGCACCACCGAGGTCATTCCCACCGGCCGCCCCCATATGGTGCCTGTGGGCCCGGCCCTTCTGGGCCGCGTGCTGGATGGCCTGGGCCGTCCGCTGGACGAACAGACCATGGGCCCCCTGGAAGTCAGCCACTACTACCCCGTGATCACCGACGCGCCCGCGCCGCTGAAACGCCGGCTCATCAGCAAGCCACTGTCGCTGGGCGTGCGCGCGCTGGACGCCACGCTGACCTGCGGCGAAGGCCAGCGCATGGGCATCTTCGCGGCGGCCGGCGGCGGCAAGTCCACGCTGATGGGCATGCTGGTCAAGAGCGCCGACGTGGACGTGACCGTGGTGGCGCTGATCGGCGAACGCGGCCGCGAAGTGCGCGAATTCCTGGAGCACGAACTGGGCGAGGAAGGCCGCAAGCGCGCCGTGATCGTCTGCGCCACGTCCGACAAAAGCGCCATGGAACGGGCCAAGGCCGCCTACGTGGCCACGGCCATCGCGGAGTACTTTCGCGACCAGGGCAAGAAAGTTCTGTTCCTGATGGACAGCGTGACGCGTTTTGCGCGGGCGCAGCGCGAGATCGGCCTGGCCGCGGGCGAACCGCCCACACGTCGGGGCTTTCCGCCCAGCGTGTTCGCCACACTGCCGCGCCTGATGGAGCGCGTGGGCATGAACGACAAGGGCTCCATCACCGCGCTGTACACCGTGCTGGTCGAAGGCGACGACATGACCGAGCCGGTGGCCGACGAGACCCGCTCCATTCTGGACGGCCACATTGTGCTGTCGCGCAAGCTGGGCGCGGCCAACCACTACCCCGCCATTGACGTGCTGGCGTCCGTCAGTCGGGTGATGAACCAGGTGACAACGCGCGATCACCGCAGTGACGCCGGCCGGCTGCGTGAGCTGATGTCCAAGTACGTTGAGAACGAACTGCTGGTGAAGATCGGCGAATACAAGCGCGGCGGCGATGCACTGGCCGATGAAGCGATCGACAAGCGTGACCTGATCAATGCATTCCTGCGCCAACGCGCGGACGAGGCCAGTTCGATGGACGACACGCTCGCGGCCCTGCGCGCACTGGTGCGATAACGCCAAGGAAAAGCCCATGGAAGAGTTCCAACAACTGGTGACGGTGAAAGCCATGCGCGAGGAAAAGGCCGACCGCAAAGTCCAAGTCCAGCGCCGGGCGCTGCAAGCCGCCCAGGATCAACGCGACGCGGCCGACGTACGGCTGCAGGAGTTTCGCGCGTATTCGGACGAGCGCGAGCGCCGGATGTACCAGGGGCTGTGCGAGCGAATCGTCCAGATGCGCGACATTGACGAGGTACATCGGCAGGTTCAAGTCTTGCGCGCAAGGGAGTCCGATCACTACGAAGAATTACAGACGGCAGAGGCGCAGCGCGAGCGCGAGAGCAACCAGCTGGACGAAGACAGGACCGCGCACCGGTTGGCCCGGCGCGTGCGTGACAAGTTCGTCGAGCTGGGCGACATTTTTGCCGCCCAGGCCCGCACGGAGGCCGAGCGGGCGGAAGACGCTGAAATTGAAGAGGCAGCTGGAACACGGCGTCCCTCACCGCTGACACAGGAATGCGCATGAACCAAGTGATGCCAACCCTTGCTGCTTCCAGCCTGGCCACTCCGGGTGTGCCTGCCCAGCCCGCCATGGCGGACGTGGCGTCCGGGTTTCGTCATGCGGATCCAGCGGAAACACCCGAAACGCAAGGGGCGCCGGTGGACTGCGAGTTGGTCAGCCGGTTTGAACGCGCGCTGTACGCGCAGCCGCCATCGCCTGCGGCAGCCCACCCACTCCCGACGCTGACTATGCCGTCAGCAGCATCCGCTTTGTCTGAGAGGGCGGCACCCCTGCAGCATTGCGTTGCCATGCCTCAACAGGCGCCGGAGGTAGCACCTGCCCCGACTCAGCAGGCCGCTACATCGGCCCTGCCTGCGGTGACGCTGCCAACGCAGCCGCCAATGACCGCTGCTCTACCCCTAGCGCAACCAGCCCCTGCCGAAGTCGCCTCGGCTCCGACCGCTGAGAATTTCGCTGCCGGGACAGACAGCCCTGCCCCGCCGGTGCAGGCGGCACCGCCTGACACTGGCAACGCCCCGCGCAACCGCCTGATCGAGATCGTTTCGCAACCGATGGTCACCCACGCACCGGAGGCCAATCCGCAAGTGCGTCCGGCCCTGCGGGAAAGCATGCCTCCCGGCACGGCGGTCGTCGTGCAACCACCAGCCGCTCAGCCCCAGGTTGCAGCACCTGCTGAGCATCACGTCGCTGTAGCTGCTGGACATGAGGTCGCAGCACCCGCGCCGCATCGCCTCCCAGCACCGGCCCTGCCTGCGGTGACGCTGCCAACGCAGCCGCCAATGACCGCTGCTCTACCCCTAGCGCAACCAGCCCCTGCCGAAGTCGCCTCGGCTCCGACCGCTGAGAATTTCGCTGCCGGGACAGACAGCCCTGCCCCGCCGGTGCAGGCGGCACCGCCTGACACTGGCAACGCCCCGCGCAACCGCCTGATCGAGATCGTTTCGCAACCGATGGTCACCCACGCACCGGAGGCCAATCCGCAAGTGCGTCCGGCCCTGCGGGAAAGCATGCCTCCCGGCACGGCGGTCGTCGTGCAACCACCAGCCGCTCAGCCCCAGGTTGCAGCACCTGCTGAGCATCACGTCGCTGTAGCTGCTGGACATGAGGTCGCAGCACCCGCGCCGCATCGCCTCCCAGCACCGGCCCTGCCTGCGGTGACGCTGCCAACGCAGCCGCCAATGACCGCTGCTCTACCCCTAGCGCAACCAGCCCCTGCCGAAGTCGCCTCGGCTCCGACCGCTGAGAATTTCGCTGCCGGGACAGACAGCCCTGCCCCGCCGGTGCAGGCGGCACCGCCTGACACTGGCAACGCCCCGCGCAACCGCCTGATCGAGATCGTTTCGCAACCGATGGTCACCCACGCACCGGAGGCCAATCCGCAAGTGCGTCCGGCCCTGCGGGAAAGCATGCCTCCCGGCACGGCGGTCGTCGTGCAACCACCAGCCGCTCAGCCCCTGGTCACAGCACCCGTGCCGCATCACCTCCCAGCAATGGCCCTGCCTGCGGTGACGCTGCCCATGCAGCCGCCAGGGACAGCTGTTCTGCCCCCAGCGCAACCAACCCTTGCCAATATCGCCTCGGCGCCGGACACAGAAGATTTCGCTGCCTGGAAAATCCACAGGCAGTCCGACGAGCGGTTGCCTGCCGAACGCGTGGAACCCACAGCCGAACACCTAGCGGCGGGCATCCCGCCGCCGCAGGCTCTGCCGACTGACAGGCCTGCCCCCCCGCTGCAGGCGACGCCGCCTGACAACGGCCTGCGCGAACGCCTGATCGAGACCGTGTCACAACTGTTGGTCACCCCCGCACAAGGTGCCAACCCGCAAGTGCGCATGGTCCTGCAGGAAAGCGTGCTTCCCGGCACGACGGTCGTTGTGCAACAGACAGCCGCTCAGCTGCAGGTCAGCTTTGAGTGCAGCGCGCAGGTGTCCCGTCAGCGCCTGGAGCGCGCCGCCCCCGCGTTTGCGCAATCCCTGGCCCGCCGGCTGGGGCGTGATGTGGTGGTTCAGATTCAAGACGGAACCGGTAGTTCGCTGCCACCTGTAGAGGCACACGCCCATGCTGGGGAGGCGACGGGATGAGCGGCCGACTTCCACTCATTGCGGTGCCGTTTGCACCACCTCGCCTCACACGCAACGAGGCCGAGGGCCGGACCTTGATCGCACAGCATGTGCGCCAGCTTGAATTCAACCTCGGCGACACGGTGTGGACGCTGTCCCTGGAACCCCTGGCCCGCGATCCCGATGCGGCGTTTGGCGCAGGCGATTGGCTCGTTCGTGCTGATTGGGCCGGGGCACCGTTCGAGCTTCGGCTGCCTCGCGCATCGGCGGACCAATGGCTTGGGGCGCGATTCGCGTCGCTGGAACTGCCGCAATTGCCCGACGCCATCCGTGCCGCGGCTTTCGAATCCGCCTTGCAGGATGCACTGGCGGCGCTGGGCGCCACAGGCCAGGGCGCCGCGCGGATCGACAGCGTGGAAGCTGCACCCGCACATCGGGCCACCACCACCAGTCACCACTTCGGCGTGTCGCTTGCGAGCGCCGGCTTCCGTCTGTGGGCGACGCTGAGCACTGATGCACTGGGGCTTATGTTGATGGCCAGCCAGGCTGCCCACCATAGTGCAGCCCGCGGCCCCGTCCCGCGCGAAAGCATTCCCGTGCTGCTGCGCGCCGAAATCGGCACGGCAACACTGTCGCGCACCCAGCTGTGCAACCTGAACGTGGGCGACGCCATCGTGCTGAACCACAGTTTCGTGGACGACGGCAACCAGCTTTGGCTGGGTCATGGTGGCTGGGGCCTGCGCGTGAGAGCGGACGGCGCCCGGTTTGTGGTGACTGAACCCTTGCACATGACGGAGGTGCAAATGAATGACGACATTGAGATGACTGATGACGGTCTGCATGACGGCGACCCGGTGGCCCTGGATGCATTGCCGGTGCGCCTGCAATTTGATCTGGGACAACGCAGCATGCCCCTGGCCGAGGTCGGTGAACTGCAGGTCGGGCAGGTTCTGGACCTGGGGCGGCCCTTGTCCCAGGCCGTAAACATCCGCGCCAACGGCGCCCTGATCGGCACCGGTGAACTGATGGAAATCGGCGGGCGCATCGCGGTTGGAATCACGTCGCTCGGCCGCGCAAAGGGGGCCAGCGAATGAACGCCCCCCTTGACCCCATCACCCTGGCCCTGGGACTGGGCCTGTTGGCCCTGGTGCCCACGCTGGTGGTGTGCTCCACCTGTTTCCTGAAGATCGCCGTGGTCATGTCGCTGCTGCGCAATGCGTTGGGCGTGCAGCAGATCCCGCCCAATATCGCGCTGTATGGAATCGCGCTGGTCCTGACCGCCTATGTGATGGCGCCCATAGGGAACCAGATGTACGAAACCATTGCGCAGCAGCCGGGCAGTGTTCGCACCGTCGATGCCCTGGTTACCGCGGCACGCAAGGGGGCCGAGCCCATGCGCGAGTTCATGATTCGCCACAGCAAGCCCGAACAGCGAGAGTTCTTCGTGAACCACACGCACAAGCTCTGGGGGCCGGAGCTGGCTGCGCAGGTCAAACCGACGGACTTCGTCGTACTGATGCCAGCCTTCATGGTCAGCGAGATCACCGTCGCGTTCCAGATCGGATTCTTGCTGTTTCTGCCGTTCATCGTGATTGATCTCGTGATCTCGAACATCCTGCTGGCCATGGGGATGATGATGGTGTCACCCGTCACGATTTCTCTGCCGCTCAAGCTGTTCCTGTTTGTGTCGGTGGACGGCTGGTCGCGGCTTATCCACAGCCTTGTGCTCACCTACGCCTAGGACATCCATGGATCCAGCCAATCTCTTGTCCATTCTGGTCAAGGCCATGTATCTGACGCTGTGGCTGTCGTTGCCGCCCATCGTTGTCGCGTCGGTGGTGGGCACGCTGTTTTCGCTATTCCAGGCGCTCACGCAAATCCAGGAACAGACGCTGTCCTTTGCCGTCAAGCTGATCGCTGTAATGGCCACACTGGCGCTGACCGCGCGCTGGATCGGTGGCGAGTTGTACAACTACACACTGCTGGTACTGGACGCCATACCGCTGGTCGGCCGCTGAAGATCATTCCCCATGGCCATCCAGGAACTTCTGTTTGAATCGCACGACTTTCTGCTGGCGCTGGCCTGCGCTCAGCCCCGCACGCTTGCCATGCTGGCTACCTTGCCAATTTTCCATTCGCAGATGGTGCCGGGCATGCTGCGGCTGAGCGTGGCCACCTGTATCTGCCTGCTGGTGGCGCCCGCGCTGATGCCCGAAGTGCAGGCACACCACGGGCCTGGGCAGATCGTGCTGCTGATGGTCAAGGAGGCTTTCATCGGGTTCGCGCTGGGGTTCGCGCTGGCTTTGCCTTTCTGGGCTTTCGAGGCGGTAGGTTTCCTCATCGACAACCAGCGCGGGGCCAGTATCGCTGCCACGCTGAACCCGCTGACAGGCAACGACAGCTCGCCGCTGGGCATTCTTTTCAACCAGGCTTTCATCGTGTTCTTTCTGGTGTCCGGCGGGTTATTGCTGGTGCTGGGCTTGCTGTATGACAGCTTCAGGCTGTGGCCGGTTTTTCATTGGTCACCAACCTTGCAGGCCGACACCGTGCCCCTGCTGCTGGCGCAGCTTGACCGGCTGATGAGCCTGTGCATGTTGTACGGCGCTCCGGTGATCGTGGCCATGTTTCTGGCCGAAGTGGGCCTTGCGCTGGTCAGCCGTTTCGTGCCGCAGCTGCAGGTGTTCTTTCTGGCAATGCCCATCAAGAGCGCGCTGGCGCTGCTGGTACTGATCATCTATTCAGCCACGCTCTTTGATCTGGGGCGCGATCAGATCGACAGCCTCGTGCACATCGTTCCCTTCCTGCACCAGCAATGGTCTGCCACGCCAGGGGTGCCGCGATGAGCGAAAAAACCGAACAACCCACCCAGCAGAAAATTCGCAAGGCCCGCCAGGACGGTCAGGTCGCCCACAGCAAGGACCTGACGCAGACCGTGCTGGTGATGGCCCTGTTTGGCTACATGCTGGGCAATGCCGAGGCGCTTGTGCGAAGCTTCGCCAGCATGATCCTGCTGCCTGCGGGCGTCCTGGGCATGGAGTTCAACATGGCAGTGAATGTGCTGACGGACCAGCTCATGCGCGAGGGGCTGCAGATGTTGCTGCCGTTCCTGGGCATCGTCATCGGACTGGGTCTGTTCACCGAGTTGGCGCAGACGGGCATGAACATTTCGTTCAAGGCGCTGGTGCCGTCAGGCAAGAAGCTGGACGTAGCCGCCAATGCCAAGAACATGGTCAGCGCCAAGAGCCTGTTCGAGTTCCTCAAATCCAACATCAAGATCGCGCTGCTTTCAGTTGTGGCGTACATCGTGTTGCGCAACGCGCTGCCCGCGCTCATGACGCTGCCCGGCGGCGGCCTGACGGCCGTGGGAGTGGCCACCGGCATCCTGCTTAAGAACATGATGCTGTTCGTATCACTGGGTTATGTGGTGATTGCAGCGGCGGACTTTGCCTGGCAGCGCCGCCAGTACATCAACCAGCTGAAGATGACCAAGGAAGAGGTCATCAAGGAATACAAGGAAGCCGAAGGCGACCCCCACATCAAGCACAAGCGCAAGGAGCTGCATCATGAGCTTCTGGAGCAAAGCGAATCAGAGCGGGCCAGCCAGGCTTCGGTGGTGGTGACCAATCCTACCCACCTGGCGATCGCCATGCTCTACACGAAAGACATCACGCCCCTGCCCGTTGTACTGGCCATGGGCGCGGACGCCAAGGCCAAACGCATCATGGCCGTGGCGCGGCGGCATGGCGTGCCCGTGCTGCAGGACATCCCGCTGGCCCGCGCGCTGTACGCGAGCGCCCGGCTTGACGAGTTCATCCCAGCCGACCTGATCGAGCCCGTCGCGCAGGTGCTGCGGCTCGTTCAGGAAATGCAGGACGCTACCCCAGGAGACTGACGATGCCTCAAGACGAAACCCCGCTTGCAACGCTACCGCCCGCGGTGCGCGCCTTTGTACAGAGCCACCGCCTACCGTCAGACGCTGTACGGCCTGAGGGTCGTGTGGTGCTGAACATCGACCAGCGATGGCGCGTGCACCTCGTATCCACCGCACACATGCGCGTGGCCCTGCAGTGCGAGCTCATGGCCTTGCCGGAACCCACCGACCGAAGAACCGACGACGCCCTGCTGCGGCTGGCAAAAGTAGCCGCAAACCTGCTGCAGCGCCGTGCCAGCAGCCTGGCGATCGACCCTCGTCGCCGGGCTCTGGTGCTTCAGCAGTTGGTTTCAGCAAGTGCCACGTTGGCCGACCTGGAAGAGGCGCTGGCGGACTTCAGCAATGCGCTGGAATTTTGGTCCCGGATGTGCCGCAACGAGCCCGCTCAACACATTGGTATTCATCCATGAAATTGAACCTTTTCTCCCGCCGCCTGCGTACCGCCGCCGCCGCAGGACTGATTGCATGCACGCCCGTAGCTTTCGGCGCCGAGCCGCCCTGGCCTGCCGATGCACAGTACAGCTACTTTGCCAATGCCGCCCCGCTTGGTGCGGTACTGGCCGACTTTGCGACGGGCTTCAGCCTGTCCCTGTCCGTCCAACCTGACGTGGCTGGCACGGTCAACGGCCGCTTCGCCACCAGTTCGCCGACGGAGTACATATCCAAGCTGGCCAGCGTCTACGGCTTCGTCTGGTACACCCACGCGGGTACGCTGTTCGTCAGCCGCGCGAGCGACGTCGTGACCAAGGGTATTGCCGCGCCCGGCGGTAATGTGGCCAGCATGCGCAAGGCGCTGGCCGACCTGGGCGTGCTGGAGCCGCGCTTTGGCTGGGGGGAGCTGGCCGAGCACGGTATGGCCATCGTGTCGGGCCCGCCCAGCTACATCCAGCTGGTGGAAAACACCATCCGTAACCTGCCCGCACGGGCGCAGCAGCTGTCGGTGATCCGGCTGAAACATGCGTCGGCGCAGGACCGGACCGTCCCCTACCGCGACCAGCAACTGGTGATTCCGGGACTGGCCACGCTGCTGCGCGGCATGGTGTCGGGCGTAGTGGCGATCGCTCCCAGTGGCACGGGCAGCGCTCCGTCGGCAGGGCTGCAACCGCTGCCGCCGCTGGGCACACAGGCGGCGGCGCCGCCGGCAGCCGGTGTGCGCCCGGGCACCGCGGCGCCCCAGACCGGCACCCAACCCAATATCCAGGCCGAGCCCCGCCTGAACGCGCTGATCATCCAGGACGTGCCCGAGCGCATGCCGCTGTACCAGCAGCTGATCGAACAGCTGGACGTTCCCACCGCGCAGGTCGAAATCGAGGCCATGATCGTGGACATCAGCACCGACAGCGCCAGCGAGCTGGGCGTGAGCTGGTCCGGCCGCGTGGGCCGGCTGGATTTCAGCCTGGGCCGCCAGACCGAGCTGACCGGCGCCAGCAACTCCGCCCGCGCCGGCAACTTTTTGATGGCGCAGCTGCGCGCGCTGGAGACCAAAGGCGACGCCGAGATCATGAGCCGGCCCTCGGTGCTCACATCCGACAACATGGCCGCGCTGCTGGACCTGTCAGAGACCTTCTACATCCGCAGCCAGGGCGAGCGCGTGGCCAACGTCACGCCGGTCACGGCCGGCACCACGCTGCGCGTGACGCCACACGTCGTGCAACTGGACGGCAAGATGCTGGTGCAGCTGAAGATCGACATCGAGGACGGCCGCATCAGCGGCCGCCAGGTCGATTCATTGCCCACCGTGGGACGCACCAGCATCAGCACGGAAGCCACCGTGGACAACGGCGACGCGCTGCTGATCGCGGGCTATGTGTCCACCAACGACCTGGCATCCCGCGACCAGGTGCCCGTGCTGGGCGACATACCCGGGGTGGGGGTGCTGTTTTCAACCCGCTCGCGCACGGTGCAAAAGCGCGAGCGCATGTTTCTGATCCGCCCGCGGGTGGTGGGGTGGCCGGGGCAGGCGCCGCTGGGCAGGCCCGTGGCCGCCGAGCCGACGCCGCGTGCGCCGGGGGCGCAGTAGGCGCCGGGCAAGGGCTCGCTCAAGCGGGGCCCTTGTTGTCGCCCCCGGGCCTGGCCGTGAATAGGTAGCGGACGTAGGGCACTTCACCGCCGGTTGAGCTGTCCAGCAGCACTCCCGTGCGGGTGCCGGCGCCACGGTATTCAACGCCGGGCTTGAGCAGCACTTCCGCCTGCCCGACGGCTCCGCGCTCGTGGCCGATGGTGATGGAGTCGTGAAACGGTGCTACGTCCAGACCTTCGCCATTCGTGAACACAATCTCGGCTTTGCGATTCGGGTCGGTGTGCAAGTAGCTGGACTTCGGGTCGGATGTCGCCGATGTGGCGGTGCCCTGCGGGAAGGTCTTGCCGCTTTCGCACAAACTGGCCAACCCGTTTCGCAGGTACGGGCTGTCCAGCTCAACGGCCTTGTAAAGATCGCCTTTCACCGTACTGCCAGGATTCTGCGCAAGCGTGCCAACGGCGCCGCGCAACGCTTGCACATCGTCCTTGATGTGCACCTGGAACGGCTCGCTGGCACGCCCCCCCAGCTGCTGCTTCAATACATCAACAGACCGATAGAGATGAAATGAGCCGGTGTCGCTCGCCGTGTAGTCACACAGCATCAACATCTGGGTTTCGCTCAGATAAGGGCCCTTGTCCTCTATGCCCAGCGCGGCCATTTCCTTGCCGCTCATGCGGATCCCGTACTGATCCCGCAAGTCGGGGGGAACGAGGGATGCGAGCACGGCTGCCTGGCGGGGGCTTTGTTCCTTCAGGACGCCAAACACCGCCCGGCGGTCCTGAATGATCTTTTCATATGCCCGCCTCTCACGCTCCAGACCCCCGGACCCACCGCCTGTCCATCCTCCAAGGATGCGCGGCATATGCAACAGCGTTGTCTTGACGGTTCTGGCAAGAAATTCGTCGCGGCCTGATTGGGTCGGGTTCTCCGCGCAAGCCTGCAGTTCACCGCCATGCCGCCCGGCAAGTTCGGCTAGCTGCTGGCTGCGTGTTTCGCGGGATCCACCGGGATCGATCCTGCGAACATCGTCCAGCACCTTCTTGACGACCGGGGGCATGCCCGGGCTGCCGGAGGATTCGCGAGCACGCGGTGCGTCGGGCTGGTCCGTTGTCATCGGCTTTATGCCGGGTGGGGCGGTCTGGCCGGCACTGAATGAACGCTGCGGATGCGCCGTTTGCACAACTGCTCCGACGCCCCCGTATGAGGGTCGAACCGGCGGTGGCTTGACAAGGTTCGTAGCACCGGGCAAGGCTTGCTTGACGATTTTCGGAATCATGCTTATCTCCAACGAATGAAAGTACACGAAGGGACACGGGTCACCAGTGGCTGAGGCACCTTCATTGAATCCCACGGACCTGAGGTAAACCACAGACGGAGGTATCCGCTCCTCGGCCGCCTGCCGGTTGTCATACATCTGTCTTGTTGCCGTGGGCTGCACCCTCATGCCCAATCAAAAGGCGATCCTGCCCAGACAACACGCGGACCCGCGCCGGGCCAACACCGCACTTCAGCAACCCCATTCAAGGAGATATCGATATGCAAGACACCCACGATGAACTCGACGCCGACGGCATTCCCACGCTGTACCGCAACGCCGTGCAGGAGTTCGCAACGCACCTGGAGCTGGACGCCGACGCCTTGGTGCGCGGCGAGCGGCTCAATCTGGGGGGCATGGGCTTCTGGCTGCAGCAGTACGGCCACCTGGACCCCACCGGCATCACCATCATGGTTGACCTGGGCGAACTGCCGCAAGACCCAGCGCAGCAGATCGTGGTGTATCGCCAACTGCTTGAGAACAACATCACCACGCCCGCGGGCCTGTCGGGCTGCTACGGCGTGATCCCGGATTCATCGGTGTGCGTGCTGAGCGTGCGCATTGCCCTGGACAAGGTGGAGTCCGGCGGGCATGCGGTGGGCCAGTTTGTGACCGCGCTGCTGGAGGGGTTCAACCTCTCACATCAGGTCATCGTGGGCGCCGTGGACGAGCTCGTCAAGCAGACCGCCGACGCCGACATGCAGGCGGTTTGAGCCATCTGCCTTTACTCATACATCTGAAAGACACGCCAATGGATACAAAGTACACCGCACTACAGCCTGGCCTCACCTACAAATTGCCGGGCGGAAAGAGCACCGTCACCTTTGGCACGGACCAGGCAGAAGTCACGGCCAGCCCCACGGACAACAAAGGCGTCGGCACCGTCGCGAAGCCCGTTACACCCAGCAAGACCGATCAGGCCTGGATCAAGTTCTGCAAAACGCTGGGCGCCGGCATGGGCACCGGCCTGAGCTGGTCGTTCCGCCCGCTGATGGCCAAAATTTCCGAAGAAACGCTGCTTAAGGGTGGCATACCGCCCCGGCTGGCCACGGCCATCGGCCTGATGCTGAGCGAACTGGTCATCAACCCGGTCGTGATCGGCTGCGGCACCACCACGGCGGAGCTGATCAGCAGCCGAATCCAGCGCATGGTCACTGGTGGCAACGTAGTGGGCGATCCTAAAAAGAGCCCGGATTACCTCAGGGACTTGGGTGATGCGATTGGCGTGGGCTTTACCACCATGGCGTTTGCGCTGGCTTACGAAAATGCCGGCAAGCCCCCCGCCGAAACCTCCTGGGACGTCTACGCCCCCGCCCTGTTGGCTGGCTCCTTGACCGGCGCCCTGGCTGCGCTAACAGCCATGATGGGCAAGGAGATTCGCCAGCTGGACGCGCTGATGCAGGAAAAGGAACTGACCCCAAATCACGACCTGGTGATGGAGACGCCGCCCGAGCTGGCGTTTGAAGGCCCCAAGGAAAGCAAGTACAACAAAGATGACCTTGAGTCAGGCCACGGCGCCGACGACAGTCAGGCCCAACGCGCCTCGTGCGGCAAACGCCTGTGCACGCGCCTTAAGCTGAGCAGCAAGGACTTGGCAGCCCTGGACGTTTTCATAAAGGACCGGATGAAAGCGGCCTTTGAGATGAACCGTGAAATGGTGCTGGACTTCGTGCCGGTCATTCACGCCCAGATCCTGCTGGCCTATGTGCTGCCGATGATCAATCCGGGCAAAGAAAACATCCTGGGCCTGCATGACACGGAGCACATGACCAAGGAGACGCAGTACAAACTCATCACCGCGCTGGCCACGGCGCTGGTGCATAACAAACGTGTTGAGGGTTGGACGAATTACCTCACTGGCACACCCACGCCCAAGAAAGACCTCAACCACACGGACTTCAACAAGCTTTTTACCGGGCAGTTCGGCAAGCTGGCCAAACAGCTGGTGCCCGCATTGGTCAACGGCGCCGTCACGCTGGTTGCCTCATATATCTCCGCCGTGGCGTTGCCGAATAGAAAGTTCAGCGACGCGGTCGATCAGCAGTTTGCCGGCTGGAGCGACCTGGACAAAGGCACCCCCCAGCAGGTTCTGCAGCTGGCCGGCGGCATGCTCGGCGGCATGCTGCTGCTGCGTCTGGCGGCAGGGTCTGGCGAAGGCGTGCGCATGCGGGAGGTGGTTACCAGCATCGTGAGCGGCGGGTTTGCAGGTGCCTCGGGGTCCGTGCCTGCGCAGCTCGGGGCTGTGATCGGCAGCGCATCGCATGCGCTGGTGCACCCCACGCATGACAACCTGGTCTTGCCCAAAGCCAAGGAGGAAGTACTCAGCAACGACAGCACGGCAGGAGACAAGGAATACGCCAAGGCATATGCCCAAGGCTTCACCAATGACGGCGCCCTGGGCTATGCAAAGCAGATCATTACCAAGCCGCTGAAAAGCATGGCCAAGGGCGGGTATCACGCGATCACCCAGGCGCGAAGCCTGGTACCGGCTGCGCTGGGCGGCACCGCGGGCGGCGCGCTCGGCGGCGGGCTGATCGCCGCGGGCCTGACTGCGGGTGGCATCGTGTCCATGCCGGGTGTCCCTGTGGCCTTTGCGGTGGGCGCCGGTGCATCCCTGGTAGGGACCGGCCTGGGCTTGTTGACTACGTATTGCCGGAATGCCAAGACGACTTCGTCTGTCACGCCCGACAACAAGGAGGGCAGCTCTGGCCAAAAGGTGGAGGTGGAGATGCAGACGACCGACACTCAAGCGCTGCCAAGCGGTGACGGTACGGGCGAGAAGTCCACGTTGATGGACCACAAGAATCTGTCCATTCCAGTAACGCCGGAAAAGCCGATCTCAGACATCCCAGATCAGGCATCTTTGGGGCCTGACACGTTCACAAGTCCACGAAAGGCAGGCGCAACGCACAAGTCGGATTCAGACGAGAACTTGGAGCATACAACGCACCTTCACCCAAGCCCGAATACGACCCCGCCCACCAAGCCGACGACGGGTTCCGACGTGTCGAACAGCTCCACCTGAGCCGGCGCTGAGACAGCCCAGCCACCCCAGACAAAGGCCTCCATGCCCCGGCAAAAGCGACTTTGGTCTGTGGCAGCCGTCACCCGTGCTGCCTAGCATGAGTTGACGGGGATGGTCCCGTTGGACATGGAGGCTTCCCATGAAACTCTCGACAGTCTCGCGCACCACCTGGCAGCTGCGGCTGCATCAGGTACTGGTTCTGCTGGTCCTGGTGCTGGGCTGCAGTGCTGCCCAGGCGCAAATCCTCATCGGCCAGACCGCCGGCTTCAGCGGCCCCGTCGCTTCAGGCGTCAAGGAAACCTCTGAAGGCGCACGCCTGTACATCGACCATGTGAACCGCGCCGGCGGCGTGGCCGGCCAGAAGATCGAGCTGGTGTCGCTGGACGACCGGTTCGAGCCCAAACAGGCCGGCGAGAACGCCCGCGTGCTGATCGAGGAGAAGAACGTGGTGGCGCTGTTCCTCACGCGCGGCACGCCGCACACCGAGGCCATCATCCCCTGGCTGGACCGGCATGGCGTGCCGCTGGTGGGCCCGTCCACCGGTGCCATGGTGCTGCACACGCCGCTGCAAAAGCATGTGTTCAACGTGCGCTCCACCTACCAGCGCGAGGCCGAGAAGGCCGTGCTGCACCTGAGCACCATCGGCATGCAACGCATTGCCGTCGTGCACGCCGACGACTCGTTCGGCCGCGACGGCCTGGAGGGCGCGAACAAGGGCTTCCAGAAGGCCGCCGTCGCGCCCCTGGCTGTCATCAAGGCCGACCGCAGCAAGCCTGTGTATGGGCCCATCATCCAGCGCATCGTGCAGGCCCACGCGCAGGCCGTGCTGTGGATCGGATCGGGCAATGCCGTGGCAGACGGCGTACACAAGCTGCGTGAAGCGGGCTCCGCCGCCCAGGTGATCACGCTGTCCAACAACGCCTCGTCCGGCTTCATCAAGAGCCTGGGCGTCCATGCGCGCGGCGTCATCGTCACCCAGGTCTTCCCGTCCGAACGGTCCGTGGGGCACCCGCTGGTGGCCGAGGCCGTGCAGCTGCTGCGCGCCCGGGGCAAGGCCGAGCTGTCGCCGGCCATGCTTGAAGGCTTTGCCGCCGCCAAGGTACTGGTGGAGGGGCTGCGCCGCGCGGGCCCGAAAGTCACGCGCGAAAAGCTGCTCTCCGCGCTGGAACGGCTGGATTTCATGGACCTGGGCGGGCTGGAGCTGGGCTACAGCCGGACCAGCCGCACGGGGCTGAACTTCGCCGACCTGTCGATCATCGGCGCCGACGGGCGCTTTCGACGGTGAAAGGTGTCTCCACGGCCGGGGTGTCTCCCTCCGTCTCCTCCCCCGGCTCTTGCCGCCGCACGCTGTGCGGCGGCTTTTTTTCAGCCCCGGCGCGCCGCCTCGATTTGGGCAATGTCGATCTTCCGCATGGTCATCATCGCGTCGAACACGCGCCTGGCCACCACAGGGTCGGGGTCGGCAATGCCGTCGGTCAGCGCGCGCGGCGTGATCTGCCACGAAACGCCCCAGCGGTCCTTGCACCAGCCACAGGCGCTCTCCTGGCCGCCGTTGCCGACGATGGCGTTCCACAGCCGGTCGGTTTCGGCCTGGTCGTCGGTGGCGATCTGGAATGAAAAGGCCTCGGTCTGGCGGAACTGCGGGCCGCCGTTCAGGCCGATGCAGGGGACGCCGGCCACGGTGAAGTCCACCGTCAGCACGTCGCCCTGCTTGCCGTCAGGGTAGTCGCCCGGCGCGTGGAAGACCTTGCCCACATTGCTGTCGGGAAAGGTCTTTGCATAGAAATGGGCGGCGTCCAGGGCGCCGCCCTCATACCAGATGCAGATGGTGTTCTTGCTCTTCATCGCGCTGCTCCTGTCAGGTTGGTTTCGCCGGATGGTGAGCGTCCGGCCTTGAACGACGAACGGCAAGTCGGCAAATCGACATGTTGAGGCAATTGCGTGATTGCCGGCAGGGTCAAGGCCAGCGCAGCGACTGATGCCTGGTGAATCTTGATAAAGTCCCGGCAAAAGTGGCAGACCCCTTCAACAAAATTCTCCAAAGGCACCCCATGGCCCGTACCGTCAACTGCATCAAGCTCGGCCGCGAGGCCGAAGGCATGGACTTCCCCCCCTACCCCGGCGAACTCGGCAAACGCATCTGGGAAAGCGTGAGCAAGGAGGCCTGGGCCGCCTGGCTCAAGCAGCAGACCATGCTGGTCAATGAAAACCGCCTGAACCTGGCCGACCAGCGCGCGCGCGAATACCTCAAGCGCCAGATGGAAAACCATTTCTTCGGCGCCGGCGCCGACGTGGCCCAGGGCTACGTGCCCCCCACCAACCCCTGAACATCCCCATGACGGCGCGCCGCTGCGCGGTCATCGGCGGCGGCATCGCGGGCGCTGCCGTGGCGGCCAGCCTGGCACGGCGCGGCTGGCAGGTGCAGGTACTGGATGCCGCGGCGCAGCCCGCCGCCGGTGCATCAGGCCTGCCCGTGGGGCTGTTTGCGCCGCATGTCTCCCCCGACGACGCGATCCTGTCGCGCCTGACGCGCGCGGGCGTGCAGGCCACGTTGAGGCAGGCCCGCGACCTGCTGGTGCAGCGACAGGACTGGGACGCCAGCGGCGTGCTGGAGCATGGCGTGAAGGGGCTGCGCCGCCTGCCGGACGGCCTGGACGCGGGCTCGCGCCCCGCCACGGCGCAGGAATGCGCCGCAGCCTTGTTGCCGGACGGTGCCCCCGCCTTGTGGCACACGCAGGCCGGCTGGCTCAAGCCGGCGCGGCTGGTCCAGGCGCTGCTGGCCCAGCCCGGCATTGAATGGCGCGGCCATTGCGCCGTGGCCCGCCTGGCGCGCCAGGGCAGCGACTGGCAGCTGCTGGACGCCACCGGCCAGTGTCTGGCTGAGGTGCCGCTGGTGGTGGTGGCGGCCGGCCCCCACAGCGCCGCGCTGCTGAGCGGCCGCCTGCCGCTTCAGCCGCTGCGCGGCCAGATCGCCTGGGGCCCCTGCGGCGACGCGCGGCTGCCGCCCTTTCCCGTCAACGGCCATGGCAGCCTGGTGGCGGGCATTGCGCACGACGGCACCACCGCCTGGTTTGTGGGCTCCACCTTTGAGCGCGCCAGCACTGACACCCGGGTGCGTGCCGGCGAACATGCGGCCAATCTGGCGCGGCTGCAGCTTTTGCTGCCGGCGGCCGCACGGGCGCTGGCGCCCCGGTTCAGTGCGGGTGCGCCCGGCCTGGGGGTGCAGGGTTGGGCCGGCATCCGCGCGACGCTGCCCGACCGGCTGCCGGCCGTGGGGCCGGTGGACGAAGATGCCGCGCCCGGCCTGTGGGCCTGCACCGGCATGGGCTCACGCGGGCTGACGCTGGCGGTGCTGTGCGGTGAAGTCCTGGCCGCACGGGCGTGTGGCGAGCCCGCGCCGGTCGCCGCGCAGCTGGCGGCGGCGCTGGCCGCGCAGCGCTACACGCGCTGAAGCAGATCGTGCAGTTGCGCCGGGTCGTAGGGTTTGGCCCAGGCGGTGGCGCCGCGCAGGCGCGCGCGCAGGCGCCACAGCATGGTCGGCGCACAAAACACGAGATGAGGCACTTGCGGCTGGGCACCGCGCAGTTCACGCAGCACCCACCACACATCGGCCAGTTGCGCGTCGGCAATGACCAGGTGGTAGTGCGCCTTGCCGATACAGGCCAGCCCTTCGGCACCGGTCACGGCTTCGTCCACGTCCAGCAGCCCGTCCAGCGCCAGCCGCGCGCGCAGGTACAGCCGCTCTTCCAGGCTGGGATTGATCACGAGCACCCGTTTGGCAGGCTCGGCGCTGGCGGCGCCGTCGGCATCTGGCGGCGGCGCGGTGTCGGGCCAGGCTTCTTCCGTGGCCACAACGTCGAATCCGAGATCCAGGTCCATTTCCGGCAGGATGCCAAACAGGCTGTCCATGGCCTGCACCACATGGGGCCAGTGCAGCGGGCGACTGAAGGTGCGCAGGGCGCTGGCCGGTGGGTTGTCGCCCACCCAGATGAGCTGGGGCGCGGCGTGCTGCTGCAGGCCCAGGGCCAGTTGGGCTTCGTAGCTGTCACCGTCCACCAGGGCCAGTTGAGGCGTCGACGGTGCATCCGGCGCCCACAGCAGGTAGTGCACCGGGCCGGTTTCGGACAGGCGAAACAGGGTATTGAGCGCGTGCCGCTCGGCATCGTCAAACCCCAGCACTTTCACGAAAACCTGTTCAGCCATCTTGCCCTTGACCTCCTGGCGCACTGCGTCGCATGCCCGTCATTGTGTGGCCTGCATTATGGTTGCTGCAAATCACGCTTTATCCAACCCGGCGCCCGGATCGCCCGCAAACCCGCGCCAGTCCTTGCGAATAAGCTTATCCGCATAAAGCGCGAACGAAAAAATCGTTGGGTTTCATATACCCGGCCCGTACAGTCGCGCCCATGCATGAAGCGGCGTTTGTGTTTGCGGGTTTTTTTGTCGGCGTGATCGTCGGGCTGACGGGCGTGGGTGGCGGCTCGCTGATGACGCCCATCCTGATCTTCGGCTTTGGCATCAAGCCGTACATGGCCATCGGCACTGATCTTCTGTTTGCGGCCTTCACCAAGGGCGGCGGCTCGCTGGCCCTGGCGCGCGCAAAGCTGATCGACTGGCCGGTAGTGGGCCTGCTGTCGCTGGGCAGCATCCCGGCCGCGCTGGCCACCATTTACGTGCTGCACCGCATGGGCCCGGCCGATCCGGCCGTGCAGCACATCATGACCACCACGCTGGGCGCCGCGCTGCTGCTGACGGCCGCCGCCACGCTGTACAAGGCCGTCAAGGGCAAGGTCACGCCCCGCCATATCCAGCCCGCCCAGCTGGCGCTGGCCGCCCGCCCGCGCCATTGGGCGCTGCCGGTGCTGTTTGGCGCGGCCATCGGCACGCTGGTGTCGCTTACCTCGGTGGGCGCGGGCGCCATTGGCGTCACGGCGCTGATGCTGCTGTACCCCGCGCTGCCGCTGCCGCGCATCGTGGCCGCCGATATCGCCTACGCCGTGCCGCTGACGCTGGTGGCGGGCCTGGGCCATGCGTCCATCGGCTCGGTGGACTGGCGCCTGCTGGGCCTGCTGCTGATGGGCTCGCTGCCCGGCATCTGGCTGGGCTCGCGCCTGGTGGCCCGCACGCCGGACCGCGTAATCCGGTCGCTGCTTTCCGTCTTGCTGGCCTATGCCGGCGCCAAGTTGATCTCCATCTGAAGGAGACGTTCACGATGTACCAATACACCGATTTCGACAAGAACTTCGTCAAGCTGCGCGCCGCGCAATACCGCGAGCAGCTCGGCCGCCACCTGGGCGGCACGCTCAACAACGAGGAATTCCTGCCGCTGCGCCTGCAGAACGGCTGGTATGTGCAGCGCTACGCACCCATGCTGCGCGTGGCCGTGCCCTATGGCGAGCTGTCCAGCGCCCAGCTGCGCGTGCTGGCCAAAATCGCCCGTGAATACGACCAGCCCTCGGACGAACTCTTTGCCCAGGCCCGCGCCACGCAGGATGCCCTGGGCCCGGTGGCGCTGCCAGGTGGCGGCTCGGTGCACTCGAAGCTGACCACCGGCTACGGCCACTTCACCACGCGCCAGAACGTGCAGTTCAACTGGATTCCGCTGGCCAAGAGCGCCGACGTGATGGACCTGCTGGCCAGCGTCAACATGCACGGTATCCAGACCAGCGGCAACTGCATCCGCAACATCACCAGCGACGAGCGCGCCGGCATTGCCATTGACGAGATCGCCGACCCGCGGCCGTTCGCCGAAATCCTGCGCCAGTGGAGCACGCTGCACCCGGAATTCGCCTTCCTTCCGCGCAAGTTCAAGATCGCCATCACGGGCGCGCTGGAAGACCGCGCCGCTGTAGCGTGGCATGACGTGGGCCTGCACGTCATCCGCTCCAGCGATGGGGATGTGGGCTTCAGGGTTCTGGTGGGCGGCGGCATGGGCCGCACGCCGGTCATTGCCACGACCATCCGAGAATTTTTGCCCTGGAACCAGATCCTGAATTACCTGGAAGCCGTGGTGCGCGTATACAACCGCTGGGGCCGGCGCGACAACAAGTACAAGGCCCGCATCAAGATCCTGGTCAAGGCCGAGGGCCAGCGCTACATCGACGAGGTGGAAGCCGAATACAAGGCGATCGTCGAGAAAGACGGCGCGCCCCACACCATCAGCCAGGCCGAGCTGGACCGCGTGTCAGCGTCGTTCGTGCCGCCCGCGCTGCAATGCGACCGCAAGACGGCCGACGCCAAGATCGCGCACATCCTGCGTGCGGCTGCCGAGGACGACGTTGAATTCGGCCGCTGGCTGCACCAGAACGTGGCCCCGCACAAGAACCCCGACCTGCGCGCGGTCACGCTGTCGTTCAAGCGGCTGGGCCAGGCGCCGGGCGACGCCACGGCCGACCAGTTGGACCGCGCTGCCGAGCTGGCCGACCAGTTCAGCGCCGGCGAGGCCCGCGTCACGCACGACCAGAACCTGTTGCTGCCCTGGGTGCGCTGCGACGCCCTGCCCGAGCTGTGGCGCGCCGCCCGCAAGGCCGGCTTTGCCCGGCCCAACATCCGCCTGCTGACCGACATGATCGCCTGCCCGGGCGGCGATTTCTGCTCGCTGGCCAACGCACGCTCGCTGCCGCTGGCCGAGGCCATCACCGCGCGTTACCAGGACCTGGACGAACTGCACGACCTGGGCGAGATCGACCTGCACATCAGCGGCTGCATCAACAGCTGCGGCCACCACCACAGCGGCCACATCGGCATTCTGGGCGTGGATAAAGACGGCAAGGAGTGGTACCAGATCACCCTGGGCGGCTCCGACGGCTCGGCCCTGAGCGGCGAGCCCGTGCCCGGCAAGGTGGTGGGGCCGTCGTTCAGTGCCGCCGAGGTGCCCGAGGTGATCGAGGCGGTGCTGGACACCTACCGCGAACACCGCGAAACCCGCGGCGACAAGGCAGAGACCTTCATCGACACGCTGCGCCGCGTCGGGCTGGAGCCCTTCAAGGCCGCCGCCAATTCGGCGCGTTTTGCCAACCTGCAAGCCGTCTGAGGACCGCACCATGAAACTGATCAAATCCGCTGAGCAGGCCAGCACCGCCGGCAAGGTGATCACGCTGGCCAACGACGCCAGCCCGCTGGAGCTGCTGCTGGATGGCGTGGAGCGCATTGAGCTGCAGTTCCCCAAGTTCACCGACGGGCGCGCCTACAGCCAGGCCTTCCTGCTGCGCCGCCGCCTGGGCTTTGCCGGCGACATCCGCGCAACGGGCGACGTGCTGGTGGACCAGCTGGCGCAAATGCAGCGCACGGGCTTTTCCAGCGCGGTACTGCGTGAAGACCAGGACCTGGCGCTCGGCGAGCAACTGCTCAGGCACTACCCGGCGTACTACCAGGGTGACGCGGTCAACACCGCACCCCACTTTGCAAAGGCGGCTTGAGCATGGGCGCTATTGAACTCAACGCACGGCCGTCCAAAGACTTCGAACTGAAGCTGGCGGAGACCAAGGCCCTGCTGCGCCGGGCCGCCACCGCCTACGCCCCCGTCAAACAGGCATCCAGTCTTGGCGCCGAGGACGTGGTAATCACCCACCTGATCAACAGCCTCGGCCTGGACATCCCGGTGTTCGTGCTGGAAACCGGCATGCTGCACCCGCAGACGCTGGCGCTGCTGGAGCGCACCCGGGCCAAGTCGCGCGCGCCGGTGCAGGTGTACCAGCCGGTCAATGAATCCGTCATCCAGTTCGTGGGCCGTGAAGGCAAGGATGCGATGTACAGGAGCATTGAGCTGCGCAAGGCCTGCTGCCACATCCGCAAGATGGAACCGCTGGAGCGTGCACTGGCGGGCCAACGCGCCTGGATCACCGGCCTGCGCAAGGAACAGTCGCAGGCCCGCGCCGACGTGCCGCTGATCGACACCAGCGACGAGGGCAAGACCGGCCGCGTCAAGTTCAACCCGCTGTCGGCCTGGACCTGGGGCGACGTCTGGCACTACATCAGCGTCAACGGTGTGGACTACAACCCGCTGCATGACGAGTTCTTCCCCAGCATCGGCTGCGCACCGTGCACGCGCGCCATCAGCCTGGGCGAGGACTTTCGCGCCGGGCGCTGGTGGTGGGAAGACGAAGCGGCCAAGGAATGCGGCCTGCACGTGAAGAACAACGAATCCAATGAAAAGGTGGCTGCATGAACGCCCGCACAGAACCCCAACTGCTCACGCACCTGAGCAACCGCCACCTGGACGCGCTCGAAGAGGAAACCATCTTCATCCTGCGCGAAGTGGCCGCCACGTTCGAGCGGCCCACGCTGCTGTTCTCGGGCGGCAAGGACTCCCTGGTGCTGCTCAAGTGCGCCGAAAAGGCCTTTGGCAAAGGCCGCATCCCCTACCCGCTGCTGATGATCGACACGGGCCACAACTTCCGGGAAGTGACCGATTTCCGCGACTTCCGCGCAAAGGAGCTGGGCGCCGAGCTGATCGTGCGCAGTGTGGAAGATTCCATGAAGCGCGGCACCGTGCGCCTGGCACACCCTGGCGAGAGCCGCAACGTGCACCAGTCGGTGACGCTGCTGGAGGCGATTGACGAATTCCGCTTTGACGCGCTGATCGGCGGCGCCCGCCGCGACGAGGAAAAGGCCCGGGCCAAGGAACGCATCTTCAGCCACCGCGACAGCTTTGGCCAGTGGCAGCCCAAGGCGCAGCGGCCCGAGCTGTGGACACTGTTCAACACCCGCCTGCAGCCCGGCGAGCACTTTCGCGTGTTCCCGATTTCCAACTGGACCGAGCTGGACGTGTGGCAGTACATCGAGCGCGAGCATGTGGCGCTGCCGTCCATTTACTACGCGCATCAGCGCCAGGTGGTGGAACGCAAGGGCCTGCTGGTACCGGTGACGGACCTGACCCCGCCGCGCGATGGCGAAACGGTGCAGACGCGCACCGTGCGTTTTCGCACCGTGGGCGACATCACCTGCACGTGCCCGGTGGACAGCCCGGCCGCCACCGCTGCCGAGGTCGTGATCGAAACCCTGGCCGCCGACGTGAGCGAGCGCGGCGCAACGCGCATGGACGACAAAACGTCCGATGCCTCCATGGAAAAACGCAAAAAGGATGGGTACTTCTGATGGGCGCCGCACACGTGGAACACCTTAAATCCGACATCAGCACGGCGCTGCGCTTCATCACCTGCGGGTCGGTGGACGACGGCAAGAGCACGCTGATCGGCCGGCTGCTTGTGGACAGCAAATCCGTCCTGCAGGACCAGCTGGCCGGCGTGCAGCGCGCCGGTGAAACCGATCTGGCCCTGCTGACCGATGGCCTGAGCGCCGAGCGTGAACAAGGCATCACCATCGATGTGGCCTACCGCTACTTCGCCACGCCCGTGCGCAAGTTCATCATCGGCGACGCGCCGGGCCACGAGCAGTACACCCGCAACATGGTCACGGCGGCCTCCAGCGCCGACGCTGCCGTGGTGCTGGTGGACGCCACCAAGCTCGACTGGCAGAACCCGCATCTGGAGCTGCTGCCGCAAACCCGCCGCCATTCGCTGCTGGTCAACCTGCTGCGCGTGCCGTCCATCGTGTTCGCAGTGAACAAGCTGGACGCCGTGGCCGACCCGGCGCTGGCCTTTGCCCACATCAGCGCCGCGCTGCAGGCGTTCGCCGGTGCTGCCGGCATTGCCGTGCGCGCCATCGTGCCGATTTCCGCGCTCAAGGGTTTCAACGTGGTGAGCGCCGAGCCCGGCTGGGCCGGCTACCAGGGCCCCGCCCTGCTGGCGCTGCTGGAGCAACTACCCGCCACGCCCGCCGACACGACCGAAGCGTTTTCCTTTCCCGTGCAGTGGGTGGAAAAGTTTTCCTCATCGGCGGACACCACCCAGGGCCGCCGCATGTTCTGGGGCCGCGTGGCCACCGGTGGCGTGCAGCCCGGCCAGGCCGTGAAGGTCATGCCAGGCGGCCAGACCGCCCGCGTGGCCCAGGTGCTGGACCATGTACGCCAGCCGCACCCCGTGCTGGCCGGCCACAGCGCCGGCATCGTGCTGGACCGCGAGGTGGACGTCTCACGCGGCGACTGGCTGCTGGCCAACGCTGCCGAGTCCGACGAGTCATCCATCCGGCCCCTGCGCGATGTCCAGGTCACCGTGGCCTGGCTGGACGACGAGCCGCTGGTGGCCGGGCGTGTGTACTGGGCGATGCATGGCCACCGCTGGGTCAAGGCCAAGGTACGCCGCATCGTGCACCGGCTGGACGTGAACACACTGGCCGAGGAAGACGCCGACCAGTTGCCGCCCAACGCCATTGGACATATTGAGCTGGCCTTGCAGGAGCCGCTGGCCGCCCTGCCCTATGCCCGCTCACGCGTGCTGGGCGCGCTGGTGCTGGTCGATACCGCCACCCATAAAACGTCGGGTGCCGCGCTGATTCGTTGACCCTTGTCAATCGACCCTTTGACCCACGCGGCTACCATCAGGGCCGCGTGGACGGAAACCCAATAAAATCAAGGGTTTGTACCGACCACACGAAAAATCCAAATGACTCACGTTGTCACCGAAGCCTGTATCCGCTGCAAATACACCGACTGCGTGGACGTCTGCCCCGTGGATTGTTTCCGCGAAGGTCCGAACTTCCTCACGATTGACCCGGACGAGTGCATCGACTGCGCCGTGTGCATCCCCGAATGCCCGGTCAACGCGATCTACGCCGAGGAAGACGTTCCGCCCGACCAGATCGCTTTCATCCAGCTCAACGCCGACCTGGCCAAGCTGTCGGACTGGAAGAGCATCACCAAGCGCAAGCAACCGCTGCCCGATGCCGACGACTGGAAAGACAAGACCGGCAAGCTGTCGGAACTGGTGCGCTGAGAACCGATGAACCTCCAGCCCGGCCAGGAAGTGATCACCACCGCCGTCATCCATGACGGCCCGATCGAGACCGACGCGGTCATCATCGGTGCCGGGCCGGTGGGCCTGTTCCAGGTGTTTGAACTGGGCCTGCTGGAGATCAAGGCGCACGTGATCGATTCGCTCGCCTACCCGGGCGGCCAGCCGGTGGAGCTGTACCCTGACAAGCCGATTTACGACATACCGGCCATACCGGTGTGCACCGGCCAGGAGCTGACTGACGCGTTGCTCAAGCAGATCGAGCCTTTTGGCGCGACCTTCCATCTGGGCCAGACCGTCACCCAGGTGCAAAAGCAGGACGACGGCCGGTTTGCGCTGCAGACCTCGCGCGGAACGCGGTTCCTCGCCCGGACCGTGTTCATCGCGGCCGGTGTGGGCGCCTTCGAGCCACGCATGCTCAAGGTGGAAGGCCTGGAAAAATTCGACGGGTCCCAGCTGTTTTACCGGGTCAGGAATCCGGCCGACTTTGCCGGCCGCAACCTGGTCATTGTGGGTGGTGGTGACTCCGCGCTGGACTGGGCGCTGAATTTCGCGGCTGACGGCCCCCACAAGGCCGAAAGCGTCATCCTGGTGCACCGCCGCGACGGCTTCCAGGCAGCGCCGGCCAGCGTGGCCAAAATGCGTGCCTTGTGCGACGCCCTTGAAATGCAGTTCATCGTGGGCCAGGTGACCGGCTACGATGAAAAGGACGGCAAGCTGACCGGCGTGAAGGTCACGGGCGCAGATGCCGTGACCCGCGTGGTGCCGCTGGACATGCTCCTGGTGTTCTTTGGCCTGTCCCCCAAACTCGGGCCCATCGCCGAATGGGGCCTGGACATCGAGCGCAAACAGCTGGTGGTGGACACCGAAAAATTTTCAACCAGCGTGCCCGGCATCTTTGCCGTGGGCGACATCAACACCTACCCGGGCAAGAAAAAGCTGATCCTGAGCGGCTTTCATGAGTGCGCGCTGGCCGCCTTTGGTGCCGCCCCCTTTGTCTTTCCGGACAAGAAAATCCACCTGCAATACACCACCACGTCCCCCAAGCTTCACAAGGTGCTGGGCGTGGAGTCACCGGTCTTCGATTAAACTTCGCACCGCGTTCGCAAGAGCGCGCATCCGCTAGGGGTGTTGCCGGCCTGCCAGGGCCGGCGACTGAGAAAGTCCCTTTGAACCTGATTGAGGTAATCCTCGCGCAGGGAAGCAAGCTCTCCGGTGGCGCCCACTTCTCGCGGGCAACTTGCCGCCCAGCAAGCCGACCTGCCATTACGTTGGAAGACAAAACGTCATGGCAAACCAAACGCCAATTTACCGGCCCCAGTGGCCTTTGAACCGCATCACGTCCGCCCTGGCCACCACCGTGCTGGCCAGCAGCCCGCTGTGGGCCCAGGACGCCACGCTCAAGCCGGTGACGGTCAACGACAGCACTGCCGCGCCTCAGGCCGACGTCACCGGTTTTGGCGACGTGCCGCTCAAGGAAGTGCCGATCTCGGCCACCGTGGTCAGCCGCGAGCAGCTGCAGCAAAGCGGCGCGCGCCGGCTGGCCGACCTCACGCAGTTTGACGCGTCGGTCACCGACGCCTACAACTCGCCCGGCTACTGGGACTACCTGAGCATTCGCGGCTTCACCCTGGACAACCGCTTCAATTACCGCCGTGAAGGCCTGCCGATCAGCGCCGAAACGTCCATCCCCCTGGACAACAAGGAGCGCATTGAAATCCTCAAGGGCACCAGCGGCATCCAGGCCGGCACCAGCGCGCCCGGCGGGCTGGTGAACTATGTGGTCAAGCGCCCCACGCAGCAGGACCTGCGCGAAGTGCGGCTGGAAGCCACCAGCCGCGCCAGCGTGCTGGCGGCCGCCGACCTGGGCGGGCGCTTTGGCACAGACCGCGCTTTCGGCTACCGCCTGAACCTGGCCGCCGAGCAACTGCGTCCCGTGACGCGCGCGCTGGACGGCGAGCGGCAGGTGCTGGCGCTGGCCACAGACTGGCGCATCAACCGCGACAGCGTGCTGGAGGCGGAAATCGAATGGAGCCACAAGCGCCAGCCCAGCCAGGCCGGCTTCAGCCTGTTGGGCGCCACGCTGCCCGCCGCCGTGGACCCGCGCTTGAACCTGAACAACCAGGCCTGGTCGCTGCCGTCCGAATTCGACGCGTTCACCGGCACCCTCCGGTTCGAGCAGGTCATCAACAGCCAGTGGCGCTGGTCGGCCCAGCTGGGCAGCCAGGCGCTCAAGACCGATGACCGACTGGCCTATGCATTCGGCTGCGGCGCCGAGGGCAACTTTGACCGCTACTGCGCCAACGGCACGTTTGATTTCTATGACTTCCGCAGCGAAGGCGAGCGCCGCCGCCTGCAGGCTGCGGCCGTGAGCCTGAAAGGCAGACTCAGCACGGGCGCCCTGGCACACGACCTGTCATTCGGCCTGCTGACCAGCAAGGTACGCAACCGTTTCAACCGCCAGGCGTTCAACTATGTGGGCACGGGCAATGTGCAGGGCACGGCCATCGTGCCCGCCGATCCCACGCTCACGGACGAAAGCACCAACCGCGACGAAAAATCCATTGAGATGTCCGTGCAGGATGCCATCCGCTGGAACGAGCGTTTCACCACCTGGCTGGGTTTGCGCCACACCCGGCTGGACCGCGACAGCGTGCGCACCGACGGCTCCCGCCCCACGTCGTACAGCGACGGCCTGACCACACCGTGGCTGGCTGCCAGCTACAAGCTGGATGGCGACACCACCGTCTATGCCAGCTGGGGCGAAGGCGTGGAGTCGCAGGTGGTGCCCAACCGCGCCGCGCAGTACATCAATGCGGGCGTGGCCTTGCCAGCGCTCAAGTCGAAACAGCTGGAGCTGGGCGTCAAAGGCGGCCGGGGCGGGCTGGGCTGGCAGGTCGCGGCCTTCCAGATCAAGCGCCCCATGAGCAACCTGGACGCCTGCAGCCGGCTTGGCATCACACCCTGCCTGGGCCGGTATGACGGCGAGGCCGTGCACCGCGGCCTGGAGGCCAGCGCCCAATGGACCAGCGGCCCGTGGCGACTGGGTGGCGGGGTGACGCTGATCGATGCCAAACGTCAGGGCAGCACGGCCGAGCCCGCCACCAACGGCAAGCGCCCCACCAACGTGCCCGACAACGTGTTGCGCGCGATGGCCGCCTGGAAGGTTTCGTCGGTGCCAGGTCTGGAACTGCAAGGCCAGCTGTCGCGCGAGGGCGAGCGCGCCGTGCTGCCCGACGGCTCCATCACCCTGCCCGCCTGGACGCGACTGGACGCCGCCCTGCACTACAGCAGCAAGCTCAGCGGCACCGCGACCCGCTGGACGCTGGGCATCGAGAACCTGACTGACAAGCGCTACTGGAAAGAATCGCCCTACCAGTTCGGCCATGTGTACCTGTATCCGGGGGCGGCGCGCACATTGCGCCTGTCGTTCACCGCAAGCCTGTGAAAACGCCCGAATTTGACGCTATAATCTGAGGCTGTTCCTCGATAGCTCAGTCGGTAGAGCGCCGGACTGTTAATCCGTAGGTCCCTGGTTCGAGCCCAGGTCGAGGAGCCAGAGAAAACCCGAAGGCCCCGCACGCAAGTGCGGGGCCTTTTCTCATTTGTCCATCGTCATGGGATCGATACTCCCGCGTCTGCTATAACCGCCCTCAGTACAAAAGCCAGCAGAGGAGCGCGTATGCCCATTGAAGACATGGTCCAGGTCAGTGAAGCCCTGGGCAAGGTGACGATCATCACGCGCGCCAGCAGCAAGATCGTCATCGACGACCCCAACAAGACGCTGTGCCTGCACGACATCAACGGCAACAAGATCGAAATGGGCCCCGACGGCATCACGATCACCAGCATCAAGGACCTGACCTTCGTGACGGCTGGCAACCTGCAACTGCAGGCCACGGGCAACGTCACCACCGCAGCGCGCGCCGATGTGGTCCACACCGGCCTCAACATCAACCAGACCGCCCAGGTCAGTTACGTGGCCAAGGGCAACGCCTCGGCCGAGCTGTCGGCGGCAGGCACCACGACCGTCAAGGGTGCGATGGTCATGATCAACTGACTGGAGTGGACACCATGCCGCCTGCCGCCAGAATCACCGACATGCACGTCTGCCCCATGCAGACGCCAGCAATCCCCTCGCCCATTCCCCATGTGGGCGGCCCCATCAACGGACCATGCACACCCAATGTGCTGGTCGGCGGCCTGCCTGCCGCGGTTTTGGGCGACATGTGCGTGTGCGTCGGTCCGCCGGACAGCATCGTGCAGGGATCCTCCACCGTCATGATCGGCGGCAAGCCCGCAGCCCGCATGGGCGATTCCACCGCCCATGGCGGCTCGATCGCGCTGGGCGCGTTTACCGTCATGATCGGCGGCTGAACGCCCGCCGTGCACCGGGTCGCCCCCGCGTCGCCCCGCGCCCATGAAGCTTCCCTGGCTGGAACCTGGCGAACCCTTCCCCGACGTGGCCCGCGCCTGGGGCGCCTCGGATCCCGCCCCGGGCCTGCTGGCTGCCGGCGGTGCGCTGGACGTGGCGACCCTGACGGGCGCGTATGGGCGCGGCGTATTCCCGTGGTTCAGTGAAGGCCAGCCCATTCTGTGGTGGAGCCCCGACCCGCGCATGGTGCTGCATGTGGACGAGTTCAGGCTGCACCGCTCTTTGCGCCGCAAACTGGCGCAGTTCCGGCTCGATGCCCGGTGCGAGATCCGCATCGACGGCGCATTTGACGATGTGATCCGCGCCTGCGCGGGCAGTTCGCGGTCGGGCCAGTCAGGCACCTGGATCGTGCCGCAGATGGTGTCGGCCTACCAGGCGCTGGCCCGCGCGGGCCTGGCCCACAGCGTGGAGACCTGGATCGATGGGGAGTTGGTCGGCGGCCTGTACTGCGTGGCGCTGGGACGGGCCGTGTTCGGCGAGTCGATGTTCACCCGCGTGCCCGACGCATCCAAGATCGCGCTGGCTGCGTTGGTGGCGTTGTGCCGCCAGCACCGGGTACGCCTGATCGACTGCCAGCAGAATACCCGCCACCTGGCATCGCTGGGCGCGCGTGAAATCGAAAGGGCAGCGTTCGTGAACCATGTCGCGCAAGCCGCCCTCGAACCCGGTCCAGCCTGGCATTTTGAGCCCGTATACTGGCAGCTACTCCTGCCGCCCGCCGCCCCAGCGTGACCCATCTCAAGGATCTTCCGCTTCAGGCCTTGCAGTTCTATGCAACGGCGCCTTACCCGTGCAGCTACCTGCCCGGCAGGCAGGCGCGCTCACAGGTGGCCACGCCCAGCCACCTGATCCACAACGACACTTATTCCGACCTGGTCACCAGCGGTTTTCGCCGCAGCGGCATGTTCACCTACCGGCCTTACTGCGATGGTTGCCGGGCGTGCGTTCCGCTGCGGGTACGCGTCAATGAATTTGCGCCCGACCGCAGCCAGCGCCGCGCGCTCAAGCGCCACCAGCGCCTGCAGGCCCGCGTGCTCAAGCTGTGTTTTGTGCCCGAGCACTACCACCTGTACCTGCGTTACCAGACCGGGCGCCATGCAGGCGGCGGCATGGACCACGACAGCATCGACCAGTACACCCAGTTCCTGCTGCAAAGCCGGGTCAACTCGCGTCTGGTGGAATTCCGTGAACCCACGGGCGACGGCTCGCCCGGTGCGCTGCGCATGGTGTCCATCCTCGATGTGCTGAATGACGGCATATCGGCGGTGTATACCTTCTACGAGCCCGACACCGCTGCCAGCTACGGCACCTACAGCGTGCTGTGGCAGATCGAGCAGGCGCGCCGGCTGGGCTTGCCACACGTCTATCTGGGCTACTGGATCAGCGAAAGCCCCAAGATGAACTACAAGGCACGCTTCGCGCCGCACGAGGTCCTGATCGATGGCCAATGGCTGGCCGGCGATTCCGTGATACCGACCACGATTTCATAAGATAAAATTGGGCTGTCCAAGCGATTGGGAAGCCCATGAAAAAATCCAACCAGAGCATTCCCGCGACACCGACCATCCAGGTCATTGAGCGCATGTTTTCGCTCATTGACGTGCTGGCTTCGCGCGAAGAGGCGATTTCCCTCAAGGAAATCAGCGAGAAAACCGGCCTGCACCCGTCCACCACCCACCGCATCCTGAACGATCTGGCCACGGGCCGGTTCGTGGACCGCCCCGAGGCGGGCAGCTACCGGCTGGGCATGCGCCTGCTGGAGCTGGGCAATCTGGTCAAGGGGCGGCTGAGCGTGCGCGATGCGGCGCTGGCTCCCATGCGAGAGCTGCACAAGCTGATCCAGCAACCGGTGAACCTGAGCATGCGCCAGGGTGACGAGATCGTCTACATCGAGCGCGCTTACAGCGAGCGGTCCGGCATGCAGGTGGTACGCGCCATAGGGGGCCGGGCCCCCTTGCACCTCACGTCCACCGGCAAGCTTTTTCTGGCTGTGGACGACCCGCAGCGTGTACGCGCTTATGCGACCCGTACAGGTCTGGCTGGCCACACGCGCAACAGCATTACCCAGCTGCCCGTGCTGGAGCGGGAGTTGGCCAAGGCACGGCAATACGGTATTGCGCGTGACAACGAAGAACTGGAACTGGGGGTGCGTTGCATGGCCGCAGGGATCTACGACGACCAGAACAAACTGGTCGCGGGCCTGTCGATCTCCGCCCCGGCGGACCGGCTGGACGAAAACTGGCTTCCCAAGCTGCAGTCAACGGCAAGCGAAATTTCAACCGCGCTGGGCTACCAGCCGACCGGCCTCAGCCGTTGACCTGGCGGATGACGATATTGCCCGGGGATTGAGGCGCGGCCGGGGCGGATTCCACCCACCGCCGCACCCGTTCGGCGTCTCCAAGGCGGCTCAGCTTGCCCGCCGAGTCCAGGAACACCATGATGAGCTTGCGGCCGGCAATTTTGGCCTGCATGACCAGGCACTGCCCGGCTTCGGAGATGTAGCCGGTCTTTTGCAGACCGATCTCCCATTCAGGATTCTTTACCAGCCGGTTGGTGTTGTTGTACTGAAGAGTGCGGTTGCCGACGGCCACCTGATGGCCTGGCGAGGTGGACAGCTCACGCAGCACAGGGTCGTTGTAGGCAACGGTCACGAGGGTGGCCAGATCCTTCGCGCTGGACTGGTTGCGGCTGGATAGCCCGGTGGGCTCCACATAGCGTGTATCGCTCATCCCCAGCGCGCGGGCACGCGCATTCATCTGCCTGACGAACGCATCCAGGCCACCCGGATACGTCCGGCCCAGCGCATGGGCAGCCCGGTTCTCGCTCGACATCAAGGCCAGGTGAAGCAGCTCACCGCGGCTCAACTCGGTGCCCACGCGCAGGCGAGAGGTGCTGCCCTTTTCGGTATCCACGTCATCCTGCGAGATGGCAATCATCTCGTCCATCGGCAAATTGGCTTCGCTGATCAGCAGGCCCGTCATGAGCTTGGTCAGCGAAGCGATGGGCAGCACGGCGGAATCATTCTTGCTCAACAGTACTTCACGGGTGTCCTGGTCAATCACCAGCGCCACACTGGATTTCAGGTCCAGCAGGTCCTGCGTTCCATGCAGGCCGGCGAGTTGCCCGTAAGAAGGCCGGGGCACCGCAGCGGCACGGATCACGGACCGTCGCTTGGCAACCGGCTTGGCGGCCTTGCGGCTGACCACCAGTGAACTCTTGCTTTTCTTGGCGGTGGCCTTGTTGCGGGTTTGCGCCTGGGCAGTGGGAATGGCAAGCACCGTGGAAATCACGGCAATTGCAAGAATTTGTAGGAAGCGGTTCAAAGCATTGCTCGGCAGAAAGGCTGTACCAAGGACCATGAGTGAACTCCTGTACAAAAGCAGCGACCGGTGCAGTGTACAAGCTCATAAAAAATCGCGCAAGATCAAAGACTTGCGCGACTTTCCTCAACCAGAGCAGCAATTATAGAAATAAACCTCAGCCTTGCGCCGCCACGCGGTCAGCTTTACTTTGTAACTTGTTCAGTGCACTGAGATAGGCTTTTGCAGATGCCACCACGATGTCCGGGTCGGCGCCCACGCCATTGACGACGCGGCCGGAGTTTTGCAGGCGCACCGTCACTTCGCCCTGGCTCTCGGTGGAGCCGCTGATGGCATTGACGGAATACAGCACCATTTCGGCGCCGCTCTTGACATGCGTTTCAATGGCCTTGAGCGACGCGTCCACCGGGCCGTTGCCGTCGGACTCGCCGCGGACTTCCCTGCCTTCGACAGTGAATACCACGCTCGCGTGCGGCCGTTCGCCGGTTTCGCTGTGTTGCGACAGAGAGACAAAACCGTACTGCTCTTTCTCGTGCGTCACGCTTTCATCGCTGACCAGCGCCAGGATGTCCTCGTCAAAAATCTCGCTCTTGCGATCGGCCAGTTCCTTGAATTTCATGAACGCCGTGTTGATGTCGGCCTCGCTTTCCAGCGAGACGCCCAGTTCCTGCAAGCGGGCCTTGAACGCGTTGCGCCCGCTCAGCTTGCCCAGCACGATCTTGTTGGCCGACCAGCCCACGTCTTCGGCCCGCATGATCTCGTAGGTGTCGCGCGCCTTGAGCACGCCGTCCTGGTGGATGCCCGATGCGTGCGCAAAGGCGTTGGCCCCCACCACCGCCTTGTTGGGCTGAACCACGAAGCCGGTGGTCTGGCTGACCATGCGGCTGGCGGCCACGATGTGGACCGGGTCAATGTTCATGGTCAGGCCGAAATAATCCTTGCGGGTTTTCACGGCCATGACGATTTCCTCGAGCGAGCAGTTGCCTGCGCGCTCGCCCAGGCCGTTGATGGTGCACTCCACCTGGCGCGCACCGCCGATCTTTACCCCGGCCAGCGAATTGGCCACGGCCATGCCCAGGTCGTTGTGGCAGTGCACCGACCAGATGGCCTTGTCGCTGTTGGGAATGCGCTCGCGCAGCGTCCTGATGAAGTTGCCGTACAGCTCGGGCACGGCATAGCCCACGGTATCGGGAACGTTGATGGTGGTGGCGCCCTCGGCAATCACCGCCTCCAGCACCTTGCACAGAAAGTCCATTTCGCTGCGGTAGCCGTCCTCGGGCGAAAACTCGATGTCGCCGCACAGGTTGCGGGCAAAACGAACCGACTGTTTGGCCTGCTCCAGCACTTGGTCGGGCGTCATGCGCAGCTTCTTCTCCATGTGCAGCGGTGATGTGGCGATGAAGGTGTGGATGCGTGCGCGCTCGGCGCCCTTCAGCGCCTCGGCCGCGCGCGAAATGTCGCGGTCATTGGCGCGAGACAGCGAGCAGATGGTGGACTCGCGGATGGTGTCGGCAATCGCCTTCACCGCCTCAAAGTCGCCGTTGGAGCTGGCGGCAAAGCCGGCCTCGATCACATCCACCTTCAGCCGCTCAAGCTGGCGCGCGATGCGCACTTTTTCTTCACGGGTCATGGACGCGCCGGGCGATTGTTCGCCGTCACGCAAGGTGGTGTCGAAAATGATGAGTTTGTCGGTCATTGCAATGCTCCTTGTTCTGCGCGGCCTGCGGGGGCGGCCGAAGTGGTGAATTGTGCCCGCTGCAGACCCGATACGATGGCCTTCAGCGATGCGGAAACGATGTTGGCGTCCATGCCAACGCCAAACAGCGTCTGCTCGTTGACACGCAGCTCCAGGTAGGCCACGGCGCGCGCATTGGCACCGGCGCCCACGGCGTGCTCGTGGTAGTCCAGCACGCGGATGGCGCAGCCCGTAGCGGCGTTGAGCCCGCGTACGAAGGCGTCAATGGGGCCTGTGCCCTCCCCCGCCACGGCGTAATGCCGGCCATTCACCCGCACATCCGCCGTGAGGCTGACCGTGCCGCCAGCGGCTTCGACCACCTTGTGCGCGGGTGATGGGACAGCCTGCAAACCGTATTCACGCTCGAACAGATTCCACAGGTCCTGCGCGGTCAGTTCCTTGCCGTCGGTGTCCATCACGGCCTGCACCACCTGGCTGAACTCGATCTGCAGGCGGCGCGGCAACTCCAGGCCAAATTCGCTTTCCAGCAGGTACGAGATGCCGCCCTTGCCCGACTGGCTGTTGACGCGGATCACGGCCTCATACGAACGGCCGACGTCCCTGGGGTCAATGGGCAGGTAAGGAATGTCCCAGGCGTCGCCTTCGCGGCGGGCGGCGAATGCCTTCTTGATGGCGTCCTGATGAGAGCCGGAGAACGAGGTATAGACCAGGTCCCCCGCATACGGGTGGCGCGGGTGCACGGGCAGCTGGTTGCAGTGCTCGACCGTGCGGCGAATCTCGTCGATGGCCGAAAAGTCAAGCCCCGGCGGCACGCCCTGGGTGTACAGGTTGAGCGCGACGTTCACAATGTCCAGGTTGCCGGTGCGCTCGCCGTTGCCGAACAGGCAACCCTCGATGCGGTCGGCACCTGCCATCAAGGCAAATTCACCGGCTGCGGTACCCGTGCCGCGGTCATTGTGGGGGTGTACCGACAGCACAATGGAATCACGACGCGCCAGGTGGCGGTGCATCCACTCGATCATGTCGGCAAAAATGTTCGGCGTGGAATGCTCCACCGTGGACGGCAGGTTGATGATGCACTTGCGCCGAGGCGTGGGCTGCCATACCTCGGTCACTGCATCCACCACCCGCTTGGAGAACGCCAGCTCGGTGCCCGAGAACATTTCGGGCGAGTACTGGAAGGTCCATTGCGTCTGTGGCTGTTGCGCAGCCAGTTCCACAAAGAGTCTTGCCTGGCTGGTGGCCAGCATGACGATACCGTCCTCGTCCAGCCCCAGTACCACCTTGCGCATCACCGGCGCCACCGCGTTGTACAGGTGCACGATGGCCCGTTTGGCCCCCTGCAGCGACTCAAACGTGCGGCGGATCAGCGGCTCGCGCGCCGGCGTCAGCACCTGGATGGTCACGTCATCGGGGATCAGGTTGTCGTCGATCAGGCGCCGCAGGAAATCAAACTCCGTCTGCGACGCCGACGGAAAGCCGATCTCGATTTCCTTGAAGCCGATCTTCACCAGCATCTGGAACATCTGCAGCTTGCGCTGCACATCCATCGGCTCGATCAGCGCCTGGTTGCCGTCACGCAGGTCGGTGCTCAGCCAGATCGGTGCCGTGCGCAGGACGGCGTCGGGCCAGGTGCGGTCACGCAAACCAATGGGTTTGAAGGCGGGGTACTTGCTGGCGGGTTGTTTCAACATGATGGTTCAGGGGTTGTAAAAACCAGCAGTCCCAAAAGAAAAACGGCCCGCTGCTGGTGCAAACGGGCCGTTGATCGGGGATGCGCGTGCGCTACCGTCTCCGCCCGTGGGGGGATAGCAGTAGAGCCAGCGAAATCGTGTTCATCCGGATAACTTTAGCACAGATCCTTATTTGTGAAGGCCGCGTTCCTCGGGCTCGTCAGTGGACGTACTGATCACACTCGTCTGCTGGCCCTTGAAACGGCGCCAGCCGTAAAGCGCATAACCGCTCAGGCCGTACAGCACGAACAGCCCGAACAGCACAGTGGGCGGATGGATGTTGATGACGGCAATGCCCAGCGCGATCAGCACGATCGCGGCAAACGGCACGCTCTTTTTCATCTGGATGTCCTTGAAGCTGTAGAACGGCACATTGGTCACCATGGTCAGGCCCGCGTACAGGGCGAACGCGAACATGACCCAGGCCACGTCATAGCCTTTGACGCCCGTCTCGGTCATGAGCCAGATGAAGCCGGCGACCAGCGCCGCCGCTGCGGGCGACGGCAGCCCCTGGAAATAGCGCTTGTCCACCACCGCCGTATTGACGTTGAAGCGGGCCAGGCGCAATGCCGCGCACGCACAATACACAAATGCAGCGATCCAGCCCCAGCGGCCCAGGCCCTTGAGCGCCCATTCGTAGGCGATCAGCGCGGGCGCCGCCCCGAAAGACACCATGTCAGCCAATGAATCCATCTGCTCGCCAAACGCGCTTTGCGTATTGGTCATGCGGGCCACCCGGCCGTCCAGGCTGTCGAGCACCATGGCGCAGAAGATGCCGGCGGCTGCCATGTCAAAACGGCCGTTCATGGCCATGACGACGGCGTAAAAGCCACCGAACAACCCTCCGAGCGTGAAGAGGTTGGGCAGGATGTAAATGCCCTTGCGGCGCTTGCGCACCACAATGCCTTCACCCGCGGGGTGCTGGGGTTCTTGGTTCATGGATTGAGTTTAAGTCAGTGCCGTCCAAAAATGTAAAAAGGCCACCGCAGTGGCCTTTTGGCTCGGGAATCAACCGCTTCAGTTGCGGGTCTGGTCCACCAGCTTGTTCTTCTTGATCCAGGGCATCATCGCGCGCAGGGTTTCGCCCACGGTCTCGATCTGGTGCTCGGCCATCAGGCGGCGCTTGCTGAGCAGCGTGGGCGCGCCGGCCTTGTTTTCAAGGATGAAGCTCTTGGCGTACTCGCCGGTCTGGATGTCCTTCAGGACCTGCTTCATGACCTTCTTGGTCTCGTCGGTCACGATGCGCGGGCCGGTCACGTACTCGCCGTACTCGGCGTTGTTCGAGATCGAGTAGTTCATGTTGGCGATGCCGCCTTCATAGATCATGTCCACGATCAGCTTGAGCTCGTGCAGGCATTCGAAATACGCCATTTCGGGCGCGTAGCCGGCTTCCACCAGCGTCTCGAAGCCCGCCTTGATCAGCTCGACGGTACCGCCGCACAGCACGGCCTGCTCGCCGAACAGGTCGGTTTCGGTTTCTTCGCGGAAGTTGGTTTCAATGATGCCGGCCTTGCCACCGCCGTTGGCCATGGCGTAGCTCAGCGCCAGGTCACGGGCCTTGCCCGTCTTGTCCTGGTGCACGGCCACCAGGTGGGGCACGCCGCCGCCCTGGGCATAGGTGCCACGCACGGTGTGGCCGGGCGCCTTGGGCGCAACCATCCACACGTCCAGGTCGGCGCGCGGGGTCACAAAGCCGTAGTGCACGTTGAAGCCGTGGGCAAACACCAGCGAGGCGCCCGGCTTGATGTTGGCTTCGACGTCGTTCTTGTAAACGGCGGCAATCTGCTCGTCGGGCAGCAGGATCATGACCACGTCAGCGGCCTTGACGGCGTCGGCCACTTCGGCGACCTTCAGGCCGGCCTTTTCGACCTTGGGCCAGGAAGCCCCGCCCTTGCGCAGGCCGACCACGACCTTCACGCCGCTGTCATTGAGGTTCTGTGCATGGGCATGGCCCTGCGAACCGTAGCCGATGATGGCAACCGTCTTGCCCTTGATCAGGCTCAGGTCACAGTCCTTGTCGTAATAAACCTTCATGGTCTTTCTCTCCAAAAAAAACAGTCAGTGGTGGATGGATTTCGCGGGGGCCACCGCGGAGCCGGCTTTGCCGGGCCGCTGGTGGCGCCCCCTTGAGGGGGAAGCGCCGAAGGCGCTTCGGGGGTGGGTCATACTCGAAGGATGCGTTCGCCGCGACCGATGCCGCTTGAGCCGGTACGCACCGTCTCCAGGATGGCGCTGCGGTCAATGGCCACCAGGAAGGCGTCGTTCTTGGCCTGATCACCCGTGAGCTCGATGGTGTAGCTTTTCTCGGTGACGTCGATGATGCGGCCGCGGAAGATGTCAGCCATGCGCTTCATCTCCTCGCGCTCCTTGCCCACGGCGCGCACCTTCACCATCATGAGCTCGCGCTCGGTATAGGCGCCTTCGGTCAGGTCAACGACCTTCACCACCTCAATCAGGCGGTTCAGGTGCTTGGTGATCTGCTCGATCACGTCGTCGGAGCCGGTTGTCTGGATCGTCATGCGTGACAGCGACGGGTCTTCCGTCGGCGCCACGGTGAGCGATTCAATGTTGTAGCCACGGGCCGAGAACAGGCCCACCACGCGGGAAAGAGCGCCGGGCTCGTTTTCCAGCAAGACAGCGATGATGTGTTTCATATCCATGCGGTCGAGGCTTTTCGGCGCCCTCCCCCGCTGCCGGTAAGCAGCGGGCTCGACGACCAATAGCCTCGCCGTCCGTGTAAGTGGTTAAAGATCCTCGGAGCCCAGCAGCATCTCGGTGATGCCCTTGCCGGCCTGCACCATCGGGAACACGTTCTCGGTGGGGTCGGTGCGGAAGTCCATGAACACCGTGCGGTCCTTGAGCTTGCGTGCCTCGCGCAGCGCCGGCTCCACGTCCTGTGGGCGCTCGATCAGCATGCCCACGTGGCCATAGGCCTCGGCGAGCTTCACGAAATTGGGCAGCGCGTCCATGTAGCTGTGGCTGTAGCGGCCTTCATAGTCCAGCTCCTGCCACTGGCGCACCATGCCGAGGTAGCGGTTGTTCAGCGACACGATCTTGATCGGCGTGTTGTACTGCAGGCAGGTGGACAGTTCCTGGATGCACATCTGCACCGAGCCTTCGCCGGTGATGCAGAACACCTCGCTGTCGGGCTTGGCCAGCTTGATGCCCATGGCGTAGGGAATGCCCACGCCCATGGTGCCCAGGCCGCCGGAGTTGATCCAGCGGCGCGGCTCGTCAAAGCGGTAGTACTGCGCGGCCCACATCTGATGCTGGCCCACGTCGGACGTGATGTAGGTGTCCACGTCCCTGGTCATGTTCCAGAGGGTTTCGACCACGTACTGCGGCTTGATCACCTCGGTGTTCTTGCGGTCGTACTTGAGGCAGTCGCGCTTGCGCCAGCCTTCGATCGTGTCCCACCAGCCGCCCAGAGCGCCGGCATCGGGCTTCAGGCCTGATTCGCGCACCATGGCGATGAGTTCGGCCAGCACGTCCTTGACGTCACCGACGATCGGGATGTCCACCTTGACGCGCTTGGAAATGCTGGACGGGTCAATGTCGATGTGGATGATCTTGCGCTCGTTCTGCGCGAAATGCTTGGGGTTGCCGATCACGCGGTCGTCAAAGCGGGCGCCCACGGCCAGCAGAACGTCGCAGTTCTGCATGGCATTGTTGGCCTCGATCGTGCCATGCATGCCCAGCATGCCCAGGAACTTGCGGTCGCTGGCCGGGTAGGCGCCCAGGCCCATCAGCGTGTTGGTGCAGGGGTAGCCCAGCATGTCCACCAGCGTGCGCAGCTCCTGCGTGGCATTGCCCAGCAGCACGCCACCGCCGGTGTAGATATACGGGCGCTTGGCCGCCAGCAGCAGTTGCAGGGCCTTGCGGATCTGCCCCCCGTGCCCTTTGCGCACCGGGTTGTACGAGCGCATCTCGACGCTGTCGGGGTAGCCGGTGTACGCCGTCTTGTTGAAGGACACGTCCTTGGGGATGTCCACCACCACGGGGCCCGGGCGGCCGCTGCGCGCGATGTGGAAGGCCTTTTTCATGGTCATGGCCATGTCGCGCACATCCTTGACCAGGAAGTTGTGCTTGACGATGGGCCGGGTGATACCGACGGTATCGCACTCCTGGAAGGCGTCCAGCCCGATGGCGTGCGTGGGCACCTGGCCGGTGATGATCACCATGGGGATGCTGTCCATGTAGGCGGTGGCGATGCCGGTCACGGCATTGGTGACGCCCGGGCCCGAGGTGACCAGCGCCACGCCCACGTCGCCGGTGGCGCGCGCGTACCCGTCGGCCGCGTGCACGGCCGCCTGCTCGTGGCGCACCAAAATGTGCTGGATGGTGTCCTGCTTGTAAAAAGCATCGTAGATGTGCAGAACCGCGCCGCCGGGGTAGCCCCAGACGTATTTGACGCCTTCGGCCTGAAGGGTCTTGACGAGGATTTCTGAACCGCGCAGCTCCTGCGAGCCGGATGCGGCAGATGCCGCTGCTGCCGAGATTTCGGCCTTTGAGATTTCCATGATCAACCTTTGCGAATTTCTCTGACGAAAAACCTTGGGTGCCCCTTCAACGGTCTCTTGTGGAGCCGGACCGGGACTTAGAACCCAAACCATGGGCGGGCTGCTTGCACCGCCGGATCAGGGCTCGTTTGCCTTTTGACTTGCAGCGTGGATTATCGCACCGCAGCAACACCTCGCGACAGCCTCAACGGGCCAATGCCATAATTTCGGGCTGCCTGCGGCTGCTTTCCAGCGAAATCCGCATCCAAAAAGAGACATCCTTATCCTGCGCCCTGCCCCGGCCCCCATTCCTTGGCTACAGAACAAGAACTTTCAGACTTCCTGAAGGGCGTTGAAAAACGGGCTTTCAAGCGGGCGCTGTACCACGTGCGTGATGAAGAGGCAGCCCTGGATATCGTGCAGGACAGCATGATGAAGCTGTCTGAATACTACGGCGACAAGCCCGCGGGTGAGCTGCCCATGCTGTTCCAGCGCATCCTGTCCAACTGCATGCTGGACTGGTTTCGCCGCCAGAAGACCCGAAACGCCCTGTTTTCCAATCTGGGGGACTTCGAATCCGCGTCGGATGAGGGAGATTTCGACCTTCTGGAAACTTATCAGACCCAGGACGGCTCCCAAGGCTCAGAAAGCACGGAGGACACCACCAGCCGGGCCCAGATATTGCGTGAGATCGAAGATTCAGTCGGCCAGTTGCCGGCACGTCAACGTGAAGCCTTCCTCATGCGTTACTGGGAGGACATGGACGTGGCCGAAACGGCCGCGGCCATGGGCTGTTCTGAAGGCAGTGTCAAAACGCACTGTTCCCGGGCAGTCCAGGCCCTCAGCAAAGCACTGAAGGCAAAGGGAATCCAGCTATGACAACCACAGACCAACAACAAAACCAGCTCCTGCAGGACCGCTTTGGCCGGCAGGTGGCAGCCCGCCTGTCGGCCGATACCGGCCTGTCCCACGAAGTTTCCGAGCGCCTGCGCGCCGCGCGGGTGCGTGCCCTGGCCCGTCGCAAAGTGGTCTCCAGCCCCACTCTGGGCGTGTCGCGTGGCGTTGCAACCCTTGATTTTGATGCCGGCCAGCCCGGTTTGTGGGGGCGCCTGGCCTCGGCCCTGCCACTGGTTGCGCTTGCAGCCGGCCTGGTGGCCATCAACGTGATCCAGAACGAGAACCGGGCGGAAGAAGTAGCGGAGGTCGATGCGGCACTGCTCACCGACGATCTGCCGCCAGCGGCTTACGCCGATCCGGGCTTCATGCAGTTCCTCAACAGCGGTGGCGACCGCGCACCCTGACCATGCGCGCCCCCCGCCTGGTCGTTGCTGCTTGGGTGCTGGGCGCTGCCTTGGCCGGCGCGGCCCTGGCGCAACAGGCCGCCCCGGCCAAGGCGGCGACACCTGCCAGCCCGGCGGCCAAGCCCGCCAGAACCACCGGGGGGCCTGCCTGGAACGAGCTGTCGCCGGCGCAAAAACAGTCTCTGGCACCCCTGGCGGCGCAGTGGGGCACCATCAGCGAAGCCCAGAAGCGCAAGTGGATCGCACTGTCACAGAACTACCCCAAGCTGTCCGCCGACGAACAGGCCAAGCTGCACAGCCGCATGACCGAATGGGTGGCGCTGAGCCCGCAGCAGCGTACCCAGGCGCGGCTGAATTTCGCCGACACGCGCAGGATTCCGCCCGACGACAAGAAAGCCAAGTGGGAGGCCTACCAGTCGCTCACGCCCGAAGAAAAGGCCAGGCTGGCTGCCAAAGCCAGGCCCAAGGCAGCAGGCGCCGCAGCTGCCGTCAAGCCCGTGCCGCCGCAAAAGCTGGCCAAAGTCCCGCCCAAGACCACGCCCGACCAGAAAGAACGCACGCGCATTGCCGCGCCGCCCCACCAGGTCGATCACAATACGCTCCTGCCGCAAAAGCGGATCGCGGCCACGCCGGCCCCCGCTTCCCCGCCGTCCAACTGAGCCTTTCCGACTGCTGATGACTGTTTCAACCGAGGCGCGGCCTGATGCGCCGGGGCCTGCCACGCCCACCCCGCCGTCCCTGTCTTCCACCCCCGGCCTGCGCCGGCGCATGGCCTGCTGGCTGTATGAAGGCATGCTGCTGTTCGCTGTGGTGTTTGTCGCCGGCTGGCTGTTCAGCACGCTGGGCCAGATGCGCAACGCCATGGACGAGCGCCGCCACCTGCTGCAGGCCTTCCTGTTTGTGGTGTTCGGCATCTATTTCTCCTGGTTCTGGGCGCGCGGCCAAACCCTGGCCATGAAGACCTGGAACATCCGTGTGGTGGACGTCATGGGACGCCCGTTGACCCAGTTGCGCGCCCTGGGGCGCTACGTGCTGAGCTGGCTGTGGTTCCTGCCGCCGCTGGCGGCCATCGCGCCGTTCAGGCTGTCGGGCGGTGAGTCGGCCGTGCTGGTGCTGGGCTGGGTCGCGGTCTGGGCGCTGCTCAGCCGGTTTCACCCGCAGCGGCAGTTCTGGCACGACGCGCTGGCCGGTACGCGCCTGATCACGTCCGCGCCCATGTCGCGCTAGCGCCGTCATGTTGCGCGGCGACAATGCGCCCATGGTCCAAGTCAACCTGCAAAAAACCCGTACTGGCCTGAATCGCGTCTGGCACGCGCTGGGCTATTCGATCGAAGGCCTGCGCGCCGGCTGGGGTGAGACCGCCTTTCGCCAGGAGGCAATCGCCGCCGTCGTGCTGCTGCCGCTGTCGTTCTGGCTGGGCCGCAGCTGGGTGGAAACCGCGCTGCTGGCCGGCTCAGTGCTGATTTTGATGATCGTGGAGTTGCTCAACACCGGCATCGAAACCGCCATCGACCGCATCGGCCCCGAATGGCACGACCTGTCCAAGCGCGCCAAGGACATGGGCAGCGCTGCTGTTCTGCTCAGCCTGGTGCTGTGCGCCGGGATATGGGTGGCGGCGCTGTGGCAGAGGTTTGGCGCATGACGCCGGCTTTTTCAGTCTGCGTGTACTGCGGCTCGCGGCCGGGTGCCGACCCGGCCTTTGCCGAGGTGGCCCGACAAACGGGGCACTGGATCGGCGCCCACGGCGGGCAGCTGGTGTACGGTGGCGGCAACAACGGCCTGATGGGCATGGTGGCCGACGCCACGCTGGTAGCCGGCGGGCGCGTGGTGGGCGTCATCCCCACGGCGCTGGTCGAAAAGGAATGGGCCAAGCTCGACTGCACCGAGCTGCATGTGGTGGACACCATGCATGACCGCAAACGCATGATGGCCGAGCGTGCCGATGCTTTCCTGGCGCTGCCCGGCGGCATCGGCACCTTTGAGGAACTGTTCGAGGTGTGGACCTGGCGCCAGTTGGGATACCACGACAAGCCCGTGGGCTTGCTCAACACCGGTGGATACTACGACGAGCTGTTGGCGTTCCTGCGATCCAGCATCCGCCAAGGCTTCATGAGCGACTGGCAGATGGGACTTATGACCACCGGAACGGCTGTGTCATCCCTGTTGCCTGAACTGGTGCAGGCGGCCGGCCTGACGGCCAACCGGGTCAACCTGACCGAAATTTAAACCGCTGATTCGTCGGTCTCGCCGGTGCGGATGCGCACCACGCGTTCCACCGTGGTAATGAAGATCTTGCCGTCGCCGATCTTGCCGGTGCGCGCGGCCTTGACGATGGCGTCCACGCAGCGGTCTGCGTCGTCGTCCTTCACCACCACCTCCACCTTCACCTTGGGCAGGAAGTCCACCACGTATTCGGCGCCGCGGTACAGCTCGGTGTGGCCCTTCTGGCGGCCAAAGCCTTTGACTTCGGTGACGGTCAGGCCGGTCACGCCGCATTCGGCCAGCGCCTCGCGCACTTCCTCGAGCTTGAAGGGTTTGACGATGGCGGTAATCTGCTTCATGAAAAATGTCCCCTATAGAAATTTGCTGGTAATAGGATAGCGCCAATCCTTGCCGAAGCTGCGGTGGCTGACCCTAATCCCCACCGGCGCCTGGCGGCGCTTGTACTCGTTGATCTTCACCAGACGCGTCACGCGGTCCACGTCGGTACGCGCAAAGCCGGCGGCAACGATCTCGTCGGCCGACTGGTCGTTCTCCATGTAACGCTCCAGGATCGCGTCCAACACTTCGTAGGGCGGCAGGCTGTCCTGGTCTTTCTGGTCGGGGCGCAGCTCGGCGCTGGGCGGGCGGGTGATGATGCGCTCGGGGATCGGGTTGGCGCCGGTGCCATACGGATCATGTTCATTGCGCCAGCGCGCCAGACGGAACACCGCCGTCTTGAACACGTCCTTGATCACCGCGAAGCCACCCGCCATGTCGCCGTACAGCGTGCAGTAGCCGGTGGCCATCTCGCTCTTGTTGCCGGTGGTCAGCACAATGCTGCCGAACTTGTTGGACAGCGCCATCAGCATCACACCGCGGATGCGGGCCTGGATGTTCTCTTCAGTGGTGTCCTCGGGCCGCCCGGCGAACTCTCCCGCCAGCGACGCCTTGAATGCCTCGAACTCGGGCACGATGGAAATCTCGTCGTAGCGCACGCCCAGGCGGGCCGCCATGTCGCGCGCGTCAATCCAGCTGATGTCGGCCGTGTAAGGCGAAGGCATCATCACGGCGCGCACCTTGCCCGCGCCCAGTGCGTCCACCGCCACCGCCAGCACCAGGGCCGAATCTATGCCGCCCGACAAGCCCAGAAGCACGCCGGGAAAGCCGTTCTTGCCGATGTAGTCACGCACGCCCAGCACCAGGGCGTCCCACAGATCAGCCTCGGGGCTGCGCTGCGGGGCCAGCGTGCCGCCCAGCACCGGCGTGCCGGTACCGCTGGCCTGCACCGTGAACAGGTCCGGCACAAAGCTGGGCGCGCGGGCGGCGATGGTGCCGTCGACATTGACGGCAAACGAATGCCCTTCAAACACCACCTCGTCCTGGCCGCCGACCAGGTGAGCGTAAACCAGCGGCAGGCGACAGTCGGCCACGCGTTCGCGCATCATCTGCTCGCGCTCGCCGCCCTTGCCCACGTGAAACGGCGACGCATTGATGACCGCCAGCAGTTGCGCACCGGCATCCCGCGCCAGCCGGGCCGGCTCGTCAAACCACGCGTCCTCACAGATCAGCAGGCCTACCTTCAGGCCTCCGGCGTCAAACACGCAGGTGCCTTGGCCCGGCGTGAAGTAGCGCCGCTCGTCAAACACCTGGTAGTTGGGCAGCTCGCGCTTGGCATAGGTGGCGATGACCTCGCCCGCCTGCAGCACGCTGGCCGCGTTGTGGCGCTGCTGCACGGCCACGCTGCGCGTGCGCCGGTCGCCGCCGGTGGGGTGTCCCACCACCACGGCCAGGTCCTTTAACCCGGCCAGTTCGCGGGCCACCGTTTTCACGGCATCATCACAGGCCGCAATGAAGGCGGGACGCAGGAACAGGTCTTCGGCCGCATAGCCGCAGATGGACAGTTCGGGGGTCAGCAGCAGCCGGGCGCCGTCCGCGTAAGCTGCGCGGGCAGCGTCCACGATTTTCCTGGCGTTGCCCGGCATGTCGCCCACGACGAAATTCAGTTGGGCGACGCAGAGTTTGAGAGTCATACCAGCAGTGCAATTCAGTTCAAACGATTATGTCACCCGGGTTCTGGCTTCGCCGCTGGAGGTGAGTGCGCAGGACTGGAACGCCCTGCTCGCGCTGCAGCCCCACGCCGGCCCGTTCATGCGCCACGAGTACCTGGCAGCGCTGCACGAAAGCGGCAGCGCCACACCCGCCACCGGATGGACGCCGCGCTTCATGACGCTGTGGCGTGGCAACGATCTGCATGCGGCCTGCCCCCTGTACCTCAAGGACCATTCGTACGGCGAATATGTGTTTGACTGGGCCTGGGCCAATGCCTACGAGCAGCAGGGTCTGGCCTACTACCCCAAGGCACTGGTGGCCGTGCCGTTCACACCCGTGCCGGGTGCGCGGCTTCTGGCGCGCGATGCGACGGCGCGCCAGGCGCTGGTGCGCGCCGTGGTCGAGTACTGCGGCAAGGAGGGCCTTTCGTCATTGCACCTGCTGTTTGCCGCAGACGACGACATTGAAGCCTGTGACGCCAGCAGCCTCATGCAGCGCCACACCGTCCAGTTCCACTGGAAAAACGAAGGCTATGCAGACTTCGACGCCTTCCTGGCCAGCCTGAGCCAGGACAAGCGCAAGAAGATCCGCCAGGAGCGGCGCAAGGTGGCCGAGGCCGGCGTGGTCTTCCGCCACGCGCGGGGCGCGGACATCACGGCGCAGGACTGGGAGTTTTTCTACCGCTGCTACGAACGCACCTACCTGGAGCACGGCAACGCGCCCTACCTCACGCGCGACTTCTTTCACCGCATGGCGGCCCACATGCCGCAGCAATGGCTCATGTTCACCGCCGAGCACGGCGGGCACCCGATCGCCACCAGCCTGATCGGGCTGGACGGCACCGGCACAGCCTACGGCCGGTACTGGGGCGCGCTGCAGCGCGTGGACTGCCTGCACTTTGAAGCGTGCTACTACCAGCCGCTGCAGTGGTGCATGGACAACGGCTACACCTGCTTTGAAGGCGGTGCCCAGGGCGAGCACAAGATGGCCCGCGCGCTGATGCCGGTGCGCACCACCAGCGCCCACTGGCTGGCCCACCCGGCCTTTGCCGACGCGGTGCAGCGCTTTCTGGCGCGCGAGGGCCAGGGCATCGACAGTTATGTGGAACACCTGGCCCAGCGCAGCCCGTTCAGGGCAGACAAACCCTAGTTCGCGCCCCGCATGAGGTCGGGTAACGTGGCTCCAGAACCGGAGACACCATGAAATCACTGAGCGGGCTGGACGCCACCTTCCTGTACCTGGAAACACCCGAGACCCCGATGCACGTGGGCTCGCTGAACCTGTACGAGCTGCCCGCGGGCTTCAAGGGCAGCTTTCACAAGGTGCTGCAGGCCCACATTGCCAAACGCATGCACCTGGCACCGGTGTTCAGCCGCAAGCTGGCCTTCATGCCGTTTGACCTGGGCCACCCGCTGTGGGTGGAGGCCGACGAGGTGGATCTGGACTTTCACATCCGCAAGGTCAAGGGCTCGGCCATGACGGTGAAGCAGGCCGAGGCCATGGCGGCCAAGCTGCACGGCGAGCTGATCGACCGCGAACGCCCGCTGTGGGAGTTCTATGTGTTTGACAACATCAAGCCGCCGCCGGGCCTGCCGGTGCAATGCAAGCTGGTGGGCTTTTACTCCAAGATCCACCACGCCGCACTGGACGGCAAGGGCGGCACCGTGCTGGCCAACGCCGTACTGGACCTGGGCCCGGTGCCGCGCGACGTGCCCCCGCCCGACCCCGCGCGCAAGCGCCGCACCGCCGGTGACCTGAAGATCGGCGAGATGATCGGCGCGGTGTTTTCCAACTCGCTGACGCAGTACGCCAAGCTGGCACGCGCGCTGCCGTCGGCGGCGTCCAGCCTGGGCAGCACGGTGGCGCGCCAGTCGGTCAAGGGCGGCGGCAAGGGCATCACCAGCCTGCGGCCCAAGTCACCCATCCAGCTCGCGCCCAGGACCATCTTCAACACCGGCATCACCACGCAGCGTGTGTTCGCCACAGCCAGCCTGCCGTTTGCCGACTGCCGCGCCATGGCCAAGGCGGTCGGCGGCTCGTTCAACGACATCGTGCTGTGGATCTGCTCTACCGCCTTGCGCACCTACCTGGCAAAGCACGCGACCATCCCGAAAAAGCCGCTGATTGCCGCCATGCCGGTGAGCCTGCGCGAGGAAAACAACAAAGAGCTCAACAACCAGGCGTCCATGAGCCTGGTGGACCTGGGCACGCACCTGGCCCACCCCATGAAACGCATGAACGCCATCATGGCGTCCACGGGCAAGGTCAAACAGGCGCTGGTCAACCTCAAGAGCGTGTTGCCCACCGACTACCCGTCGTTCCTGGCGCCGTGGATCGTGGGGGGCGCCGCGCGCGCCGCGCTCAAGACCTATGGCCGCTCGGGCTTTGCCGACCGGCTGCCGATGGTGGCCAACCTGGCCATCAGCAACGTGCCCGGGCCGCAGGTGCCGCTGTACCTGGCGGGCGCGCGCATGCTCACCTTCCACCCGCTGTCCATCGTGATGCACGGGCTGGCGCTGAACATCACCATCCAGACGTATGCGGGCAGCGTGGACTTCGGCATCATTGCCGACAGAAAAGCCGTGCCGCACCTGAAGGACCTGGCCGACGCGCTGCAGGCCGCGTTTGAAGACGCCCAAAAGTTGTACGCCCTGGGCCAGGCCTCGGTAGTAACCACTACGGCCCCGGTCACCAAGGAGACGAAATCCAGGGTGCGCCCCTCTAAACCCGCCGCCCCTGCGCCTGCACAAACGGCCAAAGCTGCTACCGTGCCACCCAGAACGACTACGGGCAAGCAGACAACCCATGCTCATGGCAACCAAAAAACCTCACGAACCCCTGGACGACCTGCGCGCGCCAAGCCTCGCACTGCTGGCGCTTGAGTTTCGCGCCCCCTGGGAATTCGGCGCGCTGCTGCCGGCCTGGCCTGCGCTGCAGCGCGCGCCGGCAGGCGACGGCCATGGCGTGATCGTGTTCCCCGGCCTGAGCGCCAGCGACGCCAGCACCATCCCGCTGCGCCGCTACATCGGCTCGCTGGGCTACCAGACGCAGGGCTGGAGCCAGGGCTTCAACTTCGGGCCGCGCGCCGGCGTGCTGGACGCCGCCAAGCGCCAGGTGCAGGCGGCCTGCGATGCCAGCGGCCGCAAGGTCAGCCTGCTGGGCTGGAGCCTGGGCGGTGTGTATGCGCGTGAGCTGGCCAAGGAGATGCCCGACTGCGTGCGCGGTGTCATCACGCTGGGTACGCCGTTCGCCGGGCCACCCCGATCCACCAACGCGTGGCGCATCTACGAGTTGACCAGCGGGCGCAACATCGAACGCGAAGCCGGCCAGTACAACCTGCCTGAGGCGCCACCCGTGCCCACCACCAGCATCTGGTCGCGCAGCGACGGCATCGTGGCCTGGCAAGGCAGCTTCCAGCGGCCGGCGGATCACAACCCGCACACCGAAAACATCGAAGTCGTGGCCAGCCACATCGGCATCGGCCTGAACCCCAGCACCTGGTGGGCCGTGGCCGACCGGCTGGCACAGCCCGAGGGGGATTGGGCCCCGTTTGACCGGTCAGGCCTGTTCGGCCTGAAGGGGCTGCTGTACCCGGACCCCCATCGGTAGGCTGGTCAGGCGTTCGCCTTGTTGTAGTTGGCGATGCCGTCCAGGATTTCCTTCTTGGCGGCTTCCGGGCCTTCCCAGCCCAGGATCTTGACCCATTTGCCCGGCTCCAGGTCCTTGTAATGCTCAAAGAAGTGCGCGATGGTCTTCAGGCGCAGGGGGTTCAGGTCTTCGGGCTTTTGCCACTGGGTGTAGATCGACAGGATCTTGTCGGTGGGCACGGCCAGCACCTTGCCGTCTTCGCCGGCTTCATCCTGCATCTTCAGGATGCCGATGGGGCGGCAGGTCACCACCACGCCGGGGATCAGCGGCACGGGGGTGATCACCAGCACGTCCACCGGGTCGCCGTCGCCGCTGATGGTCTTGGGCACGTACCCGTAATTGGTGGGGTAGTGCATGGACGTGCTCATGAAGCGGTCCACAAAGATCGCGCCGGACTCCTTGTCCACCTCGTACTTCACGGGGTCGGCGTTCATCGGGATTTCAATGATCACGTTGAACGCGTCGGGAACATGCTTGCCGGGGGAGACTTTGTCGAGGGACATGGTTCTTTTAGGTCGTGGAAGTAGGAAAAAGGGAGATCAGGATTAACCCTGATTTTACTTTCATGGGCCTTGCGGGTCGCGGAACCGTCACTTTTTCACGCTACAGTCCGCCCGTTGGCCAATCGTCTCCGCCAGTTGGGAGCGACGAGGAAGCAACGCAGCGGGGGTACCGCTCGCGTGGCACCCCCTCCAAGCGAAACAACGAAGGAGATTTACAAATGACAGGCAACTCGGCGCTGATTCTGGCGCTCGTCTGCGGGTTCGTGGCCGTGGCATACGGCTTCTGGGCACGCGGCTGGATTCTTTCGCAAGACGCGGGCAACGCCCGCATGCAGGAAATCGCGGCGGCCATCCAGGCCGGCGCGGCGGCCTATCTGGCACGGCAGTACAAGACCATCGCCATCGTGGGCGTGGTGCTGGCGGTGCTGATCGGCATCTTCCTGGACGTCAAGACTTCCATCGGCTTTGTGATCGGCGCGGTGCTCTCAGGCGCCTGCGGCTTCATCGGCATGAACGTGTCCGTGCGGGCCAACGTGCGCACGGCGCAGGCCGCCACCAAGGGCATCGGCCCGGCGCTGGACGTGGCCTTCCGCGGCGGCGCCATCACCGGCATGCTGGTGGTGGGCCTGGGCCTGCTGGGCGTGACCGGCTTTTACTGGTACCTCACGGCCGGCGGCATCCCGGCGGACGGCAAGGCTTTTGCCGCCCTGCTCAACCCGCTGATCGGCTTTGCCTTCGGTTCGTCGCTGATCTCGATCTTTGCGCGCCTGGGTGGCGGCATCTTCACCAAGGGCGCCGACGTGGGCGCCGACCTGGTGGGCAAGGTGGAAGCCGGCATCCCCGAGGACGACCCGCGCAACCCCGCCGTGATTGCCGACAACGTGGGCGACAACGTGGGCGACTGCGCCGGCATGGCCGCTGACCTGTTCGAGACCTACGCCGTGACGCTGATCGCCACCATGGTGCTGGGCGCCCTGCTGGTGGCAGCGGCCCCGCTGAACGCCGTGCTGTACCCGCTGGCGCTGGGCGGCGTGTCCATCATCGCGTCCATCATCGGCTGCTTCTTCGTGAAGGCCTCGCCGGGCATGAAGAACGTCATGCCCGCCCTGTACAAAGGCCTGGCGATTGCGGGCGTGCTCAGCCTGATTGCCTTCTTCTTCGTGACCAAGCAGCTGATCCCGGACAACGCACTGGGCGGCGCCGGCGCGCAGATGAAGCTGTTCGGCGCCTGTGTGGTCGGCCTGGCGCTGACCGGCATCCTGGTGTGGATCACCGAGTTCTACACCGGCACACAGTACTCGCCGGTGCGCCACATCGCGCAGGCGTCCACCACGGGCCATGGCACGAACATCATTGCCGGCCTGGGTGTGTCCATGCGCTCCACCGCCTGGCCTGTGGTGTTTGTATGTATCGCCATCCTGGTGGCCTACGGCCTGGCCGGCCTGTACGGCATTGCCATTGCCGCCACGTCCATGCTGAGCATGGCCGGCATCGTGGTGGCGCTGGACGCCTACGGCCCCATCACCGACAACGCCGGCGGCATTGCCGAGATGTCCGAGCTGCCCAGCAGCGTGCGCGACATCACCGACCCGCTGGACGCCGTGGGCAACACGACCAAGGCGGTGACCAAGGGCTATGCCATCGGCTCCGCCGGCCTGGCCGCGCTGGTGCTGTTTGCCGACTACACCCACAAGCTGGAGACCTACGGCAAGGCCATCACCTTTGACCTGAGCGACCCGATGGTGATCGTGGGCCTGTTCATTGGCGGCCTGATCCCCTACCTGTTTGGCGCCATGGCCATGGAGGCCGTGGGCCGCGCCGCCGGCGCCGTGGTCGTGGAAGTGCGTCGCCAGTTCCGCGACATCAAGGGCATCATGGAAGGCACGGGCAAGCCCGAATACGGCAAGGCCGTGGACATGCTGACCACCGCCGCCATCAAGGAAATGATCGTGCCGTCGCTGCTGCCGGTGGTGGTGCCGATCGTGGTGGGCCTGGTGCTGGGCCCCAAGGCGCTGGGCGGTTTGCTGATGGGCACCATCATCACCGGCCTGTTCGTCGCCATCTCGATGTGTACCGGCGGCGGCGCCTGGGACAACGCCAAGAAGCTCATCGAAGACGACTTCGTGGACAAGGACGGCGTGACCCACAAGAAGGGTGGCGAAACCCACAAGGCCGCCGTGACCGGCGACACCGTGGGCGACCCCTACAAGGACACGGCCGGCCCGGCCATCAACCCGCTGATCAAGATCATCAACATCGTGGCGCTGCTCATCGTGCCGCTGGTGGTGAAGTTCCACGCCGGCTGATACGGCCCTGCCCTTCAGCCCAAAGGCCCGCCTTGCGGGCCTTTTTTCATGGGTGAACGCACGGACTCAGTCTGCCTCGAAGTACTGCGGGCAGCGCTCGAGAATCGCATCCAGAAAGCCCAGCGGCGACTGGATATGCACGCGCATGGCCTCGCTGGCCGCAGCGCCGTCACCGTCCAGGATGGCCTGCACAATCAGGCGGTGGTGGTCGATGGCGATCTGGTTGCTGCCCACCACAGGGATCGCCAGGTGGCGGATGCGGTTCATGCCAGTGCGCGCCAGGCGCAGCGGCGTCCAGGCATGAGGGTGGCCGGCCAGCACCAGGATCTGGTGATGGAATTCTTCGTCGGCGCTCAGGTGGGTGGCGTAGTCTTTCTGCGCGCTGGCCCTGGCCTGGCGGCTCACGATTTTTTCCAGCGTGCGGCGCTGTGCAAGCGGTGCCTGGGCCGCCAGCGCCGCCGCGCGGCATTCAATGGCCTCGCGCACAAAGATGGCGTCGGCAATTTTGGCGCGGCTCAGGCGCGCCACAAAGGTGCCGCGCTGTGGCACGGCCTCCAGCAGGCCCTCAGTCACCAGCCGGCGAAAGGCTTCGCGCACCGGTGCGCGGCTGACCTGCAGCCCATCAGACACCGCCTGCTCCGACAGCGCCATGCCCGGCAGGAACGTGCAGTCCAGGATGGCCGAGCGGATCGATTCATACACGTCGCGGCCCATCTGCCCGCGCGCGGGGCTCGCTGCGGGCGCGGCCAGCTCGGGGATGTTCGGTCGGGTTCGTGCCATGTTGTTTATTTTATTTCGGGATACTAGAATACTAGATAACAACCCTGGAGACAAACCATGACCCTGCCCCGCCCCGTCCGTTCTTCCCGTTCGACGCGCGCCTTCCTGCGCGTGGCTGTGTGCACCGCGCTGGCTGCCACCTGGCCCCTGGCCGGCATGGCACAGGCCGACTACCCCAGCAAACCCATCAAGATCATTTCGCCGTTCCCCGCTGGCGGCACCAGCGACGTGATGGCGCGCATGCTGTCTGAAGAGCTGGCCAGACAGCTCAAGCAGCCGGTGCTGATTGAAAACATCGGCGGCGCCGGCGGCGTGGTGGGCACCGACCGCGGCCTGAAGGCACCGGCCGATGGCTACACGCTGATCCAGACCGGCGTGGGCCAGAACGCGGTGGCGCACGGCATCAACCCGCGCATGCCGTATGACTCCAACAAGGATTTCATCCACCTCACGCAGGTGCATTCGGGCCCCAACGTGCTGGTGGCCCACCCCACAGCCCCATTCAATACCTTCCAGGAATTCCTGGCCTATGGCCGGGCCAACCCGGGCAAGCTGAACTACGGCTATACGCCGGCGGCCTCGGGCCACATGGCCATGGAGCTGCTCAAGCAGACGGCCAGCACCTGCACCGGCGCCAAAAAGGAAAACTGCAAGCCGCTGTTCATGGTCGGCATCCCCTACCGCGGCGGCGGCCCGATGATGATTGACCTGCTGGGCGGACAGATCCCGGTGATGTTCATCAACCAGGACACTGCCTTGCAGCACATCAAGGCCGGCAAGCTCAAGGCGCTGGCTGTCAGCAGCCTGCAGCGCAACCCGCTGTACCCCGATGTGCCCACGATCCATGAGGCGGGCTTCCCCGGCTTCAGTGCGCTGTCGTGGTCGGGCATCTCGGTGGCCAAGGGCACGCCCAAACCCATCGTGGACAAGCTGGAAGCCGCGCTGGTCGCCGCCATGAACACCCCTGCGATCCGCACCAAGATGGAAAGCACCGGCTTTGTGGTGCCGCCGCAGGGCCAGGCCGAATACACCAAATTCGTCGCCAACGAGATGGAGCGCTGGGTGCGCGTGATCAAGGTGGCCGGCATCAAGGAACAATGAACGAATGACCGAACGCCGCAAGACCTATGACCAGCTGCGCAGCGCGCGCTGGTTCGCCCCGGACGACTTCCGCTCGTTCGGCCACCGCTCGCGCGCCATGCAGATGGGCTATGACCATGCCGACTGGGAAGGCAAGCCCATCATTGCCATCCTCAACACCTGGAGCGACATCGGCAACTGCCATTCGCACTTCAGGAACCGGGTGGAGGAAGTCAAACGCGGCGTGCTGCAGGCCGGCGGCTTTCCCATCGAGCTGCCCTGCATTTCGGTGGCCGAGAATTTCGTCAAGCCCACCACCATGCTGTACCGCAACCTGCTGGCCATCGAGGCCGAGGAGCTGCTGCGCAGCCACCCGGTGGACGGCGCGGTGCTCATGGGCGGCTGCGACAAGACCACGCCCGGCCTGCTCATGGGCGCCTTCAGCATGGGCATCCCCTGCATCTACCTGCCCGCCGGCCCCATGCTGCGCGGCAACTGGAAAGGCAAGACCCTGGGCTCCGGCTCGGACGCCTTCAAGTACTGGGACGAGCGCCGCGCCGGCAACATCAGCAAGGCCCAGTGGATGGAGATCGAAGGCGGCATCGCCCGCAGCGCCGGCACCTGCATGGTGATGGGCACAGCCGCCACCATGATGGGCATCTCGGAAGCCCTGGGCATGACGCTGCCCGGCGCCTCCAGCATCCCCGCAGTGGACGCCAACCACCAGCGCATGGCCACGCAGTGCGGCCGCCGCATCGTGGACATGGTCTGGGAAGACCTGACGCCTGCGCGGCTGCTCACCCGCAAGAGCTTTGAAAACGCCGTCACCGTGGCCATGGCCGAGGGGTGTTCGACCAACGCCATCATTCACCTGGTGGCCATCTCGCGCCGCGCGGGCCTGCCTGTGACGCTGGACGACTTTGACGCCTTCAGCCGCAAGGTGCCGGTCATTGCCAACATCCGCCCCAGCGGTGACCAGTACCTGATGGAAGATTTTTATTACGCCGGCGGCATGAAGGCGCTGATGAAGACCCTGGCCGACGGCGGCCTGCTGCACCTGGACGCCATGACGGTCAACGGCACCACCGTGGGCCAGAACCTGCAAGGCGCCGAGGTCTATAACGACGACGTGATCCGGCCTCTGGCCAAAGCCATCTACAAGGAAGGGGCGCTTGCCGTGCTCAAGGGCAACCTCGCACCCAATGGCTGCGTCATCAAGCCCAGCGCCTGCAGCCCGCACCTGCTCACCCACACCGGCCCGGCCATGGTGTTCGACGACTACCCGTCGCTGAAAAAAGCCATTGACGACCCCGACCTGGACGTGACGGCCGACCACGTGATCATCCTGCGCAACGCCGGCCCCCAGGGCGGCCCCGGCATGCCCGAATGGGGCATGGTGCCCATCCCGGTCAAGCTGGTGAAGCAGGGCGTGCGCGACATGATGCGCATCAGCGACGCGCGCATGAGCGGCACCAGCTACGGCGCCTGCGTGCTGCATGTGTCGCCCGAGTCGTTCATTGGCGGCCCGCTGGCGCTGGTGCAAAACGGCGACCTGATCACGGTGGACGTGCCCAACCGCCGTATCCACATGGAGGTCAGCGACGCCGAGCTGGCACGGCGCAAGGCCGCCTGGACGCCGCCGCCCAAACGCTTTGAGCGCGGCTACGGCCACATGTTCAGCCAGCACATCATGCAGGCGCATGACGGCTGCGACTTCGACTACCTGGAAACCTCGTTCGGCGCGCCCGTTCCCGAGCCCGTCATCTACTGATTGCCCCCTTCAATGCACCGTATCCTCCAGCACGGTCGGCTGATGCCGTACCTTGAACAGGCCCTGGCCGACCGCTACGACCTGCACCCGCTCTACAACGAAGCTGACCCGGCCGCCTTCCTGCGCGAGCACGGCAGCGAATTCACCGGGCTGGCCACGTCAGCCCGTTTTGGCGCCGACCGCGCGCTGATGCAGGCCCTGCCCAACCTGAAAGTCATCTCCAGCTTCGGTGTGGGGTACGACGTGTTTGACCTGGCGTATGCGCGCGAGCGCGGCATACCCATCGGCTACACGCCCGACGTGCTCAATGACTGCGTGGCCGACACCGCCTTTGGCCTGCTGATGGACGCGGCGCGCCAGTTCAGCGCGGCCGACCGTTTTGTGCGCCGCGGCGAATGGCTCAAGGGAGGCTACCCGCTGACCACGCGCGTGAGCGGCAAGCGCCTGGGCATCGTGGGCCTGGGCCGTATCGGCCGGGTGGTGGCACGCCGCGCCAGCGGCTTTGACATGGACATCCGCTACCACAACCGCAACAAGGTGGCCGACGTGCCCTACGCCTACGAGCCCACGCTCGTGGGCCTGGCCGGATGGGCGGATTTCCTGGTGGTGATCAGCGCCGGTGGCGCGGCCACGCGGCACCTGGTTTCCGCAGACGTGCTGCGCGCGCTCGGGCCGCAGGGCTTTCTGATCAATGTGTCGCGCGGCTCGGTGGTGGACGAGCAGGCGCTGGTCAAGGCCCTGCAGACCGGCCAGATCGCCGGCGCCGGGCTGGACGTGTACGACGACGAGCCGAACGTGCCCCCCGCCCTGTTCGCGCTGGACAACGTGGTGCTGCTGCCGCACGTGGCCAGCGGCACGCATGAGACGCGCCGCGCCATGGCCGACCGCGTGCTCGACAACTTTGCCGCCTACTTTGCCAACGGCGTCGTGCCGGTGGCCGTGCCCCACCCGAATTGACCGACGGAGATTCCCCATGGCCCTCAAGCCTGAAACCAAAGCCAAGCTCATGACCGTGAGCACCGCCACCTTGTGCACCGCGCTGTACAAGCGCGGCCTGCGCAACCAGTTCATCCAGGACGTGCGCCCGGTCAACACCGACCTGGCCGCCAGCCGGCCCAACATGGTGGGCGAGGCCTTCACGCTGCGCTACATCCCGGCGCGCGAAGACCTCAACCCCATCACCGTCTTCCAGGACCGCACGCACCCGCAGCGCGTGGCCGTGGAGCAATGCCCGCCGGGCGCGGTGATGGTGTTTGACAGCCGCAAGGACGCCCGTGCCGCCTCGGCCGGCTCCATCCTGGTCACACGCCTGATGGTGCGCGGCGCCGCCGGCGTGGTGACCGACGGCGGCTTTCGCGACTCGCCCGAAATCGCCGCCATGCCCTTCCCCGCCTACCACAGCCGCCCCAGCGCGCCGACCAACCTCACGCTGCACCAGGCACTGGACATCAACGTGCCGATTGGCTGCGGCGACGTGGCCGTGTGGCCCGGCGACGTGATGGTGGGCGACCGCGAAGGCGTGTTCGTCATCCCGGCCCACCTGGCCGACGAGGTGGCCGACGAGGCGGTGGAGATGACCGCGTTTGAAGACTTCGTGACCGAAGAGGTCACGAAGGGCCGCGGCATCCTGGGGCTGTACCCGGCGACCGATCAGCAGGCCAGGGACGACTTTGCCACCTGGCGCAAGGCCAGGGGGCGCTGAGCCCCGTCGCAACAGCGCCTCAGGCCCAGACCACCGGCCCCTTGGCGCCGTACCACTTCTCGACCTTGTCGCCCACCGCCGCTTCAATGCGGTTGCGCTTGATCTTCATGGTGGGCGTGAGGCAGCCGTTCTCGATGGACCAGGGCTCGCGCGCCACCACGATCATGCGCAGCTGCTCGTAGTCCGACACATTGGCGTTCACGCGCTTGAGCACGGCCGCCATCTCGGCTTCAAACTCGGCCTTGAAGGCAGCGTCGGCCAGCTTGGGGCGCACCGCCTCGGCCGGCACCACGATGGCATAGGCAGACTGCTGGCCCACGCCCGAGACCAGCGACAGCTCCACCAGCGGGCATTCGTTGATCATGTTCTCAATCGGCGCGGGCGCCACGTATTTGCCCTTGCCGGTCTTGAACAGCTCCTTCTTGCGACCGGTCAGCTTGAGCTGGCCGCCGGGGCCTTCCTCGCCCAGGTCGCCGGTGCGGAAAAAGCCGTCTTCGGTGAACGATTCCGCGTCCAGGTCGGGGCGCTTGTAGTAGCCCACCAGCGTGCCGGGGGACTTGATCAGCACCTCGCCGTCTTCCGCGATGCGCCGCTGCACGCCGGGGAAGGTAATGCCCACGTAGCCCGGGTCCTTGAGCTGGTGGGTGGTGGTGTGCGAGAAGGCGAAGTCCTCGGTCATGCCGTAGCCCTCCACCAGGTGCAGGCCCAGGCGGCGGTACCAGGAAATCAGCGCCGGCGGGATCGGCGCCGAGCCGCTGCCGGCCTGGATCACCTCGTTCAGGCCCAGCTTGGTCAGCACCTTTTTGGCGACGATCTTGCCCAGGATGGGAATGGACAGCAGGCGGTCCAGCTTTTTCTGCGGCATGTTGGCGAACACGCCCTGCTGGAACTTGAGCCACAGCCGCGGCACCGAAATGAACACCGTGGGCCGCGCGCGCTGCAGGTCCTGCAGAAAGGTGTCCAGCGACTCGGCAAAAAAGATGTGTCCGCGCCCGAGCACAAAGCCCGCGCATTCCACCCAGGCGCGCTCAAAGATGTGGGCCAGCGGCAGATAGGACAGCACGCGGTAGGTAAACCCGGCGCCCAGCTCCTGCTCCTGGTAGGCCACGATGCCTTCGCTGGCGCGCGTCACGCGCTCAAAGCTGTGCATCACGCCCTTGGGCGTGCCGGTGGAGCCCGAGGTGTACATCAGCAGCGCCAGGTCCGTGCCCGCGCGCGCGGGCTTGCCGGCCATGGGCTGGGCCTTGGCCACGATGCTGTCCCAGCTCTCGTAAGGCGTTTTGGGCGCCAGCGGCAGCGCGATGCAGGGCAAACCTTCGGGGATGCCGCCGACCTGCTGCTCGAAGGTGTCCAGCTTGCCCACGAACAGCAGGCTGGCTTCGCTGTGCTCCAGCACATAGCGCACCGTCTCGGCCGATTCGGTGGGAAAGATCGCCACCGTGGTGCCGCCGGCCATCCAGATGGCCAGCTCGGCCATCATGAAATGCGCGCAATTCTTGGACAGGATGGCAATGCGCGCGCCGGGCTCGAAGCCACGGCCCTGCAGGTGGGTGGCCATGCGGCGGGCCTGGTCCATCATCTGGGCCCAGGTGTAGTCCACCACCTTGCCGCCCCCCAGCGGTTGCGTCATGTACACCTGGCTGGCACGTGCGGTCTCGTGCTCGTAAACATAGTCAAGAATCAGTTTCTGGCTGGGCATGGTTTTTTGTTCCTCTGGGGGTGGATCGGACGAACCCGAGCCTAGGGCTTGGGGCCGGGCGCGAATAGCGGGGAAATGCCCAGTTGTTTTTGAGCGGCGTGCCTAGAAACAGGCCCACGGACCTGCCTGGCCCCGGCTTGACCTAGGGTTTACCCCGGGATGTGAAACGCAAGGGACCGCAGGGCCGCGCCGCCGGGCGCAATTTTGTGACAGACAGGCGTGCCGGCAGGCTGCACGATCAGGGGTTTTTGACCCCGCCCCCACCCGCCCTGAGGTCCCTGAATGCACGATTTCCTGCCGGACGAGCCCATGATGACCCTGGCCGAGCGCGCCGCGATCAACGCCGGGCACTGGTTTTCATCGCTGTCACCCACGCTGCGCCACGACATCCTGCGCCACGCACGCGTGCGCCGCTACACCGACGGGCGGCTGATCTGCGCGCGCGGCGACCCGGCGCAGGAATGGAGCGGCGTGGCGCGCGGCGCGGTGCGCGTGAGCGGCGGCAGCGCCGCGGGCAAGCAGGTCATCCTGACCTATGTGGCACCGGGCGCCTGGATCGGCGACGTGGGCATCCTGGCCGGCGGCGTGCGCACCCACGATGCCTATGCCCATGGCGACACCACACTGGTCACGGTGCAAAAAGCCGACCTGCACGCCATCCTGGCGCGCCATGTGGAGCTGTACGACGCCCTGCTGCGCCTGCAGGCGCGGCGGGTGCAGCACCTTTTCAAGGTAGTGGAAGAGGTGCACACCCTGTCGCTGCGCGAGCGGCTGGCCAAGCAGCTGGGCCGGCTGATGCGTTCCTACGGCGTGCCCTCGGCCGCCGACGGGCAGGAGGTGCGCATCGGCCTGCAGCTGGCCCAGGAAGATTTGGCCCAGCTGCTGGGTGCATCGCGCCAGCGGGTGAACCAGCAACTGAAGGTCATGGAACGCGAGGAAGCCATCCGCATCCGGCCTGGCACGCTGGTGGTGCGGGACCCGCAGGCGTTGACCAGTTTGCCAGGGTAGGGATTCGGGTCCCCTTCTCGCCTGCATTGCATCTGGATCAGGCGGGCAGGGCACTCTGCTCCGCGAATGTCCCCCGGCCGGCTTCGCCGTCCTCCTCCTTTATTTCGCTGCGCAGAGCGCCCCACCCGCCTGATCCTGCCAACACAGTAGTGCGCCACCCGTTGCACTCCAACGAGTAGCGGGTTGGTGGTGATGGTGCCCGGCGCAGCGGCATAAAGGAGGAGAAACGGCGAAGCCGTTTCGGGGGACAGCCGCGGAGCCGGGCACCGTCAGCGCCAACCCGCGGACCAGAAAAGACAGGAACTCAAGCCGAAGTAGCAGCCCGCACCAACGCACTGGCCGGTGCCACCAGTTCACCCAGTTGCGCCACGCGGTCCTGCTCGATGTACTGCAGCACCAGCTCGTTGATGCCGCCGACCACCGCCATGGCCATTTGCGGCGAGATACCGCCTTGCAGGGTGCCCAGCATGAAACCGGCGATCTCCTGGTTCACGCGGCGGCGCGCGGCCAGGCCCGGTGCGCCCAGGCCCAGGATTTCAATGAACAGCGTGCGCATCAGGATCGGGTTGCCGGCCATGCAGCCCAGGTAAGCCGACAGCGCCCGCTCCACCTGCGTCTGCCAGCCCAGTGCCGGGTCGATCGCGCCGCGCAGCACCTTCAGCGCGTTGTGGCTGGACGCCTCGTACAGCGCAATCAGGCAGTCGGCCTTGGTCTGGAAATGCTCGTAAAACGTGCGCCTGGACACACTGGCCTCGCGCACGATGTCGGCAATGGTGGTGTCGGCATAGCCTTTGGCAGCCACCGCATGGGCCATGCCCTCCAGCAGGCGGCTACGATGTTCATGCACTGGCGCGGCGGTATCGGACATGAAAGAGATTTTGCAGCAGGTACTTGACAGTACCAATCCCTTACCCCATCATCCCGCCATCGGTACACATCAGTACCAAGAAGGATTTCCATGACCGACCTCGTCGTGCGCCGCCTGCTGATTGACCTGGAAGCCCCGTTCGCGCGCCACTGGTGCGGCGGCGATGCCTTTCGCACCGCCTTGTTCAACGCCCTGTCCATGAGCTTCCCGGTGGGCGAGCAGTTCTTCATTGATTCGGTGCGCAACGGCCTGAAGGCCCTGCCGCCCGAGCTGCAGGACAAGTACCGCGCCGAGGTGCAGGGCTTCATCGGCCAGGAGGCCACCCACCGGCGCATCCATGCGCTGTTCAATGGCCACCTGGAAAAGCAGGGCCTGGTCAACGACTGGGAGCCCCGCGCGAAGGAGCGCATGAAGCTGCTGGACGGGCTGGACCCGCGCCATCATCTGGGCATTACCGCCGCCAACGAGCACTTCACCGCCATCATGGCCGACTGGATGCTGGCCAACCCCGACCTGCTGGCCAGCAGCGAAGAACGCCTGCGCACGCTGTGGCTGTGGCACAGCGCCGAGGAGTCCGAGCACAAGAGCACCGCGTTCGACCTGTACCAGGCACTGGGCGGCAGCCATGAATGGCGCATCAAATGGTTCAGGCGCATCACCACCGTGTTTCTGATGGACACCCTGCGCCAGACGGTCCACAACCTGCGCCGCGACGGCACGCTGTGGAAATGGAGCACCTGGAAGAGCGCGGCCAGCTACCTGTTTGGCGCGCGCGGGCTGATCCGCCAGACCTACAAGCCCTGGCGCGAATACAAGCGCGTGGATTTCCACCCGCGCCAGCTGGAAACCAGCCTGTCCGAGCGCTGGCTGGCCGACAACGTCAGCCGCTACACGCCGGTTGGCGCCTGAGCCGGGCTGTAGCCGGCCAGCCGCTGCAGCGCGGCCAGGTCGGCAATCTCCAGCCCGCCGCGGTTCAGCCGCAGCACGCCCATGCCCTCCAGCTCCTTCAGGTTCTGGTTGATGGTCTGGCGCGACACCGCCAGCATCATGGACAGCTGCTCCTGCGACACCGCGATGCTGCGCCGGTGCACGCCCTGCTGCGCGTCGCGCCGCGCGCCATAGCCTTCGGACATCATGACCAGGCGGCGCGCCAGGCGTTGCGCCACGGGCAGCGAGGCCGCCTCTTCCAGCGCCACGAACGCCAGGCGCAGCTTGTGGCTCATCAGCAAGCCCAGCTCGCGCCAGTGCGCGGGCGCATCGGCCAGCAGCCGCGCCAGCGCAGGCTGCGGCACCTGCAGCAGCCGGGTGGCGCCTTCGGCCACGGCGTCATGGGTGCGCGCCTGCCCGTCAAACAGCGACACCTCGCCAAACCAGTGGGGCGGCTCCAGCAGCGTCAGCAGCACCTCGCGGCTGTCGTCACTGCGCCCGCCGGTGCCCGAGATGCGCACCGCACCTTCCAGCACGGCATACAGGCCGCAAGGCGCGTCGCCGCGGCGAAACAGCGCCTGGCCCGCGGGCAGGGTGCGCACACGCGCGCTGGCCAGCAGCGCATCGCGCAGCGCCGGTGACAGGCCCGCAAACCAGGCGCCCGCGTCCAGCAGCGCGAGCCAGTGGCCAGGGTCGTCGGGGGCTGCATGTGGCATGAAAAAGGTGCAAACTGGCGGACGAGTTGGCGCGCGGTGCGTGCGGATTGTGTCGGGTAGCCGACAGTCACCTGCCGCACCGCTGGCGAGAATTCTCGCCACTGAATCACAAGGAGACGCCCATGAAAACCCTGACCGACCAGTTGGCCAACTACGCCGCCTACCACCGCGACCCGCGCAACATCGCCACGCATTTCATTGGCATCCCGATGATCGTGCTGGCCATTGCCACGCTGCTGTCGCGCCCGGCGTTCATGCTCGGCGGCCTCCCGCTCACGCCCGCGCTGGCGCTGAGCGCCGCCACCGTCATTTATTACCTGCTGCTGGAACTGCGCCTGGGCGCGCTGATGGCGGTGCTGATGGCGCTGAACCTGTACGCCGCCTGGTGGCTGGCCGGCCAGTCCACCGCGCTGTGGCTGGGCACGGGCATCGGCCTGTTCGTGGTGGGCTGGGTGTTCCAGTTTGTGGGCCACTATTACGAGGGCAAGAAGCCCGCGTTCGTGGACGACCTGGTGGGCCTGATCATCGGCCCGCTGTTCGTGGTGGTGGAGGCCCTGTTTGCCGCCGGCCTGCGCGCCGACCTGCAAGGCGCGATTGACGCCCGCGTGGGCCCGGTGCGCCGGCTCAATCCTCCCAAGGCGGCAGGCTCTCAATCACCACTTCGCTGACCTGCAGGCCGAGCGGCCGTGGCCGTGCCTCCAGCGTGAAGATGAAGGTCGCGCCCTGCCCCGGCTGGGACCGCGCATGGATCTCGCCGCCGTGGCGCGCCACCACGGCACGTGCCGTCGCAAGGCCCAGGCCATCCCCCGGAAATTCAGCACCCGAATGCAGCCGCGCAAACGGCTTGTACAGCCGCTCCTGCTCGGCGGCGTCAAACCCCACGCCGTTGTCCGACAAAAAAAAGGCCGGCACGCCGGAATCGCCATCGCGCGCGGGCTCGCGGCCCATGCGGATCCACGCATGGGGCTGGTTGGCGGTGAACTTCCAGGCGTTGTCCAGCAACGCATGCACCAGCAGCGGGGCCAGCGCCGGGTCGCAGCGGCACTGCAGCCCAGGCTCGATTTCCACATGCACAACGCGCTGCGGGTCCCGGCGGCGCAGCACCTTGACCTGCGCCGCCGCCACCGCGCCAAGGTCAACCAGCACGGGCTCGAATGGCGCACGGCCAATTTCGGTCAGGCGCAGCACTTCCTCCAGCATGTGCGCCACGCGGCCTGCCTTGCGCCGCACGCGCTCCAGCTCGGCGGGCGTCTGGGCGTCCAGGGTCTGCATGCGGCGCAGCGCGGGCAGCACATCGGCGCGCAGCATGCGCATGTAGCCGCTGACGATCTGGCGTGATGCCTGCAGCGCAGCGGCGGCCTGCCCATAGGTGGCGTCCAGCCGCTCCAGTTGCCGGCGCAGGCGCGACTCGGTCGCCAGCCGCGAGGTGACGTCGGTGGCCATGACCAGCCGTGCCGGCCGCCCTTCAAACGCGATCGCATGGTGCGCGATATCCACCAGCATCAGCTCGCCCGATTTCGTCACATGGCGCCAGATGCTGGGCTCGTCCTTCAGCGATGACGCGTGGCCCACGCGCTGCACGGACTGCACGGACTGGGCGAACTGCTCGCGGTCATCCATCGGGCCGATTTCGGTCGCGCGCATGGCCAGGAACTCGGCCTCGGTGTAGCCATAGCGGCGCACCGCCGCCGCATTGACCGCCAGGAATTCCAGCGTGCGCGTGTCAAAGATCCACATCACGTTGGGGTTGGCTTCGAACAGCTCGCGGTAGCGGCGCTCGCGCTCGCGCAGCTCGCCAATCATCTCCCAGTGCGGCGTGCTGTCGCGCAGAAACACACCGATACCGTCGCCCGCGGCGAAGAACCGGATCTCGAACCAGCGCTGGTAATGCGCGTGGTATTCCTCGCAGGCAAACGGATTGCCCAGACCGATCTCGCGCTCGCAGGCCTGGCGGGCCGCCCGGAGGCCTTCGCCAGGAAACAGCGACCAGAAATCGCAGCCGTCCATGTCGTCCGGCTCGCGCAGCACCAGCGCGGCCGCGCGACGGTTGCAGAACTTGATGGACCAGCCACGGTCCAGCACCAGGAAGCCGTCATCCATTTCATTGAGCACGGCCTGCAGCTCCGCGCGCGCGGCATCCGACGCGGCCAGCGCCGCGTCGCGCTGGCGGGCGCGGCGCGCCAGGCCGGTCCACATGGCGGTCAGCCCCCGCTGCAGCACACGGATTTCACGTACCCAGCTGCGGCTGGCTGGATCCGGACCCGGGTAGATGCCCAGCTCGATCTGGCGCATGGACCGGCCCAGTTGCTCCAGAGGGCGCAAAAGCCACAGGCGGCCCAGCCGCCAGATCAGCACCCCATACAGGGCCAGCAGGGCCAGCAGCCCGGCCATGAAAACGCCCAGCTGCTGCGTCAGCGGGCGCACCAGGATTTGCACCGGGGCGCTCACCGCCAGCTGCAGCTTGCCGGTGCCCACCGCCAAGGGCAGGATATGGTGCATGAGTTCACGCCGGTCCGCGCCCATGGTGCGCAGGCTGCCCGAATGGCCCTGCGCCATGGCAAGGGTCACGCCCTCGTCCAGGCCCGGGGCAGCCGACGCGGCGCCGCCCGGCTGGGTGCTGGCCAGCACCGCACCGGTGCGGTCGGCCACTGCCGCGGACACGCCCGCGGGCATGGGTACGGCGCGCAGACGCTGGCCCAGCACGTTCAGGTCCATGCCCACAAAGGCCACCGCCAGCAACACGCCCTGCCCGTCGCGTACCGGGTGGGCAAACGGCACCGTCTTGCTGCCGGTCACGCGCCCCACGAGGTAATCTCCCATGGCATAGGGCGCGCCGTTCACGACGGCCTTGAAATACGGCCGGTCGCCCAGCTGGATGGCCGCCGTGGACTGCGTGGAGCGACACACCACGGCGCCGTCCAGCGCAATCACGCCAATGGAGACATAGTGCGGGAAATGACCGCCCAGGCGCTGCAGGTAGGCATTGCAGGCGGGCCAGTCGGCGGCAATGACCGAGCGCGTGTTGCTGACCGCCACGAGCAACTGGCGCGTGGCTTCGAGCACCTGCTCCTGGCTGGCCACATGCAGGCTGGCCCAGGCCGCCATGTCGTGTTCGGCGCGTTCCACGACGGCGCGCCGCTGCACGCCCCAGGCCACCAGCAGCAACAGCAGCAAGGGCAGCACCGCCAGCACCAGCAGGGCCAGCGCGACCCGCCGCGAACTCACACCACGCACGCGCGGCGCAGCGTGGGCAAAAACGCTGTCGGCAAAGTCCTGGCTCACGGCCCCTCCGGTTTGAGAACTTTCTTATGTTCTTCTGCTATGAATTCAATAGCTAATCATGCAGCAGTGGCGGGGCCTTGTCGCGCCATTTGTTGTAACAGGCAGTGCGCCGCGGCGTTTGCGCGAGAATCCTGTGCATGCAACTGAACTACATCGCCAATGCGTCCGTGCCCTCGGCATCGGGCCGCACCATCCCCGTCATCGACCCCTCCGACGGCCAGCCCTATGACGAGCTGCAGCGCAGCAACGCGCAGGACATTGACACCGCGGTGCGCGCCGCGCGCCAGTGCTACGACGCCGTGTGGACCAAGCTGAACGCCGCCGAGCGCGGCCGACTGCTCATGAAGCTGTCGCAGAAGGTGGCCGAACACACCGACGAGCTGGCCGCGATCGAGCAGCGCGACTGCGGCAAACCCACCAGGCAGGCCCGCGCCGACGCCGTGGCGCTGGCGCGCTATTTCGAGTTTTACGCCGGGGCCTGCGACAAGCTGCACGGCGACACCATCCCCTACCTGGACGGCTACAGCGTGCTGACCTGGCGCGAGCCATTCGGCGTGGTGGGCAACATCATTCCGTGGAACTACCCGATGCAGATCTTCGGGCGCAGCGTGGGCGGCGCGCTGGCCGCGGGCAACGTCTGCGTGGTCAAGCCGGCCGAGGACGCCTGCCTGTCACTGATCCGCGTGGCACAGCTGGCCGCCGAGGTCGGCTTTCCCGCCGGCGCCATCAACATCGTGACCGGCTACGGCCACGAGGTGGGCGACGCGCTGGCCCGCCACGAGGGCATCGACCACATCAGCTTCACCGGCAGCCCGAAGGTGGGCACGATCATCCAGCAGGTAGCCGCCGAGCGGCACTGCCCGGTGACGCTGGAACTGGGCGGCAAAAGCCCGCAGATCATCTTTGCCGACGCCGACCTGGACGCCGCCATCCCGATGGTGATCAACGCCATCGTGCAAAACGCCGGCCAGACCTGCAGCGCGGGTTCGCGCGTGCTGATTGACCAGGCCATCTACGAGCCGCTGCTGGGGCGCCTGGGCGCCGCTTTCGAGAACCTGCGCGTGGGCCCGGCCACCATGGACCTGGACGTGGGCCCGCTGATCCGCGCCAGCCAGCAGCAACGCGTGTGGGACTTTCTGAGCGACGCGCAGGTGGCCAACATCCCGATGGTGGCGCAGGGCCAGATCGTGGATGAAGCGCCCGAGACCGGCTACTACCAGGCACCCACCCTGCTGCGCGACGTGCCGGTGGACCACCGCATTGCGCAGGAAGAGGTGTTTGGCCCGGTACTGTCGGCCATGGCCTTCAAGGATGAAGACCATGCGGTCGAGTTGGCCAACGCCACGCGATTTGGCCTGGTGGCCGGCATCTGGACGCGCGACGGCGGCCGCCAGCTGCGCATGGCCAAGCGAGTGCAAAGCGGCCAGGTGTTCATCAACAACTACGGCGCGGGCGGCGGCGTGGAACTGCCGTTTGGCGGCTACAAGTCGTCAGGCTACGGGCGCGAAAAGGGCTTTGAAGCGCTGTATGGCTTCACGACCGTCAAGACGGTGGCCATCCGCCACGGCTGAGGCACGGCTGATCATGGCTGAACGCGTCATCCCCCTGATCGACCAGCGCGTGCGTGCGCTGGCGGCCACGGTGCCCGCGCAGCCCATTGGCCCCACCGGCCTGCTGGGGGACACGCTGGGCCGGCCGCTGCGCGACCTGCGCATCAGCGTGACCGACCGCTGCAACTTCCGCTGCAGCTACTGCATGCCCAAGGAAGTGTTCGACAAGGACTACCCCTACCTGCCGCATGCCTCGCTGCTCACCTTCGAGGAAATCACGCGGGTGGCAAAACAGTTTGTCGCGCATGGCGTGCGCAAGATCCGCCTGACCGGCGGCGAGCCGCTGTTGCGCAAGAACATCGAGGTGCTGATCGGGCAGCTGGCCGCCCTGCGTACCGCGGACGGCGCGCCGCTGGACATCACGCTCACCACCAATGGCTCGCTGCTGGCGCGCAAGGCGCGCGCGCTGAAGGCCGCCGGGCTGCAGCGCGTGACGGTCAGCCTGGACGGGCTGGACGACGCGGTGTTTCGCGGCATGAATGACGTGGACTTCCCCGTGGCCGATGTGCTGGCGGGCATCGCCGCCGCGCAGGAAGCGGGGCTGGGCCAGGCCACCGGAAAAGCCGCAGGCGGCTTGAAGGTCAACATGGTCGTCAAGCGCGGCACCAACGACCACGAAATTTTGCCGATGGCCCGCCACTTCAGGGGCACGGGCATCGTGCTGCGCTTCATTGAATACATGGACGTGGGCGCCACCAACGGCTGGCGCATGGACGAGGTGCTGCCCTCGGCCGAGGTAGTGCAGCGCATCCACGCCGAGCTGCCCCTGGCGCCGCTGGAGCAAACCGCGCCCGGCGAGACGGCGCAACGCTGGGCCTATGCCGATGGCGGCGGAGAAATCGGCGTGATCAGCAGCGTGACACAGGCCTTCTGCGGCGACTGCAACCGCGCGCGCCTGTCCACCGAAGGCCAGCTGTACCTGTGCCTGTTTGCCACGCAGGGCCATGACCTTCGCGCGCTGGTGCGCGGCGGCGCCAGCGATGCCGAGCTGGCCTCCGCCATCGCCCACATCTGGCAGGGCCGCAGCGACCGCTATTCACAGCTGCGCAGCGAACTGGCGCCCGACACCGGCACAGGCGCCCGACGCGTCGAGATGAGCTACATCGGCGGATGATGTGGCCCCCACGCTTGTCACTGCGTGTACTGCGCTGCCCCCCGAGGGGGCCCGGCCTCCTTGGGGCGGCCCGGCGGAGGCCGTTGCGTGATCCCTCGCAGTGAGTTGACTGGCCTGGTGCTGGCCGGAGGCCGTGGCCTGCGCATGGGCGGTGTGGACAAGGGCCTGCAGGCGTTCGACGGCACGCCCCTCGCCTTGCATGCCCTGCAGCGCCTGCGCCCGCAGGTAGGCCAGGTGCTCGTCAACGCCAACCGTCACCTTGATGCCTACCGCGCCTTTGGCGTACCGGTGCTGGCGGATGCTTCAAACGACTTTGCCGGTCCCATGGCGGGCGTGCTGGCGGGCTTGCAGCACTGCGCCACGCCCTGGCTGCTGGCCGTGCCCTGCGATGCGCCGTGGTTTCCATTGGACCTGGCCAACCGGCTGGCCCATGCGGCCGCACGCGAAGGCGCGAAAGCCGCCGTGGCGCAAGACCGGGACGATCAGGGCGAGCCCCGCCTGCAGCCCGTGTTCTGCCTGGTGCACGTCTCGCTGGCGGCCAGCCTGCAGGCCTGGCTGGACGGCGATGGCCGCCGCGCGCGCAGCTGGCTTGAAAGCCAGCGCGCCGCAAAGGAAATGTTCGACGGCCCCGGCGACGCGCAGGCGTTCTTCAACGCCAACACACCGGCGGACCTTGCCTGAGCGCTATTTGGCCGGGATCGCCTCGTCGGGCGCCACGTCGTCGCCGTGGTAGCCGGGCTGCTCTTTCGCCTCGGCCTTGTTGGCGCCGGGCACTCTGGACCGGGCAAACAGCATGTACATCGTGGGCACCACAAAGATGGTGAGCGCCGTGCCCAGCGACATGCCGCCCACGATCACCCAGCCGATCTGCACGCGGCTTTCAGCGCCCGCGCCGGTGGCCAGCGCCAGCGGCACCGCGCCCAGCACCATGGCGCCGGTGGTCATCAGGATGGGCCGCAGGCGCTGGGACGCAGCCTTCACCACCGCGTCCACCAGTTCCACGCCCTGGCCGCGCAGCTGGTTGGCAAATTCCACGATCAGGATGCCGTGCTTGGTGATCAGCCCCACCAGCGTGATCAGGCCGATCTGTGAATACACGTTCAGTGAGCCTCCCGACCATTTGAGCGCCAGCAGCGCGCCGATCATGGACAGCGGCACGGACAGCATGATCACCAGCGGATCAATGAAGCTTTCAAACTGCGCGGCCAGCACCAGAAAGATGAACAGCAGCGCCAGCACAAACACAATGGCCAGCGCGCCCTGGGAGTTGCGAAACTCGCGCGAGGTGCCGTTCAGCTCGGTGGTATAGCCGGGCTGCAGCACGCGCGCGGCCGTCTGGTCCATGAAGGTCAGCGCCTGGCCCAGCGAATAGTCGGGCGCCAGACCGGCGGTGATGGACACCGAGCGGCGCTGGCCGAAATGGTTGAGCTCGCGCGGGCTCACGCTCTCGCGCACCTTGACCAGCGCCGACAGCGGGATCATGGCGTCGCCGCGCCCGCGCACGTTGATGCTGTCAATGTCCTCGGGCGTGCTGCGCCCGCGCGCCTCGGTCTGCACGATCACGTCGTACTGCTCCGCGTCGCGCTTGTAGCGCGTGACGTTGCGCCCGCCCAGCATGGTCTCCAGCGCCTTGGCCACCACCTCCACGCTCACGCCCAGGTCGGCGGCCTTGTCCCGGTCCACTTCGATGCGCAGTTCGGGCTTGTTCATGCGCAAGTCCACGTTGGGGGCAATGATGCCGGGGTTCCTGGCAACCTCCTGCATCAATTGCTCGGTCACGCGGTTCAGGTTTTCGTAGCTGTCCGAGGTCTGGATCACGAAGTTCAGCGGCCGCTCGCGAAAGCCCTGGCCCAGCGAGGGCGGCGTGATGATGAACGCGGTGACGCCCGCCAGCGAATTGGTCTTGGGCCCGAGTTCGCGCGCCAGATCGAGCGTGGTGCGCTTGCGGTCTTCCCAGTCAACGGTGCGGTAGATCACGCTGGCCTGCGACACCGTGGGGTTGCCGATGCTGCCGAAGATGCGGTCGAACTCCTTGTACGGCTGCCCCATGCGCTCCAGCGCCTGGGCGTAGCGGTTGGTGTAATCGAACGTGGCCCCGTCGGGCGCGTTGACGGTGGCCAGGATCGTGCCACGGTCTTCCAGCGGCGAAAGCTCCTGGCGCATGGTGGGCCACACCAGCGCAATCGCCGCCGCGCTGGCCAGCATCACGCCCACCACGAGCCAGCGCGCCTGCATCAGCGAACCGGCAACGCGGCCGCCACCGTCGCGCGGCCGCCAGCGCGCGACCAGGACCCAGCGCAGCGCGTGCGCGTAGCGCGCCTGCAGTGCGTTCAGCCAGCGCTCCATGCGGCTGTCAAACCAGCTCGGGTTGGGGTTGTGGCGCAGCAGCTTGGAGCACATCATGGGCGTGAGCGTCAACGCCACAAAGCCCGACACCAGCACCGCGCCGGCCAGCGCCAGCGCAAACTCCAGGAACAGCCGTCCAGTGCGCCCCGGCGTGAACGCCAGCGGCGCATAAACCGCCACCAGCGTCAGCGTCATGGTGATCACCGCGAAGCCGATTTCGCGCGCGCCCTTGATCGCCGCCGAAAACGGGTCCAGCCCTTCTTCGATATGGCGGTAGATGTTCTCGAGCATGACAATGGCATCGTCCACCACCAGGCCAATGGCCAGCACCAGGGCCAGCAGGGTCAGCGTGTTGATGCTGAAGCCCGCCAGCGCCATCATGGCAAAGGTGCCGATCAGGCTGACCGGAATGGTCACGATGGGAATGATGGAGGCACGCACCGTGCGCAGGAACACAAAAATCACTAGCGCCACCAGCACCACGGCTTCCACGATGGTCTTGAACACGTTGCTCACCGACCGGTCGATGAACAGCGAGTTGTCATTGGCGATGTCGATGTTCACGCCCGCGGGCAGATCGGCCTTGAGCTTGGGGATCATCTCGCGCACCCCCTGGGACAGCGTCAGCGGGTTGGCGGTGGCCTGGCGGATGACGCCCGCGCCAATCGCGACCTTGCCGTTCAAGCGCACCTGGCTGCGTTCGTCCACCGCCCCCTCCTGGATGCGGGCCACGTCGCGCAGCTTGACCGGAAAGCCCCCCACGTTGCGGATCACGATCTCGGCGAACTGCTCGGGGCGCACCAGATCGGTCTGCGAGGTCACGCTGAATTCACGCTGCTGGGATTCAATGCGCCCGGCCGGCAGCTCCAGGTTGCTGCGTCGTATGGCGTCTTCCACGTCCTGCGTGGTCAGGCGGTAGCCGGCCAGCTTTTCAGGGTCCAGCCAGACGCGCATCGCGTATTTGCGCTCGCCGAATATCCGCACGTCGGCCACGCCGGTGACGGTCTGCAGGCGCGACTTGACAATCCGGTTGACCAGATCGTTGATCTGCAGCGGCGTCATGGTGTCGCTGGTAAAGGCCAGCCAGATCACCGGAAAGGCATCGGCTTCAACCTTGGCAATGACCGGCTCGTCGATCGCCTGGGGCAGCTTGTTGCGCACGCGCGAAGTGCGGTCGCGCACCTCGGCGGCGGCGGCATCGGCGTCTTTTTCGAGCCGGAAACGCACCGAAATCTGGCTTTGCTCGGCCCGGCTGATGGACGTGATGACGTCCACCGCGTCAATACCGGCAATCGAATCCTCCAGCGGCTTGGTCACCTGCGACTCGATCACCTCGGCAGAAGCGCCGGGGTAGCGCACGCTGACCGTCACGACGGGCTCGTCAATCTTCGGGTATTCGCGCACCGACAGCCGTTCAAAGCTCACCGCGCCGATCAATACCACCAGCAGGGACAGCACGGTCGCCAGCACCGGGCGGCGAATGGACACTTCAGCAAGTTGCATGGTCAGTACCTCCTGAACCGCGCGCCGCTCACGACGGCGCGCGCTGCACGACCGGCGCCCGGCCCTGGCTCAGGCCGGCGGCACAGGGATTGACGCCAACCGGGGCCCGGGCACCGGCCCTGGCCCCCGGGGCCATCGCCGGCGCCGCACCTTGCGGGCTGCGCGGCGCGCCGCCGGCGCCGCCCCCCTGGCCGGCAGACCGGCTCAGGTCCACCACGCGCACCGGCACGCCGTTGCCTTGCACACGCTGGTGGCCGGCGGTCACCACGGTGTCGCCCGCCTGCAGCCCCTGCAGGATCTCGACGCGCCCGGGCAGGCGCATGCCGACCTTGACCTCCACGCGCTGCGCGATCTTGCTGTCCTTGTCGGGACCGTCCACCAGCTTCAGCACAAACTGCCGCCCGCCCTGGGGCACGATGGCCTCTTCAGGAATGACGGGCGCGTCAGCGCGCTCGCCAAACACCGCATTGACCCGGGCAAACATGCCGGGGCGCAAATCAAGCGCACGGTTGTCGATGCATGCACGCAGCCCCAGCGACCGGCCGTTGGCGTCCACCAGCGGGTCAATCGCCTGGACCACCGCGCTGAACTTGCGTCCCGGCAGCGCGTCCACGGTCACGCTGGCCACCTGGCCGCGTTTCGCCTTGGTCTGAAAACGCTCGGGCAGGCGAAAGTCCACGTACAGCGCCTGCATGTCCTCGATGTTCACAATGTCCGCGCCGTCCTTGAGGTAGTCGCCCACATTGACGCCGCGAATGCCGGCCACGCCGTCAAACGGTGCCACGATGCGCAGGCGCGCGGCCGTGGCGCGGGCCAGCGCCAGCTTGGCCTGCGCGACCTCGAGGTTGGCCGAGCTTTCGTCCACCGAGCGCTGGCTGATGAAGTTCTGCGCCACCAGCTCCTGGTTGCGCTTGTGGTTGGCCTGGGCAATCGACAGCTCGGCCTGGGCCTGCTGTACCTGCGCCAGCGGCAGCTGGTCGTCCAGCTGCACCAGCAGTTGGCCCTTTCGCACCTGCTCGCCGTCACGGAAGTTGATCTGCGTGACGCGTCCGCTGACCTCGGGGCGAAGCACCACGCTCTGGCGGGAACGCAGGCTGCCCACCGCCTGGGTCTCGTCCACCAGCCTCATGGCCTGCACCTGCGCCACCTCGACAGCGGGGGCCCGGCCCGCACCGCCGGGTGCGCCCGGCCCACCACCGCCGCCGGGGCCGGGGCGGCCAGAGCCGGCACCTGCACCTGAACTCACAGGCTGCACGTCAGCCGGTTTGGACGGCTTGTTCTGGTACCACCAGGCCGCGCCGGAGGCGGCAGCGATGCCAACGACGGCCACCACTGTGTAGATTGCTTTCGATGCCATGAAGGAACTGCAGGAATGGTTTGGGGAACGACGTCACCGTTGGCGTGCCAACCAGTCCCGCAATGTATCAGGGCCTCGCCCTGCGCGTTGCCCAAAGACCCCTGCACCACCCCTGCAAAGTGCCGCCCGGGCCATGCATTTACCGCGCCTTTACATTAGCGCCGGCCCAGTGCCTGCTCCACACCCTTGTTGGCCAGCGCGTCGGCGCGCTCGTTGCCGGGGTCGCCGTTGTGCCCGCGCACCCAGCGCCAGTCGATCTGGTGGCCGCCGCCGGCCACCAGCGCGTCCAGCTTCTGCCACAGGTCCACGTTCTTGACCGGCTGCTTGGCGGCTGTGCGCCAGCCCTTGGCCTTCCAGCCTGGCAGCCATTCAGTCATGCCCTTGAGGACGTACTGGCTGTCCACATGCAGCGTCACCGCGCAGGGCCGCTTGAGCGCGCCCAGGGCCTCGATCACGGCTTGCATCTCCATGCGGTTGTTGGTGGTGACGGCCTCGCCGCCAAACAGCTCTTTTTCGGTGTCGCCCGATTTGAGCAGCACGCCCCAGCCGCCGGGGCCGGGGTTGCCCTTGCAGGCGCCGTCGGTATAGATGTCAATCGTGTTCAAAAGTCAAGTCCTGCGCTCTGTGAGCTTTGTTGGCCAGCGGCACGGGCGCCTTGGCCAGGGGCTTCGCATTCTTCCATGCCGGGCCCAGCAGGCGCATGCCGCGCACGCGCTTGACGGCGACCATGGTGTAGGCCGCGCCAAAGATGGGCCACCAGCGCTCGCCCGCGCGGTCCATCCATTGCCAGCGGTTGAGCCAGGGTTCGCTGACCAGCGCGGGCCGGTAGCAGCCAAACTGCGACGACTCCACTTCAAAGCCCAGCAGGCGCAGCCAGTCGCGCAGGCGCCAGTAGCCCAGGAAATCACCCGCCTCGGGCAGGAACAGCCGGCCAAAACCCATGCGCCGGTACAACCGGGCACGCCGCTGGCGCAGGCCCCACAGGCTGGCCGGGTTCAGGCAGCAGATCACGACCCGGCCCTCGGGCACCAGCACGCGGCCCACCTCGCGCAATGTGGCGTGCGGGTCCACATGCATTTCAAGCGTGTGCGGCAGCGTCACCAGGTCCAGGCTGCCATCGGCAAACGGCAGGGCGGAAAAGTCGGTGGTGAAATCGCAGGCGGAGGCGGCGGCATGGTCCGCGGGCGGCGGCGCGGCAGTGGCTTGCCCCGATGCCCGCCACTTGTGCGGCATGCGGTTGGCCTGCAGTGTGTCCAGCTCGGGCAGCCCGAGCTGCAGCGCGTGGTAGCCAAAGATGTCGGCCACCGCTTCATCAAAGCGCGCGCGCTCCCATTCGAGCAGATACCTGCCCGGCGGCGTTTCAAACCATTGACGCAAACCTATAATTTCCGCACTCATGACCTTGATTCCGCTGCCCGCCTTCTCTGACAACTACATCTGGATGTTGCACGATGGCAGCCAGGCCGTGGTGGTGGACCCCGGTGACGCGCAGCCCGTGCTGGACGCACTGCGCACGCACAACCTGCGGCTGTCCGCGATTCTAGTCACGCACCATCACCCCGACCACGTCGGCGGCGTGGACACCCTGCGCAACGCCACCGGCGCCGCCGTTTACGGCCCCGCGCGCGAACGCATCCCCGAGCCGCTGACGCGCCTGAACGGCGGCGACACCTGCACCGTGCCGGGCCTGCGCTTTGACGTGATCGACGTGCCCGGCCATACGGCGGGCCACATCGCCTACTACTGCAAGGACTACGAAGGCGCCCCGCTGCTGTTCTGTGGCGACACCCTGTTTTCCGGCGGCTGCGGGCGGCTGTTTGAAGGCACACCGGCGCAGATGCTGGCATCACTTGATGCGCTGGCCGCCCTGCCCGGCGACACGCGCGTGTGCTGCACGCACGAATACACCCTGAGCAACCTGCGCTTTGCGCGTGCCGTGGAGCCCGCCAACATCGCGCTGGCCGACTACGAGGCCCATTGCAAGGCATTGCGCGCCGCCGGGCAACCCACCCTGCCCTCCACCCTGGCGCTGGAGCGCCGGATCAACCCGTTTTTGCGCACGCGCGAGGCCAGCGTGGTCAGCGCCGCGCAGGCCTTTGACGCCAGCGCGGGGACCAGCGGAGAAACCGGCGTGTTCGCCGCCATCCGCCAATGGAAGAACGAATTCAAATGAAACTCCTCACCACTGCCGCGCTGGCCAGCCTGGTCTGGCTGGCCGGCTGCGCCACGCAGGGCACGGCCACCAACCCGCAAGCCGACCCCGCGGCCGCATCGGCACCCGCGGCAGCCACCCCGCCCGCGGCCCCCGCACCCCATGTGGCGGTCATACCGCGCGGCCCGCTGCAGCCCATCACGGCGGCCGAAGCCGCATCGCGCGGCGTGGCCCATGCCGCGCCCCCGCCCGACCTGTGGGAACGCATCCGCCGCGGCTACACCATGCCCAACCTGGACACCGACCTGGTACGCCAGCAGGAGCAGTGGTACGCCAGCCGGCCCGACTACATCCAGCGCATGACCGAGCGCTCGCGCAAGTACCTGTTCCACATCGTCGAGGAACTCGAGCGGCGCAACATGCCCAGCGAGCTGGCCCTGCTGCCCTTCATTGAAAGCGCGTTCAACCCGCAAGCTGTCTCCAGCGCGCGGGCCGCCGGCATGTGGCAGTTCATGCCGGCCACGGGCACGTATTTCGAGCTCAAGCAGAACGTGTTCCGCGACGACCGGCGCGACGTGCTGGCGTCCACCCGAGCGGCGCTGGACTACCTGCAGAAGCTGTACGGCATGTTTGGCGACTGGCATCTGGCGCTGGCCGCCTACAACTGGGGCGAAGGCAGCGTGGGCCGGGCGATTGCCGCCAACCAGCGGCGCGGCCTGGGCACGGCCTACACCGACCTGAACATGCCCAATGAAACGCGCAACTACGTGCCCAAGCTGCAGGCCGTGAAGAACATCGTGGCCAACCCCGATGCGTTCCGCGCCGAGCTGCCGCTGATCGAAAACCACCCCTACTTCCAGAGCGTGGACATCACGCGCGACATCGACGTGGAACTGGCCGCGCGGCTGGCCGACGTCAAGCTGGAAGACTTCAAGGCGCTGAACCCGTCGGCCAACCGCCCGGTGATCCTGGCCGCGGGCACGCCGCAAATCCTGCTGCCCTGGGACAACGCCACGGTGTTCAAGCGCAACTTCGAGGCCTATGCCCAGGGCCAGTACGCCAGCTGGACAGCCTGGACTGCGCCCACCACCATGAGCGCCGCCGAGGCCGCGCGCCGCGTGGGCATGAGCGAGGCCGACTTCCGCGCGGTCAACAACATCCCGCCGCGCATGCTGATCCGCGCCGGCTCGGTGGTGCTGGCGCCGCGCACGGCCAAGACCGAAGCCGACGTGGCCCTGCATGTGGCCGACAACGGCCAGCTGAGCCTGGCGCCCGAGGTGGTCACGCGACGCACCGTCATCAAGGCCCGCAAGGGCGACAGCGTGGCCAGCATTGCCCGGCGCTACCGCCTGAGCGCGGCGCAGGTGGCCGACTGGAACGACGTAGGTGCGTCCGCCGCCTTCAGGCTGGGCCAGCAGATCGTGGTGTACCTGCCGGTGCGCGCGGCGGCCAAAAGTAAGCCCCGCAATACACGCCCGGCAGCGCGCGGCAGGACCGTCGTGCAGAAAAAGCCCCGGCGCTAGGCGCCTGCGCGGCGCCCCGGCGCGGGTCAGAGCTTTTCGGTCTCGCCCTGGCGCGGCTGCCACTTCATGAGCCGCCGTTCGATGCGGCCCACCAGGCCGTCCAGCACCAGCGCAAACGCGGTCAGCACGGCAATGCCGGCGAACACGGTGTTCACGTCAAACGTGCCCTCGGCCTGCAGGATCAGGTAGCCCACGCCCCGCGCCGAGCCCAGGTATTCACCCACCACCGCCCCCACGAACGCCAGGCCCACCGAGGTGTGCAGGCTGGAGAACACCCAGCTTGTGGCGCTGGGCAGGTACACGGTGCGCAGCAGCTGCTTCTGGCTGGCGCCCAGCATGCGCGCGTTGGCCAGCACCACGGGGCTGACCTCCTTGACCCCCTGGTAGACATTGAAAAACACGATGAAAAACACCAGCGTCACGGCCAGCGCCACCTTGCTCCAGATGCCCAGTCCAAACCACATGGCAAAGATGGGCGCGAGGATGACGCGCGGCATGGAATTGGCGGCCTTGATGTATGGGTCCAGGATGGCGCTGGCCGTGGGCGCCAGCGCCAGCCACAGGCCAAACACCAGGCCCAGCGCCGTGCCGATGACAAAGGCCAGCAGGGTCTCCAGAAGCGTCACGCCCAGGTGCAGGTAGATGTCGGCCCGGCCCGGCAAGCCATCGGGGAACAGCGCGCTCTCGCCAAAACCGAACGGCATGAACCACGACCAGATGCGGCCCAGCACCTTGATGGGCTCACCCAGAAAGAACGCGTACTGCGGGTTGCGCGACACCAGCTGCCAGCCCAGCAGGAACACAAACAGCACGCCCAGCTGCCACCAGCGCAGGTTTTTGTCGGAGGGTTTGAGGGCATTGAGCATGGTCAAGCCGCCTTGCGAAGCTGCTGCGCATAGCCCTTGAGCACCTCTTCGCGCATCACCGCCCAGATCTGCGTGTGCAGGTCCACAAAGCGCGGATGCGCGCGCACCTCGGACACATCGCGCGGGCGCGGCAGGTCAATGGCAAATTCACCCAGGGGCCGGGTGGCCGGCCCGGCCGACAGCACCACCACGCGGTCGCTCATGGCAATGGCTTCGTCCAGGTCGTGGGTGATGAACAGCACGGCCTTCCGTCCGTGTGAGCCCCCGGGCGCTGCGCGCCCACCCCCCGAGGGGGTCGGCTGCGGGCTTGGGGCGGCCCGGCGCCCTTCGCCGGGGCCGGCCCACAGGTCCAGCACCTCGTTTTCCATCAGCTGGCGCGTCTGGATGTCCAGCGCGGAGAACGGCTCGTCCATGAGGATGATGTCCGGGTCCAGCGCCAGCACCTGGGCCAGCGCGGTGCGCTTGCGCATGCCGCCTGACAGCTGGTGGGGGTAGCGGTCGCCAAACCCGCCCAGGCCCACGCGCTCCAGCCAGGCCTGGGCCTGCTTGCGCGCGTCGGCGTCGGGCACGCCACGGTACTGCAGGCCCACCATGACGTTGTCGATGGCGCTGCGCCAGGGCATGAGCGCCTCGGTCTGGAACATGTAGCCCGCGCGCCGGTTGATGCCCTGCAAAGACTCGCCAAACACCCGCACCTGACCCGACGAGGCCACGAGCAAGCCAGCGGCAATATTTAGCAGCGTGGACTTGCCACAACCCGTGGGGCCGACCACCGACACGAACTCGCCCGCGCGGATGCGCAGCGTGGTGTCGGCCACGGCGGTGTAGCGTTGCGCCGCATCCTCGCGCGAGCGAAACGTGACGGAAATATCCAGCAGCTCAAGCGCGAATTCGGACATTCGCGGCTCTTATGCCTTGTACTTTTCCTTGGCGCGGCGGGCAAATTCGTTGGTGTAGGTCTTGCCCAGGTCAATCTTGTCGGCCTTGATGGCCGCATCGAAGCTGCTCAGCGCGCGCAGGGCTGTCTTGGCACCCTCGTCGGGCAGCAGGCCGTCCACGGCGATGGCTTCACGCACCTTGTTGAACGAGGCCAGGTACAGCGCGCGGTCGCCCAGCAGGTAGGCCTCGGGCACGGTCTTGATGATGTCGCTGGGGCCGGCCGTCTGCAGCCACTTCAGGCCGTGCACGATGGCATTGGCCATGGCCTGGCAGGTGTTCGGATGCTTCTGCACGAAGTCGAGCGGCGCATACAGGCAGCCCGCGGGCATGGGGCCGCCGAAGACCTCGGTCGTGCCCTTGAGCGTGCGCGTGTCGCTGATGATGCGGACCTCGCCCTTTTGCTCCAGCATGGTCATGACCGGGTCGGTGTTGCTCATGGCGTCGATCTGGCCCGAGCGCAGCGCGGCCAGCGCGCCGGCCGAGGTGCCCACGCCCACAAAGCTCACGTCGCTGGCCTTCAGGCCGGCGCGCGACAGCACCAGGTTGGCCACCATGTTGGTGGACGAGCCGGGGGCGGACACGCCGATCTTCTTGCCCTTGAGGTCGGCGACGGTCTTGTAGGTGGGAATGGCCCGGGTGGACACGCCCATGGCGATCTGCGGCGCACGCCCCTGCAGCACGAACGCCTGGAACATCTGGCCCTTGCTCTGCAGGTTGATGGTGTGCTCGTAGGCGCCGCTCACCACGTCGGCCGAGCCGCCCACCACCGCCTGCAGCGCGCGCGAGCCGCCGGCGAAATCGGAAATTTCCACGTCCAGGCCTTCGGTCTTGAAGTAGCCCAGCTGCTCGGCCAGGGTGAGCGGCAGGTAGTAAAACGCGGCCTTGCCGCCCACGGCAATGGAGACCTTGGTCTTCTCAAGCTTGCCCTGCGCGCGCAGCGAAGGCACGGCCACGGCAGCGGCCGTCAAGGCGGCCAGCGAGGTAAAGGTTCGTCTGCGCAGCGACGCGCTGAATGCGTTGTTTGTCATGTTGGAAACCTCTCTTTTTTGCTTTGCTGGAGGTTATGCGCGCAGACAAAAGCCCGCATCGGGAACATCCCGTGCGGGTTTGTACGTAATGCAAGGCGCGGCTACACCGGGCCCGTCTTGCGCCCCGTGCGGCGGTACGTCAGCAGCACGTTCCAGGTGTGCGGCGCCAGCGTGGTGTGCAGCGTGCCGGTGGGCGGGGTGGCGCTCTGGCCCGTGAGGTAACGCCAGGCTGCGCCGCACTGCCGGCGAAACAGCGCGCGGTGGTGCCAGTTGACAAACAGGCCGTCGGGCTTGAGCTGCTGCACCTGGGCGAACTTGGTACTCGTCCAGTCCTGCCCGATGCCCACGTCGCGGTCGTCGCCCTGCCCCGTCTGGGTGGTGTACACCGTGCTGCGCAGCGCCTGGTACTGCGCGTGCTGGGCGATCATGCCGTCATAGCAGCGCAGCATCTCCACCTCTGAATACGCCAGCCGCCTGGCCCATGCCGTGCCCCAGCCGGCCAGGTAGTCCTCGGCCAGCATGCGCACCACCGTGCCGGGGCCAAAGAACGTGTTGGTGCCGTTGCCGCCGATGTAATTGCCGGGGTTGCCCACCAGCGTGGCGTGGCGCCCGGGCATGGGGTAATACACCGCATTCGTCGCATGGCTGTTGGCAATCGTGGCCAGGGTGGCCGCAAAGCCCATGGAGCGTTCGTCACGCGCATAGAAGGCCACGTAATTGCGCACATTGGCCGGGATGGTGGTGCGGTGCTTCTGGAAGTTGCCGGTGCCCGGCACCGGGTCCACCGCAATGATGTTCAGCGGCAGCTGGCACAGCTGCGGGTCGGCGGCCATGGCGTTGGCGAACATGTGCGTTGTCACCGCGCCGCGGCTCCAGCCAATGGCATTGACCTGGGTGACCGGCCGGTTGCGGCGGAACATCCTGATCTTCTGCATCTGCAGCGCCTGCTGGGTCACCTTGCGGTCGGGGCGGATGCGCTCCTTTTCGCGGCCCAGGAAGTTGTAGGTGATCTTTTCATCCGCGATGGGAATGCCGGCCTCCTTCAACACGCGGTAATTCAGCTCGGTCAGCTTGGTGCGGCTCCAGGTGGCTTCACCGCGGATCATGGCCAGCGCGTGGGCCACGTTTTCTTCCCAGCCGCGGCCAAAGGCCACGCCGGTGGTGGTGGAATAGTTGCCGGGGGTGACGAACTTTTCGTCCTCCTGCCAGTTGCCGCTGCCGGGGCCGTCGGCAATGATCCAGTCCACGAATTCCATGCCGGCGCAGTGCCGGGCCAGCGTGGAAATCAGCTCACCGCCGGGGTAGTCGGGGTTGGCGAAGTCAAAGCTGTTGGACCCGGTGCCGCAGAAAAATACGGTGAATGTCGCCATCCAGCACTCCCTCCTTTATAGGTCGGGAGTATTAACCAACTAGCGCCAGCCGACAAACAGGATGCCGATGTTGACGATCAGCGCCAGCGTCCACACGGCCGAGCGCATGGCCGGCAGATCGGCCACGTACATCACCACATAGATCACGCGCAGCACGATCCACACAAACGCCAGGATGTCCAGGCGCGCCTGCGCCGCGCCCAGCTGGTGCGCCACGATGACCGCCCCCATGAAAAACGGCAGCGCCTCGAAGCTGTTGGCCTGGGCCGCGTTGGCGCGCGCGCGCCAGTCCTTTTGCCGGGCCATCCAGCCGCGCGGGTCGTGGTTGTCGTAGCCGCCATCCTTGCGTGGCTTGCCGAAGGTGCCCGACTTGGCCAGCCAGGCGCAGCAGATGGGCAGCAGCGCCGCGACCAGCAGGCACCAGTAGGCGAAGGTGAATTTGGCGTAACCCATGGTGTGTTGTCCTTGTTGTTGGGGGGTCAGCGCCGGTCCACCAGCGCATGGGCAATGGTGCCCAGGTCCACGTATTCCAGCTCGCTGCCCGCGGGCACGCCGCGCGCCAGCCGCGTGACCTGCAGGCCGCGCGCCTTGAGCGCCTCGCCGATCACGTGGGCGGTGGCCTCGCCCTCGGCCGTGAAATTGGTCGCCAGGATCACCTCCTGCACCGTGCCGCCGGTGGCGCGGTCAAACAGCTTTTGCAGGCCGATGTCACGCGGGCCGATGCCGTCCAGGGGGCTGAGCTTGCCCATCAGCACGAAGTACAGGCCGCGGTAGGCGCTGGTGCGCTCCACGGCCGACTGGTCCGCGGGCGTTTCCACCACGCACAGCTTGGTGGCGTCGCGCTGCGGGTCCAGACAGGTGGCGCAGACCTCACTGTCGGTGAAGGTATGGCACTGGCTGCAATGGCGCACCGTGCCGGCGGCCTGGTGCAGCGCCTGTGACAGCATCTGCGCGCCTTCGCGGTCGTGCTGCAGCAGGTGAAACGCCATGCGCGAAGCCGACTTGACCCCCACCCCCGGCAGGCGGCGCAGCGCCTGCACCAGCGCCTCCAGCGAGTTGGAATCAGCCATATGTGAGGCTCAGTCGCCGCCGGGCCGCCCCAAGGCGACTGCGGCCCCCTCGGGGGGCAGCGACGACACGAAGTGCGGAGCGTGGGGGCACACAGTTCTAGAAGGGGAACTTCATGCCGCCGGGCAGGCCGGGCATACCGGCGGTGAGCTTGCCCATCTTTTCCTGGCTGGTCTCTTCGGCCTTGCGCACCGCGGCGTTGAAGGCGGCGGCCACCAGGTCTTCCAGCATGTCCTTGTCGTCGGCCAGCAGGGACGGGTCGATGGTGATGCGCTTGACCTCGTGCTTGCAGGTCATGACGACCTTGACCAGGCCCGAGCCCGATTCGCCCGAGACTTCGACGAAGGCGAGTTCGTCCTGGGCCTTCTTGAGGTTGTCCTGCATCGCCTGCGCCTGCTTCATGAGGCCGGCGAGCTGTCCTTTGTTGAACATGGTGAGTCCTATGGGTTTGGGTTGTTGGGTGGGGTGACGTGTGGCGTCGCGGGCTTGATGCTGCCAGGCACGATTTTCGCGCCAAAGTCCCGCATCATCGCCTGAACGAAGGGGTCGTTGAGGATGATGTCCTCGGCGGCGCGCTGGCGCTCGGCCGCCGCGGCCTGGTTGCGCCGCGCCGGGCTGTCGGTCACCTGCCCCACCTCCACGGCCAGCTGCACCGCATGGCCGGCGGCGGCCAGCGCGTTTTGCAGGCGCTCGCGGCTTACGGGCTGGTTCAATGATTCGCGCTCCACGCGCAGGATCCAGTGGCCGGTGTCGCGCGCCACCAGCTGCGACTGCAGCGCCAGCTCGCGCACCAGCGCGGTGATGCTTTCCGCCTCCACCAGCCCGCGCACGGTGGCGTGCCAGAAATCGCCCTCTTCCGTGGGCACCAGCGGCGCGGCGGCGCGGGGCGCGGACTCCTCGCGCGGCTCGGGCTGCACACGCACCGGCACGCCCACCACCGGGCTGCCGGGCTGGCCGGGGCCGGCGCTGGCGCGCTGCAGGGGCGGCCGTGAAACGGCGGGCTCCACCACGGGCAGCACCTGACCCGGCGGCGCCCCCACGGCGGGCACGGCCAGGCGCGCGGGCGCGGGCGCCTGCAGCGGGGCGGAAGGGGGGCGGGCGATGGCCGGTGCCGGCGTGGGCACCGGTGCGGGTGCAGCCACCCGCGCCACCGCAGGCTCACTCAGAGTTTTTTTTTCAGCCGTGCCTGCCAAGGCGCCGGGCTTGAAGGCCAGCAGCCGCAGCAGCACCATGGTCAGCGCCGCGTATTCATCGGGCGCCAGGCCCAGCTCGCCCCGGCCGTGCAGGCACAGGCTGTAAAGCAGCTGGGTTTCGTCCGCCGGCATCGCGCCGGCCAGGCGGGCGATCTCGGCGGTTTCAGGGTCGCTGTCGTCGGCGGCCGAGGGAACGGCCTGCAGCACCGCCATGCGCTGCAGCACGGCGCTCATGTCCTCCAGGGTGGACGCCGCGCTCAGGCCATTGACGCGAAGCTCTTCCGACGTATCCACCACCGTCTTGCCGTCACCGCGCGCCAGCGCGTCGATCAGGCGGAACAGATGGCCGCGGTCGGCGCTGCCCAGCATCAGGCGCACCGTGGCCTCCTGCAGCTGGCCGCTGCCAAAGGCAATGGCCTGGTCGGTCAGGCTCAGCGCGTCGCGCATGGAGCCGCGCGCGGCGCGCGACAGCAGGCGCAGCGCGGCCGTGTCGGCTGGCACGTTTTCAGCCTGGAGCACATGCGCCAGGTGCTCCAGCACCGTCTCGGGCGCCATGGGGCGCAGGTTGAACTGCAGGCAGCGGCTCAACACCGTGACGGGCACCTTTTGCGGGTCGGTCGTGGCCAGCACAAATTTGAGGTACTCGGGCGGCTCTTCCAGCGTTTTCAGCATCGCGTTGAACGCGGTGTTGGTCAGCATGTGCACTTCGTCGATCATGAAGACCTTGAAGCGGCCCTGCACCGGCTTGTAAACCGCCTGCTCCAGCAGGCTCTGCACCTCGTCCACGCCGCGGTTGGACGCGGCGTCCAGCTCGGTGTAGTCCACAAACCGGCCCGAATCAATGTCGGTACAGGCCTGGCACACACCGCAGGGCGTGGCCGTGATGCCGCCCTGCCCGTCGGGCCCCTGGCAGTTGAGCGACTTGGCCAGGATGCGCGACACCGTCGTCTTGCCCACGCCGCGGGTGCCGGTGAACAGGTACGCATGGTGCAGCCGCTGCTGCGTCAATGCGTTGGTCAGCGCCTGCACCACATGCTCCTGCCCCACCATTTCCAGAAAGTTCCGGGGGCGGTATTTGCGGGCAAGCACGAGGTAAGACATCCGGGCGATTCTAGATGGCCTGCGGCGCCCAACGGCCATTGCGCGTGGCCTACAATGCAGCCTGACGGGCCTCCCCGCATGGTGAAGCGGCCAACCGGGTCAGGTGGGGAACCAAGCAGCCCTAACTGTGGAGCCAGTGCCGGGGGTAAGGCTCGTCAACCTCCCCTCTCTCTTGTTGTTGTGGTCCGCCGACTCGCACTGCGGTGGCCCGCGGATTTGCGCCACGGGGTGGCCGCTTCCGCTCATGTCCCCCGGGCCGGCTGCGCCGCCCCTCCTCCTTTACTTCGCTGCAGCGGCCACCCCGTGGCGCAAATCCGCTGCGTTACGGGCTGACGTTGCAGTCGCGCACGTTCTGTCCATCATCAAAGCGACGTCAGCCCCCGCTTTTCTCCCTCTTTTCCCCTGTTCGTACAGGGTGCCAAAAACGCGCAGCGCGAGTACCATGAGTTCGCAACCATGGAGGTGCGTGTCATGAAAAACGGTGCCATGTTCCTGAGCCAGCCTGTGCGGCGGCTCGCCCTGCGGATCAACCCCTTGCACGCGGTACTGTCGCTGCTGCTGCCACTGGCCTGTGCCGGCGCGCTGGCGCAGGGTACCGAGCCGGCGCCCCAGCGATGGCAGTTCCAGCTGTCGCCCTCGGCCATGCCGCGCTACGAGCCCCTGCTGGGCGCCTCCACTCAGTCCACCCAGCGCGCCGCCATCACCGGCTGGGCCTTCAATTCCCCGCGCTCGGCCCTGGGCCTGAGCTTTGATGTGTCCAGCCCCAAGGGCACCGGGCTGCTGCCGTCGCTGCGCGCGCCGGTGGTGACCAGTGTGGACCTGGGCCTGCGCTGGCAGACGGCGCTCAGCCGCACGTCGCGGCTGGACCTGGCGGCCTGGCGGCGCAGCACCAGCCGGCCCGACCCGCTGGGCCTGGCCAGCGACCCTGTCTATGGCACCAATGTGGAAATGCAGTTTGACGCGCTCAACACCTTTGGCTTCCAGCCCCAACAGAGCGCCATCGGCCTGCAGATCAACAGCGGCGGCACCTCGCTCAAGGGCAACCAGTCCACGCTGTATTACCGCGCGCGGTTCTGAGCGAATTCAATCGACGGGTGCGCGTCGGCGGTACGCGCCGTCGCCACCAGGGCCTCGCGCAAGGCCCTGGCGGACGCGGACAGTGGCCGGTCTCGCCGGTGGACCAGGAAGACCTCGCGCTTGATCGCCGGCTTCAGGGGCGAAAACTTCAGCCTGCGCGCCTGCGGGTGTGAAGCCCCCAGCGCCGACACCACCGCCACGCCGACGCCCGCCTGCGCCAGGGCCAGTTGCATCGACAGGCTCGAGACCTCGATCCCCCCTTCCATGCGGGCCACCAGGTCGGAGCCGCGCATGCGCAGCATTTGCATGATGCTGGTGTCGTCGCCTTCTTTGAGCAACGGATAGTCCGACAGGTCTTTTTCGCGGGCCTGGCTTTTCAGCGGGAAAAAGTCCGGGTTGGCCAGCAGGCCCAGGGGCGCCGTCAGCAGTTTCTGGCAGACCAGCGCGCCCGTGTCGCCGGACAGCGATGCAATGCCCAGATCTGCCTCGGCGTGCAACACACGCTGCACGATGCCGCCGCTGTTGGCGTCGATCAGCCGCAGCCGAAGGCCAGGGTGCTTCGCCCTGACGGATGCCAGCACGCCGGGCAGGCACAGCGTGCCAAAGGCAGTGCCCACCGCCAGCGTCACGCTCCCCTGCGCCAGGCTGGCCTGGGTGTTCAGCCGTTCGGCGGCTTCATTCAGGTCGGTGAGCAGGCGCTGGGCCGTGGGCAGGAACTTTTCGCCCTCCGGCGTCAGCGACAGGCGCCGCGTGGTTCGCTCAAACAGCACGGTGCTGATCTGGGCCTCGAATTCCTTCAGCGCCCGGGTCAGCGCCGGTTGGGTGATGTGCAGGCTTTCGCTGGCGCGCGAGATGTTGCCGTGCGCCGCGGTTGTGACGAACATGCGCAATTGCCGCTGGGTGATATTCATGAACAGTGTTTATAAATCAAACCATAGATGCATTGGACGACAACAAGCAGCGCCCCTAGAGTGACCCCACAAGGAGTCAACACCATGAAATTCGCGCTGTTCATCACGTCGGCGGTCTTTGCAGCGGCCGCCTGGGCCCAGGCGCCTGCGGGCGAGGTCAAGGGATCAGAAAGCTCGCACACCGCCGCCTCGGCCCGCGATGTGATCCAGGGGGCGCAAGTCGCCCTGCCTGCCGCCGTCACCGGGGGCCCGGTTTACCTGGGCCCCTTGCGCAACGCGCCGGCGACGCAGGGCAAGGCGCCGGTCGTCGTTTTCATGCATGGGTCTTCCGGGCTGGGCCTGAAGGCCATAGGCGAATGGCAGCAATGGCTCGCGGGCATGGGCATTGCCAGCCTGGCACCAGACTCGTTTGCGCTGCCCAACCGGCTGACCTACAAGTCGCCGGTGGACAAGCCGGTCTATGAGCGTATTCACGCGCTGCGGGTGTCTGAAATCGCGCTGGCGGCGCAAGCCGTCCAGACGCTGGCATGGGCTGACCCCTCGCGCATCGTGCTCGCCGGGACCAGCGAGGGCGCGACGGCCGTGGCGCGCTACACGGGCCAGGAGTTCGCCGGGCGCATCGTGTTCAGCTGGAGCTGCGAAGACAACTATTTCGTGGAATCGCCCAAAACAGCGCTGCCGCAAGACAAGCCGGTGCTGAACGTCATGAGCTCGACGGACCCGTTCTTTTCACCGGCCAACAGCTGGCTGGGCAATCCTTCGGCCACCGGGCACTGTGGCGCGGCGCTGAAGGCCAACAAGCTCGCCAGCATCGTGCTGATACCGGGCGCACCGCATACCTTGCTGAACCTCCCGGCCGCCAGGCATCCGGTCGAAGGTTTTCTGCGTGACGTGCTGAAAGTCGGAGCCCGATGAGCCGCCGGAGCCTGAACGTCGTCCTGGTACCGCTCAGCCAGCCGCGCTGAGCCAGCCCACCGCCCCCTGCCCCGCCACCCGCCCGCTGGCAAAACACGCCGTGAGCAGGTAGCCGCCGGTGGGCGCCTCCCAGTCCAGCATCTCGCCGGCGCAGAACACGCCGGGCGCGTCTTTCAGCATCAGGCCTTCGTCCATCGCCTCAAACGGCACGCCGCCGGCCGTGCTGATGGCTTCGTCGATGGGGCGCGGCGCGGACAGCGTGATGGGCACGGCCTTGATGGTGGCGGCCAGTTGGGCCGGGTCGTTGTAGGCGGCTTTGTCCAGCACCTCGTGCAGCACGGCGGCCTTGATGCCGTCCAGGCCCAGGCGGCTTTTCAGGTGGCTGGACAGCGAGCGTGAGCCGCGCGGGTGTTTCACCTCGGCCAGCACCTGGTCGGCCGTGCGGGCGGGCAGCAGGTCAATCGTCAATGTGGCCTGGCCGCTGGCAGCGATCTGGTCGCGCAGCCCGGCTGACGCGGCATAGACCAGGCTGCCCTCCAGCCCCGTGGCCGTGGCCACGAATTCGCCTTTTCGCTCGAACGTGTTGCCCTGTGCATCCGTGCAGCGGATGGCCACGCTTTTGAAGGGCTGGCCCGCAAAGCGGCTGGCAAAGTAGTCAGTCCATCCGCCCGCCTTGTCAAAGCCGCAGTTGGCGGGCAGCAGCGGCGCCACGGGCACGCCGCGCTGGGCCAGCAGCGGCACCCAGGCGCCGTCGGAGCCCAGCCGCGCCCAGCTGGCGCCGCCCAGGGCCAGCACCACGGCGCTGGCGCTGCGGATGGCTTCGCCCTGCGGCGTGGCAAAACGCAGCGCGCCTTGCTCATCCCAGCCCAGCCAGCGTTCGCGCATGTGAAAGCGCACGCCCGATTCACGCAGGCGGTGCAGCCAGGCGCGCAGCAGCGGCGCGGCCTTCATGTCGGTGGGGAACACGCGGCCCGAGCTGCCCACAAAGGTGCTGATGCCCAGGCCCTGCGCCCAGGCGCGTAAAGCGTCGGGGCCAAAGCCTTCCAGCAGCCGGGCCAGCTGTGGCTGGCGCGCGCCGTAGCGTTGCCCGAACAGCGGCTGCGGTTCTGAATGCGTCAGGTTCAGCCCGCCCTTGCCCGCCAGCAGAAATTTGCGCCCCACCGAGGGCATGGCGTCCACCACGTCCACGGTCACGCCGGCCTGGGCCAGCACTTCGGCGGCCATCAGGCCAGCCGGGCCTGCGCCCACCACGATCACATTGCTCATTGCGTTATATGTTTCTCAGTTGGCCCTGCGCCGTGAGGTACGCGGCGCGCACCACGGCCTGCGGGTACGCCGCCTGCACCGCGGCGCGGTAGCTGTTCATCTTGTCCTGCAGCCCGGGCTGCAGCTCGGGCCGGGCTGCGGTTTTGTGGTCCAGCACCCACCATTCGCCGGTGTCGCGCCGGTGCACCAGCCGGTCCAGCCGCAGCGCCTGGCCGGCGTGGTGGATCAGCACTTCGTTGCCCTGCCAGTCCACCACCGCGCTGTCCCAGGCCCAGGCGCCGTCGCCCGTGAGTATGCGCTGCGCCATGGCAGCGGCCTGGTCGATCTGTTCTGCGCCCAAGGCAAATTCGCGCTGTACCGACAGGCGCTGCGCGGCCGGCCAGCCGGCGCCGCCTGCCGCTGCGCCGGGCACCCACCATTCCAGCAGGCGGTGCATGGCCCGGCCCAGGCGGGCGGCGGGGGTGTCTTCGTCTTCCCCGGCGGGCACGGCGGGGGCTGCGGCCTGCTGCGGCGCGGGTGGCAGCATTTGCATCACAAAGGTCGCGGTCTGCGCGTCGGGCTTTTGTGCTGGCGTTGGCGCCGCCACGGCCTGCGCGGGCGCGGCGATGGGCTCGGCCAGCGGCAGCAGCCGCTGCCACCAGCTGGCCGGCGCGGCCCGGTGCGGCTGGGTGGACGACAGCACCAGCACCCCGCGCGCGCGCGTCATGGCCACGTACAGCGCGTTGAGCTCTTCGCGCTGGCGGGCGGTCTGCTCGGCGGCCAGGGCGTCCACGGTGCAGGCGGGCGGGCGGCTTTCGCTGGCCAGGAAGGCAAAGCGCTGGGGCGCCTCGGCCGCGCCGGGCCATTCCACCAACACGCCCATGGTTTCGGCCTTGGGCGCTTCGGCGTCGGTGTCCAGCATCAGCACCAGCGGTGCCTCCAGCCCCTTGGCACCGTGCACCGTCATCAGGCGCACCGTGCCCTCGCCGGCCAGCGCGGGCGCCCGTGCGCCACCCGCGCGCAGCGCCCGCACCAGCGCATAGGGGGTCAGAAAGCGCGCCCCGTCGATCTGCAACGCCGCACCCAACAGTGCGCCCAGGTTGGCTACCACCGATGCACGCAGCGGCGCCGGCGCGGCGGCGGCAAAGCGCGCGGCCAGGTCCTGGCCGTGGATGGCGTCGTGATAGATCGCGTCCAGCGCGTCGTGCGGCGGCAGCGCGGCCACCCAGCCCTGCCAGCGCGCCAGCACCGTGCCCACGCCGGCCAATGGCGGGGGCAACAGGCTGCCTTCGCCGCCCTCGCCGCCCTCGTCGCCCTGCTGCAGCAGCTCATACCAGCTCACGGCCAGTTGCCGGGCCTGGGCCGCGCGCTTCAGGCCGGCCAGGTGGGCCAGCGCGCTGTCAGGCACGCTGAACAGCGGGGATTTCAATGCGCGCGCCAATGACAAATCGTGCGCGGGCGACACCAGCGCGTCCAGCAGCGCCACCACGTCCTGCACCTCGGGCGCGTCGGCCAGGTTTTTCTTTTCGGGCTGCACGGCCGCGATGTGCAGCGCGCGCAGCTCGTCCTGCAGCACCGACAGCGGCTCGCGCTTGCGCGCCAGCACCATGATGTCGCCCGGCGCGCGGCCCTGGGCCAGCTCGGCCGCGATCCAGCGCGCGGCCTGGCGGCATTCCAGCGTGCGCAGGCTGTCCTCGGGCAGCTCGCGCGGGGTGGTCAGGCTGTTGCGCCAGGCCAGCGGGGCCTGCGCCTGCGCATCGTCCTGCACCTCCTCCTGGGTAGGGCGTTCGATCTGCGGCAACCGCTGCACCGCGCCCTCTTCGGGCGATTCGGTGGTGTGGGCGCGGTAGCCACCGTATTCACCCGCGTCCTGCGCCGCGCCCATGGCCTCGTTCACCGCGGCCAGCACGCGCTGCGCGTTGCGATGGGTGTGGTCGCAGCTCAGCAGGTCGCCGCCCAGGGCCTCCATCACAAACTGCTGCGCCGCGCGGAACACCTGCGGCTCGGCCCGGCGAAAGCGGTAGATGCTCTGCTTGGGGTCGCCCACGATGAAGACGCTGGGGGCCTGGCCGCCCGCGCCCGCGTAGCCCGACAGCCAGGCGTTCAGCGCCTGCCACTGCAGCGGGTTGGTGTCCTGGAATTCATCAATCAGCAGATGGCTCACGCGCGCGTCCAGCCGCTCCTGCACCCAGCCGCTGAGCACCGGGTCCGACAGCATGACCAGCGCGGCGCGTTCCACGTCGTTCATGTCCACCCAGCCGCGTTCGCGCTTGAGCGCAGAGAACTCTGCAAGCAGCAGCCTGGTCAGGCGTGCCATGCGCTGCTGGTGCTGCCAGGCGGTGTGCTGGCGCACGGCGGCAGCCAGGGCCTGCAGCTCGGGCTCGGCCTGCTGCGCCGCCTCGAACTTCAGCAGATGGTTGGTCAGGCGGTCTTCGTCCGCCACGAAGAACGCCTTGCGCAGCAGCGCGAACCGGGTGTTCAGCTCGGGCGTGGCGAATGCGTCCACCACCAGTTGCGCGGCTTTCTGGGGCGTTTTGTTTTTCTCCGTGCCCAAGGTATGGGCGCGCGCCAGCCAGCGGCTGCGGCTCATGTCGTCGTCAAGCGTTTGCAGCGGATCGGCGAGGCCGGCAAATGCCGGGAACTGCTCACCGGCAGGCTTGACCGACGCATTCACCGCGCCCCGCGCGTCGGCCAGCGCAAATTCAACCCGCTTGGCCAGCGCGGCCTCCAGCGCCTTGAGGGTGTTGAACCGGCCATGCACCGCCACCGCCTCCAGGTAGTCGTGCCGGGCGTCGGGCGCGCGCACCACGGCGGCATGGAAGTGCCGCCACACCGCCGCCACCGCATCCTTGTCGTCCTCCAGCAGCTCGTAGCTGGCGGGCAGGCCCAGGCGGTCCAGCACGGCCAGCGGCGCGTTGCGCAGCAGCGCGGCAAACCAGCTGTGAAAGGTGCGCACCTGCACCGGGCGCCCCGACTGCAGCAGCGCGCGGTACAGGTTTTGCAGGGGTTCCACCAGGGCCGGTGCGGCCTGCGGTGCGATGCCGCGGATGTGCAGCTCGTGCAGCAGCTGTTCGGGCGTGCCCTGGGCAAAGGCCTCCAGCCACTGCTGCAGGCGCTGGCGCATTTCGCCCGCGGCCTTTTTGGTGAAGGTGATCGCCAGGATTTCATGCGGCTGCGCCCCTGCCAGCAGCGCGCGCAGCATGCGCGACACCAGCATCCAGGTCTTGCCGGCGCCGGCGCAGGCCTCCACCGCCACGCTGCGCCGCGGGTCGCAGGCCACGGCGTAAAAGTCCGGCCGGCTCACGCGCTGGCCGTTCAGTTCGTAGGCGTACGCGGTTTCGCGCAGGGCGGGCTCTGTCATGACCACATGTCCTTGCGGCACAGGCCGCGCGCCGCGCAGAAGTCGCACACCGTGCCCTCGCCCAGTGCGGGTAGCGGTGCGCCACCGGCAATGGCCTGCAGGTCGTTCTGGATGCCTTCGATCAGCGCGTCGCGCGCGGCCACCACATCCTCCTGCTCCACCGTGCGGGTTTCGCCGCGCTCGCCCACGTTCACATAGGCGGCGCGCAGCTGGTCGTCGGGCAGCAGCGCGGCATAGAAGGCCAGCTGGGTGTCCTCGGACGCGGCCTTCACGCGCTTGCGGGTCACGTCCAGCGCCTCGGTCTTGTAGTCCATCACCATGGCCATGCCGCCGGCCAGGCTGTCGATGCGGTCCAGCCGGCCTATCAGCGTCAGCGGGCCCAGCGGGGTGGTGCGGTCGGCCTCGGCCTCCCGGAACTGCGCGCCTTGCGCCTCATGCCCTTCAAGCCAGGCCAGGTAGCCGTCGCGCGCCTGCGGCCAGCTGGCGGCAAACGGCAGGAATTCGCTTTCGGACAGGCCCAGGGCGCGGGTCTGCGCCTGCGCGGCGTCTTCAATCAACGCCAGCCGCTGGGGTCCCGCAGGCACGGGCTGCGCGGCCAGCGCGTTGTGGAAATGCCCCAGCACCGCATGCAGCCAGGTGCCGAAGTCGCGTTTGTCCAGCCCGGTGTCCAGTTCGTCGGCTTCTTTCAGGCCCAGCTGGCGCAGCGCAAAAAAGCGGTAGGGGCAGCGGCGCAGATCTTCATAGGCGCTGGCCGACAGCCGCGCCAGCGCCAGCGCCGCGCCGCTGGGCTGCGGGCGCGGCGTGGGGGCGGCGGGCACGGCGTGGCTCAGGCGCGGGTCGGGGGCCATCTGCGCCGCGCCGTCCAGCTGCAGCTGCTGCACCAGCGGGCTGGGCAGCACCGGTTCACCGGCGGCGTCGGCGGTGCGCCACAGCACATCCACCTGCGCCACGGCCAGCGCCTGCTGCCAGCCGGCACGCTGGGCGGCTTCCAGCGCCTCACGCGTGGGCAGGCCCAGCGCCGCGCGCTGGCCGGCCGTCCAGGCGCCGGTGGGCTCGGGGGCGGCGGGCAGGTTGGCCTCGTCGCAGCCGGGCAGCACGGCGGCGGCAAAGGGCTGGCCCAGCATCTGCGGGAACGGCAGGATCACCACCTGCTCGTCGCGCGGATGCGTGGGCTTGAAGCTGGCGTCTTCCAGCACGCCGGTCACCCAGGCGGTGAACTCATGCAGGGCCATGCGGCGCGCGGCATGGGGTATGGCGGCCCACTCGGCCTGTGCCTCATCGGCCAGGCGCAGCGCGGCAATGGCAGCGTCGCCCGCGGCGTCACCCGCCAGCCGCTGCCACTGGCCGCTGGCCTGCAGCAGCTCGCGAAGCGCCTGCAGCCAGGCGGCCAGCGCCCGCGGGCGCTGCAGGCCGGCGCGCAGTGCTTCCACCTGCGTCAGCAGCGCCGTCAATTCATCGCGTGCCTGCAACCGCACCACGGCGCCAGGCCAGTCGCGCACGCCCGCCTCGCGCAGGGCTTTCTCCAGCCGCTGCAAGGCCGGGCCCTGCAGCGCAAGGGCATGCTTGAGCCAGTCCAGCACCGCATCACTGGTGGCGTCATGCCGCGCCGCGCGCAGCGCGGTCATCAGGTGCGCGGCGGCGCGCGTGGTGGACAGCTTCCAGCCCGTTTCATCGCGGATGCGCAGGCCCTGCGCGCCCAGCAGCGCGCGGATGCGCCGGGTGAGCGCGCGGTCGGTTGCGGCCAGCGCCACCGGGCTGCGGCCGACGCCCAGGTGCTGCAGCACGCAGGCGGCCGCGCGCGCGGCTTCGTCCTCGGGGTCTTGCGCGGCATGCAGCGCCACGGCACCGGGCGCGCTGGCCTGCATCAGCGGCAGCGCCACGGCCTTGTCGCCAAAATGCGCGCGGATGGCCTCCACCAGCGGCTCGCTCTGGTAGCCCTGCAGCACCACCAGGCAGTCCACGTCCTGGCGCACCGCGTCAGCCAGCAGGCAGTCCGTGGCATAGGCCGACGCGGCCACCCATTCCAGCGCCACGCGGGCCACGGCCAGCTCCAGCGCCAGCACCGGGGCGTCCAGCCCGCCCGCCACCACGGCGCGCATGTGTGCGGCCCAGGCCGGGCGCTGCGCAGGGTGTACCGCAGCGGCCAGCGCGCTGAGCTGGCCCGCAGCCTCCACCACGCGGGCGGCCAGCAGGTCGCGCTGCTCACCCAGGCCCGCGCCGGCCAGCAGGGCCTGCGCGGCCAGCAGGTCGCGCGCGGCGTCGTGGCACAGGTCCAGCGGGCCGGGGACAAAGCCGCCTTGCGGGCCGCCCTGGCTGCGCGCCCAGTTCATGGTCGATTCAAAGCGCGGCGCAAAGCCGCTGGGCACCACGCGCGCCCAGGCCCTGGCGGCCCTGGGCATCAACTGGGCGTACGGCACCAGCACCACCGTGCGTGCGGGGTGCGCGGCGCGGCTGTCCAGCAGGGTTTTGACCCGGACCATCAACGCGTCCAGTACGGCCTGCGCGGCGGGCGCGGCCTGATGGCTTTGCGCTATCGCATCCATAGCGCGCGGGGGGCTTTCCATGGCCTGTGGAGGGACTTGGTTTCTGTCACAATTCCCCCACTTTAGCTGTACCGCCAACTGACAACCAAGGAATCACCATGGCCAGCGACCTCATCAAACATATCTCCGACACCAGCTTCGAGGCCGATGTGCTCAAGGCCGACAAACCCGTGCTGGTGGACTACTGGGCCGAGTGGTGCGGCCCCTGCAAGATGATCGCCCCGATCCTGGACGAGGTGTCCAGCACTTACCAGGGCAAGCTGCAGATTGCCAAGATGAACGTCGATGAAAACCGCGACATTCCGGCCAAGTTCGGCATCCGCGGCATCCCCACGCTGATGCTGTTCAAGGACGGCCAGCTCGCCGCCACCAAGGTCGGCGCCATGAGCAAGGCCCAGCTCACCGCGTTCATCGACCAGCAACTGGCCTGATCCCCCCCCCGCGCGGCCGGCGCACTTTTGCCCGGCCGCGCTGTTTTTCCTGTCATAATCTTTTCCAGTTCACTGGTCCGCAAAAACGGCGAGCCAGTTCGAGTTCCCGGCCGGCGCGGCATCTTTCGCAGCTGACCGACACCCTCCCCCCCGTTTTCACAGAACTCCCCCAAAGGGGTCATTCCATGCACTTAAACGAACTCAAGGCACTGCACGTGTCTGAAGTCCTGAAGCAGGCTGAAGAGCTTGAGATCGAAAACACCGGCCGCATGCGCAAGCAGGAGCTGATGTTCGCCATCATCAAGAAGCGTGCGAAGGCCGGCGAACAGGTTTTTGCCGACGGCGTGCTGGAGATCCTGCCCGACGGCTTCGGCTTCCTGCGCAGCCCCGACACCAGCTACACCGCCAGCACCGACGACATCTACATCAGCCCCAGCCAGGTGCGCAGGTTCAACCTGCACACCGGCGACATGATCGAAGGCGAAGTGCGCATCCCCAAGGACGGCGAACGCTACTTTGCGCTGACCAAGCTGGACAAGGTCAATGACGGCCCGCCCGAGCAGAACAAGCACAAGGTCATGTTTGAAAACCTGACCCCGCTGTTCCCCAAGGAACAGATGAAGCTGGAGCGCGAAGGCATCAAGGGCGAGGAAAACATCACCGGCCGCGTGATCGACATCATTGCCCCCATCGGCAAGGGCCAGCGCGCCCTGCTGGTGGCCCCGCCCAAGAGCGGCAAGACGGTGATGATGCAGCACATCGCCCACGCCATCGCGGCCAACTACCCTGACAGCTACATGATGGTGCTGCTGGTCGACGAGCGCCCCGAGGAAGTGACCGAAATGCAGCGCTCGGTGAAGGCCGAGGTGATTGCCTCCACCTTTGACGAACCCGCCGCGCGCCACGTGCACGTGGCCGAAATGGTGATCGAACGCGCCAAGCGCCTGGTCGAGCTGAAAAAGGACGTGGTGATCCTGCTGGACTCCATCACGCGCCTGGCCCGGGCCTACAACAACGTGGTGCCCAGCTCGGGCAAGGTGCTGACTGGCGGCGTGGACGCCAACGCGCTGCAACGCCCCAAGCGCTTCCTGGGCGCGGCCCGCAACGTGGAAGAAGGCGGCTCGCTGACCATCATCGCCACCGCGCTGATCGACACCGGCAGCCGCATGGACGAAGTGATCTTTGAAGAGTTCAAGGGCACGGGCAACAGCGAAATCCACCTGGACCGCCGCCTGTATGAAAAGCGCGTGTTCCCGTCGATCCAGCTCAACCGCAGCGGCACCCGCCGCGAAGAACTGCTGCTGGCCCCCGAGATCCTGCAAAAGACCCGCATCCTGCGCCAGTTCATGTACAACATGGACGAAATCGAGTCCATGGAAATGGTGCTGAAATCGATGCGCGCCACCAAGTCGAACGTCGAGTTCTTCGACATGATGCGAAGGGGCGGTTGACGCCCCCCGAAGCGGCCTGCGGCCGCCGCCTCCCACTGGGGGGCGATGCAGTGGACCGGCAAAGCCGGATCCACGCATCCTGGAAAAGGCACGGCACACGCAAATACGTCGTAAGTGATTGATTTTGTGCAATAATCGCAAGCTTTGCGGAAAGTACCCCGGGTGGTCCGGTGGCGGCTCCCGCACCTGAATCAAGGAAAACATCATGGCCAAAGAAGGCATTCACCCCAACTACCGCGAAGTACTGTTCCTGGATCTGTCCAACGGCTTCAAGTTTGTGACCCGTTCCTGCGTGAACACCAAGGAAATGGCCAAGCACGACGACGGCAAGGAATACCCGCTGTTCAAGCTGGACACCTCCAGCGAGTCGCACCCCTTCTACACCGGCACGCAGAAGTCGGTGAACGACATGGGCGGCCGTGTTGACAAGTTCTTCAAGAAGTTCGGCAAGCCGGGCGCCGGCGCCAAGGCCGAAGAAGCCGCCAAGTAATCCGCTTCAAGCCACAAAGGGCAGCCCGGTTCGCCGCGCTGCCCTTTTTGTTTGATGTGACACACTGCGGCCTGCCACCCCAACCCGCCCCTTGAACCAGCCCACGCCCGCCATCGTTGCCCAAAGCGCCGTGCGCCGCCTGCCGCGCGCCGCGCTGCTGCTGTTCTGCCTGGCCTATGTGTTGCCCGGCTTTGTGGGCCGCGAGCCCTGGAAGAACGCCGACATGACGGCGTTCGGCTACATGGCCGAGCTGGCCTCGGGCGCCGCCAGTTGGCTCAACCCCACGCTGCTGGGCCGCCCCCCTGAATTTGACGCGCTGCTGCCCTACTGGCTGGGGGCCTGGGCCATCATGGCCGCGCCGCCGTGGCTCAGCGCCGACCTGGCCGCGCGCATTCCGTTCATGGCGCTGCTGGCCGCCACGCTGGCCGCCACCTGGTACGCGGTGTACTACCTGGCCCGCAGCCCGCAGGCCCAGCCGGTGGCCTTTGCGTTCGGCGGCGAGGCCAACCCGCGCGACTACGCCCGCGCCATGGCCGACGGCGGCCTGCTGGCCATGATCGCCTGCCTGGGCCTGGCCCAGCTGTCGCACGAAACCACGCCCGCCCTGGCCCAGGTGGCTTTCACCGCCCTGGCGTTCTACGGGCTGGCGGCCACGCCCTGGCATACCGTCAGCGCCGCCACCGGCCTGGTCGCCGGCCTGACGGGCCTGGCCCTGAGCGGCGCGCCCACCATGGCGGTGCTGCTGGGGCTGGGCAGCGCCGCGGTCTGCCTGGTGGCCACCGAGCAGGATACGCAGGCCCGCGGTCGCAACCGCCGCTGGGCCCTGTTCATCGCGCTGGCCACGCTGGCCGTGGCCCTGCTGGCCTGGGGGCTGGACCTGTACCGCTGGCGCCTAGGCCTGCCCACCGGCGCCGGGCGTGACTGGCGCAGCGCCGGCCGGCTGCTGCTGTGGTTTACCTGGCCCGCCGCGCCGCTGGCGCTGTGGACGCTGTGGCGCTGGCGGTACCAGTTGCCCAGCCGCCATGTGGCGCTGCCGCTGTGGTTCGTGGCCGTGGCGATCGGCACCACGCTGACCACGCCGTCGGCCGACCGATCGCTGCTGCTGGGCCTGCCCGCGCTGGCCACGCTGGCCGCGTTTGCCCTGCCCACGCTGCAGCGCAGCGTGGCCGCGCTGATCGACTGGTTCACGCTGCTGTTTTTCAGCGGCTGCGCGCTGGTGATCTGGGTGGTGTGGATTGCCATGCAGACCGGCGTGCCGGCCAAGCCGGCGGCCAACGTGGCCAAGCTGGCCCCGGGGTTCGAGCCCTCGTTTTCGCTGCCGGTGTTTGCGGTGGCGCTGGCCGCCACGCTGTGCTGGGCCTGGCTGGTCCGGTGGCGCGCGGGCCGCCACCGCGCCGCCATCTGGAAGAGCCTGGTGCTGCCCGCGGGCGGCGCGGCCCTGTGCTGGCTGCTGCTGATGACGCTGTGGCTGCCGCTGCTGGACTTTGCCCGCGGCTTCACGCCGGTGGTAGGCCAGGTGACGCGGCTGATCGACAAGCCCGGCTGCGTGGAAGTGCACGGCCTGAGCCGCGGCCATGTGGCGGCCTTCCAGTACCACGGCAAGCTCGCGCTGCAGCCCGTGAGCGTGGCGGCCGCCTGTCCCTGGATGATCGTGGGCGCAGGCTCGGTGGACGCCCTGCGCGCCGGGCTGGACATGCGCCAGTGGAAACTGCTGGCCAATGTGCGCCGCCCGGCCGACGCCAACGACAACGTGCTGGTGTACCAGCGCAACCCTTCAGCAAAGCCCTGATGTCGGAGCTTGGGCATATCACGCGCCACGCCGGCACGGTGCTGGCGGGCCAGATGGCCGTCATGGCGTTCGGCGTGACCGACACGCTGGTGGCCGGGCGCTTTTCCAGCGAAGCGCTGGCTGCGCTGTCGGTGGGCTCGGCCATCTACATCAGCATCTTCATTGCGCTCAACGGCGTGCTGCAGGCGCAGCTGCCCGTGTGGGCCGAGCTGCGCGGCGCGGGCCGCGACGCCGAGGTGGGCCGCTCGGTTCGCCAGGCGCTGTACCTGGCGTTCATGGCCATGGCGCTGGGCGTGACCGCCTTGCTGCTGCCCGACCCGCTCATGCGCTGGACCGAGGTGCCGCCCGCGATGCAGCAAGCGGTGAAGGCCTACCTGGCCATCCTGGCGCTGGCGGTGCCTCCGGCGTTGCTGTTTCGCATGTATGCCACGCTCAACCAGAGCCTGGGCTGGCCGCGGCTGGTGACCTGGGTGCAGATCGGCTCGCTGGCGCTGAAGGTACCGCTGTCGATCTGGCTGACCTTTGGCGGCGCGGGCCTGCCGGCCATGGGCCTGGCCGGCTGCGCCTGGGCCACGCTGATCGTCACTTACCTGATGTTCGCCCTGTCAGCGTGGATGCTGGGCACCCAGCCCATGTACCAGCCTTACCGCATCTGGCAGCGGCTGGAACGGCCCGACTGGCCCGCCATCGCCCGGTTTGCGCGCCTGGGCATCCCGACCGGGCTGGCCGTCCTGGTTGAAGTGACGGCCTATTCGCTGATGGCGCTGTTCATCGCGCGCCAGGGCACGGTGGCCACCGCCAGCCACCAGATCGCGTCCAATCTGGTGGGCGTGCTGTACATGGTGCCGCTGTCATTGGGTATCGCGGTCAGCGCGCGCGTGAGCTGGTGGCTGGGCGCGGGCGACGCCGCACGCGCGCGCCTCGCGCTGCGCCAGGGCCTGAAGCTGACGCTGGCGCTGGCCGTGGGCAGCGCCGCGCTGCTCGTGCTGGCGCACCAGCCGATCGCGCGGCTGTATGCCGGTGCGGACGTGCAGGTGGCGGCCCTTGCCGGCGGCCTGCTGATCTGGGTGGCGGCTTACCACGTGGCCGACGCCGTGCAGGCGGTGTGCGTGTTCGCGCTGCGCAGCTACGGCGTGGCGGTGGCCTCGCTGGTGGTGTATTGCGTCCTGCTGTGGGGCGTGGGCCTGGGCGGCGGGTATGTGCTGGCCTACCAGGGCGTCGGCGCGCTGGCACCGCTGGATTCACCGGCCGCCTTCTGGGGCGCGGGCGCTTTCGCGCTGGCTTTGACCGCCGCGGTGTTCATGGCGTTGCTGTGGCACTCGGTGCGGCGCTATCAGCCACAGCCCGCTGCGCCGGCGCGGGTCTGAGCCGCGCCCCCGGCAGCACGATGGCAAAGGTGGAGCCCATGCCGGGCGTGCTGTCAATGCGCAGCTCGGCCCCATGGCGCTGCACCACATGCTTGACGATGGCCAGCCCCAGGCCGGTGCCGCCCGTCTCGCGCGAGCGGCTGCGGTCCACGCGGTAAAAGCGCTCCGTCAGGCGCGAGATGTGCTCGGCCGCGATCCCCGGGCCGGTGTCCTTCACCGAGAATTCGCCGCGTCCGTCGGGCAGCAGCCGCCAGCGCACCTCAATGCAGCCCCCTGCGGGCGTGTAGCGAACGGCATTGCTGACCAGGTTGGACATCGCGCTGAGCAACTCCGACTGCGAGCCGGCAACCTCGGTGTCGGCCTGCAGCGCGAAGGTCAGCTGCTGTGCCTTGCCCTGTGGCGCCATGAGCAGCGCCGACAGGGCCCGGGCCTCATGCTCGACCTGCGTGACCAGCGACTGCACCGACAACCAGTCGGCCGCGCCCGGCGGCGGGCTGCCCTCCAGCCGCGACAGCGTGAGCAGGTCGTTCACCAGCGTCTGCATGCGATGCGACTGCTGCGCCATCAGGCCCAGGTAGCGCGCTCGGTCGGCCTCGTCCAGCGGCAGGTTCTGCAGGGTTTCAATGAAGCCGGCCAGCACGGTCAGCGGCGTGCGGATTTCATGCGACACATTGGCCACGAAATCGCGCCGCATGGTTTCGGCCTTTTCCACGTCGGTGACATCACGCGACAGCAGCAGCGTGCGCCCCTGTCCGTAGGGGTGCAGATGCACCGCCAGGCGCACCGGCTGGCTGGCCGTGCTGCTGGGCGCCAGCATGACGATTTCATGCGAATAGTCGGCCGACGCATAGTGCAGCGTGAACACCGGATCGCGCACCAGGTTGCCGATCAGCTGCAGCAGGTCGCGCTGCAGGTCAAATCCGAAATGCAGGGCCGCGGTCTCGTTGCACCATTCGATGCGGCCTTCATCGTCCAGCAGCACCACGCCATTGGGCGACGCCTGGATGGCCGCCAGAAATTCCTGCAGCCGGGCCTCGCTTTCCTGCACCTGGCGGTCGCGGGCCTTGAAGCCGCGGCGCGCCCGGGCGGCCACCTCGCCCCACATGCCGTTCATCTGCGGGGCGCCGTCGGCGCGGCCCGTGCGCAACCAGCGCAGCACGCGCGTGCCGCGCCAGCCGTCCAGCACAAACCAGCACAGGCCGGCCAGCACCACGCCAGCCATGGCGCCGCGCGACTGGCCCCACCACCAGCCCAGCAGGCCGCCGGCCAGGTACAGCAACGAGAAAACACAAAGGCGCCAGAGCATGGGTGAATTGTGGCGCAAGGCCACCCGTCACGAGCGACGCGCGCTCAGCCCTGGGCCGCGGTGGGAATGGCCACCTGCGCGGTCAGGCGGTAACCCGCGCCGCGCACGGTTTCGACCATGGCGCCGGCCACGCCCAGCGCCTCGCGCAGGCGCTTCACATGCACGTCCACCGTGCGCTCTTCAATGAATACATGGTCGCCCCAGACCTTGTCAAGCAGCTGGCCGCGGCTGTGCACGCGCTCCGGGTGCTTCATCAGGAAATGCAGCAGCTTGTATTCCGTGGGACCGACCTTCAGCAGCTGGCCCTGCCAGGCGACGCGATGCGTGGCGGCGTCCAGCACCAGCTCGCCGATGGACACGCTGTCGTTGACCTGCTCGGGCGCGCGGCGGCGCAGCACGGCGCGGATGCGCGCGAGCATTTCCTGGGTGGAAAACGGCTTGGTGATGTAGTCGTCGGCGCCGGCGTCCAAGCCCATGATCTTGTCGGGCTCGTCGCCGCGCGCGGTGAGCATGAGGATGGGGATGGCCTTGGTGCGCGCGTCGGCGCGCCATTTCTTGGCCAGCGCCACGCCGCTTTGGCCCGGCAGCATCCAGTCCAGCAGGATCGCGTCGGGCAGCACGGCGTCCAGTTCGCGTTGCGCCGCCACGCCGTCTTCCGCCCAGGTCGGCTGGAAGCCGTTATGGCGCAGGTTGACGGCGATCAGCTCGGCGATCGCGGGTTCGTCTTCAACGATCAGGACGCGGGGCTGGTGCTTCATCGGCTTTTACCGTACCACGGACTCGATGGTCTCCATGGGCGTGTGGCGAACGTCCGCGCCCTTGACGACGTAGATGATGAATTCGGCGATGTTCTTGGCATGGTCGCCGATGCGCTCGATGGCCTTGGCCAGGAACAGCAGGTCCAGGCTGGGCGAGATGGCGCGCGGGTCTTCCATCATGTAGGTGATCAGCTTGCGCACAAAGCCGTCGAACTCCTTGTCGATCGCGTCGTCCTCCTTGAGGATGGTCACGGCCATGTTGACGTCCAGCCGCGCAAACGCGTCCAGCGCCTTGCGCAACAGGCCCGAGGCCAGGTCGGCCGCGATGCGCAGCTCCGACGCAGGCATGTTGCGCGCCGCGCCGCTTTCGATGATGGACTTGACCATGCGGGCGATCTTGTCGGCCTCGTCGCCGGCGCGCTCCAGGTTGGCCGTGGTCTTGGAGATGGCGATCAAAAGGCGCAGGTCGCGCGCCGTGGGCTGGCGCCGGGCGATGATGGACGACAGCTCCTTGTCGATTTCCACTTCCATCGCATTGACGCGGCTTTCCATGTCGGTGACCTGGCCCGCCGCCTCGGCGCTGAACTGCGCCAGCGAATAGACGGCGGTGCGGATCTGCGACTCCACCAGGCCGCCCATTTCCATGACGCGGGCGGACACGCCCGTGAGCTCGCTGTCGAACTGGCTGGAGAGATGTTTGTCAGTCATGTCAGCCGAACCTTCCCGTGATGTAGTCTTCTGTTTCGGTGCGTGTGGGCTTGAAGAAAATCTGCTCGGTCGGACCCACCTCGACCAGGTCGCCCAGGTACATATAGGCGGTGAAGTCGCTGCAGCGCGCGGCCTGCTGCATGTTGTGCGTGACGATCACCACGGTGTAGTCGTTCTTGAGTTCGGCGATCAGTTCCTCGATCTTGGCGGTGGAGATCGGGTCCAGCGCGGAGCAGGGCTCGTCCAGCAGCAGGATCTCGGGCTTGATGGCAATGCCGCGCGCGATGCACAGGCGCTGCTGCTGCCCGCCGGACAGGCCGGCGCCGCTCTGGTTGAGCTTGTCCTTCACTTCGGTCCACAGCGCGGCCTTGCGCAGCGCCCATTCCACACGGTCGTCCATGTCGGACGAGCTCAGGTTTTCAAACAGGCGCACGCCAAAGGCGATGTTGTCGTAGATCGACATCGGGAACGGCGTGGGCTTCTGGAAGACCATGCCGACCTTGGCGCGGATCAGCGCCACATCCTTCTTGGAGGTGAGCAGGTTCTCGCCGTCCAGCAGGATCTCGCCTTCGGCGCGCTGCTCGGGGTACAGCTCGTACATGCGGTTGAAGGTGCGCAGCAGTGTGGACTTGCCGCAGCCCGACGGGCCGATGAAGGCGGTGACCTTCTTTTCGGGGATTTCCAGATTGATCCCTTTGAGGGCGTGGAATTTGCCGTAGAAGAAGTTCAGGTCTTTGACCAGGATCTTGGACTCTGTCTTTTGTGTGGTGATGGTGTTCACAATCGGCCTCGTCAAATCTTGTTGCGCGTCAGTACACGGGCCAGGATGTTCAGGCCCAGCACGGCAATGGTTATGAGGAACACGCCTGCCCAGGCCAGCTGTTGCCAGTTTTCATAGGGGCTCATGGCGAACTTGAAGATCGTCACCGGCAGGCTGGCCATGGGCTCGCTCAGGCTGGACGTCCAGAACTGGTTGTTCAGCGAGGTGAACAGCAGCGGCGCGGTTTCACCGGCGATGCGGGCCACGGCCAGCAGCACGCCGGTCACCACACCTGCGCGGGCGGCCCGCAGCGTGATGCTGATGATCACCTTCCACTTGGGCGCGCCCAGCGCGTAGGCGGCTTCGCGCAGGCCCGCGGGTACCAGCAGCAGCATGTTTTCGGTCGTGCGGATCACCACCGGGATGACGATCAGCGCCAGCGCAACCACGCCGGCCCAGCCCGAGAAGGTCTTGAAGCGCGCCACGATCACGGCGTACACGAACAGGCCGATCACGATGGACGGCGCCGACAGCAGGATGTCGTTCACAAAACGGGTGAGCGATCCCAGCCAGCCCTTGGTGTCGTATTCAGCCAGGTAGATGCCGGCCATGATGCCCACGGGCGTGGCCACAAAGGTGGCCAGCATGACCATCAGGAACGAGCCATAAATCGCGTTGGCAATGCCCCCCACCTCATTGGGCGGCGGTGTCATCTGCGTCAGGGTCGCCCAGCCCAGTCCACCCACGCCAAGGCGCACGGTGTCCCACAGGATCCAGATCAGCCAGACCAGGCCAAAGGCCATGGCCGCCAGCGACAGCGTCAGCGCGATCTGGTTCACGCGCTTGCGCTGTGCGTATTTTTGCTCGCGCAGGCGGTTGGCGTCGGCGGCGCGCAGCAGGTTTTCAGCCGTGCTCATGATTTCGCTCCCTCGCCCTTGCGCAACTGGGCCAGCAGGATCTTGGACAGCGCCAGCACCACGAAGGTGATGAAGAACAGCACCAGGCCCAGGTAGATCAGCGCCGCCTGGTGCAGGCCGCTGGCGGCTTCGGCAAATTCATTGGCCAGGGCCGAGGTAATGCTGTTGGCCGCCTGGAACAGGCTGAGCGAATCCAGCTGGTTGAAGTTGCCGATCACGAACGTGACCGCCATGGTTTCACCCAGGGCACGGCCCAAACCCAGCATGATGCCGCCGACCACGCCGCCCTTGGTGTAGGGCAGCACCACCTTGTAGACCACCTCCCAGGTGGTGGAGCCCAGCGCATAGGCGGACTCCTTGAGCATCGGCGGCGTCACCTCGAACACGTCGCGCATCACCGAGGCGATGAACGGAATGATCATGATGGCCAGGATGATGCCGGCCGACAGAATGCCGATGCCCACCGGCGGGCCCGATACCAGCGCACCCAGGAAGGGCACGCCGGCAAACAGGCTTTGCAGCGGCTGCTGAACATAGGTAGCCAGGATGGGGCCGAACACCAGCAGGCCCCACATGCCGTACACGATGGATGGCACGGCCGCCAGCAGCTCGATGGCTGTGCCCAGCGGACGCTTGAGCCAGGCGGGCGACAGTTCGGTCAGGAACAGCGCAATGCCAAAGCTCACCGGCACGGCAATCAGCAGCGCGATCAGCGACGTGGCGATCGTGCCGTAGATCATGACCAGGCCGCCGTACTCGTTGTTGACCGGATCCCAGACCGTATTGGTCAAAAAGCCGAGGCCATACTTTTCAATGGCGGGCCATGCCCCCACCACCAGCGACAGCAAAATGCCGAACAAAAGGCCCAGCGTGATCAGCGCGGCGCCCTTGGCGGCCCAGCCAAAGACCTTGTCGATCCAGGCGCCGCCGCGCGCCGGCTGCCCGGCGGGGGGAACGCTCATCTTGCGCCCCCGGCTGGCGGCCGGGGTCCGCGCGGCGGAGTCAAAAGGGGCCTCATGGGCCGGAAGTGTAGAGGACACGAGGCCCCTCCGTCTGTTGTTATGGCTTCTGGCAGGACAACGGCGACTGGCTGCTTACTTGAACGCCACGGCCTTGCCGGACGCGTCCTTGATCTCGCTCCAGCCCTTTTCGATCTGCGCCTTGACGGCCGGGGGCATGGGCACGTAGTCCAGGTCGTCAGCCGTCTTGTCGCCGTTCTGGTAGGCCCACTGGAAGAACTTCAGGGCGGCGGCGGCTTGGGCCGGCTTGTCCTGCACCTTGTGCATCAGGATGAAGGTGGCACCGGTGATGGGCCACGAATCAGCACCGGGCTGGTTCGTCAGGATCTGGTAGAAGCTCTTGGCCCAGTCGGCACCGGCAGCGGCGGCCTTGAAAGCCTTGTCGTCAGGCGCCACGAAATTGCCGGCGCTGTTCTGCATCAGGGCGTACGACAGCTTGTTCTGCTTGACGTAGGCGTATTCCAGGTAGCCGATGGAGTTGGGCAGACGGCCCACGAAGGCGGCGACGCCCTCATTGCCCTTGCCGCCGGCACCCACCGGCCAGTTGACCGCGGTGCCCTCACCGACCTTGGCCTTCCATTCGGCGTTGACCTTGCTCAGGTAGTTGGTGAACAGGAAGGTCGTGCCCGAGCCGTCGGCGCGGCGCACCGGGGCGATGGCCACGTCGGGCAGGTTCACGCTGGGGTTCAGCGCCTTGATCGCCGCGTCATTCCACTTGGTGATTTTGCCCAGGTAAATGTCGCCCAGGACCTGGCCGTTCAGGCGCAGCTGGCCGGGGGCAATGCCCTTGATGTTGACCACGGGGATCACGCCGCCAATGACGGTGGGAAACTGCAGCTGGCCCTTCTTGGCCAGATCTTCGTCCTTCAGGGGCGCGTCCGATGCGCCGAAATCAACCGTCTTGGCGTCAATCTGGCGGATGCCGGCGCCGGAGCCGACGGACTGGTAGTTGATCTTGACGCCGGTGGCCTTGTTGTAGTCGGCCGCCCACTTGGAGTACAGCGGCGCCGGGAAGCTTGCGCCCGCGCCCGTCACCTCTTGCGCACTGGCAATACCGGCAGCGGACAGCGTCGCGAAACCGGCCAGGGCCAGGGTGGCAATACGGAAGTTCATGTTCATGAGGTCACCTTGAGTTGAGGGGTTGGAGAAGTTGAACGGACTTTAAGAAGCTTTTGTGACGGTGACGTGACAAAAACGGTGACAACCCCGTCATAAATCCTTCATCAAGCCGTCATACCGGCGCCCTACGCTCCGGCCCAACCCCTGCAACCCTGGAGAAAAACCATGACTATCCGCCGTACCCTGCTTGCCGCCAGCCTGGTCCTCGCCATCACTGGCTGCGCCACCACGCCCACCCCGGTCTCCGTCGCCGACACCATCGCCGCCAACCCGCAGCTGAGCACGCTGAACGGCCTGGTGGCCAAAGCCGGCCTGACCGACATGCTCAAGGGCAGCGGGCCCTACACCGTGTTTGCCCCCACCAATGAGGCCTTCAAGGCCGTGCCTGCCAAGACCCTGGACGAGCTGGGCAAGAACCCGGCCCAGCTCAAGGCCGTCCTGGCCTACCACGTGGTACCCGCCAAGGTCATGGCCGCCGACGTGAAAAACGGCAAGACCAAGTCGGCCAATGGCGCGGACCTGAACCTGTCGCGCGCCGGCACCTTCGTGACGGTGGAAGAAGGCATGGTGCAAACCGCCGACATCGGCGCCACCAATGGCGTGGTCCACACCCTGGACCGCGTGCTGATGCCGCCCAAGCGCTAAGCCACCGTATCGCCATGACTTTTGCACTCACCTCACCCGGCCGGCGCCGGGTGCTGGTGGGTGCGGCCGCCTTTGCGGCCGCACCTGCCTTGCTGGCCCAGCCGGCCAAAGCCGCTGCCCGCAGCCTGATGGTGGCGCAGATCGTGGACACCTCGCCCGCCCAGCAGGACGTGTCCAAGGACTTCCTGATCGGCTCGCGCGCGGCCTGGCAGGACATCAACCTCAAGGGCGGCCTGCGTGGGCGGCCGGTGCAGCATGTGTCGGTGGAAGTGGACGGCAGCGCCGCGAGCATGAAGGCCGCGGTGCAGCAGTTGCTGGACAATCCCGCCTGCCTGGTGCTGTCGGGCACGGCCGGCGACCCGGCTGCCGGCCTGCTGGCCGCCGAGCTGCGCCAGCAAGCCGCTGCCATCGCCCATGTGGCGCCCTGGCTGCAGAACTCCAGCGTGGAGGTGGACGAACGCACCTTCCCGATCTTTGCCGCCCGCCAGGAACAGATTGGCCACGCCCTCAAATCGCTGACCGTCATGGGGGTGAGCGAGGTGGGCGCCGTGTATGCGTCGCAGCAGGAATACCAGCTGTACCAGCAGGACCTGGAACGCATTGCCACCGGCATGAAGCTCAAGCTGCAGTCGTACCGCGCCAACGGCGACCTGGACCGCCTGGGCCAGCGCCTGACGCCCGGCACGCCGGCCATCCTGCTTTTTGTGGGGGGCACGCCCGAGCTGGTGCAGTTCACCCAGGGCCTGGAAAAGCAGCAGCGCCAGCGCTACATCATTGCCCTGGCGGATGTGAACCTGCAGACCATGACCCAGATGGGCGGCGCGCGCAGCACACCGGTGATCGCCACCCAGGCCGTGCCCATGGTCAACGCCAGCCTGCCCGTGGTGCGCAGCTACCGCGACACCATGGCGCGCCTGTTTGACGAGCCGCCGGTGTCCCTGAGCCTGGCAGGCTTTATTGCGGCGCGCTACACGTTTGAGGTACTGCGCGACATGGACGGCGCCCCGACCCGCCAGGGTGTGCTGGCCGCCTTCCAGCGGCGCGAGGCGGTGGATGTGGGCGGCTACCGCGTGGCATTCAACCCGCAACGACGCAGCGCGACCTATGTCACCCAGAGCATGCTGACAACCGACGGCAGAGTCATTGGTTGAAAACGCGCCGAAGGCAGCGAGGTCTTTGCTATGCTGGCCCGCAAACCCAAAACCACAGCATGCAAAACGGTACCCGCCTTGCCGCCGTCGACCTCGGCTCCAACAGTTTCCGCCTTGAGATCGGCCGGCTCGACCATGGCCAGATCCACCGCACCGAATACCTGAAGGAAACCGTGCGCCAGGGCAACGGCCTGGACGCCGAGCGCAACCTCACGCCTGCGGCCATGCAGCGCGGTTGGGACTGCCTGGCCCGCTTTGGCGAGCGGCTGGCGGGCTTCAAGCGCAGCCAGGTGCGCGCCGTGGCCACGCAAACCCTGCGCGAGGCGCGCAACCGCGACGAATTCCTGGCCCAGGCCAGCCGCGTGCTGGGCTTTCCGATTGACGTGATTTCAGGCCGCGAGGAAGCCCGCCTGATCTACCAGGGTGTGGCCCACCTGCTGCCCCAAAGCGGCGAGCGCCGCCTGGTGGTGGACATTGGCGGGCGCTCCACCGAACTCATCCTGGGCCAGGACCTGGACGCCCGGGTGATGGAAAGCTTTCGCGTGGGCAGCGTGGCCTGGTCCATGAAGTATTTCGCCGACGGGCAGTTCACTGAACATGCCTTCCAGATGGCCGAAATCGCCGCCAAGGCCGTGCTGGACGAAGCGCTCAATGCCTACCGGCGCGACACCTGGGACGTGGCCTATGGATCGTCCGGCACCATCGGCGCCGTGGGCGATGTGCTGGCCGCCGCCGGCTGGCCCGCGCAGACCGTCAGCCGCGACGGGCTGGACTGGCTGCTGGACCGCCTGCTGGCCGCCCGCAGCGCCGACCGCGTGCGGCTGGACGGGCTGAAGGAAGACCGCCGCGCCGTCATTGGCGGGGGCCTGAGCGTGCTGCGCGCCGTGTTTGACCTGCTGGGCATTGAGGAAATGCAGGCCGCGCAGGGCGCATTGCGCCACGGCGTGCTGTACGACCTGCTGGACCGCGAGCAAGGCAGCACCGACATCCGCTCCACCACCGTGCAGCGCCTGTCCACCAAATTTGATGTGGACGCGGCGCAGGCCCAGCGCGTGGGCAAGGTGGCCACCAGCTTGCTGCGCGGCCTTCGCGCCGGCGACGCCTCCGCCGAGCTGGAGCGCGCGCAACGCAAGCTGCAGTGGGCCGCCCAGCTGCATGAAATCGGCAGCCTGATATCCCACAGCGACTACCACAAGCACGGCGCGTACATTCTGGACAACGCCGACGCACCGGGCTTTGCCCTGCCCGAGCTGCACCGGCTCAGCCTGCTGGTGCTGGGCCACCGCGGCAAGCTGCGCAAGCTGGAGGCAGACTTTGAAGACGCGCCCTTCGTGCATCAACTGCTGGCCCTGCGCCTGGCCGTGATCCTGTGTCACGCGCGGCGCGATCCGGACCTGAAGGGACTGCTCATTGAGAGCAATGACGAGGCGCGCGTCATGACACTGACAACGCGCAGCGAATGGGCCACGGCCTACCCGCAGTCAGCGCATTTGCTGCGCGAAGAGGTGGTGGCTTGGCAGAAGACGCCTTGGGAGCTGGTACTGGGCTAAGCCGCCACCCACCGGATTTCGTCGATGTGCGCGGGCATGCGGCGACTTCACAGCGCTGTCATCGTCGTCGGGTGTACTTGCAGCATCGACTTCAGGAGGACGCGATGCTGCTGCAACGAACCGACAAAGCCCGCGACGAACTGCGCCCCGGCATGCGCACCCTGGGTCTGCGCGAGCGCAGCCTGCTGCTGATGGCCGACGGGAACAAGTCGCTGTTTGACATCAATGCCGTGATGGGCGGCCAGGCCGAGCCCATCGTGCTGGACCTGATGCGAAGGGGCTATCTGGAGACGACCGCACCGACAGCTTCGGTGGCGCCTGCTGCACTGCCCACGCCGGTCGTTGCGGCCCCCGCGCCTGCATCCGCGCCCGCGGGGTCGGCCGATCCGTTTGAAGGCAAGCGGTCGCTGGCCACCACGCGCATGTTCCTGTTTGACATCTGCGAGCGCATGTTCGCCCGACGCGACCCGGTGCTGGCCGGGCAGTTCCGCGAAGCCCTGCGCAACGCCAAGGACCGTGACTCCATGCTGGCCGCCGGGCGCGACATGCTGGCCGAGATTGAAAAGGCGGCCGGCCCCGAGCGCGCCGATTCCATCAGCGAGCGCATTGCCATGCTGCTGCCGCCCGAGGCAGTGACCTGACGCGGCAATGCCGGGCCGCTCAGGCCGGCGCCATGCGGAACACTGCCACCGCCTCCACCAGGCGACCCGCCTGGGCTTTCAGGCTTTGCGCGGCGGCCGCGCTCTGCTCCACCAGCGCCGCATTCTGCTGGGTGGCGGCGTCCATCTGGCCCACGGCCTGGGTGACCTGACCGACGCCGGCGCTTTGTTCGCTGCTGGCGTGGGATATCTCGCCAATGATGCCCGTGACCTTCTGGATGGACGACACCACTTCGGTCATGATCGTGCCGGCCTCGCCCACCAGGGCCGAGCCCTGGCCCACGCGTTGCACGCTGTCGGCGATCAGGGCCTTGATCTCGCGCGCGGCGTCGGCGCTGCGCTGGGCCAGCGTACGCACCTCACCGGCCACCACGGCAAAGCCCCTGCCCTGCTCGCCGGCGCGCGCGGCTTCCACCGCGGCGTTCAGCGCCAGGATGTTGGTCTGGAACGCAATGCTGTCGATCACGCTGATGATCTCCGACACGCGGCGCGAGCTGTCGTCAATGCCTTTCATGGTGCTGACCACGTCGCCCACGACCGCGCCGCCGCGCACAGCCACCTGGGCCGCGCCCTGGGCCAGCTCGCTGGCCTGGCGGGCGTTGTCGGCGTTGGTGCGCACGGTGGTGCTGAGCTGGTCCATGGAGGCAGCCGTCTGCTGCAGCGCGCTGGCCTGCTCCTCGGTGCGACCGGACAGGTCCAGGTTGCCCTGGGCAATCTGGGCGCTGGCGGTGGCCACGCTGTCGGCGTTTTCGCGCACGTTGGACACCACCCTTACCAGGCTGTCGCGCATGGCCTGCAGGGCCTGCAGCAGCTGGGCCATTTCGTCCTTGCCCCGCGCGTCCAGCTGCACCGACAGGTCGCCGCCGGCCACGGCCCGCGCCACCGCCACGGCCCGGTCCAGCGGGCCGGTGATGGTGCGGCTGAAAAGAATGCCGCCGATGGCGCATGCCACGAAAACCACGGCCATCAAGGCCAGGCTGATGGCCGTGGCCTGGCGGCCATTGGCCGCGGCCTGCGCGGCCACTGCGTTGCTTTGCGCGGCGATCTTGCGGCCTGCCTCATCGAGCAGCCGGACCGATTCGCGATCAATGCCGGCCACGGCAGCGTCGCCCACCTGGGGATCGAAGCGCGCGGCCTTGAAGGCTTCAAACGCCTGGGCATAGCGCTTGCCCATCTCGGCATGGGCCGCGATGAACTGCTGCGTCAGCGCGTGCGAATCGCCGGGCGGCAGGCTGGCGGCCAGCTTGCCGGCACCGGCGGCCACGGCTTGCTCATGCTTGCGGAATGACTTCCAGTACTTGTCCAGGTCCTGCGGGTTTTTGCCGCGCAACAGCGTGTTCTTCCATTCCTGCACCTGCACCTTGAAGTCGAGCGAGATGTCGCCGGCCAGCACCTGCTGCTCATGCCGGCCCTGCACCTCTACCGCATAGGTGGTCAGTGACTGGTTCAGGCTGTAGATGCCGTAGCAGGCGGCGGCGGCCACCAGCAGCAGCGCCGCGGCAAATGCCAGGGGAAGTTTGAGGCTGATCTTCAAGGGCTTCTTTCAGGGTATGCGGATCGTCCCTGCATGGTGGCCCAGCGCGGCGCGGGGCGCTTTGTGCAATAGCGGGGTATTTCCATGGCTTCTAAAACGATATAAACTGTATATACCGTTTTAACCCATCAAGGAAATCACATGGCAACTGCAAAAAAGACCGCCCCTGCCAAGGCAGCAGCCCCCAAGCCCGCCGCCGGCAAGGCCACCACCGCCAGGGCCACCCCCAAGGCCGCCGCCAAGGCCCCTGCCAAGCCCATGGCCAAAGCCCCCGCAGCCAAGCCAGCCCCGGTTGCCAAGCCTGCCAAGGCCGACAAGCCCAAGAAGCCCAAGCTCGTGCGTGACAGCTTCACCATTCCCAAGGCCGAGTACACCGTGCTGGACGACCTCAAGCAACGCGCCGCCAGGCTGGGCGCGCCCGCCAAGAAAAGCGAAGTGCTGCGCGCCGGCATCAAGGCACTGGCCCAGATGTCTGACGCGGCATTCCAGTCGGCCATGGCAGCCGTGCCGGCCATCAAGACCGGGCGGCCAGGCAAGGCTGATTGAGCTAAAGCGTGTCGGGCGACTGCACCGTCACGACCATGGTCTGGGCGTGACCGTCACGCTCGCGGTTGCGGATCCACCAGACCGCGCCCTTGCGCACCGGGCAGCTGCCGTGCTGCATGGCCAGAAGCTGCGCCACGGCCGCGCCCAGGGTGGGCTGGTGGCCCACGATCACCACGGGTACGCGTGAGGCAGGCCACAGTGCGGCCTCCAGGAGCTGTCCGGGCGTGCCGTCGGGTGCCAGCTCGGGCTTGATCTTGTACTTGCGGCCCAGCGCCAGCGCGGTTTGCTCGCAGCGGCGCGCGGGGCTGCACAGGATGCGCGTGGCCTCGGGCAGCTGGCGGTCCAGCCAGCCGGCCATGCGCGCGGCCTGCTTCTCGCCACGCGGCGTCAGCGAGCGTTCCAGGTCGTCGCAGCCGTCCACCCAGTCTTCTGCTTCGGCGTGGCGCCACAGGATCAGGTCCATGATCATGCGTCCTGGCCGCGTTCCCGCGCGGCATAGCGTGCCATCAGGGCTGCCTGCGAGCCATGGCCCGCCAGCGTGGTGTCCACCCGCTGGTAGCTGCCGTCGGGCCCCAGGTCCCAGGCGTCGCGGCCGTCGTGCATGCCGGCCACCAGGCATTCGTCAATGATGCGCTGGCACAAGCCCGGGTCGGTCACCGGCCAGGCCAGCTCGACGCGGCGCAGCATGTTGCGGTTCATCCAGTCGGCGCTGGCCAGGTACAGGTCTTCGTCCGGGCCGCTGCGAAAGTAGAACACCCGCGAATGCTCCAGGAAGCGCCCGATGATGGAGCGCACGCGGATGTTGTCGGTGATGCCGGGCACCCGCGCGGGCAGCATGCAGGCGCCGCGCACGATCAGGTCCACCTTCACGCCCTGCTGGCCCGCGCGCACCAGCGCCAGCATCAGCGCCTCGTCGGTCAGCGCGTTCATCTTGGCCACAATTCGCCCCGGCTTGCCCTGCGCTGCGGCCTCGGCAATCGCGTCGATTTTCTCGATCAGGCGGCGGTTCAGATAGAACGGCGCGAGCCACAGCTTGTGCAGGCGGGGCAGCCTGCTCTGGCTGGCCAGGTGCACGAACAGCGCGTCCATGTCGGCCGTCAGGTGCGCGTCGGCCGTCAGGTAGCTCAGGTCGGTGTACAGGCGCGCGGTGCGCGGGTTGTAGTTGCCGGTGGACAGGTGGCCATAGCGGCGCATGGCCTTGCCTTCGCGCCGCGTCACCAGCAGCATCTTGGCGTGGGTTTTCAGGCCCACCACGCCATACACCACCTGCGCGCCCACCGATTCCAGCGATTCGGCCCAGTTGATGTTGGCTTCTTCGTCAAAGCGGGCCTTGAGCTCCACCACGGCGGTCACTTCCTTGCCACGGCGCACAGCCTCGCGCAGCAGGTCCATGAGTTCGCTGTCGGATCCGGTGCGATAGATGGTCTGCTTGATGGCCAGCACCTGCGGGTCGTTCACCGCCTCGCGCAGGAAGGCCAGCACGCCGTCAAAGCTCTCATACGGCTGGTGGATCAGCACGTCACCCTGCTTGAGGCGGTCAAAAAAGCTCTGGCCCGGCACCAGCGCCACGGGGTAGGTGGCCTTGTACGGGGGAAAGCGCAGCGGCTGCTCGTCCACCAGGTCCACCAGCTGCGTCAGGCGCACCAGGTTCACCGGGCCGTGCACACGGTACAGCGCCGCCTCGGGCAAATTGAACTGCCTGAGCAGGAAGGCCGATAAAAATTCAGAGCACCCCGCGGACACCTCCAGCCGCACGGCCTGGCCGTAGTGGCGGTGCTGCAGGCCCTGGCGCAGCGCGGTGCGCAGGTTCTGCACGTCGTCCTCGTCCACGGCCAGGTCGGAATGGCGCGTCACGCGAAACTGCGAGAACTGCCCCACCTCGCGCCCCGGAAACAGGTTGTGCAGGTGCGCGCGGATCACGCTGGACAGCGACACGAACAGCGTCTTGTTGCCCGCCACCTTGTCGGGCATGCGGATCAGGCGAGGCAGCACGCGCGGCACCTTGACGATGGCGATCTCGTTTTGCCGGCCAAAGGCGTCCTTGCCGCCCAGGTGCACGATGAAGTTCAACGATTTGTTGGCCACCTGCGGGAACGGGTGCGCCGGGTCCAGCCCCACGGGGATCAGCAGCGGGCGCACTTCGCGCTCAAAGTATTCGTCCACCCATTTGCGGTGGGCCGGGTTGCGGTCGCCGTGCGAGATGATTTCAATGCCGTGCTTCTTGAAGGTGGGCATCAGCTCGTCGTTGTACAGCGCGTACTGGCGGGCCACCAGGTCGTGCGCCGCCGCTGCCAGCGCTTCGAACGTCTGCACGGTGTAAACGCCTTTGCGGTCGGCGGCCTGCATGGCCGTCAGGTGGGGCGCGGCGCGCACCTCGAAAAACTCATCCAGATTGGACGACACGATGCACAGGTAGCGCAGGCGCTCCAGCAGGGGCACGTCGGCGCGCCGGGCCCAGTCAAGCACCCGTTCGTTGAATGCCAGGATGCTGTGGTCGCGGTCCAGGAAGGTGATGCTGGGGATATCGGACATCAATCAGGAAGGCGTGGAAGACGAGGAAGAAGATGTCAAATGGATGACGGGTTTGTGACAGTGTTCCGCCGCTTCATGACAGGCCTGTGACACCGGCACCAGGTGGCTGGTGAACAGGCGCGTGGCCTCAGCCCAGCTGAACTGCAGCGCGCGGGCCCGCGCCTCGTGGCGCGGCACGGCCAGCGTGGCAAAGCAGGCTTGCTGCAGGTCTTCATCCAGGGCGCCTCCGTGGCAGTCAGGCTGGCCCAGTACCTCCAGCGGGCCGTCTACAGGATACGCCGCCACTGGCGTGCCCGTGGCCATGGCCTCCAGCATGACCAGGCCAAAGGTCTCTGACCTGCTGGGAAAGACGAACAGGTCCGCCGCCGCATAGACACGGGCCAGTTCCTCGCGCGGCAGCAGACCCAGCCAGCGTACGCCGGGAAAGCGCTCGCGCAGCTGGGCCTCCAGCGGGCCCACGCCACACACCACCTTGGTGCCCGGAAAGTCCAGCTGCAGGAAGGCTTCGATGTTCTTTTCATACGAAACCCGGCCCACGAACAGCGCCACCGGCCGCGGCAACAGGCCCATGGGCTCGTAGACCTGCGGCTGCGGCCGCATCTGGAACAGCGTGGTGTCCACGCCGTGCGTCCAGGCGCGCAGGTTGCGAAAGCCGCGCGCCTGCAGCATGCGCAGCACGCCCTGGGTAGGCACCATCACGCCGGCCGACGGCTTGTGAAAGTGGCGGAACAGCGCATAGCCCCAGCTCAGCGGAACCTTCAGCGCGGCATGCAGGATCTCCGGGAACTTGGTGTGGAACGCGGTGGTAAAGCGCCAGCCGCGCTTGCGGCAATGCGCGCGTGCCGCCCAGCCCAGCGGGCCTTCGGTGGCGATGTGCACCGCCTCGGGCTGCAGCTCGTCCAGCTGCCGGGCCATCTGGCGCGCCGGGCGCACCGCCAGGTCAATGCCGGCGTAGCCCGGGCATGGCCGCGTGCGGAACTGGCCGGGGTGGATGACGTGCACGTCGTGCCCGGCCGTTCCCAGCTCGCGCACCAGCTCCACCAGGGTGGTGACCACGCCATTGACCTGGGGCTGCCAGGCGTCGGTGATCAGGGCGATTTTCATGGGGACACCGCCCGCGCCACATGGCCCCGGCCCTGCGTCTGGTGCGTGGGCACCCAGTGCACCAGCTCCAGCCGGCCGTCGAAATGCTCCACCAGGGCGGTGCGGCTTTCGACCCAGTCGCCGTCGTTGCAGTACAGCGTGCCGTTGATCTCGCGCATCTCGGCGCGGTGGATGTGCCCGCAGACCACGCCGTCGTGGCCGCGCTTGCGTGCCTCGGCGGCCACGGCCACTTCAAAGTCGGTCACGTAGTTCAGCGCCTTCTTGACCTTGTGCTTGAGGTAAGCCGACAGCGACCAGTACGGCAGGCCCAGGCGGCCGCGCAGGTGGTTCAGGTGGCGGTTGAGCTTGAGGGTGAACTCATACAGGTTGTCACCCACATAGGCCAGCCACTTGGCGCACTGGATCACGCCGTCAAAGTAGTCGCCGTGGATGACCCACAACGCGCGGCCGTCGGCTGTGTGGTGCACGGCTTCCTCGCTGACCTCGATGCCGCCAAACTGGTGGCCGATGAATTCACGCGCGAATTCATCATGGTTGCCCGGCACATAGACCACGCGGCAGCCCTTGCGCGCGGCGCGCAGCAGCTTTTGCACCACGTCGTTGTGGGCCTGCGGCCAGTACCAGCGGCGGCGCAGCTGCCAGCCGTCCACGATGTCGCCCACCAGGTACAGGAACTGGCTCGGGTGGGCCTTCAGGAAGTCCAGCAGCGCCGCCGCCTGGCAGCCGGGCGTGCCCAGGTGCAGGTCGGATATGAAAACGGCCCGGTAGCGTACACGGGCCGTGTCGTCATCGTCGCGAGCGCCGCCGGGGCCCGGATCGCCATTGAAGCCGCCGTACAGACCACCCAGCGAATCAAACGCGGTCGTTCCGCCCAGCCCCCTCATGCTGCACCAAGGAAATGTTTGCGGTAGCGCGCCGGCAGATCGGCAATGCGCATCAGCATGGGCAGGTCGGCGGTGTTGAAGTCCGGGTCCCAGGCGGGTGCGCCCAGCACCTTGGCGCCCAGGCGCAGGTAGCCTTTGATCAGCGCCGGCGGCTCAATGTCCAGCGTGCTGTCCAGCTTGTCGATCGGCAGCGGCAGGCGCGGTCGCACGTGGTAGTCAATCGGGGCCAGGTGCGTCTGGCTCACCTGGCGCCAGATGCTGGCGGCGGCGTCGCCGCTGACCACGCCGTTGTGCAGCATGGGGATGCTGGCGCAGCCGATCATGGTGTCCAGCTGGTTGCGCACCATGAACTCCGCCAGCGCCCCCCACAGCGCCAGAATCACGCCGCCGTGGCGGTGGTCCGGGTGCACGCAGCTGCGGCCCAGCTCCACCATGCGTTCGCGCAGGCTGCGCAGGCGTGTCAGGTCGAATTCGGTGTCGCTGTAGGTGCTGCCTACGCGGCGGGCCTGGGCCGGCGTGAGCACGCGGTAGGTGCCCACGACCTGCTGCGTGGCCAGGTCGCGCACCAGCAGGTGTTCGCAATAGTCGTCAAACAGATCCACATCGTGGCCGGCGATGGCGCTGTTCAGCCGTGCGCCCATTTCGCGGGCGAACACGTCAAACCTCAGGCGTTGCGCCTGGCGGACTTCATCCTGGTGGCGGGCCCACGAAACCGAAATACTGCCGCGCCCAGCCTGATCGATGACCTGATGATCGCTTCGGTGAAGTGACCCCCGTGGCAGCGAGACCGGCGACAGGGGCATGGTGGGGCTGGGCAGTTCGTTCATTGCGCTCTCCTTGTGTGCTTTACGCGAGGGGATGTGCGCCAGTGTGGGATGGCGCGGTGACGGCCATGTGGCAGATTGGTTGCAACGCCGTGACAGGCTTGGAGCGTCTTGCATCCATTCAATGATTCAACTATTATTGAATTATGGAAACGATCACCGTCGATGAAGCCACCACCGTGCGCTCCCTGGCAGCCCTGGCGCAGCCGCAGCGCCTGCGCGCCTTTCGCGCGCTGGTCGTGGCCGGGCCCGAAGGCCTGACGCCCGGCGCCATGGCCCAGCAGCTGGACGTGGCGCCCAGCGCGCTGTCGTTCCACCTGAAGGAACTGACCCACGCCGGGCTGGTGAGCAGCGAGCCACGCGGGCGCCACCTGATCTACCGCGCCAGCTTTGAGCGGATGAACGCGCTGCTGACCTACCTGACCGAGCACTGCTGCGAAGGCGCGGCGTGTGAAATCGCCCCTGTCTGTACTACTTGTTAAGGAGTCCTCCCCCATGAAGCGCTTTCATGTCCACATGCATGTGGACGACCTGCCCAGGAACATCGCGTTCTATTCGGCCATGTTCAACCAGCCCCCGGCCCGCACCGAAGGCGACTACGCCAAGTGGATGCTGGAAGACCCGCCGGTGAATTTCGCCATCTCTACCCGCGGCGACAAGCCGGGCGTGGACCACCTGGGCATCCAGGTGGGCACGGCCGACGAACTGGCCGCGCTGAAAGACAACGCGACGCGGGCTGACATGGCGCTGCTGGACGAGGGCGAAACCACCTGCTGCTATGCCCGCAGCGAAAAATACTGGGTGACCGACCCGCAGGGCATGGCCTGGGAGCAGTTCCATACGCTGGACAGCATCCCCGTGTTCAGCCAGGCCAAGCCGGCGGCGGCACAGGCCAGCGCCTGCTGCGCGCCCAGGTCGGGCTGCTGCTGATGAAAAGGAAACAACCATGAGCCAACCCATCAACGTCCTGTTCCTGTGCACGCACAACTCGGCGCGCAGCATCCTGGCGGAAGCCACGCTCAACCACATTGGCCGCGGGCGCTTCAAGGCGTACTCCGCCGGCAGCAGCCCGCGCGACAACCAGCAGCCCAACCCGCTGGGCCTGAAGGTGTTGCAGGCCGCCGGCATCAGCACCGACGGCCTGTCCAGCAAGAGCTGGGACGAGTTCGCCCTGCCCGATGCGCCGCACATGGACCTGGTGATCACCGTGTGCGACAACGCCGCCGGTGAGGTCTGCCCCTACTGGCCGGGCCAGCCCGCAACAGCCCACTGGGGGTACGCGGACCCATCGGCCATTGAAGGCACGGACGAGCAGAAGCTGGAGGCCTTCCGCCAGACGCTGCACGCCATCCGCCGCCGGCTGGAGCTGCTGGTCAACCTGCCGCAGGGCAGCGTGGACAAGCTCATGCTGCAAACGCGCGCGCGCGACCTCGCCAAATCATGACGCTGGCACGCAGGGCTCTTGCCGAGGGCTTGGGCACGGCGGCGCTGCTGTGCGCGGTGATCGGCTCGGGCATCATGGCCGAGCGGCTGGCGGGCGGCAACACGGCCGTGGCGCTGTTGGCCAACACGCTGGCCACGGTGTTTGCTTTGTATGTGCTGATTGAAACGCTTGGGCCGATTAGTGGCGCGCACTTCAACCCGGTCGTGACGCTGGCCATGGTTTACAAGCGGGCACTGCCTGTGCGGGAGGCCCTGCCGTATCTGGGTGCGCAGCTTGGCGGTGCGGTTACGGGGGCGTGGCTCGCGCATGCGATGTTCGGCTTGCAAGTGCTGCAGACAAGTACCAAGCTGCGCACCGGCCCCGGCCAGTGGCTGGCCGAGGGCGTGGCCACTGCCGGCCTGCTGTTCGTGATCCTGCGCGCACCCGCGGGCAAGGCAGCGGCACTGGTGGCCTGCTGGATCGGCGCGGCTTACTGGTTCACGGCCAGTACCAGCTTTGCCAACCCGGCCGCCGTACTGGGCCGCATGCTGAGCGACAGCTTTGCCGGCATTGCGCCAGCCAGCGCGCCAGCGTTCGTGCTGGCACAGTGCTTCGGTGCCGCAGCCGGTGTGGCGCTGGCTGCGCTACTGGCGCCGCGCCAGGTCGGCTGAACCAGCGCCTTGCCACCATTCGCAGATTTGCCGCTGCACCCAGCCGGGCGCGTCCAGCGGCAGGTCGTGCCCCGCATCCGGGTGCATGCGCAGCGGCCAGCCCCAGGCGGCAGAGATACGCTGCGAACATTGCGCCGACACCAGCCTGTCACCTGCAGACGCCAGCAGCAACGCGGGCACAACGGGCGGCTGCGGTGGCGCCCGGTATCGCGCGGCCGCCCATAGCTGACGCAAGGCATTGCCGCGTGACACCGGGCGCTGTCGTGCCACTGCGGCCCAGGCGGCGGCGGTATCGCCTTGGTGCGCCGCCTGGTTGCTGGTCAAGGCCAGCACGGCCTGCTCGCGTTGCAGCGGTGTACGGCCCCCCAGCATCACCCCTGCCAGCGTGGCGTAGTTGTGCGGCTGCAGGCGCTGCCAGAACGGGCTGAAGCCCCGCAGGCTGGTGTTGATCAGCACGCAGCCCGCCACCTCGTGTGGGGCGCTGCACGCCCAGTCAATCGCCACCATGGCCCCCAACGACATGGCCACAAGCACATACGGGGATGGGTGGCTGCGCCGGTTCAGCTCGGCGCGGCCAGCCTCGGCCAGGTCTGCGACACAAGCGGGGCTGCGCACCTGGTACAGCCTGCCATTGCCCGGCAGATCCAGCGTCAGCACACGGTGCGGCGGGCCCAGCGCCGCGGCCAGTTGCTGGTCAAAGCCGTTCCAGTGAGCCGCCTCGCGCGTGAGGCCGCGCAGCAGCACCCAGGTGCTCGGGGGCGTCATGCCCTGTCCCCGTACCAGCGCGCCATGGCCTGGCTGTGGTGGTGGCTGGCCGGCTGCTCGGGCAGCCAGCGCTGCCAGGCGGCGGTGGCACGCGTCAGGAAATCCAGCAGCGGCAGGTGCTGGCGCAGCACGCGCTGGTGGCGGTGCGCGATCAGCGGGTTGAAGATGCCGCGCCGTGAAAAGAGCTGGCGCGGGTTCTTCTTCACCCACAGCCACGAACCCATCTCCAGCGTGAGCGGCAAAAACACTTCACCGGGTCGCGCGCAGGCGCGCAGGTACAGGTGGTCCCACAGGTCGCCATGGGCCAGGTACTGGTGGCTTTGCGGCTCGAACACATAGTTGTGGTGCGGGTGGCTGTCCGCGAATGTGGCCTGCAGCGCGTGCAGCTGCGCCAGGTGCGGCATGGGTGTGCGCCGGTGGGCATACGGGAACCACACGCGGTCACGCATGCCAAAGCCCGAATGGCAGTCCAGCGCCAGGCTGAACGGCCGGCCGTGCAGCTCGGTCTCCACCAGCGCGCACAGCGCGGCGCTTTCGGCCTCCATGGGCGCACCGGCGCGGCCGCGGTACCAGGGCAGCCCGGCGCTGATGCGCTGGCCGCCCACCAGGAACGGCACGGGCTCGCGCGCGTCCACCGGCGCATTGCGCATCAGGTCCACGCCGCTTGGGTTGGCACGCGTGTGGCGCAGCATGCCACCGGGGTTGACCACCGGCATGAAGACCAGGCGCACCTGCTCCAGCAGCGCATGCACCGAGGCGTCCCAGCGCAGCCGCGCCACCAGCGCGTGCAGATAGGCAATGACCACCTGCGAGCCGATGCGCTCCAGGCCATGCACGCCACCGAAAAAACCGATGGCCGGAACATCGCGTGACGGGTTGCCCAGCGCCACCGTGTACAGCGGCGGTTGCCCGGTCAGCGGCTGCTGCGTGACCTGCAGATGGGCGCCGCCGAGCGCAATGACGCGTTGCAGGTCGTCGAGTTCAGGCAGGTGGTGGGGATGCGGCACGGCTGCGCAGCTTACTACCGCGCGCGGTGTTGCGCTGACATGGTTCTGTCACACGGCGGCGCTAGGGTGTGGGCATGAAACACCTGAGCCTGTTGCCCCTGCAAATTGCGGCCCTGTCCATTGAGCTCGTGCGCGGCCTGGGCGAACTGGTGGCGCTGCAGGCCTGGCGCCTGCGCGACCGGCTGGCGCGCAGGCCCCACTGAAGCGGCTTTTCAGTCGCCGCCGGGCCGCCCCAAGGCGACTGCGGCCCCCTCGGGGGGCAGCGAAGTACACGAAGTGACGAGCGTGGGGGCCACGCTTCAACCTGCCTTGACCGCGTCCACCAGGCGCTGAGCGCAGGCCAGAGCCTGCTGTTCGTTGCGCGCTTCGACCATCACGCGCAGCAGCGGTTCGGTGCCGCTGGCGCGAATCAGCACGCGCCCCGTGTCACCCAGTTCGGCTTCCACCGCCTTCGTTTCTGCGGCCAGCAAGGTATTGGCCTTCCAGTCCTGCCCGGGGCGCAGGCGCACGTTGATGAGTGTTTGCGGAAACAGCGTCACATCGGCCAGCAATTGCGACAGGCTCTTGCCGCTGCGCACGCACGCCTGCAGCACCTGCAGCGCGCTGATCAGGCCGTCGCCGGTGGTGTGCTTGTCCAGGGCCAGCAGGTGGCCCGAGCCCTCGCCGCCCAGCAGCCATTTGTGCTTTTCCAGCTCTTCCAGGACGTAGCGGTCGCCGACCTTCGCGCGCACGAACTGCACACCGCGGGCCTTCAGCGCAACTTCCACAGCCATGTTGGTCATCAGCGTGCCCACGGCGCCCGGCACGGCCTCATCGCGTGCCAGCCGCTCGGCGACCATGAGGTACAGCACCTCGTCGCCGTTGTACAGGCGCCCGCTGGCGTCCACCATCTGCAGCCGGTCGGCGTCGCCGTCCAGCGCAATCCCGTAATCGGCATGGTTGGCCCTGACGGCGCGCACCAGCGCCTCAGGATGGGTTGCCCCGACTTCATGGTTGATGTTCAGCCCGTCGGGCGCGCACCCGATGGCCAGCACCTCGGCGCCCAGCTCATGAAACACCTTGGGCGCTATGTGGTACGCCGCGCCATGGGCGCCGTCCACCACAATGCGCAGGCCCTTGAGCGTCAGGTCGTTGGCGAAGGTGCTCTTGCAGAACTCGATGTAGCGCCCGGCAGCGTCATCGAGCCGGCGGGCCTTGCCCAGCGACGCCGAATCCGCCCACACTGGCGGTTCATCCAGCGCGGCCTCCACGGCCAGCTCCCAGGCGTCAGGCAGCTTGGTGCCCTGGGCACTGAAGAACTTGATGCCGTTGTCCGCAAAGGCATTGTGGCTGGCGCTGATCACCACGCCCAGGCTGGCCCGCTGCGCACGCGTGAGGTAGGCCACGCCCGGCGTGGGCAACGGCCCCAGCAGCACCACGTCCACCCCGGCGGAGTTGAAGCCCGATTCGAGCGCGCTTTCCAGCATGTAGCCCGAGATGCGGGTGTCCTTGCCGATCAGCACGGTGGGCCGCTCCTCGCTGCGCTTGAGCACGCGGCCCACGGCATGGGCCAGCCGCAGCACGAAGTCAGGGGTGATGGGCGCCTGGCCCACGGTGCCGCGGATGCCGTCGGTGCCAAAGTATTTTCTGCTCATGCCGTTGTCCCCATCGGTTTTTTTGCTATTGAAATTGTAGCGGCCAGGACCTTCAGCGCGGCGACGGTTGCGCGCACGTCGTGCACCCGCACGATGCGCGCGCCCCGCTCCACCGCCAGCACCGCCGCCGTGACGCTGGCTTCCAGGCGGTCGTTCACCGGCTGGCCCGTGACACTGCCCAGCGACGATTTGCGCGACCAGCCCGCCAGCAGCGTGTAGCCGTCGGCCAGCAGCTCGGCCTGGCGGGCCAGCAGTGCAAAGTTCTGCTCAACGGTCTTGCCAAAGCCAATGCCTGGGTCCCATGCAATGCGCGCGGCGTCCACCCCCAGCGCCAGCAACGCGCTGGTCTGCCCGCGCAGGAAAGCCAGCACCTGTGGCACGGCGTCGCCCTCCATAGGTGCGCGCTGCATGGTCTGCGGCTCGCCGTGCATGTGCATCAGGCAGACGCCGCAGCGGCCATGGGCGGCTACGGCCTCGCGCGCGCCGGGCTGGCGCAACGCCCAGATGTCATTGATGATGTCCGCGCCCAGATCCAGCGCCTGACGCATGACCTCGGCCTTGTAGGTGTCCACCGAGACGGGCACGCCCAGCATCACGGCTTCACGCAGCACGGGCAGCACACGGGCCAGTTCCTCGTCCAGCGGCACGGGGGCGGTGCCGGGGCGGCTGGATTCACCGCCAATGTCCAGAATGTCTGCGCCCTGGGCTACCAGCGTTTCGCAGTGCGCCACGGCAGCGCAGGTGCCCGCGTAGATGCCACCATCGGAAAAGGAGTCCGGTGTCACATTGACGATGCCCATTACCTGCGGGCGCGTCAGATCGATACGAAAGCGTGATGTTTGCCAGGTCATGGGCCGGATTGTGCTGCAGGTGGGTCGTGAAAAAGGGACCGCGAAGGTCCCTTTTGTGTGATGGCCACCTGCCGTGTCAGGCTGCAGTCGGCGCCGGGTCTGCCGCTACCGGCGAGCCGCCCGAGCCACCGCCACTGCCCGAGGGCGGCGTGCGCGGCGTGAAGTCCTTGGGCGGGCGCGGCTCCTTGCCGGCCATGATGTCGTCCAGCTGTTCGCTGTCGATGGTTTCCCATTCGAGCAGCGCCCGGGCCATGGCGTGCATCTTGTCCTTGTTGTCCTCGATCAGGCGGCGCGCCAGGCTGTACTGCTCGTCGATGATACGGCGAACCTCGGCATCCACCTTCTGCATGGTGGACTCGCTCATGTTGGTGGTCTTGGTGACCGAGCGGCCCAGGAAGACTTCGCCTTCGTTCTCGGCATAGACCATCGGACCTAGGGCGTCGGTCATGCCGTACTTCATCACCATGTCGCGCGCCAGGTTGGTCGCACGTTCAAAGTCGTTGCTGGCACCGGTGGTCATCTGGTTCATGAACACCTCTTCGGCGATGCGCCCGCCAAACAGCATGCTGATCTGGTTCAGCATGTAGTCCTTGTCATAGCTGTAGCGGTCCTGTGCCGGCAGGCTCATGGTCACGCCCAGGGCGCGACCGCGCGGGATGATGGTGACCTTGTGGACCGGGTCGCACTTGGGCAACAGCTTGCCGATCAGGGCGTGACCAGACTCGTGGTAGGCCGTATTGCGGCGCTCTTCCTCGGGCATGACCATGCTCTTGCGCTCGGGACCCATGAAGATCTTGTCCTTGGCCTTTTCAAAGTCCTGCATCTCCACCACGCGGGCGTTGCGGCGCGCGGCCATCAGGGCAGCCTCGTTGCACAGGTTGGCCAGGTCGGCACCAGACATGCCGGGCGTGCCGCGGGCAATCACGGATGCATTCACATCCTGGCCCAGCGGGACCTTGCGCATATGGACGTTCAGGATCTGCTCACGGCCACGGATGTCGGGCAGCGTTACATACACCTGGCGGTCAAAGCGGCCGGGACGCAGCAAGGCGGCGTCCAGGATGTCGGGCCGGTTGGTGGCAGCCACCACAATCACCCCCAGGTTGGTCTCAAAACCGTCCATCTCGACCAGCATCTGGTTCAGCGTCTGCTCGCGCTCGTCGTTGCCGCCGCCCAGGCCAGCACCGCGCTGGCGGCCCACGGCGTCGATTTCATCGATGAAGATGATGCACGGCGCGTTCTTCTTGGCGTTCTCGAACATGTCGCGCACGCGGGCCGCGCCCACGCCGACGAACATTTCCACGAAGTCGGAGCCGGAGATGCTGAAGAACGGCACCTTGGCTTCACCTGCGATGCCTTTGGCCAGCAGCGTCTTGCCGGTGCCCGGCGGGCCGACCAGCAGCAGGCCCCGCGGAATACGCCCGCCCAGCTTCTGGAACTTGGCCGGGTCTTTCAGGAAGTCCACCACCTCCTTGACTTCTTCCTTGGCTTCGTCGCAGCCAGCCACGTCCGCAAAGGTGACCTGGTTGTTGTTTTCGTCGAGCATGCGCGCCTTGCTCTTGCCGAAGCTGAAGGCACCGCCCTTGCCGCCGCCCTGCATCTGGCGCATGAAGTAGATCCAGACGCCAATCAGCAGCAGCATGGGGCCCCAGCTGACCAGCAGGGTCATGAGCAGGGAGCCCTCTTCGCGCGGCTTGACGTCGAACTTGACGTTGTAGGTGATCAGGTCACCGACCAGGCCACGGTCCAGGTAGGTGGCGGTGGTGCGCACGCGGCGGTCGTCGGTGGTGGTGGCAACGATCTCCGTGCCGCCCTGGCCTTCCTGGATGGTGGCGGCCTTGATGCGGTTGTTGCGGACTTCCTGCAGGAACTCCGAGTAGCCCAGATAGTTGGCACCGGCTGCGCCGCGCGTGTCAAATTGCTTGAAGACGGTGAACAGCACCAGGGCGATCACCAGCCACACAGCAATTTTCGAAAACCATTGATTGTTCAACTGAGGCTCCGGGGAAGACGTGAGGACTACTTGCGCCCCATTTTAGGTGTTTCAAGCAAGGCAATGATGTATTTTCGCTACGGAATCCATAGGGCAAACAAGGACTTGAGTCTCAGGGTTTCGGCCCGCCGACCGCCGGCTTGAGGCCCATGCCGATCAGGAAGGTTTCTGACGACCGGTCACGCGACGCCTTGGGTTTGAGCGGTTTGACGGTGCGGAAGTTCGCCTTGAAAAGGTTCACCAACTGGCTGTAGCCGCTGCCATGAAACACCTTGGCCACCAGCGCGCCCTCGGGTTTCAGGTGCCCCTGGGCAAATTCAATGGCCAGCTCGATCAGGTGCTCCACCCGGGCCGCGTCGGCAGATTCGATGCCCGACAGGTTGGGCGCCATGTCCGAGACCACCACGTCGGCCTGCCGGCCGGCGAGTTCAGCGTGCAGCCGGTCCAGCACATCCGGTTCGCGGAAGTCGCCATGGATGAAGGTCACGCCTTCGATCGGCTCCATGGGCAGCAGGTCCAGCGCGATGATGCAGCCGTTCAGCGTGCCCGATGCCGCGCCCCCCGGCGAGAGCTTTCGACGTACATACTGACTCCAGGCGCCCGGCGTCGAGCCCAGGTCCACCACCAGGTGGCCGGGCTTGATCAGTCCCAGCGTTTCGTCGATTTCCTTGAGCTTGTACGCCGCACGGGCGCGGTAACCCTCCCTGGTCGCAAGCTTGACCCAGGGGTCATTGATGTGATCGTGCAGCCAGGCCTTGTTGACCTTGCCGCTCTTTGGTTTGGCTTTCATCCTGCCTCGATAATACGGGCATGCCCCAAATCCAACTCACCATCGCCCAGCGCAAGGAACACCGCGCCGAAGCCCATCACCTGTCCCCGGTGGTCATGATCGGCAATGACGGCCTGACGGCCGCCGTCAGGAAGGAAACCGACGCCGCGCTGAATGCCCACGGCCTGATCAAGGTACGCGTGCTGGGCGACGACCGCGCGCAGCGCGAGGCCATGTACCAGGCGCTGGCCGACGAACTGAACGCCGCGCCGATCCAGCATATCGGCAAGCTGCTGGTGCTGTGGCGGCCCAAGCCCGCAAAGGTCAAGGCCGAGGACGAGGACCGCATGCCCGGCCCGCGCGACGTGAAAGTCATCAAGTACAGCAAGCGCGCCGGCCAGCGGCCCGAAATCAAGACCCTGCGTGTGCTGGGCAACCAGCGCCTGACCTCCGGCGGACAGATCAAGCGGGCCAAGCCGCCCAAGAAGAAATCGGCCAAGAAGGCCGCCCAGGGCGGCTGAATTCAGCCGTCGCGGCGCGACAGGCTGCGCCAGAGGGCCAGGCCCGCACACAGCCACTGCAGCAGGTACATGGCGCTGCCCATGCCATGCCAGAGCTTCAGGTTCTCGCGCGCCACGATGCGCGGGGCAACGGCAAACTCCACCAGCAAGGCCAGCAGCAGGCCGGCAACGATGAACGGCAGGGCCGCGGGGGCCCACGGCCGGGTACCGCCGCCGCCACGCTCGCGCGACGCCAGCAGCAGCAGTACGCCACAGGCCAGGGAGACCCAGGTCTGGGCCGTGAAAAGCCGGGCCGCCATCGCGCCTGCCATGGCAGGCGTGGGCAAATGGGCAAAAAGCTGGGGCACCACCACGAACCCCACCGCGGTCAGGCTGCCCCACCACAGGGCCGCGAACATCACGGGCAGACGGTCACGCATGGCCGCGCGGAGTGTCAGATGTAGTGGACGGCGACGATTTCGTAGCGCTTGACGCCGCCGGGTGCCTGCACCTCGGCGGTGTCGCCCTCTTCCTTGCCAATGAGCGCGCGGGCAATGGGGCTGGAGATGTTGATCAGGCCGAGCTTGAGGTCGGCCTCGTCTTCGCCGACGATCTGGTAGCGCACCTTGTCGCCCGTGCTTTCCTCTTCAAGCTCGACAGTGGCGCCAAACACGACCTTGCCGCCCGCATCGACCTGCGCGGGATCAATGATCTGGGCGGCGGACAGCTTGCCTTCGACCTCCTGGATACGGCCTTCAATGAAGCCCTGGCGGTCCTTGGCGGCCTCGTATTCGGCGTTCTCGCTCAGATCGCCCTGGGCGCGGGCTTCGGCAATGGCGTTGATGACCCAGGGGCGCTGCACGGTCTTCAACTCGTGCAGCTCGGCCTTGAGCTTCTCGGCGCCGCGCTTGGTGATGGGGATGGTGGCCATTTGTCTCTCCGGCAAATAGAAACCGCCGGACGTTGCCGGCCGGCGGTGGTTCGCCCAATTATAGGTGGCGGGTCAGCTCAGTTGCGCATGCATCTCCTGGACGGATATCACGTCCAGGTTGTCCATGTACTTCATGCCTTCGACCGCGGCCTCGGCCCCGGCGATGGTAGTGAAGGTCGTGACGCGCGCCAGCAGCGCCGATGTGCGGATGGCACGTGAGTCGGCAATCGCGTTGCGCCGCTCTTCAACGGTGTTGATGACCAGGGCAATCTCGTTGTTCTTGATCATGTCCACCACGTGCGGGCGGCCTTCGGTGACCTTGTTGACCGTCTCGCAGGCAATGCCGGCTGCTGTGATCGCCGCCGCCGTGCCCTTGGTGGCCACGATGTCAAAGCCCATGGACGCCAGCTGGCGCGCCACTTCCACGGCACGCGGCTTGTCGCTGTTCTTGACGGTCAGGAACACCTTCTTCACCGTGTCGCCCGGGCGCGGCAGCTTGGTGCCTGCGCCCAGCTGGCTCTTGACGAAGGCTTCACCAAAGGTCTTGCCCACGCCCATGACTTCGCCGGTGGATTTCATCTCGGGCCCCAGGATGGTGTCCACGCCCGGGAACTTGACGAACGGGAACACGGCCTCCTTGACGCTGAAGTAAGGCGGGGTCACTTCTTTGGTGATGCCCTGCGACGCCAGCGACTGGCCCGCCATGCAGCGCGCAGCCACCTTGGCCAGCTGGATGCCCGTGGCCTTGGACACGAAAGGCACGGTACGCGAAGCCCGCGGGTTGACTTCCAGCACGTAGATCACGTCCTTGCCGTCCACTTCCTGGATGGCGAACTGCACGTTCATCAGGCCGACCACGTTCAGCGCGCCGGCCATGGCGGCCGACTGCCGCTTGAGCTCGTCCACGGTCGCCCTGGACAGGTAATAAGGCGGCAGCGAGCAGGCGGAGTCGCCGCTGTGCACGCCCGCCTGCTCAATGTGCTCCATCACGCCGCCGATGAAGGTCTTGCCCTCCGGGTCGCGCAGGCAGTCCACATCGCACTCGATCGCGTCGTTCAGGAAGCGGTCCAGCAGCACCGGCGAATCGTTGCTGACCTTCACGGCTTCACGCATGTAGCGCTCCAGGTCGCGCTGCTCATGCACGATTTCCATCGCACGGCCGCCCAGCACGTAGCTGGGGCGAACCACCAGCGGGTAGCCCAGCGAAGAGGCTTTCTCCAACGCTTCGGCTTCGGTGCGCGCGGTGGCGTTGGGCGGCTGCTTGAGATCCAGCTCGCGCAAAAGCGCGGAGAAGCGCTCGCGGTCTTCGGCTGCGTCGATCATGTCGGGGCTGGTGCCAATGATGGGCACGCCCGCGGCCTCCAGGCCCAGCGCAAGCTTCAATGGCGTCTGGCCGCCGTACTGCACAATCACGCCGTGCGGCCTTTCCCTGTCCACGATTTCCAGCACGTCTTCGAGTGTCAGCGGCTCGAAATACAGGCGGTCCGAGGTGTCGTAGTCGGTGGAGACGGTCTCGGGGTTGCAGTTGACCATGATGGTCTCGTAGCCGTCTTCACGCATGGCCAGCGCGGCATGCACGCAGCAGTAGTCAAATTCGATGCCCTGGCCGATGCGGTTGGGGCCACCGCCCAGCACCATGATCTTCTTGTTGTTGGTGGGTTCTGACTCGCACTCGTCCTCGTACGTGGAGTACATGTAGGCGGTGTTGGTGGCGAATTCGGCCGCGCAGGTGTCCACACGCTTGTACACCGGGCGGATGCCCAGCGCATGGCGCTTTTCGCGGATGACCTTGTCGGTGGTCTTGAGCTGGCGTGCCAGGCGCCGGTCGGAGAAGCCCTTTTTCTTGAGTGCGAGCAGTTCCTCGCGGCTCAACGCGTCCAGCGTGGTCTTTTCGAGCTCCAGCTCGATCTTCACAATCTCCTCGATCTGGACCAGGAACCACGGGTCAATCCTGGTCAGTGCAAACACTTCGTCCACACTCATGCCCTGGGCGAAGGCATCGCCCACGTACCAGATTCGCTCGGGACCGGGCTCGCCCAGTTCCTTTTCCAGCACTTCGCGGTCTTGCGTCTTTTCGTTCAGGCCGTCCACGCCCACTTCCAGGCCGCGCAGGGCCTTCTGGAAGGACTCCTGGAAGGTCCGGCCCATGGCCATGACCTCACCCACCGACTTCATCTGCGTCGTCAGGCGGCTGTCGGCGGTGGGAAATTTCTCGAACGCGAAGCGCGGAATCTTGGTGACCACGTAATCGATGCTGGGCTCGAAACTGGCGGGCGTCGCGCCGCCAGTGATCTCGTTGCGCAACTCGTCCAGCGTGTAGCCCACGGCCAGCTTCGCCGCCACTTTGGCAATCGGAAAGCCGGTGGCCTTGGACGCCAGCGCCGATGAACGCGACACGCGCGGGTTCATCTCGATCACGATCATGCGCCCGTCTTTCGGGTTGACCGAGAACTGCACATTGGAGCCGCCGGTGTCCACGCCGATCTCGCGCAGCACCGCGAGGGACGCATTGCGCATGATCTGGTATTCCTTGTCGGTCAGCGTCTGGGCCGGCGCCACCGTGATGGAGTCGCCGGTGTGCACGCCCATCGGGTCCAGGTTTTCGATCGAGCAGATGATGATGCAGTTGTCGGCCTTGTCGCGCACGACTTCCATTTCGTACTCTTTCCAGCCGAGCAGCGACTCTTCAATCAGCAGCTCGTTGGTGGGCGAGGCTTCCAGGCCGCGCTTGCAGATGACTTCAAACTCTTCCGGGTTGTAGGCAATGCCGCCGCCCGTGCCGCCCAGCGTGAAGCTGGGGCGGATCACCGTGGGGAAACCCACCGTCTTCTGCACGGCCCAGGCTTCGTCCATGCTGTGCGCGATGCCCGATCGGGCCGAGCCCAGCCCGATTTTGGTCATCGCGTCCTTGAACTTCAGGCGGTCTTCGGCCTTGTCGATGGCCTCGGGCGTGGCGCCGATCAGCTCGACCTTGTATTTGTCCAGTACGCCGTTGCGCCACAGGTCCAGCGCGCAGTTCAGCGCGGTCTGGCCGCCCATGGTGGGCAGGATCGCGTCGGGACGCTCCTTGGCGATGATTTTCTCGACCGTCTGCCAGGTAATGGGCTCGATGTAGGTCACGTCGGCCGTGGCCGGGTCGGTCATGATCGTGGCGGGGTTGCTGTTGATCAGGATGACCTTGAAGCCCTCTTCACGCAGGGCCTTGCAGGCCTGCACGCCTGAATAGTCAAACTCGCAGGCCTGGCCGATGATGATCGGGCCGGCACCGATGATGAGGACGCTTTTGATGTCTGTGCGCTTCGGCATTACTTTTTCTCCATCAGTGCCGTGAAGCGGTCAAAGAGGTAGCTGATGTCGTGAGGCCCGGGCGATGCTTCAGGGTGGCCCTGGAAGCAGAAAGCGGGCTTGTCGGTGCGGGCCAGGCCCTGCAGCGTGTTGTCAAACAGGCTGATGTGGGTGGCACGCAGGTTGGCGGGCAAGGTCTTCTCATCCACCGCGAAGCCGTGGTTCTGGCTGGTGATGCTGACGCGGCCGTTGTCCAGGTCTTTCACCGGGTGGTTGGCGCCGTGATGGCCGAACTTCATCTTGAAGGTTCTGGCACCGGAGGCCAGCGCCATGATCTGGTGGCCCAGACAGATCCCGAAGGTCGGCACACCGGCTTCAATGATCTCGCGCGTGGCTGCGATGGCGTAGTCGCAAGGTTCAGGATCGCCGGGGCCGTTGGACAGGAAAACGCCGTCGGGCTTGAGCGCCAGCACATCGCGTGCGGAGGTTTGCGCGGGCACCACCGTGACCTTGCAGCCGCGTGAACTGAGCATGCGCAGGATGTTCTTTTTGACGCCGTAGTCAAACGCCACCACATGAAAGCGCGGCGCGGCCTGTGTGCCGTAGCCCGTGCCCAGCGCCCATTCGGTCTGGGTCCATTCATAGGGCTTCGTCACCGACACCACCCTGGCCAGGTCCAGCCCCGACATGCTGGGCGCGGCCTTGGCGGCGGCGATGGCCTTGTCGATATGGGCCTGCGACACCGCCTCACCGGCGGCCAGGCCGACGATGCAGCCGTTTTGCGCGCCGTGGGTGCGCAAAAGGCGGGTGAGCTTGCGGGTGTCAATGTTGGCAATGGCGACCGTGTTCTCCTTGACCAGGTACTGCGACAGGGTCATGGTGGATCGGAAGTTGCTGGCCAGAAGCGGCAGGTTCTTGATGACCAGGCCTGCAGCGTGGACCTTGTCGGCTTCGATGTCCTCTGCATTGACGCCGTAGTTGCCAATATGCGGATACGTGAGCGTCACGATCTGCTGGCAGTAGCTCGGGTCGGTGAGGATTTCCTGGTAGCCGGTGATGGCGGTGTTGAACACGACCTCGCCGGTGGTGGAGCCGGCGGCTCCGATCGAATTGCCGAGAAAGACCGTGCCGTCAGCGAGCGCCAGGATGGCGTGGGGGGCGGTTCCCTGAAGGGACAAAAGCACTGGGTTCTCCGGATGGTTACGGGTACGCCCAAACGCGCTCAAAAACTTTGCTCGTGGCGACCCAAAAGCTTGCTTTTGATTGTGTTTACTCAGGGAAAAGGCTTGAATGCGCTAGGCGTACGGGGGTTTGCGGGAAAGCCCTTGATTATAGCCGCCTGCCCCGCCGCGTTTTCATGCGGCAGATGCATGAGCCCTGCTGTCATGGGGCATTAGCCATGCCAATGGCGCTGGCATGCAGGCAGATGGCCGCGGCCGCAGCGACATTGAGTGATTCTTCTCCGCCCGGCTGGCCAATACGTACCGCCAGGCTGGCCTTGGCTGCCACGGCGTCGCCCACGCCTTGCCCCTCATGCCCCAGCGCCCAGGCGCAGGGCCAGGGCAGCTTGTGCTGTTGCACCAGTTCGCCTTGATGCGAACTCGTGACAATGACCGGAACGGCCAGGGCATCCAGCGCGGTGGGCTCCGCGCCCTCGATCAGCCGCAGGCCAAAGTGCGCGCCCATGCCGGCGCGCAATACCTTCGGCGCCCACAGCGCCGCCGTTCCCTTGAGCGCGATCACCTGCCGGAAGCCAAACGCCGCGGCGCTGCGCAGGATGGAGCCCACGTTGCCTGCGTCCTGCACCCGGTCCAGGATAACCGTGGCGGTCAGCGGCTCGATGGCGGCTGGCTGGGGCAAATCCAGCACAAAGCCCATGCGGGCCGGGGACTCCAGTGCGCTGATACCAGCCCACAACGCGTCAGCCACCACTATGCTTTTAATAGCAGACTGCGCATATTCAGTGCGGACAGAGGACCAGATGGATTCGCAAAACAGGGCCTGTGCGGGCCTCAGCCCACGGGCCAGCGCGGCCCGGCAAAGGTGGTCACCCTCCAGCCACACCCTTGCCTGCTTGCGGTAGGCGGTGGGGTCCTGCGTCAAACGCCGCAGGTCTTTGAGCAAGGCGTTGTCGCGTGATGTGATGTGCGTGACGGCGTCGGATGTCATCGCAACACCCCGGCAACCGGGGCGAATGATTTGCGGTGCTGCGGACAGGCGCCATGGGTGCGCAGCGCCGCCATATGTTCGGCCGTGCCGTAACCCTTGTGCCCGTCAAATCCATACTGCGGATACTGCTGGTGGAATTCAATGCACCAGCGGTCGCGATGCACCTTGGCCAGGATGGAGGCGGCCGAGATGGCCTGCACCTTGGCGTCGCCCTTGACGATGGCTTCAGCCAGCACATCCAGCCGGGGCAGCCTGTTGCCGTCCACCAGCACCTTGACAGGCTTCAGGCGCAGCCCCTCCACCGCCCGGCGCATGGCCAGCATGGTGGCCTCCAGGATGTTCAGGGTGTCAATTTCATCGACGCTCGCTTCGCCAATGGAGCAGCACAGGGCCTTGGCACGGATCTCGTCATACAGTTTTTCGCGGCGCAGCGCGGTCAGCGTCTTGGAGTCCGCCAGGCCGCGCACCGGGTTCAGTTCGTCCAGGATGACGGCGGCAGCCACCACCGGCCCCGCCAGCGGCCCCCGCCCGGCCTCGTCCACGCCAGCGACCAGGCCAGGCGTGTCCCAGGCCAGCGCAGCCTGTTCAGCTTTCAAGAACTTTCTGGATCGCATCGGTTGCCAGTGTTGCGGTGTCGCGCTGCAGTTCATGGTGCAGCGCGGCAAAGCGCTGCTGCAGCTGCGTGATTCTCTCAGGAGCGTCCAGCCAGGCCAAGACGGCATCTGCCATCGCCTGCGGCGTCGCGGCCTCCTGAAGCAGCTCGGGCACCACGAATTCCCCACACAGGATGTTGGGCAGGCCCACCCAGGGCTGCAGCTTCTTGCGCCGCATGATCTGCCAGGACAGCCAGTTCATGTTGTAGGCAATGACCATGGGGCGCTTGAACAGCGCCGCCTCCAGCGTGGCCGTGCCGCTGGCAATCAGCGTCACATCACAGGCCGCCAGCACGGTGTGGGACTGGCCGGTGACGACCTGCAGGCTGTCGCCCAGCCCCGCGCCGCGGGCGGCTTGCTCAACCGCAGCCCGCAGCGCACCCACCGCAGGCAATACAAAGCGCGTACCCGGACGCACCGAAAGAATCAGCCGGGCCGCCATCAGGAAACGCCGGGCCAGGTATTGCACCTCCGACTGACGGCTGCCGGGGAGGATGGCCACGACCGTGTCGCTGTCCTGCAGGCCCAGTTGGCGCCGGGCGGCAGCTTTGTCCGGCGTCATGGGGATGACATCCGCCAGCGGATGGCCGACATAGGTGGCGGCAATGCCGTGCTGCGCCAGCAGCGCAGGCTCGAACGGGAAGATGCACAGCACGTGGTCCACGCTGCGGCGGATCTTGTCCACCCGGTCGGCGCGCCAGGCCCAGATGGACGGGCAGACGAAATGCACGGTGCGGATGCCCTGCGCCTTGAGCGCGGCCTCCAGGTCCAGGTTGAAGTCGGGCGCATCCACGCCAATGAACACGCCGGGTCGTTCCAGCTGCAGGCGTTCGCGCAGCTGGTTGCGGATGCCCACGATCTCGCGGTAGTGGCGAAGCACCTCCACATAGCCACGCACCGCCAGCTTGTCGTGCGGCCACCAGGCCTGGAAGCCACGGCGGGCCATCTGCGGGCCACCAATGCCAGCCGCGTCCAGCAAGGGCCAGCGCCGGCGCATGCCGTCCAGCAGCAAGCCGGCGAGCAGGTCGCCGGAGGCTTCGCCAGCGACCATGCGCACCGTGGGGTTCATGGGCTAGCGGACGATGCCGCGTTGCGGCGACGTCTGGCCCAGGAAGTCCAGCATCATGCGGACGTCCGGCCGGGCTTCGGGCGTGGCTTCGGCCAGGGCCTCAATGCGCGCCTGGGCCTGCTCCAATGTCAGACCATCGCGGTAAAGCGCCTTGTGCATGGCCTTGACGGTGGCAATGCGCGGCGCGGAGAAACCGCGCCGGCGCAGCCCTTCGTAGTTCATGGAGCGCGCCTGGGCCGGCTGCCCCTGGCTCATCACAAATGGCGGCTGGTCGGCGAACAGCAGCGAGCACATGGCCGTCATGCCATGCGCGCCGATGCGGATGAACTGGTGGGCCACGGTGAAGCCACCCAGGATCACCCAGTCACCCACTTCCACATGGCCGGCCAGCTGTGTGTTGTTGGCAAAGATGGTGTGGTTGCCCACGATGCAGTCGTGCGCCAGATGCACGTACGCCATGATCCAGTTGTCGTTGCCCACGCGGGTAATTGCCCCGCCGCCGGGCGAACCGATGTTGAAGGTGCAGAACTCCCGGATGGTGTTGCGCTCGCCGATGATGAGTTCGCAAGGCTCGCCCGCGTATTTCTTGTCCTGCGGAATCGCGCCGAGCGAATTGAACTGGAAGATGCGGTTGTCGCGGCCGATGGTGGTGTGGCCCTCTATCACGCAATGCGCGCCGATGGTGGTGCCGGCCGCGACTTTCACATGCGGGCCGATCACCGTATACGGCCCCACGCTGACCGAGCTGTCGAGTTCGGCGCCCGGGTCCACCAGTGCCGTGGGATGGATGAAGCCCATGTTCCTAGGCAATGCTGCGCATGGTGCACATGAGCTCGGCCTCGCAGGCGATGTCCTCACCCACCCGGGTGGTGCCCTTGAACTTGAAGATGCCGGCTTTCATGCGGTCCAGCGACACGTCCATGACAAGCTGGTCGCCAGGTTCCACGGGGCGCTTGAACCGCGCACCGTCAATGCCGGCAAAGTAGTAGACCGTCTTGTCGTCCGGCGTCACGCCCACCGTGTCAAACGCCAGCAATGCCGCGGCCTGCGCCATTGCTTCCAGCATCAGAACCCCAGGCATCACCGGACGGTGCGGAAAGTGGCCCATGAAAAAAGGCTCGTTGATGGTGACGTTCTTGAGCGCCTTGATGCGCTTGCCTTTTTCAAGTTCAAGCACACGGTCCACCAGCAGGATGGGGTAGCGGTGCGGCAGCTGTTTGAGGATCTGGTGGATGTCCATCATGATTTTGTTGTCTTCTCGATTGCCTTGACCCGTTCACGAAGCAGGTACAGCTGCTTGAGAGTGGCGGCGTTTTTTTCCCAAAGCCCATTGTCGTCGATGGGGAATACGCCTGTGTAGTGGCCTGGCTTGCTGATGGACCGAGTGACCACCGTGGCGGCCGAGATGTTGACGTGGTCTGCCAGCGTCAGGTGCCCAAGCACAATGGCGCCGCCGCCCACCGTACAGTGCGCGCCGATGGTGGCACTGCCCGCGACGCCCACGCAGCCCGCCATGGCCGTATGACGCCCCACCCGGACGTTGTGGCCGATCTGCACGAGGTTGTCCAGCTTCACGCCATCTTCGATCACGGTGTCCTGCAGCGCGCCGCGGTCAATGCAGGTGTTGGCGCCGATTTCCACGTCATTGCCGATCACGACAGCGCCCAGCTGTTCGATCTTTTCCCAGGTGCCGTCATGGGGCGCAAAACCGAAACCATCGGCACCGATCACCGCGCCTGCGTGGATGATGCAACGTTCGCCCACCACGCAGCCCTCGGACACCGTCACGCGTGATCTGAGCACCGTGCCGGCGCCGATGCGCGCGCCCTGCTCCACCACGCACAGCGGGCCCACCCAGGCCGTGGGGTGAACATCGGCGCCAGGGCTCACCACGGCACTGGCATGGATACCTGCCGCAGTCGCCGGTACATGCCGGGCTTTCCACAGCCGGGTTACGCGGGCGAAGTAGAGGTAGGGGTCGTCCGCGACGATGCAGGCACCGCGCGCCGCGGCCGCGTCGCGCATGGCGGGCCCCACAATGACACAGGCCGCCCGGGAGGCGGCCAGCTGCTTCTGATAGCGGGGATTGCTGAGAAAGCTCAGCGACGCCGCATCGGCTGACTCCAGCGGCGCCAGGCGCTCAACCAGCGTTGCCGGGTCGCCGTGCAGTTCGCCGCCCAGTGCCTCGACAATGATGTCTAAACGAAGCGACACACCTGGTCAGCCCGGCGTGGCTTACTTGGCGCCGCCGTTCAGCGCCTTGATCACCTTGTCGGTGATGTCGTGCTTCGGATTGATGTACACCGCCTCCTGCAGCACCAGGTCGTACTTCTCGGCTTCGGCCACCTGCTTGACCACGCGGTTGGCCCGCTCGAGCACCTGCTGCAGTTCTTCGCTCTTGCGGGCGTTCAAGTCTTCCTGGAACTCGCGGCGCTTGCGCTGGAATTCACGGTCCTGGTCCACCAGCTGCTTCTGGCGCGCCACGCGCTGGCTTTCGGGCAGCGTGGGTGCTTCGCGTTCGAATTTCTCGGACGCTGTCTTGAGGTTGCTGCCCAGGTCGTTGAGTTCTTTCTCGCGCCGCGAGAACTCCTGCTCAAGCTTGGTCTGCGCGGCCTTGGCGGCGGTGGCTTCTCGGAAGATCCGGTCCGTGTTGACAAAACCCACACGGAAGTCTTCGGCATGGGCCGCACTGGCCAGGGCCAGCAGCCCCAGCGCGACGCCCAGCCAGCATTGACGGGAAAAATACTTCATTAGAAAGACGTTCCAATCTGGAATTGCAATTTCTGGATTCTATCGCCAGCAAACTTGCGAATGGGGTTGGCTACCGCCAGGCGCAGCGGACCAATGGGAGAAATCCAGCTCAGGCCGATGCCCACAGAGGCGCGGAGTTGACCAAAATCAAGTTTTTCGGTTTCACCAAATACGTTACCGGCATCAACAAAACCGAACATGCGCAACGTGCGGTCATTGCCGGCGCCGGGGAACGGCGCAATGATTTCGGCGTTCAGGGTGACTTTCCTGGGGCCGCCAATGCTGGCGCCGGTCACGTCACGCGGACCCAGCGTGCCCTGCTCAAAACCACGCACGGAACCCAGACCCCCGGAATAGAAGTTCTTGAACACCGGGAACGGCCGGCCGCCCAGGCCCTTGCCCCAGCCCGCTTCGCCATTGAAGGCCAGGGTGAACTGCTTGTTCAGCGGGATGTACTGCTGGTACTGGTAGTTGGCCCGGAGGTAGCGCGCGTCGCCACCCACGCCCCATTCCGAAGCCAGGCGCTGGTAGCGGCCGCTGTTGGGCACCAGCGTGCTGTCGCGGTCGTCACGCGACCAGCCCAGCGTCAGGGGGATGGAGTGGCTGGTGTAGCCAAACTCGTTCGCGTATGCCAGGTAGGCCGCCGGAATATTGGTGCCCGGCTTGATCGTGATGCGCTCGATGCCGGTGCCGAAATAGATGGTATCCGCCTCGCTGAACGGCACGCCAAAACGCAGCCCCAGACCGGAAGTCACCAGTTCGTAGTTGCCCCCCTGGTCCTCATAGGGCTTGGAGCGCCGGTGGTAAACATCGATCGTGCGCGAGATTCCGTCGGGCGTGAAGTACGGATCGACCGTATTGAACGCGATCGTGCGGTTGTATTTGCTGGTGTTGACCTCAATGCCGAGGTAGTTGCCCGAACCAAAAGCGTTTTCCTGCTTGATGCTGAACGACAGCGCCAGCCGCTCGGCGCTGGAAAAACCGGCACCCAGCTGCAGGCTGCCCGTGGGCTTTTCGGCCACGTTGATGTTCAGGTCGATCTGGTCGGGCGCACCCGGTACATCGGACGTCTCTATATTGACTTCCTTGAAAAAGCCCAGACGGTCCACACGGTCGCGCGACAGCTTGATGCGTTCGGCGTCATACCAGGAGGACTCGAACTGGCGGAACTCCCTGCGGATCACCTCGTCGCGCGTGCGATTGTTGCCGCCAATGTTGACGCGTCGCACATAGGCGCGGCGTGAGGGCTCGGCCTGCAGAACGAACGCCACGCGGTTGTTGACGCGGTCCACTTCGGGGCGCGCCTCCACCTGGGCAAACGCAAAGCCGAAATTGCCAAAGTAGTCGGTGAAGGCCTTGGTGGTTTCTGCTACCTGATCAGCGTTGTAGGGCTGCCCTGGCTTGATGGTGACCAGGGACTTGAATTCGTCTTCCTTGTCGAGATAGTTGCCCTCCAGCTTGACGCTGGAGACCACGTAGCGGGCCCCCTCGGTCACGTTGACCGTGATGGAGATGTCCTGCTTGTTCGGCGAAATGGCCACCTGGGTGGAGTCGATGCGGAACTCAAGATAGCCACGCGTCAGGTAATACGATCGCAAGGTCTCCAGATCGGCATTGAGCTTGGCACGCGCGTACTGGTCGGATTTGGTGTACCAGCTGAGCCAGCCGCCGGTATCCTGATCAAACAGCCCCTTGAGCGTGGACTCGGAAAACGCCTTCGCGCCCACGATGCGGATTTCCTTGATGCGCGCGGGCTCACCCTCGGTCACGCTGAAGGTCAGGTTCACACGGTTGCGCTCGATCGGCGTCACCGTGGTCACGACTTCCGCCCCGTACAGGCTGCGGTTGATGTACTGGCGCTTGAGTTCCTGTTCGGCACGATCAGCCAGCGCCTGGTCGAAGGGCCGGCCTTCAGTCAGGCCGATGTCGCGCAGGGCCTTCTTCAGTACGTCCTTGTCGAATTCCTTGGCACCAGCAAAGTCAACGTCAGCAACGGTCGGGCGTTCTTCCACGATCACGACCAGCACGTCATTGTTGACCTCCAGGCGCACATCCTTGAAAAGGCCCAGGGCAAACAGCGCGCGGATGGCGGCCGAACCCTTGTCATCGCTGTACTGGTCGCCCACCCGGAACGGCAACGACGCGAACACGGTCCCCGGCTCGACACGCTGCAGGCCTTCGACGCGGATGTCGCGCACGGTAAACGGATCGACCGCCCACGCCGCATTCGCCGCGAATGCCATGGCCACCAGGGCCGAAACGGTACGCAAGCGAAAGCCGTTGAATTGTTTTTTCATGAATCAGGGGGTGACCCGCCGGGCCCCGACGGGAGCCAACGCGGCCACTGCCAAAAAGGTTAACCAAACAGGCGGGTGACGTCGTTGAACAGCGCGATTGACATCATGACCATGAGCAGCGCCACGCCACCGCGCTGCAACCGCTCCATCCACGCGTCGGAGACGCTCTTCCCCGTCACGCCCTCCCAAAGATAATACATCAGGTGTCCCCCATCGAGGACCGGCAGCGGCAGCAGGTTCAGCACGCCCAGACTGACGCTGATGAGCGCCAGAAACACCAGGTATTGGGTCAGGCCCATGCTCGCGGACTTGCCCGCGTAGTCGGCAATGGTGAGCGGGCCGCTGAGGTTCTTGAGGGACGCCTCGCCGATCACCATCTTGCCCATCATGCGCAGCGTCAGGGCCGACACTTCCCAGGTCCGCACGACACCCTTCCACAGTCCTTCAATCGGGCCATGGCGCACGGTGACGAACTCGGGCGGCGTGCCCACGTAGGCGCCGATACGGCCAACCACCACGCCATTGTCCTGGCGGACTTCGGGCGTGACTTCCAGCGCCACGGTGCGTCCCTCGCGATCCACGCGCCAGACACTTGTGCGGCCCTTGCCGGCGACCACCGAGGCACGGATCAGTTCACGAAGCTGGGAGCCATCCACCACCGGCACATCGCCCGCCGCAAGGACGACATCTCCTTTACGCAGGCCGGATTTTTCAGCCGCGCCACCGGGCATCACATCGCCGACGACGGGTTGCGTCCATGGCCCCAGGATGCCGATTCGGCGGAACAGGCGCGCATCGGCGTCGCGGGTCTCCAGCCGGCTGAGCTCCAGAACCGCCTCGCGGGTCGCGCCGCCGTCGGCGCGCGCGACCTCCAGGCGCAGGTCGCGGCCGTCCAGCGCGCCGCGCGTCAGCAACCAGCGAAGCTGTTCAAATGACTGGACCGGGTCCATGGCCTCGCCGGCGAACCCAGCGCGCTGGACGATGTCCCCACCGCGAAGACCCGCCGCCTCGGCCACCGAGGCAGCAACCGGGCTGGCCAGCACGGGTTTGGGTTCCTGCACGCCGTACCAGTTGACCAGGGCGTACAGCAGCACCGCCAGCAGCAGGTTGGCCGCCGGCCCGGCCGCCACGATCGCGGCGCGCGCGCGCAGGGGCTGGGTGTTGAAGGCCAGATGGCGTTCGCTTGCGGCCACGGGCGCCTCGCGCTCGTCCAGCATCTTTACATAGCCACCCAGCGGAAACATGCCAATGACAAATTCTGTGGTCTGGCCGTTCTTCTGGTTTCGAGGCTGCCAGCGGTACAGCGTCTTGCCGAATCCGACAGAAAAGCGCAGCACCTTGACGCCGCAGGCCACGGCCACCCGGTAGTGGCCGTATTCATGGACGGCGATCAGCAAACCCAGCGCAACGATGAAGGCGGCGACTGTCAGCATGGATTCTCCTTGGGGCGGCGCTCAGGCCGACATGCGCTCGACACTGGCCTGCGCGGCCTGCCGCGCCTGCGCGTCCAGCGCCAGCAGTTGCGCCAGTGATTCTGGACTGGAGGTGGTGACGGCGTCCAGCGTTGCAAGATTCACGTCGTGAATCTGGTCAAACCGGATGCGCCGGTCCAGAAAAGCAGCCACGGCCACTTCGTTGGCGGCATTCAGCACCGCGGGCGTGCCCGGGGCGGCCTCCAGCGCTTGCCAGGCCAGTTGAAGGCCGGGAAACCGCTGCCGATGGTCGCCACTGTCAAACGATTCGAAGCTCATGTCCGCCAGGCGGCTGAAATCCAGCGCCTGGGCCCCCGACTCGATGCGTTCCGGCCATGACAAACCATAAGCGATGGGCACCCGCATGTCGGGCGTGCCCAGTTGTGCCACCACCGAGGTGTCACGGTACTGGACCATGGAGTGGATGACGCTTTGCGGGTGAATCACGACCTCCAGCCGCCTGGGAGGCAGGCCAAACAGATGGCGCGCCTCGATCACTTCCAGCGCCTTGTTCATCATGGTCGCCGAATCCACCGATATCTTGCGCCCCATGACCCAATTGGGGTGCGCGCACGCCTCTTCTGGCGTGACGTTGCGCAGCGTTGCAGGTGCCCGGGTGCGAAAGGGCCCACCGGATGCCGTCAGGATGATCTTTTCCACGCGCGCGTCCCAGGTGGCGGGGTCCTCGGGCAACGACTGGAAGATCGCGGAATGTTCGCTGTCTATCGGCAGCAGCGTGGCGCCGCCTTCGCGCACGGTTGCCATGAACAGCTCACCGCCAACGACCAGGGCCTCCTTGTTGGCCAGCAGCAGCCGCTTGCCCGCACGTGCCGCCGCCAGGCAAGGCGCCAGGCCAGCGGCGCCTACGATGGCGGCCATCACTGCGTGGACTTGCTCGTGGCTCGAGATGATTTCGAGTGCGTCATGGCCTGTCAGGACGCGGGTGGCGATGCCGTTGTCACGCAACCGGATTTCCAGCTCGCGCCCGTGCGACGCGCTGGCCATGACGGCAAACCGGGGCTTGAAGCGCTGGCACTGCGCAAGCATCTCGTCCACGCGCGTGGCCGCACTCAGGGCGAATAGCTCGAAGCGGTCCGGATGACGGGCGATCACGTCCAGCGTGTTCGCCCCAACCGAGCCCGTGGCCCCCAAAACGGTAATGCGCTGTTTCATGGGGTCAGCGAGGCCAGCATCATGGCCAGCGGCAAGGTAGGCAGCAAGGCATCCACGCGATCAAGCACACCGCCATGACCGGGGAGCAATCCGCTGGAGTCCTTGGCGCCGGCGCTGCGCTTGACCAGTGACTCAACCAGATCCCCCACGACGCTCAACGCCGCCAGGAACACCACGCCCACAACCAGCAGCCACCAGCCCGCGCCTGCCAGGCGCGTGTACAGGCTGGCGGACGCCACCTGCGTGTGGCTGTCAGCCGCGACCCACGCCAGGGCCAGCGCAACCACGCCAGCCAGTCCGCCCCAAACACCTTCCCAGCTCTTGCCGGGGCTGATGGAGGGCGCCAGCCGGTTGCGGGTGAACCTGAGCCCGAAGGCGCGCCCGGCAAAGTAGGCGGCAATATCTGCGACCCACACCAGAAGCAAGACCGACAGCAGGAAGTTGATGCCGGTCACGCGCGCCTGGGCGACGGCCAGCCAGGCCAGCCACAGCGCGAGCAATCCACCACCCAACCGCAGGGCGCGGGGTATGCGTGGCCAGCCGGCCACGCCGGCGTGCAGCAGCCACGCGCCGCCCAGCACCCAGGCCGCGCCCCAAAGGCTCCACAGCACGGGCAGGGGCCTGGCCAGCCACCCGCCCTGCCAGGCCAGCGCACACAACGCCACGCAGGCCACCGCCAGCGCAAGCGACACTGCCTGCCCGCAGCCATTGAGCCTTCCCCATTCCCAGGCGCCCGCGGCAATCAGGACCAGCACAACACCGACGAAGGGCTCAGGCGCCGGGTAAAACAGCGCCGGCAACAGAATGGCCAGCAGGATGACGGCCGTGATGATGCGCTGCTTGAGCATGGCGGGGGCGGCGCTCAGGCCGCTCGCTGCGTGGAGGGCTGACCAGTGAGCTGGTCCGGCGTCTTGCCAAACCGACGTTCACGCTGGCCGAAATCGGCAATGGCGGCATCCAGCGCAGCCTCGTCGAACTCGGGCCAGAGCTTGTCCGTGAAATACAGCTCGGCATAGGCCGCCTGCCACAGCAGGAAATTGCTGATGCGCTGCTCCCCCCCGGTGCGGATCAGCAAGTCGGGATCACCCACATGGGCCAGCGCCATGGCTTTGTCCAGGCTGGATTCGGTGATCGGCTCGCCGCGCCGTGCAAGGCCTGCCGCCGCCTGGGCAATATCCCAGCGGCCCCCATAGTTGAAGCAGACATTGAAGACCAGGCGGGTGTTGGCGGATGTAGCCGCCTCCGCCTGGGCAAGGCCGGCGCGCACCTTGTCAGACAGCGCGGAGCGGTCCCCGATGAAATGGATACGCACACCTTCGGCGCGCAGCTGTGGCACCTCGCGCGACAGCGCGACCGCCAGCAGTTCCATGAGCCCGGACACCTCCTCGGCGGGGCGGTTCCAGTTCTCGGAGGAAAAGGCGAACACCGTCAGCACGCGCACACCGCGCTCGCCGCAGTGGCGCACGCACGCGCGCAGGGCATCCACGCCCTTCTTGTGGCCTGCCACACGGGGCAGAAAGCGGCGCGTGGCCCAGCGGCCATTGCCATCCATCACGATGGCAACATGGTGCGGAACCAGTGAAGCAGCGGCTGTCATACGCCGATCAGACCGCCAGGATTTCCTGCTCCTTGGCGGCCACCACCTGGTCAATTTCGGCCACATGCCGGTCAGTGACCTTCTGGATGTCGGCTTCCGCGCGTTTCTGGTCGTCCTCGGACGCGAGCTTGTCCTTGACCAGTTTCTTGACGGCGTCATTGGCATCGCGGCGCAGGTTGCGCACCGCAATCTTGGCGTTTTCGCCCTCGGTACGCACCAGCTTGGTCATTTCCTTGCGGCGTTCCTCGCTCATGGGCGGCATGGGCACGCGGATCAGGTCGCCCATGGAGGCTGGATTCAAGCCCAGATCGCTTTCGCGGATGGCTTTCTCGATCTTGGCACCCATGCCCTTTTCCCAGGGCTGCACGCTGATGGTGCGGGCATCCAGCAGCGACACGTTGGCCACCTGGCTCAAGGGGGTCATGGCGCCGTAGTAGTCAATCTGGATGGAATCCAGCAGCGCGGGATTGGCGCGCCCGGTGCGGATCTTCGTCAGGTTGTTCTTGAAGGCGGCGATGGACTGGTCCATCTTGCCTTCGGTGGTTTTCTTGATGTCGGCAATGGTCATTGGGTTCTCCTCAGCTGCGGCGCGCGGCATCCTCAGGCATACACCAGGGTGCCCTCGTCCTCGCCCATCACCACGCGCTTGAGCGCGCCGTGCTTGAAGATCGAAAACACCTTGATCGGCAGCTTCTGGTCGCGGCAAAGCGCGAACGCAGTTGCGTCCATGATGCCCAGATTCTGCGCCATGGCATCGTCAAATGTAATTTGGTTGTACCGCGTGGCCTCGGGGTCTTTCTTGGGGTCAGCCGTGTAAACACCGTCCACCTTGGTGGCCTTGAGCACCAGCTCGGCCCCGATCTCCGCACCACGCAGGGCCGCCGCGGTGTCGGTCGTGAAGAACGGGTTGCCGGTCCCGGCCGCGAAGATCACGACCTTGCCCTCTTCCAGGTACTGCAGCGCCTTGGGACGGATGTAGGGCTCCACCACCTGCTCGATGTTGATGGCCGACATCACCCGTGCCGTCAGGCCTTGCTTGTCCATCGCGTCGGCCAGTGCCAGGGCGTTCATGACGGTGGCCAGCATGCCCATGTAGTCCGCCGTGGCCCGGTCCATGCCGACCGAGCCGCCCGCGACGCCGCGAAAGATGTTGCCCCCGCCGATCACGACAGCGACCTCCACGCCCATGTTCACCACGTCGGCCACTTCCTCGACCATGCGCACGATGGTGGCACGGTTGATGCCAAACGCATCGTCACCCATCAGGGCCTCGCCGGACAGCTTGAGCAGTATTCGCTTGTGGGCTGGCTTGGCTACGGACATGGGCGGGACTCCTTGGGTATTGTTTGAGTGTACTGAATGGCAGGTAAAAAAAGGGCGGCTGGTGGCCGCCCTGTGTATCAGGCCGAGGCCTTGGCGGCAGCGACCTGGGCGGCAACCTCGGCCGCGAAGTCGTCCACCTTTTTCTCGATGCCCTCACCTACAACGTACAGCGTGAAAGCCTTGACGGTAGTGTTGGCGGCCTTGAGCATCTGCTCGACGGACTGCTTGTCGTTCTTCACGAAAGGCTGGTTGAACAGCGATACCTCCTTGAGGTATTTCTGCACGCCGCCTTCAATGCGCTTGGCAACAATTTCGGCCGACTGCGCCGGCTTGCCGGCGGCTTCCGCCGCCTTGCGGTCTTCCTCGGCCTTGGCCGCTGCCACCGAGCGCTCCTTTTCGATCAGGTCGGCAGGCACATCGGCGCTGGTCAGCGCCACGGGCTTCATCGCAGCGACATGCATCGCCGTGTCGCGCGCGGCAGCGTCATCGCCATCGAACTCGACGACCACGCCGATGCGCGTGCCGTGCAGGTAGGCGGCCAGCTTGTTGGCGCCCGAGAAGCGCTTGAAGCGGCGAAAGCTCATGTTCTCGCCGATCTTGCCGATCAGACCCTTGCGCACGTCTTCCAGCGTGGGGCCAAAGCCGTCCTGGCTGTAGGCCAGCGCGCCCAGGGCAGCCACGTCGGCGGGGTTGTGTTTTGCAACCAGTTCCACCGCTGCATTGGCAAGCGCCAGGAAGCTGTCGTTCTTGGTCACGAAATCGGTTTCGCAATTGGTTTCCAGCAGCGCGCCGGTGGTGCCGTCAATATACGAGGACACGACGCCCTCGGCGGTGATGCGGGCGGCGGCCTTGCCGGCCTTGTTGCCCAGCTTGACACGCAGCAGCTCTTCGGCCTTTTCCATGTTGCCTTCGGCCTCGGTCAGCGCCTTCTTGCACTCCATCATGGGGGCGTCGGTCTTGGCGCGCAGTTCGGCGACCATGCTTGCGGTAATTGCAGCCATTTGTTACTCCGTTGTCTTCAGTTCAAATCAATCAGTTTGGTTGTAAAAAAGGGGCTACCAGAGCCCCTTTTCACGGCTCGGTGGGCGCGTCAGGCAGCGGAGCCCTCTTCGACTTCAACGAATTCGTCGCCGCCTTCGGCAACAGCCTTGACAACGTCATTCACGGCGTTGGCGCGACCTTCCAGGATGGCATCGGCAATGCCGCGGGCATACAGCGTCACGGCCTTGGCCGAGTCGTCGTTGCCGGGGATGATGTAGTCAATGCCTTCGGGCGAGTGGTTGGAGTCCACCACGCCGACCAGCGGGATGCCCAGCTTGCGGGCTTCGGCAACGGCGATCTTGTGGAAGCCCACGTCAATGATGAAGATGGCGTCAGGCAGGGCGTTCATGTCCTGGATGCCGCCGATGTCCTTTTCCAGCTTTTCGATCTCGCGCGAGAAAGTGAGCTGCTCTTTCTTGCTCAGGGAGTCCAGGCCGGCTTCCTGCTGGGCCTTCATGTCTTTCAGGCGCTTGATCGAGGTCTTGACCGTCTTGAAGTTGGTCAGCATGCCGCCCAGCCAGCGCTGGTCAACATAGGGAACGCCTGCGCGCTGGGCTTCTGCCGCAACGATCTCGCGTGCCTGGCGCTTGGTGCCCACCATCAGGATGGTGCCGCGGTTGGCGGACAACTGCTTCACGAACTTGGTGGCTTCCTGGAACATCGGAAGCGACTTTTCCAGGTTGATGATGTGGATCTTGTTGCGATGGCCGAAAATGAACGGGGCCATCTTGGGATTCCAGAAGCGGGTCTGGTGGCCGAAATGGACACCGGCTTCCAGCATTTGACGCATGGTTGCGGACATGGGCTAACTCCAAAGGTTGGGTCTAAAATCCAGCCCGCCTTGCATCCGGTTGCTTGAAGCCGGATGCAACACCTTGATGGGCTGGTTTGCGATTTATTTCACCAAAGGGGGCCGGCTCACGCCACCGCCTTACGGCAAAACCCAAAGAGTATAGCAGATCAGGCCCGTTCCCCCTCTGAAAGACCCATGCTTTCCGACCTCCACGCCGCCCGCGCGCGCATTCTTTCCGGCCAGAGCAATGCCCCGGCCGAGTTGGACCAGGCACTTGCCGCGGCCCGATCCCCTGCCTGCTCGCGCGCCTTTGTGCAAACCACTGTCGACGATGCCCGCCAGGCCGCCTCCCGCCCCATGGCACGAGAGCGGCCACTGGCCGGGTTGGCCGTCTCGGTAAAAGACCTTTTCGATGTCGCCGGGCAAGTGACCGCCGCCGGCTCGGTCGTTCTGGCTGATACGGCGCCGGCCGCGCAGGACTGCCCCGCAGTGGCCCGCCTGCGGGGCGCAGGCGCCGCCCTGGTCGGTCGGACCAACATGACCGAGTTCGCCTTTTCAGGCGTGGGAGTCAATCCGCACCACGGCACGCCGGCCAACGCCTGCGACGCCGCGGTGGCGCGCGTGCCCGGAGGCTCTTCGTCGGGAGCGGCCGTGTCGGTCGCCACGGGCGCCGCCTTTGTGGGGCTGGGCTCGGATACTGGCGGATCAATCCGCATACCGGCGGCGCTGAATGGCATCGTCGGGTTCAAGAACACGGCGCGGCTGGTGCCCACGGCCGGTGCGTTGCCGTTGTCGACAACGCTGGACACTGTGTGCGCCATGACACGCAGCGTGCGCGACGCCATCACGGTGCACGAGATTCTGGCCGCGCGCACCGTCACGCGCAGCCAGGCACCGTTGTCGTCATACCGGCTGGCCGTCGCCACCACGCTGATGCTGGAGGGGCTGGCCCCGCCGGTTGCGGCCGCTTTTGAACGCACGCTCAAGACGTTGCGCGACGCCGGCGCGCACATCGAACCGACGCCACTGCCGTCCTTGCAGGACCTTGGATCGATCCAGTCCACCGGTGGGTTCTCGGCCGCCGAAAGCTACGCCTGGCACCGCGAACTGATCACGCAAGGGGGCGACCGCTACGACCCGCGGGTGCGCGCGCGTATCGAGCGTGGCGCCACCATGAAGGCTTGGGAGTACCTCGAGCTGGTCCGCGCGCGACAGGACTGGATTGCCCGGGTGGGCCTGGCGCTGGCCGGCTACGACGCCGTGCTGTCACCCACGGTGCCCATCATCGCGCCACCGCTGGCGGATGTGGCGCCCGGGCATGAACGCGATGAGGAATTCTTCCGCATCAACGCCCTGCTGCTGCGCAACCCGAGCGTGGTGAACATGCTGGACGGCTGCGCGATTTCCATCCCCTGCCAGCAACCTGGCGAGTTGCCCGTAGGCTTGATGATCTGGCACGGCGCGCTGCGCGATGACACGGTGCTCAACATTGCCATGCAGGCCGAAGCCGCCCTGGCCTTCAGGAGCGCCGCATGAGGATCGCCATCGTGGGCGCCGGCATCATCGGCGTCACCACGGCCTACGAACTGGCTGCGGACGGGCACGAGGTCACGGTTTTCGAGCGGCGCGGCGCCGCCGCCGAGGAAACAAGCTTTGCCAACGCAGGTGTGGTGGCACCGGGCTACGTGACGCCATGGGCGGCACCGGGCATGCCGGCCAAGGTGGCCCGCTACCTGTTCAGCCAGCACGCGCCGGTCAAGCTCGCGCTGCCGCTGACCGGTGCCGACCTGGCTTGGATGTGGAAGTGGCTGCGCGCCTGCCGGCTGGACACCTTCCTGTCCAACCGCGCCCGCATGCAGCGCCTTGCCTTTTACAGCCGCGACCGACTGCACCACCTCACGGATGAGCTGCAGCTGGACTACGACCGCAGCCCCGGCTACATGGTGTTGCTGCGCTCCGAAGCCGACAGCAGGATCATCCAGCCAGGCCTGCAGGTGCTGCGCGATGCAGGGGTCGCGTTCAGTGAGATTTCATCGGCGCAGGCGCGACTGATCGAACCGGCGCTGAATCCGGACACACAGTTCCTGGGCGCCGTTCACCTGCCGTCCGACGAAGTCGGCAACTGCCGCCAGTTCGCCCTGCTGCTGAAAAAAGAGGCGGAAGCCCTTGGCGCCCGGTTTGAGTTCAACGCCAACGTAGCGGCGCTGGACCCGTCGCATCCCGCCACGCTGGCCTTGCAAGGCGAGCCAGCGCCCCGCCGTTTTGACGCATTGGTCGTGTGCGCCGGCATGGCCAGCGCCAGCCTGCTGCGTCCGGTTGGCCTGAAGATTCCGCTGGCCGCCGTGTATGGCTATTCCATCAGCGCGCCGATCCGTGAGCCCCTGAATGCACCGCGCAGCGCGCTGATGGACGAGCGCTACAAGGTTGCCATTTCACGCCTGGGCAACCGCGTACGCGTGGCGGGCAGCGCGGAAATTGGCGGGCGGCCTGACGTCAAGCGCCCTGCTTCCATCCAGACCCTGTACAAGGTGCTTCATGACTGGTTCCCCGGCGCGGCGCAACTGTCCAACACCGGCGCCAGTGTGCAGGAGTGGAAAGGCGCGAGGCCCATGCTGCCCGACGGTCCTCCCGTACTGGGAGACAGCGGCATCCCGGGGCTGTGGCTGAACCTGGGCCATGGGTCCAGCGGCTGGGCCCTGAGCTGCGGCAGCGCGCGGATTCTGGCTGACCAGATCGCCGGCCGGGCCCCGGAGGTGGACGTGGATGGCCTGGGCCTGCAGCGGCTGACGAAAGTCTGAGGCAGCTCGCGCACAATGGCGCGATGCACCGCATAACCCCGACCCATGCCCGGCCGCTGCACGACACCGCGGCCACCCGGGCGCTGGAGACCGGCGCACAAGGCACGCACGCGCCACACGCACTGATGCAACGCGCCGGGCTGGCCGTGGCGCAACTGGCGCTGGCTGCTGCCCCGCATGCGCGCCGGGTATGGCTGGCTTGCGGGCCAGGCAACAACGGCGGCGACGGGCTGGAGGCGGCCATGCACCTGCAGCGATGGGGCCGCGCGCCGGTGGTGACCTGGCTGGGCAATGAAACCTCGACTCCGTCCGACGCCCGCGCGGCATTGACGCGGGCCCGTGATGCGGGCGTGCTGTTTGCCGGCGAGCCACCGCAGGACCTGACTGCGCAGGACCTTTGCGTCGACGCGTTGCTGGGCATCGGCAGCCGCCGGCCGCCAGAAGGCGCAGTGGCAGCCTGCGTCGATGCGCTGAACACGCTGACGCCCCCTGTCCTGGCGGTGGATGTGCCCACCGGCCTGAATGCGGACACCGGCGACACGCGCGGTCCTCACGTGCTGGCCCGCTGGACCTTGAGCCTGCTGACCCTGAAACCCGGCCTCTTTACAGCCCATGGGCGCGATGCGGCCGGCCAAGTCTGGCTGGACCCACTGGGCGTGGATGCCAGCCAGATCGCGCCGTCGGCATGGATGGCAGGCCCGCCGGCGGCCTTAAACCGGCGCCATGCCTCGCACAAGGGCAGCTACGGCGACGTGGCCGTGATCGGCGGCGCGCCTGGCATGACAGGAGCTGCGCAGCTGGCTGCCCGCGCAGCCTTGCACGGCGGCGCGGGGCGGGTGTTCCTGGGGCTGCTGGACAGTGCATCTGCCGCGTATGACCCCGCACAGCCCGAGCTGATGCTGCGTGACTGGCAAACGTTGGACCTGAAGGGCGTGACGGTGGTGTGCGGCTGCGGTGGTGGCGACGCGGTACGCCATGTGCTGGCGCCTGTGCTGTCAGGCGCGGGCAAGCTGGTACTGGATGCCCATGCACTGAACGCCCTGGCCACCGACACACAACTGCAGGCGCTGCTGCGCACACGAGAGCAACGCTATCCCCACGCCACCCTCATCACGCCCCATCCGCTGGAGGCAGCGAGGCTGCTGGGCTGCGGCACGGCGGACGTCCAGGCCGACCGCCTGAAGGCCGCGCAGCAGCTGGCGCGGCAATTGGGCTGCACCGTGATCCTGAAGGGCTCTGGCAGCGTGCTGGCGCAACCGGGCCATGCCCCGTGGATCAATCCGACCGGCAACCCGCTGCTGGCGACCGCCGGGACTGGTGACGTGCTGGCAGGCCTTGCCGGCGCGCTGCTGGCCTCGGGCGCACGCGCGTTCGATGCCGCTACACAGGCCGCCTGGCGGCACGGCCAGGCGGCCGATCAATGGCCCGCCGGCCAGGCTCTCACGGCCAGCGCGCTGGCGGCCCGCCTCTGATCTCGGGCCGGTCAACCCCGACCGGCAAAGGGCATCTTGGTTGCCATGACGGTATGGAACATGACATTGGCATCCAGTGGCAGGTTGGCCATGTACAGCACCGACTGGCCCACGATGTTCACATCCATCAGCGGCTCCACCGCAATTTCGCCATTGGCCTGCGGTACGCCCTTGGCCATGCGCATGGCCATTTCGGTGCCGGCATTGCCCACATCAATCTGGCCCACGGCAATATCGTGCTTGCGGCCGTCCAGCGAAGCGGTCTTGGTCAGGCCCATCACGGCGTGCTTGGTGGCGGTGTAGGCGATGGAATTGGGCCTCGGCGTGTGCGCCGAGATGGAGCCGTTGTTGATGATGCGACCGCCTTTGGGATCCTGTGCCTTCATGACACGAAACGCATGCTGGATGCAATAGAACATGCCGTTGAGGTTGATGTCCACCACGTTTTTCCACTGCTCAATGGTCAGCTCGTCCAGCGGCACGCCGGGCGCGTTGACACCAGCATTGTTGAACAGCAGGTCCACCCGGCCAAAAGCCTGTACCACGCGGTCAAACAGCGCGCGCACGGCCTGCGGGTCGGCGACGTCGGTGGGCACAGCCACCGCGCGCGGGCCGGCGCCTGATTCGGCCACTACGGCCTCCAGCGGCTCGGCGCGCCGCCCGGCCAGGGCCACATGCCAGCCATCCTTCAACAACGCCAGGGCGGCCGCCTTGCCAATGCCTGTGCCTGCGCCCGTCACGATCGCAATCCTGCTCATTTACGGAAATCTCCTGTGATATGTCTCAACGACGTGATTTTCGGTTCTTGCTCTTGGCCACGGCCTTTTTAACCGACGCCTTGAGCGTCTGGATAGGCGTGCGCGGCGGCCGCTCGGAAGGCGGCGCCGGGCTGCGCGCTGCCTTGGCCACGCGCTTGGCCGACGACTTGGCCGGAACACCTTGTGCGCTGCGACCCGGCACGGCGCTGCCCACGCCCTTGTCCTTCATGGCGCGTGACAGCAGCTCCTCGCCCTCGCGCACGAGGCGGAAGTCGATCTTGCGCCCGTCCAGATCCACACGGCTGACCTGCACCCGAACGCGCGTGCCGATGGCATAGCGGATGCCGGTGCGCTCACCGCGCAACTCCTGGCGGGCTTCGTCAAACTTGAAGTATTCGCCACCCAACTCGGTGATGTGCACCAGCCCCTCGACATACATCGCATCCAGCGTCACGAAAATGCCGAAGCTGGTCGCCGCCGTGACAACGCCGCCGTATTCCTCACCCAGGTGCTCGCGCATGTACTTGCATTTGAGCCAGGCCTCCACGTCACGGCTGGCTTCGTCAGCCCGGCGCTCGTTGGCGCTGCAATGCAGGCCTGCGGCCTCCCAGGCCTGGGTGTCCTTGCTCGGCGGCGCCACTGCCTTTTTGGGCTTTTGCCCTGGTGCGCGCACGCGGGCGGCCAGGCGACGCGCCAGCTTCTCGTGCGCCTCACCCGGGGTGGGCAGTGCAGGCAGTTCGTACTTTCCACCCGCCAGGATCGCCTTGATCACCCTGTGTACCAGCAGGTCTGGATAGCGCCGGATGGGGCTGGTGAAATGGGTGTATGCCTCGTACGCCAGGCCGAAGTGCCCGCTGTTGATGGGGGTGTAAATCGCCTGCGACATGGACCGCAGCAGCATGGTGTGGATCTGTTGGGCATCAGGCCGGTCCTTGGTCGCTTCGGCAATGCGCTGGAACTCGCCGGGCACGGGGTCCTCGCTGATGGTCAGACCCACACCCATGGCTTTCAGGTAGCCGCGCAGGACGTCCTTTTTCTCGGGCGTCGGGCCCTCGTGCACCCGGTACAGGCCATTGTGCTTGCTTTGCAAAATGAAATCCGCGCTGCAGACGTTGGCCGCCAGCATGGCCTCCTCGATCAAGCGGTGGGCGTCGTTGCGCGTGCGCGGCACGATCTTTTCAATGCGGCCGTTTTCGTCGCAGACGATCTGCGTCTCGGTGGTTTCAAAGTCCACCGCGCCGCGCTGCTGGCGCGACTTCAGCAGCGCGCGGTAAACATCGTGCAGGTTTTCCAGGTCACCGATGCGGTCCTTTCGGCGCAGGGCTTCCGGTCCGCGGGTATTGGCAAGGATGGCCGCCACCTCGGTGTAGGTAAAGCGCGCGTGGCTCCACATGACTGCCGGGTAGAACTGGTACGCGTGGATTTCACCGGCGCTGGAGACCAGCATGTCGCACACCATGCACAGCCGCTCGACTTCGGGGTTGAGCGAGCACAGGCCGTTGGACAGCTTCTCGGGCAGCATGGGGATCACGCGACGGGGGAAGTAAACGCTGGTGGCGCGGTCGTAGGCGTCAATATCAATGGCGCTGCCGGTTTCCACATAGCTGCTGACGTCGGCAATCGCCACCAGCAGGCGCCAGCCCTTGCCGCGGCCGACCTTGGCGGGCTCGCAGTACACAGCGTCGTCGAAGTCGCGCGCATCTTCGCCGTCAATGGTGACCAGCGGCACGTCCGTCAGGTCCACCCGGTGCTTCTTGTCCTGGGGGCGTACCTTGTCAGGCAAGCCACGCGCCATTGCAATGCAGGCATCAGAGAACTCATGCGGCACGCCGTACTTGCGCACGGCGATTTCGATCTCCATGCCGGGGTCGTCAATCTCGCCCAGCACCTCTTTCACGCGGCCCACGGGCTGGCCGTACAGGCTGGGCGGCTCGGTCAGCTCGACCACAACCACCTGCCCGGGCTTGGCCGTGCCCGTGGCACCCTTGGGCACCAGCACGTCCTGTCCGTAGCGTTTGTCTTCGGGTGCCACCAGCCAGACGCCGCTTTCGTGCAGCAGCCGGCCGATGATGGGCTGGGGTGGGCGCTCGACAATTTCAACGACACGCCCCTCGGGGCGGCCCTTGCGGTCGTGGCGCACCACACGCACCTTGACGCGGTCCTTGTGCAGCACGGCCCGCATCTCGTTGGGGGGCAGGTAAATGTCGCCTTCACCGTCGTCGCGGCTGACAAAACCGTGGCCATCGCGGTGGCCCTGGATCACGCCTTCAATTTCTTCGAGAAGGCTATTGGTGTGTCCGATATTTTTGATATAGAATCCTTGTTTTCCTGAAAGCCCAGGTGGCGGAATTGGTAGACGCACTAGTTTCAGGTACTAGCGAGTAACATCGTGGAGGTTCGAGTCCTCTCCTGGGCACCAAATATAAGTTAAAAGCCGCCTTTGACAGGCGGCTTTTGCTTTTTGGGCCCTGTCTTTCAGGCAAGCCTTCAGACAGGTACCGCCACAAGGTCATGACCTTGCGTGCCGACGATCCGGGCGCGGGTGAATTCACCGACCTTGAGCGTCTTGCTGATCTTCTCGGGTGGCAGCAGTTTCACCGTGCCGTCGATCTCCGGCGCATCCGCATACGACCGCCCGACACCGCCCTTGCGCCCCAGCCCCGGCGCCGAATCCACCAGCACCTGCATGCTGGCGCCGATGCGGCGCTGCAGCCTGGCGGCAGACACCTCTTCGGCCACGGCCATGAAACGGGCGCGGCGCTCCTCGCGCAGTTCCAGCGGCAACATCCCGGGAATCTCGTTGGCCGCGGCCCCGTCCACCGCGCTGTAGGCAAAGCAGCCCGCCCGGTCGATCTGCGCCTCTCGCATGAAGTCCAGCAGGTGCGTGAATTCCTCTTCGGTTTCGCCCGGAAAGCCGGCAATGAATGTGCTGCGGATCACGATCTCGGGGCAGGTCTCGCGCCAGCGCTGGATGCGCTCCAGATTCCGTTCGCCGCTGGCTGGTCGCTTCATGCGGCGCAACACGTCCGGGTGGCTGTGCTGGAACGGCACGTCCAGGTACGGCAACACCTTGCCTGTGGCCATGAGCGGGATCACTTCGTCCACCGACGGGTACGGATACACATAGTGCAGACGGACCCAGGCGCCATACGGCGCGGCGATATCGCCCAGCGTCTGCACCAGCTCCAGCATGCGCGTCTTCACGGGCTTGCCATCCCAGAAGCCGGTGCGGTACTTCACATCCACGCCATAGGCCGATGTGTCTTGGCTGATCACCAGCAGTTCCTTGACGCCACCTTCAAACAGTGCATGCGCTTCCTTCAGCACGTCACCAACGGGCCGCGATACCAGGTCACCGCGCATGGACGGGATGATGCAGAAGGTGCAGCGGTGGTTGCAGCCCTCGCTGATCTTGAGGTACGCATAGTGCTTCGGCGTGAGCTTCACGCCCGCCGCGGGCACCAGATCCACAAAGGGGTCGTGTGGCTTGGGCAGGTTGGCATGGACGGCGTCCATGACCTCCTGCGTCGCATGCGGGCCCGTCACGGCCAGCACGCTCGGGTGCATCTCGCGCACCAGGTTACCCCCGCCCTCTGCGGAGCGGGCGCCCAGGCATCCGGTCACGATCACGCGGCCGTTTTCAGCCAGCGCCTCGCCAATCGTGTCCAGGCTTTCGCGAACCGCGTCGTCAATGAAGCCACAGGTGTTGACGATGACCAGGTCCGCGCCCTCAAAGGTCTTGGAGGTCTGATAACCCTCGGCACTCAGTTGCGTCAGGATCAGTTCGGAATCGGTCAGTGCCTTGGGGCAACCGAGGCTGACGAAACCGACTTTGGGGATTTTGGCTTCGGGGGAAAGAACGTCGCTCATCCCCGTATTGTCCCAGTTATCTTCGTATTCAGCGTTTCAATCCAAAGGCGCCCAGCATCTGCTCGGTCTGCTTCTGCATCTGCTCCTGCATCTTGTCGAACACCGTCCGCGACTGCTCTGCATAGGTGCCCATCAGGCCCTGTACCATGGGGTTCTGCATGTTCATGAACTGCGCCCACATCTCGGGCGTCATGCCCTTGGACTGCTCGCTGAGCTTGGCCTGGATGTCGGTGAAGACCTGCACGTTCTTTTCAAGGTAGGAGCCCATGAAGCCCTGCATCGCATGCCCGTAGAAGCGGATGATGTTGGCCAGCACGGCCTCGGTGAACATCGGCGCGCCGCCCGCCTCCTCTTCCAGGATGATCTGCAGCAGGATGCTGCGCGTCAGGTCTTCGTTGGACTTCGCGTCGCGAACCACGAAAGGTTCGCTGTCCATCACCAGTTGCTTGACCTCGCTCAGCGTGATGTAAGTGGACGTATCGGTGTCGTAGAGCCGCCTGTTCGGGTATTTCTTGATGATGCGCTGCGCGGGTTTGGCGGCGCCGGCTTTCTTGCTTTGCACTGGAGAACTCCTCGGTCTGGCTCGTGCCCTGGTTGTGCCTGGTGCACCGCAACACATTCTAGGGAGCGAGCCACAAGGCCCCCCCAAGGTTTACCCTGAGGATGTGTCGCTTGTGTATCGGGAGATTGGTAGGCGCGATTGGACTCGAACCAACGACCCCCACCATGTCAAGGTGGTGCTCTAACCAGCTGAGCTACGCGCCTGAAGAATTCGTTCGAGACCGCGATTATAGCATCAGCGACGACGGGCCGACCGCACGCCCTGCACATCAGCGACCACACCCAGCACGCGCGCCAGCCGGCCGGAGTCATTGACCTCGACCGTGAACGTCATCCAGGCCGTGCCCTTGACGGACTGTGTCTGCACACCGATGACGTTCATCTTTTCCTTGGCAAACACCTCTGAAATGTCACGCAGCAGGCCCTGTCGGTCAGCGGCTTGCACTGCCACGTCCACGGGGTAAACAGCCTGTCCTTCGGATTTGGGGCTGCCCCATTCCACATCAATCACGCGGCCAGGGCTTCGGGCGGCCATCTCGCGAAAGTTGCTGCAATCCGCACGGTGCACGCTCACGCCCTTGCCGCGCGTGACGAAGCCGCCAATCGCGTCTGGCGGTGCCGGCTTGCAGCACTTGGCCAGTTGGGTCATCAGCGAGTCAATGCCCACCACCAGCACTCCACCCTTGGGCGTCTTGTCGGGTTGGCGCGATTTTCTGAGCAGCAGAAAATCGTCCGGCGCCAGCACAGGCTCGGGTGGGCGCAGCAGTGTCTCTATGCTGCGCAGCGAGAACTCGTCCTTGCCCACGACCTCAAACAGGTCGTCCGCGGCCTTGAAGCCCAGCTGTGATGCCAGGTCGTCCAGCTTCATCGCCGTCTTGCCTTCGCGCTGCAGCAGCTTTTCAACCGATTCGCGTCCACGCGCAATGGTTTCGTGGCGTACCTGTTCGTTGAACCATGCGCGCACCTTGGCCTTGGCCCGATGGCTGGCCAGGAAGCCCAGGTCTGCGTTGAGCCAGTCGCGTGACGGCCCGCCTTCCTTGACGGTGGTGATCTCCACCGTCTGGCCGTTGTGCAGCGGCGTGTTCAGCGGCACCATGGCGCCGTCCACGCGCGCGCCACGGCAACGGTGGCCCAGGCTGGTGTGCACGCTGTAGGCAAAGTCCACCGGCGTGGCGCCCTGAGGCAGTTCCACCACGGCAGCGTCAGGGGTCAGCACGTAGATGCGGTCCTCGAACAGGCCCTGGCTCGCGCCGGCCAGATCGCGCTCCCAGGCCAGCAGCTGGCGCAGCACGGCGATCTTGGCGTCGTATTCGCCGCTGGCGGACACACCCGCGTAGCCCTTGGCGCCGGCCTCCTTGTAGGCCCAATGCGCGGCCACGCCATGCTCGGCATGCTCGTGCATGGCCTGGGTGCGGATCTGGATCTCAATGGGCTGGCCCGCGGCGTCGCGCACAACGGTGTGCAGCGACTGGTAGCCGTTGGCCTTGGGCTTGGCGATGTAGTCGTCAAACTCCTCCACCAGCGGCGTGAAGCGGTCATGCACCCAGCTCAAGGCGGCATAGCAGTCCTTGACTGCTGGTACCACCACGCGCAGCGCGCGTACGTCGAACACCTGGTCAAAATCCAGCGACTTGCCGCGCATCTTGCGCACGATGCTGTAGATGTGCTTGGGCCGGCCATGTACCGTGGCGGCGATGCCCTGGGTCTTGAGTTCGGCTTCCAGCGTGTGGCGAAGCTGCTCCACATAGGCTTCGCGCTCGACGCGCTTTTCGTCCAGCAGCCTGGCCACTTTTTTGTAGGTGTCGGGCTCCAGAAAGCGGAAAGCCAGGTCTTCCATTTCCCACTTCACCTGCCAGATACCCAGCCGGTTGGCCAGCGGCGCGAACACCTGCAGCGATTCACGCGCCACGCTGGGCGGCGCCATGGTCTTGCACGCCGCGTGATAGCGCAGCGTCTGCAGACGCGAGGCCAGGCGCAACATGACCACGCGCAAGTCGCGCGAGAACGCCAGCAGCATCTTGCGCACGTTCTCGGTCTGGGCCTTGGGGTCGTCCACCAATTGCGCGGACGACTCCGCGGCGCGTGACAGCTGCTGCACACGTACCAGCTTGGTCGTCTCCATTGCGAGCGCGGCAAAGCTCTCGCCAAACGCCTTGGCGATGACTTCCTGCGGCTTGTTCAGGTGCTGGCTGGCGTACACGAGGTAGCTGGCGGCCTGCATCGCTTCCGAGCCGCCCATGGACTTGAGGATGGCGGCGACCGCGTCGGCATGGGCAAGCGTGTTTTCGCCAGTGTCCAGCGTTTCACCGGAGATCAGCGGTTCGGCAAACGCACGCGCGCGCGCCAGTGCATCCGCTTGCACCGGCAGGCTTTTTTCGGTCGCGGCAATCAGCTCAGGAACGGGCGTGGCGTCGGAGGGTTCCGCGGTCAGGCTTTTCATCCGGCACAAGGTCCCATGTCAGTCAAGCAAAAAGGAGGCAACCGCTTCCACCTGGTCGGGGGCCACCAGTGTGGGCGCATGGCCCACGCCGGCAAATTCAACCAGCCGTGCACGGGGCCCGCGCTGCGTCATGGCCTGGGCGGTTTCGCGCGACAGCAGATCGGACTGCGCGCCGCGGGTAAGCAGGGTCTGCGCCTGGATGTTGTCAAACAGCTGCCACAGCGTCGCCTCACCCTGCGCGGCGGCGTCCTGCGTGATGGTGCGAAACGGCACGGCGATCGCCGGGTCGTAGTGCAGCGTCAACGCGCCATCAGGCAGCGCACGGACCATCGCGCGCGAAAGGTCCAGCCACTGCTGCGGCGTATGCGGCCCGAAGCTGGTGGACACCGCCCACATCGCGTCCGCCGCCTGTTGCAGCGTGTCGAACCGGGTCGGGTACCCCAGGTAGGTGCCAATGCGCTGCAGTGCCTGCCACTGGATGACCGGCCCCACATCATTGAGCACCAGCCTGCGCGGTGGAGCCGGTAACGGCAGGCCCGGCGTGCCGCACACCGCCATGCCGATCAGCCCGCCCATGCTGGTGCCCACCCAGTCGAACATGCTGACCGGCGCATCCCGGTGCACCTGCGCCAGCAGGGCCAGCATGTCGGCCGCGTAGGTGGGCAACTGGTAGCCCATGGGGTCCTTCAGCCATTCGCTGCGGCCGCGCCCGGCAACATCGGGGCACACCACGCGCAGCGCGCCGCCGGCGCGCGCCACCAGGGCTTGCGCCAGCACGTCAAAGTCCCGGCCCTGGCGGGACAGCCCGTGTACGCACACCACCACATGGCCCGCCGCCGGATCGCCCCATTGCCACCAGGCCATGCGGTGACCGCCGGAAGGGTCGGGACAGGATACGTAGTTCAGCGTAGGCTCGGTCATGGTGCAATCAGCGTTTCAAGGCACTGTAATTCATCTGGAGATACCAAAATGCTTCAAGGAAAAACCGCCCTCGTCACCGGCTCCACCAGCGGCATCGGCCTGGGCATCGCCAAGGCCCTCGCACGCCAGGGCGCCAACATCGTCCTGAACGGCTTCGGCGACGTGGAAGGCCCCAAGGCCGAAGTGGCCGCCTTGGGCGTGAAGGTTGCCTACCACGGCGCGGACATGAGCAAGCCCGCCGACATTGAAGACATGATGAACTTCGTCGCCGCCCAGTTTGGCCGGGTGGACATCCTGGTCAACAACGCCGGCATCCAGCATGTGGCCAATGTGGAGGACTTTCCCGTCGAGAAATGGGACGCCATCATCGCCATCAACCTGTCCAGCGCATTCCACGCCACCCGCCTGGCCCTGCCGGCCATGAAGGCTGCCAACTGGGGCCGTGTGATCAACGTGGCGTCGGTTCACGGCCTGGTGGCCTCGGCCCAGAAGTCGGCCTATGTGGCTGCCAAGCACGGCATCGTGGGCCTGACCAAGGTGACCGCCCTTGAAAACGCCACCACGGGTGTGACCTGCAACGCGATTTGCCCCGGCTGGGTGCTGACCCCACTGGTGCAAAAGCAGGTGGACGCCCGCGCCGCCGCCAACGGCTGGACCAACGAACAGGCCACCACCGAACTGCTGCGCGAAAAAGAACCCTCGCTGCAGTTCACCACGCCTGAAGAGCTGGGTGAGCTGGCCGTGTTCTTCTGCTCCCCAGCCGGCAACAACGTGCGCGGCGTGGCGTGGAACATGGACGGTGGCTGGGCGGCCCAGTAGCCTTACTTCAGCTGTACCGAGCCTGACACCGTGACCATCACGGTGCTCTTGCCGGCCTCCACCGGCACGGGCATGTCGGCTGCAGCGGCCTTGGCTTCCATAGCCATCATCCGCGGCCGCGGGAAGCCGGCGTCATTGGCATTGACCGATACCTCGCGCAAGGTGTAGCCGGCAAAGCCAAAGCCCGCAGCCAGTTCACCTGCCTTGGCCTTGAAACGGTCAATCGCCTGCTTCTGTGCGTCGGCCTCCACCATGGCCCGCCGCTCGCGGCTCAGGCCAAAGCCCACATTGCCCAGCGTCATGCCGGGGATTTTTCCCGCCGTACTGGTGATGCGTGCGAAATCGCGCCCCTCGAGCACCAGCTCGGCCGAGCCCTGCCAGCCGCTGATCTTGCCGTCACGGCTGTGACGCGGGTAAAGGCTGAAGTTGCCGGTGCGAACGTCCATCTGGCCGGGGACAGCCGTCTTGCGCGCTTCGGCCAGCGCCGCGTCCAGTACCACCTTGAGCTGGTTTTGCACCGTGGTGGCATCCGGGCCTTCGCGCACGGTGTTCAGGCTCATGACCAGCAGATCCTGCTGAACGTCCACGGCACCGCTGGCGGACAGTTGCAGCACGTTCTGGGGTGGCGTCCAAGGGGTGGTCTGGGCCCACAGGCCCGAGGTTGCGGCGGCAAGCGCGCAGGCCGCGATCAGTTGGGTAGCTCTCAAAATATCTCCCGTCGGATGAGAAAAGCCATGGTACCGGTGCATCGGCGCCCTGTGGTGCCAGCGCGCCCGCTCATCATGGAACGGCCGGGCTTCAAGAGGGTTCACATCCCGCAGGTGAAGTGCTTGCTGCGTGGGGCAACATTTGTAACACTCTGTCAAGCCACTGGGGAAATCCCGCACAGCCTTTGCCAAGGCCTTCAGAATCGGCTCTGTTACATATTCGTTGGAGCAACATGAACCAAGCAGCAGCCCGTACCGACAAGATCATGGTGGTCGATGATGACGCCCGTATCCGCGACCTGCTTCGCCGCTACCTCACCCAGGAGGGCTTTGAAGTCATCCTGGCGGAAGACGGCAAGGCCCTGAACCGCCTGATGCTTCGCGAAACGGCCGACCTGATCGTGCTGGACCTGATGATGCCAGGCGAAGACGGCCTGTCGATCTGCCGCCGGCTGCGTGCGGCCAACGACCGCACGCCCATCATCATGCTGACCGCCAAGGGCGAGGACGTGGACCGCATCGTAGGCCTGGAAGTCGGCGCTGATGACTACCTGGGCAAGCCCTTCAACCCGCGCGAACTGCTGGCCCGCGTGCACGCCGTGCTGCGCCGTCGTCCTGCGCAGGAGGCCCCCGGCGCCCCCTCCAGCGACAACGAGGTCGTGACCTTCGGTCCGTTCGCGTTTGACCTGGGTGCCCGCACACTGCACAAGAACGGCGAGGAACTGCCGCTGACCACGGGCGAATTCGCCATGCTCAAGGCCCTGGTGCGCCACCCGCGCCAGCCTCTGTCGCGTGAAAAGCTGGCCCAGCTGGCCCGAGGCCGCGAGTTCGAGCCGTTTGACCGAAGCCTGGACGTTCAGGTCTCGCGCCTTCGCAAGCTGGTGGAGGTGGACGCCGCGGCGCCGCGCTATATTCAGACCGTCTGGGGAGTGGGCTACGTATTCGTGCCCGATGGCGCGGGCTGATCGTCAACCGCCATTGCCTTGCCCTGGCACGCAACGCACAATCACAGCCGGGGTAAAGACACTTGATCCGAGCAGTCACGACCAGCATCGACGCCACGGGGCCCGCCCCGCTTGAAACCGCACCCGCGCCGCTGGAGATGCGGCCGCGTGTGGGCCTGAGCCTTTTCTGGCGAACCTTTTTCCTGCTGGCCCTGCTGCTGATCGGCAGTATCGTGGCCTGGCTGCAGACCTTTCGCGCGCTGGAGTTCGAACCCCGTGCGGTGCAAACGGCGCAACAGATTGCCTCGCTGGTCAACCTGAGCCGGGCCGCGCTCATCCATTCCGACGCCATTGCACGGGTTTCGCTCATCAAGACGCTGGCCGACCAGGAGGGCGTTCGCATCCTGCCGCGGGAACCAGGCGACAAGTTCGAGCTGTTCGACGCCGAAACCCTGGACGAACGTGTGGTGGACGAGCTGGCAACGCGTCTGGGCAAGGGCACGGTGGTGGCCAGCATCGTCAATAACGAGCCCGGCCTGTGGATCGGCTTCAAGATCGACGCGGACGCCTACTGGCTGCTCATGGACCGCAACCGCTTCACCCCGGTGGGCGGCAAGACCTGGCTGATCTGGCTTGTGATCGCCGCCGCGCTGTCGCTGGCCGGCTCGGCCGTGATCGCGCGGCTGATCAACCGGCCGCTCAAGCAACTGTCGTTTGCCGCCAGCCGCGTGCGCGACGGCGACTTTGACGCGAGCCGGCTGGACGAAAAGGCCGTGACCAGCGAGATCCGCGAGGTGAACATCGGCTTCAACCGCATGGCGCAGCAGCTTGCCAAGATCGAGCAGGACCGCGCCGTCATGCTGGCCGGCATTTCGCATGACCTGCGCACGCCGCTGGCCCGCCTGCGGCTGGAAACCGAAATGAGCGTCACCGACCAGGACGCGCGTGACCACATGGCCGCTGACATCGACCAGCTCGACGCCATCATCGACAAGTTCCTCGACTACGCACGTCCCGATCATGCCGAGCTCAAGCCGGTGCTGCTCAACGACGTGATCGAGGCCTGCCTGTATGCCGTGCAGGACCAGGGCGACATGCGCATCAACCTGGACGTGGCCAAGGGCCTGTACGTGCTGGCGGACGAGGTGGAACTGGCTCGCGTGCTGTCCAACCTGCTGGAAAACGCCCGCCGTTATGGCAAGACGCCCGAAACCGGTATTGCCGTGGTGGACATCGCGGCCAAGGCGCGCGGTGAATGGGTGCTGCTGAAGGTGCGCGACCACGGCATGGGCGTGTCGGCCGAGACATTGCCCAACCTGGTCAAGCCGTTCTTCCGGGGTGACGCGGCCCGTACAGCGGCCACCGGCGCCGGCCTGGGCCTGGCCATCGTGGACAAGACCGTGCAGCGCATGGGCGGGATTTTTGCGCTGGCCAACACCACCTCGGGTGGCTTGGCAGCCCATATCAAGCTGCAAAAGCCCAAGCCCGAATAACCGCCGCGTCAGCGCGTGAGCAGCACCACCGCCCGCGCCTCAATGCTCAGGCCCTGACCCACCGGGCCCAGCTTTTCCGCGGTCTTGGCCTTCACGTTCACCTGCTCCGCGGCAATGCCCAGCGCTGACGCGACCGATGCGCGCATGGCCGCCCGGTGCGGCGCAAGGCGCGGCGCCTGCGCGATGACGGTGCTGTCCACATTGCCCACCTGCCAGCCGGCGTCACGCACGCGCCGCGCGGCTTCGGCCAGCAGCACGGCCGAGTCCGCCCCGCTGAAACGTTCGTCCGTGTCCGGAAAGTGCGTGCCAATGTCGCCCAGCCCCGCCGCGCCCAGCAGCGCGTCGGTGATGGCGTGCAGCAGCACGTCGGCGTCGGAATGGCCCAGCAGGCCCTGTTCATGCGGAATGTGCACGCCGCCTATGACCAGCTTGCGCCCCGGCACCAGCGCGTGCACGTCCCAGCCTTCGCCCACACGGATGTTCATCGGTTTGCGCTCCTGAGCACGGCCTCGGCCAGTGCGAAATCTTCGGGATAGGTCACCTTGAAATTCTGCGCGCTGCCGGCCACCAGCAACGGCCGGTGGCCCAACGCCTCCATGGCACCGGATTCATCCGTGACGGCGTCACCCGACTGCGCCAGCGCGTCTTGCAGCATGCCGATGCGAAACATCTGGGGCGTCTGCGCCAGCCACTTGCCGCCGCGGTCCACCGTGGCGCCGACACGGCCATCCACTTCGCTCTTGAGCGTGTCGGCCAGCCGGTGGGCCAGCAGCCCGCCCACGGCGTCCTGCGCACAGGCGTCGATCAGCGCGTTGATGAGCGCGGGGGTGACCAGGCATCGCGCGGCGTCATGCACCAGCACCCAGTCGTGAGGCGCGGCGCCCAGCGCCAGCAGGGCCTGCAGGCCGTTGCGCACGCTGGCCGCGCGCGTGGCGCCGCCGCAGCCGGCCACGGCAAAGGGTGGTTCAAGCGGCTGCAGGAAATCATCACCCGGCGCCACCACCACCAGACAGCGTGCGATGCGGGGTACGGCGGCAAACGCCGCCAGGGTGTGCCGCGCCATGGGCAACCCGGCCACCGGCTGGTATTGCTTGGGGATGGCGGTGCCCGCGCGGCTGCCCGAGCCGGCGCAGGGCACCAGGGCAAAAAAGCGGGCGGGGGGGGAATGCGGTGCGCTGACAGTCATGGGCAGTCCTGCATTCTAGAATCGGGGCCTGCACACCCCTCGCCTTTTCAGCCGAGGGGTGTTTGCCATTCTTTCCATGGACTTACCCAAACTCGTTCCCGGCAGGCGCTTCACCCTGCCCCGCCCCGCCGGTTCGGCCGACGCCTTGTTGCTGGCCCGGCTGGCCATGCGGGAGAAGGCCGCCGGCAAGCCGGTGGCCATCATCACGTCGGACGCGGCGGATGCCCAGCGGCTGTTGGAGGAACTGGCCTTTTTTGCGCCTGACCTGCGCACCGCGTTGTTCCCGGATTGGGAAACCCTGCCCTACGACAGCTTCTCGCCGCACCAGGACCTGATCAGCGAGCGCCTGGCAACGCTGTGGCGCATCAGCCAGAAAGACAGGGACACCGGCGCAGACGTGGTGCTGGTGCCCGCCACCACGGCGCTGTACCGCGTCGCGCCGCCGTCGTTCCTGGCGGGCTACACGTTCCACTTCAAAGTCAAGCAGAAGCTGGACGAGGCAAAGCTCAAGGGCCAGCTCACCCTGGCGGGCTACAGCCACGTGACGCAGGTGGTCAGCCCCGGCGAATACGCGGTGCGCGGCGGCCTGATCGACCTGTTCCCCATGGGCTCGCCCGTGCCCTACCGGGTGGACCTGTTTGACGACGAGATCGACAGCATCCGCACCTTTGACCCCGACAGCCAGCGCAGCCTGTACCCGGTGCCCGAGGTCCGCCTGCTGCCGGGCCGCGAGTTCCCGATGGACGACGCGGCGCGCGCCAAATTCCGCAGCCGCTGGCGTGAGCTGCTGGACGGCGACCCCACGCGCAGCCGCATCTACAAGGACATGGGCAACGGCGTGGCCACCGCCGGCATCGAGTACTACCTGCCGCTGTTCTTTGACGACACGGCCACGGTGTTTGACTATCTGGGCGCCGACGCCACCGTGGTGCTGCATGGCGACCTGGAGCCGGCCTTCCAGCGCTTCTGGCAGGACACCAGGGACCGCTACCGCCTGGTGCACGGCGACCCGGAACGGCCGGTGCTGCCGCCCGAATCGCTGTTTCTGGCCACGGAGCAGTTCTACGCCCGTGCCAACGGGCACGCCCAGCTGGCCTTGCGCCCCGCGATTGAGGATGTGGCCGACAACGCGCATTTCCAGAAGCTGGGCGAGCTGTCGGTGGTGCGCGGCGCAGACGACCCGCTGGCCCGCCTGAAGGCCCACCTGCGCAACACGCAGCACCGGTTGCTGCTGCTGGCCGAAAGCGATGGCCGGCGCGAAAGCCTGCTGGACTTTGTGCGCGCCAGCCAGCTGTCGCCGCCTGCGTTTGATTCACTGCAGGAGTTCCAGGCCAGCGACGAAAAATTGGGAATTGCCACGGCGGCATTGACCACCGGCTTCAGCTGGATGGAGCCCGGCATCGATTTCGTGACCGAGACCGAGCTGTTTGCCGCCGGCCCCACCACGCGCCGGCGCAAGAAGCAGGAGCAGGTCAGCGACGTCGAGGCGCTGATCAAGGACCTGAGCGAGCTGAATGTGGGCGACCCGGTGGTGCACAACGCGCACGGCATCGGCCGCTACAAGGGCCTGGTCAACATGGACCTGGGCCAGGGAAGCTCCGAGTTCCTGCACCTGGAGTACGCCGACAAGGCCACGCTCTATGTGCCGGTCAGCCAGCTGCACCTGATCAGCCGCTACACCGGCGTCAGCGCCGACGAGGCACCGCTGCACCGGCTGGGCAGCGGCCAGTGGGACAAGGCCAAACGCAAGGCCGCCGAGCAGGTGCGCGACAGTGCGGCCGAACTGCTGAACATCTACGCCCGCCGGGCTGCCCGTGAGGGCCATGCATTCCGCTACAGCCCGCACGACTACGAGACCTTTGCCACCGACTTCGGATTTGAGGAAACGGCCGACCAGCGCGCGGCGATCCACGCCGTGATCCAGGACATGATCAGCCCCCAGCCCATGGACCGTCTGGTGTGCGGCGACGTGGGCTTTGGCAAGACCGAGGTGGCCCTGCGCGCGGCGTTCATCGCCGTCACGGGCGGCAAGCAGGTGGCTTTCCTGGCGCCCACCACGCTGCTGGCCGAGCAGCACTACCAGACGCTGGTGGACCGATTTTCCAAGTGGCCGGTCAAGGTGGCCGAGGTGTCGCGCTTCCGATCGGGCAAGGAGATCACCGCGTCCATCAAGGGCATTGCAGACGGCAGCGTGGACATCGTGGTGGGCACGCACAAGCTGCTTTCCGAATCCACCAGGTTCAAGAACCTGGGCCTGCTGATCATCGACGAAGAGCACCGCTTTGGCGTGCGCCACAAGGAAGCCATGAAGGCCCTGCGCGCCGAGGTGGACGTGCTCACGCTCACGGCCACCCCCATTCCGCGCACGCTGGGCATGGCGCTGGAGGGCCTGCGCGACCTGAGCGTGATTGCCACCGCGCCGCAGCGGCGCCTGGCCATCAAGACCTTTGTGCGCAACGAGGGCAACGGCGTGATCCGCGAAGCCGTGCTGCGCGAATTGAAGCGCGGCGGACAGGTGTACTTCCTGCACAACGAGGTGGAGACCATCGAGAACCGCCGCGCCAAGCTGGAAGAAATACTGCCCGAGGCGCGCATTGCGGTGGCCCACGGCCAGATGCCTGAACGCGAGCTGGAACGGGTGATGCGCGATTTCGTGGCCCAGCGCTACAACCTGCTGCTGTGTTCCACCATCATCGAGACCGGCATTGACGTGCCCACCGCCAACACCATCGTCATCAGCCGCGCCGACAAATTCGGCCTGGCCCAGCTGCACCAGTTGCGCGGGCGCGTGGGCCGCAGTCACCACCAGGCGTATGCCTACCTGATGGTCCCGGACACCGAGAGTCTGACCAAGCAGGCCGCCCAGCGGCTGGACGCGATCCAGCAGATGGAAGAGCTGGGCAGCGGCTTCTACCTGGCCATGCACGACCTGGAAATCCGCGGCGCCGGCGAGGTGCTCGGCGAGAACCAGAGCGGCAACATGATGGAGATCGGCTTCCAGCTTTACAACGAGATGCTGTCCGAGGCCGTGCGCAGCCTGAAGGAAGGCAAGGAGCCCGACCTGCTCAGCCCGCTGTCGGTCACCACGGACATCAACCTGCACGCCCCCGCCCTGCTGCCTGATGACTACTGTGGCGACGTGCACCTGCGCCTGAGCTTCTACAAAAAGCTCGCCACGGCCAAAAACACCGACCAGATCGACACGCTGCTGGAAGAAATCGTGGACCGTTTCGGCAAACTGCCGCCGCAGGCCCAAACGCTGATTGACGTGCACCGCCTGCGCGTGATCGCCCGCCCCTACGGCGTGGTCAAGGTGGACGCGGCGCCGGGCGTCATCCACATCACCTTCAAGGCCAATCCGCCGGTGGACCCGATGCGCATCATCGAACTGGTGCAGAAGAACCGCCACATCAAGCTGGCCGGCAATGAAAAACTGCGCATCGAGCGCGAGCTGAAGGAGCCCAAAGACCGCGCCCAGATGGTGCGCGACGTGCTGCGCTCGCTGGGTCAGCCCAAGGCGGAGCCCGCGCCTGTCACAGTCGTCGCAAAGTGACATATGCCGAGACATATGCTAACCTTGGAATTAACGCGCCTCCAAGGAGCACCCCATGACTGACCACAAAGTCGCCGAACCTTCTGCCGCCTATCTGGTGCAAACTGCGCCGCGCCACGTGCGCCTGTTTCGCAACGGCGCCAACCAGGCTGTACGCATCCCGCGCGAATTCGAACTGCCGGGCAACGAGGCGCTGATGCACCGCGAGGGAAACCGGATCATTCTGGAACTGGTGCCTGACAGGCCCAAAAAGGGCACGCTCGCCGCGCTCGTCGCAGCTCTGGATGCCATGAAGGGCATGGAGGCCGTCACCGAGCCCTTCCCTGACGTGGACGATGGCTTGCTGCCGCTGGATGACATTGATCTATGAGCATCCTGCTGCTGGACACCAACATCATCTCGGACATGATGCGTAACCTCGAAGGCCGGGCCGCCACACGTGCGCGGGAGGCCGGCGTTCATCGCGGCACCGACGCCCTGTACACCAGCATCGTGGTGCAGTGCGAGCTGGAATACGGCCTGGCACGAGAACCGGGCGCCCGCTTGCTCACGGCCTACCGCGGCGTGATGCAATCCATCGAGGTTCTTCCGCTGGACGACAGCGTCGCTGCGCAGTACGCACGCCTGCGGGTCCGGCTTGAACAGGCCGGCACGCCCATCGGCCCCAACGACACCCTGATCGCCGCGCACGCCCTGGCCCTGGGCGCCACTCTGGTCAGTGGGGATACCGAGTTCGCCCGCATCCCGGGCCTGCAAACCGAAAACTGGCTTCAATAAACCAACATGTCCGCTACCGAAATCTCCCCCGGCCTGATCGTCCAGAACTTCACGCCGCCGCTCAGGCTGAGCGACTTCAAGCTCATCGCCTTTGACATGGACTCCACGCTGATCAACATCGAATGCGTGGACGAAATCGCCGACGCCGTGGGCCGCAAGGAAGAAGTCGCCGCCATCACGGAAGCCGCCATGCGCGGCGAAATTGCCGACTACAAGGAAAGCCTGCGCCGGCGCGTGGCGCTGCTGCGCGGCGTGACCGTGGCCGACATGGAACGGGTCTACACCGAACGGTTGCAGCTCAACCCGGGCGCGCGCGAACTGGTCGCCGCCTGCAAGGCCGCGGGCCTGAAGGTGCTGCTGGTGTCCGGCGGCTTCACGTTCTTTACCGACCGCGTGCGCGACACACTGGCCATCGACTTCACCCGCTCCAACATGCTGGAGGTGGAGTCCGGGCCCAACTGCGGCCAGCTCACCGGCCGCATGGTGGACCAGGAATGGGGCGACATCTGTGATGGCGACGAAAAGCGCCGCATGCTGCTTGCCACCTGCGCGCAGCTGGGCATCGAGCCAACGCAGGCCATCGCCATGGGCGACGGCGCCAATGACCTGCCCATGATGGGCGCAGCCGGCCTGTCCGTGGCCTACCACGCCAAGCCCGCCGTACGCGCACAGGCCATGGTGGCCATCAACAGCGGCGGCCTGGACCGCCTGCTGGAAGTCATGCAGTGATAACCTGAACGCCATGCAAGAGCCCAACCCGCTTCAGACCCCCGCCATCGAATCGCGCGCCTTCATCTGGCTGCTGGCCGCCGTCACGCTGGCCTTCGGCCTGATCATCTGGCCGTTCAGCGGCGCGGTGCTGTGGGCGCTTTTCATCGCCATCGTGTTCATGCCGCTGCAGCGGCGCCTGCACAGGCGCTGGCACCAGCGGCCCAACCTCGCAGCCCTGATCACGCTGGCCGTCATCGTGCTGATCGTGATCATCCCCATGGCGTTCATCACGGCGTCGCTGGCGCAGGAAGCGTCCGGCCTGTACGAGCGTATCCGCTCGGGCGAGCTCAACGTGGCGCTGTACTTCCAGCGCATGGTGGACGCCTTGCCGGTCTGGCTGCACCAGCTGCTGGACCGCTTCGGCCTGGGCAACCTGGGCGCGCTGCAGCAAAAGCTGGCCACCGCGCTGGCCCAAAGCGGCCAGGCGCTCACCACGCAGGTGTTCTCCATCGGCCAGAACACGCTGGAGTTCGTGGTGAGCTTTTTCATCATGCTCTACCTGCTGTTCTTCCTGCTGCGCGACGGCCCCGCGCTGGCCGCGCAGGTGGGTGCCGCCGTGCCGCTGAACCCGGTGCACCGGCGCCGCCTGTTCGGCAAGTTCGTGACGGTGGTGCGCGCCACGGTCAAGGGCAACATCCTGGTGGCCATGATCCAGGGCGCCCTGGGCGGCATTGCGTTTGCCGTGCTGGGCATCCCGGGGGCGCTGTTGTGGGGCACGGTCATGGCCTTTCTGTCGCTGCTGCCGGCCGTGGGCGCGGCGCTGGTCTGGGGGCCGGTAGCCATCTATTTCCTGGCCACCGGCGCCTGGGCACAGGCCGCGGGCCTGATCGCCTGGGGCGTGCTGGCCATTGGCCTGGTGGACAACCTGCTGCGCCCCTTCCTGGTCGGCAAGGACACCAAGATGCCCGACTACCTGGTGCTGCTGTCCACGGTGGGCGGCATGGGCATTTTCGGCATCAACGGTTTTGTCGTCGGGCCGGTGATTGCGGCCATGTTCATCGCCGCCTGGGACATCTTCACCACCACCCGACTGGAAGCCGCCGCACCGCCCGCCAGCGACCCCGACAACCCCGACAGCTCAGGCTGAAGGCAGCCAGACGGTAAAGCGCGTGCCCTCTCCCGGCGCACTGGTCACGGTGATCCGCCCGCCGTGCTTGTCCACCGCGTTCTTCACGATCGCGAGGCCCAGGCCGGTACCCTGGATCGCGCCGACGTTGCTGGCCCGGTGGAACGAGCCGAACAGGTGCGGGATCTCATCGGCCGGAATGCCGATGCCCTGGTCCGCCACCTCGAACTTCGCGCCGCCGTCGCGGGCCTGCACCGTGAAGCGCACCGTCCCGCCACCGGGCGAATACTTCAGCGCGTTGGACAGCAGGTTGCCAAAAATGTGGCGCAACAGCGCTTCGTCATAGCGCCCGCGGCGCAGCGCCGGGTCAAATTCGGTCACCACCTGGCTGGTGGCGTCCGGGTGCTGGGCACGCGCCTCGTCAATGAACTTGCGCGCCAGCGGCACCAGGTCCACCTCGTGCGGGGTGAACTCCAGCATCTGCGCATCGGCCTTGCCCAGCAGCAGCACACGGTCCATCATGCGCGACATGCGCTGCACGGCGGCGGAGATGCCGTCCAGCAGCTCGGCCCGCTCGGTCGCCGGCAGACGGTCGCCGTAGTCGCGCAGCAATTCACCGGCCGACAGGATGGCCGACAGCGGCGTGCGGAACTCATGGCTGGTCATGGCCACGAAACGGCTGCGCAGCTCGTTCAACGCCTTTTGCTGCTCCAGCGCCTCGCGCACTTCCTGCTCCGAGCGCTTGCGCTCCGTAATGTCCAGGAAGGTCCAGATCACGCCTGAATCCGGGTCGTGGGGGCGGATGCAGCTGCCACCCATCTCCACCCACAGCAGCTCGCCGTTGCGCCGGCGCAGCTGGCGCTCGCAGATGTAGGTGCCATGCGCGATCAACGCGGCGCGCGCCTCGCGGCCAAACTCTTCCCAGGCCGCCTGGCTCAGGTGGATGTATTCGGAGGTCTGGCCGATGAGGATCTGGCGCGGATACCCGAGCATCTGCGCAAACTTGTCATTCACCCATTCATGGCGGCGCATGACCGACAGCACGATGCCCACCGTCGCGCTGTTCAGGATGGCCTCGCGCTCGGACGACGTGCGCTGCAGCTCGGACTCCAGCTCCTTGCGTGTGGTGATGTCCATGATCACCCACACCGTGCCTTGCGACAGGTCGTGCGCACTGACCGCCTTGCCCGACATGGACACCCAAAGCACGCGGCCGTCCACCCGGCGCATCTGCAGTTCTTCGCGAAAGACGTCGCCGCGCCGGATGCTGGCCGCCACCGCGGCGCCGGTGTGCAGGTACTGCTCGCGCGACAGGTAAAAGGGCTCCATCGAAGTGATGGTGCTGGTATCGCCTTCGGCGCCAAAGATGCTGAACATCGCGCTGTTGGCCCAGCGAAAGCGCCCCTCGGGCGTCAGGAACGCAATGCCCACCAGCGAGTTTTCAAGAATGGTCTCGCGCTCGGCCAGCACGGCGCGGTAGCGCTCCTGCGATTCGCTCAGCGCCTCCACCAGCGCATGCTCGGCCTCCATGCGGGCCTGGGCCTGCTCCTTTTCCCTGCGCACCACGTTGATGCGGTCACCCAGCGCGAACGACAGCAGCACCATCTCCAGCGCCGAGCCGATCAGCAGCGAATTGGCCGTGACGAGCGTGGACGGCAGGATGCCGATGTTGTGCAGGAAAAGCGCCATCACCCCACCCAGCAGCGCCGCCCAGGCGGCCAGGAAGTAGGCGGCGCCCGGGTGCTTCTGGCGCACGCCCTGCACGCCGGCGGCGATCACGGCAAAAACGCTCACCGGCGAAAGAACGGTGGTCATCCAGGTGGCAACGATGTAGGGCAACAGCACCGCCGCGGCCAGTGACGCAAGCCAGCCTGCTGCCAGCACTTTCAACACACGGTCCAGCCGCGGCATCGTCCGAGCCGACTCAATGAACTGGCGCGCAAACAGCAGGCCGAACACCGCCGCCGCCGAGTTGCCCACGTTGGGCGCGGCATTGGTCCACCACAGCCACTGCCCCCACAGGAACTGCAGCCCCAGCCCGGTCAGCGCGCTTTGCGCCAGCCCCAGACTGGCCACGAATGCCACATACAGCAGGAATGCCTGGTCGCGCACCGACAGGTACAGCAGGAAGTTGTACGCCAGCAGCCCCAGCAGCAGGCCGAAGTACAGGCTGAGCACCGAATACGTCTTCTGGTCGCTGGCCCACAGCGCATCCGGCTGCCACAAGCGCAGCGGCGCCGAGACGGGGCCCTGCGACGCCACGCGCACGTACAGCAGGTGCTCGGCGCCCGGCGGCAGCGCCACGCGCAGCACGTGGGTGCGGTGCGGCACGCTGTCGCGCGGCAGCACGGAGTCGCCCGCGCGGCTGCGGGCCCAGCCGCCTTCGCCGTCGGGCACGTACAGGTCCACGCTGTCCAGCGGCGGGTAGGCCACCTGAAGCAGCCAGTCGCGCGGCGCGCCAGGCGCCAGCCGCAGCGCCACGCGCATCCAGATCGCGTCGGGCGTCAGGCCGAAATTGGTGGCCGTGGCGCTGTCGGCCACCGGCTGCAGCGTGGCCAGCCGCGCGGGCTGCAGCACATCGGCCAGCGTCAGCTTGCCGGTACCGTCACGCAGGTAGCTGACCGCCGGCGCCAGCGAATAGCTGCCGTCCTGGCCCACCACCACAGGGGATTGCGCGCGGGCAAGCCCCACAACCCCCAGCCACAGCGTGAGTGTCAGGACCAGGACGCGGGTCAAGGATTTCACCCTAGACCCTCTCCACCAGCGCGCGCCCCGCCGCCACGTCAAACCGGGCCAGGGTGCTCACGGCGGCATCCACCCGGGTCACGTCGTCAACCACCCGCAGCGTGGCAGTCAACCGCGCGGGCGTCAGGTCCACCAGGCCATAGCCACGCTTTTCAGTGTCGGCAAACACAAAGTGCGAGTTTTCGGCCAGCCGCGCCGCCAGCTTGCTGTTGTCGCCGCCCGCGCGCGAGGTGATGCTGGTGCCGCAAAACTCCACACCCACCGCCGGGCTGGATGGCACGGCGTAGTCGGCCTTCACATGACCCACCCAGTTCTCGTGCACATCGCCACCCAGAAAAACCGGGTTGGCCACTGCATGGCGGCGCAGGCTGTCGGTCAGGCGCGTGCGGGCCGCGCCATAGCCGTCCCAGCCGTCGTTCCACAAAAAGCGGTCCGGCCCCGGCCGGCCGTCACGCGCGCCAAAGACCGACTGCTGGCCAATCAGGTTCCAGCCACGGCTGCCCTGGGCCAGCGCGCCGTCCAGCCAGGCCTCCTGCGCCGCGCCGAGCATGCTGCGCTTTGGCTCGTCCCACGCCGGGCAGGTGGCAGGGTCCACATAGCTGGAGCCGGGCTTGCCGTCGCGGGTGCACACCGGCGCGTCCTTGTACTGGCGCGCGTCCAGCAGGTACAGGCTGGCCAGCCGGCCCAGCGGCGTGTGGCCGTGGATGCGCAGCGCAGCGCCCGTGGCCAGGCCCTGCAGCGCGCGCGTGAGCGCGCCCGAGCGCAGCGGCATGTGCTCGTAAAACGCCTGGTAGGCCGCGGCCCGGCGCGCGCCAAAGTCAGCCACCCCCGGGCCACCATTGCCCGTGGTCAGGCCGGCATAGTCGTTTTGCACCTCGTGGTCGTCCCAGGTCACAAACCACGGGCAGGCCGCATGCATGGCCCGCAGGTCGGCGTCGCTCCTGTGCAGGGCATAGCGGCGGCGGTAGTCGTCCAGCGTCAGCGTCCAGCCGCTGTCGGTAAAGCGCACCGCGCCGCTGGCGTTGGGGTACTCGTAGATGTAGTCGCCCAGGAACACGACGTAGTCGGGATCGTCGGCGCGCATGTGACGCCAGGCGCTGTAGTAGCCGTGCTCCCAGCGCTGGCACGACGCATAGGCCAGCCGCAGGCGCTGCACGGCGGCGTCTGGCGCGGGCGTGGTGCGGGTGCGGCCTGTGGGGCTGGCTGCGCCGCCGGCCATGAAGCGGTAGAAGTACACACGGTCCGGCTCCAGCGCCGGCACCTCCACATGCACCGCATGGCCCAGCTCGGGCAGGGCCTGGGCCTGGCCACGCTGGGCGATGCGCGCGAAGGCTTCGTCGTGCGCCACCTCCCACTGCACCGTCACGCCCGCGGTGCCGGCGGGCGCCATCAGGCGCGTCCACAGCACCACGGAATCGTGCCGCGGCGAGCCGCTGGCCACGCCCAGTGTGAACGGGTCTGTACCGGTACGCCACTGGCCCCAGCTGCCACGCGGCAGCCACAGCGTGGTGGCGGCGGCCGTGGCTAGCTTCAGGAGGTGGCGGCGGTTGGTCACGGTGCAAATGCAGGGGTTCGGCGCACTATAGAGGATTCCACCCCGCTGGCAGGCAGGCGACAGGCCCGCTGCGTGGGCGCGCCTATAGTGGCCGATTTGCCCCGCAGGACAATCGCCATGCTCGACCCGCAAGCCCAGGCGCTGCTGGACCTGATCCGCCAGCGCAACATCCCCTCCACCCACGAGCTCAGCCCGGCCGACGCCCGGCGTGCCTACCGCGACCGGCGCACATTCAGCCAGCCCGCGCCACCCGACGTGGCCTCGATGCGCGACCTCACCGCGCCGGGCCCGGCGGGCGACATCCCGCTGCGCGAATACCGCCCGCTGGGCAGCAGTGCGGCGCAGGTGTTGCCGGCGCTCGTGTACTTTCATGGCGGCGGCTGGGTCATCGGCGACCTGGACACCCACGACGTACTGTGCCGTGAGCTTGCCAACGGCGCCGGCTGCGCGGTGTATGCCGTGGACTACCGCATGGGCCCGGAGCACCGCTTCCCGGCCGCCATTGACGATGCGCTGGCCGCCACGCGCTGGGTGTTCGCGAATGCGGCGAAGCTGGCTTTGGACCCGGCCCGCGTGGCACTGGGGGGCGACAGCGCGGGCGGCAACATCACGGCCGCCGTTACGCTGGCGCTGCGCGACGCAGGCGGTGCAGCGCGCCCCGCCTTCCAGCTGCTGATCTACCCGGCCACCGACATGCGCGGCACCAGCGCGTCGCACCAGGAGAACGGCGCAGGCTACCTGCTCACGCGCGAGGTCATCGATTACTTCCAGGGCCACTATCTGGACGCAGCGCAGTACACCGACTGGCGCGCGTCACCCCTGCTGGCACCAAGCCACGCCGGCCTGCCGCCCGCGCTGGTGCTGACGGCCGGTTACGACCCGCTGCGCGACGAGGGCCTGGCCTATGCCGACAAGCTGTCGGCTGCCGGGGTGCCCACGCAGTACGTGTGCTTTGCGCGGCAGATCCATGGCTTCATCCTCATGGGCCGCGTGATAGACGAGGCCAACACCGCGGTACGGCTGTGCGCCGATGCACTGCGCCACGCATTGCGCTAAGGTAGCGCGGTCAACCCGATCCAAGGAATCCCGCATGCAGTACCGCCAGCTTGGCAAAAGCAACCTGAAAGTCTCCGCCCTGTGCCTGGGCACCATGATGTTCGGCGACCAGACCGACGCCGCCGAGGCCGCGCGCATCGTGGCCGACGCGCGTGCGCAGGGCGTGAATTTCATCGACACCGCCGACGTGTACACCAGGGGTGCGTCCGAAACCATGCTGGGCAGCCTGCTCAAGGGCCAGCGCCATGACTGGGTGCTCGCCACCAAGCTGGGCAACGCCATGAGCGAGCGCGTGAACGAGAGCCACTATTCGCGCGTCTGGATGCTGCGCGAGGTGGACGCCAGCCTGGCGCGCCTGCAGACGGACCATGTGGACGTGCTGTACCTGCACCGCGACTACAACGGCATGGACCTGGAAGAGCCGCTGTACGCGCTGCAGGCACTGCTGGGCGCCGGCAAGATCCGCTACTGGGGCGTGTCCAACTTCCGCGGCTGGCGCATTGCCGAGCTGGTGCGCACCGCGCGCGCCATCGGCATGCCGGGGCCGGTGGTGTGCCAGCCCTACTACAACCTGCTCAACCGCATGCCCGAGGTGGAGATCCTGCCGGCCTGCGAGCACTTTGGCATCGGCGTGGTGCCCTACAGCCCGATCGCGCGCGGCGTGCTCACCGGCAAGTACACGCCAGGCGTCAGGCCGGCCGAGGGCACGCGCGCCGGCCGGGGCGACAAGCGCATCACCGAGACCGAGTTCCGTGAGGAGTCGCTCGTCATCGCGCAAAAGCTGCAGCAGCACGCCCAGGCCCGCGGCACCACCGTGGCCCAGCTGGCCGTGGCCTGGGTGCTGGCGCACCGCGCGGTCAGCAGCGTGATTGCCGGGCCGCGCACGCTGGCCCAGTGGCAGGACTACCTGCCCGCGCTGGAATACACCGTGACCGCTGAAGACGAGGCGCTGGTCGATTCGTTCGTGGCGCCAGGCCATCCGTCCACGCCGGGCTTTACCGATCCGGCGTATCCGCTGAACCCGCGGCGCTGAACCCGCGTTGCCCAAGCCCCGTCAGGCCTGCCACACGCCATAGCCGCGCGCGCGCAGCGCAATGCCCAGCTCCACTTCCATCAGCCGGGCGTCCTGGTAGGGCATGGGGTTGTAGCGTTCGTACAGCTGGGGCAGCAGGCGCAGGCCGAAGCGCTGCACGTAACTGCTGGCCTGGATGCCGGCCTTGTGCTTGTCAAAGCGCACATCCGGGTCCAGCCCGGTCATGCCCACATACACAAACGGCTGGCCCAGCACATAGCCGGGGTTGGCCTTGCGAAAACGCGCCAGGTTCCAGACCTCGTCAGACAGCTGCACCACATAGACATGATGGCGGCCACGGCGCGCGACGGGCGCCGCCACGTCAGCGCACGCCGGGCTGCGTCGCCGCGAAGTCGGGCACGTCGCTGCGCAGCTCGGCCAGCGCGGAGTCGCGCACGGCCATCAGCTGCGCCAGGTCCTGCTCCAGCTCGCTCATGGGCTCGTCATCGTCGCTGCCCGGTCCACCGCCCGTGTCCAGCAGCGACACGGCCACGGGTGCGCCGGTCCAGCTCTCGGGCGGCGGCATCTCGGTGACGGGACAGTTGTCGGTCTTGAACTGCCAGGTGATGCTGTGCAGCCATTCAGACGCCTGCGGTTCAAAGCGGTGGATCTCGGCCATGAGCCGACGCTCGAATGCCACCGCGTGGCGCAGCAACTGCTCGTCCCAGTGACGCACCACCAGGCGGGCATGCATATGGGTTTCGCCCTTGCGGGTATTGACCACCAGCACCTGGCAATCGACCCAGCCTTCGGGGATGCCGCAATAGCGAAGCGTGTCGCGCGTCAACACCCGAAGCAGCTCGCGCCGTGTATGGGTCTGGCTGCCCAGGTCCGTCATGCGGGACTCTTCCTGGCCGTCCACCTGCGACGGCGCCTCCAGCTTGGGGGCCTGCTGGTCCGGGCCGCCAGACAGCAGGCGTTTGAGTAACTTCATGTTGAGGTGCGGGTGTTCAGGCCCCCATCATGGCATGTGACAGGCAGGGTGATCAACCGCCTGACAAAATCGCGGCCAATGACTTCCCCGCTCAAACCGTGGCAGGCCGCCGCCGCAGGAATGCTTTCGTTAGCAGTGGCCATGGGCATCGGCCGCTTTGCCTTCACGCCACTGCTGCCCATGATGCTGGCCGACGGCGTGGTCAACCTGCCCACGGCCAGCTGGCTGGCCAGCGCCAATTACCTGGGCTACCTGGTGGGCGCGCTGCTGTGCACGCTGCAGCCCTGGGCCTGGCGGCGCTTTGGCCCGCTGCCGCCGCTGCGCTTCACGCTGCTGGTGCGCACCGGGCTGGTGGCCACCTGTGCGCTGACGCTGGGCATGGCCCTGCACTGGCCGGCCGCGTGGGCCCTGCTGCGCTTTGCCGCGGGCGTGGCCAGTGCACTGGTGTTTGTGTACACCTCGGGCTGGTGCCTGGGGCAGCTGGCGCGCCTGGGCGTGCCCACCATGGGCGCCGTCATCTACACCGGGCCGGGCGCGGGCATTGTGCTCAGCGGGCTGGCTGCCAGCGGCATGGTGGCCTGGCACTGGACAGCGGCCGCCGGTTGGCTGGTGTTTGGCCTGCTGGCCGCGGTGCTGACGGCGCTGGTGTGGCCGGTGTTGGCACCGCGCCACGAACTGCCCGCGCCCGCCGCGCCGGCGCCTGGCAGCGCCGGGGCGCAGGGCCGCCACGGCGTGGCCGAGGTCGCCACCCTCACGCTGGCCTATGGCCTGGCGGGGTTTGGCTACATCATCACGGCCACCTTCCTGCCGGTGATCGCACGGCAGTCGCTGCCGGGCTCCGCGTGGCTGGACATGTTCTGGCCCATCTTCGGCATGGGTGTGATTGCCGGTGCGCTGATGGCGTCGCGCCTGCGCACCTCACTTGATCTGCGGTTGCTGCTGGCGGCCTGCTACGCCGTCCAGGCCCTGGGCATCGGGGTCGGTCTGTTCAGCCCCAGCCTGACCGGCTTTGCCCTGGGCAGCCTGTTGCTGGGCCTGCCTTTCACCGCGATCACCTTCTTTGCCATGCAGGAGGTGCGGCGCATCCGTCCGCAGGCGCCCGCGGCGCTGATGGGGCTGCTGACGGCGCTGTACGGGCTGGGCCAGATCGTGGGGCCGCCGCTGGCGGCGGCCATGCTCGCGCGCGCGGCCACCCCGGCGGCGGGCTTCACGCTGTCGCTGGAAATCGCCGCGGCGGCGCTGGTGCTGGGCGCGCTGGCCTTTGCCGCCATGACGCGCCTGTGGCCCGTCGGGTCCGCCGCGCCCGCGGCGGCCTGACTCAGATGTAGGCCGGAATGGCCGGAACGGCGTGGCGCAGGTGCAACGCCATGTCCAGGGCCGCCACATGATTCATGTTGCGCGACAGGATGTGCGCGGCCATCGGCAGGAAATGCTCTTCCTCGAATCGCGCATGGGCCAGGTAGTCCACCACCAGCTGCTGCACCGCAGCCGGGTCCACGGTGGCGGGTTTGCCCCGCGCGGCGTCGCGCACCGCGGGCTCCAGCTGCCGCCACAGCGCTTCGATGCTGCGGTGCTCCTTGACCAGCCGCTGCGTCATGGACTGAACCAGGTCGGCCTCCTCGCCCGGCTGGGCGCTGCGCAGCACGGCGGGGAACAGCTCCTTTTCCTCGTCCGCATGGTGGGCAAACACACTGTCCTTGAACAGGTCCAGCGTGCCCTGGGCCACCACACGCGCCTGGGCTGCCGGGCCGAGCAGTTCTGGCAGGTCCGAAAAGGACTCCAGCTGCGAGACGATGCCCAGATGGCAGCGTGAGAAATCAACCAGGGGTGCGCCGAGGGCGGCGGGCGGCTGGACGGGAGCTGCGTTCATGCCTGCCATCATGGCCCGCGCATGCCGGGGCGCCTTGATGCAGGTCAAGCGACGTGCGCGGGCGGCCCGGCACGATGGGGCCCATCACCCAAGCGACTGAAAGGAATCCACCATGTTCAAGCACATCCTGCTGGCCACCGACGGCTCGGCTGCCTCCACCCATGCGGCCGCGCTGGCCATTGGCCTGGCGCGCAGCCACGGCGCCCAGCTGACCGCACTGTACGTAGTAGACCCTTACCCGTACCTCGGCCTGGGCGAGGCCAACCCCATGGGCTTTCAGGCCTACATGGCCGCGGCCATGGACCACGCGTCGCAGGCGCATGCGGCCATTGACAGGCTGGCCGCCGAGGGCGGCCCCAAGGTCGCCGTGGCACCGCGCGTGGTGGAGGACGTGGGCGCGTCGGTGGGCATCCTGCAGACCGCGAAAGACCTGGGCGCCGACCTGATCGTGGTGGGCTCGCACGGCCGCTCGGGCATTGCTAGGCTCATGCTGGGCAGCGTGGCGGCGCGCGTGGTGACCGAATCCACCGTGCCCGTGCTGGTAGCACGCTGACGGTCCGCACGGGCCGCGTAACATCGGCCCATGCACCGCACCGCCCCGTCCAAGGAAGACATTGCCCTGCTGGAGCCGTTTGAGCGGCTCGGGCTGGACCGCATCGAGCTGGTGGCCACGCGCGAGCAGGCCGAACGCGCGTTTGACGCGCTGGCGCGCGCCGGCGCCTGGGGTTTTGACACCGAATCCAAACCCACCTTCTTCAAGGACCAGGTATCCGACGGGCCGCACATCGTGCAGCTGTCCACCACCGAGCGGGCGTGGGTCTTCCAGCTGCACGACGCGCCCTGCCGCGACGTGGTGGCGGCCCTGCTGGCCCACCCCGGCGTGCCCAAGGCCGGCTTCGGCCTGGGCGACGACCACAAGCGCATCGTCAGCAAGCTGCGCGTGCAGCCGGCCGATGTGCTGGACCTGAACCATGTGTTCCACCAGGACGGCTGGCGCAAGGACATGGGCGTCAAGGGCGCGGTGGCGGTGCTGTTCAACCGCCGCTTCATCAAATCCAAAAAAGCCGCCACCTCCAACTGGGCCAACCCGCGCCTGAGCGAAGCGCAACTGGTCTATGCAGCCAACGATGCGTATGCGGCGGCGCGGGTGTATGACGCGCTGGGGTTGGGCGCCTAACCGCCCACCGCACGCAAATCCAGCACATGCGACCGGCCCAGCCACAGCGCGCAATCGCGGTGGTCGCGCAACTCATCGCCGGTGTTGGGGTGCATGAAGACGTCCAGCGTGCCGTGGTTCAACGTGAGCCAGCCCGCCACATCGGCAAACCGGGTCGCATCAAACGCCAGCTGGTAGCTCCACATCGGGTGCGGACCCACCGGCTTTTCATGAAAGCGGCCCATCTGGATGCGATCACCCAAAGCGGCCTCAATGCGCTCACGCAGCGCCCAGGCCGCGTCGCGGCTGGCGGCGTCAAAGTACACATGGGCGTGCCAGCTGCTGATGGCGGAAACGGGCAAGGTCATGGGCCGGATTGTGCCGGCATGACCGTGCTCATGCGCGCGTGGCAGCAGCCTTGCGGTCGGCCACGACCTTTTGCGCCGCGGGGCGCTCGCCCACGAGCTTCATGTAGGGCTTGTAGTCAATGCCGGCGGCCAGCAGCATGTCTTCGCCCAGCACGGCCTTGGTGGCCATGCCCAGCAGCGGCAAGTTGGCAAACGCGGAGCAGTCGGCCTGGGTGAAGGTATCACCCGCCACAAACGGCGCGAATTTGGCCAGCTGCTTGAAGGCCGCAATGTTTTTCTGCAGCTGCTTTTGCACGCGTGCCTTGTTGCTGTCGCTGACCGTGCCGCCAAAAAAAGCCTGCGGGTACAGGTCGCGCACCACCAGCTCCAGGTGCAGGTCGATGAAGATCGTCAGCTCGCGCACCTTCGCCGCCGCGTACGGGTCGGCCGGCAGCAGCGACGGGCTGGGGTGGGCGGCCTCGATGTACTCCAGGATCGCCTGGCTTTCACACAGGCCGCCCTGGGGCGTGCGGATGAACGGGATCTTGGCCAGAGGCGACGCCGCCAGCACGGCCGGGTCGGTGCTCTTGGTGGACACAAGCTCCTCGGCAAAGGGAACGCCCTTTTCCAGCAGGGCCAGCTTGACCTTGTTGTAATAGTTGGAAATGGGGGAACCGCACAGCGTGATCATGGCAAAGGTCTCCTGTTGTAGCGGCGAAGTGTAGGGGCCGTGGCCTGCGTGTCCTGCCACGCAGGGGACAGGGCGGCAAACCCCTGTTGCAGCGCCGCAGCCCGTCTTGCGCGACACTCGGGCTCATGTTCCCTCTATCCGTCCTGGACCTGTCCCCCGTCACCGAAGGCAGCGACGCTGCGCAATCGTTTCGCAACACCCTGAGCCTGGCGCAAAACGCCGAGCGCCTGGGCTATTCGCGCTACTGGCTGGCCGAACACCACGGCATGCCCGGCATTGCCAGCGCGGCCACCTCCATCCTGATCAGCCATGTGGCCGCGGGCACGCACAGCATCCGCGTGGGCGCGGGCGGCATCATGCTGCCCAACCATTCGCCGCTGGTCATTGCCGAGCAGTTTGGCACGCTGCAGGCGCTGTACCCCGGGCGCATCGACCTGGGCCTGGGCCGCGCGCCGGGCTCCGACCAGGCCACGGCCCATGCGCTGCGGCGCAACCTGTCGTCCGACCCCGACGAATTCCCGCGCGACGTGGTGGAACTGATGGACTACATGTCGGACGCACCCCAGCAGCGTGTGCGGGCCGTGCCGGGCCAGGGGGCCAAGGTGCCGGTGTGGATTCTGGGCTCCAGCCTGTTTGGCGCGCAGCTGGCTGCCATGCTGGGCCTGCCGTTTGCGTTTGCGTCGCACTTCGCACCGGCGCAGATGATGCAGGCCATCGACATCTACCGCGGCACGTTCAAGGCGTCGGCCCAGCTGCAAAAGCCGTATGTGATGCTGGGCTACGGCGTGTTTGCCGCGCCCACCGACGCCGAGGCCCGGGACCTGGCCACGTCCATGCAGCAGGCCTTTGTGAACCTGCGCACCGGCCGGCCGGGCAAGCTGCCGCCGCCGCGCCCGGGCTACTATGACAACGCGGGCCCGCAGGAGCGCGCCGTGCTGGACACGGTGATGTCGTGCTACGCGATCGGCTCGCCGCAGACAGTGCTGGACAAAGTGCAGGCCTTCATCGACCTGACCGGCGCCGACGAGCTGATGGTGCCCACCCAGATGTTTGACCATGCGCTGCGCGTGCGATCGTACGAACTGCTGGCGCAGGTGCAACCCAAGCTGCGCAAAGGAGGCTGACATGGCCAAAGACAACGACTGGGCCGCGAAGGTACTCACCCTCATCAAGGCCGGCAACACCGACGCCGCGATCGCACAGATCAAGGTGGCCCCCACGGTCAAGGACCTCAAGTCCCTGAAGACACTGATGATCGTGGGCAAGCTGGGCGGCCGCTGGCGCCTGCTGGACGAAGCCATCGACGACAATCTGGCCCTGCTGTCGGCGCCCCGCCTGCACCGCGCGCCCTGAAGTACCCATGTCCTTTGCCTCCCTGGGCCTGTCGCCCGAACTGCTGCGCGCAGCCGCCGCGGCAGGTTTTACCAGCCCCACACCGATCCAGCTGGGCGCCATACCACCCGCTCTGCGCGGCGCCGACCTGCTGGGCCGTGCCCAGACGGGCTCGGGCAAAACGGCCGCCTACGCCCTGCCCCTGCTGCAATTCCTGCAAGGCCTCAAGCCCGGCCCGCGGCGCACGCGCGCGCTGGTACTGGTACCCACGCGCGAGCTGGCCGCCCAGGTGGGCGAGGTCATCCGCTCGCTGGCGCAGCACCTGCCCCAGCGGCCCCGCGTGGCCGTGGTGTTCGGCGGTGTGTCCATCAACCCGCAGATGATGGGCCTGCGCGGCGGCGCCGAGGTGGTAGTGGCCACGCCCGGGCGCCTGCTGGACCTGGTGGACCACAACGCGCTGAAGCTCGCCGCCGTGAGCCTGCTGGTGCTGGACGAAGCCGACCGCCTGCTGGACCTGGGCTTTGCCGACGAGCTCAAACGTGTGCTGGCCCTGCTGCCGGCGCAGCGGCAAAACCTGCTTTTCTCGGCCACCTTCCCCGACGCGGTGCAGGGCCTGGCCGGTGCGCTGCTGCGCGAGCCGGTGCGGGTGGAGGTGGACGACACGCCCGACACCGCGCCGGCCATCGTGCAGCGCGTGATCGAGGTGGACGCGGGCCAACGCACACAACTGCTGCGCCACCTGGTCAAAAGCCAGGGCTGGCCACGCGCGCTGGTTTTCGTGGCCACCAAGTACGCCGCCAACATCGTGGCCGCCAAGCTGTACAAGGCCGGCGTGTTTGCCACGCCGTTCCATGGTGACCTGAGCCAGGGCGCGCGCCAGCAGGTGCTGCAGGAATTCCGCGACGAACGCTGGGAGGTGGTGGTCACCACCGACCTGGCCGCGCGCGGCATCGATATTGCGCAGCTGCCGGTGGTGGTCAATTACGACCTGCCGCGCTCACCCACCGACTATGTGCACCGCATCGGCCGCACCGGCCGCGCGGGCGAGGCCGGCCTGGCCATCAGCTTCGTAAGCGCCGGCACGGCGGCCCACTTTGCGCTGATTGAAAAACGCCAGGGCCTGAGCCTGCCGCGTGAGCGGGTCGAAGGCTTTGAGCCGGTGGACGTGGCTGCGCCGCCCGCCCACGATCGGGGCGACGGCAACGGCGGCGTCAAGGGCAAGCGCCCCAGCAAGAAGGACAAGCTGCGCGCGGCAGCGGCAGCCACCGTGCGCGGCGGCGGGGCCTGACGCCGCCTCAGGCGTCGCCGGCCTCGTCAGCCGGTGCCTGGCCCGGGGCTCGGGCCTTGCGTTTGGCGGCCCGCGCCAGGATCTCTACATACACCGACGTGGCGCCTTCGCGCGCGGCAGCGTCCAGCTGCGGAATGACCGTGGCCAGATGGGCTGGCGCGGCGGATTCAGCGCAGAGGCCGAACTTGCAGTCAAAGTCCCAGAAGTCGGTGCCCGCGGGCAATTCACGGCGGCGTTCGCGCTTGAGGTATTTGCGGATGTCGTGCTTGACCGCGTCAAGCACGCGGTCGGGGTGTTTGCCCTCGACGGTGAGGGGATAGGTTTTGCGCATGGGCGATGGTAACGCCCCCGCACGGCTATGGGTTTGCCTGCGGCGGTATGCCGATGATGCGCGTGCCCTGTTGCGGGTCCATCGGCGGGATGCTGATGATCCGCGCCGCGGGCGGCTGGGCCACGGGCGCGGTGACCACCGGCTGGGGCGCGGGGTTGGGCACGCCCACCATCGCCTCTGCGGGTACGCCGCCTCCAAACCCGGGAGCGGTGCCCCCATTGGCGCTGCTGAAACCACCGGGGTCGATGCTGGCCGGGGGCGGCTCGGCCGGCGCAAACGATTCGCGCGGCGCACTGAAGGCCGCCTGCCCGTCCAGCACCCGGGTGCGCAGCGCCGCCTGGAAGAAATCGCCCACCATGGGCAGCGCACTGCGCGCGCCCTGACCGTAGCCGTCGCTCATGGTCAGGCGGCTGTCGTTAAAGCCCACCCAGGCGCCCGCCACCAGGTGCGGGTGCATCAGGATGAACCAGCCGTCGGTGTTGTCCTGGGTGGTGCCGGTCTTGCCGGCCACGTCGGCCTGGATGCCAAAGCGGCCCCGGATGGACGCGCCCGTGCCGCGGTCGATGGCGCCGCGCAGCGCATCCAGCAGCCGGTCGGCCGCGGGCTGGGGCAGCGCGGGTTCGGGCGCGGGCGCCGCAAACGCCTCCAGCACCTTGCCGTCGCGGTCCTCCACCTGCAGGATCACCGTGGGCTCGATGTAGTTGCCGCCGTTGGCCAGCGTGCCATAGGCGGCCACCATCTCGCGCAGCGTCACCGGGCTGGTGCCCAGCGCCAGCGACAGCACCTCTTCCAGCTTGCTCTGGCGCACACCCATGGCGCGCGCCAGCGCCGCCACCCGCTGCGCGCCCACGCGGTTGACCACCTGGGCCGTGATGGTATTTCTGGACTGCGCCAGGCCATCGCGCAGCGTCATGGGCAGATAGCTGGGCTCGCCGCCGTCGGTGGGCCGCCAGACCTGGCCGCCGCCCAGGGCAATTTCCACCGGCTCGTCCATCAGCACCTCGCCCGGGCTCATGCCCTGTTCAAAGGCCGCGCCATACACAAACGGCTTGAAGGTCGAACCCGGCTGGCGGCGCGCCTGCGCCACATGGTCAAACTGGTCCTTGACAAAGTCGCGGCTGCCCACCCAGGCGCGGACCTGCCCGTTGCGCGGATCCAGCGCCATGAAGCCCGCCGACAGGCGCGCCTTTTCCTCACGCAGCGATTTCATCAACGCGGCATCGGCACCCAGGCTCTTGAGCGCCTGCGCCTCGGTCTGGCCAGCTTCGCGCGCCGCCTTGTACTGCGGCGTTTCGCGCAGCAGCTCCTGCACCAGCGGGCGGTTGGGCGCAAAGCCCGAGCGCGGGCCCCACTGCCCGTCTGCCAGGCGCTGCAATGAATCACCCTGTCGCGCCACGGCCTGCACGGCCATGGCCTGCAGCCGTGAATCGATCGTGGTACGCACCACCAGGCCATCTGAATAAATGTCGTAGCCGTTGCGGTCCGCCCAGTCGATCAGGAAGCGGCGCAGCTGGCGCGACAGGTGGGGCGCCGGGCCCAGCGCCTCGGGCTGGCGTTCAAAGTCCAGCTTCAGCGGGCGCTTTTTCAGCAGCTCCAGCTGCTTGTCGCTCAGCTTGCCGTGCTTGGCCATCTGGGCCAGCACAATGTTGCGCCGCTGCAGCGAGCGTTCAGGCTGCGTCACCGGGTTGTAGTAAGCCGTGCCCTTGAGCATGCCGATCAGCGTGGCGGCCTCCAGCACGTCCAGCTTGCCCGCGCCCTTGTCAAAGTAGGTGCGCGCGGCCATCTCGATGCCGTGCGCGTTGTAAAGGAAGGGCACGGTGTTCAGGTACGACTCCAGGATCTCGTCCTTGGAATACACGGCCTCGATCTTCAGCGCGGTGATGGCCTCGCGCAGCTTGCGCGTGATGCTGACCGAGCGGCCGATCTGTTCGGGGTACAGGTTGCGCGCCAGCTGCTGCGTGATGGTCGACCCGCCCTGGCGGTCGCCGGTCAGCGTATGCAGCACCGCGCCCACGGTGCGCCTGACGTCAATGCCGTGGTGTTCGTAAAAGCGGTGGTCTTCGGTGGCGATCAGCGCCTGCACCACGGGCGGCGAAATGGCGGGCAGCTTGACCCAGTCGCGGTTGATGCGCTGGTAGGTGGCCAGCACCTTGTTGTCCAGCGACACCACGGTCGCGGGCTTTTCGGTGCGCGCCCTGCTGATGTCGCCAATGCTGGGCGTGAATGGGATCAGCACCAGCACATACAGCACGGCCAGCGCTGGCAACAGCGCCACGGCGCGCCAGGGGTGGGCGCGGGCCCATTGCCACAGGCGCAGCGCCGTGGCCCTGGCTTGCGTGACGACGCGCGTCATGGCGGGGTTCATAGTGCGGGCGGCCCGCCTGCCCGTCAGGCCTGCGCGTCGGCAGCTTCCAGCCGCGCATTGGCTTCACGCTTGCCCATGGTGCGCAGCGTGGCAATGGCCTCAAGCTGTTTGGCGCGGGGGCGGGCCTTGCCGCCTTCCCATTTATAGACAGACAGTTGCGACACGCCGAGGATCTTGGCCAGCGCGGCGGCCGACAGGCCCAGACGCTGGCGCTGCGCGGCAAAGCCCTTGGCACTGAAGCGGATGCCGGGGGTTGAGGACTCTTCCTTTGCGGCCGGCGCGACCTTGGCAGTCACCTTGCCCAGGCGCTTGACCTGTTGTTCCAGTGCCTGCAGGCGACGCTTGAGCTCTGCGATTTGCGTGCGGTATTGCGCGTTTGATTTTTTCAGTGCCTGTGTTTCGCTGCGCAGTTCCTTGCGCGCCACACGGGAAATTTCACTCTTGAGGATCGATGCGATGTTAGGCATGAATGTTTAATCTGCTGGATATAAGCCGGGCCGCTATTTTGCGCCTTGATTGCTACCGCCCTTGTTACAAGGATGCAAGTGTATCGTCTAGCCCCCTGACCGCTTCACCTTGTAGCCCTGAGCGGCCAGCAGCGCCATCACGCGCTCCACATGGTCGCCCTGCACCTCGATCACGCCGTCCTTCACGGTGCCGCCGGAGCCACACGCGGTCTTGACCTGCTTGCCTAAAGTGGCCAGCGCATCCGCATCCAGCGGCACACCGCGAATGACCGTCACCGCCTTGCCGCCGCGGCCCTTGGTCTCGCGCTGCACGCGCACGATGCCGTCGCCCGCGGGCACGGCGCGCGCGGCCTGTTTGCAGGTGCACTGCGCCACCGGCTGGCGGCACTCCGGGCACATGCGGCCCGATTCGGTGGAATACACCAGCGCGCCCAGCGACGACAAACCTTTCATCACACGCTCCTTTTCATCAGCAGGGGCCGCATCATCCACAAGCCAGCCAGCGGCCCCACGGCCAGCCAGGGCAGCACCCGTGCCAGCGGCCAGGCCTGCGCCGCCGCCACAAAGAGCTGGATGGTCAGCACAGAGATCAGGAACCCGATGCAGTTGGTGAACGTCAGCACGCTGCCCACCACGGCAGGCGGCGCATTTTGCGCCGTCAGCGCGGAGAACTGCGGCGAATCCCCGGCCACCGTGGCACCCCACACCAGCAGCCAGACCATGAACAACGCGAACGGCGCGCCCAGCATAAAGGGCGACAGCAGGCAGCACGCGGCGCTGCAGGCCAGCTGCACCTGGGCCACGCGCGCGCTGCCCCAGCGGCGCACCAGCAGGCCGCCGCCCACGCAGCCCGCAAAGCCCGCCCCGATCACCCAGAACGCAGCCGCACTGATGGCCGTGACGGACGACAGCTGCGCGGACAGGATCAGCGGCACCAGCACAATGAAGGCATACAACTCCCACATATGGCCAAAGTAGCCAAACACCGACGCGCGCAGGCGCCGGTCCGTCCACACCTGCACCAGCGCACGCGGGCTGATGGGCGCAGCCCCGGAGCCCGGCCCGGCCGGCACTGCCACGGGCACCAGCCACCAGGTGGCCAGCCCGCCCAGCACAGCCAGCCCCGACACACCCAGCACGACCGCCTGCCAGGGCACAGCCGCCGCCAGCGCCGCGCCGCCCGCCAACGCACGCAAGCCATAGGGCAGCGCGGTACCCAGCACCAGCGCGCCGATCAGCACGCCCAGCGCGGCGCCCAGGCCGCTGCGGTACCAGCTGGCGGCGATCTTCATGCCCACCGGGTAAATGCCCGCCAATAAAAAGCCCACCCCAAAACGCAGTGCCAGCAGCGTGGGGTAATGCCCGTCCGCCCACACGATGGCTGCATTGGCCGCCGCCCCCAGCAGCGAGCACACCAGAAACACGGCGGGCGGCGCAAACCGGTCGGCCAGCATCAGCAGCGCAAACACCAGCGTGCCTGCCACAAAGCCCAGCTGCACGGCCGAAGTCAGCGAGCCCACAGAGGCCGCGGGCAGGCCCCAGGCCAGTTGCAGGTCGGGCATGACGGCGTTGACGGCAAACCACAGCGACGTGCCTGCAAACTGCGACAGCACGATCACCGGCAGGATGCGCCGCAGCACGCGGGTCATGACGCGCGGGGCACCTCGGCCATGGCACTGGGCGGCAACGTGTCGTAGTAGTGGAAGTGGTGGCAGCTGCTGGCCCAGTGCCGGTTGGTGGCGCTGCGCGTGCCCACACCCACCAGCGTGCGCCCTGCCGCGCGCAGCTTGTGCGCCAGCGGCATGAAGTCGCTGTCGCCGCTGACCACCACCACGGTGGCAATGTGCGCATGGCGGCCTACATCGTCCATTGCGTCCAGGCACAGGCGGATGTCGGCGCCGTTCTTGGCTGCGCCGCCGGGCGGAAACAGCTGGTGCAGCTCGACGGCGTTGTGCATCAGCACGTCCCGGTAGCGCGCAAAAAACTGCCAGTTGCAATACGCGCGATTGATGGCGATGGGCCCGAATGTCGCAGCCAGGTCCACCACCGCCTGCACGTCCACCAAAGGCTCCTGCGGCTTGAAGCGGTTGTCGGGGCGGGCATAGGCGCCAGGGTCCTTGTCTTCACACAGGCTGGCGTGGAGGTTTTCAAAGTCCCAGTACAGGGCGACGGCGCGGTTTGCGTCTGTTGCGTCAGAGGTCATGAGGTTCCTTCAAGCCGTAGTATGCCGCCCGGAACGACCTGACGCATGGGGCCAATAGTGACACCATTTGCACTTATATGGTCGCGCTGGAAAAACTGCTTGAACAGATGCGAAGGGAACCCGCCAGCGTGGGATTCAATGACCTCAAAAAAGTATGCAAAGCCTTTTCTGGCCCTCCGCGGCCAGACGGCAGCAGCCATGCGATCTTCAAAACGCCCTGGGCAGGCGACCCGCGCGTGAATATTCAAAATGCCAAGGGCAAGGCCAAGCCGTATCAGGTCAGGCAGGTTCTGCAAGCCATCGACAAGCTGGGGGCAACATCATGAACATCAAGCACTATACCTATCGAGTTACCTGGTCACCAGAGGACGGTGAGCACGTAGGGCTTTGCGCGGAGTTTCCCTCCCTGAGCTGGCTGGCCAAGACGCCGGAGGCCGCGCTGAAAGGCATCCAGAAGCTTGTAGCAGGCGTTGTGGCTGACATGCAGGCGAACGGCGAGCAGGTACCAGAGGCTCTGGCCGAGAAAACCTACAGCGGCGAGTTCCGCGTCCGCATCCCGCCGCTGGTGCACCGCAATCTCGCGCTCATGGCGGCAGAACAAGGCGTGAGCCTGAACCGGCTCGCCAGCGCGAAGCTGGCGGCCTGATCCAGCATCAAGGCACCCCGCGAGGTGCCTATGGCCGCCATTGGCAAAACCCAATGGCTCAAAAGCACGCTACCGCCTACAGTCAAGGCTCTCTCAATCGAGTTGCCACAGGAGATAGCCATGACCAATGAAGCCAAATGCCCCTTCTCGGGCCACGCCACCGCGCATACCGTGTCGGGCACGCCCACCAACGCGAGCTGGTGGCCCAAGCAGCTCAAGCTTGGCATCCTGCATCAGAACTCTGCCAAGTCGGACCCGATGGGCGCCGGCTTCAACTACGCTGAAGAATTCAGGAAGCTGGACCTGAACGCCGTGGTCAACGACCTGAAGGCGCTGATGACCGATTCTCAAGACTGGTGGCCGGCCGACTGGGGCCATTACGGCGGCCTGTTTGTACGCATGACCTGGCACGCCGCGGGCACCTACCGCATCCATGACGGGCGTGGCGGCGCAGGCACCGGCCAGCAGCGCTTTGCGCCGCTGAACAGCTGGCCCGACAACGGCAACCTGGACAAGGCGCGCCGCCTGCTGTGGCCCATCAAGCAGAAATACGGCGCCCGCCTGTCGTGGGCCGACCTGATCGTGCTGGCCGGCAACATGGCCATGGAAACCATGGGTTTCAAGACCTTTGGCTTTGCCGGCGGCCGCCCCGACAGCTGGGAACCCGACGAAAGCGCCTACTGGGGCCCCGAGAGCACCTGGCTGGGCGACCAGCGCTACAGCGGCGAACGCGAGCTGGCCAACCCCCTGGCCGCCGTGCAGATGGGCCTGATCTATGTGAACCCCGAAGGCCCCAACGGCAAACCCGACCCGGTGGCCTCAGGCCGCGACGTGCGCGAAACCTTCGCCCGCATGGCCATGAACGACGAGGAAACCGTGGCCCTGGTGGCCGGCGGCCACACCTTTGGCAAGGCCCACGGCGCAGGCGACCCCAAGCTGGTGGGCCCCGAGCCCGAAGGCGCGCCGATTGAACAGCAGGGCCTGGGCTGGGCCAACCAGTTTGAGTCCGGCCGTGGCGCGCACACCACCACCAGCGGCATTGAAGGCGCCTGGAAGCCCAACCCGACGAAGTGGGACAACGGCTACTTCGACATGCTGTTCGGCTACGAATGGGAGCTGACCAAGAGCCCCGCCGGCGCCCACCAGTGGACGCCCAGGAACTGCAAGCCCGAGCACATGATCCCCGACGCGCACGTGCCCGGCCTGAAGCACCCGCCGATGATGACCACGGCCGACCTGTCGCTGCGCATGGACCCGGCGTTTGAAAAAATCTCGCGCCGCTTCCACCAGAACCCGGCCGAGTTTGCCGATGCATTTGCCCGCGCCTGGTTCAAGCTGACCCACCGCGACATGGGCCCGCGCGCGCGCTACCTGGGCCCGCTGGTGCCGCAGGAGGTGCTGGTGTGGCAGGACCCGGTGCCCCCGGTGGACCACGCGCTGGTGGACGCGCAGGACATCGCCACGCTGAAGGCCAGGGTGCTGGCGTCCGGACTGACGGTGAGCCAGCTGGTCAGCACCGCCTGGGCCTCAGCCAGCACCTTCCGCGGTGGCGACAAGCGCGGCGGCGCCAATGGCGCACGCATCCGCCTGGCCCCGCAAAAAGACTGGGCGGTGAACCAGCCGGCCGAACTGGCCCAGGTGCTGCCCAAGCTGGAAGCCCTGCAAAAGGAATTCAACGCAGCACAGACCAGCGGCAAAAAAATATCGCTGGCCGACATGATCGTGCTGGCCGGCAGCGCCGCGGTGGAAGCCGCCGCGCAAAAGGCCGGCCACTACGTGACCGTGCCCTTTGCCCCCGGCCGCACCGACGCCACGCAGGAGCAGACCGACGTGCAGGCCTTTGCCGTGATGGAGCCGCCGGCCGACGGCTTTCGCAATTACGCTAAGAAGGGCATGGAAGACATTGCCGCCGAAATGCTGGTGGACAAGGCCCAGCTGCTGACCCTGACCGCGCCCGAGATGACGGCGCTGGTTGGCGGCCTGCGCGTGCTGGGCGCCAACACCGGCGGCACACAGCACGGCGTATTCACCCAACGCCCCGGCACGCTGAGCAATGACTTCTTCACCCACCTGCTGGACATGGGCACGCAGTGGAGCAAGGCCGCCGGCGGCGGCGGCGTGCTGGAAGGCCGCGACCGCAAGACCGGCGTCGTGAAGTGGACCGCCACCGTGGCCGACCTGGTGTTTGGCAGCAATTCACAGCTGCGCGCGCTGGCCGAAGTCTATGGCTGCGCCGACGGCGAAGTGAAGCTGGTGAACGACTTCGTGGCGGCCTGGGTGAAGGTGATGAACCTGGACAGGTTCGACCTGGCGTAAGCCCGGAGTGGCCGGGCCTCATGGGCCCGGCCACGAATCACGGTGCTGAACGTCGGTAAAGCACCTGCGCACGCAAGTTCTCGCCGACCGGCTCGGCCTGCTTGTGAAGAAGCGTCATCATGTCTGCCTGGCAAATGCTGACCGGCGTTTTGTCATGAAGCTCACGCGTAACACGCAAGCCAGAGGGCACTTGTTCGTAGCGCGCGGAGTAGTCCACCAAACTGGCTTTGACCTCGAGCGGATCAGGTACTGACAGGAGCTTGAGGTTAGGCGCCAGTTCGATGTCATAGGTTTCATACGAATGAAATCCATAGCAGTAGCTGGCCCGCGTAGCCTCGGGGCGATCCGCAACATTGGCAAACGCGGTCACTGGCAGCGGGGTATTCAAAACAGGCTCCAGGCTGAAAGCCCCGTTGGAGCCGCCGCGCAGAAACCCCGACACCGAGAAAGTCATGCTGAATGCATAGTTGTCTGACAGTCCCTGGGTAGCCCCCCTGCTCACAGTGCCGTTGCCGCGCATTCCGCTGGATGAAAATACCCGGCGCACAAAGTCTTTTTCCGCATCGGCAGTCAATGCGCGCATGTAGGAGCGCACATTTGCTGCGTTTACACCTTTGAGCGCCACGTTCAACTCGCCAGTTGCAGAACCATCAGCAGCGATTTTCAGTTTCATGAACAGGCGTTGCTCGTTATCCTGGTGACGCTGGTCCGGCACCTTGGCCAGCGCTTTTTCGCGGCCAACGTGGATCACGGGCTTGGCGTACGCCTGTGTTGGCAAATAGCCAAACGGGATTTCCTTGGCGGTGGCGTCCACGTAGAGTCCCAAGGTCGGCAGATAGTTCATGACATGGTTGACCATGGACACCACCGGAACTTCAGCCAGTTCATAGCTGCTGCCTGCGTTTACCAGAACCTGTTCGCTCGTGATGCCGGCTGCCGACAACATCGCCTGAAGCAAAGTCGCATGATCCTTGCAATCGCCCATGCGGTTGTCCAGCACCACGTTCAATTCACGGGGCACCACGGCACCCACGCCAATGCAGTTGCCGCCGTAGGTGATGTTGCGTGAAACCCATTCGTAGAGCTTGCGGGCCTTTTCGCGTGGCTGCGCTTCATCAAGCAGCACGTCCTTTACGATTTCACGCACCCGTTGATCGGGCTGGGCGCGCGGCAAGGCCCGGTCGCCGTAGGCTTTTGCAATGGCCTCATAGCTCTGGAAGGTGGACGCCAGCACCATCGGCGTTTCAGAAATCTTCCAGATGCCGTTGTCACGGTCCGCGTCGTAACTGCGCGGTGAAGGGTTGGTCCAACGCCACTCTCGGGTGCGGAAACCGTCGGCCACGACTTCCGGCTGAGGCTGGAAGAAAAAGGCTTGCGTCTTGAGTGCCATAGACGCGGGATGACGGATCACAATACGAGCGTCCTGTGCAACACGAAACGGAGACTGGGACAGAGCCAGCGAGAATTGCCCCGGGAACATTGGCTCGCGTTCAGTGATTCGGTAGCGGACATGCACGCTATCGCCCACTGCGAGCTCCGGGAAAACCACCGACAGCCGCGTGCGGTCCGAGAACGCGGGGCCTGCGCCCTGCCGCCCCTGATTGGTCTGCGTTTGATAGTTGCCCGGAGGTACGTCTATTTGCCGCCCGTCGGCTTTGAGGGTGTACGCCTCCAGCACCTCGCCGGTCTGGATGCTTGTGCTGAATGACAAGCTGTAGACCTTGAAATCTTCCAGCCGTTCGTGCTGGAGTACCTTGTAGCGATAAGTCACGGTTTCGACCGTGCGTCCATCAGCCGATACGTCGTAATGAGCGTGCCAGATCTGGTCGATGTATGAATGCGCAACGGCGTCCTGCGCGGACACGGTAGCGGCCCAGGTGAGCCCGAGAGCGGCTGCGAAGCGGTACAGCCACTTGTGAACTTGGTTTAACTTCATGGTTCCTCCCTGGCCGGCACTCTACTACAGAAGTGCAAGGCGACCAGAGGGAAAGCGCAAAGTCCAATTGCACATCTGGGGCCGACCGCTTAACGGTAATACGGGTTGCCCGGCGCGCGGTCGTAGCGGTTGGGTACGCCGTCGCGGTCGGCGTCGCGGTGGGCACCAGGGCCGCGGTGGCCGCGGTGGCCGTGGTGGCGGCGGTTGTCGTAGCGGTCGTGGATGTTGGGCACGCCGTCGTGGTCACGGTCGCCCCAGGCGCCGTTGCGGCCGCCGCCGTAGTACACGGGCGCAGGCTGTACGTACACCGGGGCCGGCTGCACATAGACCGGCGCGGGCCGGGTGTAGACCGGTGCGGGCTGCACATAGACGCCCGGCACGTTCAGGCCAATGGAGAAATGCACGTCACTGCGCGCATGGGCGGCGGATGCGGCCGCAAGGCAGCCCAGCACGACGGCGGCAGCGGCGACGATACGGGCAGTGGCAGAGGTACTTTTCATGGTCAGCTCCTTGGGTTGCATGCCTTGGTCTGGCATGAAACGTATGGTGCGCCGGGGAGCGTGAATGCTTCCTGAACCGATTGCACAAAACCCCGTGCGCGGCGGCTTTTACAAGCCGTTTCAAACGCCCGGCAAAGTCACATCCACCCGCGCCCCACTCAGGTCTGCGCGGCCCAGCACCAGGGTGCCGCCGTGGCTGGCCACCAGGTCGTTCACCACGGCCAGGCCCACGCCGTGGCCGGGCACTTTTTCGTCGGCGCGCACATGCAGCTGCAGCACGGCCTGAGTGTCGGTGAAGCCGGGGCCGTCGTCGTCCACGCGCAGGCGCAGCGCGGGGCCTTCGTGCCACAGGCGCACCGTCACCTGCGCGCCCGCCCACTTCACCGCGTTGTCCATCAGGTTGCCCAGCAGCTCGAATGCATCGCCTTCGTCGATGCGCCAGGCCAAGTCGGCCGGGCAATCCAGCGTGACCTGCACCCCCTTGCCCGTATACACCTTGGCCAGCGATTCACGCACGCGCTGGGCCACCGGGGCCAGCGCCAGGCGCGGCACAAACCGCGCGGCGCCGCTGGCCATGGCGCGGCCCAGCTGGTGCTGCACGATGTGGTCCATGCGGTCCACCTGCTGTGCCACGGTGGCGGGCAGATCCTGCGCCGCGCCGGGGGGCTGGCCCAGCGCATTGCGCAGCACGGCCAGCGGTGTTTTCAGGCTGTGGGCCAGAAAGCTCAGCGCCTCCTTGTAGCGCGTCTGGCGCACACGCTCCTGCCGGATCAGGGTGTTGAGGTTGCCGGTGAGGCCGGCCAGCTCGGCCGGGTAGCGGCCCTGCAGCTCGGCCTGCGCGCCGCTTTCGACCCGGGCGATTTCGCCGGCAACGCGGCGCAGCGGCTGCAGGCCCCAGCGCAGCAGCAGCCCCTGGGCCAGCAGCAGCAGCACGCCGGCGCCGGCCAGCCAGCCCCACAGCGTTCGGCTGAAGGCCAGCGATTCGCGGTCCAGCGTGGCGCGGCTTTCCAGCACGCTCAGCACCAGCGGCACGCCGCCGCCGCCCGCGCCCGCCCAGCGCACGCCGTAGCTGGCCGCCAGGTAGGCACCACGCCCGCCCTGCCCCGGCGCGCCCTGCACTTCTTCAAACCGCCATTCACCCACTGCCGCGCCGCGCGCAAACGGCAGGCTCAGGCCCACCGCCGACGCCGATTGCCAGCGCACGCCGCTGGGCACATGCAGCACGCTGGCATACAGGCCCGAGCCCGGCAGCGCCAGGCGCGGCTCGGCCAGATCGGGCGGCATGACCAGCGCGCCCTGGGCGTCCAGCTCGGCGCCGGCCAGCAGCAGGTACACCGTGCCCTGCAGCCGCGCGTAATGCGCGGCGCGCACGCTGTCGGCATGGGCGCGCTGCAGCGCCACGCCCGCCACCGCCAGGAACGCCACCAGCACCAGGGCCCCCGCCCCGATCAGCCGCGCGCGGATGGACAGCACCGTCATTGCACCGTGGGTTGCGGCGTGAAGCGGTAGCCCCGCCCGCGCAGCGTCTCGATCGGCTGCAGCGTGCCCGCCGGGTCCAGCTTGCGGCGCAGCCGGCCGATCAGCACCTCCAGCACATTGCTGTCGCGGTCCTGGTCGTGGGGGTACAGGTAGTCAGCCAGCTCCTGCTTGCTGACCACGCGGGCGCGTTCGCGCACCAGAAACTCCAGCAAGCGGAATTCAAACGCCGTGAGCTCCAGCGGCGCGCCGGCCAGCGTCACGGCCTGGGCGGCCAGGTCAATGGCCAGGGGCGCAGAAGCGGGCCCAAACGCCACCACATCCGTGGCCGCCTTCATGGCGCGGCGCAGCAGCGCCTTGATGCGCGCGGCCAGCTCCGGGTATTCAAACGGCTTGGTCAGGTAATCGTCGGCGCCGGCTTCCAGGCCGGCCACCTTGTCCTGCCAGCTGCTGCGGGCGGTGAGCACCAGGATGGGCAGGGTTTTGCCATCAGCGCGCAGCTGCTGCACCAGTGCCGTGCCGCTGAGCTTGGGCAGGCCCAGGTCCACAATGGCCAGGTCCACGGGAAATTCTCGCGCCTGGAACAAGCCGTCCTGCCCATCCGCCGCCTGATCCACGCGAAAGCCGTCAGCCTCCAGCCGCAGGGCCAGGCTCAGGCGCAGGGGGGCGTCGTCTTCAACCAGCAGCAGGCGCATGGGCTGGGGGTGCCGCTACATCGGCCGGCCGGTGGCCGCGTCAACCATCACCACGCGCACCTCGCCGCGGCCCGTGACCACCTTGACCCGCCAGGCGCGGCCCGCACGGTCCACCGACAGCACGCGCCCGCCCGTGGCCTGGGCAGCCACGGCGGCGGCCTGGTCGGGCCCCACATCGGCCCAGACCGCAGGCGCGCCGGCCAGCGCCAGCGCGGTCAGCGCGGCCAGCAGCAGCGGGCGAAGCGATTGGAAGGGCATGGCAGGCATGGTACTACCGGGGGTTATTCAAAGTGGGGATGGCGCGATCTTGCCCCAGCACGGGTGAATGGAAGCTGAACGGGATGGACTACGGGTGTTTGCTAGGTGGCCTGCAAATACAACCGGCATAGCATGGGCTGGCGCTGGGGCTGCCCGGCCATTCAAGGCAAAAGCAATACCGAAAGGACCCTGAAATGATCCGTATCCGCACCCTGGCCGCCACCGCCGCTGCTGCCACAGCTGCAGCCCTGCTGGGCGCCTGCGCCAGCCTGCCCAGCACCGGCCCCATGACGTTCTTCATCAGCAGCACCGGCAGCGGCAAGGGTGCAGACCTGGGCGGCCTGGCCGGCGCCGACGCGCTGTGCCAGCGCCTGGCCACCGCTGCCGGTGCGGGCGGCAAGACCTGGCGTGCGTACCTGAGCACGCCGGGCACCTTCCCCAGCGCCACGGCGGCCGGCGTGCCGGGCGTGAACGCGCGCGACCGCATCGGCAAAGGCCCCTGGTACAACGCCAAGGGCGTGCTGATTGCCCGCGATGTGGACCACCTGCACAACGGCAACCACATCAGCAAGGACACCGCGCTGACCGACAAAGGCGAAGTGGTCAAAGGCCGCGGCGACACGCCGAATGAGCACGACATCCTGACCGGCAGCCGCGCCGACGGCACGGCGTTTGCACCGCAGACGGACACCACGTGCAAGAGCTGGACCAGCAGCACCGACGGATCGGCCATCGTGGGCCACCACGACCGCATCGGCCCCCTGCCCGACAACTGGGCCAAGAGCTGGAACTTCAGCCACCAGTCAGCCGGGTGCAGCCAGGAGGCGTTGGTGAGGACGGGCGGGTCGGGGCGGCTTTACTGCTTCGCGTCGAACTGATCGAGCTTTGAACTCTGGGCGATGGCACGCAAGGCCTCGCCCAGCGCCCAGGCATCCACGGCGATCAACTCCAAGACCCTGTCTTGCGGCAGCAGGACCACCACCGTCGGCAAGAAACCAAACTTGCCCCGCCGCACGCCCAGCAGCTGCGCCCTGTCTACCCACAACGGCGCACCGCCTGCGGCCAGGTACATCAACCCCTGTTCACTGACCGTCACCCGGCCCTCGCTCTTGATGGCGTTGCCGTTGACGCGGCAGGCCAGACCATTGAAGACCAGCGCCCCCGGCAGGTATGGCGTGTATGTGCACTGCATGGCTCCCCCTGATGAAACACGTACTACGTAATTCGTAGTATCTGAATCATACAAAAACTACGAATCTCGTAGCCCACACGGACAGGGCTGCGATGACCAAGACAGACAATTCAGCAAAACAATGGGGAGCCCGGCTCAAGCAGGCCCGGCTGGCGGCGGGCCTGTCGCAAAAGCAGTTGGGCATTCAGGCCGGTATTGACGAATTTGTGGCCAGCACGCGGATCAACCGCTATGAACTGGGCGTGCATATGCCGGATTACCTGACGGCGCAAAACCTGGCGAAGGTGCTGGGGGTGTCGGCGGCGTTTTTGTATGCGCCGGAGGATGATGTGGCGGAATTGATTTTCTTATATGGCCACTCCAAACCTGCGCATCGATTGGCCATTCGACGAATGGCCACAAACCCCGGAAATAAAACTGCATAGGAAGACGACGACTAGACTAGTTGGAATCATCGTCGGAAGAGCGACTGATAGAAGGCAGGATTTCAATATTCGCGGCGGTCTGATCGGCGTTCGGCTCATCATCAATCAGCGCGTCCCGTACCACTTGCGCTACGGTACTCGCCGAAATGCCCCTGCGTTCGCAGTAGCGCGATCCAAGCCAGTGCTTGAGCAACTTCGCACCCTTGCTTGCGTTACAGCTGATGCAACACCGCGCGATATTCGATCGTGTGACGATGTTGACATCGTTGGTGATGTGTTCCCACGATGGTCGTTGACGATATGGCGCGTCACTCTCCAAAAATGAAACGCCGCAGTAAACACAGTGCAAGTCGCGGGCTGCTACTTCCAGTTCCAGCGCCAAAGGAATATTCCAACGATTCATTTGCTCGGGCTCATCAGAAATTCGCTGCGACTCAGCCTATAGGAAAATTCACACTGTACAGATTGAAGTGCGGACTCTTACTCGAAAAATTCTTCATCAATCTTTTTGATATGGATTGCCTCCTCGACCCGGCAACCGATATCAAACCGAATCATCAAACGAGTCAACTCGCGACCATCAACGAGCACAATTTTGTTGGGCAGCCTTGATGCCGCTTCTCTTGCCGCTGGTGAGAATGAAGACGTCGTGACAAACAATCCTTTAGATGCTTTGAACGTCGCAAGCGCTCCATAGAAGTCGCGGATCTCACCAGCAGACACCTTTGCATCCGCATACCGCTTTGCTTGCACATATATTTGATCTAGGGAAGGTCTGATTAAGTCGTGAATTCATCGCACGACACTCGACGAGTGAAACGAACGCGACGCGCGCAGCCAGATCGCGCTGGGTTTAGCGCGCCTTGCAGCGCAAACCGCACCGCTTTTGT